>CAZGWR010000003.1:0-207386 GCA_964529505.1 uncultured Novosphingobium sp. | reverse complement strand
TGAAGGCGGTCGATAAGTTCGAGTACCGGCGCGGCTATAAGTTCTCGACCTATGCGACGTGGTGGATCCGGCAGGCGATCACGCGTTCGATCGCCGACCAGGCGCGCACGATCCGCATCCCGGTCCACATGATCGAGACGATCAACAAGCTGGTCCGCACCAGCCGCCAGTTCCTCCACGAGCAGGGCCGCGAGCCGACGCCCGAGGAAATGGCCGAGCGCCTGTCCATGCCGCTCGAAAAGGTTCGCAAGGTGATGAAGATCGCCAAGGAGCCGATCAGCCTCGAAACGCCGATCGGCGACGAGGAGGATTCGCATCTCGGCGATTTCATCGAGGACAAGAACGCGATTATCCCGGTGGACGCCGCCATTCAGGCCAATCTCAAGGAAACCGTGACGCGCGTGCTCGCCAGTCTGACCCCGCGCGAGGAACGCGTGCTGCGCATGCGCTTCGGCATCGGCATGAACACCGACCACACGCTCGAGGAAGTTGGCCAGCAATTCTCGGTCACGCGCGAACGCATCCGCCAGATCGAAGCCAAGGCACTGCGCAAGCTGAAGCACCCGAGCCGCAGCCGCAAGATGCGCTCGTTCCTCGATCAATAAATAGGGACAGTCCCCATTTATCGAAGGGGACTCCGCTGATGCGGGGTCCTTTTCGTTTGGCGCGAATGCGCCACACACACAGGCTGAAAATGGGGACAGTCCCCATTTATGTTGTGTCTCACGAAATTCCGGAATAAATAGGGACTGTCCCCATTTTTGAGGTAGCGCCATGCCCCGGGCCGCGAGACTTGTCGTTCCCGATTGCCCTCACCACGTCATTCAACGCGGCAATCGCCAGCAGCCTGTCTTCTTTTCCGATCACGACCGGCGGCGATATCTGGCGCTGATGGCGAAGAACTGCACCGACCAGTCGGTGCGCTGTCTGGCGTGGTGCCTGATGAGCAACCACGTCCACCTCGTGCTTGTGCCGCCATCGTCTGATGCCCTGCGCGCCGTGCTCTCGCGCACGCACACCAGCTACGCCCAGCGTATCAATCTGCGCGAAGGCGTCTCGGGCCACCTGTTTCAGGGCCGCTACGCCAGTTACCCCATGGACGCGGCGCACCTCGCCGTGGCTGTCCGCTATATCGAGAACAATCCGGTCAAGGCCGGTCTGGTGGCCAGCGCGGAACAATGGGCATGGTCGAGCGCGAGAGCCCACATCAGCGGCGCGCCGGATGGCCTGACCGATCTCGAACATCCCTTCCCGGTCACCAACTGGCGCGCATACCTGGCCGATGGCGTCGAAGCCAGTGAGCGCGACGACGAACTCGAGGCATCGATGCGATCCGGTCGCCCGCTGGGCCAGATTGTCGGACAGGCGAGCCCTGCGCTTTCGCCAAGACCGCGCGGCCGTCCCCGCCTCAATTAAATGGGGACTTCCCTATTTATTCGCAGCCCGGATGCAATTCACCCCCTGGCCGCACGCATCAGGATCACCACCGAGACCGATAGCAGGACAATCGCCGCGGCTTCGAACAAGATGTTCTGCGGGGCCATTTCCTTGCCCTGAAGCACGATCAGCCGAGCCAGCGCGGTGATCGCGATGAAGATCGGGTAGACGAACGGCGAGCCGCGTCCGGTGTAGAACACCGCGATCATGCCGATCACTTCGGTGTAGAGAAACATCAGCAACAGATCGGACAGATTGATCGTCCAGTTGAGGTAGACGCGGTTCAGTTCGACAATAACTGCCGCCATGGTCATCAGCGCGACCATGATCAGGAGGACGCGCTCAATAAGGCGGAAACCTCTGATCGCGATGGCGTTCTCGGCGGGGCTCAGCCGCGCGGCGCCGACCTCGGTGAGGCCGACCGTCTCGGACGGGGGCCGCTCGTCTTCGCTTGCATCGGGTGTTTTCATGCCCGCAGTCTATCAGAGATTGCGCCGAAGCCAACGCGGGCGGATGCGGACTTTCGGGAGCGACAGGGGCCTCGCCGCTTTGCATCTGTCCTACACGGCCGGGCTATGGCATCACCGCGCCATGAAACCACGCTCTCCCGCCCCTTCCCATGCCGCACAAGCTGGGCCAAAGGCTCGCTCGACCCCCCGCAAGTTTCTTCTCAGGACTGTGTCAACTATGTCAACTTGGAAGGATTCCGGCGTATGAGCGGCCTCACCCATCTCGATCCGCAGGGCCGCGCGCGCATGGTCGATGTCGGCGGAAAGGCGGAAACGCACCGGGTCGCGATTGCCGTGGGGGCGATCCGGATGAACGCGGCAACGCTGGCGGCGCTGCGCAGCGGCACTGTGCCCAAAGGCGATGTGCTGGCGGCGGCACGGATCGCGGGGATCATGGCGGCAAAGAAAACCGCCGACCTCATCCCGCTGTGCCATCCGCTGGGGCTTGATTCCGTGACGGTCGAATTTGCCTATCTGGCCGACGGGATCGAAGCGCGCGCAACCGCCTCGCTCACCGCGCGCACCGGGGTCGAAATGGAAGCGCTCACCGCCGTTTCGATCGCGCTGCTGACGATTTATGACATGGCCAAAGCGATCGACAAGGGTATGGTAATCGGCGGTGTACGACTGATCGAAAAGCGCGGCGGCAAATCGGGCGATTGGAAGGCGGCGTGAATGTCCGGTCCTGACCGCATTGCGTCCACTCCGGCCCGCACGCCGCCTTTGCCGCTCGCGGATGCCCAGCGCCGCCTGATCGCGCTGGCACCGCAGCTGCCAGTCGAGCACCGCGCGGCGCACGAATGCCTTGGCTTCTATCTCGCCGCCCCCATCGCCGCGCGCCGCACCAACCCGGCCGCGCCGCTTTCGGCCATGGACGGCTATGCCTTGCGCGCCGCCGACTTGCCCGGTCCGTGGCGGGTCATCGGCGAAAGCGCGGCGGGACATCCGTTTGCGGGCACGCTGGCGGCGGGCGATGCAATCCGGATCAGCACCGGCGCGGTGGTTCCTGCCAGCGCGGACACAGTCCTGATCCAGGAAGACTGCGCGCGCGACGGCGATGCCCTCGCTCTCACGGGCACGCCGCCCTCCCCTGCCGAACGCCATATCCGGCCGGCGGGCATGGATTTTTTCGAGGATGCACCGCTGCTGGCCCCCGGATCGCGGCTGGGCGCGGCGCAGATCGCGCTGGCCGTTGCCGGCGGACACACCCATCTGCCCGTGCGCCGTGCGGTCCGCGTCGCGATCATCGACAGCGGTGACGAACTGGCCGCCATTGGCAAAGCGCCAGGCCCGGCGCAAATTCCCGCCAGCAACGGCACAATGTTGGCCGTCATGGCCGCGCAGCTTCCGGTCAACGTGCATCGCCTCGGGCCGGTGCGCGACTTGCTCGGTGCGCTGGTCGCCGCGTTCGATGCAGCGCACGACGCCGACGTGATCGTCACCAGCGGCGGTGCCTCGGTGGGCGATCACGATCTGATCCGTCCTGCCCTCGAAGCTGCGGGCGCGGACATCGGTTTCTGGCGGGTCGGCATCAAGCCTGGCAAACCGCTGCTGGTGGCGCAGCGCGGGCATCAGGTGATCCTTGGCCTGCCCGGCAATCCCGCTTCGGCCTATGTTACCGCCTTTCTTTTCATGCTGCCGCTGCTGCGCGCGGCGCTCGGGGCGAGCGCACCGCTGCCCCGCGCATTCCGCGCGCCGCTGGCCGCCGACATGCCCGCGGGCGGCAGCCGGATGGAGTTCCTGCGCGGCCATTGGGACGGTGCGCAGATAACACTGGGGCACCTGCAGGATTCAGGCATGCTCACCCCGTTGGCCCATGCCAATGTGCTGGTCGAGCGCGCGGCGGGAGCGCCCGCCGCCGCCGCCGGTACGTTTGTTCCGGTATATCTGCTCGAAAGTGGCGGATATGCTTGACGAGCCCATTAAGGTTGCTTATTCGTTCCGCATTCGTTCGCTTAAGGGAGTGACGCGGAATGTTGACGCGCAAACAGCACGAGCTGCTCAGCTTTATCCAGAACCGGCTTGAAGAATCCGGAATCTCGCCCTCGTTCGAGGAAATGAAGGAAGCGCTGGACCTCAAATCGAAATCCGGCGTGCACCGGCTGATCTCGGCGCTTGAAGAGCGCGGTTTCATCCGCCGGCTGGCCAACCGTGCGCGCGCGCTCGAAGTGATCAAGGAACCGGAATCGCGCTCTGGCAAGAGCGCCGCGCGCACCGCCGCCCCCGCACTGGCGGCGCTGCGCCCTGCCGTGAAAGCGCCCCAGCCCGCCAACGATATTGTCGAAATTCCTTTCCACGGCCGGATTGCGGCGGGCCTGCCGATCGAGGCGCTGGAGGATAGTGCGACCATGCCCGTGCCCGCCGCGCTGCTTGGCGCGGGAGAGCATTATGCGCTCGAGGTTTCGGGCGATTCGATGGTCGATGCGGGTATTCTCGACGGCGATTTCGCGCTGGTGCGCCGCACCGATACCGCGCGCGACGGCGAGATCGTCGTCGCCCTGGTGCGCGGCGAGGAAGCCACGCTCAAGTATCTGCGCCGCGAGAAAGGCATGATCCGGCTCGATCCGGCGAACTCGGCCTATGATCCGCAGTTTTACCGGCCCGAGGAAATTCAGGTTCAAGGCAAGCTGGCCGGCCTGCTGCGCCGCTATCACTGAGCGGGGTTTGCAGGGCCGTGCAGGCTTTGCGGCGCAGCGTGATAGCGGACCTTGGACCCTGCTTGGCGCGGGTTCCAGCCGTGCTGCCCCTGCGTTTCTGCAACCGTGCGGACTTCGCCTGAGACGAGGCTGATGGCCAGCCCACCGGTGCGGACGAGGAGGGCGCGATCGGCTTTCAGCAGGCGCGGCTTGCACCAGATCGGCAGGCGGCGGCTGGCGATCACGATATCGGCGGCGGCGCAGGCGGGAGCAAGATCCTGCCGCGCCACCAGATCGCGCCCCCGTGCCATCAGGATGACAAACGAGCGCCCCGCACGCTGCAGCGTTGCCCGGCAGAAATCGGCATTGCACTGCGCGCCGCGCCATGTGTCGAGCGGGGTCACCTGACCGGCCATGCCCGCATTCTCGAGCATCGCCTCCCGGGTGTAATCGCCGCGCATGTCGCGCAGAACAAGCAAGTCCGGGCCTTCGCCGGTAATCCCGACATGGCGGCCGTCCCCCGAAACCAGCACATCGGGGGGTTTTTGCAGCAGCATCGCGGCACTCGCCAGCACAATCGGGACAAAGCCCCACAGCCGCACTCTCCCGGTCCACAGCGCCACCCATAGCAACCCGGCTACGAACAGGCCAAAAATCCAGCCTGGCATGCCCGGCATCATCGTCACCGCGCCAGGCTGCGCCGCCACTACATGCGCCAGCCAGAGCAGAAACTCGATCGACTTGCCGGCCATCCACCACGCCGGCGCGCCGAAGCCCAGAGTATCCAGCAGCAGCGCGATCGCGATCAGCGGCATCGTGGCAAACGTGGTGAGCGGGATCGCGATCACGTTGGCCGCGGCCCCATACATGCCGGCGCGGTGAAAATGAAACAGGCTGATGGGCATCAGGGCCAGCTCGATCACCACGCCCGAGGCCAGCAGCATCAGCAGATGACGCCCCGTGCGCATCAGCCAGCCCTCCTCGCGCGCCGCCAGAAACGCTTTGGCAGGCGATGCGCTGTAGAACGCGATGATCGCGATGACCGAAGCAAAGCTCATCTGGAAGCTCGGCCCAAACACCGATTCGGGCCAGAACAGCATCACGAACAGCGCCGCCGTTGCCAGCAAGCGAAGCGAAAGCGGATCGCGGCCCAGCGCCAGCGCCGCCAGCACCAGCAAGGACCCCGCAACCGAGCGGATCGTGGGCACTTCGGACCCGGTTACCAAGGTATAGGCAATGCCGCCAAGTGCGCCTGCGGCTGCCGCGAATACCGGTAGCCGAACCCGCAGCGCTATGGCGGGAAACAGCGCCAGAAAGCGGATCGTGATGACATAGACCGCGCCGATGACCGCGCTGACATGCAGACCGCTGATCGAGAGCAGGTGGGTGAGACCCGCATCGCGCATCGCCTCCTCGTCGCTATCCGCGATCGCGCCCCGATCGCCGCTGGCCAGCGCGGCAGCGATCGCACCGGGCGATCCGGAGAGATTGGCGCGCACATGGTCGGCAAGACGTTGCTGGATCTGGCGCAGCGACCAGCGGTCGGTCGCGGGGGTGAGCACCGCGACCGGCCCGAGCGCATTGCCGGTCGCGGCGAGGCCCGCAAACCACGCCGCGCGCGCGAAGTTGTAGGCACCGGGCAACATCGGCGCAGCGGGCGGCATCAGCCGGGCGCGCAGGCGCACCCGCGCCCCTTCCGCCAGCGCCGGAAGGTCTTTTTGCACCGGCACGTTGATCCGCACCCGTAGCGGCTTGTCGTGGCCTTCGACCGTGGCTGCCAGCACCAGCCGGATGCGGCCCTGCGCCCCTTCGTCCTGCCGGTCGAGCACTTCGCCTTCCACCCAGGCCACTTCGGGCCGCACGATCCCCGGCTCGCCGACGAGCGCCGACTTGACCCAGATGGTGGCGCAGCCTGCCGCAACCATCAAGGATACCGCAAGCAGCGCCTGCCGCAGGTAGGGCAATTCGCCGCCCGGCGCGATCAGGCTCCCAAGCAGAAAGACCGCAGCGCACAATGCGACGAGCGCCGACCAGTCGGCAGGCCCCGGAAGCACGGTCCAGCCCGCAATCCCGGTGGCAAAGGCCACTGCCAGCCATGGTCCGCGCTCGAACGATCGCTCCATCAGGAAGCGCTCGATGGTGCGGTGCATACTGGACAATCGGGCAAGATTGTCCCAGACCGCCGCTGCTGCCAGCGCGATCGAACGCTGGCTGGCAGCGACAAATTCGGCGGCGGCTTCTGCGCCGCCAAGGACTGGCTTGGCCATGCGTGTAAATAGGAGGGATTTCGGCCGAAATGGCAAGCGCCACTGATACCGTTTCTGCACGATCAGACCCGCTGCAGGCTGGTAGCGCGGCGCGCGTGGTCACCCGTTTTGCGCCCTCCCCGACCGGCTATCTCCATATCGGCGGCGCGCGCACCGCGCTGTTCAACTGGCTTTACGCGCGCCATCATGGCGGGCACTATCTGCTGCGCATCGAGGATACCGACCGCGCCCGCTCCACCGACACGGCCATCGCAGCGATCTATGACGGACTGGACTGGCTCGGTCTTGGCGGCGATGCGCCTCCCGTGCTCCAGTTCGCGCGTTCGGCCCGCCACGCCGAAGTGGCGCACCAGCTGGTCGCGGCGGGGCATGCCTACCCGTGTTACCTCACCCCCGAAGAATTGACCGCGCGGCGCGAGGCGGCGCAAGCGGCGCGCCTGCCGTTTCGCATCGACAGCGAATGGCGCGACGCCGATCCGGCCAGTCGCCCCGCCGATGCGCCGTTTGTGGTGCGGATCAAAGCCCCGCGCGCTGGCGAGACCACGATCCCCGATCTCGTCCAAGGCCCGATCACGGTGCAGAACAGCGAGATCGACGACTATGTCGTGCTGCGTTCGGACGGCACGCCGACCTACATGCTCGCGGTGGTGGTCGATGATCACGACATGGGGGTGACACATGTCATCCGCGGCGATGATCACATCAACAACGCCTTCCGCCAGCTCGTGCTGATCCGCGCAATGGAGGCGATCGAGGGCGGCTGGCCTGATCCGGCTTACGCGCATATCCCGCTGATCCACGGCTCGGACGGGGCCAAGCTTTCCAAGCGGCACGGCGCGCTCGGCGTCGATGCCTATCGAGACGAACTGGGCCTGTTGCCCGAGGCGGTGTTCAATTATCTCCTGCGGCTTGGCTGGGGGCACGGCGACGACGAGATCATCTCACGCGAACAGGCGGTGGATTGGTTCGATATTGCCGCCGTTGGCAAGGGCGCCGCGCGCTTCGACCTCAAGAAGCTGCTCAATCTCAATGGGCATTATATGCGCGAAGCGGACGATGCGCGTTTGGCAGGATTGGTCGCGCCGAGGCTGGGCACGCTTGATACAGCGCAAGTGGCGCTGCTCGAACGCGCGATGCCGGCGCTCAAAGTGCGCGCCGCCGATCTCGACGAGCTGGCGCGCGGTGCGGCTTTCTTGTTCGCCCCGCGTCCCTTGGTGCTGGACGCGAAGGCCGAAGCCTTGCTGACGGACGAAGCACGCGGTCTGCTGGCAAAGATCGCCGCGCGGATCGAGGACGAGGTTCTGTGGACCAGCGAAACGCTCGAAGCCGCGCTGAAGGCGATGGCCGAAGAGCTTTCTCTTGGGCTTGGCAAGTTGGCTCAGCCGCTGCGCGCGGCGCTCACAGGGCAAACCACTTCACCCGGTATCTTTGACGTTCTTACGCTTTTGGGCAAGGAGCAGGCATTGGCGCGGATTAGCGATCAGTTGCCCAGCCCTACCTGTTGAGAAATCTGGGAACAGTAACAATCCCGGCTTAAACCCCGAATACCACCTCAAAGGAGGCCATATCGTGAGCGAGAATTCCGCAACCTTGAACGCAGACGGCAAGACCGTCGAGATGCCGGTCAAAGCCGGCACGATCGGCCCGGACGTGGTCGATATCCGCAAGCTTTACGGCCAGACTGGCATGTTCACCTATGACCCGGGCTTTACCAGCACCGCGAGCTGCGACAGCGCGATCACCTATATCGACGGCGATGAAGGCGTGCTGCTGCACCGCGGCTATCCGATCGGGCAGCTGGCCGAGCATTCGAGCTTCATGGAAGTGTGCTATCTGCTGCTGAACGGCGAGTTGCCATCGGCTCAGGGTCTCGCCGATTTTTCGCGGACGATCACGCGGCACACCATGGTCCATGAGCAGCTGAGCACGTTCTACCGGGGCTTCCGTCGCGATGCGCACCCGATGGCGATCATGTGCGGCGTGGTCGGCGCGCTATCGGCATTCTATCACGATTCGACCGACATCAGCGATCCAGAGCAGCGCACGATCAGCGCGCACCGCCTGATTGCCAAGATGCCGACGATTGCCGCGATGGCGTACAAATACTCGGTCGGGCAGCCGTTCGTCTATCCGCGCAACGATCTGAGCTACACGGGCAATTTCCTGCGCATGACATTTGCGGTACCGGCCGAGGAATACGTGGTGGAGCCTGCGGTGGAAAAGGCGATGGACCGCATTTTCATGCTTCATGCCGATCACGAACAGAACGCCTCGACCTCGACCGTGCGGCTGGCGGGTTCCTCGGGCGCGAATCCATTCGCCTGCATCGCGGCGGGCATCGCCTGCCTGTGGGGCCCGGCGCATGGTGGCGCGAACGAAGCCGCGCTCAACATGCTCAAGGAAATCGGCACGCCCGACAAGATCCCGCACTATATCGAGCGCGCCAAGGACAAGAACGATCCGTTCCGCCTGATGGGCTTTGGGCACCGCGTGTACAAAAACTACGATCCGCGCGCGACAGTGATGCAGGAGACGGTGCGCGAAGTGTTTGATGCGCTGAAGGTCAAGGACCCGCTGTTCGAAACAGCGCTGCGGCTCGAAGAACTGGCGCTCAATGACCCTTACTTCATCGAGAAGAAGCTGTTCCCCAATGTCGATTTCTACTCGGGAATCATCCTCTCGGCGATCGGCTTCCCGACCACCATGTTCACCGTGTTGTTCTCGATCGCGCGCACGGTCGGCTGGGTGGCGCAGTGGAACGAGATGATTTCCGATCCGGGCCAGAAGATCGGCCGCCCGCGCCAGCTCTACACCGGGCCGGTGGCGCGCGATTATGTGCCGGTTGGCGAGCGCTGATGCCTTCCTCGCAAGGCACCAGTCTCAGGCTCAAGCCATGATGGCGACGCTTCTGCGCATCTTCGGCATTGCCGCGCTGCTGATGGGTTTGCTGTGGATGGGGCAAGGCGCAGGGCTGATCATGTGGCCGGCTTCCAGCTTCATGCTGGCGCAGCGCGAGTGGATCATCTGGGGCGCATTGCTTGCGCTGGCGGGACTGGGAATGGTGCTGCGCAGCGGCAAGCGGCGCTGACGCGTTCAGGTGCGGTCAGCTGGTAGGCTGAGCACGAAGCTTGCGCCCGTGCCTAGCGTGCTGGTGACACGAAGATCGCCGTGCATCGCGCGCGCCAGCCGCCGCGAAATGTAAAGGCCAAGCCCGCTGCCGCCATCGCCGCTGCGCCCCAGCCGCTCGAACTTCTCGAAGACGCGCGCCATCTGCACTTCGGTCAACCCGGCTCCCTGATCGCTGACTGCAATCCACGCGTTGCCGGCACCATGCGCGTCTGTCGCCTGGCCCACTGCAAGCGACACGGCCGTGTGCCCTGGGGTGTAGCGGATCGCGTTGCTGAGGAGATTGAGCAGAATCTGGAGAACGCGGCGGTATTCGCCGATCGCAGGCGCGCGCGCGTCCTCTGGCGGAAGATGCAGCGTGATGGCGCGCTCTTTGGCCCTTACCGAGAGGATACCGGCCGCGCGGCGAGCGCAATCGGCAAGATCGATGCGATCGGGGGCCGGGCTGAAACCGGGAGCTTCCAACGCATCGAGATCAGCGAGATCTTCGACGAGGCTGAGCAAGTGTCGTCCTGCTTCGGCGATATCTCCGGCGTAGCTCGCGTATTCATCCGCCAGCGGCCCGGCCAGGCGGGTGCGGATCGTCTCGGCATTGGCGATGATGCGATTGATCGGCTGGCGCAGCGCGGGTGCCAGATCGCGGCCTAGCAGCGTGCTTCCCGGCGGCGGCGCGGGCCCCTCGGCGGCGCGCGCGCTGGGCAAATCGGCGATGGCTTCGGGAATGACGAGCAATTCGAAGCCGCCACCCGCGCTCGGCAGGATGCGCGCGCGCCAGCGGCGAGGCGCATCGCCGATCGTGAAAGGCGCATCATCGAGCAGGCGCCAGTGCAGCGGCTGGTTTCGCTCGGCCACCGCCTCGCCGAGTACGCCAAGCTTGACGAGATCGGTCCAAGGGGTGCCGATACCCGCCTCGAGCGCGGCCAGTTCGGCGGTCTCGGTCTGGACGGTCAGCACGCGCTGCTGCGCATCGAGCAGCACGTGCGCCTCGGCGAGCAGGCGAAGCAGCGCAGCCGGCGCGGCGACTTCTGCTTGCGGGGAGCCAACTTGACGCCAGGCGCTGCATTCCAGCCGCACCCCGGCTTCGTCCGGGGCAACATCGACCCGGATGGATACCGGCTGGCCTTCGTCCATGGCAATGATCGACCGGCCGATGGGGATCTGCGCCAGCCTCGCGCGGCGCACGAGCGCGAGCAGCGCCGGGATCGCAATCAGCCCGGGCAGCGTGCCGCCGCAGCGCGATTGCAAGCCGGCCAGCGGTTCGTCCGCCGCGATCAAGCGATCCTGCGCGTCGCAGCGCCCGCGAATGATTACCGGGATACTCATCGCGCCCGGCGCATGGTCTGCCCGGCCATCATCAGAAAGCCGCGGTAGGCTCACGCAGGAGCGCAGCCGCGCTATCTGCGCCGAGCGTCGCGATTGCTTCGGGCAGCACAGCATCGGGATGAACCGCGTAGAGCTGCGCAGTCAAGCGGGGGCGTTCGAGACCGGCGGCACGAAGCGCCAGCGCCATTCGAAGGTGCTGGCCATCGGCCGAGGCCATGATCACGGCTTCCCTGCTGAGCCCGCAGGAGCGCGCCAGCGCGGTCAGGAACAGGGCAACGCCGGCGTGCTCGATCGCCAGCGCGCCGTCGGTATCTTCGCCTGAGAAGGCATCCAGCACCCGCCCGAGCAGGGCAAGCCGCCCGCGCTGCTCGTCATAGCCAACGCGCAAGGCACGCTGTGCGATAAGCGCATAGTTGTCGGCACTGGGCTCATCGCCGACATGTGCGCGCATGGTGACGAGCGCGATATGAAAGAGATCAGCCGGAAGTTCGGCCAAAGCGAGCTGCATGCGCCGCTGGGCCTGCCCGAACCGGGCTTGCGCGGCGAGCAGGTTCATGGCTGTCGCGGAAACTTCGGGATCGGCCGAGGCGATCCGCGCTTGCAGCAGGGGCGACACCACCGGATCGAGCGCCGCGCGCATCTGCAAGCGCTCGGCCAGCTGCCATTCGAGCGCGAGCGCATGAAAATGCGCCAGGAAGATCGGATTTTCGGCCAGCAACGCCGCCAGTTCGCCTGCGGCCTCGTGTGCCCAGGCTTGCGGTTCGGCATGGCCAGCAGCCTCCGCCAGCGCGATGACGAGCTGGCCCGCGATGTCGTGAAACATGCCCCGCACCCGCGCGACAATCTGCTGGCTGAACATCGAAGCGTCTTCATTGCGCAGCAAATGGCGCAGGATCGGCGCGCAATTGGCCAGCGCCTGATCGCACAGCGCCAGTTCACCCCTCAGCAGCGCTTCGCCAGCGCTTTGCTTTCCCCCGGAGGAGATCGGACCGGAAAATGCAGGGTCAGCCATAGTACTAGCACTTAAGTCCGAGTGGTTAATTCAGCGTTAGACCGCGCGGAATCGCGGGCAGATACAGCAAGTCCGGTACCAAGCAAAACCAGCACCGCGCCCTGCAGCGCCGCATCGAACGGCAGCACGAGGCTCGCGCCGGCGAGCAGCAACGCAGTCACCAGCCGGTCGCCCAACCACGACAGCCAGGCGCGCGGCCGAAGCACTTGCTGCAGCAGCCGCATTGCCAGCAACAGGACGAGCGGGGCGAACCAGGCGATCCCGGGCGGAGCCTGCGCAAAGCCCGCAAGATCGCTGCGCCACGCGCACAGCGTGACCAGCGCCGCATCGATACCCCAAAGCGCCATCTGCGCAAACCGCGCGCGGCCGGCGCGGGCCAGCAGCGAACTCAGCTCGACTTTCGTGAGCAGCCCGGCAATCTGCTGGATCAACCACGCGCAGCCAAGCAACACGAAGCCCGCCGCATGCCAGCCGAACCAGCCTGCCCCGATGCCGAACACGGCCGTGAGCAAAGCGGCAAGCGCGATCACCGCCGGCCGGGTTCCGGCATGGAGCAACGCCGGGCCAAACCGCTGCACGGCGAGCGAAGCGATCCATGCGCCGGGCGAACGGCCTTCGCCCGCCTTGATGTGTGCCCGCACCCAGCCCGGTTCGGCCCGGTAAGCTTCGGCTTCGCTGCGCAGCAGGACCCAGCGCGCGGAATCGAGCACGGCGCTCGCCAGCGGTCGTTGGGCGATGCGGGCTTGCATCGCCAGCCGCAGCAGCGCCGAACCCGGGTTCCAATCAGCCGGCAGTTCGCCCAGTCCGGCAACCAGTCGCCCCGGCAAACACATCGCCCCGGCATAGGCGCTGTTGATGTCGATCCGTTCAAAACCCGCCGCCAAACCGGTTTCGATCGGCAAGGTGAGCACGGCATGGCCTTCGCCGAGCAGGCGCAGCGCCGCTTCGGGCATGGCGAGCAGTCCTTCGGTAAGCACGAACAACTCGTCCTCCGGCGCGACGAGCGGGGCCAGCGCTCGCGGCGCGGCGATCACATGAAAGCGCGCACCGCGCGCCTCGGCGATGTGCTGAAGCGCCACAAGATCACCATCCAGCGTTTCCGCCATGACCACGATCCGCGCGCATCCCAGCGCGAGCGCCAGGCCAAGCTGATGGCGCAAAACCGGATGCCCGCCGATCGACAGCATACCCCGCAGCCCGGGTGGATCGCCGGGAACCGAATCCAGCAACGATAGCAATGCAATCCGCAAACGATACGCCCCTTTGACGCTATCGTAGGCTGCGAGCGCCGCGCTGTCGATGCTCTCTGCCGCCCGGAACCGCCTCCGGAGTGCCCTGAAGCCGCCTTTCAGCGACCTAGACGGTGGGTTCCAGATCGTCGAGGAAGCTGCGCAGACGCCGGACAACCACCGGATCGCCGGGCGCGGAGGCTAAAGTCTGATCGGCCAGAGCCATCAGTTCGGTGGCATGAAATGTCGCGGCAAGGCTCTTCAGGCGCTGCGCCGAGATCTCCCAATTGCCATCGCAGCGCGACCGCTCGAGCAGATTGACCTGCCGCCGCGCGCTGTCGACAAAGGCCGCGCGCAGCTCTTGAAACAGCGCCGGATCATCCCCGGTTGCCGCAGAAAGATGCGCGTCGATTGCCTCACCCAGATAAGCCATGCTGCCATGGCTAAGCGGAAGGGCGTTAAGTTGGGTTTAATCATCGCGGTAAATCGTGTTAAGGTTGTTGCATGAATGTCCAACCGAACATAACCAAGCTCGGCCCTGCACTGCGCGATGGCGGCGAGCCGATCGATGGCCGGACCGTCGATGTCTTGCGTGCGGACGGAGCGGTGGCGGGCGAACTTGCCGATCCGGACGATACCGACGCATCAGCGCCGCAATTGCAACGCGCCTGGCTGCCGCCCTTAGCCGCCCTTGTCGTGATTGCAGCATGGACAGCCTGGTTCGTTTGGGCGAATTTCGCGGCCATGCGCGCCTCGGCGCCAGCGGCGCAATGGACCGAGTGGGTCACCGCATGGTCGGTCCCGGTCCTGCTGGTGCTGGTCATGTTGATTGTGGTCACCCGCTCGAGCAGGCGCGAAGCCGTACGTTTTGCCGATGCGGCGCAATCGTTGAACCATGAAGCGGCGCGGCTGGAAAGCCGCCTGTCGACGATCAATACCGAGCTTTCGCTGGCGCGCGATTTCATTGCTTCGCAAGCGCGTGACCTCGAGGCGCTGGGCCGGATCGCGGCCGACCGGCTGACCGGGAACGCGGCCCGGTTGCAGGAGCTTATCCAGACCAACGGCGCGCAAGTGGACCGGATCGGCGAGGTATCGGATCACGCACTGATCAACATGGAAAAGCTGCGCGGGCAGCTGCCGGTCATTGCCAATTCGGCCAAGGACGTGACCAACACGATCGGCAATGCGGGCCGCGCCGCGCATATCCAGCTGGAAGATCTGGTCGCCGGGTTTCAGCGGCTCAACGAGTTCGGCCTCGCCAGCGAACGCCATGTCGCGCAGGTGCGCGAACGCGTCGATGCCGCGCTTGAACAGTTCGGCAAGGCAGCGGAGCGCATCACCGCGCTGACCAACGAGCGGTTCGGTGCGCTGGACGAAGCCGCCGATGCGCACCGGGTTCGGCTTGATCAGGAAGAGATCGCCGCGCTGGCGGCGATCCGTGCCCGCTCGGATGCGCTGGCGAGCGAGCTTGGCGAGCAGCGCGCGGCGCTGACCGCGGCCGAGCAGGAAGCGGCGGCCGCGCTGGCAAGGCGGTTTGCCGCCCTGCAATCCGAAAGCGGCACGGTGGGCCGATCGATCACGCAGATCGAAGAGGTCGCGCTCGCTGCCTTTGCTGAACGGGCGGGAGCGCAAGTCGCGGCGCTGCGTGCGGCGATCGAGGAGCTTTCGCGGCAGCATGATACGCTGGTCGACGGATCGGAGCATCGGCTCGCCAGCTTTGAGGAAAGCGCGCAGAATGTTGCCGCGCGGCTGGCGGACGAAGCCGAGGCGCTCGATGCGAAGCTGGCGCAGCGCCGGGCTCAGCTCATGCAAGTTGCCGATCAGCAAGGGGAGCAACTTTCGCACCAGCTGAGCGAACTGGACCGGGTGATCGGCGAACGGCGGACCGCGATGTCGGCCGCCGCAGCAGAAGCCGCTGACGCGCTCAGGTCCAAGCTGGCCGAGCTTGATGCCGCCATCGCGCGCCAGCGCCAAAGCCAGATCGCGAGCGCCGAGGCGCTTGGCACCCAGTGCGATGCGATCGCCGACCGCTTGGCCGCGTTCTCGGCAACGCTGCATACTTCGAGCGCGCAAGGCCGTGAGACCGCAGCAACGCTCGATGGCGCGATGCGGTCGCTGAACCAGCAGCTTATCGATATGCGCGGTGCGCTCGGCGGCACCGATCGCGAGATCGGCACCTTGACCGATTCGGCCGTTCGCCTGCTCGAACTCATCCAGGCCAGCGGCGATCACACGCGCACGCAATTGCCCGAGGCCCTGCGCAGCACAGAGGCCGGGCTGGGCTTGATCGAAGACCGGGTTGCAGCGATGCGTGATGCCTTGCGCGAAGCGGGCGACAATGGCCGTGCGCTTTCCGATCACGTCGGCACCGCGCGCGGCGACTTAGACGGCGCCGTCAGCGAGATCGCAGCGCTTCAGCATGGCATCGCTGCGCATACCCTTGAACAGACCGCGGCGCTGACGAATTTGCGCGATACGCTTGTCTCCGCCCGCCGCGAGAGCGAGGCTTTGTCGACGGATATCGAGGAAAGTCTTGGCGCGGCGATCGCCCGGCTGGCCGACGCGGCGGGCCAGGCCAGAGACGATCTGAGCGAAGGAACGCTGCACCAGATCGAAGCGCTGGCCGACACGCTGGGCGAGCGCAGCACCGCCGCCATCGCACGCGTTTTGCAAGGGCGCGGGGCCGAACTGATTGCCCGCCTCGAAGACGCGATCGACACCGCTGCCGCAGCCAGCCGCGACACTGCGATACAGATGCGCGATCAGCTGGCCAAAGTGGACGAATTGGCCGGCAATCTGGAAAGCCGCGTCGCGCGCGCGCGCGAACGCGCTGATGAGCAGGTCAACAACGATTTTGCCCGGCGCACCGCGATCATCACCGAATCGCTCAATTCGACGGCGATCGATATCGCCAAGGCGATCTCGGCGGACGTTTCGGAAACGGCCTGGGCTTCATACTTGCGCGGCGACCGGGGCATTTTTACCCGCCGTGCAGTATCGCTGCTGGATAACGGCGAAGTGCGCGCGGTCCAGCAGCACTACGAAAACGACCGCGAGTTTCACCAGAACGTCAACCGCTACATCCACGATTTTGAATCGATGCTGCGCCAGCTGCTCTCCACACGCGACGGCAACGCGCTCGGCGTCACGCTGCTCTCGTCGGATATGGGCAAGCTCTATGTGGCGCTGGCGCAGGGCATCGAGCGCCTGCGGACCTGACGCCTGTATTTCAGAGCAGTTTCCACATCAGCGCCTCGTCGGCATAGCTTTCACCGACCCGCACCGACGCAGGCTCGGTCGCATAGACGGCAAAGCCGTGTCGCTCGTAAAGCCGCCGTGCGGGGACGTTCTCGGCCATCATGGTGAGCTGTAACTGCCGAAGGCCAAGCGCTCGGCCTGCCGCATTGAGCGCTTCCATCAATCGGTCCGCCGCCCCTGTCCCCCGCGCTTCGGGCGCGACATACATGCCCCAGATCAGCCCCTTGTGATCGAGTTTGGCACGGCTGTCGCGCGAAAGCCCGCCGATGGCCAGCCAGTCGCCGCCGCGCTGCACCGCGTAGACATGCTCCTTCGCGAGGCGTTGCTGCCAGGCGGTAAGAGGGATCAGGGCGTCGTCCTCAGCCGACGTGCGAAAGCTGGCGGCATCGTTCACGAGCGCAGCGCGGCGCATGGCCACGAACCGCGCTGCATCATCGGCTGTAAGACGAACAGTTTCCATTCTGGCGCGATGCCTGATGGTTCGGGCGGAATTGTGGCAGCTTAGTGAAAGTCGCGCGACTTGGGGATGATCCGGGCATTGCGCGGATGCCCCCGCGCGGACGGCGGGGTTCGCCCGGCAATCGGGCGATTCACCTCGTCGGCGCGCGCCATGGCCGGCTGCATGGGATCGTCGGACAGGCCGGCGAGCGCCGCGCTGGCGTCGGTCAGGTGGGCGGCGATCACGTGGATCACTTCATCGTCGTATTCCACCCGGCCGCGCACTTCGATCAGGCGCGCTCCCATGATTACCTTGCGCTGCTTTTCCATCAGATCGGGCCAGATCACGAGGTTGACGACCCCGGTCTCGTCTTCCAGCGTGATGAAGCACACCCCTTTGGCGCTTCCCGGGCGCTGGCGGATCAGCACCACGCCCGCCACCTGAACCGTACTGCGCATCTTGCGCTCGCGCAGATCGCTGGCACGCAAAAAGCCGCGCTCGGCAAGGCTAGCGCGCAGGAAGGCGAGCGGGTGCGCTTTCAAGGACAAGCGCTGGGTCTGGTAGTCGGCGACCACTTCTTCGCTCAGCGGCATTGCAGGAAGCCGCGTCGGCGCGCGCTCCGCGCCTTCGCCCCGCGCGCCCATCGCGGCAAACAGCGGCAATTCCTTGGCGGCAATCAGGCTGCGCGCATTCCACAGCGCCTGCCGCCGGGCCAGCCCCAGCGATCCGAACGCATCGGCCGCGGCAAGCCGCTCGATCACCGCAGGCGAGAGCCCTGCCCGCTCCTTCAGCGCGCCGACATCGGCAAACCGCCCACCCTCCGCGCGCGCGGAAACCAGCGCGGCGGCGGCATACTCGGCAAGGCCGTCGATCTGGCGCAAGCCGAGACGCAGCGTGGCGCCCTGCTCCTCCAGCGTGCAATCCCATAGCGAATGGTTCACATCGACCGGAAGCACGGCAACGCCGTGTTCCGCCGCGTCGCGCACGATCTGCGCCGGAGCATAAAACCCCATCGGTTGCGAATTGAGCAGAGCGCAGGCAAATGCCGCCGGGTAATGGCACTTCAGCCAGCTCGAAACGTAGACCAGATGCGCAAAGCTGGCGGCATGGCTTTCGGGAAAGCCATATTCGCCGAAGCCCTTGATCTGGTTGAAGCAGCGCTGCGCAAAATCGCGGTCATAGCCGCGCGCGACCATGCGCTCGACCATCATGTCCTGCAGCTCGTCGACCATGCCCCGGCTGCGGAAGGTGGCCATGGCTTTGCGCAGCCGGTTGGCCTCCAGGCCCGAAAACTTGGCCGCATCGAGCGCGATTTTCATCGCCTGCTCCTGAAAAATCGGCACCCCCAGCGTGCGTGCCAGGATCGAGGTCAATTCATCCGGCGGGCCATGTGCGGGGCCTGGTGCAGGTATTTCGACCTTTTCCTCGCCGCGCCGCCGCTTGAGATAGGGGTGCACCATATCGCCCTGAATCGGCCCCGGGCGCACGATCGCCACCTGGATCACCAGATCATAGAATTCGCGCGGACGCAGGCGCGGCAGCATGTTCATCTGCGCCCGGCTTTCCACTTGGAACACCCCGAGCGAATCGCCTTTGCGCAGCATGGCATAAGTCTCGGGATCTTCGCGCGGCACAGTGGCGAGGGTGAGGTCGCGGTCATGGTGTGCGCCCAGCAGGTCTAGGCACTTGCGAATGCAGGTGAGCATACCCAGCGCCAGCACATCGACTTTCAGGATGCCCAGCGCATCGATATCGTCCTTGTCCCATTCGATGAAACTGCGCTCGGGCATCGCGCCATTGCCGATCGGGATCGTCTCGGTCAGCGGCCCTTGCGTCAGGATGAAGCCGCCGACATGCTGCGACAAATGGCGGGGCATGCCAATCATCTGCTCGGTGAGTTTGAGAACCCGCCTGAGGTGCGGATCGTTGGCGTCGAGCCCGGTCTCGGCCAGGTGCTTCTCGGCGATTTCGGTGCCCCATCCACCCCACACCGTGCGCGCGAGCACTGCTGTCACATCTTCGGTAAGGCCCATCGCCTTGCCCACCTCGCGGATCGCCATGCGCGGGCGATAGTGGATCACCGTGGCGCAGAGCCCGGCGCGCTGGCGGCCAAAGCGGCGATAGATGTACTGGATCACCTCCTCGCGCCGCTCGTGCTCGAAATCGACATCGATATCGGGCGGCTCCTTGCGCTCTTCCGAAATGAACCGGTCAAACAGCAAGGCATGGCGCGCAGGGTCAACCGCGGTGATTTCAAGACAATAGCACACCGCCGAATTGGCCGCTGACCCCCGCCCCTGACACAGGATCGGAGGATAACATTGTCTAGCGAAATCAACGATATCCTTGATTGTCAGAAAGTAGGTTGCCAGGTTCAGCTTGCCGATCAGGGCGAGCTCGCGGCGCAGCGTCTGGCTCACGCTTTCGGGCACGCCCGAAGGGTAGCGCCCCGCTGCCCCCGCCCAGGTCAGCTCCTCAAGCCATGTCTGGGGATCGCGGCCCTCGGGGCAGATCTCCTCGGGATACTCATAGCGCAGCTCATCGAGGCTGAACGTGCAGGTATCGGCAATTGCACGCGCCGCCGTGATCGCATGGGGCCAGCGCTCGAACAGGCGCTCCATTTCCTGCGGCGATTTCAAATGCCGCTCGGCATTGGGATGGAGCAGATGCCCGGCGCGCGCCACGGTGGTCTTGTGGCGGATAGCAGTCATCACATCCTGCAAGGGCCGCCGCGCGGCCTCATGATAGAGCACATCATTGGTGGCGAGGAGGCTGATGCCATTGGTTTTTGCGAACGCATCCAGCGCTTCGATCCGGGCGAGATCGTCACCCGTGTACAAGTAGCTTGCCGCCACATGACGCATGGTGGGCAACATGTGGACAAGATGGGGGAGAAGTTCTGGAAAAGGCCGGGATAACCGGTGTATTTCCTGCTTGAGAGAGGGCTGCTCAAGCGCAGCGCCTGCACTCTGCCCACCCCTGCCCCCTCCCGTAAACGGGAGGGGAACCACATTGCTTTCGATTTCGATGCTGAAAGCTTGATCCAGATCACGCGGCGGGAGCAGGATCAGATGCACGCCGTGTACGTGCGCGGCCAGCATGGCGAGGTTGATCTCGCATACGCCCTTGGCCTGCCAGCCGCCCTCGAGTGTGCCCATGCGCCCCGCCGAGATCAGACGGCACAAACGGCCATAGGCGGCGCGGTCTTGCGGATAGGCGAGGAAGGCCAGCCCCTCGACCGTTTCGATCCGCGCCCCGATCACCGGCCGCAGCTTGAGCGCCTTGGCCTCGCCATGCACGCGCACCACCCCGGCCATGGAATTGGCATCTGCCACACCCAGCGCGTCATAGCCCAGCGCGCGCGCGGCGATGACCAAATCGACCGGGTCCGACGCGCCGCGCAGGAATGAAAAGCACGTCGCCAGCCCGAGCTCGACAAACGCGGCGCGCGGCGGCGGACTGCATTCCTCATCCTGCCCGATCCGGCGGCGCTCCGGGGTTAACGCGGCTTCAGGCATGCATATCTGACGTCAAGGCGCCAACCCTTGCAGGAACCATTCGGGCGCGCCGCCGCGGCCATCGCCGGCCAGACCGTGGCGATAGATCCAGTAGCGGCGGCCAGTGCTGTCCTCGATCCGGTAGTAATCGCGCAGCCGTACGGTCGATTTTTCGCGCCACCATTCGGGCGCGATTCGCTCGGGTCCTTCGGCGCGCGCGATCTCGTGCACATGGCCGCGCCAGCGAAACAGCCGCGGCAGACCGCCAGGAGCCTCGTAAATCACCGCGATCGGCTCGGCCCGGTCGAGCAGTTTCAAAGGCCGGGCGTGAAAATCGAACGCCTCTTGCGCGCTCGGCTGGGCACCGAGCGGCGGGCACCAGCGCTGCGCCCGCTCGGGCAGATGGCTGGCATGGGGCAGCGGGCGGCGCACCGCTTCTGCGCCCAGCCGCACGGTCAACCGATCGATGCACGCGGCCAGGCTGGTGCCATGGCGCTCCGCCGCAGCATCGAGTTCGGCCTGTGCCATCACCAGCTGCTCGGTCCACGGCGCACGCAGCCGCACCAGCTCGATCCCGAAGCCGGCATCGACATCATCGAGCCGCGCCGCAAACAGGCGGCAGACATGCGCGGGATCGCGCGCGGCAGCGGCCATTTCCAGCCGCCGCACCATGACTTCGCCATCCACCTTCCACAGCCCCAGTTCGAGCCGCCGCGCGCCCTGCCCCTGCGCTTCGAGCAGGCGGGCCATGTCGCGCGCCAGATCGGCCAGAACCCGGTCCAGCAGTTCACGGTGGCGGATCGGCTCAGCCAGGCGGCGCTGGACCATGGGCATGACCACCCCGATCACCGGCAGCAGCGGCTCGGGAACTGACCCAAGCAGCTGGTCGAACCGCGTCAGCGGATTGGCGGCAGGCGAGCGGCGGGTGCGGAAACGCCGCGCCAGCGCATCGCGCCCGACATCCGCCAGATCGCCCAGCCGCTTCAGCCCGAGCCGCCGCAGCAGCACCAGCACATCCTCATCGAGCCGCAAGGCCTCGACCGGGAGCGGGGCCAACCGCCGCATCAGGTCTTCGTCAGCGGCCAGCAGCGCGCCATCGGGGCCATGATGCGCCAGCGCCCAGGCCGCGCCCGCCGTCGGGGCTATCGCCGCGCGCGCCACCAGTCCGCGCCGCGCGAGCAACCGCCGCGCATCCTCCAGCATCGCCGCCTCGCCGCCGAACAGATGCGCCGCGCCCGTGGTATCAACCAGCAGGCCATCGGGCGGATCAATCGCGCTCCATGGGCCCCACCGCTGCGCCCACAGCGCCAGGCCTTCCAGAAAAGCGAGGTCGCCCGCCGGATCGGCGGGACGCACCGCGAGTTGTGGGCACAGCGCGCGCGCATCGGCAAGCATCGTGCCGGCGCGCGCGCCGCTTTCCAGCCCGGCGCGGTTCGCCGCAGTGATGCGCGGGCCATGCGCGGTGTCGGCAATCAGCGCGAGCGGCTGTCCATCAACCCCTTCCCCCGGCGCACACCCTTCACCCAGCCGCCAGCGGTCGATCGCCAGCGCGCCGCACCAGATCGCCATGATCCGGCGGGGCGGCGGGGTAACTGGCATCACAGCTGGTATCCGGGCCTGCAGCAAGCTTGCCGAGGGGGGCGAGGCCGTCATCGCGCAATATCCATTGTCCGGGTTGAAAAGTATGTGCGCGAAACAGGCCCGCCGCCCAGCTTGCCGCGCCGGGGGCTTGCGGGTTCCAGCGCGGCGGCTGGCTGGGCGCGGGGCCTGCGTCCCAGCGCATCCGCGCCGAGCCCAGATCGCGCCGGGCATCGAGCCGCACCAGCCACAGCGGCACGCCGTGCTTTTCCGCGGCAAGGCTGAGGCGGCGCGAAGCGGTAAAATTGAGTGCACGCGGATTGCCCGCAATTTCGCCGATCACGAACGCCAGGTCGCGGCAGCGCAGGCCCTCTTCCAGCGCAAACAGCGCATCTTCGGGCTTGTCTGCCGCGACATGAATCAGCCGGTGGCGCAGGGAGGGAGGGAGGCCCGGGCGATAGGGCCGCCCGGACAGGCGCAGCGCCGCCTTGTCCTGCACCCAGAGCCAGGCCCGTTCATCCGGCACATCGGCAGCAGGATCCGGTGTGGCCGCGCGCAGGGCATCCAGCGCCAGGGCCAGCGCCAGCCCCGCGCCGCTCGCCTCGGCGCTGCTGGCAAACACTTCGCTATGATGACACGTGGCGGCGAGCCCGGGACGCCAGCGCGCGGCGCGCGCGGGCATGCCAAGGCCGGAATGCAGCGGGATTGAAGCTTCCAGAGCAGGCACAGGAGCAGGGTCGAATCGCGTCATGTTCTTATTATGTTCTAATTTGAAATTCGTGCAAGGCACCTTTCTCGATCTGTCCCCTGCGGGCAGCGATCCCCCGATCACGGAACCATCCGTGCCAAGGCCGGTTTTGCCTGCATCTTCACCATGCAGGGCTTCAAGATGACCACCACACCGGAAGAGACGTTCGAGCTCAAGGACAAGTTCTGGCGGGCGCTCGCCCACTCACCCTTCGTCATGCTCCAGCTCGATAACGATCCCACCACGGCTGCGCCGATGAGCGCACAACTGGACGACGAGGTGACCGGCAAGATCTGGTTTTTCACCAGCCGCCAGGGCCGCTTTGCCGAACTAGGTCCGGTTACTGCAACATTGAGCGCCAAGGGCCACGATCTCTTCGCGCGGTTTACCGGTACGCTCGTCGTGGAAGATGATCGGGCGCGGTTCGAGAAGCAGTGGAATAACTTCGTCGCCGCGTGGTTTCCCGGCGGCAAGGACGACCCCGACGTGCTGATGCTGCGGATGAATTTGGGCGACGCCGCGATCTGGGATAGCAACCTGGGCCTGCTGACCACGGCCAAAATGGCGCTGGGCATGGATGTTACCGGCGACACCCAGGGCACTTACGTCGAAACGCAGCTCTGAACCCACCGAAAAGGGCCGCCTCCCACCGGGAAGCGGCCCTCTTGCGATCATAAATGCGCCCGATCAGGCGATCGGCGGCACCGGCTGCGGGGGAATGCCCGCGTCATCCTCGTGCACTTCGATGAACCCCCGCCCGACATGACTGCGGCTGCGGCTGTAGGAATAATAGACGACAAAACCGACGAGCGCCCAGCCGACGAACAGCGCCAGCGTGACAGCCGAGAGGCTGAAGAACAGATAAACGCAGCCCGCGATCGAGATGGGCGCCGTGATTAGCACGAAGGGAGTGCGAAACGGGCGGTGACGGTTGGGATCGGTCCGCCGCAGCACCAGCACCGCGATCGACACTGCCGCGAAGGCAAACAGCGTTCCGGTATTGGAAACATCGGCCAGCAGACCAACCGGAAAGAATGCCGCAAAAAGCGCCACACCGACGCCGGTGAGGATCGTGATCAGATAGGGCGTGTGATAGCGCGGATGCACCCGCGAGAAGAATTCAGGCAGCAAGCCGTCGCGGCTCATCACGAAGAAGATGCGGGTCTGGCCGAACATCATCATCAGGATCACCGAAGGCAGCGCTATGATCGCCGCAGCGCCGACCAGGTAGCCGACCAGCGGATAGCCGACCTGGCGCAAAGTCCACGCGAGCGCCTCTTTCGAGCAGACCACCGCCGCATCGCCCATTGCGGCGCAGGCTTGCGAAAGCGCGGGCGTGCCGGGCGAAAGCACTTCCTGGTTGGGGCCGTAGACCGGCTGCGCGCCAACCGTGCCGATCACACCCGATGCCACCAGCATGTAGAAGATCGTGCAAATACCAAGGCTGCCGATCAGTCCGATCGGCATGTTGCGCTGCGGGTTCTTGGTCTCTTCAGCCGCCGTCGAGACTGCGTCAAAACCGACGTAGGCAAAGAAGATCGAAGCCGCTGCGCCCGAAATCCCGCTGAAACCGAGCGGAGCGAACGGCACGAAATTCTCGCCCTTGATCAAAGGCAAAGTCAGAATGACGAACAGCGACAGCGCCCCGATCTTGACCGAGACGAGCACCGAATTGACGGTGGCGCTTTCGCGCGTGCCCAGCACCAGCAACCAGGTGACCAGCCCGGCAATCGCCATCGCGGGCAGATTGATGATGCCCCCGTCGAACGGCCCGCGCACCAGTTCGAGCGGGATCGTGATATGGAGGCTGCTCTGGACAAAGCCGATCATATACCCCGACCAGCCGACCGAGACCGCACCAGCGGCAATCGCATACTCCAAAATGAGCGCCCAGCCGACCGTCCACGCAACCAGCTCGCCCATTACCGCATAACTATACGTGTAGGCCGATCCCGAAACCGGGACCATCGCAGACATCTCGGCATAGCACAAAGCCGCCACTGCGCAGACAAAACCGGCAATGACAAAGCTGATCATCATGCCCGGCCCGGCTTTTTGTGCCGCTTCGGCAGTAAGCACGAAGATGCCGGTACCGATGACTGCGCCGATCCCAAGCATGGTCAATTGAAACGCGCCAAGCGATCGCTGCAGCGACTTTTTCTCGGCGGTGGCTAGAATGGCGTCGAGCGATTTGACGCGACCAAACATGCAATTCTCCTGCCTTGGATCGGTGCGCATGCGCCGCAGTGCCGCCATATGCGGACTTGCGGTTGCACCGGTAACCAGGTTGTCATGATCAAGGCTAGCGCGGTCGAGGGGTCCGGGAAAGCGCTTTTTCCCCCGCATACGTCAAGAGGCGAGCGAAGCTTGCGGCTTTCGGGCAAAGGTTTAGACGCAATAGCACCGCATTAAGAGCCCATTAGCACCGCAACACGAGCCCGCGCCATGTCGACCACCTTCCAGCTTGATACCTCCACCAGCCGCGCCAACCCGACGCCCGCGCCGATGAAGCGGCTGACCGTTCCGCTGGTCCGGCAGCGCAAGGTGGACGGCGTGACCGCGCAGCCGCTGGTGATGCTCACCGCCTACACCGCTAGGCAGGCGCAGTTGCTCGATGAGCATTGCGACCTCTTGCTGGTGGGGGATTCGCTGGGGCAAGTGATCTACGGCCTGCCTTCCAGCGTGCCTGTGACGCTCGACATGATGATCGCGCACGGCGCGGCGGTGGTGCGCGGATCGTATCATGCGGTGGTGATCGTCGACATGCCGTTTGGCAGCTACGAAGCCTCGCCGGCGCAGGCTTTTGCAAATGCCGCGCGCATTCTGAAGGAAACCGGCTGCGCGGCGGTGAAGCTGGAAGGCGGCGCGGCAATGGCCAAGACGGTGGCGTTCCTCACAGAGCGCGGCATACCTGTCATGGGCCATGTCGGCCTGACCCCCCAAGCAGTCAATGTGCTGGGCGGCTATGGCGCACGCGGGCGCAGCGAGGCGGAGGCGGCCAAGATCCTTGGCGACGCGCAGGCGCTGGCGGATGCAGGCGCGTTTGCAATCGTGATCGAAGGCGTGATCGAACCGGTCGCGATCGCGATCACCCGCGCGGTGCCCTGCCCCACCATCGGCATCGGCGCTTCGGCGCAGTGCGATGGGCAAGTGCTGGTGACCGAGGACATGCTCGGCATGTTCGAACGCGTGCCGCGCTTTGTGAAGATCTACGAAAATCTGGCCGAAACCATTGCTGGCGCAGCGGCGCATTATGCCGCCGAAGTCCGCGCACGCCAGTTTCCCGGCCCCGAACAGACCTACCAGCCCAAATAGGCGCGGGCTATTGCAGCGGCTTTGACGCCATCACCGGCGCAGGCGCGGGCGTGCCCAGAAAGCGCGGCGCGGGCGCGGGCATGGTCTTGCCATGTTCCTCGATGAACGTGCCGCGCGCCGCCATGTGCGGATGGCGCGGCGCTTCCTTGAGGCTGAGCACCGGCGCGAAGCAAAGATCCGCGCCGTCCATGATGGCGCACCATTCATCGCGCGTGCGCGTGGCGATCAGCGCCGCGACTTTGGCCTTGAGCGCGGGCCATTGGCGCGCATCCAGCTGCGCGGCGAAGGCCGGATCGTCCTTCAATCCAGTTCGCTCGAGCAGCAGCGCATAGAATTGCGGCTCGATCGAACCGAGCGAGATGTATTTGCCGTCGGCGGTTTCGTACGTGTCATAGAAATGCGCGCCGCCATCGAGCAGGTTGACTCCGCGTTCATCTTGCCATTGGCCGTTGTTGAACATGGTCCAGGTCATCGCCGAGAGGATCGCCGCGCCATCGACCATCGCACAATCGATCACCTGTCCCTGCCCGGTGCGCTGCACCGAATAGATCGCCGCCATCACGCCGAACGCCATCATCATGCCGCCGCCGCCGAAATCGCCCACGGCGTTGGCGGGAAACTGGGGCTTGCCGCCCGCCGCGCCATATGTGTGGAGCGCGCCCGAAAGCGCGATGTAGTTGATGTCGTGCCCGGCGAGCGGTGCCATCGGGCCATCCTGCCCCCACCCGGTCATGCGTCCATAAACAAGGCGCGGATTGTCGGCGAGCAGCACATCCGGCCCCAGCCCGAGCCGCTCCATCACACCGGGACGATAGCCTTCGATCACCGCATCGGCGCTGCGCGCCAGTTCGCGAATCTGCGCGATGGCGGCCGGATCCTTGAGGTCCAGCGCGATGCGCTCGCGGTTGCGGTTGAGGATGTCGCGGTTGTCGCCCGCATCGCCTGCGCGCTCCGCTTTGCCGGGCCGATCGATGCGGATCACGCGCGCGCCGTGATCGGCCAGCATCATGCAGGCAAACGGGCCCGGCCCGATGCCGGCGAATTCGAGTACGGTCAGTCCTTCCAGCGCGCCTGCCATGTCCCAGCCCCTTAATCGATCGGTTGAAACCGTCTGTTGCCGGGCCGCGCGGGTATTGTCGAGTGCTAGTAGAGCAATGCCGCCTGTCCGCGCGCGGCCAGCACCTGATCCATCGCCGCCGCAGCCTCGGCGCGGCCGACCTTGTGCCATGATGCACCCAGCCGCTTCATCGCGGCAAGGCTCTGGGGATTCTGCGCCAGATAGCGCCCGGCCAAGGCATCGGCCTCGCCCGGCTTGGCCAAGGCGCGCAAGGCGGCATCCATCCGGGTGAAAGCAGGTTCGTTGAATCGGATTGCGGCGGCCTTCTCAAAGTCTTTGAGCGCGCCGGCCGGATCCTTGCGCAAGATACGCACATCGCCGGCCAGCAGATGCGCGTCGGCAAAGCCCGGGTTGGCGGCGCGCAGGCGTTCTGCCGCCGCTTGCGCCTCGTCGAGCCGCCCGGCCGCGACGAGGGCGCGGACATAGGGCACAGCGGCAAGCGCGGCGTTGGGCGCTTCGGCATAGCGCAACGCCGCCACGCCGAGCGGCACATCGGTGGTCAGCGGCGCTGCGGCGCGCGCGGGGGGATGGCGGACAAGCGCAAAAAGAGCGTCCGCGCGTTCCTGCTCGTCCAGCGTGCGCCAGGCCTGCCCGACAATCTGCATGAGATAGGGCGGTGCGCCCGGCGCGCGGGCTGCCGCATCGAAGCGCTCGGCGACCTCGTTGATCTTGCCTTGCCGCAGCAGCGCGCGCGCGAGAAGCCGGCGGGCTTGCAAATTATCGGGCTGGAGCCTTGCGAGCTGCGCGAACTGGTCGGTCGCCAGATTGATGTTCCCGGCGCGGTATTCGAGCACGCCGCTTAGCAAAAGCATCGCCGGAACATCGCGCAGCGCGCCGCCGGTGCGCAGCAGAATCGCGCGCGCCAGCGCGGTCTTGCCCGCACGCGCGGCGAGCACGGCCTGCAAGAACGCCGCACGGGGATTCTTTGGATCGATTGTCACCAGCTTGCGGCAGACCACCAGCATGGCCCGGTACGCACCCATATCGCCCAGTGTGGCGGCATATTCGCCCAGCAACGCCGGATCGTCGGGCGCGACCTGCAAGCCGGCCTCGAACCAAGGCAACGATGCGGCCAGCCCGAACTGATCGCGCACCAGCAGGCCGCGCATGATCAGCGCGCGCGGATTGCGCGGATCAAGCCGCACTGCGCGCTCCGCCGCTTCGAACGCCTGCGCCTGTTCGCCGCCGGCAAACCGCAGATTGGCAATCGCTACCCACAGCTCGGCATCGTCCGGCGCGAAGCGGTACGCCTGATCGAAAGCCTGCGCCGCGCCGCGCAGATCACCGCTGCCAAGCCTGGCCTGCCCGCGGATGCGCCAACCCAGCGCCGCCGTCTCGGGCGTGAAATCGCCGCCATCCAGCACCTTGATCGCCTCGCGGCGCTCGCCGCGCGCCAGCAATGCCTCGCCCAGCAGGGCCCGAAGCGCGTCTTCATTGGCACCCTTGCGGATGGCTGCGCGCAAAGGGACTTCGGCAGCGATCGGATCGCGCCGCTGCAGCGCTGCGCGTGCCGCGTTTCTCAGCGCATCAAGGTTGATTGTGTCCGCCGCCGGGCCGCTCGCCTGTGATGCGCCGACCGCAGGGACCAGCATCAGCATCGCGCATGGCAGCAAAATCCGCCACGCTTTAATGCTGAAGGTCATATTGCTTGAGCAGATCATACAATGTGGGCCGGCTGATCCCGAGCAGGCGCGCGGTGCTCGAGATATTGCCCTCGCTGCGCGCGAGAGCATGGCGGATCACTTTGCGGTCGGTCACTTCGCGCGCGGTTTTGAGATTGAGCGGGCTCTCGCCCGCGTCCGCCGGTGCGGCCAGATCGAGGTCCGCCGCGCCGACCAGCTTGCCATCGGCCATGATCACCGCGCGCTTGATCCGGTTTTCCAGTTCGCGGACATTGCCCGGCCAGCTCCAGCCATCGATCGCGGCCAGCGCGGCGGGGGCAAAGCCTTTGACAGCAGGGTTCATCTCGGCGGCAAACCGGGAAAGAAATACCTTGGCGAGCAGAGTCGCATCGCCAGGCCGCTCGGCCAGCCCCGGAATGCGCACCACGATCTCGGCGAGGCGATAGAAAAGGTCCTCGCGGAACCGCCCATCGGCGATCATCGCCTCGAGGTTCTGATGCGTCGCGCACACGATCCGCGTATCGACCGCGATCGAGCGCCGCCCGCCGATCCGTTCGATCGTCCGTTCCTGCAAGAAGCGCAGCAGCTTGACCTGGAGCTGCAGCGGAATATCGCCCACTTCGTCGAGGAACAGAGTGCCGCCGCTGGCCAGTTCGATCTTGCCCTCGGTGGTCTTGACCGCGCCGGTAAACGCGCCCTTCTCGTGCCCGAACAGCTCGCTTTCGAGCAGGTTTTCAGGGATCGCGGCGCAATTGATCGCGACGAACGCGCCGCGTGCGCGCGACGATGCATCGTGCAGCCCGCGCGCCAGCAATTCCTTGCCGGTGCCGCTGGCCCCCAGCAGCATGACCGAGACGTTGGTATTGGCCACGCGTTCGATCGTGCGGGCGACTTTGACCATCTCGGGCGACGCGGTGATCAAGCGGCCGAGCACGCGGTTGTCCTCGGGCGCCCGGCTGGCAAGCGCGCGGTTCTCCGCCTCGATCCGGTGCAAATGCAAGGCGCGGCGCACGATCAGGCCGAGCGCGTCGATGTCCACCGGCTTCTGGTAGAAATCATAGGCGCCCTGGCTGATCGCGCGCTGGGCGCTTTCGCGGGCACCGTGGCCGCTGGCGACAATCACTTTGGTATCGGGCTTGAGCGCCATGATCTCTTCGAGCACGGCGAACCCCTCGCTCGTGCCATCGGGATCGGGCGGCAGGCCGAGATCGAGCGTGACCACCGGCGGCTCTTCCGCGCGCAGGAACGCCAGCGCGCTGGCGCGGTCGCCGGCGATGAACACGTCGAAGTCTTCATAAGCCCATTTGAGCTGGGCCTGGAGGCCCGGATCGTCTTCGACGATGAGCAGCTTGGGACGAGATTCAGACATTATGCTACCTTCATTTCAGGCGGCACCACAGCGCCTTCATGGGAAACGACTTTATCCTTGGCCGCGACCAGCGGCAGGCGCACGGTAAAGCGGCTGCCCAACCCTTCGCGGCTTTCCACCTCGAGCCGTCCATGCATCGCGGCAACCAGCTCGCGCGCTTCCATCGCGCCGATGCCAAAGCCGCCCGCCTTGGTGGAGACAAAGGGTTTGAACAGGCGGTTGCGGACAAAATCAGCGCTCATGCCGCAGCCGGTATCGATCACCTCGATCGTGCCGTGCGCGCCATCGACGCGCGTCTGCAGGAAAACCGTCATGCCGGGCGCACTGGCGTCGATCGCATTCTGGACGAGATGGAGCAGGACCTGCTCGAGCGTTTCGCGATTGGCCATGACCGGGCAAGGCGCGGCCTGCAGCACATGGACTTGCGGTCCTTCCGGCGCAGCGGCGCCCGCGGCGCGGTAGCGCGCGGCGATCACTTGCGCCACATCGGTGGCATCGACCTGCTCGAGCTGATCGACATTGCCCGCGCCATAGCGCGACAGGCGCGCGAGCAGTGTGTTGAGCTTGTCCGCCGCATTGCGCAGAGTCACCAGCATGTCCTTGCGGAATTCGGGATTATCCGCGTGGCGTTCGGCGTTGCGCGAGAGCAGCGCCAGCTGGCTGGTCAGGTTCTTGATATCGTGCATCACGAATGCGATGCGGCGGTTGAACTCGTCGAACCGGCTTGCTTCGAGCAGCGCGGTCTGTCCGTTGTTTTCGGCCAGATAGCTGGCCAATTGCTGCCCGACAACGCGCAGCAGATCGAAATCCTCCCAATCGAGCTTGCGCGCCAGCGGCGGGCGGCCGAGCACGACCAGCCCGATCAAACGGTCGAAGTGGATCAGCGGGACCAGCGCCCAGACCGCTTCCTCGCTAGTCATCCAACCAGGCACGGCGACGGCTTCGCCCTCATGGTTGATCCCGGCGCGCACCTCATCGAGGTCGGCGATGAAGCCGCTGCGCTCGAAGAATGCCGCGCCCGCCGCCGTCATCGCTTCGGCCGGAACCTCGAGGGTCGGCCATTGCCAGCGCGCACCCAGCACCAGCTCCCCGTTGTCACCCGGCACCAGCAGCACGCCGCGCGCGCTGTCGGTGATGTCGGCCACTGCCTGCACCACGCGGGCATGGAGCGGGGCGGCATTGGCCCCGGCGCGCCCGATCGTGCGGGTAAAGCGCTGCCATTCGGCGCGGTAGTCGTAGCGGTGCTGAAAGAAGTGCTTGGCCAGCATCACGTTGATCCAGCCGCGCACCCGCCCCGAGGGCACGAGCGCGATCACCGTCACCGTCGTCACAAAGGCAAAGCCCAGCTGCGTGAGCTGGCTGACATCGCCGCCGAGCCACGCCATCGATTGCGCAGCGGCCACCATGAGAATGAGATACCCGCCGATCACCAGCAACGAAAGCGATTGAAACGCGAGCGCGCGCGAGGGGGAAAAGCGCAAGGCCGATACGCCGCGCATCACGCCGGTGGCCAGCAGCAGGATCGCCACCACCTGCGCCAGCCCGCGCAGCGCCGCCAGTTCGACCGGGATGGCCCGGCCGAGATAGGCGATCGTGTAGAGATTGAGATCGTAGCCCCACATCATCGCCAGCGCGAGCGAGGTCCAGCGCACCCCGCCGCGCTGCGCGAGCAGGGCACCTGCATAGAGATTATGCACCAAGACCAGCGCGCCGGTTGCCAGCAGCAGCCGAAACATCACCGAGATCTGAAAGATCATCGCGGTCGCGGGGGCAATTTCGATGAACCGCCAGTGCATTATCAGCAGTATCAGCTGAAGCAGTTCGACCATGCCCAGCACCACCAGCACCGGGCGCACCGGCCCCACCGTGGTATGCCGGTTGTCGCGGGCGAACAGCCCGTAAAGCACGACCAGCCAGCCCAGATTGCGCATCACTTCGCCAAGATCGGTCAGGATCGCATCGGGCCCCAGCGCGGCTGCCAGCAGCGACCAGACCGCGCCGATCACCAGCGCGGCGATTTGCGCGCGGCTGGCCGACTTGCCGCGCCGCAGCCGGTCACCCAGCCACACCGCCAGCACCAGCGCGGCAAACACCGCCAGCAGGTGGCTCCAGTGGCCCAGGCCGGTCCAGTTGAAAGGGTTACTCATCGATGCGTACGATTACCGCGCACCCTCGTTCCAGAGCACCACGCGCAGCGTCTGGATGAGGATCAGGAGATCGAGAAACGGGGTGTAGTTCTTGGCGTAATAGAGATCGTATTCGAGCTTGTGGCGCGAATCCTCGATCGATGCGCCATAGGGATAGTTGATCTGCGCCCAGCCGGTGATGCCCGGCTTCACCATGTGGCGCTCGGCATAGTAGGAGAGCTGCTCTTCGAGCTCGGAGACAAATTCGGGGCGCTCGGGCCGGGGGCCGACAAAGCTCATCTCGCCCTTGAGCACGGTCCATGCCTGCGGCAGTTCATCGATGCGCAGCTTGCGGATCAGCCGGCCGATCCGGGTGACGCGCGGATCGTCTTTCGATGCCCATTGCGCGCCCGCTTTTTCAGCGTCGGTGCGCATCGAGCGCAACTTGACCAGATTGAAATTCTGCCCGTAAAGCCCGACGCGGGTCTGGCGAAACAGCGCCGGCCCCTTGCTGTCGAGCTTCACCAGAATGGCAAAGAGCGCGATGAGCGGCGCGGTGAGCGCCAGCAGCAGCAGGCTGGCGAAGATATCGAACAGGCGCTTCATGGCGCTCGAAATCATCCGGCCCGACGAGAACCCGTCCGAAAAGATCAGCCAGCTGGGATTGACCGTGTCGAGATCGACGCGGCCGGTCTCGCGCTCCATGAACGTGGAGAAATCGTTGACGTGCACCCCGGTGGTCTTGATGCGCAGCAAGTCTTTGAGCGGCAGCGCGTTGCGCCGCTCTTCGAGCGCCAGCACCACCTCGCTCACTCCAAGATTTTCGACATAGCGGGTGAAATTGTGAATCGCGCTGCGGTTGATCGCTTCTTCGATGACATGCGCGCCGTCGCTCATGCCGATGTAGCCGACAATGACAAAGCCGGCCTCGGTCCGCTCGCCAAGCTTGCGCAGGCGGTCCGCGCGATGCCCCGCGCCCAGCACCAGCACGCGGCGGCGAAACACCGCCGTACCCAGCAATCCGCCCAGCAGGATGCGGATGAACACCAGGATCGCCATCGCGATGAACATCGCGTAAAACAGATTGGAGCGCCACAAGGTGCGCCCGGGCAGCAGGAAATAGACGACCGAGAGCGCGATGATGCCAAGGCTGACCGCGACCATGAGCCGGGCGGTGGCATAGCGCATCGAGCGCAGCGCATCCGAACCATAGACCCCCACCGCGATCATCGCAGTCTGCACCAGCACCGCAAAGATCAGCAGCGGCACCTGGCGATCGCTCATCGCGCCGGCATCGATGCCGATCTGATGCGCGCGCACCAGCCAGCCAAACTCGCCGGCCGCGATCAGCCCGATGAAATCGAGCAGGCCCAGCAGCAGCACGGCATTCGGGATGTAATGTTTGAACAGGCGGATCATAAAGCGCCGCACTCACCCGGTTGGCGGCCCGGCGTGGGCCACTTCGAGCCCGGTTGTAGGCGCTGAGGGGTAAAGCGTCGGTAAACTTGACAGCCTCTGCCTGCATTGATTTGCCCCCAAAGCGCCAAATTCGCCGCTGCCTGCGCGGGGGGACAGCGCGGTTGTCGGATTGATTTACAGCCCGGCGCGCGCGCCGTGGGCCATGCAACTTACACTCTGGTCGGGGCACAAAACCCCTGCCATGATGCACGACATGCGGCAAAAAGAACTGCGCCTTGCTCTGGTTTGTTATGGCGGGATCAGCCTTGCAGTCTATATGCACGGGGTTACCAAGGAGATCTGGTACGCAACCCGCGCCAGCCGGGCCTTTCATCAGGGCGAAGCGCTGCCGCCCGACCCGCAGGTCGGCGGATCGCAAGCGGTCTATCATGCCCTGCTGAGCAGAATTGCCGAACGGCGCGGGATCAAGCTGCGCCTTGTCCCCGACATCATTTCCGGCGCGAGCGCGGGCGGGATCAACGGCGTGTTCCTCGCCCAGGCGCTGACCAGCGGACAAAGCCTCGAGCCGCTAACCCAGCTTTGGCTCGATAAAGCCGATGTCGACATCCTGCTCGATCCCGACGCGCGGCCGTGGAGCCGCTTTGCCAAGTTCTGGGCGCAACCGATCGTCTGGTTCGTGCTGTCGCGCCCGGGCAATGTCGTCTCGACCACCGTCGCCCCCGAAACCCGCGCCGAGGTCAGGCTTAAGGTATCGCGGCTGATCCGTGCCCGCTGGTTCGCTCCGCCGTTCAGCGGGATCGGCTTTTCGCAGCTGCTGTGCGATGCACTGGAAGCGATGGCGGAAACCGCGACCGATCAAGCGGCGCTGCTGCCCCCCGGGCATCCGCTCGACCTGCTGGTGACCGCGACCGACTTTCACGGCCATCTCGAGGAATTGCGGCTGCACAGCCCGGCGGTGGTCGAAGAAAGCGAACACCGGCTCGCGATCGGCTTTCGCCGCGCGGCCGATCGGGTGGGCAGCAGCGATCTGGCAGCGCGCCCCGAGTTGGTGCTCGCCGCGCGCGCCACGGCCAGCTTTCCCGGCGCATTCCCGCCGCTGATGCTCGACGAGATCGACGCGATGGTGGCGCAGCGCGATCTGGCCTGGCCCGGCCGCGAGAATTTCCTGAAGCGGATCATGCCCAGCCGCTTCAAACGCGCGCAAACGGGCGATGTCGCACTGGTCGACGGGGCTGTGCTGGTCAACCGTCCCTTTGCGCAGGCGATGAGCGTGCTGCGCGACCGCCCGGCGCAGCGAGAAGTCGATCGGCGCCTCGTCTATATCGACCCCAGCCCCGATCACATGCGCATGGCCGCGCGCGGCATACGCACCGTCGGTTTTTTCTCCGCCATCTTTGGCTCACTGTCCTCGATCCCGCGCGAACAGCCGATCCGCGACAATCTGGAAGCGATCGAAGCGCAATCGCGCGAAAGCGGGCGGCGGCGCATGATCATCGATGCACTGCGTCCGCAGATCGATGCGGCGGTCGAGATGCTGTTCGGCTATACTTTCTTCTTCGATCAACCCAATCGCAAGCGGCTCACCGCCTGGCGCGCCAAGGCGCAACAGGCCGCAGCGCAGCAAGCCGGCTTCGCATTCCACGGCTATGCCCAGGTCAAGCTGGCGGGCATCGCTGCCGCGCTGGCGGAAGTGATTTTCGAAGCAGCACCCGGCGTGGCCCCGCGTGAGCGGGTCGAAGCCAAGCTGTGGAGCCACCTGGCGGAGCTGGGCTTCGACCAGCTTTCGCTGGCCAAGGGCGGCGCGACCGCCGAGGCCATCGATTTTTTCCGGGCGCACGATCTGGCGTTCCGCGTGCGGCGGCTCAAACTCTTGGCAAGGCGCTTGCGGCAGAACTGGGACGAGAGCGAGGAAGTCGTCAGCGCGGCTGACCGCGAAGCGGCGCGCGATACAGTGTACCGCGCGCAGGCGCTTTATCAGGAAAAGCAGACCGCAGCCGGGCTGGGCGAGGATTTTCCGGCGATCGCTGCGCGCTTCGCCGATGATCCGGGCATGGTGCTATCCGCCATTGCGCAGCGCCGCGACCTTACCGGGATCGACGTGACCGTGGACGCGATGATCATTGCCGCGCTCGAGGGCATGAGCAAGCCGCTGCGGCGGCATTTCCTCTATGAATACCTCGGTTTCCCGTTTTACGATGTGGCGACCTTGCCGCTGCTCCAAGGTGACGGGATCGGTGAGTTCGACCCGATCAAGGTCGACCGGATTTCGCCCGACGATGCTGTATCGATCCGCCCCGGGGGCACCGCATCCTGCCTGCGCGGCACCGAATTTTTCAGCTTCGGCGCATTTTTCAGCCGCGCCTACCGCGAGAACGATTATCTGTGGGGGCGGCTTCATGGGGCCGAGCGGACCATCGACCTGATCGCCTCCACCGCAGAACCCGCGCTCAATGAGAGCGAAGTGCGGGAATTCAAGCGCGAAATCTTCCTCGCCATTCTAGGTGAGGAACGCGGGCGCTTGAACGCGGAGCCGGGCATGGTCGATCGCGTGATCGGCGAAGTCCACGCGATGTTTCCCGATCAGCCGGCTACTCCGTCAGATCCGTCCACGCATCCTTGATACGGTCGAAGAATCCCTTCGATTGCGGCGATTCGTCGCCGGTTTCGGTGGCCTGAAACTCGCGCAGCAATTCGCGCTGGCGGGCGCTGAGCTTAGTCGGCGTTTCCACCTGGACCTCGACCACCAGATCGCCCACACCGCGCGCCTGCAGCACCGGCATACCCGCACCGCGCTTGCGCAACTGCTTGCCCGATTGGATGCCGGCGGGAATTTCGATCGTGTGGCGCGCGCCGTCGAGCCCGGGAATGGCGATCTCGCCGCCCAGCGCCGCGACCGTGAAGCTGATCGGGCAGCGGGTGATCAGCGTGGTGCCCTCGCGCTCGAACACGCGGTGGCGCGCAACATGCAGGAAAATATAGAGATCGCCCGCCGGCGCGCCTTGCGGCCCGGCCTCGCCCTTGCCCGCCAGCCGAATGCGCGTGCCGTTGTCCACCCCCGGAGGAATCGACACTTCGAGTTTCTGCGCTGCGTCGACCCGGCCTTCGCCGCGGCAGTTGCGGCACGGGCTGGCGATCACTTCGCCGCGGCCATGGCAGGTCGGGCAACTGCGCTCGACCATGAAAAAGCCCTGCTGCGCGCGCACTTTGCCCTGCCCGCCGCACAGATTGCAGCGCCGCGCCGAGGTGCCCGGCGTGGCGCCCGAACCGCCGCACGGCGCGCAGGTTTGCGCGACCTCGACGCTTATCTCGGCTTGCTTGCCGTGAAACGCATCTTCGAGCGTGATTTCCATGTCATAGCGCAAATCGGCGCCGCGCCGAGCCTGTCCGCGCCCGCCGCCGAAGCCGCCGCCGAAAATCGTCTCGAAGATATCGCCCAGATCGCCGAAATCCGCGCCGCCGCCAAATCCGCCGCCACCACCGCTGCCCTGCTGGAAAGCGGCATGGCCGTATTGATCGTAAGCCGCGCGCTTTTGCGGATCGGATAGGCAGGCATAAGCCGCGCTGATCGATTTGAACTTCGCCTCGCTATCGGCGCAGCCCGGATTTTTGTCGGGGTGAAACTTCATCGCCAGCCGCCGGTAGGACGACTTGATGGTCTTGTCGTCGGCCCCCCGGTCAACCTCAAGCAGTTCGTAAAAGTCGGCTTCTGCTGCCATTTTTTCACCCCGCACGCCGTCAGCACCTTGCGCGGATACGCAAGGTGCGGAAGTGCGCTATCGTACCTCTACCGCGAAAATCAGGCTTTCTTGTCGTCGACTTCGGAGAACTCCGCGTCAACCACATCCTCATCCGCAGCAGGCGCTTCTGCCGCGCCGGGCGACGCCGAAGCTGCCTGTTCCTTCTCGTAGATCGCCTGACCCATCTTCATCGCCTTTTCGGTCAGAGCTTGGGTCTTGGCGTTCATATCGGCGACATCGCCGCCTTCGATCGCCTGCTTGGCTTCGGCGATCGCGGCCTCGATCTCGCTCTTGAGCGCAGCGTCGATCTTGTCGCCGTTTTCCTCGATCTGGCGCTCGGTGGCATGCACCAGACTGTCGGCGTTGTTCTTCGCCTCGGCAGCCTCGCGGCGCTTCTTGTCCTCTTCGGCAAACTGCTCGGCATCGCGGACCATCTGATCGATGTCCGCGTCGGAAAGTCCGCCCGAGGCCTGAATGCGGATCTGCTGCTCCTTGCCGGTGCCCTTGTCCTTGGCCGAGACGTTGACGATGCCGTTGGCGTCGATGTCAAACGTCACTTCGACTTGCGGAACGCCGCGCCGCGCGGGCGGAATGCCGACAAGGTCGAACTGGCCGAGCATCTTGTTGTCCTGCGCCATTTCGCGCTCGCCTTGGAACACGCGGATCGTCACCGCCTGCTGGTTGTCCTCGGCAGTCGAATAGACCTGGCTCTTCTTGGTCGGGATGGTGGTGTTGCGGTCGATCATCTTGGTCATGATCCCGCCCAACGTTTCGATGCCCAGCGACAGCGGGGTAACATCGAGCAGCAGCACATCCTTGACATCGCCCTGCAGCACGCCGGCCTGAATCGCCGCGCCCATGGCGACGACTTCGTCCGGATTGACGCCGGTGTGCGGCTCCTTGCCAAAGAAATCCTTCACCACTTCGCGCACGCGCGGCATGCGGGTCATGCCGCCAACCAGCACGACCTCGTCGATGTCCTTGGCGGTCAGCCCGGCATCGGCCAGCGCCTTCTTGCACGGATCAAGTGTGCGCTGGATGAGCGCGGCAACGAGCTTTTCAAGGTCGGAACGGGTTACGGTTTCGACCAGATGGAGCGGCGTGGTTGCCCCGCCTTCCATGCGCGCGGTGATGAACGGCAGATTGATTTCGGTGGTCTGCGCGCTCGAAAGCTCGATCTTGGCCTTTTCAGCCGCTTCCTTCAAACGCTGCAAGGCGAGCTTGTCGGTGCGCAAGTCCATGTTTTCCTTGGACTTGAACTTGCTCGCCAGATGCTCGACCAGCACGTTGTCGAAATCTTCGCCGCCAAGGAACGTGTCGCCGTTGGTGGATTTGACTTCGAACACACCGTCGCCGATCTCGAGCACCGAGATATCGAATGTGCCGCCGCCAAGGTCATAGACCGCGATCGTCTTGCCGTCCTGCTTGTCGAGGCCATAGGCCAGCGCCGCCGCGGTCGGCTCGTTGATGATACGCAGCACTTCAAGACCCGCGATCTGCCCGGCATCCTTGGTTGCCTGGCGCTGCGCGTCGTTGAAATAGGCCGGGACGGTGATCACCGCCTGCGTCACGGTCTCCCCGAGATAGCTCTCGGCGGTTTCCTTCATCTTTTGCAGGATGAACGCGCTGATCTGCGAAGGACTGTAGTCTTCGCCGCCGGCTTTGACCCAAGCGTCGCCGTTCTTGCCTTTGACGATGCCATAAGGGACGAGGGACATGTCCTTCTGCGTCATCGGATCGTCGAAGCGGCGGCCGATGAGGCGCTTCACCGCGAAAATCGTGTTGTCAGAATTGGTCACTGCCTGGCGCTTGGCCGGCTGACCGATCAGACGCTCGCCATCCTTGCTGAACGCAACGATCGATGGCGTGGTGCGCGCACCTTCCGAATTTTCGATAACCCGGGGCGTGCCCCCGTCCATCACTGCCACGCAGCTGTTGGTGGTGCCGAGGTCGATACCGATAACTTTAGCCATTTTTCCCCAATTCCTTATTGCACAAGACACCGCCGATGCAGCGCTCCCCGAACGGGCAAACACTGTGATTACGGCTCCTTGAGGGTCGATATAGGTGCGGATTAGCTTGGCACAAGGCCTTCCAAGTCCTAGTTCAACGCTGCTTTGTTCTTGTTTGAGGGTCTTGCCATGCGTTTATTCCTTGCCGCCGGGCTGGCTTTTCTGCCGCTCGCGCTGACCGCCTGCCAGCCAACTGCCCCCGAGCCTGCGAGCAGCGCGGCCGCGCCCGATGCCGCGCCGGGGATTGCGCTCAAGGACGCGGTGATCCAGCTTCCGGCGGTCGCTGGCCGTCCGGGCGCGGCCTACTTCACTGTCGCGCAAAGCGGCGGCGCGGCGCGCAAGTTGGTCGCGGTTTATGTCGAGGGTGCAAAGCGCAGCGAAATGCACGAAAGCGGCATGAAAGACGGCGTGATGACCATGTCCGAGGTGAAAGACGTCGAACTGGGCGACGGCAAGACGGTTGTGTTCAAGCCGGGCGGCTATCATGCGATGCTGTTTGATGTCGACCCCGCGCTCAAGGCCGGAGGGACCGCCGAGATCACGATCACGCTCGACAATGGCGACAAAGTGAGCGCGCCGGCCACGATCCGGACGGTCGGCGGCGATGCGGGCGCTATGGACCATATGTGAGCCTGCGCGAGCGTCCGCTGACGCCGGGCGAAGGGGCACTGGTGCGCGAGGTTTTCGGCACCGCGATCGATCTTGCCCCGGTCCGCATCCGGCTGGCGCGGTTTTTCCCGTTTCAGCCTGCCGCCACGGTCATGGCGCCGATGGGCCACATCCATTTCCATCCAAGCGGCCCGCATTACCGCGATGATTTCGCCGATGCCACGCTGCCGCTGCAAGGGCTGTTCATCCACGAAATGGTCCATGTCTGGCAGTCGCAGCAAAAGGGGCGCTTCTGGCTGCCGCTGATGCGCCACCCCTTCTGCCGCTATGACTACCGCTTCGTGCCGGGCAAGCCGTTCAATGCTTACGGCATCGAGCAGCAGGCCGAACTTGTGCGCCATGCCTTTCTGGCGATGCGCCAGTGCCCTGCGGCTGCCGCACCTCCGCTTGAGGCACTGAGCGCGATACTGCCGTTCTGACCTCGCCTTATCGGGCGCTGCGCGCACCGAAAACCAAAGCAAAGGCGATCAATCCGGTTTTTTCGCCACCGCCACCATCGCAGGCCGCAGCAGGCGGTCCTTGATCATGTACCCCGCCTGCAACTCCTGCAGAACAGTACCCGGCTCGGCCTCGTCAGAGGGGATTTCGAGCATCGCCTGATGCTGATGCGGATCGAGCGGAAGGCCGCGCGCGGCGATCCGGCTGATGCCGTGCCCGCCGAACACTTTCTCGATCTCCCGTCCGGTCGCCTCAAGCCCGTTCACGAGATTCTTCCACTTTTCGTCGTCGCGCAGATCGGCCGGGATCACCTCGAGTGCGCGCGCCAGATTGTCGGCCACCGAGAGGATATCGCGCGCAAACGCGGTGGAAGCATAGGCACGGGCGTCGGCGATGTCCTTTTCCATGCGGCGGCGCACGTTCTGCGTCTCGGCCTTGGCATAGAGAATATCCTGCTTCGCGGCCTCGAGCTGGTCTTGCAGCCGCGCGATCTCGTCGTCTGCCGACGGCTGGTCGATCATGTCCTGCGGCACACCTTTCAGTTCGTTTTCGATTGCGGCTGCCGTTTCCGCATCTTGCGGGCGGGTATCGTTGTCGCTCATTTTCTTGAAAATCCGTCTTGTCCGATGATTTTGCTCAGGGTTTGAGCCGTCAAGTCAACCATGGGGACAACGCGCACATAATTCAACCGCGTCGGACCAATCACTCCCACCACACCGACCACCCGGCCATCGTCATCGCGCCAGGGCGAGGCGATCACCGCCGAGCCCGAGAGCGCAAACAGCCGATTCTCACTGCCGATGAAAATCCGCGTCGATTGCGCCTCGCGCGCGGCATCGAGCACCCCGGCAATGGCCTCGGTGTTTTCCAGCTGATCGAGCAACTGCCGCACCCGCTCGATATCGGTGAGTGCGGCCTCGTCGAGCAGATTGGCCTGACCGCGCACCACCAGCACCGGGCGCTGCGCCGCATCGCGCGACCACACCGCCAGCCCCCGCTCGACCAGCGCGGCGCTGGCGGCATCAAGCGCTGAGCGGCCGCTGGCAATCTCGCTCAGGATCAAGCTTGCCGCTTCGGCCAATGTGCGACCGCTCATGCGCGCGGTCAGATAGCTGCCCGCTTCCTGCAGCCCGCCGAGCCCGGCCATCCCGGCCATCTGGATCACCCGGTTCTCGATCGCGCCATCTTCGCCAACCAGCACCATCAGCGCGCGGTCCATCGCGAGCGGCGTGAACGAGACTTCGCGGATGCGCGGCTCGCGCCGCGGCACCATGACCACCCCGGCCCCGGCCGAAAGCTCCGAAAGCGCGAGACTCGCCGCCGCCAGCGCCGCCTCGATCGTGCCGCCGCCCGCCAGCCCGCGCTCGATCTGCGCGCGGTCATTGGCCGAAGGCTCGGCCACTTGCATGATCCCGTCGACAAACAGGCGCAAACCGACATCGGTCGGCATCCGTCCGGCGCTGGTGTGCGGCGCAGCGAGCAGCCCGGCGTCCTGCAATTCCTGAAGGACCGAGCGGATCGAGGCCGGGGACAGATTGATTCCGGCGGTTCCCGACAATGTCTTAGAGCCAACCGGCTGGCCGCTGGCGATATAGCCTTCGACCACCAGCCGGAAAATTTCGCGCGCGCGGCTAGAAAGTTCGGTAAGGGTTGCGCCGATCATGCGCCCTATCTAGGCGCTTCGCGGGCGATTAAAACCCGTGTCGTCGCGCCAGCCCCTTTCAATCTGCGCCGTGCTAGCTAAGAGCAGCGCGCGATACGGCTTGGGGCAAGGCGCCCCTTGCCCACCCCAATCTGGAGCTTACCCCATGCGCCCATCCGGCCGCGCCGCAGATCAGATGCGCAGCATCTCGATCGAGACCCATTTCACCAAGCACGCCGAGGGTTCGGTGCTGATCGGGTTTGGCGATACCAAAGTGCTTGTCACCGCCTCGGTCGAGGAGCGCGTGCCACCGTTCATGCGCGGCAAGGGCGAAGGCTGGGTGACCGCTGAGTATTCGATGCTCCCCCGCGCCACGCACACCCGCAGCAGCCGGGAAGCGGCCAAGGGCAAGCAATCGGGCCGCACGCAGGAAATCCAGCGCCTGATCGGCCGCTCCTTGCGCGCTGTTACCGACATGAAAAAGCTGGGCGAGCGGCAAATCACGATCGATTGCGACGTGATCCAGGCCGATGGCGGCACCCGCACCGCGTCGATATCGGGCGCATGGGTGGCGCTGCGGCTTGCGGTGCAGGGCCTGATGGCGAGCGGCGCGATTGCCGAAGACCCGCTGACCCGCAAGGTCGCCGCCATCTCCTGCGGCATCCATCAGGGCACGCCGGTGCTCGATCTCGATTACATCGAGGATAGTTCGGCCGATGCCGATGCCAATTTCGTGCTGATCGAGGGTGGCCACATCGCCGAAGTGCAGGCCACTGCCGAAGGCGCGACCTATGACGAGGAAGGGCTGCTGCGCCTCCTGCGCCTCGCGCGCATCGGCTGCGCCGAGATTTTCGCGGCGCAGGACAAGGCCATCCGCTGATGGCGCGCCTGCTCGCGCCCGGAAAACTCGTGATTGCCACGCACAACGCGGGCAAATTGCGCGAGATCCGGCCGATGCTCGAACCCTACGCGATGGACTGTGTGTCGGCAGGCGAGCTTGGCCTCCCCGAACCGGCCGAAACCGGCACCACTTTTGCCGAAAACGCGCTGATCAAGGCGCACGCCGCGGCATCGGCATCGGGCCTCCCCGCACTGGCCGACGATTCGGGCTTGTGCGTGGTCGCGCTTGGCGGCGCGCCCGGCGTCTATACTGCGGACTGGGCCGAAGCCGCGCCGTTCGAGGGCGGACCGGGGCGCGACTGGTACATGGCGATGGGCAAAGTCGAGGGCAAGCTGGCCGAGCTTGGCCCAGGCACACCGCGCGATTGCTGGTTCACCTGCGTGCTGGCCATCGCGTGGCCCGATGGCAGCGCCGCCATTTACGAAGGCCGCGCACTTGGCAGCCTGACGTGGCCGCCGCGCGGAAAACTGGGCTTCGGCTATGACCCCGTGTTCGTGCCTACTGGCGGCACGCGGACCTTTGCCGAGCTTGAGCCGGCTGAAAAGCACCGCTTCAATCACCGCGCCGACGCGTTTTCAAAGCTCGTTGCGGGGGCTCTCGCGGGTTAACCGCGCTGGCAGGGCGGTTGGCGGGGAATCGGAATAGACCAGTTCCCCCACGACATTGCCCGGTTTGGCATAGCGGCACACCAGAAAATCCTCTTGCGCGTTGCGTTCGATCGCGCAGCCAACCTCGCGCGTGTTTTGCCAGATGATCTGCGTATAATGGCCGACATCGTGCCAGTCTCCGGTCGTGGAAACCCGCGGGAAAGCGCCGCGCTTGAAAAAGATGCGTTCTTCCAGAAAGCTGTCGATCATCTCCTCGGGCGTGTAGGCGTTCGCCGTTCCGGTCCACAGGTTCTCGCCCTGACCGGGCCGATCGGCGCTGTCCGCGTGCTGGAGTTCGTTGCGTTCGGCAAGCACGCGGGCCCATTTGCGGGCCTGCGCCGCCAAAGCATCGCTCCATACAAGCGGCGCGATCCCCAGCCCTGCGCGCTCCTTGTTCTGCGCAGCCAGCAAGCGCCGCGCCATCTCGGGCGCCGGCATTGGCGCGGCGATGTCCGCGCCGGTTGCCGCTGCCGGCAAGGCCGCGCCCACGGCCACGCCCGCCGCAATGCTCCAGATAATCAGGACCGAGATTTTGCGCATGGCGATACTCTTGCCCTTGCCAGACTTGACTTTGGCACAGGGGCCGCCTGTGAATAATACATGACCCTCGCGCTGTATATCCATTGGCCGTTTTGCCTTGCCAAATGTCCTTATTGCGATTTCAACAGCCATGTCCGCGCCGCCGCCGATGCCGCGCAGTGGCAAAGCGCGCTGCTGGCCGATATGGCGCACGAGGCGGCGCTTACCGGCGGGGCCACGCTTACTTCGATCTTTTTCGGCGGCGGCACGCCCTCGCTCATGCCGCCTGCGCTGGTCGCGGCGCTGATCGAGGCGGCCGCGCGGCACTGGCGCTTCGCGCCGGATATCGAGATAACACTCGAGGCCAACCCGTCGTCGGTCGAAGCCGCCAATTTCGCGGCATTGCAGCAGGCGGGCATCAACCGCACTTCGCTCGGGCTGCAAGCGCTCGACGATCAGACCTTGCACTTCCTGGGGCGGCTCCACAATGCGGCGGAAGGCCTCGCCGCGCTAGAAGTGGCGCGGCGGCATTTCGGCCGGGTCAGCTTCGATCTCATTTATGCGCGCCCCGGTCAGACCCCGGAGGAATGGCACCGCGAGCTGGCCCGCGCGCTGGCGCTGGGCACCGGCCACCTTTCGCTGTATCAGCTGACGATCGAGCCCGGTACGCGCTTCGCCACGCTGGTGCGCGAGGGCAAGCTGGTGCCACTCGATAACGACGCGGCGGGCGATCTTTTCCTGCAGACGCGCGCGCACACCACCGCTGCCGGATTGCCCGCCTATGAGATCAGCAATCACGCGCGCCCCGGCGAGGAAAGCCGCCACAACCTGACCTATTGGCGCTACCGCGACTATGTCGGCATCGGCCCCGGCGCGCATGGTCGGCGCGGGCAAATGGCAACGATGCGCCACCGCAAGCCCGAGAATTTTCTTCAAGCGGTCGAACAACATGGCCACGGGATCGCCGAGCACCGCCCGCTCGGCCAGCGTGAGCAGGCCGCCGAGGCCATGCTGATGGGGCTGCGCCTTGCCGAAGGGGTCGACCTTTCCGCGCTGGCCGCGCGGTTCGGCCTTGGCGAGGCCGATCTTGTTATCCCGGCCAAACGCGCGTTCTACCGCGATCTGGGTTTGCTGCGTGAGAGTGGCAGCCGGTTGACCGTCACCGACCAGGGCATGCCACTGCTCGATGGGCTGCTGGGCGAGCTGGTCCCGGCAGCACTGGTCAGCGCATGACTCGCCCGGACCTGCTGCAGGCGTGGCATGATCATCTGGCGCTCGCTCGTCGCCGTTCGCCGCACACTGTGCGCGCTTATGGCACCGCGGCACGGCGGCTGCTCGAAATGCTGCCCGGGGAGCAGGACTGGGCCACGCTCGCGCGGCTGGACGCGGGTACTTTGCGCGCGCAACTTGCCGCGCGCCGCGCCGAGGGCATCGGCAATGTCTCGGCCGCACGCGAGATCTCCGCGATCAAGGCATTTCTCGCCTTCGCCGCCGCGCAAGCCGGGCTTGCGCATGTCCAGCCGCCCAGGCTGCGCGGCCCCCGCATCAAGAAAGGTCTGCCCCGCCCGATCACTCCTGATGAGGCCGTGGGTCTCACCGAGGGCGTGGCGCAAGACGCCTCCGCCGATTGGATCGCCGCGCGCGACCGCGCGGTGCTTTTGCTGCTCTACGGGGCAGGCCTGCGTATTGCCGAGGCGCTCGCGCTGCCCGCTGCGGTGCTGCCGCTGGGCGAAAGCATAATGGTCACGGGCAAGGGCGGACGCCAGCGGGTTGTGCCGATCCTGCCGATCATCCAGAGCGCGGTGGCCGACTATGCAGCGCGCGTGCCATTTCCGCTCGCACGGAGCGAGCCCCTGTTTCGCGGAGCGAAGGGCGGGCCATTGTCGCAAGGGATGATCCAGCGCGCGGTGGCGCAGGCGCGCGGCGCGCTTGGATTGCCGCCCAGCGCCACCCCGCACGCGCTGCGCCACAGCTTTGCCACGCACCTGCTGGGCGCGGGCGCAGACTTGCGATCCTTGCAGGAACTGCTCGGCCACGCCAGCCTATCCTCGACGCAAATCTATACCAAAGTCGATGCCGCCACCCTGCTCGATGTCTACCGCAGCGCGCACCCGCGCGCGTGAGCAACCAGCTACCGTGCCAATTACTTGCTTGCAGCGCGATCCGACTTCAGCTTCTTTTCGGTCCATTCCAGAAAATCTTTGGCAAAAGCGTCACGCAATTCTGCTTTGGCGACCTCGACCATGTCAGCGGTCTTGGGCGGGAACTTTTCAAGCGGATTTTTCACCGCACCAATCGAGATAATCGGCGCGCCGCCTTTGCTGAAATCGCGGAATTGTGTGCCGACAAGCAGGTTGCTGCCATACATCATCGCCTTGAAATAAAAGACGCTGACGAGCAAAAACTCCGCATAACAGGGATTTGTTGAGGTCGTTATACGCCTTCCAGCCTTGAGATCGGCATTTAGCGTCTTGATCTTAGCCTTAAGCGCGGGATCGGCCTTGACCGCTTCGCCAGACGGTGTCGGAGGTTCGATGATGACACGATAGCCATCAACACCTAACTTTTGCAGGTAGTTCACCTTCTCAAGCTCGGCGAGCTGTATCTCAGGCCCGAGATACTCCTTCATCAAATCCTTGACCGTTCCAATGCGGCCCTTGTGCGCTTCCATATCGGCAAGCGCGCCAACCGGCCCGAACCCAGAAAGCAGCCCGCTATTGAAGCCGATGTAATTTTCTGTGGGGAACACATGCAGTTCGCAAGCCTCTTTATCTGGCGCGCTGCTTCCCAAGGGTTGTGCCATTACGTTCAATGCTTGCTCTTGCGCAATAACTTGATCTGCATGAACCAATAGAATCGATGCCAAAAAATACGAAAAACGCTTTCTCACGAGATTTCCTCCTCCCTAACAATTTTTTGATTTTTCATTGAAATGCAGGATCCTTTGCAATTGCAATAACCGCCATCGACACATTTGCGTTACTAAACCTAGTCCCTCCAAGGAGGATTCAAGCCAGACTGGGCTACTTCCCGCCCGCACGCGGCAGCCGCAGCCGTGCCAGCAGCCCGCCAAGGTCTTCGCTCTCATCCAGATCGATCGCCCCGCCATAAAGCTCGGCCACATCGCGCACGATGGCGAGGCCGAGCCCGGTGCCAGGCTTGCCAGTATCCAGCCGCGCGCCGCGTGCAAAAAGCTGTCCCCGTGCTGTCTCGGGAACGCCCGGCCCATCGTCTTCGATCCAGATTTCGCAAAACTTCGCCTCGGCAGGCACAGCGTCGAGCGTGATGAACACCGAGCCGCCGCCATACTTCGCGGCGTTCTCGATCAAGTTGCCCAGAATCTCGTCCAGATCCTGCCGCTCGATCGCGACCAGTGCATCGCGGTTGCCGTCCATGTCGAAGCGCACTTTGGGATAGAGCCGCACCACCGCGCGCTGCACCGCTTCGGCGCTTTCGCCCACGATCGCGCGGCTGAGGCCGGTGGCGCGCCGCCCCACTGCGCGCGCGCGCGCCAGATGATGATCGACCTGCCGCCGCATCACTGCGGCCTCGCGGATCACCGTATCGGAAAGATCATCTGCCTTGGCCGTCGCCGCGTTCATTACCACGGTCAGCGGGGTCTTGAGCGCATGTGCCAGGTTGCCCGCATGGGTTCGCGCCTCTTCGGCCTGGCGGACCGAGTGTTCGAGCAGGCCGTTGAGCTCCTCCACCAGCGGCTGCACTTCGAGCGGCAGCGGCTCGTCGACGCGGGCCGCGCCGCCTTGCCGCATGCGCGCAATCGCCCGGCGCACGCGCCGCAATGGTCCCAGGCCATAGTATGTCTGGAGCGCCGCCATCCCGGCCAGCCCTAGCCCGAGCACCACGAACGACCAGACGAGGATCGCGCGGATCCGGCGGATCTGGCCGTCCAGGTCGGCGCGGCTCGCCGCCACCGAGAATACCCAACGTGTTTTGCTGGCGGGCAGGATGACCGATCGCTCGATCACCCGCAATCGCTCGCCTTTGAACTGAAAGCTGTCGTAGATATGCGGACCGGTGTCGAAGTGATCGTTGCGCAGCTTGAGCGTGCGATCCCACAGCGAGCGCGAGGGGAAATCCTCGTGGCCGGGGCCCGATATCTGCCAATAAAGCCCGCTGTTGGGCTCAAGAAAGCGTTGATCGCCCAGCGGCCGGTTGAAGAACACCTCGCCATCGGGGCCAAGCTCGGCCGAGGCGACCATGGCGGTCAGCATATAGCCAAGCTGCTCGTCGAAACTGCGCGTGACAAGCCCGGAGAGTGTGCGATCAAGCGCGACCCCGCCGCCGAGCAACAGCACCGTGATCCACGCCAGCGCGATCAGCAGCATGCGCCGGGTGAGCGAACCCGTATGCGGCGCTGTGGCGGCGGCAGCGTGCGCGCTGGCCATCGGACGCGGCGGGTCGGGCGCTTCGTTCACAAATCAGCGCCCCAGGCCTCAGCCGCGCCCGGGCAGCGCCGGATCATCGAGGCTATACCCCAGTCCCCGAATGGTCGTGATCACATCGGGCCCGAGCTTTTTGCGGATGCGCGTCACAAAAACCTCGATCGTATTCGAATCGCGATCAAAATCCTGATCATAGATATGTTCGATAAGCTCGGTGCGGCTCACCACCTTGCCCTTGTGATGAAGCAGATAGGAGAGCAGTTTGTATTCCTGCGCAGTGAGCTTTACCGGTTCGCCGTCCAGTGTGACCCGGCCCGAACGCGTATCGAGCCGCACGTCGCCCGCCATCAGCTCGGACGACGAATTACCCGAGGCACGCCGAATGAGCGCGCGCAGCCGCGCGATCAGCTCTTCGGTCTGGAATGGTTTGGCCAGATAATCATCCGCGCCGGCATCGAGCCCCGCCACCTTGTCCGACCAGCTGTCGCGCGCGGTCAGCACCAGCACCGGGAATTTGCGGCCTTCCTTGCGCCACATGCCCAGCACGGTGAGGCCGTCGATCTCGGGCAGGCCGAGGTCAAGCACGACCGCGTCGTACTCCTCGCTCGAGCCCATGTAGTGTCCGTCTTCGCCATTGACCGCCAGATCGATGGCATACCCGTTCTGCTCGAGCGTCGACTTCAACTGTTTGCCAAGGGTTGGCTCGTCCTCGACGATCAGGATGCGCATTCCACTTTGCCCCATGCTGCGCGCGCCGCAGCGCGCTTCATTTGTCGATTATTCAATGGTCCAGCGAAGCTGAACGGTCAAGGAACAGCGCGGCAACGGATCGCCCATCGGCGCAATTATCGCCGCACCTGCCCCGTGCGCGCATCAATGTCGACAAACACCACCCGCCCATCGCGGATGAACTTGAGCCGATAGGCCATCGCAATCGGATCATACTCAGGGCCAAGATACTGCATGCCCGCCATCGAAGGCAGCACCCGCTGCTCGATCTCGCGCAGCGAGCGGACATTGCCGGCGCGCATGTCGCGGCGCGCGAGGCCCTGTTCATCGGCGCGTTGCTGCGCCTGTGCGAGCGGCGCGAGGCCGGTGAACAGGCCAAGAGCAAAAAGAAAGGTGGTCCAGCGCATGATTGCGGCGGTGATAGCCGCTGCGCATTGAACAGCGAGTGAATATTGCCGACCGGACGAGTTCATCATGCTTTGCCCCACGCACCGGTTATGGCAGCACCCCACCGCGATGCGCAAGGCCTGCTGCACGCGGGCGGTCCGAACCACTGGACCTACCGGCGCATGGCCGCTAAGCGCCGACCGCTATGGCAATTGCACCGATCCTCAGCTGGGAAGGCCTGAGCCTCCTCCAGGGTAACGGCTGGCTGTTCCGCAATCTCGATATCCACATCACCCCGCGCGACCGGCTCGCGCTGATCGGGCGCAATGGCGCGGGCAAGACCACGCTGCTCAAGCTGCTGGCCGGAACCGTCGATGCAGACAAGGGCACCCGCTCGCTTCAGCCGGGGACGCGCATCGTCACGCTCGAGCAGGACCCGTTCTTCACCGGCTTCGACACGCTGATGGACTTCGCACTATCGGGACCCGACGCACCGCCGCGCCACGAAGTCGAAGCCATCGCCGGGCAGCTGGGGATCGACTTGTCCCGGCCGGCGCAAAATGCATCGGGCGGAGAGCGCCGCCGCGCCGCACTGGCGCGCGCGCTCGCCAGCGAGCCCGATCTGCTGCTACTCGACGAGCCGACCAACCACCTCGATCTAGCCGCAATCGAATGGCTGGAAAGCTGGCTTATGCGCTACAACGGCGCATTTGTGGTGATCAGCCACGACCGCACCTTTCTCGAGCGGCTGACCAAGGCAACCCTGTGGCTCGACCGGGGATCGTTGCGCCGCCGCGAGATCGGCTTCGGCGGCTATGAAGCGTGGATGGAGGCGGTCTACGCCGAAGAGGCCCGCGCTGCCGACAAGCTCGACGCCAAACTCAAGCTCGAGGCGCACTGGCTGGAGCGCGGCGTGACCGCGCGGCGCAAGCGCAACCAGGGTCGCCTCGAGAAACTGTGGGAAATGCGCGCGACCCGGGCCGCGATGCTCGGCCCCCAAGGCGCTGCCAAGCTGGCCATCGCCAGCGACGATGCCAAAAGCAAAGCGGTGATCGTGGCGGACAAGATTTCAAAGGTCTTTGGCAGCGGCGAGGCCGAGCGCACGATCGTGAGGAATTTCAGCCTGCGCGTCACCCGGCGCGACCGGATCGGGCTGGTCGGCGCGAACGGCGCGGGCAAGACCACCCTGCTCAAGCTGCTGACGGGCGAACTGGCCCCGGACAGCGGCACGGTCACGCTGGCCAATACGCTCACGCCGGTGGTGATCGACCAGCAGCGCAGCCTGATGACCCCGGAAAAACGCGTCCGCGATGTTCTGGCCGAAGGCGGCGACTGGATCGATGTGCGGGGCACTCGCAAACATATCCACGGTTATCTCAAAGACTTTCTGTTCGATCCCAATCTGGTCGAGGCGCGGGTCGGGACTTTGTCGGGCGGCGAACGTTCGCGGCTGTTGCTGGCGCGCGAGTTTGCCCGGTTCTCCAATCTGCTGGTGCTCGATGAGCCGACCAACGATCTCGATCTCGAAACGCTCGATCTGCTGCAGGAGGTGATCTCGGACTACGAAGGCACCGTGCTGATCGTGAGCCACGACCGCGATTTCCTCGATCGCACGGTGACCGTCACGCTCGGCATGGATGGCTCGGGCACTGTCGATGTGGTGGCGGGCGGCTATGCCGAATGGGAAAAGCAGCGCAAGGCGCGGCTGGCGGGCAAACCGGTGGCGAAGGCGTCCGCCGCGACCGACCCGGCTGCCCCTCCCCCGCAGGCACCCAAAAAGGGCAAGCTCAGCTACAAGGACCAGCGCGATTACGAGCTGCTCCCCGCGCGCATCGCCGACATCGAAGCCCTGATTGCGCGCAATGAAGCGGCGCTGGCCGATCCCGACCTCTACACCAGGAACCCGGCCCGCTTCGCCGTTCTCACCGCCGCGCTCGATGCAGCGCGCGCGGAAAAGGACGCGGCGGAAGAACGCTGGCTCGGTTTGGCGGAACTGGTTGAAGGGTAACCTGCGCGAGGACTCAAAAACAGCGGCTGGCCGATTTGCCCGGCCCTGCAAAAACTGTATATCTTGCAGGACAAGTCCTCGCCGAGCGTCTTTCCATGATCAATCGTATCCGCGACATCCGCCGCCAAAAGGGCTTCACGCTGGCCGATGTCGCGGCGCGCTGCGTGCCCCCGACGACGGCACAGACAATCGGCCGTCTGGAAACCGGGATGCGCTCGCTGTCGCTGGTGTGGATGAACCGCATCGCCGCTGCGCTCGAGGTCGATCCGCAAGTTCTGGTGCGACCCGAAGCGCGCGTCCAGCCCAGCTTTGTCGCCCGGCTCACCGCATCTGGCGCAGAGGCATTGACCCGGCCGATCGAGGCGGTGCTCGAGATTGGCGATGGACATGCCCGGCTCGTGGTCATGGCGGTGGAGGCGAGCGCCGGGGAATATCGCAGCGGCGATCAAGTCTGGCTGCGTCAGGTGGAGCCCGATGATTTTGCCCGCGCGCTCAACCGCGACGTGCTCGCACCCCGCCCGGGCGGGCGCTTCGTGTTCGGGCGGATGATCGACCGCGCCGAAGGGCCGAACGGCGACCGCATCGCGTTGCTTCCTCCGGGCGCCGGCCAGCGACAGGTGATCATCGAGCGCCCCGTTTGGCTCGGTATCGCCGAGACGCTGGTGCGCCAGCTTTGATTTTGCAGACTTGATCCTGGGGTGAAGCGCCGATTGCTCTCGCTCGCGACGCTCTATCCCGCGCCGGGGCGGTCCGGTTTCGGGCGTTTCGTCGCGCGGCAAATGCAGGCGCTGAGCGCGCGCGGCGATTGGGATGTGACCGTCATCAACCCCATCGGCCTGCCCCCGGTGCGCTTTGGGCGCTATGCGGCGCTGGCCGCGATTCCGCCGATCTCGCAAGAAGGCGGGGTAACTGTGCATCATCCCCGCTTCCTCCTGATCCCCGCGGTTTCCGGGCGGATCAATCCGGCGCTGATCGCGCGCGCGGTCTTGCCGCTGGCAAAACGGCTCCACGCCGAAGCGCCTTTTGACATGATCGACGCGCAGTTTTTCTATCCCGATGGCCCGGCCGCGATGCGGCTTGCCCGCGCGCTGGGCGTGCCGCTGGCGATCAAGGCGCGCGGATCGGACATTCACGTGTGGCAGGCGCAATCTGGCGCGCTGCCGCAAATGCGCGAGGCCGCGCAGGCCGCGCGCGCGGTGCTCGCCGTTTCGGGCGCTTTGGGCCGCGACATGACGGCACTGGGCCTGGGCGGCGACAAGCTGCATGTGCACTACACCGGGCTCGATCACACCCGCTTTGCGCCGCTGCCACGCGATGCCGCGCGCGCGCAAATCGCCGCGCTGCAGGGGCTGGCCGATCTGGGCGATGGGCCGCTGGTGCTGAGCGTCGGCGCATTGGTGCCTGTCAAGGGCCACGATCTCGCCATCGCCGCGATGGCGCTGCTCCCGCCCAACGTCACACTTGCGATTGTTGGCTCGGGGCCGCTCGAAGCGAGCCTGCGCGCGGGCGCGGCGCAGGCGGGACTGGCCGACCGGGTGCGCTTTCTCGGCAATGTCGGCCACGATGTGCTGCCCGCTTTGCTGAGCGCCGCCAGCGCGATGATGCTGATTTCGCAAAACGAAGGCCTTGCCAACGCCTGGATCGAGGCGCTGGCCTGCGGCACACCGATCGTCATTCCCGATGTCGGCGGTGCGCGCGAGGTCGTCACGAGCCCGGCCGCCGGATGGATCGTCGCGCGCGATCCCGCTGAAATCGCGGCTGCTCTGGCCGATCTGATCGCAAATCCGCCTTCGCAGGACGAAGTTGCAGCCTGCGCCGCCAGCTTCAGCTGGGAAGCCAATGCCGCGGCGCTGGCGCGGATTTACGAAGGCGTGATCGCCGGACGGTAAGGCTCAGCCCCGCTCGCGGGCCAGCTGTTCCTGTCGGTCGAGCGCAGTCTCGGCGGGGATAAAGCTCTTCGAGGTTACTTTGAGCCAGATCAGGATCGGCGCGGCCATATAGATCGAGCTGTAAGTGCCGACAAAGATACCCAGGGTTATTGCGGCAGTGAACCCGAAAATCACTTCCGGCCCTAGCAGCAGCAGCGCCACCAGCGTGATCAGGATCGACAGCGAGGTTACGATCGTGCGGTGCAGGGTTTCATTGACCGACAGATCGAGCAATTCGGGCATCGGCATCTTGCGGTATTTGCGCAAATTCTCGCGAATGCGGTCATAGACCACGATCGTATCGTTGAGCGAATAGCCGATAAGCGTGAGCAGCGCCGCCACGATATTGAGATCGAACTCCAGCTGCGTCAGCGCAAACATGCCCAGAGTAAGCACCACGTCGTGTACTAGGCTGAACAGTGCGCCGATGCCGAACTGCCATTCGAAGCGGACCCAGATATAGGCGGCAACGCCCAGCGCGGCGAGCCCGAGCGACAGGATCGCGCTTTGCCACAGCTCGGCCGAAACCTTGCCCGAGACCGAATCCACCCCGTCGATCCGCGCCCCCGGATGGTTGCGTTTCAGATCGGCGGTGATCGTGCGCGCCATCCTGTCGGAAATCGCCGTATCGCGGTCCGCGCCCGCTGGCAGCTTCATGCGGATCGAAATCTCGTTTGGCTTGCCATAGCGCTGGATGATCGGCTCGCCAAAGCCGAGCGCGCCCACTTCGCCGCGCAGCTGCGCCACAGGCGCTTCGGCGCTCTGCACGAATGTCACGCGGATCATCTGTCCGCCGACGAAGTCAACGCCGAGATTGAGGCCTTTGGTGAACACAAGGGTCAGGCTCAGCGCCATCAGCAACAGGCTGCCCGCGTAGAACGGCACCCGCCAGCGCAGGAACTTGATATTGGTGTGATCGGGAACGAGCTTGAGCAGTTTCATGGGATCCTCTGCTCCTTCACAGCGCGATATCGGTGGGGCGGGCGCGGCGCAGCCACTGGGCCACCCACATCCGGGTCAGCGTTACGGCGGTGAACACCGAAGTGGCGATCCCGATCAACAGCACGATGGCAAAGCCGCGCACCGGGCCGGTGCCGAAAGTGGCCATCGACAGCGCGGCGATGACATTGGTGATGTTGGCATCGAAAATCGCGCGGCTCGCTTCCTTGTAGCCCACCTCGATCGCCTGGACCACACGGCGACCGCGCTGCCGTTCTTCGCGGATGCGCTCGTTGATCAGCACGTTGGCATCCACCGCCGCGCCGATGGTCAGCACGAAACCGGCAATGCCCGGCAAGGTCAGCGTGGTGTTGATGATCGCCATCACGCCCAGAATCATCAGCACGTTGATCACCAACGCGAGGCAGGCGTAAGCGCCGAACCGGCCATAGCTGAGCAGGATGAAAGCCATCAGCGCCAGCGTGCCGACGCCCATCGCGATCATGCCCTTGCGGATCGAATCCGCGCCCAGATCGGGGCCGACAGTGCGTTCCTCGACCACCTTGAGATCGACCGGTAGCGCGCCTGACCTTAACGAAATCGCCAGATTGTTGGCATCCTCGGTGGTGAAGTTGCCCGAGATGACCGCGCTGCCACCGAGGATCGGCTCGTTGATATTGGGCGCGGACAGCACTTTGCCGTCCAGAATGATCGCGAACGGCTTGTTCACATTCTGCGTGGTGAGCTTGGCGAACTTGGCCCCGCCCTCGCTATCGAACGTGATCGACACCGTCGGCTCGTTGGTCTGCTGATTGTTCGAAAGCTGCGCGTTGGTGAGCTGGTCGCCGCGAATGCCGCCCAGCCGCTTCACCGCGATCGACGGCGCGGCACCTTCCCTCGCATCGGCAAAGGGCACGATCTCGCTGCCCGGAGGCGCGATCCCGCGCGCGATGTCCGAAGGCAGCGCCGCGCTGTCGACCAACTTGAACTCGAGCTTGGCGGTCTTGCCGATCAGATTCTTGAGCGCCTGCGGATCCTGCAGGCCTGGCACTTGCACGACAATGCGGTTGGTGCCCGAACGGATGATCGTGGGCTCGCGCGTGCCCAGCGCGTCGATCCGCTTGCGCACAACCTCGACCGCGATTTCCATCGCCTGTGCAACCGCTTGCGTGATCCCTTCGGCGGTGGGCGTGAGCACAAACCGGTTGCCGTCGATAACCTCGATCTTCCAGTCGCGCTGGCCGGTAAGCCCCGCACCGTTGGTGAGCGGCAGAATTGCCTCGCGCACGGCATCGATTTTCGACGGGTCCTCGACAAGGAAGGTCAGCGCCCCGCCCCGGTTCGATATATCACTGATGCGGATCGGAGTCGTCCCGGCCCTGAGCCTGCTGCGGACCGATTCTTCCATGCTTTCGATGCGCTGCTGGCCCACTTGCGCAGGATCGGCCTCGAGCAGGATGTGGCTCCCGCCCGCCAGATCGAGCCCCAGATTGACATGCGGCGCGGGCAGCGCCGCGGGCCAGCGGACGCCAAAGGTGGCGGTGACCGAGGGCAGCGCGGCCGCGACGCAGACCAGCGTGACCGCCCACAGCCAAATCACCTTCCAGCGCGAGAATTCCAGCATTGCCTGCAAATTTCCTGATGAGGCTGGCCCGGCAGGGCGCGCCTGATAATGTCGGACCCGATCAGTCGTTGGCCGGTTTGATGCCGGTTGGCGGAACGACATCGCCGATGGTCGATTTCACCGCCTTCACGCGGACATTGGGCCCCAGCTCCAGATCGACGGTATGCTCATCAACCTTGATCACTTTGGCTAGCAAACCACCCGCCGTCACCACTTGATCGCCCTTCTGGATGCCGGCGATCTTTGCGAGCTTATTCTTTTGCGCGCGCATCTGCGGACGCAGGATCAGGACGTAGAAGATGGCTGCCATTGCCACCAGCGGCAGGAACTGGAGGTAAATTGGCGGTTCGGCCGCAGCGCGCGGGGCGGCGGCGGCAAGAAGCAGGAGCATGGCAGGACTGTTCATGGGATCGGCGACAACTTTCGCGGCAGACCAGCTTGCGGCAACGAATACCCCGCGCTGGCCGGTGATGGCACGCGCGACTAGCACCTTGCCCTGCGCAAGGCAATCACGAGGCCGCACGCCGCGCGGCGCAAAACCGGGCGCACCTTGTAGTGCCCCTTGCCTTCCCCCAGACCCCTGCCTATACGCCCCCTTCCGGTCGGGACGTAGCGCAGCCTGGTAGCGCATCACACTGGGGGTGTGGGGGTCGGAGGTTCGAATCCTCTCGTCCCGACCAATTTTCATCAAGCGTCAGCGCCGCTAAGGCGCGATCATCAGTTCGATCGACGACTCGCGGCCCGCAGCAATCGCCGCCGGTGCCAGATCGATCCGCTTGAACCGGTTCTCCGCATGCATCTGCACCTGATCGGTCAGATGCGCTGTGCCGCGCCTGGCCGGATCGATAAACTGGTTTTGCCCGCCCACTTCGGTGATCGTGTAGATTGCCGGGGCTCCGGGCGTCAGCTCCATCATGCCGACCCATCCTTCGCCGCCGTTCAGCGGCACCATCTTCGGCCCCAGCCCCAGCTCGCTCCACAGTGCATTGCCGCGCTCATCGTCATCAGGCAGCGGCGGACGCCCAGGGTCTTCCGCCTCGTCGGTGAAGTACTTCCAGAAGATCGGCAGCTTCCAATCCGCCATCGCGGCTTGCCCGAACCGGGGCCGCACCGCGGCAATTGTCTGGCGGATCGTTTCGGCCACCACTGCATCGCGCGGCCGGCCCTGGAAGTAGTCGAATTCCACCGGCAGCCCCGCAGCCCGGCCTTGCAGGGCGCGAAAAAGCAACGCGGTGCGGTATTTCTGGTAGCGCTGTTCGTCGATATCCTTCCACCATTTGCCCATCGCTGACCCGAACAGCATCGTGGGCGCGGTCTCGAGCCAGTTGCGGAACAGCGTGAGGCCCGGGTTGTCATAGCGCCCGTTGGCGTCGCGGTCCTCGTAACGCCCGCTCCACGACAGCATGAGGTCGACAGCCTCGCTGACCTCGGCATCGTTCGCGCTGGCAGCCGCCGCGCGCAGAAAAGGCGCGAACATGTCGGGCGGCGCATTGGCCCGGTCGCGCGCGCCATAGGCGCTCCATATCTGGCGACTATAGTCGGCCATATCGAGCAAAGTCGCGCCATGAGCCCCCGCAGCCAGACGATTGCCGAGCCAGGTGCGGAAAGTTGCCCCCATGCGCGCTTCGTCCCCTTCGCGGCTCCAGCTTGTCGCCTTGCTGTTCCATGCGTGGATATAGCCCTGCTTGGGGTTCACCATATGCGGTCGCTCGGCGGGCGAGAGGAAACCCTGCCATTCATATTCGCCGGTTCCGGGGGTCGGCAGGCGCAGATCGGTCCCGGGCGCGCGGCGCGGCAGCAGGCCCGTCTCCCAAAAGCCGATCTGGCCGCTTTCATCGCCATAACAGATGCCGAAATTGATCGCCATCTTGGCCATCGCTGCCTCGAAGGCGCTAATCGATTGCGCGCGCTGCATGTCAACGAGCGCCACCCAGTTCTCCAGCTCATGGCCGCGCATCGCGAAGCGGTGTGTGTAAGCGATGGCATTGGCCGTGTCCTCGCTCACCACCGGCCCATGTACCGTGCGGCGGAATTCGTGAACGACGGGCGCCGCGCCTTTCACAAGGATCGTCTGCGTCTGCCGCTCCATTTGCCGCCAATGACCTTTGAACCAGTAGCGGGTCGGATTCTTCGGATCGAGTTTCTCGGCAAAAGTATCGGTGCTGTCGGCATGGCCCGAGGTGATCAGCCAGCCATGATGCGGCCCACGCCCCATGATCGGCACGCCCCATGCGGGCGTCGTGAACCCCGCGCTGTCGAACCCCCCGCCGTGCAGATGGATCTCCGGGCCATCGGCGGTCGCCTCCATCATCATGACCTTGCCGCTCGCCGTGCGCTGCGGCCCCAGCACGAGGCAGCGGCTGTGATCCTTGCCCGCCGCCGAGATCGGTGCGGACGGCTTGCCCAGCGGGGCCAGCGTCAGAAAGGTCGGTTGCGGCATCGGCTGCGCCGGAGCGAGATCCTCGCCGGCAGGAATGACCGTCGGCGTATCGGGATCGCTCACAGGCACCAGATCGTTGAACAGCTGGCGCGCTTTGGCCGCGCCATGCTGCGCGGTCATCGCTTGCAGAAACGCCAGGTTGGTCACCTCCGACCCGCCCCGGTCGCGCGGGAAACCGGCAATCATCGCGAGGTAGTCGGTCAGCACCCAGCGTTCGGGCTTCACGCCCCACTGGGTAAATTCGTAGGGAGTCTTGTGCGCGGGGTCTTGCTCGATTTCGGCGATCGCACGGTTCACGCCGCCGACATACGCTTTCAGCATGCGCTGGTACTCCGCCGGGATTGCGGCAAACATGCGCAGCAAATCCTCTTTTTCAGGCAGGCGCTGGCGCGAGAGGATGTCGGATGCCACTGCCGAGGGGCCGAGCACTTCGGCCAGCCGCCCGAGCGCGCGCCGCCGCGCCTGCTCCATCACCGCGAGCCGATCCTGCGCCTCGGCATACCCCGCACCGAACAGAACGGCTTCGGCGGTTTCGCCGAACACATGTGGCACCCCCATGGCATCCCGATCGATGCGGACGGTCTCGGCTTGCGCGCGCCCGTTTGATATCGCGGCCAGCAGGAGCGGCAGGATAAGCAGCCGTTTGATCATTTCGTCCCCCCACACGACATCGTGCAACGCCGCGCGCACCGCGCCAAGCGCATGCCGGACATTGACATGTCGGAGCGAGACGTAAACAGTTCTGCCGTGGCACGCGTTGAAAAAAGAACGACGATCGTCGATGTCGCCCGCGATGCGGGCGTCTCTTACAAAACCGTTTCGCGCGTTCTGAACGGCGAGCCGCATGTGCGGCCCGACCTGCAGCAGCGCGTGCATGAAGCGGCCAAGCGGCTCAACTATCATCCCAACTTGCTGGCCCAGGGGCTCGTCAGCCGCCGCTCCTACCTGATCGGGCTGGTCTATGAAAATCCCAGTGCCAGCTATGTCGTCGAGCTGCAAAAGGGCGTCCTGGGGCGCCTGGCTTCGGAGCGCTATCGCCTCGTTGTCATTCCGGTCAGATCGATCAGCGAGCACGCCGGCGAGGTCGTCGGCCTCTTGCGCTCGGCGGCGCTCGATGGCGTGGTGCTGGCACCGCCGGCATCGGATCATCCGGTCATCCTCGAAGGATTGCGCGCGACCGGCATGCCGTTTGCCCGGATCGCACCGACCCGGCTGCTCGACATCGGCCCCAACAATCTTATCGACGACGTTGCCGCCGCGCGCGAAACCGCCGCCTACATCATCGGCCTTGGCCACCGGGCCATCGCGATCATCAAAGGGGATGCGACCCACCATTCGAGCGAAGCGCGGCTGATCGGCTATTCGCAGGCGTTTGCGGCGGCCAAGCTGGAATTGCGGCTCGACTGGATCGAACAGGGCGATTTCACGTTCGATTCGGGCTATGCTGCCGCCAAGACCTTGCTGGCGGGTGCGGCGCGGCCCACCGCGATCCTGGCGCAGAACGACGACATGGCGGTCGGGGTGTTGATGGCCGCGCGCGATCTTGGCCTGTCGGTACCGGGCGACCTCTCGATCACCGGGTTCGACGATGCCGAGGTATCGCGCATTGTCTGGCCGCGGCTGACCACGGTGCAGCAGCCCGTGTTCGACATGGCGGCCAGCTCGGCCGACATGCTGCTCACGCAGCTCACCGGCGACGAACCGATCCATGACCGGATGCATGCGCACAAGCTGATCATCCGCGAATCCGCCGGCCCGCCGCCGACGTCATGATCTCACCATCACCAAGGTCAGCAAGCTGGCGGCCATAGCTAAGGATGCAGCTTGTGCGGCCAATCGCCCTCCGGCCGCATTAGGTATACCGCTCGTCAGCGACCGGTCTCGCCGCGACGAAAGCCGAAGTTGGGCCGCCGTGTCTCGCGCGGATCGAGCAGCAGGGCGAGGATATCATCGTGTGATCGGGCCGCACCCCGGTAACGCTGCATCACATCGCGCATCTGATCGATGACATCGCGCACCTCGCCGAACGGCGCGACGTCGATCAGCGGATCATACTGCTCGGCAGCGATGCCCATGCCCTGCGCAACGAAAAACCAGCTGATATCGGCGAACAGTTCGCGCCGCCGCGTGACGATGCGCCCGCTGCTCTGGAACAGGTCGATCTTCTCGGCCAGCGATGACGGCAGGGCAAGCCCGCGCATGTAGTCCCAGAAAGGCTCGCCGACGCGCTGGTTCGGCACATAATGCAGCAGGATGAAGTCGCGGATATGGGCATATTCCGCCCCCGCTTCGCGATTATACGCCTGCGCCAGCGAAGGTTCGAAATCGCGGCGCGGAAAATAATCTATCAGCCGATTGAGCGCGGTATGGATCAGGTGGATGCTGGTTGATTCCAGCGGCTCGAGAAACCCGCTCGACAACCCGACCGCGAGGCAATTGCCGATCCACATGGCCTTGCGATGGCCGGCGGTAAAGCGCAAGTGGCGCGGCTCGGCCAGCGGCGGCGCATCGAGCACTGCCAGCAGCGCCCCGGTGGCCGTCTCCTCATCGGTGAACTTGCTGCTCCAGACATAGCCGTTGCCCACCCGGTTTTGCAGCGGGATACGCCAGCGCCAGCCCGCCTCAAGCGCGCCCGCGATCGTATAGGGCGTGCGGCCGGGGAGCGGAGCACTGGGAACCGCGACGGCCCGGTCGCAAGGCAGCCAGTGGCTCCAATCGTCGTAACCGGCTTTCAAACCTTCCTCGATCAGCAGCCCCCGAAAGCCCGAGCAGTCGATGTAAAAGTCGGCCTGCAATACCTCACCATCGTCGCAGACCACGCCGGACACCAGGCCGTCGGCGGCGACGGTGGCCCCCTTGATGCGGCGATCGAGCCGCTGCACGCCGGCCTTCTCAGCGTGCGCGCGCAAGTATTGCGCGACCAGCCCGGCATCGAAGTGCAGCGCAAAGGCAACGCCGCCGCCGGGAAAACTGCCGTCGGGCGAAGGAAAGGCAAACTTGCCGTCTTCGGCGAGCGCAATCGAAGGGCAAAAGTCAGCGAGCGTTTCACCATGTCCCTGCGCCTTGTTTTTCCACCAGTAGTGATGGAACGGGCGCTGGTTGATCGTCATCCCGAAGGTGCCGAAGGGATGCCAATAGCGGTGACCGCGATGCAGCCAGTCATCGAAGCGGATCGCCAGCTTGAAGGTAGCCTGACAGTCGCGGATGAAATCGACTTCGTCGATCCCGCAATTCTGGAGGAACTCGAAGATCGGCGGGATCGTCGCCTCGCCCACGCCGACGGTTGGGATATCCGACGATTCGATGAGGGTGATCTTGCAGGTTGGACCCAGCACATTCGCGAGCAAGGCGGCCGCCGACCAGCCTGCGGTGCCACCGCCCACAATCATGATCGAACGGACAGGCTCGCTCATCGGTTCAATCCGCAAAAATGCCGGAGCGCCTTCGCGCTCCGGCTAGGGTGGCGGCGGAGGAGAGGACAACCGCCGCCAAAGCTCAGAAATTGACCTTTGCGCCCAGATAGATGCGCCGTGAACCCGTTTCGTAGCGGAATGGCAGTTCGGGGAATTGCAGATAGGCCGACTGATCCGCCTTGGTCAGATTGATCGCCTGAACGAAGACGCCGACATTCTTGGTGATGTCATACGAGATCTGGCCGTCGAGCTGTCCATACGACTTGCCGTAGATGCCAAGCGTGCGGGTGACCCCGCCATCGCCAAAGCCGAAGTTGCCGAGATAGGCCTTCGAACGCCAGCTATACGAGAGCCTTGCCTCGAGACCATTGGTCTCGAAGTAGACTTGGCCGTTGAACGAATGTTTCGACACGCCGGGCAGCGGCAGCCCGGTGCTGAAATCGTTCCTCGCATCGGTCTTGGTATCGGAGAACGTGTAGTTGGCGTTGAAGCCGAGGCCGAAATCGAAGGCATACTGCGCAGCGAGCTCGAAGCCGCGCACTTTACCGCCGCTGCCATTAACCGGTTGCGATACCGGACCAATCCGCCCGCCAGCCTGATCGTTGACGAACACCGGCACGGTATCGGTCCGCACGAAGGAATCGACTTCCTTCCAGAAGCCGCCGACGGAAATCAGCCCCTGGCGGCCGAAATAGAATTCATAGGCCACGTCGAACTGATAGGCGCGGTAGGGTTCGAGCGCCGCATTGCCCCGGCTGCCGCTGGTGAAGGTGAACAGGTCGGTTGTCGGATTGCGGGTGAAGTCGGTGGCAAAGCCGCGGCCAAGATCAAACAGGTTCTGACGGGCCACAACGCGCGCGGCGGAAAAGCGCACTTTCTGCCCCTCGCCGACACTGGCGACCGCGTTGATGGTCGGCAAGAAATCGGTGTAGTTGCGCACCGTGGTGGTGGTCGCAAAATCGCGCAGCACCCCGTTCCAGCTGTCGGTGCCGAAGTAGGTCGGGTTGGCGGTCCCTTGATTCTGATCGACCGAGAGGCGTGTGTTGACGATGCGAATGCCGACATTGACGTGATAGGGATCGTCCTTGCCGCCCAGATCGGCCATGATGTAACCTGATCGGGTCTCTTCCTTGACGCGGAAAGTTTGCAGCGGATCCTCATAGAACGCGAACGGCGTGTCGGGATAAAGCGACTGGATCCACTGCAGCGGATTGGCCATCTGCCCGCGGTCCTGAACCAGGATACTGCCGCCCGGAAAGTGGCTGTTGATGACCGTTTCAACGCGGCTGAGCGTGTTCGCAAACGACTGATACGGCGTGATCAGCGCGGGCGAATCGCCGAACCGGCTGGTGCAGCCATTGGGCCGCAGCGCGGCATTGGCATCGGGCAGTTCACACGATTTGAAGCCGATCGCGCCGTCCTGAAAATAGCCCAGCGGCGTCCAGTTGTACTGATACGCCGGATCGCGGTCAGCCGCCGCGATCGCGGTGGCATCGATTTCGCACTGCTGCGCGCCGCCGATGCCCGCAACACATTTGTTGCTGTAATCGGCGAGATAGCGGCCCGAGGTGAAATCGACATTGCGCTGGCCATAGCGGAAGCCCGCGCTGATGGTGATCGTGTTGCTGGCCCCGCTGTCGGCATCATAGGCGAAATCGGCACGTAGCGAATTGCCATCGACGCGCGACCGGTCACCAAAAGCCCAGTGCGACTTGAAGAAGCCGTTGGCCGGATTGCTGAAGAGATCGTCGGGCGTGCCCGCGCCGATGCCGAACACGGGGAATGGTGCGTTCTGATAAGTGAAGTTGAACGTTGCGGGCGCTGCCGGATTGCCCGGACCGCCGACGCCGGGGACGCCGTTGCTGCCGCCGGTCAGCCCGCGCACGCCATATTGGGTGTAGCGCACGTCGTTGTTGCCAACTTCGCGCGTCAGATTGGCGCGCGACCATGTGGCATAGGCGGTGGCGCGGAAGTTGGAACCTTTGTCCCACTTGAGCCCGAACTGCACGTTGTCTGCCGAGATATCCGATTCATCGGCAATCGAGATGGCCTCTGCCGATTGGGCGCGCATCGTGCCGCTGATGAGGACGCCATCGGGCGAGATCGAGTTCGCGCCCGTCAGGCCCAGAGCCTCGCCTTGCGAGAACGGAAACTTGAGCGAAGCTTCGCGGGTGCTGACCTTGAGCGAGGAATGGAAATAATTGGCGCTAAGTTCAAGCTCGTCGACCGGGCGGAATACGACGCCCAGCGAGGCGCCCCAGCGCCGGCGGTTCTGATCACGGTCGGTGATGTAGCGATACTCGGGCGCGTAGTAGTTGGGCACAGTCGCCCGGTCGATGCGGTTGGCAAAGGCCCAGTTGCCGCGGTTCTCGCCGCCGAGCACATCGTGATGATCTTTGGTCTTGTCATAGCTGAACGAGGCGATGATGCCGAGCTTGTCGTTGAAATTGTATCCCAGCACGAGCGATCCGCTCGGCGACCAGCCGCTGGTGCCGCTGCCCTGGTTGGCGCGGACCGTGCCGGCGACGGTCAGTCCGTTCTTCAGATCGAGCGGGTTGCGCGTCTTTAGATCGATGATGCCGCCAAGCCCGCCTTCGAGCAGCGTCGCGTTGGGCGACTTGTAAACATCGACACCGCCGATCAATTCGGAAGGGACACCCTCGAGCGAGGAATCGCGGGTGAAGTTGCCCTCGCCGACCTTGAAGATTTCAAGGCCGGTGACAAAATTCTCACCGTTCAGCAAGGTCACGTTCTGATCGAGGCCGCGGATGCGAACTTTCGTGCCCTGGCCATTTTCGCGATCGATCTGGATACCGGGCAGGCGTTGCAGCGACTCGGTGATATTCTGATCGGGGAACTTGCCGATATCTTCCGCAGTGATCGATTCAAGGATCAGGTTCGAGGTCTTCTTGGCGTTGAGCGCGGTCGCCAGTGACTGCCGAAAACCGGTGACAACGATGGCAGGCTCTTCGGTGGCCGGTGCGGCAGCGTCCGCCGCCGTGGCGGTCTGCGGTGCCGCCGCATCTTGCGCATGCGCGGCACAGGCCGTGCCCAGAGCCAGCGCGGAGGCCGCAATGCCAAGCGCGATTCGAGTGTGATGGCGATCGGAAATCATGTCTGCTTCTCCCATAACCCAGCGGCGGTTGATCCGCCTTATGCAACATGCAAAGCGCCTCGCTTGGTGCATGACAACGTTGACAAGATACTTCCCTCCTGTCAACGTTGTCAAATAATAAATGGATTGATCATGGGAGCGGCTTTTGACCGTGAGTTTTTGCAGGGTTTCCGGATTGGTCGGCGCACTCCTGGCAGCTGCCGGGCTTGTCGGCAGCGTCTGCGCGCAAGCGCCCGCGCCGCAGCAAGAGGCCGCCGTTCATCCGTCGCAGTGGCCGCGCGCGCATTGGCCGGTCCGGCCGAGCCGGGCGGACGAGGCCAGAATCAAGCGCCTGCTGGCCCGCATGACGATCGAGCAAAAAGTCGGCCAGATCATTCAGGCCGACATCGCCAGCATCACACCCGGCGATGTCCGGCGGTATCATCTTGGTTCGGTCTTGAATGGCGGCAATTCCGCTCCCGGCAACGACGAGTTTGCGTCCCCCGATAAATGGCTCGCGCTGGCCGACGCGCTCTATCTCGAATCGGTGGACCGCAGCGACGGCAATGCTGGAATACCGATCATCTGGGGCACGGATGCCGTGCACGGGCATAGCAACATTGTCGGGGCCACGCTGTTTCCCCACAATATCGGGCTCGGCGCGGCGCACGATCCCGCGCTGATCGAACGGATCGCCCGCGCGACAGCGCTCGAAGTGCGCGCGACAGGGCTCGATTGGACCTTCGCGCCAACGATCACCGTGCCGCAGGACTACCGGTGGGGCCGCGCTTATGAAGGGTATTCGTCAGACCCCGCGCTGGTGACCGCTTATGCGCAGCGGATGATCACGGGGCTGCAGGGGTTTGGCGGCAAGACCCGCATCTTGTCGGGACCGCACGTGCTGGCAAGCACCAAACATTTCATCGCCGACGGGGCAACCGATGGGGGCGCCGATCAAGGCAATGCCAGCATCGACGAAACAACGCTGCGCAAAGTGCACGGCGCACCGTATGTCGCGGCGATCGATGCCGGCGTTGCCACGATCATGGCCAGCTTCTCAAGCTGGCAGGGCACCAAGATCGCGGGCAACAAGGGCTTGCTGACCGACGTGCTCAAGCGCCGCATGGGCTTTGGCGGTTTCGTCGTCACCGATTGGAATGCACACGGGCAGATCAAGGGCTGCACCAACGCGAGCTGCCCCGCCGCGCTCAATGCCGGGGTCGACATGTATATGGCCCCCGACAGCTGGAAACCGCTCTATCACAGCCTGGTGGCGCAGGTCGCCGATGGGACGGTGCCGATGGCGCGGCTTAACGAAGCGGTCGCGCAGATACTGCGCACCAAGCTTCGGCTGGGGCTGTTCGAGGCCGGCAAGCCTTCGTCGCGGCGCTATGCGGGACGCTTCGATCTTCTCGGCAGCGTTGCGCACCGGGCGATCGCCCGCGAAGCGGTGCGCAAATCGCTGGTGCTGCTTAAGTCAAACCCGGGCATATTGCCGATCAGGCCCGGCGCGAAAGTGCTCGTTGCGGGTGACGGTGCCGACGACATCGGCCGGCAATCCGGGGGCTGGACGATCACGTGGCAGGGCACCGGCGTCGCCAACAAGGACTTCCCTGGCGGCACCTCGATCTGGCGCGGCCTCGCGCAAGCGGTGCGGGATACCGGCGGCGAAGCCGAACTCGCGCCCGACGGCCAATTCACGCGCCGTCCGGATGTCGCGATTGTCGTCTTTGGCGAAACGCCCTATGCCGAGTTCCAGGGCGATCTGAAGACCTTGCAGCTTCGCCCCGAACTGCGCGCACCTTATGCGACGATGCAGCGCCTCAAAGCACAGGGCATTCCGGTTGTGGCCGTGATGATCACCGGTCGACCGCTATTCGTCAATCCCGAGCTCAATGCCGCAGATGCCTTCGTCGTTGCCTGGCTGCCGGGATCGCAAGGCGAAGGCATTGCCGATCTGCTCGTGCAAGGGGGCAACCGGCCGCGCTACGACTTTTCCGGAACGCTCCCGGCAAATTGGCCGGCCACCGCGCGGCACGATGGGCCGACGCTGTTCGAGCGCGGCTTTGGCCGAACGCTGGCGCGGCCCGGCGCGAACTGGCTGCGGCTGGACGAAGACCCCGGCGTCGCCGATGCCGGGATTCCCGGCGTGTTCCTCGACAAGGGCGCGCCGACAGCCTCGTGGTCCCTGGTGGTAAGCGACGGTAGCGCCGATGCGACGCGGGTGACTTTGCTGCCGGCAACGGTGCTTGGCGGCCGCGGGAGGGTGGCGGCTACCGACCATATTGTGCAGGAAGGCGCTCGCCAGTTCACTTTTACCGGCGATGGCCCGGAAGCCGTCGAACTGGTGACACACGCACCGATCGACCTGTCGCGCGAGACCAACGGCGATGTCATGCTGGTGGTGACCGCGCGCTTTGATGCAGCTCCGGTCGCAGTAAGCATCGGTGTGGGTTGCGGGCAGGAATGCGGCGGCGCGGTCCCGGTGCCCGAACTCGCCGAAAGCGCCGCGGGTCAGTGGCAGACGCTCGGCATCCCGCTCAAATGCTTTGCGCGTGCCGGGGCCGACATGACCAGACTGGCAACGCCGTTCCGATTGTCGACAGCCGGGGCGGCGCGCTTCAGCCTCGCGCGGGTGGCGCTGGGAACGGTGGCCGATCGGGTCATCGCGTGCGCGCGCTGATGCCTTTGCGACGGGCTTTGTCTGATAGCGTTGTCAGGAACAGGGGCAGCATGCGCATAAGCACGGGCAGGAGCGGATAGGATGATCGGTTTGCGCCATGCTGGGCTGATGTTTGTCGCGCTGTGGGCCTCTACCGCCGCGGCGCAGCCCCGGCTCGACAATGCTGGCCCCTACAATGCTCGCTTTCTCGAAGGCGGGATCGGGATCGAGCGCGCGCTGCCCGCCGATGCGCCGATCCTCGCGGCAGGAGCAGCGTTCAGCTACAGCGGCTGGCTTCGCCCGACCGCGCTGCAACGCGGCTTCGTCCCGCTGGTCGCGGTCGGCGAGACAACGCCCACCGGCTGCCGCTGCCTCGCCCTGGATGACGGCCGGCTCGCGTTTGCGATGGGGGATACACTCGTGCGTGCCGAGCATGGCTTGATAATGGCCGGGCGCTGGACCCATGTCGCGGCGGTCAGCGACGGCATGTCGCTGCGCCTCTATATCGGTGGCCGCGAGGTTGCGTCCCGCCGCCTCGTTACAACAACCGCCGGCCCCTCGATCGCGGTCGCTCCGGCGCGCACCACTTTTCCCCGCCATGGGCACTTCGGCGGCGCGATGGTTGGTGTGACCGTTGCTTCCGCGCCGCTGACGCAGGAAGATGTTGCTGCCGCTGCGGCAAGCCCGCCCGACTTCGATCTCGTGCAAATGCGCGATGTCGGCGTCGGCTGGGTCTGGCAGAAACAGGCGAATATCGGTTTGTTCGCGCAGCAGGATGCGTGGACGCTGCCGCAAGGCAAGGGCGGATTCTCGCCGCCGCTCGCCAAAGTGCCGCCCACCCTGCCCGCGCTCGCTCCGCTTGCCCCGGGCCGCTGGCAGATCAACGGCTGGCGGCTGATCGACGCACCGCAAGTGCGCACGGCCGGTGCGGAGCTCTCCCGCCCCGGCACCGATGTCGCGCGCTGGTATCCGGCCACGGTTCCGGGCACGGTGCTGACCACCTTGATTGATCGCGGCGTCTACCCCGACCCGTTTTACGGCCTCAACAACATGGCCATCCCGGAAAAGCTCGCGCGCCAGGACTATTGGTATCGTGCCACTTTCAAGGTTCCCTCAGAAGCGAACGGCAAAGCGCTGCGGCTGCAATTCGGCGGGATCAACTATGCCGCCCAGATCTGGATCAACGGCCGCCAGGCAGGCTCGACAAAAGGGGCGTTCACGCGCGGCTCGTTTGCATTCGATGCCGTGCCGGGTGAGAATGTCGTGGCGGTGCTGGTCAGTCCGCCGCCGCATCCGGGCATTCCGCACGAGCAGTCGATCACAGGCGGTGTCGGTGAAAATGGCGGCCAGCTCGCGATCGACGGGCCGACTTTCGTCGCGACCGAAGGGTGGGACTGGATTCCCGGCATCCGCGACCGCAACACCGGGCTGTGGCAACCGGTCGAGCTGCTTGCCACCGGCGCAGTGCGACTGCTCGATCCGCGCGTCGTCACCGATCTGCCGTTGCCGCGCCTCGACAGCGCGGACATCCATATCGATGTGCCGCTGAGCAATGACGGCCCGGCACCGCGCCGCGTGACCGTCACGGCCGCATTTGGCGATGCGCGGATCAGCCGCACGCTCGATCTTCCTCCCGGCGAAACGACTGTCCGCTTTACCCCCGCGCTCGATCCCGCGCTGCGCATTGCCAACCCGAAGCTGTGGTGGCCCAATGGCTATGGCGAGCCCGCGCTCCACACTTTGGCACTCGCCGTGGTCACCGACGGCACAGAGTCGGATCGCAAATCGCTGCGCTTCGGCATACGCGAAGTGAGCTACGAGCTCTCGCTGTTCGATTCGAGCGGCAAGCTGCGACGGGTCGAGGTCGATCCGACCGATGGGACGCTGCGCGGCGAGCGGCTCGTCGATGTGCGCCATGTCGCCATCAAGCAGACGCCAGAGGGCTGGACCGAAAGCCTGACCGCCGCCGGCGAAACTTCGCCCGCTGTCCGCGATATTGCCGCTAGCTACGCGCTCCCCCATCTCGCACTGCGGGTGAATGGCGTGCGGATCGCTGCCCGCGGCGGCAGCTGGGGCATGGACGATGCACTCAAACGGGTCAGCCGCGACCGTCTGGCCCCCTATTTCCGCCTTGAGCGCGAAGCGCACATGAACATCATCCGCAACTGGATGGGCAACAACAGCGAGCCGGAATTTTACGATCTGGCCGATGAAAACGGCATGATGGTCCTCAACGATTTCTGGCAATCGACGCAGGACTTCCAGGTCGAACCGCAAGACCCGGCGCTGTTTCTTGCCAATATGCGCGATACGGTGAAGCGCTATCGCAACCATCCCTCGATTGTCGTGTGGTTCGGCCGCAACGAAGGTGTGCCCTATCCACTGCTCAACGAGAGCATGGACGATGTGATCGCCGAGCTTGACGGCACGCGCTGGTTCACAGGCAGCTCGAACACCGTGAACCTGCAAGGATCAGGGCCTTACAACTACCGCCCGCCCGAGGGGTATTTCACCGATCTTGCCTCGGGCTTTTCGGTCGAGACCGGAACCCCGTCGCTTTCGACGCTTGGCGCAATCAAGGCATCGGTGCCCGCCGCCGATCGCTGGCCGCTGTCGGATACGCTGGCCTACCACGATTGGCACTTTTCGGGGAATGGCGACAGCAAGACCTTCATGGCGGCGCTTGCCGCCATGTTTGGGCCCGCGACCAGCCTCGAGGACTTCGAGCGCAAAGCGCAGATGATGAATCTCGAGACGCACAAGGCAATTTTTGAGGGTTTCCTCGGCCATCTCTGGACGAAGAACAGCGGCAGGCTCTTGTGGATGACGCATCCGTCGTGGCCGTCCAACTCGTGGCAGATCTACAGCTCGGACTATGACACATCGGCGGCCTATTACGGCGCGAAAAAGGCCGCGCAGCCGCTGCACATCCAGCTCAATCTGCCAGGCAACGAGCTGGTCGTCGTCAACACCAGCCAAGCCGATGCGCGGGCAGTGCAAGCCGATGTAACAGTCTCCGATCTTTCCGGCCGAAAGTTGTTCACCGCCAGCGAAACTATCGACGCATTGGCCAACCGCACCACCGTGCGGACGGCGGTGCCACTGGAAAAGCTGTTCGAGACCGCGCCAATGCTGCTGGTGTCCCTCAAGCTGCGTGATGCGCAAGGGACCGTGCTGTCCGACAATTTCTACTGGCGCGGGCGCGATCCCGCCGCCTATCGCGCGCTGGGCGCGATGCCGAAAGCGCCGCTCGGCGTCGGCATCGCTCCCGCCGCCGCGCAAGGCGGCGAAACGGTGTACAGCGTGACCCTGACCAACACCGGCACCGTCCCGGCACTCAATGTCAGGCTCACCCTGATGGGCGATGGCGAAACGCGGATCTTGCCGGTGTTCTACAGCGACAACTACGTCGCCCTGCTGCCTGGGGAAGCGCAGCGGATCGAGATCCGCTCGGCGCTGGCGGGACCACAACCGCGGCGACTGGAGGTGAACGGGTGGAACGTGGCACCGGCTGTCATCAACCTGCCCGGCACAGCCAAGCCGCAGCCGCCGAAAGCCGCGCACGAATAAAAGGTCATAAGGGAGAGTTGCAGGTGGTTTTCGCTTCAGAAGTCGGCACCGCGCCGAGCGAATCAGGACAGATCGAAAGCGGTGCAGGCCATGTCGATGCGCCCAAGCTGCGCTACGCGGTGCTGGGCCTGTTCTTTATTTTCGGCGGGATCACCAGCCTCAACGATGTGCTCATTCCCAAGCTCAAAGAGCTATTCACGCTCAACTTCACACAGGCGATGCTGGTTCAGTTCTGCTTTTTCACCGCCTATCTGATCGTCGGGATACCCGGTGCGCAGCTGGTCAAGAAAATCGGCTATATGCGAGGAGCGGTCGCTGGATTGCTGCTCATGATGGTCGGCTGCCTGCTGTTCATCCCCGCTTCGCGTTATGCGACGTACAGCCTGTTTCTGCTGGCGCTGTTCGTGCTCGCCAGCGGTGTCGTCATCGTTCAGGTCGTGGCCAATCCGCTGATCAGCCTGCTGGGTCCGGCAAAGACGGTGCACAGCCGGTTGACCTTTGCCCAAGCCTTCAACAGCCTGGGCACGACGATCTTTCCGCGCGTCGGCTCCGCCCTGATCCTGGGAAGTCTCGCCGGGGTATCGGCCGCCTCGCTGACCGGTACCGCGCTCGACACCTTTCGCACCAGCGAGACGCAAGCGATCGTCAATGCCTATCTCGCGCTGGCTGCCGCGCTCGCAGGCATCGCCGCGCTGGTCTGGAATTTTCGCAACGCGTTGAATGCCGATCCGCTCGACCAGAGTTCGCCGATCGCCGGGTTTGCGCTGCTGCGGCGGCCGCGCTTCGGGTATGGGGCACTGTGCATCTTCCTTTATGTCGGTGCCGAAGTGTCGATCGGCTCGCTGATCGTCAGCTATCTCATGCAGCCCGGCGTCATGGGCCTGTCCGAAATGTCTGCGGGCAACATGATCAGCTTGTATTGGGGCGGCGCGATGATCGGTCGGTTCATCGGATCCTATGTTTTGCGGCTGCTGAGCCCGGGCAAACTCCTCGCGGCGGTCGCAATCGGCGCGATCGCTCTGATTCTGCTTTCGGCCAACATCACCGGCCCAGTTTCAGGCTACAGCCTCCTTGCCACCGGTTTGATGAATTCGATCATGTTCCCCACCATTTTCGGCCTCGCCTGCGAGAAACTTGGCGCGCGGGCAGCGGATGGATCGGGCATGATCAATATCGCCATCTTTGGCGGCGCGGTCGTTCCGCTGCTCACCGGCTTGCTTGCCGATCAATCGGGCAGTCTTGCCCTGGCGCTGGTGATCCCCGCCTTATGCTATGCCGTCATTGCCGGGTTCGGCGTTTATGCAAGAAAGCCTGCCTGAGATGGTCAGGATGCGGCGGCGAGCAGGATGGCAATGCCCGACGCCTGGGCGGACGCGCCGACCTGGCCGGAACCTCCCGGCCACAGGCCATCGATCGGCTGGCTGCCCTCCCCGCTTAGCCGCCATACCGCCTCTGCGTTGCGGCGCACCCAGCCGCGAAGTTCGGCGCGATCGGGGCCCTCGGGCAGCGCTGCGATCAAATGGCCCAGATGGAACGCGAAAACGCCCTTGAACATAGGTCCGTCCGCGCCAAGGCTGTCCGATGGTTCGGTCAGCAAACCATCCGCTGTCACCAGCGTGCGCGTTGCGGCAAGCGCTGTCTTAACTGCGATCGTGCGGTACTGCGGGTCCCCGGTGATGGTGCTGAGGTCATCCAGGCCGCCAAGCAGCACGCCCTGGTTGTAGGTATAGCGCAGCGCGCCATTGTTCCGGCACAGCGGGTCCAGCCCGTCGTTCGCCAGCCCGTCCGGCCCGATCATGGTCGAACCTGCAAACCACGCCCAGCTGCGCAGCGCCCATGCGCGATAGGCGTCCTGACCGGTCGCAAGATAGAGCCGGGTCGAGGCATAAAGCAGCAGCTCGTTGGTGATCGCGTTCTTGTATGTGTGGCGCGGGTCCCACCACAAGCCGCCGCCGCAATGGTCGTCCCAGTGTGCGGCAACGATGCGGGCATAGGTCGCGCTCGCCCATTCCAGCAGCTCGGGATCGTGATCGATCTGCCAGGCATGGACGTTCGCGATCACCGCCCACAAGTCATCGTCGTTGAGCACAAGGCCGCTCCGGTTGCGCACGGCGGTGGCAATCTTGCCCTTCCACCGACGATCACCGGTGCGGCGCTGATAGTCCATCAGCACGTCGGCAATGGGCGCGCGCTGCCAGTTCTCGCTTGCGCCCCAGCCATTATCGGTTCCCCACGCGCGTTCGAGGTATGCGGCCGCAGTGCCTGCGCGCGTGTGCCACAATGCCGACTCACTGTTCTGCGCATGTGCCACCGCCGCGCCGCCCAAAAGCGGCGAGAGCCCGAGGAGCAAGCGAGCAAATGCGAGAAGCGCGGTCCTGGCCCAGGAGCGGTTCATTCGATGCATGATCGTAAGGCCGGTCGATTGTTGCACGGCCTCGCCCTTAATCTAGGCTCTTTGACCGCGTAAGCCGGAAATAGATCGCGGACGAGGCTGCGGCGATCAGGCAGTAGAACATTTGCGACCATCCCAGAGAGGGAAAGAGCCCGAGGACGACGTACCACCCGAAGCAAGCCGTAGCCCCTATCAGCGCAGCCCAGATCGTCCGCCGCGCCATGACTGGGCGACTTCGCAACCAGATATGGGCCGCAGCCGTGATGACACTGGGCACGAACCCGGCCTGATAGAGTACTGTCAAAGTCCATTGAGGGGCAAAGAGGAGGCCCAGAAGGGGAAAGAACGTCAGCACCGCGAGCACGGCGAAACCGATCAGCGGCATCAGCAAACCGCCGGACAGGATCGCCCAGCGGTTCTGCCAGAAGAGCGACATCGGCCGATTGGCTACAACTGGGATTGCCTCCGCGCGCGTGTCGCGTTCCGGGTCATTTGTCTCCGGCATAGACCGGCACCGTGTCCGCGAGCGGGTCGAGCCGCACATTGAGCGCCGCGCCCGCCGCCAGCATCAGGCACAGCGCCGCCGCAATGCCAGCGTGCTTGCGGTCCAGCCCCGGCCACAGCGGCAACACTGCCAGCGCTGCCAGCGCGAGCGGCAGCACCGCAACAACCGGCAGGTTCGGCCCCACCCCCTGCATCACCTGATGGCCAAGCGCGAGCATGTAGCCGGCGACCAGTGCAGCTACGGCAACGCCAGCAAAGCGCCCCACTGCGCCAGACCCGCGCGTGGCCGCAATTGCCCCTGCAGCGAGCATGACTGGCAGCACCACAACATAAGCCGCTGTCGGAGCTACAGCTTGCCCCGCCAGCCCGAGCAGCAGCAGCGGCAGCGCCGCCCCGGCCATCGCCGCAGGGCTTGGCCGCCATGCCCCCATCGTCAGCAGGAAGGCCGCGACGCTGCTCGCCAGCGCCATTGCCTCCAGCCTCGGGATCGCGGCCAGCCGGTCATAATAATTCGGCGTGCCAGGCGGGAGCGAGAGCAGGTTTGCAGCGATCAGCATGGCACCTGCAAGCAGCATCAGCGCCATCATCCGCCCTGCCCCGCTTGCCACCGCGCGCAAGTCCGGGTGTCCAGCGAAGCCGAGCCCCGCCGCCGCCAGCGCAAGCATGATCCAACCCGCCCACGCCGGATAGACCACCAGCAACAGCCCGAAGGTGTCGAAAAATACCACGTCTGGTGCCTTGCCCGGCAACTGGCGCGCGCTCAGGAGCGCGCGGGTAAGGTCAAGCACTTGCCCGCCCATGTCCTGAAGCGATCCCTGATCGATCGCCTCAGGCGTCGCCTTGGGCGAATGATAGAGCCACGGCCGCCCGATAAACGCATAGTTGTAAGCCGCATAAGGCAGCGCCAGCGCCATCGAGAGGTCGGTATCGTTGGGCAGCACCTTGTAGATGAACACCGCCAGCGACGAGCCAGCCGGGCGGCGCACTGCACGGGCCGCCAGCGCGATCGCCGCACCGTTATCGGCCGACGTCTCGAACAAGGTGGTCCGCCCGCCGCCGCCGCGCGCCTCGACATTGATCAAAGCGCCGATCCGCCGGTGCAGCGGATCAGCAGTGAAAAAGTGCCGCGCGCCATCGAGCCCAAGCTCCTCGCCGTCCGTGATCAGCACGATGAGGTCGCGCGGTGGCGCTCCGCCCGCTTTGACCGCGCGGACGACCTCGAGCAGCGCGGCGACGCCGGTGGTGTCATCCGCCGCGCCGGGCGAACCCCACACCGTGTCGTGATGCGCCATTAGCGCTACAGCGGGCAATGTCCGGTCTTTGCCGGGCAAGATGCCGATCACGTTGTGCAGGGCCAGCGGCGCGGGTGCGCGGCCACTCCATCGGGCGTATGTGGCCATGGCTTCCGCTCCGCCGGCCACTGGACTTTCATGGGTCTCGAGGCCCATCGCCCGCAGCCGCTTCACCAGATAGGCACGCACCGCCGCGTCTTCGGGCGAAGTTCCGGGGTGCGGCTTGGCCGCGATCACACGCACATCGGCCATGGCGCGGCCAGCCGCAAACGCATCAGCCGGGCTTTGCGCCGGGCGCGGCGCGGGCGGGGTGGTGGCAAGGATCGCCAGCGCCATTGCGGCCACCAGCGCCAGCAGAACCGATATTGTCTTGCCCATCGCCGCGCTCCCCTCCCGCAATGCGTATCGCGGCGTCCCAAAATGACCAAGGTTTTTCATGGAGTCGTTCGGACTGCTTATGACTATTAGGGCAATTAATGTGGCTTAGGGGATGGCAACTCCCTATAAGCGGGAAACGCACCCGCCCCGCCCCTTATCAGGCCAGCCATCAGGATCGCTCTTGCGCATCGCCATCGCCTCAGACCATGCCGCGTTCGAACTGAAAGCGGAATTGCGCGAGCACCTGATATCGCAGGGCCATGAGGTCGCCGATCTGGGGCCGGACACCGCAACCCGCGTTGATTACCCCGACTACGGTTACAAACTGGCCTCGGTCATGGCCGAAGGGCTGGCGGAGCTGGGCGTCGCGCTGTGCGGATCGGGGATCGGCATCGCAATCGCGGTCAATCGCCATCCCGCATGCCGCTGCGCTCTGGTCACGGAGCCGCTCTCGGCGACTTTGGCGCGCACGCACAACGATGCCAATTGCATCGCGATGGGCGCACGGCTGATCGGGCCGGATATGGCCAAGGCCTGCCTCGATGCCTTTCTTGCCGCCGATTTTTCCGGCGGGAGACACGAGGCCCGCGTCGCCAAGCTCTCCCATCCTGCTTTCTGATCGACAAGGAGCCCATCCATGAACCTCATGACCACCGCCGCAGACGCGCCGGACATCCGCAAGCCAGGCTTCTTCACGCAGCATCTCGAAGCGGCTGATCCCGAAATCTTCGCCGCGATCCGGGGCGAGCTTCACCGCCAGCAATCCAAGATCGAACTGATCGCTTCTGAAAACATCACCAGCCTCGCGGTGCTCGAGGCAACGGGTTCGGTGTTCACCAACAAATATGCCGAAGGCTATCCCGGCAAGCGCTACTATGGCGGCTGTGAATATGCCGATGTGGTCGAAACGCTGGCGATCGAGCGCGCCAAGCAGCTGTTCGGCTGCAATTTCGCCAATGTGCAGCCCAATTCGGGCAGCCAGATGAACCAGGCGGTGTTCCTCGCACTGCTCTCGCCCGGCGACACGTTCATGGGGCTCGATCTCAATTCGGGTGGACACCTCACGCACGGTTCGCCCGTCAACATGAGCGGCAAATGGTTCAAGCCCGTCGCCTACGGGGTGCGCGAGGACGATCACCTGATCGACATGGATGCGGTCGAGAAAGTGGCGCTGGAGCACAAGCCCAAGCTGATCATCGCGGGCGGCACTGCATATTCGCGGGTCTGGGATTTCGGCCGCTTCCGCGAAATCGCCGATGCGATCGGCGCCTATCTGCTGGTCGACATGTCGCACATCTCGGGACTCGTCGCCGGCGGCGCGCACCCCTCGCCGTTCCCGCATGCCCATGTCGTCACCTCGACCACGCACAAATCGCTGCGCGGACCGCGCTCGGGCATCATCCTCACCAACGATGAGGATCTGGCCAAAAAGTTCAACATGGCGGTATTTCCGGGGCTGCAAGGCGGGCCGATGGTCCACACCATTGCGGCCAAGGCAGTCGCCTTTGCCGAAGCGCTGCGGCCTGAATTCAAAGCTTATGCCCATCAGGTCGTCGCCAATGCCCGCGCGCTGGCGGCCAGCCTTCAGGCCACCGGACTGGGCATCGTCTCGGGCGGGACGGACAACCACTCCATGCTGGTCGATCTCACCGCAAAAGACGTGACCGGCAAAGCCGCCGAGAAAGGCCTCGAGCGCGCCTGGCTCACTTGCAACAAGAACGGCATCCCATTTGACAAGCGCTCGCCGTTCGTCACGTCGGGCGTGCGCCTCGGTACCCCTGCAGGCACCACGCGCGGCTTTCGCGAGGAAGAGTTTGCGCAGATCGGCAAGCTGATCGCCGAAGTTGTCGAAGGGCTTGCCCGCAACGGCGAAGCAGGCGATGGTCAGGTGGAACAACGGGTGCGCGAACAAGTTGAAGCGCTTTGCAACCGTTTCCCAATCTACCCGGAGATGTAAATCCATGGCTGACAACAATGATCTGGCGAGCCGCGCAACGGCAGAAGCTTCCGCCATGGCCAAGCAGGGCCTGAACCACCCCTCGACCAAGCCGGTGCTGATCGGCGCCGGGATCGGCGCGGTGGCGGGTGCAGTGCTGCCCTTCGTCTCGCTGCCGCTGGGTCTGGTTGTCGGCGCAAGCTACGCGTTCTGGCAGAGGATCAAAAACTAGGCGAATGCGCTGCCCGTTTTGTGCTCATGATGACAGTCAGGTAAAAGATAGCCGGCCGAGCGAGGACAACACCTCGATCCGTCGGCGGCGGCAATGCGAACGCTGCGGTGCGCGCTTCACCACATTCGAGCGCGTTCAGCTGCGCGAGATCATGGTGATCAAAAGCGGGCACGGCGGCGAGGTGCGGCGCGAGCCGTTCGACCGGGCCAAGATCGACCAATCGGTCGCGCTGGCCTGCCGCAAACGGCCCGTCGCGCAGGAACAGCGCGACCAGCTCGTCTCGGGAATCCAGCGCCAGATCGAGACGCTGGGCGATGCCGAAGTCGAGACACGCACGATCGGCGAAATGGTGATGGAAGGGCTGCGTCAGCTCGACAGCGTGGCCTATATACGTTTCGCCAGCGTTTACCGCGATTTCACCGAAGCGCGCGATTTCGAGGAATTCGCCAGCACCGTGCGCGAGATGGGCGAGCTTTGAACCAGCCAGTCATCGTCCTTGTTCGTCCGCAATTGGGCGAGAACATCGGCAAGGCCGCACGGGCGATGCTCAATTTCGGCCTTACCGAGTTGCGGCTGGTCGCCCCGCGCGATGGCTGGCCCAATCCTTCAGCCGGGCCGGCCGCCGCCGGGGCCGATGTCGTGCTGGAAAAGGCCGCGGTCTTTGCAACGCTGGCCGACGCGGTGGCCGATTGCGCGCATGTCTATGCCACCACCGTGCGCAAGCGCGGTGTCTCAAAGCCCGTGCTCACGCCCGAACAGGCCGCGGGCGATATCGCCGCTGCGCCCTCGCGCAGCGCGCTGGTGTTCGGCCCCGAGCGGTCAGGCCTCGATACCGACGACGTCGCGCTCGCCCGCGCCATTGTCACCGTGCCGATCAACCCGGACTTCGGCTCGATCAATCTGGCGCAGGCGGTGATCTTGTGCGCTTACGAATGGTCGAAACACGCCGCGCTGGTGCAGCCCACGGTGGAAGAACGTCTGCCCCCGGCCCCGCAAGCAGACTTCGAAGGCATGATCGCGCAGCTTGAGGCCATGCTGGAACCGCGCGGCTATTTCGAACCGCCCGCACGGGCCGGTGCCACCCGCCGCACTTTGCGCTCGATGCTGACCAAACCGGGCTGGAACCACCTCGAACTGCGTACATTTCGCGGCGTGCTGAGCTCGCTTGAGCGCTCCCCCGGCTCGCGCCTCCCGCCCCGCGCCAAGCGGGCAAGCACCGAACCGGACCGAAACCCTTGACATTACGCGCGCCTGCTGGTCTAGGCGCGCCTTCGCAATTGGTCCTGCACGCCCGGTGAAGCAGTGACCGCATCCCGTTTCGGCGGGGTGGTGCGGCTTCCGGGTCTACGAAACATCGGCAAAATGCCGGTATCACAGCAAGTTGAAGGACATTCATGTCAAAGCGTAAGGCATCGAAGCACAAAATTGACCGCCGTCTTGGCGAAAACATCTGGGGCCGTCCGAAAAGCTCGGTCAACCGCCGCAGCTATGGCCCCGGCCAGCACGGCCAGCGCCGCAAGAGCAAAGTCTCCGATTTCGGCATCCAGTTGCGCGCCAAGCAGAAGCTGCGCGGCTATTATGGCGACGTGACCGAGAAGCAGTTCAAGCGCACGTATCAGGAAGCGGCGCAGATGAAGGGCGATACCGGCCAGAACCTGATCGGCCTGCTCGAGCAGCGGCTCGACATGATCTGCTACCGTGCCAAGTTTGCGCCCACCATCTTCTCTGCGCGCCAGATCGTCAGCCATGGGCACATCTATGTGAACGGCGTGAAGTGCAACATCGCCTCGCGCCGCGTATTTGCAGGCGACGTGATCAGCCTTGGCGCCAAGGCCAAGGACATGGCCCTGATCGCCGAGGCGCAGAGCCTCGCCGAGCGTGAGGTGCCCGATTATGTGCAGCCCGACGGCACCGACAAGATCACCTTCGTGCGCGTTCCCACGCTCGATGAAGTGCCCTATCCGGTAAAGATGGAACCGAATCTGGTCGTCGAGTTCTACTCGCGCTGATCGAACGTCTCAGCGATTGCCGACTGCAAAAAGGCGGAGGCGCAAGCTTTCCGCCTTTTTTTTGCGCTCCGCGGGGGCCCGCGATCAGAAATCCACCGTCAGATAGCCGCCGAAGCGGCGACCGGCGATGAAGTCATAAACCCCCGCGCCCCGCGACTCAAAGCCCTGCAGATCGGTCAGGTTCTCCACCTGCAGCCGCAGCGTGGCCGATTGCTTGGCAACGGTGAACTGGTAGCGCCCGCCAATGTCCACCAGCGTGCGCGCCGGGATCGTTGTCAGATTGCTGACCGTGGCGGTTTCGGGGCTGCGGTGCGAGGCGCTGATATCGAGCGACAGTCCGCTGATCCACTGCGGCCGCCAATCGGCGTTAAGCTCGATCCGGCGGCTGATCGCCCCGACCGGGCGCGGGCCAACCCCAGTGATCGTTAGGCCAGATCCCCTGACGCGCGGACGCAGCAGCACCGCGCCCGCCACCACGCTCAGCCGCGACGTCACCGGCCCGGCGACCGACATTTCGATCCCCTGGTTGATCACATCGCCCAGCGCGCCATACCGGCGCGCCGCATCCAGATTGAAGTAGGGCTTGCGCACATCGAACACCCCGGCAACCAGCTTGACCTCGTCCGTCAGCGCAAAGCGCAGACCGGCGTCGCGCTGGCTGGTGCGGATTGCGGGCAGCGCCTCGTTGCGGTTGGCGGCGTTCTCTGGCGCGATCCCGCTTTCTTCAAGGCCGGTCACATAGCCGCCGTAGACCACCAACCGCGAGGTCAGGTCGGCGGCAAGCGTTACGTTGAACAGGAAAGGGGCCGCATCGGTCGCCACCGGCGGTTCGCCGGGCAGACCGATCCGTTTGCTGTAGCTGGTCTTTTGCACGCCGACGCTGAGCTCGCCCACGCCCTCCCAGCGGCCTTCATAGGCGAGGCCTGCGGTCCATTGGCGGACCCGGTCTTTCTGCTGGGCGCTAAACGCGAAAACAGGCCGTGCGGCCAACGTCGGCACGAAGATACTGGTCTCACCAAGATCGATCACATCGGATCCGCCAAAGCGGCGGTCCCCGGCGCGCGCGCGCAAGCTGGCATGGATGCGGTGCACACGCGGACCGTCGCTCATGGTGCGAGTCAGGCGCAGCTCGCCGCTGGTTGAGGCGGATAGCAGCGGCGGATCGACCACAATCAGCTGGTTGCCTGCACCGCTCCCGTCGAGGTCGGTGATAAGATTGGTGAAGGCCCGCCGATCATCGAACAGGGAACGGAACAGGCCACCTTTGAGCGCCCAGCCTTCGGCGATGGTCCAGTTCACGATCAAGCCCGCATTGAATGCCCCGCCTTCGAAGCGCGCCCAGCGCGGACCTTTGAAAAAGCGGCGCGGCAGGCGCGGTGGCAGGCCTTCGCCGGCGGGCAGGAAGAGCGGGCTGACGTCTTCGTAGCCGTCGGCGCGAGAGACAAATGGCACCAGCTCGAGATCAGCCGCCGGCCGCCAGCGCGCAGCTGCCGAGAGTACGAGAAAGCGCGCGCGCGTCGCATTGGCATTGCGGTCATTGTAAAGCGCGCCGCCGAAGCCGAGACTCAGCGCGCCATTGACCGGCAGGTTGGCATCGGCTTCGAGCGAAGTGTTGCCCCAATGGTTGATAGCGCCGAGCAGGCTCAGCGCCGTCTCGTCGCCGGGCGTGCGGAAGGCATAATCGACAATGCCGGTCGGCGCGGGGAACGGACTGCCAAGTGCAGAGAGCCCGACTCGGATCTGCGTGGTGCGTTGCAGCCGCCCATTAAGCTCCCATACCTGATCGAAGTAGAGTCCATCGATCCGCACATTGCCCGCGGCCGTCGGCGAAAAACCGCGCACGTTCTCCTCGTTGTAAAGCCCGATGGTCTCGCGGCCGATGGTGGTGCCGAACGCATCGGCTGCGCTGCGCACCGCGTTCTCGGCCGCGCGCGCACCGGTCGCCGCAGTGGTTTCGGCATCGATTGCAGGGGGCGCGGATGGCAAGGTCTGCGCCGCCGCGACCGGCGGAAAAGCGCAGGCCAGAACGGCTGCACCGGCGCAGCCCGAAGAGATGATCCAGTGCATCACGGCCCGGCTCTCTGACAGGCCCCAACCGCTGCGTCAATTTGTCGCAGCCCGCCGCAGTCTGTGCTAATCCTTAGCCAGGTAACGTCGCCGAAATTCAGCGGCAAACCCTTCAAACCGTCCCTCGGCAATCGCGCTGCGCATGCCCGCCATCAGCTGCTGGTAAAACGACAGGTTGTGCTCGGTCAGCAGCATCGCGCCGAGCATTTCGCCCGCGCGGTGGAGGTGGTGAAGGTACGCGCGGCTATATATGGTGCAGACCGGGCAGGAGCACTCCGGATCGAGCGGGCCGGTGTCTTCGGTGTGGCGCGCGTTGCGGATGTTCACCGGTCCGGCCCAGGTAAAGCCCTGCCCGTTGCGGCCCGAGCGGGTCGGCAGCACGCAATCGAACATATCCACCCCGCGCTCGACCGCGCCGACAAGATCATCGGGCTTGCCCACGCCCATCAGATAGCGCGGCGCGTTTGCGGGAAGTTGGTCAGGCGCGAAATCGAGCGCGGCGAACATCGCCTCCTGCCCCTCGCCCACCGCGAGCCCGCCGATCGCATAGCCATCGAAGCCGATCTCGGTGAGCGCCGAGGCGCTCTCGGCGCGCAGCCGTTCATCGAGCGCGCCTTGCTGGATGCCGAACAGCGCTGCGCGCGCGGCATGCTCCTCGCCGGCGTCAAACGCGGCGCGGCTGCGGCGGGCCCAGCGCATGCTCATTTCCATCGAGCGCGCGATCACCTCGCGCGGCTGATCGGCGCGCGGGCATTCGTCGAACGCCATGACGATGTCCGATCCCAGCAGCCGCTGAATCTCCATCGAGCGCTCCGGGCTGATCATGTGCCGCGAGCCATCGAGGTGGCTCGCAAAGGTGACCCCCTCCTCGGTAATCTTGCGCAGCTCGGAAAGGCTCATCACCTGATAGCCGCCGCTATCGGTAAGGATCGGGCGGTCCCAGCCCATGAACGCGTGCAGCCCGCCCAGCCGGGCCATCCGCTCCGCGCCGGGGCGCAGCATCAGGTGATACGTGTTGCCGAGGATAATGTCCGCGCCGGTGCGGCGCACATCTTCGACTTTCATCGCTTTCACCGTGGCGGCGGTGCCGACCGGCATGAACGCGGGCGTGCGGATCTCGCCGCGTTGCATCGTGATCCGGCCGGTGCGCGCTTTGCCGTCTGCAGCGTCGATCTGGAACGAAAAGCGGGTCATGCCGGGGATAATCGCCAAAAATGAGATTGCGGCCCTTAGGCGCAATCGCCATGCCGCGCAAATGCACGATCCGCTGCTCCTCCCCGGCTGGCTCTATCCCGCGCTCACCGCGCTGGCAGTGCTCACGGGATTTATCGATGCGATTGCGGGCGGCGGCGGGCTGCTGATGATGCCCGCGCTGATCTATACGGGTCTGCCCCCGCACGTGGTGCTGGGCACCAACAAAGTGCAATCGATGTGCGGGACCAGCATGGCGACGTGGCGCTTCTGGCGCGCGGGTTTCTTCTCGCTGCGCGCCAGCCTGCCGGTTGCCGCCATGACTTTTGGCGGCGCGGCGGCGGGCGCGCTGCTGATCCAGCGCTTCGATGCGCACGTGCTGCGGCTGGTCGTGCCGCTGCTGCTGATGGTGGTCGCGCTCTATACCGTGCTCTCGCCCGGCATGGGCGATGGCGACCGCGAGGCGCGGCTGAGCGCGCGCGGCTACTTGCCGGTGGCGGGCGGGATCGGGTTTTACGATGGCTTTTTCGGGCCTGGCGCAGGGCAGTTCTATGCCACGACGCTGGTTGCCTTGCGCGGATTGGGGCTTACCCGCGCCACCGGCCTCACCAAGCTGCTCAATGTTTCCAGCAACGTTGCCAGCGTCATCGTGTTTGCCGGCGGCGGACAAGTGCTCTGGCTGCTTGGGCTGTGCATGGGCGCGGGCGCAATGGCCGGGGCCTGGCTCGGCTCGCATTTTGCAACCAAGCACGGTGCCAAAGTGATCCGCCCCCTGCTGGTGGTGGTCAGCCTTGGGCTGACCGGACGGCTGATCTGGGGCTGGTTTCAAGGTTGAGGGCGGCCTCGCGGGGAAACCGTGCTAGGTGGCGAAGAACACACAAGGCCCGCGCCCGCCATGCACTTCACCGATTTCGATTCCGCAGCATTTTTACGCGACACATGGCAGCGCCAGCCCTTGCTCATCCGCAATCCCTGGGCGAACTGGGAAAATCCGCTTGGTCCCGATGAGCTGGCGGGCCTCGCCTGCGAAGAGGGGGTCGAGGCGCGGCTTATCCGTCAGTCGGGCACGCGGTGGGCGATGGAGGAAGGACACTTCTCCGAAAAGCGCTTCGGCAAGCTGGGCAAACAGCCCTGGACTTTGCTGGTGCAGGCGGTCGATCAATATGTCCCTGACGTTGCCGCGCTGATCGCGCCGTTTCGCTTCATTCCCAACTGGCGGATCGATGATGTGATGGTCAGCTATGCCAGCGATGGCGGCGGCGTCGGTCCGCATTTCGATCAGTACGATGTGTTTCTGGTGCAGGGCGCGGGTCGGCGGCGCTGGCAGATCGGGCCGCTGTGCGATGCGCAGACACCGCTCCTGCCGCATGACAGTCTGCGGTTGCTCGCGAATTTCGAGCCGACCGCCGAATGGCTGCTGGAGCCGGGCGACATCCTCTATGTGCCGCCCCGCATTGCGCACAACGGGGTGGCGGTAGGCGATGACTGCATGACATATTCGATCGGCTTTCGCGCGCCGTCGCGGGCCGAGCTGATTTCGCACTGGTGCGATTCGGTGCTGGACGAGCTCGACGACGATGACCGTTTTGGCGATCCGGGGCTGGCAGCGCAGTCCAATCCTGGCGAAATCACGCCGCAGGCTTTGGCGGCGCTGCGCGCGATGGTTGCCGCGCGGCTGGACGATGCCGCAGGCTTCGCGCGCTGGTTCGGCGGCTTCACCACCACCCCCAAGTATCCTGAGACCGCGTGGGAACGCGAAACTCCCGTGACGCGCGCGGACCTCGCCGCCGCCGTGGCAGCGGGGCAAACCCTGCACCGCAATCCCGCCAGCCGTTTTGCCTTCATTCGCGGCGAGGGCGGCGCGGTGGTGCTGTTCGTCGATGGCCAGGCAACCGACTGCGACCCAGCCGCCGCAGCGCTGGCAGAGCGCGTCTGCGCAGCCGACAGCTTCGTGCTCGATCCCGCCTCGATCTCCCGGCCCAGCGCCATCGCGCTGCTTGAAATGCTGTTCAATCAGGGCAGCCTCGCGTTCGGCGCCGACTGAAGCCTATCCCTCGCGCCATTGCCCCGGCGCCAGATCGGCGAGCGTCCAATCGCCGATCGACCAGCGCACCAGCCGCAGCGCCGGGTTGCCGATCGCGGCGGTCATGCGCCGCACTTGCCGGTTGCGCCCCTCGCGGATTGTCAGAGATAGCCAGCAATCGGGAACGGTCTTGCGAAACCGCACCGGCGGATCGCGCGGCCAGAGCGTTGGCGGATCGATCCGCTCGGCCTCGGCGGGCAAGGTCATTCCGTCCTTGAGCATGACCCCGCGGCGCAGCGCGGCCAGCCCCTCCTCGCCAAGCACGCCCTCGATCTGCACCAGATATTTCTTCGGCAGTTTGAAGCGCGGATCGGCAATCCGCGCCTGAAGCCTGCCGTCATCGGTCAGCAGCAGCAATCCTTCGCTATCGCGGTCGAGCCGCCCGGCGGGATAGACACCGGAGACCGCAATGAAACCAGACAGCGTCGCGCGCGCGGTTTCGCTGCCAGCATCGGTAAACTGCGAGAGCACGCCGAAAGGTTTGTTGAAAAGAACGATGCGCGTCATCAGGCGCTAAACCGAAGCGCCGGGCAGCAGCAGGCTCGCATCGCCGTAACTGTAAAAGCGGTATCCGCCCGCAATCGCGTGCGCATAGGCCGCCTGCATCCGCTCCAGCCCCATCAGCGCGCAGACCAGCATGAACAGCGTCGAGCGGGGCAAGTGGAAATTGGTCATCAACCCGTCGATCGCGCGGAACGTATAGCCCGGGGTGATGAAGATCGCCGTGTCGCCCGCGAACGGCCGGATCACCCCGTCTTCGCCCGTTGCGCTTTCGAGCAGTCGCAGGCTTGTTGTGCCCACTGCGATTACCCGCCCGCCCCTCGCCCGGGCCGCATTCAGCCGGTCGGCCACATTGGGCTCGATGCGCCCCCATTCGGCATGCATCGCGTGATCTTGCGTCTCCTCGGCCTTCACGGGCAGAAACGTTCCCGCGCCGACATGCAGCGTCAGTGTCTCGCAGGCTACCCCTGCCTGCGCGAGCCCCGCCATCAGCTCCGGCGTGAAATGCAGCGCGGCGGTGGGCGCGGCGACCGCGCCGTCCTTGGCCGCAAACATCGTCTGGTAGTCGCTGCGATCCCGCTCATCGGTGGGGCGCTTGCCCGCGATATAGGGCGGCAACGGCATGGTTCCCGCGCGTTCGAGCAGCGCTTCGACCGGCTCATCGCCGGGGAAATACAGCGTCCAGCTGCCATCGGGGTGCAGCACCTCGGCGATGCCGGAAACCGCGCTGCCAAAATCGATCGCATCGCCCGCGCGCAGCCGCTTGCCATTGCGCACAAAGGCCTGCCAGCGGCGCAGATCGATCCGCTTGTGCAAGGTTGCGCCAATCCGGGCGCCCGCACCGCCAGGATTGGCGCGAACGCCTTCGAGCTGTGCCGGGATCACCCGCGTATCGTTGAACACCAGCACATCACCGGCGCGCAGCAAGCCCGGCAGATCGCGCACGACGCGATCGGCCAGCCCGCGCGCACCCTCGGCCACCAGCAACCGCGCCGCATCGCGCGGGCTGACCGGGCGCAAAGCGATCCGTTCGGGCGGCAGGTCGAAATCAAACAGGTCTACACGCATGGCAGGCCCCGCCCGGGCGAGTGGCTCAGTTCGGCTTCGAGTTGCTGAGCATGTCGGCGGTGATCTTGCCGGCCGCGACCGGCGCTGCAAGGGCCGGCGGCGCCTTGTTGTCCGAAGCAAACGAGGCCTGGACGATCTTGGTCGGGTTCTTGGGTGGTTCGCCGCGAACGATCGCATCGACCATGTCCATGCCGCTGATCACCCGGCCAAAGTTGGTATACTTGTGATCGAGCGCAAAGCGCGGGTAAAACACGATGAAGAACTGGCTGTTGGCCGAATTCGGGGCGTCGGTGCGCGCCATCGAGATGCTGCCGCGCAAGTGCGGGTGATCGTTGAACTCCGCCTCAAGGTCCGGCAGCTTCGATCCGCCCTGCCCGGTGCCGGTGGGATCGCCGGTCTGCGCCATGAAGCCGTCGATCACGCGGTGAAAGATCACCCCGTTGTAAAAGCCCTGGCGCACCAGCTCCTTGATCCGCTCGACATGACGCGGGGCCCACTGCGGCATGAGCCGGATGGCAACCCGCCCGCCATTGGAAAGATCGAGCAGCAGGATATTCTCGGGCTCGACATCGAGCGCGGTGTTCACGGTATAGTCGGTGGTCTGGGGCCTGACGATCGGATCGACCTTGATCGGCTTGACTTCTTCTTTGGGCGCCGGTGCCTGCGCCAGCGCGGGAGACGCGGCAAGCATCACGCCGAATGCCAAGGTCGTGATTACACGCGAAAACATCAATCGGATCACCTTGTCAAAACGGATCACGGGGTCGGAAAGGATCACGCGGGCGATAGGCCCGGCGGCCTGAGCCTGCAATGAACAAATTGCACGGCCAAGTACCGGGAGCAGACAGCGCGGGCGCGGGCTCAGTAGTCGCCCAATTGCCCCATCCGCGCCACCCGCGCCACGACATCCTCGCGCACTTCCGGAGTGACGAAATCGCCTACTTCGCCGCCGAACAGCGCGATTTCCTTGACCAGCTTCGAGGCGATCGGCTGCAGGCTGACATCCGCCATGAGGAATACCGTTTCGATCTTGTCGTTGAGCTGCTGGTTCATCCCGGCCATCTGGTACTCATACTCGAAATCGGCCACCGCGCGCAGCCCGCGCACGATCACGTTTGCGCCCTGCCGCTCGGCAAAGTGCATCAGCAGTGCATTGAAACCGACCACAGAGACATTTTCGATGCCCTGCGACGCCACCTCGCGCGTGACCATCGCCATCCGCTCTTCGGGTGTGAACATCGGATTTTTCGAAAGATTGGTGGTCACCCCGATGATCAGCTGATCGACCAGCTTGGCGCCGCGCCGGATGATATCGAGATGCCCCAGCGTAATCGGATCGAAGGTGCCGGGATATATCCCGATTCTCGCCTCCCCCGGCTCTCCTCCCATTCAATGGTTCCTTTCGATGATGAAACGGGCCAGCGCGCGCAGCAGATCGGCTTCCTCGCCGCACGAAGAGAGGTGCGAGACCGCTTGCTCCACCAGAAACGCCGCCTGCTCGCGCGCGCGCGCCGGGCCGAGCAGCGAGACGAATGTCTCCTTGCCCGCTACTTCATCCTTGCGCAGCGCCTTGCCGGCCGCCGCTTCGTCGCCTTCGGTATCGAGCAGGTCGTCGGCAATCTGGAACGCGAGCCCGATATCGCGCGCATAGCCGCGCAGATGCGCCCGGCCCTCCTGCGGAATGCGCCCCAGAATTGCGCCCATCTCCACTGCCGCGCCCAAAAGCGCGCCGGTCTTGAGCTGCTGCAGCCGCGTTACGGTCGGCAAATCGAACGAATTGCTCTCGGCCACGATGTCCATCATCTGGCCGCCGGCCATGCCGCTCATTCCGCTGGCCATCGCCAGCGTGCGCACCAGTTCGATCCTCACGAAAGGATCGCCGCTGATGTCGGGATCGGAAAGCACTTCGAATGCAAAATCGTGCAAGGCATCGCCCGCCAGAACTGCCGTCGCCTCATCGAACGCAAGGTGCAGGGTCGGCTTGCCATGGCGCAAGGCATCGTTGTCCATGCACGGCAAATCGTCGTGGATCAGCGAATAGACATGAATGGCCTCGATCGCGGTGCCCGCGCGGATGGCGGATTGGCGATCGGCGCCAAACATGCTCGCCGTCGCGCTCACCAGCAAGGGCCGCAGACGCTTGCCGCCGCCGATCGCGGCATAACGCATCGCCTCGACCAGCCGGTCGCGCGGATCACTCGGCATCGGCAGCAAGGCATCGAAGCTGGCATCGATTTCGTGCGCGATCCGCTCCAGCGCGGGTGCGAGCAACGCTCCGGCGCGCTGGGCCAGATTAGTGGTCATGCCGCCGCACCCGTATTGTCATCGAACGGGCGCACCCCGGCGGCGCGGCCGTCGCGGTCGGCGACAATCGCCTCGATCCGCACTTGCGCGGCATCGAGCCGGGCCTGGCAATGCGCGCGCAGCGCGTCACCTCGGGCATAGAGGCCGATCGCCTCGTCCAGCGGTGCATCGCCGCCTTCAAGCCGCCGGACGACATCTTCCAACGCTTTCAGCGCATCCTCAAAGCTCATCTCGCCAAGATCGTTCGTTTGTTCCATCCGGCATAGCATTGACCGTCGAGCGCAGCGGGGTCAAGCATCGAGCATGGGAGAAATGCGATGCAGTTCGTGATTGCCTATTTTACCGCCGCGCTGGTTTTCGGCGCGCTCGATGCGCTGTGGCTCGGTTGGGCCGGGCCAAACCTCTATCGCCCGGCGCTTGGCAATCTGCTGGCACCCGCGTTTCGGCTCGCCCCGGCCGGCGTCTTTTATCTCGCCTATCTCGCCGGCATCGTCTGGTTCGCAGTGCGCCCGGCCCTCGCGTTTGGCGGCGGTGCTGCCGCGCTCAACGGGCTGTTGCTGGGCGCGATGTGCTACATGACCTATGATCTCACCAATCAGGCGACGCTCGCCCGCTGGCCGGTGCATGTCACGATCATCGACATCTGCTGGGGCAGCTTTGCCACCGCCGCAGCATCGTTCTGCGCGGTCCTCGCCGCGCGCCATTTCGCCGCCTGACCGGCTAGCCTTGGCGCGCTGGCAGGGCTAAGGGCGGCGGCATGTCCCAGAACACTCCCGACATCACCGCCGAGGTCGTCGCCGCCCACGGGCTTTCCGAAGAAGAATACGCCCGCGTGCTCGGCGCATTGGGGCGCGTGCCCAACATGGTGGAACTGGGCATCTTTTCGGTCATGTGGTCCGAGCACTGCTCGTACAAATCGAGTCGCATCCACCTCAAAAAGCTGCCGACGCAGGCGCCTTGGGTGATTTGCGGGCCGGGTGAGAACGCCGGCGTGATCGACATCGGCGACGGACCCGATGGCACCAAGCTCGCCGCGATCTTCAAGATGGAGAGCCACAACCACCCCAGCTACATCGAACCCTATCAGGGCGCGGCGACCGGGGTTGGCGGCATCTTGCGCGATGTGTTCACAATGGGCGCGCGGCCCATTGCCAACATGAACGCGCTGCGTTTCGGGCGGCCGGACCATCCCAGAATGAAACATCTGGTGCAGGGCGTGGTCGCTGGGATCGGCGGTTACGGCAATTGCGTCGGCGTGCCCACGGTGGGCGGCGAGACCAATTTCCACAAAGCTTACGACGGCAATATCCTCGTCAACGCGATGACCGTGGGCGTCGCCGATCAGAGCCGCATCTTCTATTCCGCCGCCACCGGCATCGGCAATTCGATCGTCTATGTCGGCTCCAAGACCGGGCGCGACGGCATCCACGGCGCGACCATGGCCAGCGCCGATTTCGGCGAGGATTCCGACGCCAAGCGCCCCACCGTGCAAGTCGGCGATCCGTTCACCGAAAAGCTGCTGATCGAGGCCTGCCTCGAACTGATGGCGACCGACGCCATCGTGGCGATTCAGGACATGGGCGCGGCAGGCCTCACCTCCTCCTCGGTCGAAATGGCGAGCAAGGGCGGCGCGGGCATCCGGCTGAACATGAACGCGGTGCCCTGCCGCGAAGAGGGCATGACGCCATACGAAATGATGCTGAGCGAGAGCCAGGAGCGCATGCTCATGGTCTTGAAGCCCGGCAAGGAGCCGATGGCCGAGGCCATTTTCCGGAAGTGGGAGCTTGATTTCGCGGTAATCGGCGAGGTCACCGATACCGGCCACATGGTGCTCGAATTTGACAGCGAAGTGGTTTGCGACATTCCGCTCGGGCCGCTGGCGGATGACGCACCGCTCTACGACCGGCCTTATCTGTCGCCGGAACAGTATAAAGAGTGGGCCAATGTCGCGCCGCTGGGCGATATTCCCGAAACCACTGATATCGGCGCGGACCTCCTGAAGCTGATGGCCTGCCCCGATCTTGCCTCGCGCCGGTGGATCTGGGAGCAATACGATTCGCAGGTCGGCGCGGACACGATGCAGAAAAGCGGCGGCGACGCGGCAGTGGTGCGCCTCCACGGCACGCAAAAAGCGCTCGCGATGAGCACCGATTGCACCCCGCGCTATTGCTATGCTGACCCGTACGAAGGCGGCAAGCAGGCGGTGGCCGAAACCTATCGCAACATCTGCGCGGTGGGCGCCAAGCCCTTGGCGATCACCAACTGCCTCAACTTTGCCAACCCGCAGCGGCCAGAAATCATGGCGCAGATCGTCGGCTGCCTCAATGGCATGGCCGACGCCTGCCGCGCGCTAGACTATCCGATCGTGAGCGGGAACGTCTCGCTTTACAACGAGAGCAAGGCGACGGGCGGCGGCTCGGCGATCCTGCCGACACCTGCGATCGGCGGCGTTGGGCTGATGGAAGACCATTCGCTGATGGCGACGATTGCGTTCAAGAATGAGGGTGACGCGATCTGGCTAGTGGGCGGCGAAGGCACGCACCTCGGCCAGTCACTGTGGCTGCGCGAAATCGCAGGCCTTGAAGCCGGCACGCCGCCGCCTGTGGCTCTAGCGGCTGAACGGGCCAATGGCGAAGCCGTTCGCCGGTTCATCGCGGCGGGCCAAACCAGCGCCGTCCACGACATTTCTGACGGCGGCCTCTTGATTGCGCTGGCAGAAATGGCGCTCGCCAGCGATCTCGGCTGCGAACTGTCGATCCCTCTCACCGCCGCGATCGCCTTCGGCGAAGACCAAGGCCGGTATGTCGTAACCGCCCATCCGGACGAGTCTTTGGAGAGCGCAGTCAGGATCGGCACAGTCGGCGGCACGACGGTGGCTGGCGTCGAGATCACCGCCCTGCGCGAAGCCAGCGACAGCTTCTTCCGCGACTGGATGGAAGGCTAAACAACCCCTCCGACCTGCCTGCGGCAGGCCAACTCCCCGTTTGGACTTCGTCAAAACGGGGAGAATTGGGTCTGGTCCTCCCCGTTTTTGCGAAGCACAAACGGGGAGGTGGCTGGCCCGCAGGGCCAAACGGAGGTGCCTGACTCAAGCCGCCTTTTTCTGCCCCAGCAAGTCGTAAGGATCGACGCCCATCTCGGCCCACACCTTGTGCGCAGCGGCGTAATGCACCGTCGGCGTGATGTTGAGCTTGCGGCGCACGTCTTCCAGCGGCAGCGGCAGTAGCGCGGTGATCGATTGTTCGCACAGGCGGGGGCAGGCCTTGCCGAGGCGCTGGCCTTCGCGGATCGCTTTGAGCACCGGCGCGCGGCTGGGCACTTGCTTGCGGATGTTAAGCCCAGCCATATAGGCGATGAACACATTGGCGAGCGCGGGTTGCTGGCTGAACGTGAACGCCAGCACCGAAGCCTCGCCCAGCGCGTCGCGGCCATAACCGGTCAAAACATGCAGCATATCATGCACATCGCGCAGCCGGTTCATATACCACTTGAACTGGTCCTGATAATCCGGATGATGTTTGGCGAACTTGGTGAACTCGTCCACCAGCCCTTGCGCCGAGAGCCCCTCGCGCTCCATGAAATCGCAATAGGCATGCGCCAGCGAGCCAGCCGGCATCCGGCGCAGCGCGGCGTGATCATCAAGAATTGCGGGCAGGAACGGCTCGCGCGCGCGCAGCGCCTGGCCGCGCTCCGAAGTCAGAAAAGCCGCGCCCGCCTTGCGCAGCTTCAGCCACGGCAGCGCCTCGAAGATGTGAAACACCTCCTCGGTGTTTTCCTTGTCTTTGAGCAGCTCGCGGAAATGATGCAACGCCTTGCGCGGGCGCAGCTTGAGCACCGGGCGGCGCGGGTCGAACAGCGGCAGAGCGGTGAATGAATCAGCTTCGAAAACTGCGGTAACGGCGTTCACAAAAGTCCTCCCAGACCTGCATGCGACTCCACTACTAACATCAATGTAAATATCTCGTCAACCGGCCACCCAGTTATCACGCGCAATGCCGTAAAGATCGAGGATCGCAGTGAGATCGCCGCGCTCGATCCAGCCATCGGCGGCAGCGCGCGCCTTCGGCTTGGCGCGATAGGCCAGCCCCAGGGTCGCGGCCTCGAGCATCGGGATGTCGTTGGCCCCGTCGCCTGTCGCCAGACTGCTCGCCCCCTCCCCCAACCGCGCCATTTCCTCGAGCAGCACCTTTTGTTTCACCGCGCTGTCGACAATGCCGCCGACGACATCGCCCGTCAGTGCGCCGCCATGCAGCCCGAGCCCATTGGCGACGACCCGGTCAAACCCCAGCTGCGCGGCCACCGGATCGGCAAAAGCATGAAAACCGCCTGTCACCAGCACGGTATGGCATCCCAGCGCCTTTAGCGTGGCGACCAGTGTTCCGGCGCCAGGCATCGGATGGATACGCTCGTCGAGACACTGGCGAATCGCCGCTTCCGGCAGCCCTTTGAGCAGCGCGACCCGCTCGCGCAGCGCGGCTTCGAAATCGAGCTGCCCAAGCATCGCGCGCTCGGTGATGGCTGCGATCTGCGGCTTGATTCCCGCAAAATCGGCCAGTTCATCGATGCATTCGGCATCGATCATGGTGGAATCCATATCCGATACGAACAGGCGCGGAATCGCGATGGGCAAACGCGACAGCAGCAGATCGCAGGAGGGGAAACACTGATCGAGGATGCGGCGAACATCCGCCACCGCGGGCGCGCTCTCGCCCTCGATCAGTTCAAGCTCGAGCACCGTATCGCTGGGCGCGAGCATGCCCGCCCCAGCCACTTCCCAGCCATGCGCCTCGATCATTTCCATCGCGAGCGAGAGATTGTCTCCAAGCGTCTCTGGCTCTGCTATCAGCCGCGCGATGAGCACCGGTCATTCCCCTCGAATTGCAGCCGCAGGGCCGCCGCTCGCGCTCATCGCAGGGCCGACCGCGAGCGGCAAGAGCGATCTTGCGGTGCGGCTGGCCCTCGCCGAAGCGGCGGTCGGCCGGGCGGCGCGAATCATCAATGCCGACAGCGCGCAAGTCTATGCCGATCTCGCCGTGCTCAGCGCGCGGCCGACGCCGGATGAAATGCAAGGCGTGCCGCACCGGCTGTTCGGCACGTGGGACGGGGCCACCGCGTGCTCCGCTGCCGATTGGGCGACCGCCGCCAGACGCGAGATCAACGCGGCGCATGAGGCGGGCGCGCTGCCCATTCTGGTCGGCGGTACCGGATTCTATTTGCGCACGCTGCTCGACGGGATTGCCCCGGTGCCCGCGATCGACCCCGATGTACGCGCCGAAGTGCGCGCCATGGCAGTCAGCGACGCTTACACCGCGCTCAGCGCCGAAGACCCGCCCGCCGCGGCCCAGCTTGCCCCTGCCGACAGCGCGCGGATCGCGCGCGCGCTCGAAGTCGTGCGGGCTACTGGCCATCCCTTGCGCTTCTGGCAGGAAAGGCGCGAGGGCGGCATCGGCGGCGAGATCGCGCTGCATCCGGTCATTCTGATCCCCGAGCGGGCATGGCTTTATGCGCGCTGCGACCTGCGGTTCGCGGCGATGCTGCGCGGCGGCGCAATCGGCGAAGTCGAAGCCTTGCTGGCGCGCGAACTCGATCCCGCGTTGCCGGTCATGCAAGCCATCGGCGTGGCGGAAATCGCCGCTTTGCTGCGCGGCGAGGTGAGCGAAGCCGAGGCGTTGGCCGCAGGCAGCCAGGCCACGCGGCGTTATGCCAAGCGGCAATACACGTGGCTGCGAAACCAGCCCCCGGCGGGATGGCCGCGCATCGAATACGAAAATTCCACCAACCCGCCTGACATAGCATCATTATTTCAATTTTAGGCGGTTGACATGATCTTTTATGTCGTTTAGCGCGCTTCGAGGTGAAATAAGCCCGGCGCAGACCTTGCCCTGCACCGGGCTCAATCATTTCTGGCGGGAATCTATTTTTGGCAAAACGCCAGCAAGCCGGTATGGGGCCGTCTTGATTTTGAAGGAAGCAGAGCGTGAAAAGCGGGCGCACCGGCGCAGAAGTCCTCGTGGAGAGCCTCGTTGCCAAAGGCGTCGAGTTCGTGTTCGGCTATCCCGGCGGTGCGGTCCTGCCGATCTACGATGCGCTGTTCGGCGATGATCGCATCCGCCACATTCTCGTGCGCCACGAAGCAGGCGCGGCCCATGCGGCCGAAGGCTATGCCCGCGCCACGGGCAAGCCCGGCGTGGTGCTGGTCACTTCCGGCCCCGGCGCGACCAATGCCGTGACCGGGATTGCCGATGCGTTCATGGATTCGATCCCGCTGATCGTCATCACCGGCCAGGTGCCGACTTCGCTTATCGGCTCGGACGCGTTTCAGGAATGCGACACGGTCGGCATCACGCGCCACTGCACCAAGCACAACTATCTGGTCAAAGACCCCGATCAGCTGGCGGCGACAATCGACGAGGCCTTCCGCATCGCCACCGAAGGCCGCCCCGGCCCGGTCGTGATCGATATCCCCAAGGATGTGCAGATCGGCGTTGTCACGCATGCCGAGCCGGCATCGCCGCGCCGCAACCGCTATGATCCGCAAATCGAAGCGGGCCGCGCCGAAATCGCGCAGGCGGTGCAGATGATCGCGGCGGCAGCCTCGCCGATCTTTTACACCGGCGGCGGCGTGATCAACGCAGGTCCTGAGGCCTCACGCCTGCTGCGCGAGCTTCAGGCACTGACCGGCGCGCCGGTTACCTCGACCCTGATGGGCCTCGGCGCGTTTCCGGCTGGCGATCCTGCGTGGCTCGGCATGCTGGGCATGCATGGCACCTACGAGGCCAATATGGCAATGAACCGCGCCGATCTGATGGTGTGCATTGGCGCGCGCTTTGATGACCGTGTCACCGGGCGGCTCGACGCGTTCTCGCCGCATTCGAAGAAGATTCATATCGATATCGACCGCGCCTCGATCAACAAGACCGTGCGCGTCGATCTGCCGGTCATCGGCGATTGTGCGCACGTGCTGGCACAGCTGGTCGCGTGCTGGAAAGAGGCGGCCTGCGAAAAAGCCGACCTTTCCGAATGGTACGCGCGGATCGATGGCTGGCGCGCGCGGCAGAGCCTCGCCTATCCGCACCGTACCTCGGCTATCATGCCGCAGCTGGCGGTGGAGCGGCTCCATGCGCTGACCAAGCATCGTGATCCGATCATCTCCACCGAAGTGGGCCAGCACCAGATGTGGGCGGCGCAGTATTTCCACTTCACGGCACCCAACAAGTGGCTGACCTCGGGCGGGCTCGGCACGATGGGCTATGGATTGCCCGCCGCCATCGGCGCTCAGCTCGGTCATCCCGACGCGCTGGTGATCGACATTGCGGGCGATGCCTCGATCCAGATGAACATTCAGGAGCTGGGCACCGCGACGCAGTACCGCCTGCCGGTCAAGGTCTTCGTGCTCAACAACGAATGGATGGGCATGGTCCGCCAGTGGCAGGAGCTGACTTACGAGAGCCGCTATTCGAACTCGTACTCCGACAGCCTGCCCGATTTCGTGAAGCTGGCCGAGGCTTATGGCTGGAAAGGCATCCGCATCGAGGATGAAAGCCAGCTGGACGCAGGGATACAGGCGATGATCGATCATCCCGGGCCAGTGTTCGTCGATTGCCTGGTCGCCAAAGAGGCCAATTGCTATCCGATGATCCCCAGTGGGGCTGCGCATACCGACATGATCCTCTACGGCGACACCGTGGCCGGCACGATGGACGACGCGGCCAAGGCGCTGGTGTGATGAGAGCTCCAGCGCGTCCCATAAATGGGGACAGTCCCCATTTATTTTGTGCACGCCGACGGCCTTATACCGATACCGGCCACGCACCAATAAATGGGGACTGTCCCCATTTATTCCGGCGCTGCGATAATTGGAAAGACGCATGACTGACACCCAAATCGAGGCGGCCGAACGCCACGTCCTCACCATCACGGTCGATAACGAGGCGGGCATTCTGGCGAAGATCGCCGGCCTGTTCACCGCGCGCGGCTACAACATCGACAGCCTGACCGTGGCGGACATTTCCGACAATCACGCCGTCAGCCGCATCACTATCGTCACGCATGGGCCGCCCGAAGTGATCGACCAGATCCACGCGCAGCTCGAGCGGCTGGTGCCGGTGCACAAGGTCATCGATCTCACCGAAGTCGGCCCTTACGTCGAGCGCGAACTGGCGCTGATCAAAGTGTCCGGCACAGGCAACAGCCGCGTCGAGGCGCTGCGCGTGGCCGAGATTTTCCGCGCCAAAGTGGTCGACACCACCACCTCGAGCTTCATTTTCGAGCTTACCGGCGTGCCATCCAAGATCGACAGCTTCGTCAGCCTGATGAAGGAGCTGGGGCTGGTCGAGGTTGGCCGCACCGGCATCGTCGGCATGATCCGCGGCGCGCTGGCCGCCTGAAGTTTTTCGCCTTTCACCAAACACATCGAGAACGGGAACGACATGAAAGTTTACTACGACGCCGATTGCGATCTCAACCTGATCACCGGCAAGAAGATTGCGGTGCTCGGCTATGGCAGCCAGGGCCATGCCCATGCGCAGAACTTGCGTGACAGCGGCGTCAAGGAAGTCGCCATCGCGCTGCGCGCCGGGTCGGCCACCGCCAAAAAGGCCGAAGCTGCGGGTTTCACCGTGATGAGCAATGCTGACGCCGCCGCCTGGGCCGATATCCTCATGGTCCTCGCGCCCGACGAGCATCAGGCGGCGATCTATGCCGACGACCTGCATGCCAATATGAAGCCCGGCGCGGCGCTCGCTTTCGCCCACGGCCTCAATGTCCACTTCGGCCTGATCGAGCCGCGCGCCGATATCGACGTGATAATGATCGCGCCCAAGGGCCCGGGCCACACCGTGCGCAGCGAATACGTGCGCGGCGGCGGCGTGCCGTGCCTCATCGCCGTCCATCAGGATGCCACCGGCAACGCGCACGATGTCGGCCTTGCCTATGCCTCGGGCGTCGGCGGCGGCCGTTCGGGCATCATCGAGACCAACTTCAAGGAAGAGTGCGAAACCGATCTGTTCGGCGAGCAGGCCGTGCTTTGCGGCGGGATCACCCACCTCATCCAGGCCGGGTTCGAAACCTTGGTCGAAGCTGGCTACGCCCCCGAAATGGCCTATTTCGAGTGCCTGCACGAAACCAAGCTGATCGTCGATCTGCTCTACGAAGGCGGCATCGCCAACATGCGCTATTCGATCTCGAACACCGCTGAATACGGCGACATCACCACCGGCCCGCGCATCATCACAGATGAGACCAAGGCCGAGATGAAGCGCGTTCTGGCCGACATCCAGTCGGGCCGCTTTGTGAAGGCGTTCGTGCTCGACAACCGCGCCGGACAGCCTGAGCTGAAGGCCGCGCGCAAGGCCGCCGAAGCCCATCCGATCGAAAAGACCGGCGCCCAGCTGCGTGCCATGATGCCATGGATCGGCGCGAATCAGTTGGTTGACAAAGCCAAGAACTGAGGCCCCCTAAAGCGGGCTGGCCATGACGGGGCAGCCCGCTTATTCATATACTTAGTTGACGCCGACTTGCGCTATGGCGCACACTCCACTTATGAACTATCTCCAATTTGGATATAGTTTGAAGGGGAGGTGTGATGAAAACCGGCACTGCCCTTTCGCGCGGATCGGGCTTGATGCTGCTGTTTCTGTCAAGCTGCGGGGAACCGTCGTCGCCGGGCCCATCTGAGACTGCGTCCTCTGCCAACGCGGCAACGGCAGCGCCGCAGTCTGCCATGACCAGCGCCGCGCAGACTATAGCATCCACGCCGTGCGGCAGCGAGAAAGTCGCGCGGTTCATCGGGGCGATGGCGACTCCCGCCGTGCGCAAGACCATCGCGGCGCTGGCGGGCCGCGCTCCGGTTCGCTGGATCGCGCCGGGCCAGGCGATTACGCTCGATTTCAATTCCGCCCGGCTCAACGTCCTGCTCGATGAGGCCAACAAAATCGCCGCGACGCGCTGCGGATAAGGCAAGGCGAAGCGGGCGGCTCTTGCACCCGCGCCGGGTGCCTGTCATTCCGGATGCTCCCCCGGAGACCTGACTATGCCCAGCCTTGCCCAAGCCGTGAAGTTCGCGCTGCCGCTCGCGCTCGCTGCCTTGGCTGCCCCGATGACCGCGCAAATGCCGCTTGAAGCGCCGGGGAGGATGGATCCCAAGCGGGTTACGGCGGGAACCTACACCGCCGATCCGGCGCATTCGCTGATCGGCTGGCAGGTCAATCACCTTGGTTTCAACCCCTATTTCGGCCTGTTCGGCGATGTTAGCGGCACGCTTATCATCGATCCTGCCAACCTTGCCGCTGCAAAGGTCACCGCCACCATTCCGGTGAGCAAGATCGTCACTGTCAACCCCGAGCTGACCGCACACTTGCTGCGCGCGCCAGCCGCTGGTGCCAAGCCTGATTTCTTCGGCCCCGCCCCTGCCGATGCGACCTTCGTTTCGACCAGCGTCGTGCCCGCACCAGACGGTATCAGCGCGACGATCAATGGAAACCTGACGCTCAACGGGGTAACCAAGCCAGTGTCGATGTTGGCGCGATTTTTCGGTGCAGGGACTAACGTCATGAATCGTGCGGTCACAATCGGATTCGTCGGCTTCACGACCATCAAGCGCTCGGACTTCGGCATGAATTTCATCGTCCCGCTCGTGTCCGATGAAGTCCCGCTCAACATCACGATCGCGTTCGAGAAGAAGTAACTCAGCGCATCTTGGCAAAGGCGGTCCGCAGCTCGGCGACAAACGCTTCGGGCTGCTCCCAGGCGGCAAAATGCCCGCCTTTGGCCATCGCGCCCCAGTGGACCAGATTGGTGCAATGCCGCTCGAACCATTTGCGCGGGGTTGGCATCACCTCCTTGGGAAATGCGCTGGCGGCCACCGGTAAATCAAGGTCTTGCGCGGAAAAGCTGCCAAAGCTCTCCCAATAAAGCCGCGCGGAGGAGGCTCCCGCCGCCGTCAGCCAATAGAGCATCAGGTTGTCGAGCATCGCATCGGTGGTCAGCGCGTCTTCGGGCATGCCATTGTTGTCGGTCCACGCCCACATCTTCTCGTAGATCCAGCCCGCCAGCCCCACCGGCGAATCGACCAGCGCATAGCCGACAGTCTGCGGGCGCGTGGATTGCTGCTTCGAATAGCCTGAATCCCAGTCCTGATAATGCTTGAGCGCGGTCATCGCTTTGCGCGCATCGGCATCGGGATCGACCATATCCTCGGGCAATGGCCGTGCGATCGGCATGTTGAGATGGATGCCCGCGCAGCCAGCCACCTTCTGCACGCCGATCTGCGTGGTCACCAGCGCGCCCCAGTCGCCGCCTTGCGCATACCAGCGGGTGTAGCCCAGCCGCGCCATCAGCTCGCCCCAGGCCTGCGCGATTTTCTCGACATTCCACCCGGCGCGCTCAGGTTTGCCCGAAAGGCCAAAGCCGGGAAGGCAGGGGATCACCAGATGGAAGGCGTCGACCGCGCTGCCGCCATGCGCCTCCGGATCGATGAGCGCCGCGATGCAGCCGCGAAATTCGAGAATCGAGCCCGGCCAGCCGTGCGTCAGGATCAGCGGCGCGGCATCGGCATGCTTCGAGCGGATATGCAGAAAGCGGATCGCCACCCCGTCGATGGTGGTGGTGAACAGCCCTGCGCCGTTGAGCCAGTCCTCGCACCGCCGCCAATCATAATGGTGCCGCCACTGTTCGACAAAGGCGCGCAAGGCCGCCAGCGGCACGCCTTGCGACCAGTCATCGACCGCCTCGCGCTCGGGCCAGCGGGCGTTGTCGATCCGCGCATGCAGATCATCGAGCACGGCTTGCGGCACCACGAAGTTGTAAGGCTCGACACTATCCGACATGGCTCTCTCCTCGCGCCGTTGCACGCCGCTTGCTTTCATTGTGGACAAGGGCCGCGCCTTTCACCATAGCTTTTTGCCATGACTGGCCCCCTGGACCTTCCCCTGCGACTTATCCGCCCCTGGGCGTGAGCTGACGCGTCGGTCCCTTCCGCCGCGCAATGCGCACAGGGGACGCCATCGCAGCATCGCAACACATCCAGCCTAGAGTGCATCTCATGTCCATGCTCAAGAATCCTTCGGCCAAGTACCGCCCGTTTCCGCAGGTCCCCCTGCCCGATCGCCAGTGGCCCAGCCGCACCATCACCGCGCCGCCACGCTGGCTCTCCACCGATATGCGCGATGGCAACCAGTCGCTGATCGATCCGATGGACGGCGAGAAGAAATCGCGCTTCTTCGAACTGCTGCTGCGGCTCGGCCTCAAGGAAATCGAGGTCGGCTTCCCCAGCGCGGGCGCGACCGAATATGATTTCATCCGCGGCCTCGTCGATCAGGGCCGGATTCCGGATGACGTATTCGTCCAGGTGCTCACCCAGTCGCGCGAAGACCTGATCAAGACCTCGTTCGAAAGCCTCGCCGGGGCCAAGCAGGCGATCGTCCACGTCTACAATGCGGTGTCGCCGCTGTGGCGGCAGGTCGTGTTCGGCATGGATCAGGCCGAGATCAAGGAAATCGCGCGCGCCGGGGCCACCTTCCTGCGTGATCAGGCGGCGCGCTTTCCTGAAACCGACTGGCATTTCGAGTATAGCCCGGAGACGTTCTCCACCGCCGAGCTCGATTTCAGCATCGCCTGCTGCGAGGCGGTGATGGACGTGCTCCAGCCGACCGTGGAAAAGCCGATCATTCTCAATCTGCCCGCCACGGTCGAGGCGTCCACCGCCAATATCTATGCCGATCAGATCGAGTATTTCTGCCGCAATCTGCCCGGCCGCGACAAGGCGGTGATCAGCCTCCATACTCACAACGATCGCGGCACCGGCGTCGCGGCGGCCGAGCTCGGGCTGATGGCGGGGGCAGACCGGGTCGAGGGCTGCCTGTTCGGCAATGGCGAGCGCACCGGCAATTGCTGCTTGGTGACACTCGCGCTCAATTTGTACACGCAAGGCATTGATCCGAAAATCGATTTTTCGGATATCGACGAAGTGATCCAGACAGTCGAGTATTGCAACCAATTGCCTGTCCACCCGCGCCATCCCTATGGCGGCGAGCTCGTGTTCACTGCCTTTTCGGGCAGCCATCAGGATGCCATCAAGAAAGGCTTTGCCGCGCGCGAGACGCGCAACGACGAGCTGTGGGCCGTGCCCTATCTGCCGATCGATCCCGCCGATCTGGGGCGCAGCTACGAGGCGGTCATCCGGGTCAATTCGCAAAGCGGCAAAGGCGGTTTCGCCTGGGTGCTCGAACAGGACCAGGGCCTCAAGCTGCCCAAGAAGATGCAGGCGCACTTCAGCCGCCATGTGCAGGATCTGGCTGACGAAGTGGGCCGCGAATTGCAGGCAGACGATATCTGGGCGGTGTTTCGCAAGGCCTATCGGCTGGACGGCGAACAACGCTTCCAGCTGATCGACTACGAAGAAGCCCGCGCGGGCGATGGCACCCGCGTGTTTGCCGGCAAGATCGCGGTCGAAGGCGCGGAGCAATCGGTCAGCGGGCGCGGCAACGGACTGATCTCCTCGGTGGTCGCCACCTTGCGCGACAGCTTCGGCATCGCGCTCGATGTGCGCGATTATGCCGAACACGCGCTTGCCACCGGCAGCGACGCCCGCGCCGCCGCCTATGTCGAATGCGCGCTGCCCGATGGCCGCGCGGTGTGGGGCGTCGGCATCGATGAAGACGTGGCCACCGCCAGTGTCCGCGCGATCCTCAGCGCGGCCAACGCGGCCAGCTGATCAGCGCCATACTCCCGCTTGGCTAAGGCCTGCCGCTTTGCCATAGTGCGATGAGCGGTCCGTTAGAGGCCCAGCCAAGCGGGAGTTTTCATGCCTGAAGCGATCATCGAGCCCGACCTCCCGATCATCGATCCGCATCACCACTTGTGGGACTTGCGGCCTTTGATCAGCGCGTTTCCCCAGCCCTACCATCCGTTTATCGAAACGCTGGTGCCTGCGGCCTACTACACGTTCGACTCGCTTTACGATGACACGCACAGCGGCCACAACGTGATCGCCACCGTGTTCATGAAATGCGGCGCGTTCTATCGCGCGGCCGCCGATGCCGCGCTCAAGCCGGTCGGCGAAGTCGAATATGTGAACGGTGTCGCGGCACAGGGCGCCAGCGGGCTCTACGGTGCCTATCGCCCGTGCGCTGGTATCATCGGCCATGCCGACATGACCCTGGGCGATGCGGCGGCCTCCGTGCTCGAAGCGCTGATCGCCGCCGGTAACGGCCGCTTTCGCGGCATTCGCCATCAGGCCGCATGGGACCCCGATCCCAATGTGCTGGGCTTGCCGTTTCATGCGCCGGAAGGGCTCTATGCCAGCGATGCTTTCCGCGCCGGGTTCGCGCATCTGGGCAAGCTGGGACTGACGTTCGATGCCTGGTTGCTCGAACCGCAATTGCCCGATGTGATCGCGCTGGCCCGCGCCTTTCCCGCGCAAACGATCGTGCTTGATCACTGCGGCACCCCGCTCAACATCGGGCCTTACCGGGGCAAGCTGCACGAACGGTTCGACGTGTGGCGCGCCAATATCCGTGAGCTGGCGCAGTGCCCCAATGTCTCGGTCAAGCTGGGCGGCCTCGCCATGGCGTTTTGCGGCATGCCCGAGCAGGGCCCCGCTGCGGGCATCGGTTCGGAAACCCTCGCCGCGCTCTGGCGACCCTATATCGAGACCTGCATCGATGCCTTCGGCCCCGAGCGCGGCATGTTCGAGAGCAATTATCCGGTCGATCGCTGGGGCGCTGCGTACCCAACTTTGTGGAATGCCTTCAAGCGGCTGGCGAGCGGCGCGTCTGCGGCCGAAAAACGCGCGCTCTTCGCGGGCACGGCGGCGCGGGTCTACGGCCTTGAGGACCTGCTCCCGCCCGCGTGAAACGGTAGAGATCGCCCACCCCCGACCCCTCCCGCAAGCGGTAGGGAAGAACACGTGGCGCTCACTTTCTCCCCTCCCGCTTGCGGGAGGGGCCGGGGGTGGGCTGTTCTTGCACAGCGCTAGCAGGCAATCGCCTTTGACACCGCGCACGCGTCCGCTTAAACAGAATTAATCGATCGCTTAAATCGCTGGAGAGATCCCCTATGCCGCTGCCTTCGTTGTTCAAGAACATGCGCCTGCCTGTCATCGGATCGCCGCTGTTCATCATTTCCGGCCCGGAGCTGGTAATTGCGCAGTGCAAGGCGGGCATCATCGGCAGCTTCCCCTCGCTCAATGCCCGCCCGATCAGCCAGCTTGATGAATGGCTGCATCAGATCACTGAAGAACTGGCCGCGCACAATCGCGATCATCCCGATGCGCAGGCCGCGCCCTATGCGGTCAACCAGATCGTGCACAAGACCAATAACCGCCTCGAAGAGGACATGGAGCTCTGCGCCAAGTGGCAGGTGCCGATGCTGATCACTTCGCTCGGCGCGCGCGAGGATATCTTTCAGGCCGCGCACGGCTGGGGCGGCATCGTGCTGCACGATGTGATCAACGACCGGTTTGCGCACAAGGCGATCGAAAAGGGCGCGGACGGGCTGATCCCGGTCGCGGCCGGCGCGGGCGGCCACGCCGGCGCGCTCTCCCCGTTTGCGCTGATGCAGGAAATCCGCAGCTGGTTCAGCGGCCTCGTCGCGCTTTCAGGCGCGATCGCGCATGGCCGCTCGATCTTGGCGGCGCAGGCGCTGGGGGCCGATTTTGCCTATATCGGCTCGGCCTGGATCGCCACCGAAGAGGCGCGCGCCGCCGAGGGCTACAAGCAGGCTATCGTCGATTCCCGCGCCGACGACATCGTCTATTCCAACCTCTTTACCGGGGTTCACGGCAATTACCTCAAATCCTCGATCGTCAACGCCGGGCTCGATCCGCAGAACCTGCCGGTCAGCGATCCCTCGGCGATGAATTTCGGCTCGGGCGGCAATACCAAGGCCAAGGCGTGGAAGGACATCTGGGGCTCGGGCCAGGGCGTTGGCGCGGTCGACAAGGTTGAGACCGTGGCCCAGCGCGTGGCGACGCTGACCGCGCAGTACCGCGCGGCTGCAAGCGAGCTGGCCGCCAATACCGCGCCGTTTGCCGGCTGATCAGAGCTTGCTGTCGGTGGCGTGCCACAGCATCTCGGCCATCCGGTCGAGGTGGCTGTAATCGAGCGCGGGGTCGCGGCGGTTGAGCACGATCACCTCGCCCTTGGGCGGGCTCAGCATCCGGCGGCGCAGCGCCCGTTGGAGCAGATCGAGCCGCATCAGCGCCTCGAGCGCGGCCAACTCGTCGTCGTAGCGCCGCGTCCGGCTCCAGCCCATTTCGACCTGACCGAACCGCTCGATCACCATTTCGGAATATGTGCTGTGCGGTCCGCGGTGCAGCGGCAGCCCGATCGCCTGCGCGCCCTGCTCGGTCGCCGGGAGCAGCAGCCCGTTGCGGCGAAAATCATGAAACCCGATCCGTTCCGGCCCGATCGCGCAGATCATGCGGGTAAAGGCGCGGCGGCCAAGCAATTGGCGCGGCAAGAGATGATGGCGCTGCAATCCCCCCTTGTATCCCGGTTTCCCCGGGACATTGACTGAACGAAAGGGAATGTGTGCCCTTAAGGAAAACCCATACGTAATCATCGCGAGAGTGTCGCAACGGAATGTAAACGAAGAGTTTGCAGGCGGCCTGAATTCAGAGGACGCGCACGTTAAGCTTGTTTTGCCCCGCCGGTTCGAGCCAGACTGCCCCCGCGCCCGATAGGACGACCTCGCACGCCGCATCGACCCGGCCATGCGCGACCAGCCAATCGGTCAGGCGCACGGCGATGCGGCTGTCTTCGCGGCTCGGCGCATCGCCTTTGGCCTGCAGCGAGAATTCCTGGCCGATGAGGAATGCCAGCCCGTCGCTGTCAAACCCGCGCTTGCTCCGGACCAGCGCGGTCAGCGCCATCGCCGGAAACGGCCCGCCTGCCAGCCAGATGCCGATCGATTCCGCAAACCACGCAGGCGACATGATCGTGCGCGCTGGATGCCAGACGATCGCCCGCAAACCGGCCAGAGCGGCCAACTTGAGCACCAGCCCGGCGGCCACGCGGACCACCGGCAAGAGGTGCTGCGCGCCCGCCAGATGCGGCCCCGGCGCGAACGTCACCGCCACGAGCCCGGCCGGATCGAAATCCAGCGGCAAGCTGACACTATGGGTGAAATCGGGCACGGGGAAAAACTCGCGCGGGGCAAGTCCGCCAAGGTCGAAGGTCAAACCCTCGCAGAGCAGCTCGGTACAGCCGAACGGGGTTCCTGCAGCACCGCCCTCGACAAGCGAGAATTCGCCCGATTGTACGGCAAGATTGGCCAGCGCGGGCACATCGGGACGCGCCGCTGCTTCGAACAACAACGTGGCAAGGGGCTCACAGCCTCCACTTTGTTCGCTGACCAAATTCTACGCCCCCCGATGGCGACAAGCTTGGCATCAAGCATGCCTGCGCGTCGAGTCCTTTACCTCCAATTCGGCGCTATTCTAGCAACGCTTTGGCGCATTCGGATCAATAAATACCCATCGCCAGCCCAGCGGCCAGAGCCTGTCCCAATTCGCGACAGTTCACGACTGCGCCGCTCGGTAAGGTTTTCAAGTCAAGGATTTGCGCGGGTGTCTGCGCGCCAAGATTGACCACCAGCGGATCGGCAACCCGGCGCAGCCGCCAGCCCTTGACAATCCGGTCGATCTGCGTGGTCGCCCCGGTTCCGTCCGATCCCGCCGCAATTGCGGTGGCATAGCTGCGCCCTTCGATCCGCCCGAGGAGCGGATAGTATAGCCGGTCGAACATCTCCTTCATCATGCCCGACATCGTGCCGAGGTTCTCGGGACATACGAACAGGCTCGCGCCCGCCTGCAGCAGATCGTCGGCGCTGGCCTCGTGCGCCGCCACCAGCCGCGCTGCGCCGGCCAGCGCCGCGCCCGCAGCGGCGGCGCGCGCCATCGCCTCGGCCGCGCCGGTCCTGCTATGTCAAAGGATCAGCAGGCCGGGCGCGCTCAGCAGCCGTTCCCGTCGCCCTGCGACCCGCCGCCGCCAAGCGCGCCGCCGATCAGGCCGCCCAGCCCGCCCAGCCCGCGCCGCTTCGGCTTCGGCTGGCAATCGGGCGATTGCTTGCGGCCGCCCCGGGCTTCATCCCTGCCATCCATGCCGGGCATGCCCAGCAGCAGGCTGGTGGTCGAACGATGACGGATGCGCGCGGTCCATTCCAGCTTCCACGGCGCTTTGAGATTGGCCGGGCGGGGCGGAAAGGCAAAATCCTCCTCTGGCCCGTAAGCCGAGAGCGTGGCCATCTGGAATTGCGGCGCGGCGGCTTTCACTTCGGCCGGGATCAGGCAGGTCCGGATCTGCGGCCCGAGCACGGTCTTGCTGGTCACCAACCGCGCGACCGTGGCGGGGGAAAGCCAATCGGCCAGACCGCCGCCGAATTCGCGCGTCGCGCTCGATGACCACCACACGATGTCACCCATGCCGCCACCCGGCCCCTGCTTGCCGCCAAACAGCGAGGCATGGAAACCCGTGGCGCCGACCAGCGGGTTCCAGCGCAGCAGCGTCGCCCCGCTCGATTGCGGCATCGAGGAGGCGCTGAGCGCGCCCATGAAATCCTTGGTCAGAGTAAAGCTCATGGCAGGGGCATAGGAGCTTGCCACGCGGTGTTCGCCCAGCAGCGAGCTCTCCGGCTTGACGAATTTGCCGTCGTCGAACGGCCACATGCCGTAAGTCTTGCTGTTCGAAGGGCTGACCGTGCGTTCGCGCGGCACCGCGCTCGACCACAAGCCCGGCGGCATCTGGCCCGCCGCGAGCTTGGCAAAATCGATCACGACCGGCTGGCCGGCGGGCGCATGTTCGCCGCAGCCCCAGAAAATCAGCATGCGGCCTTTCGGACGCTGGAATTCGCGGACTTCGGGATCCTCGGTCACAACTTTGGCCGGGGCCTTGAGCGCCACCGAAATCCCAAGCCTCGCGCCTTCAGGCATGAAGTGATCGGCTTTCGGCGCGCCCGTTGCCGCGCGGCTCGATCCCAGTTCGAGCCACAGCTCGTGCTGCGCGGCGGAGCGTCCGCCCATCGCCATGCCCATCATCGCGCCCATGCCGCCGCCGCGCATGGCGGCCATGCCGCCCATGCCGGAAACGGTTCCCGCGCGCATTTCGTAGCGGGCAACCGGGCCCGACGTTTGTGCCGCAACCACGCCGGCCGCCGCAGCCAAGCTGGCACCGGCCAAAACAGCCAGTACAATCAAGCGATTCGCCATCCCATCATCCCCATTTGCGCCGGGAATCTCCGGCTTTTCAGCCTGCACACTGCCGTCCGCGCGATGGCACCATATCTCACGGCGGGCTGTCAATCGCGCTGATCGCATGCGCCGCCTTCCCTCGCGCGCCGCGATGGGATAGCGCCGCAGCGATGATCCCCGTCACCGCTATCACCTCCTCCCTTTCCGGCCTTGCGTGGCGTTGGCGCGGCGGCAATATGGAGCTGAACGGCGAACCCCGGCTCGATAGCCTGGTCGATCAGCTGCTGCTCTCGCGCGGGGTGGCGCGCGATGATCTGGAGCGTCAGCGCCGCCCCACTTTGCGGGCCTTCCTGCCCGATCCATCGATCTTTCGCGATATGGACGCCGCCGCCGCGCGGCTCGCCATGGCGGTCGAGGCGGGCCAGGCCATCGCGGTCTATGGCGACTACGATGTCGACGGCGCGACCAGCGCGGCGCTGCTCATCCGCCTGCTGCGCGATCTGGGTATTGCCGCGCGCGCCTATATCCCCGATCGCCTGCTCGAAGGGTATGGACCCTCGGGCGAGGCGCTGGTGCGGCTCAAGAACGAGGGCGCGCAGCTGATCATCACGGTCGATTGCGGCGCAATGGCTTATGAGGCACTGGCCGCCGCCGCCGCCGCCGGGGCCGAGGTGATCGTGGTCGACCACCACAAATGCGCCGCCGAGCTGCCCCGCGCCGCCGCGCTGGTCAATCCCAACCGGCTGGACGAAGACGACGAGGCCGCCGCCTTTGGCCACCTCGCCGCGGTCGGCGTGGCGTTTCTGCTGGGGGTGGCCACATTGCGCACCTTGCGCGCGCGCGGATACTTCGAACGCCGCGCCGCGCCCGATCTCATGGCGCTGCTCGATCTGGTTGCCTTGGGCACGGTCGCCGATGTCGCGCAGATCCGCGGGCTCAATCGCGCGTTCGTGGCGCAGGGTCTGCGGATCATGGCGCAGCGCCGGAATGTCGGGCTCGCCGCCTTGATCGATGCCAGCCGCCTCAACCGCGCGCCCACCTGCAGCGATCTGGGCTTTGCGCTCGGCCCGCGGATCAACGCTGCCGGGCGCGTCGGCGACGCCTCGCTCGGCGTACGGCTGCTGACCACGCTCGACACCGAGGAAGCACGCACCATCGCGGCGCAGCTGTGCACGCTCAACGAGGAACGCCGCGCCATCGAGCAGACCGTGCAGGAAGAAGCCGAAGCGCAGATGGCCGCCCAGCACAACCGCGCGGTGCTGGTGCTTGCCGGGCGCGGCTGGCACCCGGGCGTAATCGGCATCGTGGCGGGGCGGATCAAGGAAAAGTCCGGCAAACCGGCGGTGGTCATCGCGCTCGAAGGCGACGAGGCGGGCAATGGCAAAGGCTCGGGCCGCTCCATCGCCGGGGTCGATCTCGGCGCGGCGGTCATTGCCGCGCGCGAGGCGGGCATGCTCAAGGCGGGCGGCGGGCACGCGATGGCCTGCGGGCTGACGATCGCGCCGGGCATGGTCGGCGTGTTTGGCGAGTGGCTGGATGAGCGGCTGTCCCGCGAGGTAAGCCTTGGCCGCACCGGGCAGACACTGCTGCTCGATCTCTCGCTCACGCCGCGCGGGCTGACTCCCGATCTCGTCGATACGCTCGAGCAGGCCGGACCGTTCGGCATGGGCTGGCCCGGCCCGCGCGTGGCGGTGGGGCCGGTGCGGCTGATCAAGTGCGATCTGGTCGGCACCGATCATGTCCGGATGATTGCCTCCGGCGGCGATGGCCGTTCGTTCAAGGCCATCGCGTTCCGCGCGGCGCAAAGCGCGCTGGGCCAGACCCTGCTGCATGGCACGCGCGGCCGCCCGCTGTGGCTGGCAGGGCGCGCGAAGATCGACGACTGGGGCAGCCGCCCAGCGGCCGAACTCCATGTCGAGGACGCGGCTTTCGCGGACTGATGCGATAAAGGGCAATGGACGACGAAGCCCTCATCAGGGCTTGACGCGTCGGCACCGCCGCCGTAACGGCGCGGTCTGCCACGTGAAACCACTCTGGCCCCTTCGTCTAGCGGTTAGGACGCGGCCCTTTCACGGCTGAAGCACGGGTTCGATTCCCGTAGGGGTCACCACGGGTTCGCGCGGGATTGCTTGGCAAGGCACGTGCCTGGCCCCTTCGTCTAGCGGTTAGGACGCGGCCCTCTCACGGCTGAAACACGGGTTCGATTCCCGTAGGGGTCACCAGCCTGACAATCCATCTGCTGGAAGGGCATTGTCCTCATATTGCGGCGCAAACGTGCTGGTGGCCAAACGCATCTCGGAAACAAACCGCACCCATGGACCTTGATGGCTTGAGCACTTTTGCAGTGTTTCTGGGGGCAGGCCTAGCCGTCCTCGCGCTGGCGGTAGGCACCACAATTGCCGATCGGTTGCACAGCCGCAGGCGCAATCTCGATCGGATCAGCCCGGTGCCATGGGGCTTTCTCTCGGTGATGCTCTCGATGCTCGCGGTCATCTTGTTGTCCGCGGCTGCAAATACCTGGTTCAGGCCCGGTTAGCACCAAAGATGCGGCCCATCGGCGAACTGCGCCGGCAAAAAAGATTTGTGACAATTCCTGGGCGCTGACCGCGCAATCGATGTTTGCCGCGCGGCGCGGCAAACCCGCGAAACATCGCCTTGCGCAGCCTCCGGTTGACATGTGCCACGATTGTTTCACAGGCCGACACAAAACCGCAGTCTTTGCGCTTATACTGATGTCATTGGGGGGCATTGAAAAAAGGGCGCCCATCGCGCTCGATCTCCCTGCAAAGCTCGATCAATTTTGAATATCGCGTGCGACCCACTCTGTTGAAACATTGCCCACCTGCTGCGGGAACCGACATGACGCTGGCCGAGACCAAACTGTGATGAAGGGTTCGCCCATGCCGTGGTCGAGTATCACGATCGCGATCGCCACGGTGGTGGGCATGCTGATCGCGGGCGCGACATTGTGGCTGTCGATCGCGGTGCTGATCTTGTGGCTGGCGACGCTATGGCTGGCAACGCCCGAGCCGCCGATGCCCGTTCCGGTGCCCGATGAGGGCAGCGTCTCGCGCCAGACCATGATCGAACTGGTCGAACCGTTCAGCGTGCCAGTGCTGATGCTCGATGAGCAGCGCATCGCCGCTGCCAATGCGGCCGCGCGCGATGCGCTTGGCCCGCATATCATCGGCCAGGACGCGCGCGTCGCGCTGCGCCATCCCGAAGCGATCACTTTGCTCGACAAGCCCAACGGCAGCGCGGTGGTGCGCGGCCTCACCGGATCGCGCAGCATCTGGCATGTCAGCCGCGTCAGCATGGACGAGCGCTTTTCGGTGATCGAGCTGGTCAATCGCACGGTCGAGGCGGACATCAGCCGCTCGCACACCGATTTCGTGGCCAACGCCAGCCACGAACTGCGCACGCCGCTGTCCTCGATCATCGGCTATATCGAAACGCTTTCGGACCCCGACGCCAAAGTCGATGCGGTGACCGCCGCGCGTTTTCACAACACCGTGCTGCGCGAGGCCAAGCGGCTGCAAAGTCTGGTCGAGGATCTCATGTCGCTCTCGCGGATCGAGGCGGAGAAGCACGAGCTGCCGCGCGAGCGGATCGATCTGGGCCAGCTTGCGGGCAGCATCGGCGGCGAGGTTTGCGCCACGGTGGGCGATGCGCGGCTGCTGGTGGAGACCGCATCCGCAGTCGTGATCGGCGATCGCCAGCAGCTCGATCAGGTCATCCGCAATCTGATCGACAACGCGCTCAAATACGGTGATCCCTCAGCCGCGGTGGATGTCAAAGTCGCGGTGGTCGGCAGCGAAGCGGTGCTCACGGTGACCGACCGCGGCGACGGCATCCATCCCGATCACATCCCCTACCTGACCCGCCGCTTCTATCGCACCGACCCGGGTCGCAGCCGCGCGGCGGGCGGCACCGGTCTCGGGCTCGCCATTGTCAAACATATTGTCGAGCGGCATCGCGGCAAGCTCGACATTATCAGCAAGCTGAGCGAAGGAACCACGGTGACGGTGCGCATGGCGCTTGCCGCTTTGCCGGCGGAGCGCGCGCCTGATCGGGCGGGTGAACATGCCGGCGATCGGATCGGTGACCGACCGGGGGAGCGCAAAGGCCAACGCCTCGCCGCGCGCCCGTTGGAGCGACCAGTAGAGCGATTGTCTTAAGCCTGTCATTCCATTGTCGCATTGCCGGTACGTTGGTCCGGGGGGAAGGTATTCATCATGTTTGCAAAGTCGACATTTGCCCAGGCAGCCGGGTTTAGCGCGGCGGCGACGCTGGCGCTCGCACTGGCCGGATGCGGCGGCCAGCAAGGCGGCAGCCGTGATCAGGTGCGCGCAGTCGGCTCCTCGACCGTCTATCCTTTTGCCAAGGCTGTGGCCGAATCGGTCGCGCGGGCCGATCCCTCGATCAAGTCGCCGATCATCGAATCAACCGGCACGGGCGCGGGCATGAAGCTGTTCTGCGCCGGCATCGGCGCGCAGCATCCCGATGTCGCCAATGCCTCACGCCGGATGAAGAAATCCGAGTTCGACGATTGCCAGAAGAACAACGTCAAGGAGATCGTCGAAATCCAGGTCGGGCTTGACGGCGTGGCGTTTGCCGAGGGCAAAGGCGGCCCGGGCATCCCGCTGACCCCCGAAGACGTTTATGCGGCGCTGGCAAAGACCCCTTACGGCAAGCCCAATACCGCCAAGACCTGGAAAGATGTCAATCCCGCGCTCCCCGCCGAGCCGATCCTCGTCTATGGACCGCCCTCCACCTCGGGGACGCGCGACGCGCTCAAAGAGCTGATCCTGGTCAAGGGCTGCGACAGCAATCCGGCAATGAAAGCGCTGAAAGACAGCGACAAGGAAAAGCATGACGCGGTTTGCGGCGATGTCCGCGAAGACGGTGCCTATGTCGATGCGGGCGAGAACGACAACCTGATCGTCCAGAAAATCGAAGCCAATCCCAAGGCGATCGGCGTTTTCGGCTTCTCCTATCTTGAAGAGAATACCGACAAGCTCAAAGGGCTGACGATGAACGGCATCACGCCGACATACACCTCGATCTCGGACTTCTCCTATCCTGGCGCGCGTCCGCTGTTCATCTATGTCAAGAAGGCGCACGTCAAAGCCATACCCGGGCTGCAGGCGTTTGTCGGCGAATGGGCGAAGCTGTGGAACAAGGGCGGCGTTCTGGCCAAACTGGGCATGGTCGTTGCCCCCGATGACGTGCTGGCGGCCAGCGCCAAGGCGGCGAGCGCATTGCCGGTGCTCGACGGCGCCCAGTTGAACTAAGGCAGCTGAACCAAGGACGCATCAAGCCCCATGTCGCCTGCCATTCTGTTTCTTCTGGCCTTCGGGCTGGGTCTTGTCGGGTGGCTGGCGGGGCGGGCGCGCGCGCGCGCGTTCAGGCTGGCCGCGCCGCATGGGCGGATCAATTCGCTGCCGCAGTTCCACGCGTGGTATGTGGCGCTGTGGGTCACCGTGCCGGCGCTGCTGTTTGCGCTGTTGTGGGATGCGATCAGCCCCGGCTTGATCCTCCAGCATGTCCTCGCGCATCCGGCGGCGGCGGCATTGCCGGCGTTCGGGTTCGAGCGCGAGGCGATGATGAACGAGGCGCGCGCGGTCGCGACCGGTGCCGCCCGCGCGGTGTTCAACGCCGAGGCCGAAGGTCTTGTCGATCCCTATCGCACCGCGCTGCTGCGCTATCAGTCGATCGGTCTCGTGATCACCGTGCTGATCATCTTTGCCGGCGGTGCATACTCCTTCCTCCGGCTCAAGCCCGATTTTACCGCCCGCACGCGGATCGAGCGCGCGGTGATGAACCTGCTGCTGCTCGCCTCGCTGGCGGCGATCCTCACCACGCTCGGCATCGTCGCCAGCCTGATCTTTGAAACCGCCCGTTTTTTCACTTTGGTTTCGCCGCTAGATTTCCTGTTCGGGTTCCATTGGGCGCCCGATCCGATGACCAGCGGCGCGGCCGACAGCTCCGATTTCGGCGCGGTCCCGTTGTTCTGGGGCACGCTCTATATCGGCGCCTTTATCGCGATGTTGGTGGCGATCCCGCTCGGGCTGATGAGCGCGATCTACCTCACGCAATATGCCAGCAACGGTGTGCGCCAGATCATGAAGCCGCTGCTCGAAATTCTCGCGGGCGTGCCCACGGTGGTCTATGGCTATTTCGCCGCGCTCACCGTCGCTCCGGCGGTGCGCGATTTTGCGCAGAGCATCGGCATCGCCAATGCCTCGACCGAGAGCGCGATGGCCGCCGGGCTTGTGATGGGAGTGATGATCATCCCGTTCGTCTCGTCGATGGCGGACGACAGCATCGCCGCGGTGCCGCAGGCGATGCGCGACGGCAGCCTCGCGATGGGCGCCACCCGCGCCGAAACGATCCGCAAAGTGCTGATCCCCGCCGCGCTCCCCGGCATTGTCGCGGGTATCATGCTGGCGGTCAGTCGCGCGATCGGCGAGACGATGATCGTCGTGATGGCCGCCGGCGCGGCAGCCAATCTCACCGCCAATCCGTTTCAATCGATGACCACGGTCACATTCCAGATCGTCGCGATGCTGACCGGCGAAGGCAGCTTCGACAACCCGGCAACGCTCTCGGCCTTCGCGCTGGGCATGGTGCTGTTTCTGGTCACGCTCGCGCTCAATTACATCGCGCTGCGGGTCGTCAAGCGCTACCGGGAAGCCTATGACTAAGCCCGCGATCAACGAAGCCCAGGCCGCAAAGCTCGAAGCGCTCCAGGCTGAACGTCTGGCGCGCATGAACGCGGGCCTGCGCCGCCGCTACATCGCGGACGCCGCATTTCGCTGGGCGGGCCTTGGCGCGGTCGCGTTTTCCGGCCTCATTCTCGTGTTTCTGCTTGTCTCGATGGCCTCAAACGGCGTCGCCGGCTTCCAGCGCAGCGAACTCAGGTTCACCGCGCCGATCAGCGGCATGATCCTGATCGATCCGGCGCGGCTGGCGCAGCCCGATCCGATTGGCGGTCTCGAAGCGGCCGGGCTGCCGACATTGGTGGCAAGCGCAGCCGAAAAGGCCTTTGGGCCCGGCGGTGCCGATCTGCTGGCAGAGACCGCCTGGCGCGAGGTCGGGGCCCAGCTTATCGAGAACCCGGCTTTGCTGGGTCAGCCGTCGCTGGAGCTGTCGCTTCCGGCAAGCGACGATCTCGCGAATGCGCAGCGCGGCGGCGGCGATCCCGCGCTGCAGGCGGTGGCGCAGAAGCTTGTCGCGCAGAAGCGTTTGGTGCGCGCCTTCGACAGCGGCTTCCTTGTCCGTTCGGACGCCACCAGCCCGCAAAGCGTGGGCATCTGGGGCGCGCTCAAAGGCTCGATGATGACCATGCTGGTCACGCTGCTGCTCGCTTTTCCGATCGGCGTGCTCTCCGCGCTCTATCTCGAAGAATATGCCGGGCGCAATCGCTGGACCGATATCATCGAGATCTCGATCAACAATCTGGCAGCGGTGCCTTCGATCATTTTCGGGCTGCTCGGCCTCGCGGTGTTCCTCGCCGCCTTTCCGAACCTGCGCTCCGCGCCGCTGATCGGCGGCATGACCCTCGCGCTGATGACAATGCCGGTCATCGTGATTTCGGGGCGCAACGCGATCAAAGCGGTGCCCCCCTCGATCCGCGACGCGGCGCTGGCGATGGGGGCAAGCCCGGTCCAGGTGGTGTTCCACCATGTGCTGCCGCTCGCGCTGCCGGGCATCCTCACTGGCACGATCATCGGCATGGCGCGCGCGCTCGGCGAAACCGCGCCGCTGCTGATGATCGGCATGCGCGCATTCGTGGCCAGCCCGCCCGGTGACTTCACCTCGCCTTCCAGCGTGCTGCCGGTGCAGATTTTCCTGTGGTCCGACGAGATCGACCGCGGTTTCATCGAACGCACCAGCGCGGCCATCGTCGTGCTGCTGATTTTCCTGCTCATCATGAACGGTTTGGCGATCTATCTGCGCAACCGGTTTGAAAAAAGGTGGTAGCCATGGACGCCCCGCTCCCCAACGATGCCGACGCGGCGGTCCCGCCGCCCGCCGCCGACACGGCGCGCTCGAAAGTCAGCGCGAAGCATGTTTCGGTCTTCTATGGACAGAAGCGCGCGATCGACGATGTTTCGATCGAGATCCCGCATAACTATGTGACCGCGTTTATCGGGCCGTCGGGCTGCGGCAAATCGACCTTCCTGCGCACGATCAATCGCATGAACGACACCATCCAGGGCGCGCGCGTCGATGGCGAGATCCTGCTCGACGGCGTGGACATCTACCGCTCGGCGATGGACGTGGTGCAACTGCGCGCGCGCGTCGGCATGGTCTTTCAAAAGCCGAACCCGTTTCCCAAATCGATCTACGAGAACATCGCCTATGGCCCGCGGATCCACGGGCTTACCAGCAGCAAGAGCGAGCTCGACGGCATCGTCGAGCAATCGCTGCAGCGCGCGGGCTTGTGGGACGAAGTCAAGGACCGCCTGACCGACAGCGGCACCGCGCTTTCGGGCGGCCAGCAACAGCGGCTGTGCATTGCCCGCGCCATCGCGGTCGATCCCGAAGTCATCCTGATGGACGAGCCATGCTCGGCGCTCGATCCGATCGCCACCGCGCGGATCGAAGAATTGATCGATGATCTGCGCGGCCGCTATGCTATCGTAATCGTCACGCACTCGATGCAACAAGCCGCGCGAGTCTCGCAGCGCACGGCATTTTTCCATCTCGGCAAGATCATCGAGTACGGCAACACCTCCGATATCTTCACAAATCCGCGCGAAGAACGGACGAAAGACTATATTACCGGCCGTTACGGATAAGGAAATCAGGTGGCAGAGCACACCGTCAAGGCATTCGACGACGACATCACCCGCCTGCGCGGACTGGTGGCCGAAATGGGCGGGCTGGCCGAACTCTCGGTCGCAGAAGCGATGGACGCGCTCGTCAGCGGCAACGAAGTCCTCGCTGCCGAAGTGATCGCGCGCGACAAGCGCATCGATTTGCTTGAAACCGAAGTGGACCGGCTGGCGGTCAATGTGCTCGCCCTGCGCGCGCCGATGGCCGATGATCTGCGCGAGGTGATCGCGGCGCTCAAGATCGCCGGGGTGATCGAGCGGATTGGCGACTACGCCAAGAACATCGCCAAGCGGGTCGGCCATATCGAGGGGCGCAAGCGGTTCGAACCGCTGACGTTGCTGCCTGTCATGAACGAGCTGGCGGGCGACATGGTGCACGATGTGCTCACCGCATTTGCCGCGCGCGATCCCGTCGCGGCGGCCGAAATTGTCCAGCGCGATTCCAAAGTCGATGCGTTTTATGACAGTATCTTTCGTAACTTCGTGTCATATATGGTTGAAAATCCGGCCACGATCAGCTCGGTCGCGCAGCTGATGTTCGTCGCGCGCAACATCGAGCGGATCGGCGATCACGCCACCAATATCGCGGAAATGGTCTACTATGCGGCGACCGGCGAGTACCTGCCCGAGCGCGAGCATTTCCCGCCCTCCGGTCTGGGCGCACTGGCTTGACCCTGCGGACCCGCCCCATGCCGCCCGGCCCCGTGTTTGCCCGGCGTAATTACCGCGTAACAAATGTCGTATCTAGGCATCTGGTTCGTCACAGTCGACGCAACAGGGGCCAAATATGACTGCGCCAAAGCTGCTTCTGGTCGAGGACGATACCGCCCTGGCCGAGCTGGTCGAGTATCGGTTCCGCGGCGAGGGGTATGAGGTTCGCACCACCGATGATGGCGATGAGGCGCTGTTGCTCGCCGCCGAGGATGTGCCCGATCTGGTGCTGCTCGACTGGATGATCGGCGGAACCAGCGGGATCGAGGTGTGCCGCCGCCTGCGCCGCAACAAATCCACCGCGCATGTCCCGATCATCATGCTCACCGCGCGCAGCGACGAGGACGACCGCGTGCGCGGCCTCGAAATCGGCGCGGACGACTACATCACCAAGCCGTTCAGCCCGCGCGAACTCATCGCGCGCGTCGGCGCGGTGCTGCGCCGCGTGCGGCCCGCGCTCGCCGGGGAGACGATCACCGTCGGCGATCTCTCGCTCGATCCCACCGCGCACCGCGTCATCCGGCAGGATCAGGCGATCAAGATCGGGCCGACCGAGTTTCGCCTGCTGCGCCACTTCATGGAGCATCCCGGCCGCGTGTTTTCGCGCGGGCAATTGCTCGATGCGGTGTGGGGCAGCGGCAGCGATATCGAGCTGCGCACCGTCGACGTGCACATCCGCCGCCTGCGCCAGGCCATCGCGCTCCCCGGCGCCGCCGATCCGGTGCGCACCGTGCGCTCGGCCGGCTACGCGCTCGAAGGCGTCTGAGCTACTTCTTCAGCCCGATCAGCGGCGAAATGTCGAGATCGGCCGCGGTGATCCAGCCCTGGTACAAATTGGCGATGTAAAGGCTGCACAGCACCGCCGAGAGCACCGTGGCGCGCAGCAGGATCGTCCGCGCGCGGAAATTGCCCGGCGCGCTCTCGGCCTGACCCGGCACTTTCTCGATGCCCAGCTCGTCGTGGGTCTTCACCCCGAACGGCATCACGAGAAATGCCGAGAGCACCCAGAACAGCAGATAAATCGCGGCGATCGACAACACAGGCATATCAGCGACGACTCAACGTTCGCGCAGCATGACTTGGACGACCGGCTTTTTGCCCGACCAGCGCTGCGCCGCGCGCCGCACCGTCAGCCGCACCAGTTCGGCAACAGCCGCCCGGTCGCGCCGCTTGTCGCCCTTCATGCCGAGCAATGCCTTAGCCACATCCTCCTGCGCTTCGGCAATGTAATCCGGCATGTCCTCTTCAAGCGGCAACCCGATCGCCGCGATCTCCACGCTCGACTGCAGCTTGCCATCGGGGCTCACCGCAAGCGCCGCCGTCACCAGTCCGTTCTCCGCCAGCTTGCGCCGCGATACCATCGTCTCGCCGTCCGCCGGTGTCAGGATATCGCCATCGAGCACCAGCCGCCCATTGCGCACGGTCTGCAGCTTGCGCGGCCCGTTCGGCGCGAGCCGCACGAGATCGCCGTTCTTCTGCACGATCGTGCGCGGGATACCTTCAGAAGCGCCCAGCCGCGCCTGCTCGGCCATGTGCCGCATCTCGCCGTGCACCGGCACCAGCATTTCGGGCTTCAGCCAGCTGTAGAGCGCGGCAAGCTCAGGCCGGCCCGGATGGCCCGAGACATGGATCATGCTCTGGCGGTCGGTGATGATCTGCACGCCCTTTTCCGCCAGCGTGTTCATGATGCGCCCGATCGCCAGCTCGTTGCCCGGGATCTGGCGGCTGGAAAACACCACCGCATCGCCTTTTTCCAGCTTGATCGGGTGCTTGTCGCTCGCGATCCGGGCCAGCGCCGCGCGCTCCTCGCCCTGCCCGCCTGTCGCCAGCACGAGCAGCTCGCCCGGCGGCAAATCCATCGCGTCTTCCATCGCGACCGTCTCGGGGAAATCCTGGAGATAGCCGCTGGCCTGCGCCACGCGGATGATCCGGTCGAGCGAGCGCCCCGCCACGCACAGCTGCCGCCCGGTCGCCTCGGCCACCTGGCCCAAGGTCTGCAGGCGCGCCACGTTCGAGGCAAATGTCGTGACGACCACGCGCCGTCCTTCGAGCGCGCCCACCGTCTCGAGCAGCCCGTCGCGCACCGCGCCTTCGGAGCCCGAGGCCTCGGGGTTGAACACATTGGTCGAATCGCACACCAGCGCGAGCACGCCCGCATCGCCGATCGCGGTCAATTCAGCCTGTGTCGCGGGCACGCCGATCAGCGGCGCATCATCCAGCTTCCAGTCGCCAGTGTGGAAAATCCGGCCATAGGGCGTGTCGATCACCAGCGCGTTGCCCTCGGCGATCGAATGCGCCAGCGGCACATAGCGGATGTCGAACGGCCCGAGGCTCAGCGAGCTGTCGTTGGGGATGGTGTGCAGCTTGACGCTCTTGGCGATCCCGGCCTCGACCAGCTTTTCGTTGACCAGCCGCGCGGTGAACGGCGTGGCATAGAGCGGCACGCCCAGCTCCTGCGCGAAGTAGGGCACCGCGCCGATATGATCCTCGTGCGCGTGGGTCAGCACCACGCCGATCAGGTCGCCCAGCCGTTCCTCGATGAACTCCAGATCGGCAAAGACGAGATCGACGCCGGGATAGTGCGGATCGGCAAAAGTCATGCCGAGATCGACCATCAACCACTTGCCGTCGCACCCGTAAAGATTGACGTTCATTCCGATCTCGCCCGATCCTCCCAGGGCAAGAAACAGCAATTCCTTTGCGGGGGTCACTCAGTATCCAGTTCTGTTGTTGCAGGCAATCGAGCGACTGCCAAAGTTCAATCCGCTGCGGCCACACGTCCTGCCAGCAGGGCAAGGCCATCGAGCGTCAAATCCGTGTCGACGGTATCAAAAATGGATGTATGCTCACCGAACAAAACCGCAAGCCCGCCGGTGGCGATAACTTGTGCAGGACGCCCGATTTCGGCGCGCATTCGGGCAATCAGGCCCTCCATCAGCGCGACATAGCCCCAGAAGACACCGATATGCATCTGGTCCTCGGTGTTGCGTCCGATCACGCCCTTCGACGCGGCGGGGGCCTCGATCGCAATGCGCGGCAGCTTGGCCGCCGCATTGACCAGCGCATCGAGCGAGAGATTGATGCCCGGCGCGATGATCCCGCCCACATAGGCGCCGCTTGGATCGATCACATCGAATGTCGTCGCCGTGCCGAAATCGACCACGATCAGGTCGCCGGGATACTTGGCATGCGCCGCAATCACATTCACCGCGCGGTCCGCGCCGAGCGAGCGCGGTTCATCGATATGCGCCGCAAAACCCCATTCGACCGGCGGCTTGCCCGCGATCAGCGGATCGCGTCCGAAATATTTCTGCGCCAGCACTTCCAGATTATGCAGCGCGCGCGGCACCACCGTGGCGATGATGATCTGGTCCACTGCCTTGGGATCGAAACCCTGCAGCTGCATCAATTGCAACAGCCACACCGCATATTGATCGGCGGTGCGGCGCGGATCGGTCGCCACGCGCCAGCGCGAGCGGATGTCGAGGCCCTCGAACAGCGCGAAAACGACATTGGTGTTGCCCACGTCAACCGCAAGAAGCATCAGTCACCTATCAGATCCACATCGCCTGCGTGGATGGCACGCATCGTGCCGTCCGCCAAGCGCAGAAGCGCCGCGCCATCGGGATCGAGCCCCGCAAATGCGCCGGTGATCTGCCCCAAAGCCGCATCGTGCGCGGAAAGCCGCGTGCCCTCGCGGTGCGCGCGCGCCAGCCACGCCTGCCGCAGCGCCGGCCAATCGCCATGGTGCCAGCGCGCCAGCGTCTCCGCCCAGACCGCCGCGAGGCTTTCCGCAAAGGCATCGCGCTCCTGCGGATAGCCCAGCAGCGCCAGCGCCGTGGTCTGACGGTCGGCCAGCCACGGCGCTTCGGCGAGGTTCACCCCCACCCCCACCACGACGCAGTCGCCCTGCCGTTCGAGCAGGATGCCCGCGAGCTTGGCCCCGCCGGCCAGCAGATCGTTCGGCCACTTGAGCCGCAGTTCGGCAAGGTCCGGCGCGGCCCCGCTCACCGCCGCGTGCACCGCCACCCCGGCGGCCAGCGCCAGAGTTGCGGCCGGGGGATCGCCCGCGCGCACGAAAACCACCGTCGAGCCCATGAAATTGCCCTGCCCGCCGCTCCAGACGCGCCCGGCACGCCCGCGTCCGGCGGTCTGGCGGTCGGCGATCAACCAGTTGCCCTCGCCCGGCACCTCGCCCGCCGCCAGCCGCGCGCGCAGCGCCGAGTTGGTCGAGCCAATTTCAGCGACGACTTCGATCAAGGATCAGGCCGCCAAAGCTCAGGCAGCGTGAAACAGCGCGGCAGCAGCCTTGGCCGCCACGGCGGCAAGCGGGATGGTCAGCAGATAGCCCAGCGGCGAAATCACCAGGCTGGAGCCTAGCAACAAGGCACCATGCGCGGTGTCGCTCGGCCCTTGCACCACATCGGCCACATCGTCGAAATACATCACTTTGACGACCTTGATGTAATAGAATGCGCCGATCACCGAAGCGGCAATGCCGATGGCGGCCAGTGCGAGGAGATCGGCCTCGACCGCCGCCTGAAACACCACAAACTTGCCCCAGAAGCCGAACAGCGGCGGTACACCCGCCAGGCTGAACATCACCGCCGCCAGCGCCAGCGCGAGCATGGGCCGGGTTTTCGAAAGCCCGCCCAGCGCCGCAATCGATTCCACCGCCTCGCCGCTGGCATCGCGCAGCATCAGCACGATCACGAATGCCGCGACCGACATCGCCACGTAGATCGCCAGGTACACCAGCATCGCCGCCGCGCCGCGCTCGTTGGCGCAGGCCAGCCCGATGAGCATGAAGCCGACATTGTTGATCGAGGAATAGGCCAGCAGGCGCTTGATATTGTCCTGCCCGATCGCGCCTAGCGCGCCGATCACGATCGAAAGCAGCGCAGCAAAGATCACGATCTGCTGCCACGCCTGCGGCTGTCCGCCGAAGGCTTCCACCGCCACGCGCATCAGCAGGCACAGCGCCGCGACTTTGGGCGCGGTGGCAAAGAATGTGGTTACCGGAGTCGGCGCGCCTTCATAAACGTCGGGCGTCCACATGTGAAACGGCGCGGCGCTGATCTTGAACGCCAGCCCCGCCAGCACGAACACCACGCCAAACGTCGCGCCCAGCGACATATGGCCCGAAAGCGCGGCGCGGATGCCCATGAAGCTGGTCGTGCCGGTAAAGCCGTACGTCAGGCTGATGCCATAGAGCAGAATGCCCGAGGCAAGGCTGCCCAGCACGAAGTACTTCAGGCCCGCCTCGGCGGAGCGCTCGTCATTGCGCAGGAACGCGGCCAGCACGTAGGCAGAAAGGCTGTTGAGCTCGAGCCCGAGGTAGAGCGTCAGCATATCGGCAGCCGAAACCATCATGCCCATGCCCAGCGCGGCGAACAGCACCAGCAGCGGGAACTCGGCGCGCATGCTGCGGCTGCGCTCAAAAAACGCTGGAGCGACAATCAGCGTGACCGCCGCGCCGACATAGATCAGCAGCTTGCCAAACGCGGCAAAGGCATCGGCACGATACTGGCCGAACCACGCCAATGTGTCCGGCCCCATCGCCCCGCTGCCCAGCGCCGGCGCGACCATGAGCGCGCACAAGGTGAGCACGCCGACCGCCGCGATCGAGATCATGCGCGAAGCCTTGTCCCCGCTCCACGCCGCGACCATCAGCAGCGCGAGGCCCGAAAGGCTCAGCACCACTTCGGGGCCGGTGATCATCAGCGATTGCGAGAGGTCCATCAGTGCGCTTCTTCCGGTTCGGCGGCCGTGTGGCCGGCGGCAGACGGGGCGGCAGGCTTGGCTGCGGCAAAACGGATCTGCGCGTCGCCCTGCGGCCGCGCCTGCGCCACGCGCGCTTCAAGGCTGGCGATATCCTTGCGCATCGGCGCGAGGAAGGTCTCGGGATAGATGCCCATCCACAGCACGGCCACCGCGAGCGGCACCATCATCGCCCATTCGCGCCGGTCCAGGTCAGGCATCGCCGCCGCATCGGCGTTCTTCTGCACGCCGAACACCACGCGGCGATAGAGATAGAGCATATAGGCCGCGCCCAGAATGATGCCCGTGGTGCACACCAGAGTCACCGCGCTGGAGACCGCGTAAATCCCGATCAGCGAGAGGAACTCGCCGACAAAACCGCTGGTGCCGGGCAGGCCGATCGAGGCCATCGTGAACAGCATGAAAAACAGCGCATAGCCCGGCATGTTGATCGCCAGCCCGCCATAGCGGTCGATCTCGCGCGTGTGCAGCCGGTCGTAGATCACGCCGACCGCAAGGAACAGCGCGCCCGCCACCAGCCCGTGGCTGAGCATCACGATCATCGAGCCCTCGAGCCCCTGCCGATTGAACGCAAACAGGCCGACCGTGACAATCGCCATATGCGCGACCGAGGAATAGGCGATCAGCTTCTTCATGTCGTGCTGTACCAGCGCGATCAGCGAGGTGATCACCACCGCCGCCATCGATAGCCCATAGATCAGCGGCGCGAACTGCGCGCTCGCCTCGGGAAACATCGGCAGCGAAAAGCGGATAAAGCCGTAGCCGCCCATCTTGAGCAGCACACCCGCCAGAATGATCGACCCGCCGGTCGGGGCCTGCACATGCGCGTCGGGCAGCCAGGTATGCGTCGGCCACATCGGCATTTTCACCGCGAAACTGGCGAAAAACGCGAGCCACAGCCACCACTGCGCCTGCACCGGGAAGTCGTAGGCCATCAGGGTCGGGATATCGGTAGTGCCCGCCTCGTTGGCCATCCAGAACATCGCGATGAGCATCAGCACCGAGCCCAGCAGCGTGTAGAGGAAGAACTTGTAGCTGGCGTAGATCCGGTCCGCCCCGCCCCAGATGCCGATGATCAGGTACATCGGGATGAGGCCGGCCTCGAACATGATGTAAAACAGAAACAGGTCCTGCGCGCTGAACACGCCGATCATCAGCGTCTCCATCACGAGGAAATTGGCGTAGTATTCGCCCGCGCGCTTCTCGATCGTGTTCCAGCTCGCGCCGATGCAGATCGGCATGAGGAACACGGTGAGCGCGATCAGCAGCAGCGCGATGCCATCGATGCCCAGCTTCCATTCGAACCCGGAAAACAGCGATGCATGCTCCTGAAACTGCCACTGCGCGCCGCCGGTGTCATAGCTTGCCCAGAGCATCGCGCCGAGCACGAGATCGATCACGGTCGTGCCGAGCGCAATTGTCCGCGCAGCCTCGCGGCCCGAAAGCAGGCACGCCACCGCGCCGATCAGCGGCACCACGAGCATCATGGAGAGGAAAGGCAGCCCGCTCATTGTGCAATCGCCCAGCTGACCGCGCCGACCAGGCCGACAAGCATGACCAGCGCATAGCTATAGAGGAACCCGGATTGCAGCTTCACCGCCGCGCGGCTGCTCTGCGCCACGATCCACGCCGCGCCGTTGGGGCCGAACCGGTCGATGATGCCGACATCGCCCACTTTCCACAGCACCCGGCCCAGCGCCATCGCGGGGCGGACGAACACCGCGTCATAGAGTTCGTCCCAATACCACTTGTTGAGCAGGAACCGGTACAGCGCGCCGAACTGCCCGACGAACGCCGCCGGGAACGCCGGATTGGCAATGTAAGCGTAATAAGCGATGGCAAACCCGGCCAGCATCACGCCAAACGGCGCCCACTTCACCCATTCCGGCACCTCGTGCATCGCATGGATCAGATGCTCGCTGAAGGCCAAGCTGTGGTTCCAGAAAGCGCCCTCGCCGTCGCTGATAAACGCGCCGTGGAACACAAACCCCGCCAGCACCGCGCCGACCGACAGCACCCCCAACGGGATCAGCATCGAAAGCGGGCTTTCATGCGGATGATACCCCGCCGTGCCGTCGCTGCCATGCGCATGATCGCCATGCGCCTCGTGGCCATGGTGATCGCCGTGCCCATGCGCGTCATGCACCGCATGCTGGATATGCTCGGACTGCGCCCAGCGCGGCTTGCCGTAGAACGTCAGGAACATCAGCCGCCACGAGTAGAAGCTGGTCAGCAGCGCGGCAAAGATGCCCACTGCAAAGGCGAAGGTCGAAAGCTCAGTGCCGCGCGCAAACGCCGCCTCGAGGATCGCATCCTTCGAATAGAAGCCCGCAAAGCCTGCCACATCGACAATGCCCACGCCGGTAATCGCCAAGGTGCCCATCATCATCGCCCAGAACGTCAGCGGGATGCTTTTGCGCAAGGCGCCGTAATAGCGCATGTCCTGCTCATGGTGCATCGCATGGATGACCGAGCCCGCGCCGAGAAACAGCAGCGCCTTGAAAAACGCGTGCGTGAACAAGTGGAACATCGCCGCGCCATAAGCGCCGACACCTGCTGCAAAGAACATGTAGCCCAGCTGCGAACAGGTCGAATAGGCGATCACGCGCTTGATATCGGTCTGCGTCGTGCCCACGGTCGCGGCAAAGAAGCACGTCGCCGCGCCGATGAACGTCACGAACCCCAGCGCCACCGGGCTGGTCTCGAACATCGGCGAGAGGCGGCAAACCATGAACACGCCCGCCGTCACCATCGTCGCGGCGTGGATCAGCGCCGAAACCGGCGTCGGCCCTTCCATCGCGTCGGGCAGCCATGTGTGCAGGCCCAGCTGCGCCGATTTGCCCATCGCGCCGATGAACAGCAGGATGCAAAGCACCGTCATCGTATCGAACCGCTGGCCCAGAAAGCCGATCGTGCTGCCCGCCATGCCCGGCGCGGCGGCGAGGATTTCGGGGATCGAGACGGTGCCGAACACCAGAAACGTGCCGAAAATGCCCATCATGAAGCCGAGGTCGCCCACGCGGTTGACCACAAAGGCCTTCATCGCGGCGGCATTGGCGCTCGGTTTGCGGAACCAGAACCCGATCAGGAGGTACGAGGCCAGCCCCACCCCTTCCCAGCCGAAAAACATCTGCACGAGGTTGTCCGCCGTCACCAGCATCAGCATCGCGAAGGTGAACAGCGAAAGGTAGGCGAAGAACCGCGGCTGGTCCGGGTCCTCGTCCATATAGCCCCACGAATAGAGGTGAACGAGCGCGGAGACCGAGGTCACCACCACCAGCATCACCGCCGTCAGCGTATCGACCCTGAGCGCCCAGGCAAAATCAAGATCGCCCGACTTCACCCATTGCAGCACCGGCACCACCGAAGCTTCGGCGCCGCCCGCCACAAAGCTCAGGAAAATCGGCCAGGACAGCGCGCACGAGGCAAACAGCGCCCCTGTGGTCACCACTTTCGCGGGCACGACGCCGATCAGCCGCGCCCCAAGGCCGGCCACCACCGCCGCGAGCAACGGCAGAAACACGATCAACAGGATGGCGCTCACCGCACGTCTCCATAAATGGGGACTGTCCCCATTTTCGCCGGATCGAGAAATTGGGGACTGTCCCTATTTATCGTTTGCACAGCCATCAGCCCTTCATCCGGTTGACATCGTCGACCGCAATCGTGCCGCGCCCGCGGAAATAGATCACCAGAATGGCAAGCCCGATCGCCGCTTCGCCCGCCGCCACGGTGAGCACGAACATCGCAAACACCTGCCCCACCAGATCGCCTAGGAACGCGCTGAACGCGACGAAATTGATGTTCACCGACAGCAGGATCAGCTCGATCGCCATCAGGATCACGATCACATTCTTGCGGTTGAGGAAAATCCCCAGCACGCCCAGCACAAACAGGATCGCGCTGACCACGACGTAGTGTTCGATGCCGATCATCAGAGCGTTACCCCCTGCCCCACAGCGGGCTTCACATTGCGCGTGGCGTCCTGCGGGCGGCGCGCGTTCTGCTTGCCCACGTCCTGCCGCCGCGCCCCCACGCGCTCGCGGTGCGTGAGCACGATCGCGCCGATCATCGCCACCAGCAGGATGATCCCCGCCGTCTCGAACAGAAACAGATAGCGCGTGTAGAGCAGCGCGCCGATCGCCTCGATGTTCGAAACCCCGGCGAGGACCGGCGCGCGGCCATCGGCCACGCCCAGTTGCAGCGCGCCGCTGCGATAAGCGCCCACGCCCAGCACCAGTTCGCTCAGCAGCACCAGCGCCAGCAGAAAGCCCAGCGGAAAATTCTTGACGAACCCGGCGCGCATCTCGGCAAAATCGATGTCGAGCATCATCACGACAAACAGGAACAACACCGCGACCGCGCCGACATAGACGATCACCAGCAGCATCGCGATAAACTCCGCGCCCACCAGCACCATCAGCCCCGCCGCGTTGAAGAACGCGAGGATCAGCCACAGCACCGAATGCACCGGATTGCGCGCAAGAATGGTGATCGCGCCCGAGGCAATCACGAGGCTGGCGAACAGATAAAACGCGAAAACCTGGATCACAGAGTCGATCCCAACTCATTAGAAACCAACTCCGTTCGCGTCGAGCGAAGTCGAGACGCTGTGCCGGGTGTCTCGACTTCGCTCGACACGAACGGCGGGTGGGTTTCGATTACAATCATGATGCGCGGCCCCTAGCGGTACGGTGCATCGGCTTCAAGGTTCGCGGCGATCGCCCGCTCCCACTTGTCCCCGTTGGCGAGCAGCTTGGCCTTGTCATAGAGCAGTTCCTCGCGCGTTTCGGTCGCGTATTCGAAGTTCGGCCCCTCGACTATGGCATCGACCGGGCAGGCTTCCTGACAGAAACCGCAGAAGATGCACTTGGTCATGTCGATGTCATAGCGCGTGGTGCGGCGGCTGCCGTCCTCGCGCGGTTCGGCCTCGATGGTGATCGCCTGCGCCGGACACACCGCCTCGCACAGCTTGCACGCAATGCACCGCTCCTCGCCATTGGGATAGCGCCGCAGCACATGCTCACCGCGAAAGCGCGGGCTTAGCGGGTTCTTCTCGAACGGATAGTTGATCGTCGCCTTGGGCTTGAAGAGGTACTTCAAGGTCAGCCAGTGCGCCTTGAGGAACTCCCACAGCGTGAAGCTCTTGATGATCTGCGAGACGGTCATGACTTTTTGATCCGCTGATCCGAAAGAGGGATGCAGACATGCGTCGCTTGCGCACCGCTCTTTGATTTTAGTCGAAGGAAGGCCGCTTCCGGGTCTCCGGCGGCGTTCAAAACGTCGCTCGTTTCGTAACCGCCCACCATCTCGGCACCGTCCTGCCTCCACGCCAACTCCATCGGAACGACCGGAGGGATTGGCTTGAGAAGATGGATCGTGGCAGACTGATAGTCTCCCGTACCCACACGAATGCGGGCGGACTGGTCTTCCTTCCCGAAGAAAGCAATCCTGTAGGTTTCCGGCCTTCTCACATCGTAGGTATTGACGGAAATCTCACCGTCAGGTGCTGCCTGACAGGCAAACTCATGGGTGGCCACCTCAGCCGAACGGGCGAAATGCCCCGTCGCCATAAGCCATCCGCTGATCGCGAACACGAAGAACAGCGACAGCGGCAGGAAGATCTTCCAGCCCAGCCGCATAAGCTGGTCATAGCGGTAGCGCGGCACGGTCGCCTTGATCCAGCTGAAGATGAAGAAAAACCCGAGGATCTTGATCAGGAACCACACGATCCCCGGCACCAGATAGAGCACCGGAATGTCCAGCGGCGGCAGCCATCCGCCCCAGAACAGCGTGGCATTGAGCGCGCACATCAGGAGCACGTTGCAATATTCGCCCAGCCAGTAGAGCGCAAACGCCATCGAGGAATATTCGGTCTGATACCCTGCGACGAGCTCGCTTTCCGCCTCGGTCAGATCGAACGGCGCGCGCGCGGTTTCAGCCAGGCTCGAGATCAGGAACATCACCCAGAGCGGAAACATCAGCGGATTGGCGACAAAGCCGTTGATGATCCAGACGTGGCTCTGCTGCGCCTTGACGATCTCGTTCATGTTGAACGAGCCCGCCCACAGCACCACGCAGATCAGGATGAACCCGATCGAAACCTCGTAAGAAATCATCTGAGCCGCCGCGCGCATCGCGCTGAAAAACGGGTATTTCGAGTTCGACGCCCAGCCCGCGATGACCACGCCGTAAACGCCCAGCGACGAAATCGCGAGCACATAGAGCAGCCCGACATTGATATCGGCCAAGACCGCGCCCGAATTGAACGGGATCACCGCCCATGCCAGCAGCGCGACCGTAAACGTGATGATCGGCGCGATCAGGAACAGGCCCTTGTTCGCCGCGCTCGGGATGATGGTTTCCTGCAGAAACACCTTCAAGCCATCGGCAAACGACTGCAGAATGCCGAACGGCCCCACCACGTTGGGCCCCTTGCGCAGCGCCATCGCTGCCCAGATCTTGCGGTCAGCATAAATGATCAGCGCCACGCCGAGCATCAGCGGAAACGCAATGAGCAGCACCTCGAGCACGGTCGAGACGCCCCAGGCCCATGGGTACGACAGGCCGGTGCTTTCAAAAAACGGGATCATAGGCCCACCCCCCACTCGCCTATTTCGTCACCCTGAACTTGTTTCAGGGTCCATTGCTCCGCACGCACTGTTTCATGACCAGACGCGCCGCCCATGCCGAAAGTCTCCATCGATGCGCCCGCACGCTCCGGCGCATGGCGGCACGATGGACCCTGAAACAAGTTCAGGGTGACGGGATTGGTAAGCGGTGATGCAGTGTTCCTCATTCCGCCGCCTCCGCAAAAGTCTCGCCGTGGAGCAGTTCCGCCGAGCAGCGCTGCAAGGTCGGGCTCGCGCGCCCGATGGCGTTGGTCAGATAACGGTCCTTGATCGGATACCCGACAATCACGCCCGAGCAGGTCGCCCCCGCAGGCGCCGCCGGCAGCGCGCCATAATCGGCCAGCCCTTCGACCCCCAGCGCCGGCACCGCCGCGATCATCGCCGCGCGCAATTCGGCAAAGCTGTCAAAACCCACCGAAACGCCAAGGCTATCGGCCAGCGCGCGCAGGATCGTCCAGTCCTCGCGCGCATCGCCCGGCGCGAACACTGCCCGCTCGGCAAATTGCACACGGCCTTCGGTGTTGACGTAAGTGCCGTCCTTCTCGCTGAACGCGGCCCCCGGCAGGATCACATCGGCCACATGCGCCGCCTTGTCGCCATGATGGCCGATATGCACGATCATCGATCCCGCAAATTGTGCGTAGTCGACTTCATCAGCGCCGAGCGAAAGCACCATCTTCGGCTTCGCCGCCACCAGATCGGCGAGGCCACCAGCCTGCGCATAGCCCAGCATCAGCCCGCCCATCCGGCTCGCCGCCATGTGCAGCACGTTAAACCCGTTCCAGTCCTCACGCACCAGAGCGAATTTCTCGGCAAACGCCAGCCCCGGCTCCAAAGCGCCCTTGCCCAGCCCGGCCCCACCGATGATGATCGCGGGCTTCTTCGCCGCCTCGAACGCCGAGGCCACCTCGGCAGGCAGATCGCCCAGCAGCGCCACATCATCGCCCAGGAACGTCGCCGCATACGTCGGGTCCCACAAGGGCCCGATCACGAAGACCCGCGCGCCCCGCTTCACCGCTTTGCGCAGCCGCACATTGAGCAGCGGCGCTTCATCGCGCACCATGCTGCCCACGATCAGGATGGCATCCGCCTCCTCGATCCCCGCCAAGGTGGAATTGAACGCCACCGCCGCCAGATTGCTCGCGGTATAGGCAAGGCCGGTCTGCCGCCCTTCGAGCAAGCTGGAGCCCAGCGCCCCCGCCAGCGCCTTGGCCGCAAACATCGTCTCGCAATCGACCAGATCGCCCGCGATCACCGCCAGCGAGGGCCCCGGCGCGATCTTCGCCACCGCGTCAAACGCCTCGGCCCAGGTCGCCGCGACCAGCTTGCCGTCACGCCGCAGCCAGGGCTTGTCCAGCCGCCGCCGCGTCAGCCCATCGACCACATAGCGCGCGCGATCAGAGAGCCATTCCTCGTTCACATCGTCGTTCAGGCGCGGCAGCGCGCGCAGCACTTCGCGGCCCCGGCTGTCGAGCCGGATGTTCGAACCCAGCGCATCCGAAACATCGATCGACAGCGTCTTTTTAAGCTCCCACGGCCGCGCCTCGAACGCATAAGGCCGGCTGGTGAGCGCGCCCACCGGGCATAGATCGATCACATTGGCCGAAAGCTCGTGCGCCGCCGCCTTCTCCAGATAGGTCGTGATCTGCATCGATTCGCCGCGATAGAGCGCGCCGATCTCGTCCACACCCGCGATCTCTTCGGAAAAGCGCACGCAGCGGGTGCAATGGATGCACCGCGTCATGGTCGTCTTGATCAGCGGCCCCATGTACTTTTCGGTGACCGCGCGCTTGTTCTCGTCATAGCGCGAGGCCCCGCGTCCATAGGCGACCGACTGGTCCTGCAGATCGCATTCGCCGCCCTGATCGCAGATCGGGCAATCGAGCGGGTGGTTGATGAGCAGAAACTCCATCACCCCCTCGCGCGCCTTTTTCACCATCTCGCTGTCGGTGCGAATGTCCTGCCCCTCGGCGGCGGGCAGCGCGCACGAAGCCTGCGGCTTGGGCGGTCCCGGCTTCACCTCGACCAAACACATCCGGCAATTGCCCGCAATGCTGAGCCGCTCATGATAGCAAAAGCGCGGAATTTCCTTCCCCGCCAGCTCGCACGCCTGCAGCACCGTCGCGCCTGCCGGGACTTCGAGCTCGACGCCGTCTACTTTGAGTTTAGGCATTGTTGTCGCTTTGCACTGGCAGGACACCCATTGCCATCGACATTGGCCTGTCGGGGCTCATCGGATTGGTCATCAATCGTCCGCGCAGGGGATCAACATGAAGGTCGAGATCTTCAAGCGGGATAGCCCCAAGCAGAACCTCCTCGCCCAAAACCATGGCGCCCGTGTAAACCTCACGCCCCATCAACCCGACTTTGACCGGGCCAACGTAGGGGACGTCATGGACTGAACCATCTGCGAGCCGAACTGGACGTGTGTCGGTTCCCTTCAGCTTGAGCAGCGTTGCAATCCGCTCAGGAATGCAAAGATGCATGGCGCCAGTATCTACGAGCGCCATGGCATTCTCCTCCTGATCAGTCCCGAGGACGGGATTGGACAAGCGGAGGTCAACACGGAACACACCCATCAAACCAACTCCTTGCCCGCCAACTCGCACGCCTGTAGCACCGTCGCGCCTGCTGGAACTTCGAGCTCTACGCCGTCGACTTTGAGTTTAGGCATTAGAGTGCCCCTTCAATTTTGCGGTTATCATTCCACGGCCGCAGCAATGCCCAATTGGTGTAGATCACCCAAATCGAGCCTGTAACTATAAGCATCGACACGACTAGAGCGACGCTTAGGTCAGGAAAGAATCCAGTCCTCAGTCCGATTGCCATCGCCCAGCCAGCAATAATCGACGCCGCCCAAAGCCAAGCACCGACTCTCAACATTCTCCAGAAGGCAAAACCCGCAAAAAGCGCGATCACCTTTGGGAGAACCCGCACAAGCCATTCAGAGCGGGTATATGGCGGCAGTTCGCTGATCGCGCCGTAAAGACTACCGATCGTGGACAAACCGAACACAATCAGAAGATAGAGCGCAAAAAGCGTTATCGTGGTGGGGCGCTTTATCACTCCGCCGCCTCCCTAATGCCCGCCCGCTCCGCAATCCGGCGCTCGATTTCGGGCCGGAAGTGCTTGATCAGTCCCTGAATCGGCCATGCCGCCGCATCGCCCAGCGCGCAGATGGTGTGGCCTTCCACCTGCTTGGTCACCTGATGGAGCATGTCGATCTCGCCCCTATCCGCATCGCCGGTGCGCAGGCGCTCCATCACGCGCCACATCCACCCCGTACCCTCGCGGCAGGGGGTGCACTGGCCGCAAGATTCGTGCTTGTAGAAGTACGAGAGCCGGGCAATCGCGCGCACGATGTCGGTGGACTTGTCCATCACGATCACCGCCGCCGTGCCGAGGCCCGAGCCCAGCGCTTTGAGGCCATCGAAGTCCATCGGCGCGTCCCAGATCTGGTCTGCGGGCACCAGCGGCACCGAGGAGCCGCCGGGGATCACCGCCAGCAGATTGTCGCGCCCGCCGCGAATGCCGCCGCAATGCTTCTCGATCAGCTCGCTGAACGGAATGCTCATCGCCTCCTCGACCACGCAGGGCCGGTCGACATGGCCGCTGATCTGAAACAGCTTGGTGCCCTTGTTCCCATCGCGCCCGAACGAGGAAAACCAGCTTGCCCCGCGCCGCAGGATCGTCGGCGCGACCGCGATGCTCTCGACATTGTTGACCGTGGTCGGGCAGCCATAGAGCCCCGCGCCCGCCGGAAATGGCGGTTTCAGGCGCGGCTGGCCCTTCTTGCCTTCCAGGCTCTCGATCATCGCGGTCTCTTCGCCGCAGATATAAGCCCCCGCGCCGCGGTGCACGAACACGTCGAAATCATAGCCCGACTGGCACGCATTCTTGCCCAGCAGCCCGGCGTCGTAGGCTTCTTGCACCGCGGCAAACAGCGTCTCGGCCTCGCGGATATATTCACCGCGAATGTAGATATAGGCGGCGCGCGCGCGCATCGCATAGCCCGCCACCAGCGCGCCTTCGATCAGCTTGTGCGGATCATGGCGCAGGATTTCGCGGTCCTTGCAGCTGCCCGGCTCGCTCTCGTCGGCGTTGATCACGAGGAAGCTCGGCCGGCCGTCCTTGCTCTCCTTGGGCATGAACGACCATTTCATGCCGGTGGGGAACCCCGCCCCGCCGCGCCCGCGCAGCCCGCTGGCCTTCATCTCGTCGATGATCGCATCCTGCCCGCGCGCCATAATGGCCTTGGTATCATCCCAATCGCCGCGCATCTGCGCCGCCGCCAGGTTCCACGGCTGGTAGCCATAGAGGTTGGTGAAGATGCGGTCTTTATCGGCAAGGCTCACAGGTTAAACCCTCCCCGTTCGCTTCGAGCGAAGTCGAGAAGCCGCGCGCAGGGTGTCTCGACTTCGCTCGACACGAACGGATGTTGTTGCAGAAGGTTCATGGCTTACCACTCCCCCCGGTAATCGTGGTTCTCGCTCGCCATCGCCGTCAGCGTGCTCAGCGCACCGGCAGGCTCCACCGTATGCCGCCCCGGCAATTGCGTGCCCGTCTTGGGCTGACGACCCGCCGCCAGTTCATCGAGCACATGGTTGAGGCTCTGCGCCGTCAGATCTTCGTAATTATCATCGTTGATCTGCACCATCGGTGCCGAGGCGCAGTTGCCCATGCATTCCACTTCGGTCAGCGTGAACAGGCCATCCTCGGTGGTATGCCCCAGATGCATCCCCCGCGCCTTGCACGCCGCCATGATGTCGTCGCTGCCGCGCAGCATGCACGGCGTGGTGCCGCAGACCTGCACATGATAGCGGCCCACCGGCTGCAGATTGTACATCATGTAGAACGAGGCGACCTCGAGCACCCGGATCACCGGCATGGCGAGCTCACGTGCCACAAATTCCATCACCGGCAGCGGCAACCAGCCTTGCGTCTGCGTCTCGGCCCCCACCTGCCGCTGCGCCAGATCGAGCAGCGGCATCACCGCCGAGCGCTGCCGCCCCGCCGGATAGCGCGCGATAATCTCGCGCGCCTTGTCCGCATTGGCCGGCGACCAAGCAAACTGGCCCCAGCGCGCGCGCAGCTCGGGGCTATCGGGTTCGGGATGACGATCAGCCATTCAGCGGTGGTCCGTAAGGTTGAGGCGGGTATCAATCCGGTCCAGCCGGTCGGTCAGGCGGTCGATCCGGCTGTTCACGCCGGAAATCGCGATCAGCGAATTGCCAAGATGCTCTTCGACGACCGTCATGCGCAGCTTGAGATCGCGCACGTCGAACTTCATTTCCGCCATATCGGCCTGCATCGGCTTCATCACTTCGAAGATCAGCTCGTTGGTCACGTCCGCCATGCGCACCTCCCCATCGGCTGAAGTGCAGTTCCCAAGCAAGCCACCAGTTCCTCCCCGGAACGGGGAGGGGGACCAGCGAAGCTGGTGGAGGGGCACAGGCCGGATAAGCGCAAGATCAGTGGCAGCACACAACCGCACGTGCCCCTCCACCATCCTGCGGATGGTCCCCCTCCCCCTCGGGGGAGGAATTGCGTTGCGCCGCTCACCGGATGAACTCGACACGGCTGCACAAATCGCCCTCGAAGCTGTAGACCGCCATGACGTCGAACGGCGTGGCCGCCGCGCTGCGCCACACGCGCTCGTGAAACACGACATAGTCGCCCAGCTCATAGGCGGTGAGGATCTCGGCGCGGTTCTCGGGGTATTCGGCAAACATCGCCTTGAGACCGCTGCGCGTGCCCTCACGGCCCTCACGCACCACCGCCCCGCGATAGCCCGCCTCGCAAGCATCCTCGGTCATCAGCGCGACATAAGCGTCGGCATCCTGCGCATTGTAATGCGCGATCATCCGGGTGGCGGTGGCGAGCTTGCTGGGACCCGGCATCAGATCTTTTCCAGTCCTGCGCGCGTGTACTCTGACGGGTTGACGCCGGTGTTGGGCTCGCCCTCCCGGTCAAAAAACAGGATGTGGCACTCGCTCTGCGCAAAGGGCCGATGTTCGACACCCTTGGGCACAACGATGAACTCGCCCGGTTGCAAATGCCGCGTGCCGTCCCTGAATTCGATGCCGAGTTCGCCCGAGATGACCAAGAACATTTCGTCAGTCTCGGCATGGCTGTGCCAGGTGAACTCGCCCTGCACCTTGGCCACCCGCACTTCGTTGCCATTGTAGCTGCCGACAATGCGGGGATTCCAATGGTCTGCAAAGGTTGCCAGCTTTTCGGCGATGTTGACGGGCTCTGGCGCGCTCACCGGTCACACTCCCCAAACACCACATCGATCGCGCCGATGATCGCGGTCACGTCGGGCAGCATGTGGCCCTTGGCCATGAAATCCATCGCCTGCAGGTGCGAAAACGCTGTCGGGCGGATCTTGCAGCGATAGGGTTTGTTGGTGCCATCGGCCACGAGATAGACGCCGAACTCGCCCTTGGGGCTTTCGGTGGCGACATAGACTTCGCCCGCCGGCACATGGAAGCCTTCGGTATAGAGCTTGAAGTGGTGGATCAGCGCTTCCATCGATTGCTTCATCTCGCCGCGCTTTGGCGGAGATACCTTGCGGTCGTCGCTGGAAACCGGGCCTTCGGGCATTTCGGCCAGGCACTGTTTCATGATCCGCGCAGACTGGCGCACTTCTTCGACGCGGACCATGAACCGGTCATAGCAATCGCCGCTGGTGCCCACCGGCACTTCGAAATCCATCCGGTCATAGACATCGTAAGGCTGGCTCTTGCGCAGATCCCACGGGATGCCCGATCCCCGGATCATCGGCCCGGAAAAGCCCCAGGCAATCGCATCGGCCTTGCTCACCGTGGCGATATCGACATTGCGCTGCTTGAAGATGCGGTTGTCGACCACCAGGCTCATCGCGTCTTCGAACAATTGCGGCAGCCGGGTATCGAGCCATTCGCCGATATCGACGAGCAGCTTGAGCGGCACATCCTGATGCACCCCGCCGGGGCGAAACCACGCCGCATGCATCCGCGCGCCGCTCGCCCGCTCGAAGAAATTGAGGCAATCCTCGCGCACTTCGAACATCCACAGGTTCGGCGTCATCGCGCCGACATCCATCACATGGGAGCCGAGGTTCAGCATGTGGTTGCAGATGCGCGTCAGTTCGGCAAACAGCACGCGCAGATATTGCGCGCGCAGCGGCACCTCGAGATTGAGCAGCTTCTCGATCGCCAGCACATAGGTGTGCTCCATCGCCAGCGGCGAGCAATAGTCCAGCCGGTCGAAATAGGGCAGCGCCTGCAGATATGTCTTCTGCTCGATCAGCTTCTCGGTGCCGCGGTGCAGCAGCCCGACATGCGGATCGATCCGCTCGATGATCTCGCCGTCCAGCTCCATCACCATGCGCAGCACACCGTGCGCCGCCGGATGCTGCGGGCCGAAGTTGATCGTGTAGTTGGCGATCACATCGTCGCCCGTGGTCGGCGATTGCTCGAGCGAGAGACTCATGCGCTGTCTCCATCCTTATCGCGGGGCGCGCGATCGGGCCGCGCCTCGGTGGGCGCAGGCGCACCCGGCGCTACCGCCGCCGCATCCTTGGGCACCCCGCCATCGGCGACGGGCTGTGCCGCTGCGGTGTTGGCCGCTTCGCCCGCGCCGGTATCGGCCTTGGTCTCGGTCGTCTTGGGCGTATCGACCGCGGCCGGGCCCCGCGTCTCGGGCACGGTGGCGGGCGCAGGGGGCGTCGGTGCGGGTGCAGCGGCTTGCGGCGCGGGCACCGCTTTCTCATCGCCCGGCAGCACGTAATCCGCGCCTTCCCACGGGCTCATGAAGTCGAATTGCCTGAGATCCTGCGCCAGCGCGACTTTCTCGTAGACCACGCGCTTTTCCTCTTCGGAATAGCGCAGCTCGACATAGCCGGTCAGCGGGAAATCCTTGCGGAACGGGTGCCCCTGAAAGCCGTAATCGGTGAGAATACGCCTGAGGTCCGGGTTGCCCGCGAACAGCACGCCGTACATGTCGTAGACTTCGCGCTCGTACCAGCCGGCGTTGGGCCACAGCCCGGTCACCGTCGGCACCGGGGTCGCCTCGTCGGTGGAGACCTTGACGATCAACCGCAGATTGCGCGTCACCGAAAGCAGGCAATAGACCACCTCGAACCGCTCGGGCCGCGAGGGATAATCGACCCCCGCCATGTCCATCAGCTGCTGGAATTCGTGCTCATCGCGCAGGGCGCGCAGCACTTCGACGATCCGGTCGCGCACGACCTCGATCACGATCTCGCCATATTCCTCGCGCGCGGCGACCACATCGGCATCCAGCGCGGCGACCAGTGCGTCTTTCACGCCTTCGAACGAGGAATATCGCGGCGCGGAATGGAGAACTTGAGGCATGACTAAACCACCACCGTTCGTGTCGAGCGAAGTCGAGACACAAAACACTGCGCAAGGTGTCTCGACTTCGCTCGACACGAACGGTTTTGTGGATGAACAGCAGCCAAAGTCACCGCTCCAGCGTCCCCACCCGGCGGATCTTGCGCTGCAACTGCATCACGCCATAGAGCAGCGCTTCCGCTGTCGGCGGGCACCCGGGCACATAGATATCCACCGGCACGATCCGGTCGCAGCCGCGCACCACCGAATAGCTGTAGTGATAATAGCCGCCGCCATTGGCGCAGCTGCCCATCGAGATCACATATTTGGGGTCCGACATCTGGTCATAAACCTTGCGCAGCGCCGGGGCCATCTTGTTGCACAAGGTGCCCGCCACGATCATCACGTCTGATTGGCGCGGAGAAGCACGCGGGGCCGCGCCGAAGCGCTCCATGTCATAGCGCGGCATGTTCACATGGATCATCTCGACCGCGCAGCAGGCGAGGCCGAATGTCATCCACCACAGCGAGCCGGTGCGCGCCCACTGAAACAGCTCTTCGGTCGAGGCGACAAGGAATCCCTTGTCCGAAACTTCGGCGTTCAGGCTGTCGAAAAAGGCCTGATCGGGCGCGGCCGGCAAATCGGCGGCCGAGGCGGGGATGATGGAAGAATTGGCCACGGTGCTCATTCCCAGTCCAGCGCCCCTTTTTTCCAGGCATAGATGAAGCCGATGATCAGTTCGGCCAGAAAGATCATCATCGTTGTCCACCCGGCCCAGCCGCTTTCCTTAAGGCTGACGGCCCAGGGAAACAGGAACGCGGCTTCCAGATCGAAAATGATGAACAGGATCGCCACGAGGTAAAACCGCACGTCAAACTGGCTGCGCGGGTCTTCGAACGCGGGGAAGCCGCATTCATATTCGCTCAGCTTTTCCGCATTGGGATTATGCGCGCCGGTCAGCCGGGCCACGCCCATCGGCAGGAAGACAAAAGCGCACGACAACGCCAGCGCGATGCCCAGAAAGATCAGAATCGGCAGATACTGCGCCAGGTAGGGGAGTTGATCGACCAAGGGGCTGACTCGCCTGTTGCTAGGATGCCCAGCGCCCTAGTCCCCGCTTCCCGGCGGCGCAAGTAGGGTGCGACGCAACATCGCGCGTTACCCGATCCTTTTTGGGGTTATCGGCGGGCACGATGCGCCGCCTGCGGGCCGAGGTCTGAATTGCAAATGCAATGGCACACCGCTAAATGCCTGCTATTGCCGTCTTGTGCCCCCCTTATCGACAGAAAGAAGCCCAGCCATGGCCCAGTTTTCCGCAGCCGATCCGATCGTCATCCTTTCCTATGCGCGCACCCCGATGGGCAGCATGCAGGGCGCCTTGTCCGATGTCTCGGCCACGGACCTCGGCGCCACCGCGATCAAGGCGGCGGTCGCGCGCGCCGGAATCGCGGGCGAGCAGATCGACCGGGTCTACATGGGCTGCGTGCTCCCCGCCGGGCTCGGCCAGGCGCCCGCGCGGCAGGCCACGCTGAAAGCCGGCCTGCCGATGTCGGTGCAATCGACCACGGTCAACAAAGTCTGCGGCTCGGGCATGCAGACGATGATCATGGGCGCCGAAGCGCTCGCGGCGGGCAGCGCCGACGTGATCGTCTCGGGCGGCATGGAAAGCATGACCAATGCGCCCTATCTGCTCAAGAAGCACCGCTCGGGTGCGCGCATCGGGCACGACACCGCCTATGACCACATGTTCCTCGACGGGCTCGAAGACGCTTACGAGGAAGGCCGTGCGATGGGCACATTCGCGCAGGATACCGCCAATTCCTATCAACTGACCCGCGCCCAGCAGGACGACTACGCGATCGAATCGCTGCGCCGCGCGCAGAGCGCGATCGCCGATGGCGCGTTCGCCGCCGAAATCACCGCGGTCACGGTCAAATCGCGCGGCGGCGATACCGTGGTCGATACCGACGAAGCCCCGGGCAAAGGCAAGCCCGACAAGATCCCCTCGCTCAAGCCCGCCTTTGCCAAGGACGGCACGATCACCGCGGCCACCTCGTCCTCGATCTCGGACGGCGCCGCCGCGCTGGTGCTGACCCGCGCCAGCGTTGCCGCCGAGCGCGGCCTCACCCCCGTCGCCACCGTGATCGCGATGGCGGCGCATTCGCAGCTGCCCAAGGATTTCACCACCGCGCCCGTCGGCGCGATCACCAAGCTGCTCGACAAGGCCGGCTGGAGCATCGCCGATGTCGATCTGTTCGAAGTGAACGAAGCCTTCGCCTGTGTCGCGATGTTCGCGATGCATGATCTCGGCATCCCGCACGACAAGATCAACGTGCACGGCGGCGCGACCGCGCTCGGCCATCCGATCGGCGCTTCGGGCGCGCGCATCGTCACCACCTTGATCGCCGCGCTCCAGCGCCACGGCAAGAAGCGCGGCGTCGCCAGCCTGTGCATCGGCGGCGGCGAAGCCACGGCGGTCGCGGTCGAACTCGCCTGATCGAGCAGCCTAAGGCTCGGCCGCGCCCCACAGCGCGGCCTTGGCCATGAAGCCCCGGCGGCCCGCCACGTCGACCTTGCACCATTGCCCGGGGCAGGCGCCAAGCTGCGCGATCACGCCCGGCGCGGCGCGCCACAGCACTTTGCCCGTGCCGTCCTCGCGCTCGCGAATGTCGGCTACCCCGCCTTTGACCATCGCGGCGCGCGCGCGCCCCACGAACTGCTTGAGCATCCACCCGCGCGCGCCGTCGGGGTCTTCGATCAAGACCCAGCCGCCCATCGCGCGCAGCACTTTCACCGGCAGACCGCTGCGCTGATAAACCCAGTTCACGCGGTAATCGCGCCCCGGCCCCACGCGCAGATTGGCCATCGGTTTGCGCAGCGAGCCCCAGAACGGCCCCTCGCCCGTGCTTTGCGCCCGTGCGCCGGGTGCCGTGCCCAACGCCATCATGACGGCACCCGCCAGGATCATCGGCACTGCAAACCTGTTCGGCACGTCGCACTCACCCTTTTCTGCACAGGCGGCCTTGCCGCATGCCCGTTCGATACAGGATTCGCTTGCCCAGACAACCCAGCCGCTTGACCATCCGTTCCCGACCGGCTTAGCGATGAACCGTCATGCCCGCTTCCGATCGCCCCAGCCCACCCGCCGCCGCCGATCTTCGGCAAACGCGGCGCATCGCCGGCAAACCGCGCGTGGTCATCACCCGCCGCCTGCTCCCCGAAACCGAGGAACGCATGGCGCAGCTGTTCGATGTGCGCGCCAATCCCGATGACCGGCCGATGGAGCGCGCGGCGCTGATCGAGGCGCTGCAAGAGGCGCATGTGCTGGTGCCCACGGTGACCGACCGGATCGATGCCGCGATGATCGCGGGCGCAGGCGCGCAGCTTGGGCTCATTGCCAATTTCGGCGCAGGGATCGAGCATATCGATCTGGCCGCGGCGCGCGCGCGGCGCATCATCGTGACCAACACGCCCGGCGTGTTCACCGAAGACACCGCCGATCTCACCTTCGCGTTGCTTATCGGGGTCTCGCGCCGGGTGGTCGATGGCGGGCGGGTGCTGCGACAGGGCCAGTGGACCGGCTGGGCCCCCGCCACCCTGCTGGGCCACCGCATCAGCGGCAAGACGCTGGGCATTGTCGGCATGGGCCGCATCGGCCAGGCGGTGGCGCACCGTGCGCGCGCGTTCGGGCTCGATGTGATCTATCACAACCGGCACCGCCTGCCCGAAGCTGCCGAGCGCATGTTCGGTGCGCGCTACGAGGCCGATCTCGATGCGCTCGTCGCCGAGGCCGATATCATCACCCTGCATTGCCCCGCCACGCCCGAAACACACCACCTGATGGATGCGCGGCGCATCGCGCTGATGAGACCGCATGCCTATCTCGTCAATGTCGCGCGCGGCGAGCTGATCGACGAGAACGCGCTGATCGAGGCGCTCGAGGCGGATCGCATCGGCGGCGCCGGGCTCGATGTCTTTGCCGATGAGCCGCGCATCGATCCGCGTCTGCTGCGCCTCGCCAATGTCTCGCTGCTGCCGCATATGGGCAGCGGCACTTTCGAGGGCCGGCTCGCCTCGGGCGACAAGGTTATCGCCAACATCCGTTTCTGGGCCGATGGCCACCGCCCGCCCGATCAGGTGCTCGAAGGCTGGGCGTGATCTGCCCCCTTCCCCGACAATCTCGCACCCCGGCTTGAAGCGCGCCGCTTCGTTGGCCTAGAGCTGCTTCCTACGAAAAACCGGGGGACAGGAAAAACCATGCGCAAGCTGATCGCGAAGGCCGCTGCGGGCGCGGCGCTGGCTTTGCCGCTCGTCGCGCGCGCGCAGAGCGCCGACATCGGCGCGCTCGATGCGGCCGACAGCGGCGACACGGCATGGGCCATGGCCGCCGCCGTGCTGGTGCTGGTCATGGTCCTGCCCGGGCTCACGCTGTTTTACGGGGCCCGCGCGAGCGCCAGGAATTTCCTCTCGGTGGCCGCGCAAATCGGCGCGATCACCGCGATCTGCTCGCTGCTGTGGGTTGTCGCGGGCTACACCATCGCGTTCGGCGCGGTCACCAATGGCTGGCTGGGCAGCGGCAACGCGTGGATGCTGATCGATCTGGGCAATGTGCGCGGCGATACGGCAGTGCCCGAAAGCGCGTTCGTGCTGTTCCACATGGCGCTCGCGGTGTTCGCCGCCGCGCTGATGGTCGGCGCATGGACCGGGCGCGCGCATTTTGCGTGGGTCACCTTGTTCAGCGCGCTGTGGTCGCTGATGGTCTATGCCCCGGTGGCGCACTGGGTCTGGGGCGGTGGCTGGCTCGCCTCGCGGCTGGGCACGCTCGACTACGCGGGCGGGCTGGTGGTCCAAACCACCGCCGGGGTCTCCGCGCTGGTCGCCGCGCTGCTCATGGGCAAGCGCGCAGGCTTTACCGCCGCCGCCGCGCCGCCCCATGCGCCGGGCCTTGCCATGGCGGGCGCGGCGTTGCTCTGGGCCGGCTGGCTCGGGCTGGCGGGCGGCGCGGCGATGGCCGCCACCGACGATGCCGCCGCCGCCATCATCAACACCCACGTCGCGGCCTGCGCAGCAGCGCTGGCCTGGCTGGTGATCGAGCGGCTCGCGGCGGGCAAGGTCAGCGCCACCGGGTTTGCCACCGGCGCGATCGCCGGGCTGGCCGCCGCCTCCCCTGCGGCCGGCTTTGTCGCGCCCGGCGCGGCGTGGATCATCGGCGCGGTCGCGGCGCTGCTGTGCTATCCGGCGCTGGCGCTCATCCGCCGCAGCCTGGCGATCGACGATACGCTGGGGGTGTTCGCGGTCCACGGCGTTGGCGGGATGACCGGCGCGGTCCTGCTCGCGCTGTTCATCGATCCGGCGCTCGGCGGCACCGGCTATGGCCCCGGCATGGGGCTGGTGCCCCAGGTGGTGGCGCAAGTCGCGGGCATCGCCGTGGTCGCCGCGTGGAGCGCGATCGGCACCGCTGTTTCCGCGCTGATGGTCTCCACGGTCATCCCGATGCGCGTAAGCGAAGCGGCCGAGCACGAGGGACTGGACATCACCACCCACGGCGAGCGCGCCTGGGGCGAATAACCGCCCCTCGGGCACCAGCTACCCGATCAGAGCGGCGGAGCCAGCGGTCTGTTCGGCAGGGCAATGCGCGCTTCGAACACCACCCCGCCGGGCAGGAACTGCACCCGCGCCGCGTCGCTACCATGCGTTGCGAAAGCCTGCTCGATCAGGATCGAACCGAACCCGGTGCGCGTCCGCTCGGGCACCGCAGGCCCGCCGCTTTCGTTCCAGCGCAGCGAGAGCAGCGGCACATCGCCCTTGCGGTCGATACTCCATTCGATCCGCACGCACCCCTCGGCGACCGAAAGCGCGCCATACTTGATCGCGTTGGTGCCCAGTTCGTGAAACGCCATCGCAATCGCCAGCGCGGTCTGCGCATCGACCCAGACATCCGGACCCTGCACCTCGAACTGGCTGCCAAAGCTCCCACCATGCGCTTGCAGGCTTTCGGCGATGACCGCGTGCAGATCGGCCCCTTCCCAGCTTTCGCGGGTCAGCAACCCATGCGCCGAAGCCATCGCCAGAATCCGGCTCTCGAAGTTCTTCCACACGGCTTTGTCGGCCACCGCGTCCTTCAGGGTGAGCCGCGCGATCGCCTGCACCACAGCCAGCGTGTTGCGCACCCTGTGCTCCAGCTCATTGACGAGCAACTGGCGCAGCATCTCGGCATTCTTGCGCTCGGTGATGTTCATGCTCACGCCGAACATGCCGATAACATTGCCTTCGGCGTCATGGATCGGGGATTTTGTCGAAAGGTACGTTTGCGGCGGCCCGTTGCCAGTCAGCACTTCTTCCAGCGACTGCGCTTTATTGGATTCCATGACCCGCGCATCGACCTCGACAAAAAGCCGCGCTTCTTCGGGATCATCGTGCCATTCAGTATCGGAGCGGCCGCGAATTTCTTCCCATGTTTTGCCCAACGCCTTGAGCACGGCTGGATTGGCGTAAACCATCCTGCTGTCCAGGTCCTTGGCATACATGAAATCAGGCATGATTTCGCCAATCTTGACCAGCAGATCGTCGGTGAAGGCCGCCACTTTGTCGGGCGAAACCAAATCTTTAATGCTCAGACGAACACCTTTCGCGCCGGTTTGACAATGCGGCTTAAAAAACTGGAGACGGCGCAGCAAGAGGGCGGAACCAATCGCTCTGCTGGACGTTCTGCCATACATTAGCTCCATAACTATCGCATCCGCAGGGGCCGCGATAGCGCGCGTCGCGCACCATTAGCCGCTTAGCCCCGTTTGCGCCACGGCCTGTCGTGCCAATGCGCCGCCACGCGGGAAGGTGGCGGCAGGTTCAGCGCCCGATCATCCGCGCGCCGCGCGCATCATGCCCCAGAATTGCGGGCCGCCGGGCACCTGCCACGTGTGCACGATCTCGAAGCCGAGCGCGCGGTAGATCGGCAGATTCTTGGGATCGGCGGTTTCCAGATAGGCCTTGCGGCGTTCGGCGTCGGCGCAGGCCAGCCCCGCGCGGATCGCCGCGCCGCCCAGCCCTTTGCCCTGATGGCGCGCGGCGCAGCCCGCCATGTGCAGATACCAGCAATCCTCGCCCGGCAGATGGGCCTTGATCAGATTGGAAATGCGCATCGCGCGCAGCGAGGCGGTGCCGAAAATGCGCACGAAGGGCAGGAACGTTCGCAGCTCCTCAAGACGGCTTTCGTGCACCAGCCCCGGCACGCGCCACGCGGTCGCCGCCTCGCCGCCCATGGTCATCATCACCCGCCCGGATTTGATGTCTTCGCCCACGATGATCCGGAAAGCTTGCGGCAATACTCTGCGCCGCGCCTGCGCGCTGGGCACGATGTAGGAAAACGCCGGCTCGTTCTGAAAGGCATCGGCCATCGCGGCGACCACCACCTCGAGATCGGCCATCTGCGCGCGCCGACACACAGGTTTCTGCTTCTCCATCACACCCCTTTCCGCCCGCCGCGCACCCGGTCTGGCCGACGCGGCTCGAACAAAAAATTTTCCTACACCGGGCAAAACTGCAAAGTTGCCGCGATGGTCGCTGCCTGCCCCCAACCGCATAACAAACCCGCTGGCAAGGCCGCATGGCAGGCCGCGCCATTTCACTCTCTGGACTGTGTCAACTGTGTCAACTTGGGCGCCCGGCGCGCCGCAAACTCCGCTTCCCGCGCCGCCCGCAAGGCCCCGCCGTTTCGCTCTCTGGACTGTGTCAACTGTGTCAACTTGGGCGCCCGGCGCGCCGCAAACCCCGCTTTCCGCGCCGCCCGCAAGGCCCCGCCGTTTCGCTCTCTGGACTGTGTCAACTGTGTCAACTTGGACGCCCGGCGCGCCGCAAGCCCGGCTTCCCGCTCCGCCCGCGAAGTCCCGCCAGTTCGCGCTCTGGACTGTGTCAACTGTGTCAACTTGGGCTCAGTCGCCGGTCAGGATGCGGTCGACCAATTGCTTCACGGTGGGGGTGAAATTGTTGGAATAAAACGGGTCCTGCGCGAATCGGTAAGCCGAATGGCCCGCGAACATCAGGTTCTGGTCGATATCGCCGCCGTGCGCGATGTCCTGCAAGGTTTTCTGGATGCAGAAGCTGCGCGGATCGGCAAGCCGTCCGGTGCTGTAATCGTCGTGATCCTTCCACGACGAGAACCCGCAGAACGACAGACAGCCCATGCAATCGGTCTGGTCCTTGCGGATCGTGTCGCGCTCCTCGGGGGTGACAAAAACCAGCGTGTCATCGGGGGTGCGCAGCGCGGCGGTGAAACCGGCCCCGAACCAGCTGCGCGCGTTGTCGCGGTCGCCCGGTGTCACCCAGAAGTTCTTGCCCTTGACCGCGACATCGAGCTGCACGGTATGCTCGCCTGCCGCGACGCGCGAATAGGGGATCTGCCGCTGCGAGCGCGCCTCGAGGTTGCGCAGATAGGGGTTGCGCACCGCCGAGGAATAAAACCCCGTCGGCGAAAACCGGTGCAGCAGCACATCGCCGGGCGCGATCTTGCGCAAGTGGTCTTTCCACCCTTGCGGGATCGGACTTTCCTGCGTGAGCAGGGGCCGCGTGCCGAATTGAAAGGCGATCGCGCCGAGCTCCGGATTGTCGATCCAGTTTTCCCATTCGCGCAAAAACCACACGCCGCCCGCCATCACGATCGGCACGTCTTCGGAAACGCCTTCCGCGCGCATCGTCTCGCGCACCGCTTTTACGCGGGGATAGGGGTCCTCTGGCCTCTTGGGGTCTTCGGCGTTGGACAGGCCATTGTGGCCGCCCGCCAGCCACGGATCTTCATAGACAACCGCGCCCAGCCCCTCGGCAAACTTGTGATAGGCCCGCTTCCACAGTGCGCGAAAGGCGCGCGCCGAGGAAATGATCGGCAGATATTTGACAGCGTGGCGGGCCGCGATTTCCGAGAGCTTGTAGGGCATCCCCGCGCCGCAGGTGACACCGGCAATCATGCCCCGGGTCTTGCTCAGCACGCCCTCGAGAATCGGCTGTGCGCCGCCCATTTCCCACAGCACGTTGATATTGATCGCGCCCTTTCCGCCAGCCAGATCATAGGCGCGACGCACCTGTTCGACCGCGCCGTCGATGGCAAACGTTATCAGCTGTTCGTGGCGATCCTTGCGGGTCAGTTGTTCGTAAACCTGAGGCACGATCTTGCCCGTGGCATCGTAGCTGTCGGCATTGACCGCGCTGACCGTGCCGATACCCCCCGCTGCTGCCCATGCACCCGAGCTCATGTGATTGGTTGCCGCTACCCCCTTGCCACCCTCTATCAATGGCCAGACTTCGCGCCCGCCATAGACTATAGGCTTCAACCCCTTGAACTCAGCCATAGTTATCCTTTTGGAGCCGCACCGCCCGCCGCGCTGCAGGGTTTGATCTCGCCCGGTTCAGGACGCCGCTCGCCCGCACGAGTAAACTGCGCAATATACCCCGGGTTCCCCGGAATAGGACCAAACGCCAATAAACGAAAGCCTGCCGCTGCGAATTCGCATTCCAGCAGTGCCGGGGCAATGCCGTGGCGGTCGCTCGGCCGGTCGAGATCGACCACCACGATCTGCCCGCCGCGCTTCAGCGCCGGCCACACATTCCACAAGAACGCATAAGGCTGGGCCACCTCGTGGTACATATGGATCATCAAGATGCGATCGAAGCTATCGGCCGGCAGGCGCGGATCGTCGGGTGTGCCGAGCAGGATCGAGAGATTGGCCAGCCGCTCGCGCTCGGCGCGCACGCCCAGCCGGCGCAGCGCGGCCGCATCGATATCCTGCGCCAGCACGCGCCCCTTTGGCCCCACCCGGCCCGCCAGCCGGATTGCATAATACCCCTCGCCCGCGCCCAGATCGGCCACGCTCATCCCGGGTGCGATCGCGGCGAGGTCCATGACCGTGGGCGCTTCCTTCTGCAGGTCGCGCTCGGTCTCGGTCGACCACTGGGTCGAGACGATGGTCGAGACCGGGCGGTCGGCTTTGGGGAACGCAGGCTGGCTACCGGGCGCAGCAGCGGGCTGCGCCGCGCCCTGGCAGGCCGCCAGCACCAGAGCCGCGGCCATCACGGCCACGCGCAGGGATGCGCGCCGGCTCAATCGTCGTCCTCCACGGTGACTTTCTCGCCCGTCACCCGCTGCGCCAGCGCGGCCGCCATGAACGGATCGAGCGCGCCGTCGAGCACTTCGCTGGGGTTGGTGCTGACCAGGCCGGTGCGCAGGTCCTTCACCTGCTGGTAGGGCTGGAGCACATAGGAACGGATCTGGTGGCCCCAGCCGATCTCGGTCTTGGCGGCATATTCACCCGCGGTCACCGCCTCGCGTTTGGCCAGCTCGGCCTCGTAAAGCCGCGCTTTCAGCATGCCCATCGCGGTGGCGCGGTTCTTGTGCTGCGAGCGGTCGTTCTGGCTGGCGACGATGATGCCGCTGGGAATATGCGTCAGCCGCACCGCCGAATCGGTGGTGTTCACGTGCTGCCCGCCCGCCCCGCTGGCGCGGTAGGTGTCCATCTTAATGTCGGCCGGGTTGATCTCGATGTCGATATCGTCGTCGATCACCGGATAGACCCACACCGAGCTGAACGAGGTATGCCGCCGCGCCGAGCTGTCATAGGGGCTGATCCGCACCAGCCGGTGCACGCCGCTTTCGGTCTTGGCATAGCCGTAGGCGTTCTCGCCCTTGATCAGCAAAGTCGCCGATTTGATCCCCGCCGCCTCACCGCCGTGATAATCGACCAGCTCCACCTTGTAGCCATGCCGCTCGGCCCAGCGGGCATACATCCGCTGCAGCATCTCGGCCCAGTCCTGGCTTTCGGTGCCGCCCGCGCCGGCATGGACTTCGAGAAAGGCATCGTTGGCATCCGCCTCGCCCGCCAGCAACGCCTCGACCTTGTCGGCATCGGCGCGCGCCGCAAGCGCGGCCAAGGTGGCAAGGCCCTCGCCGACGATCGCCTCGTCGCCCTCCATCTCGCCAAGCTCGATAAACTCGATCGCGTCGGCCATTTCCTGCCCGATCTGCGTGACAGTGCCGATCGAGGCCTCGAGCCGCCGCCGCTCGCGCATCACCGCTTCCGCGCCCTTGGGATCATCCCACAGCTTCGGGTCTTCGACCCGCGCGTTCAGCTCGTCGAACCGGCGCAGCGCGCGGTCCCAATCGAGGAACTTGCGCACCAGCCGCAGCGCCGCTTCGATCCGATCAATGTAGGCCTGCCCTTCGGCACGCATGAACTCGCTCTCCGTGCTACAAGAACCACGCCGCTTAGCGCAGCGGCGCGCCAAGTAAAGCGCGGTCTGGCAGCGATCCCCCGGCGCGCGGTCGCGGCGGGCTCAGGTCAGGGATGAAAACTCAGCGCGCGCCGCGCATTTTCTGCACCGCCGCCAAAGTCATCTTCACATGGTCGCGGTAATCCATATCGGAATGGACCATGGCGATCTTGCCCGACTGGTCGATCACGTAGCTGGTGCGCTTGGTGTATCCGGTCGAGACGCCGACGGCCTTGAGATCGACATCGTAAGCCTTGATCACCGCCTTGGAGGCGGCAGCCACGGCGAACTTGTCGCGGCATTCCTCGGTCGAAAAGCGCCGCAGGGTCGGGATGTCATCGTTCGACATGCCGATCACCGTAGCGCCAGCCTGCGCGAACTTGTCGCTGCTTTCGGCAAAGGCATGCGCTTCCAACGTGCAACCTTGAGTGAACGCCTTGGGATAGAAATAGAGCACCACTGGGCCGCGCTTGAGCGCCGCCTGCAGATTGAACGTGAACGGCTTGCCCGCCAGCGCGCCCGGCGCGGAAAAGGCCGGCGCCTTTGCCCCTTGCGGCAGTTCAGCTTGCGCTGCGGTGGGAACGAGGAGGGCGAGCGCCGCGAAGGCGGGGAGAATACGAGTGTTCATGCAGAGTTCCTAGCAGGCTTGCGCGAAACCTGAAACCGGCATCTTGGGCAATCGGGAGACGGCCGACTCTTCTAGATGCCGGTCTGCTCTTCGACGACAGCGGTGTCTTCGGCCACTTCGGGCTCGGCGACGGGCACACCCGTCTGCGCCGCACGCGCCCGGCGCAGCATATCGAGCACCGCGCTGCGGGTGGAAAGGTCGCCACCTTCGCGCGCGGTGCGGCGCGGCTCGGTATCGGGCTTGAACGCTTCCCAGATCACCGCCGCCCTGCGCTCGTTGTCCGCCGGGGTGCCTTCGAAAACCCGCTTGCCCGAAACCCGGTCGATCCGCACCATGCGCACGCCGGCCGGAACGCTGGCCGGTGTATCGCTCCAGCGCGCGCGCGTGGCCTGGACGAACTGCTTGAAGATCGGCGCGGCAATCCGCCCGCCTTGCGCATAACCGCCCAGGCTGCGTGGTTGATCGTAGCCCAGATAGATCCCCGAGATCAGATCGGGCGAGCCGCCGACAAACCACACATTGGTGGGGCCCGAAGTGGTGCCGGTCTTGCCGAACAGCGGCAGCTTGAGATCGCTCAGCGTTTCGGCGGTGCCGCGCACGACCACGCCTTCGAGCATGTGCACCACCTGATAGGCGGTGCGCGCGTCCATCACCTGCCGCCCGCGCGGGGCCATGCGCGGCATCGGACGCCCGTCCCACTGCGCCATGTTGCAGCCCGAGCAGGGGCGGTTGTCCGCCCGCCACACGACTTTGCCGCGTCGGTCCTGCACATAATCGATCACCGTTTGGTCGTGCTGGCGGCCATGGTCGGCCAGCACCGCATAGGCGTTCACCATGCGCGCCACGGTGGTGTCGCCCGCGCCGAGCGCCATGGCCAGATAAGGCTTGTAGTCCCCGATCCCGACCGCCTTGATCGTGCGCACCACTTTGTCCATGCCGATGTCGTTGGCCACGCGCACGGTCATCAGATTGCGCGACTGTTCAAGGCCCCAGCGCATGGTATGGCTGCCCGAGCCGCCCTCGTTGCCGAAATTGCGAAAGCATTTCTGGCCCAGCGCGGCGCCCTGATAGACGCAGAACGTGCCGTCGACCACCAGCGAGGATGGCGTCATGCCGTTGTCGAGCGCGGTGGCATAGACGAACGGCTTGATCGTCGAGCCGGGCTGGCGATTGGCCTGCATGGCGCGGTTGAACGAGCCCAGCCGCGCGTCGAAGCCGCCCTGCATCGCCTTGATCCGGCCGCTCTGCGGATCCTGCACGATCATCCCGCCGGACACTTCGGGGACCGTGCGCACGGCCCAGTTGCTGCCCGCAGGTGCGGCCGCGATCACATCGCCCGGCTTCGCCCGCTCCGGCACGCCGAGCAGCGTGCCGGTCTTGCCATCGGCAAAGCCGATCCGGCCGGAAAAACCATTGCGCTCGAGCAGCACGCCGATCCGCCAATCCTGATAGCGGATCGAAATGTTGCTGGTGATCAATTGCGATTGCCAATCGTCGGAGACGTCGATCGTGGCGATCGGGCCGCTCCATCCGCGCCCGGCGCTGTACCGCAAGATCCCGGCGCGCAAGGCGTCCTGCGCGGCTTTTTGGAGGCCAGTGTCGAGCGAGGTGCGCACCCACAGGCCGCCCGCGTAGACGCTGTTGGGGCCGTCTTCGGCCTTCTCGCCAAACTTTTCGATCAGCTGGCGGCGCACTTCCTCGAGGAAATAGCCCGCATCAGCGGTGTAGTTCTCGGCGCGGCGCGCCACCAGGCCGAGCGGCTGGGCTTTGGCCTCCTGCGCGGCGGCGGCGCTCGCGCGGCCGTTCTTGACCATCTGGTCGAGCACCCAGTTGCGTCGTTCCATCGCGCGGTCGGCAAATTTGGCGCGGCTGTAGGTTTCGGGCGCTTTGGGCAAGATCGCGAGATAGGCCGCCTCGTGCAGCTTCAGTTCGCCGACATCCTTGTCGAAATAGGCGCGCGCGGCGGCCTGCACGCCAAAGCTCTGGCGGCCAAGAGGGATCTCGTTGAGATAGAGTTCGAGGATCTGCTGTTTGGTCAGCACGCTTTCGATGCGCCGCGCGAGGATCATTTCCTTGAGCTTGCGCGCGACCGAATATTCGTTGCCGATAAGGATGTTCTTGGCCACCTGCTGGGTAATCGTCGAGCCGCCGCGCGCGCGCTCGCCGGTGCCGAACTTGGCCGCATAATCGACCACCGCCCCTGCCAGACTGCTGAAATCAACCCCGCCATGGGAGAAAAAGCTCTTGTCCTCGGCGGAGAGAAACGCGCCGATCAGCGGCTCGGGAAAATCGACAAACCGCAGCTGCACCCGCCGCTCGCGCGCATAGCTTGAGACGATCTCGCCGTCATCGCCGCGCACCATGGTGGGCAGCGGCGGCTGATAGGTGAGCAGCTTGTCCGCCGAAGGCAGCGTGCGGATCACGGTGACCCACAGCAGCGCGCCGAGCATCATCGCCGCCAGCGCGGCATAGCCCGCCAAGCGAAAGACCTTGCTGGCGCGCCATGTCCGGCCCAATCGCCCGGCCAGACCGGCGGCTTCGCGCCTGATGCGCAGGCGGATCGGCGCAAGATGCGGTTCGGGTGAGGGCGTTTCAGTGGCCATGATCGCGGCTCTCTAGCATGGCCGTTCGCATGGATACCAGTACTGGCGGCAATGTTGGCGGCCGTGTCGATGCAGCGTCACGGCGTTATGGCCCCGGTTTCCTGCCGTGCCAGATAGATCTGGATCGCCGAGGCCAGGCTCTTGCCGAACGCAGCGCGCCACGCGCGATTGCCGAAATCGCGCGCGTCGCTTGGATTGCTGATATAGCCCGCCTCGACCAGCAGCGAGGGCAGATCGAGCGATTTCAGCACGATGAACGCGGCTTCACGCTCCGGATCGGAATGAAAGCGCACCCGCCCCTGTCCCTCGCGCAGCACCAGCGCGGAAAAGCGCTGCGAGCGCGCACGCATCTCGCGCCGGGCAAGATCGACGAGGATCGAGGAGACTGTATCGGACTTCCCCGCCAGCGCCACGCCGTTGACCGTATCGGCCCGGTTTTCCCGCGCCGCCAGTTGATCGGCAATCGCATCCGAACCGCGATCCGAGAGAGTGTAGATCGTCGCCCCGCTGGCCTCTTGCGCTTCCGAGGCATCGGCGTGGATCGAGACGAAAGCGTCCGCGCCCAATCTGCGCGCGATCCCGGCACGCTCTTCGAGCACGAGGAACCGGTCGTCGTCGCGGGTCAGCGCCACGCGAACGCCGCCCTGCTCGAGCAAGGCATCGCGCACTGCCAGCGCCAGCGCCAGCGTGACCGACTTTTCCTTTTCGCCCAGCTTGCCGCCGGCCCCCGGATCGTGCCCGCCGTGGCCCGCATCGATCACCACCAGCGGCCGGCTGGCATCGGCCGGACCCTGCACCGCAGGCAGCCCGATCTGGCCGCGGCTGTTCGGCATGGCGAGGCGCACGGCGGGCGCGGCACCTTGCGCGCCGTAAGCCACGGCGAGGATCGCCCAAGCCACCGCCGCCCCGGGCAGCGAGGCGCATAATGCCGTGAGAAGCAACCGCCAGTTCATTGCGGCTCGCTATGCAATGCACAAGCTTGCCCGGTAAAGCGCCAAATGCGCGCCGCCGCGCGCCCGGACCGCCCGAAACATACCGGCATTGTTTTAATTGCTGCTTTGCGAATGCGGTGCTAGCGTTGCAGCAACCTGAACGGTTCCGCATGGACATTGGCAATCGGGAAGCACGCCCATCGTGCTCCCGCCAAGCTTGCGAAATGCCATAAAGCACGCAAAGGCTTGTGGTTTCCGCTCAGGAATTCGACGTTGATCGCGCATCCTTCTGGCCAGCGCATCGGCGCTAGAGGTTGATGCTTTGATGATGATCTGTGTAAATGTCTGTGCGCGAGGTTCCTCTGGGGACCGTGCGGACTGGGCGTTTGCCGGGCACAATCGGGCCGGCGCAGAGCGAATTCTGCAGACCGTCATCGCAGCAGACACAGACCAACCGCCGCCGGTCGGCGAGCGCCAGCGCCACGCGCCCGCGCTGCAATCCGGACCATCCGCATCTGCGAAACGCCTCCCTCCGGCCAGAGCCGGCGATCAAGGCGACCGCGCCATCCCAACAATCCGCGCCCAGTTCCCGGGATATGTCCCGCGGCCGCGCGGCTGGAGAATACACAATGACTACGCGCATGCTAATCGATGCGCGCCACCAGGAAGAAACCCGGGTGGCGGTGCTGAAGGGCAACCGAATTGAGGAATTCGACTTTGAATCGGCTGATCACAAGCAGATCAAAGGCAATATCTACCTAGCCAAGGTTACCAGAGTTGAGCCTTCGCTGCAGGCCGCTTTTGTCGACTTCGGCGGAAACCGGCACGGTTTTCTGGCCTTCAGCGAAATCCATCCGGATTATTACCAGATCCCCAAGGAAGACCGCGAGGCGCTGCTCGCCGAAGAAGCCGCACACGCCGAGGAAGAAGCCGCGCTGCGCGCCGCCGAGGAAGCATCCGAGGATGATCTGGATGGCGACGACGGCTATGACAACGACTTCGACGACGGCGAAAGCTTCACCGAAGTCGATACCTCAGAGAAGGATCAGGTCGCCACGATCGAGGGCGGCGTGGTCGAAAACGGCTTTGACCGCGAGGGCGACGAAAGCGAAAACGGCGACGAGAACGCGCAGCAAGACCAGGATGGCGACGGTCAGGACGATGGCGCTTCGGGCCAGCAGAACCGCCACCAGCGCGGCCGTCGGCAAGGGCGCGGACAGGCCAAGGAAGCCGACGACTTGCGGGCCAAGCGCATGGCGCTGCGCCGCCGCTACAAGATCCAGGATGTCATCCAGCGCCGCCAGGTGCTGCTCGTCCAGGTGGTCAAGGAAGAGCGCGGCAACAAGGGAGCGGCGCTCACCAGCTATCTGAGCCTCGCCGGCCGCTATTGCGTGCTGATGCCCAATTCCAGCCATGGCGGCGGGATCAGCCGCAAGATCAATTCAGCAGCAGACCGCAAGCGGCTGAAAACAATCATGGGCGAGCTCGATCTGCCCCGCTCGATGAGCTGCATCGTGCGCACCGCCGGGCTCCAGCGCACCAAGCCCGAGATCAAGCGCGATTTCGACTATCTTGCGCGGCTGTGGGACGAAATCCGCGAACGCACGCTGGGTTCGACTGCCCCGGCGCTGATCCATTCGGACAGCGACCTGATCAAGCGCGCGATCCGCGATATCTACAACCGCGAGATCGAGGAAGTCGTGGTCGAGGGCGAGCACGGCTACCGCGCCGCGCGCGACTTCATGAAGTTGCTGATGCCCAGCCACGTCAAGCGGGTGCGGCAATATGCCGATCCGGTGCCGCTGTTCCAGCGCTACGGCGCGGAAGACCAGCTGACCGCGATGTACGATCCGGTCGTGCAGCTGCGCTCGGGCGGCTATCTGGTGATCAACCCGACCGAGGCGCTGGTCTCGATCGACATCAACTCGGGCCGCTCGACCAAGGAACACGGGATCGAGGCGACCGCGCTCAATACCAATCTGGAAGCGGCGCGCGAAATCGCCCGCCAGCTCCGCCTGCGCGACATGGCCGGGCTGGTGGTGATCGATTTCATCGACATGGAATATGGCTCGAACGTCCGCAAGGTCGAGAAGCTGATGAAGGATGCGCTGCGCGGCGACCGTGCGCGTATTCAGGTGGGCCGCATTTCGGGCTTTGGCCTGATGGAAATGAGCCGCCAGCGGCTGCGCACCGGCGTGCTCGAGGCGACCACCCGCCCCTGCCCGCACTGCGATGGCTCGGGCCTGGTGCGCACGGCTTCATCGGCCGGGCTTTCGGCCTTGCGCCTGATCGAAGACGAAGCGGCCAAGGGCAAGGGCAATGTCATCACGCTGTTCGCCAGCCAGGAAGCGGCGATCTATGTGCTCAACGCCAAGCGCGCCGATCTCGCCGAGATCGAGATGCGCTTTGGCGTCTCGGTAGAAGTGGTGCCCGAAGGCGAGAACGAAGGCGCCAAGATGCGCGTCGCCTCGCGCGGGCCAAAGCCCGATTTCGTGCCGCGCTTCGAACCGATCCTCGAGCCCGAAGCCGATGATCTCGACGACGAGTACGGTGCGGACGAGGACGACGAGGTCGAAGACCGCGAAGAGTCCGCAGGTGATCGCACCGGCAACCGCGAGGGCGGCGAAGGAACGGGCGACGGCGCACGCCGCAAGCGGCGCAAGCGGCGCCGCAGCCGAAGCCGCGAGCGCGGGGATGAGGACGGCGAGCGCTCGGCCGAGGAGACCGACGGCGAGGATGATCGGCAGGACGAGAGCCAGGACGAAGCGGAAGGCAGCGAAGCCGAAGATCGTCAGGGCGATCCCGAGGAAACCGCCGCCGAACAAGCCGATGGCGAGCGCGGCCCGCGCAAGCGCCGCCGCCGGGGTCGTCGTCGCCGTGGCAATCGTGAGAGCGGCGATGCGGCCAGCGACAACGAAGCCGAGGCCGGTGCCGAGGCTGCAGAAGATACCGCCGAAGAGTGGGGCGAGGATGCCGGCGAGGACGAAGGGTCTGCGCCGATCATTGCCGAACCCCAAGCCGAAACGGAAGCACCCGTGGACGAGGCTCCGGCCAAGCCCAAGCGTTCGCGGCGCAAACCCGCGGCGGACATGGTGGCCGAACCTGTGAGTGCAGACGTACCCGCGCCTGCCGAGGCGAAGCCTGAGGCCAAGCCCAAGCGCGCGCGCCGCAAGAAGGCCGATGCTGCTGCCGACGAAAGCCCCGCTGCCGAAGCTGCGATAGCAGAGCCGGTCGAGCCTGCTGCGGAAGCGGCGGCCAAGCCCAAGCGGGTGCGGCGCAAGAAGACCGACGACGCTCCGGCCGAGACCGTGGCCAAAGACGAACCGGGCGAGACCGTGGCGATCGCGGCCGAGCCGGCCCCGGCAGAAGCGGCGCCCGCCGAGCCGGAAACCGGCGAACCGCGCCGTGGCTGGTGGCAGCGCACGTTCGGCGCATAGCCGCGCGGCAAAGTTACCGCAAAAAAGCCCCGCCGGAGCGATCCGGCGGGGCTTTTTGCGCGGCGGCGCGGGCTTAGACCGTCGCTGCGCCCCATTCCATCCAGCCCGCCCAGCGCGGCGCTTTGGGCATGTAGGCCTGCCCCAACGGGTGCACGGCAAAGCCTGCCGCGCGCACCGCCGCCGTGACCGGGCGGGTCAAGTGACAGCCTCCGGCGATCGGCTTCCACAGCGGTTCGATCCAGTCCTGCCAGCGCTGCACCGGGGCATCGGGCGCGCGGCCATGTTCGAGGAAAAGCAGCGTGCCGCCGGGCCGCAGAATTCGCTTCAGTTCGCGCAGCACTTGCCCTTGATCTTTGACCGAGCACAGCGTGTACGTGCAGACGACGGTATCGAAGCTGGCCGAGGCAAACGGGATCTCCTCACCGATCCCGGCGCGGATATCTGCCTTCCAGCCTTTGCGCATCGCTTCTTCGCGGGCAAATTCGAGCAGCTTGGCCGACGGATCGATGCCGGCAAAGCTGGCGATGGCCGCGCTGTCATAAAACTGCTGGTTGAGCCCCCCACCGCAGCCGATCTCGAACACATCGCCGCGCGCGCGAGGCACGAGTTGCGCGCGCAATTCCATGATGCCGGGCGCGCCGCAACAGGTGCGGATGATGCGCGGGACCATGTGGCGGTCCCAGAATGTGCCCAATCCCAAATCCCGACTCCCCTGAACGTTTTCGTATTCCGGTCAGCTTAGGGCACCGGGTTGTTCTTGGCCAGAAAGGTACCGATCGCATTCAGCATCATCAGCCGGTCGGGCTGGCGGGTGAAGTAGTGATCCGCTTTGGGCAGTGGGAGATATTCCACCGCTTTGCCCGCCGCGCGCATCTTGGACGCCATCGAATCGGATTGCGCCACATCCACGGTGACATCCCTGCGGCCATGGATCAGCAACAGCGGCGCCTTGATCCGCGCAATCCCGTTGATGGGCGAAACCGCCGCAAAATCGGGAGTCATTTTCTTCCAGTCGTCAGTATACTTGCCCTTGAAGAAGTACCCGCCAAAATCGTTCACCTCGCGCCGCAAGTTGGCGACGCCGGAGATCGAAATGGCGCAGCGATAGAGATCGGGGTCCTTGACCACCCCCCACATCGCGGCATAGCCGCCATAGGATGCACCGACGATGCAAGCGCGCGCCGGATCGGCAATCCCTTCGCGCACCGCCCAGGCCAGGCCGTCGCTGATGTCATCCTGCATGGCGAGGCCCATCTGCCCCTGGCCCTTGCGGGTAAACTCCGCGCCGTAGCCGGTCGAGCCGCGAAAATTGGGCTGCAACACAGCATATCCCCGGCTCGCGACATATTGCGCGATGTAATCCCACGAAGCGGTATCCTGCCCCCACGGTCCGCCATGCGGCATCATCACGATCGGCAGGGCCTTTGCTTCCTTCCCGGCGGGCGTTGTCAGGATCGCCTCGATCTCCAGCCCGTCGCGCGCCTTGTATTTGACCACCTTGACCGGGCCGAGCGCGCGCCTGCCGATTGTCGTACTCAAATGGGCAAGACGCACCAACGTGCCGCCATCGCGGCTGAAATAATACAGCGAGCCGGGCGTATTGGGGGCCAGCAACTTGACCAGCATGGCCTGCCGGTCCGCGCTAAGGCTGATGATATGCGCCGTGCTACCCTTCACGGCCTTGTCGAACGCCGCCTGGAGTTCGGCAAGTTCCGGATCGATCCAGTGGACGTGTCCTGAAACCTCACTGGTGCTCACACCCAGCAGCGCGGTGCCATCGGACGAAAGCACCGTCCCGTCGATCTCGGTCCCTTTGGGCGCGAGATAGATCTCCTTCACACTCTGCATCGTGGCAAGATCGACTTCGTAGACGCCTTCGCGCCCGTCGTCGCTGGTGCGCACAGCCAGGGCATGGTCGCCCCCGGGCAGGAAAAGAAAAGGATAGAGCAGGCTCTCGTCCTTGCGCGTATTGGCGCGGTCGATCTCGCGGAAAGAGCCCTTGCTCCCCTCGCCGCGGTAAACCAGGCGGAATGTGCGCTTTGAGTCTTCGTACCCCTGGCCCATACGCACGGTGCCACTTGCGTCGACGGACCAGTCCATGATCCCCGGACGTGATCGAAGTGCTTCGCGTGCCCGGCCGTTCGCCACATTGACGCGGTGAACCGTCGGGTAGAATCCCTCGTCGAGATAAAACGAATCCTGCGCGGCGACCAGTATTTCATCCGAGCCGTCGTTCGGCATCCACAGTACATCTGCGGCGTTCTGGCCCCCCGATTCCCAAAGCAGCTTGGTTACTTTGGCGTTGGTGGTGTCGATCGAGATCAACCGGGAAATATACGTGCGGTCGGTCGTGGCAGCCGTTGCCAGCAAAGCCTGCAGGCCGACCAGCACATGGCGATTGTTGACCCAGCGCACCCATCGGACCTCGGTGCCATCCATGACAGCCATCGCGACCTGCCGCTTTCCGTCCGCCAGCTTGATAACGCCGATGGCCTGCGTATTGGCCACGCCCAATTTGCCCGCAATCCGGGTTCCGTCGGGCGACAGCTGCGCACCTTCAAGAAACGGAATCTCCGCGAAAGCTTCAGCCCCCAGCACCGGTTCGGCGGCCGGAGGTGGTGCAGGAGTGGCAGCAGGAGCCCCGGTTTGCGCAGCCGCCGGCAGCGCGAGCACGGCACAGGCCGCGCCGGCCAGAATCCTGAGAATAGAAGTGTGCATGACCAGCCCCCTGACGCGGCCATGATATTGGCTTGACAAGGCATCGCAAGCCCTCGCCTTTCGGGTCGCGCCGTTTTGGCTGCGATTGGCCAGAAGCGCGCCGGATTGGCGCGGTTGCCCGCAAAGCCCCCTTGCTCCTCCGCCCGCTTTCGTTAAACGCAATACCAATTCGTTTGCAAAGCTAAGCTAGGAATGCCCGATGGCGACCTTCACGCTCCCCAAGAATTCCAAGACTTCGGGCAAGGCCCGCCATCACGCATCGCCGACGCAAGGGCGCATCCGGCAGTTCAAGGTCTATCGCTACGATCCCGACAGCGGCGAGAACCCGCGCTATGATACGTTCGATATCGATCTCGACCAGTGCGGCCCGATGGTGCTCGACGCGCTGATCAAGATGAAAGGCGAAGGCGATCCCACACTCACTTTCCGCCGCTCGTGCCGCGAGGGGATTTGCGGTTCGTGCGCGATGAACATGAATGGCCGCAATGGGCTTGCCTGCACCACCGCGATCAGCGACCTCAAAGGCGACATCCGCATCACCCCGCTGCCGCATATGGAAGTGATCAAGGACCTCGTCCCCGATTTCACGCATTTCTATGCGCAGTATTCCTCGATCCGGCCGTGGCTGCAAACCGTGACGCCGACGCCTTCGGGCAAGGAGCGTTTGCAGAGCCCCGAGCAGCGCGAGAAGCTGGACGGGCTTTACGAGTGCATCCTGTGCGCGTGCTGCAGCACCTCTTGCCCGAGCTACTGGTGGAATTCGGACAAGTTCCTCGGCCCGGCCATTCTGCTCCAGGCCTATCGCTGGCTGGCGGACAGCCGCGACGAGATGACCGGCGAGCGGCTCGACGAGCTGGAAGATCCCTTCCGCCTCTATCGCTGCCACACCATTATGAACTGCGCGAATGTATGCCCCAAGGGCCTCTCGCCTGCGCGCGCCATTGCCGAGATCAAGAAGATGCAGGCCGAGCGGGTGCTCTGAGCGCGCGTTGGTCGGCAAGCTGACGTGATGCAACCGAACGCCGGCTTTATCCACGAACCATCGGCGGAGCATCCCGGGTGGTATCGCTGGGACATGGTCGATCAGGAGCGCTTCAACGCGTTCGTGCTGGGCTCGATGCTGGTACGCCGCGAAGATCTCGCCAGCGGCAAGCCTGCGGTGCGGCTGCGGATGTTCACGAGGAAGCAGCACAGCAATCTGCTCGAAGCGGTGCACGGCGCGATCACGCTGGCCCTGATCGATGTCTCGCTGTTCGCCTGCATGCGCCATGCGCTTGAAGGCGACGCGGCGGGCTCGGTCACGCTGGACCTGTCCACCCAGTTCATCGGCGCGGGGATGATCGGGCCGCCGCTCGATGCCGTCGTCGAAGTCCTGCGCGAAACCAGGCGCCTGGTGTTCCTGCGCGGCACGATCGAGCAGGGCGACCATCTTGTCGCCGCCTTCAACGGCACTGTCCGCAAGCCTTCGGGCCGATAGATCATGCGCATTGCCGAGCGCTATGCGGAGCTGGTCGCTGCGGGAGAATTGCGGCCCGATGCGGAGCAGGCGGCCGCCGCCGCGCGGCTGGACCGGCTGCAGCAGCAATTGGAAACCCCTGCCCCTTCGCCCGGGCTGGTCGGCCGTCTGCTGGGCCAGAAACCGTCGCCGCGCCCGCGCGGGCTTTACTTGTGGGGCGGCGTCGGGCGCGGCAAGTCGATGCTGATGGACCTGTTTCACGCCAATCTGCGCGTTGCGGCCAAGCGCAGGGTGCATTTCCACGCGTTCATGATCGAAGTGCACGCGCGCCTGCGCGAGGAGCGCAAGAAGGAAAGCGGCGATCCGATCCCCCCGGTGGCAGCCGCGATCGCGCGCGAGGCCCGTGTGCTGGCATTCGACGAGATGGTGGTGAACAACAGCGCCGACGCGATGATCATGAGCCGCCTGTTCACCGCGATGATCGTGGAGGAAGGCGTGACCGTGGTCACCACCTCGAACCGCGCCCCGTCCGAACTCTACAAGGACGGCCTCAATCGCGAGCATTTCCTGCCGTTTATCGCGCTGGTCGAAAGCGCGCTCGATGTGCTGCCTTTGAATGGCCCGGTCGATTACCGGATGCAGCGCATGCAGGGGGTGGGCACGTGGCATGTGCCCAATGGCGAGGCGGCGACCGCTGCGGTGCGCGAGGCGTTTTTTCGCATGACCGACTATCCGCCCGAGGACAGCGCGCATGTGCCCGCTCACGAGCTCGATGTCGGCGGCGCGCGCCAGCTGCATGTGCCCAAGAGCCTCAAAGGGGTGGCCGTGTTCAGCTTCAAGCGGCTTTGCGCGGAAGCGCGCGGCGCGGCGGACTACCTGGCTATCGCGCGCGCTTATCATACCGTGATCGTGGTGGGCATCCCCCAGCTGGGGCCCGAGCAACGCAACGAGGCCGCGCGTTTCGTCACGCTGATCGACGCGCTCTATGAGCACAAGGTCAAGCTGATCGCGACGGCCGATGCCCTGCCCGAAGAGCTCTATGCGAGCGGCGATGGGCGCTTTGAGTTCGAGCGCACGATCAGCCGTCTGATGGAAATGCAGAGCCGCGACTATCTCGCGCTGGGCCATGGTGAAGATTGAAGGTTAACGCAGAGCGAATCGATTCGCCTTAGTTAGTGGCGCTTCGAGCAAGGCGCACCCTGGCGCCCAGGGCCATCAGGTATCGAAGGGCGCAGTCCACGAACCGCAGCATGCTGCGCGCGTTATCCCAAGAAAACGACGGAAAACTGCCGAAAAAAATAGACCCGGAACATCGGTTCCGGGTCTAATTCTAGAGCCCCAAAAATCTGAACCAAGGTAAGAGGTTCAGAAGAACAAGCGAAAAAGAAGCTTTCCAAACATAATTCAATCCCTCGATTCTCATGCTAAGAATTAAGGAATAGCATTAACGTGGCTGGTTAACAAATCCTAAAATGTCGCCGTTTTGGCGCGACAGCCCAGCAACGTAGGCGTCGCGATAGGCGGCAAAGGCTTGTGGCCTGTCGAGGAAAAAGCCTTGGGCGCAATCGCATTCGAGTTCGCGCAGCGCTACGTAGGTTGCCTCATCCTCGATTCCTTCTGCCACCACCGACTGGCCAAGCGCGTGGGCGAGCGCGATGGTGCTGGTAATGATTGCCCGGTCGCGATCGCTGGTAAGCAAGCGTGAGACAAACCGGCGATCCAGTTTGAGTTCGTCGCTTGGCAGATCGGCCAGATACGTCAGCGACGCCTCTCCCGTGCCAAAATCGTCGATCGACAGACGAAAGCCAAGCGCACGCAGTTGCGAGAGGTTGTGAACAGCCGCCGGGCGGTTGCTCACGCTCGACGTTTCGGTGATTTCGATGGTCAGCAACGCCGGATCGATGCCCCGACGGCGAGCGATCTCGGCGAAGTTCGCCACAAGGTCCGGCTTGTCGACCATTTGCGCAGAGAGATTGATGCTCATCTGAAAGCGCGGCCCGATAGCATTGAGTTCCAGCGCCGCAGTGATGGCATGCTCGAGCACCCAATAGGTGAGGGTGTCGATGCGCCCTGCCCGCTCGGCCTGAAGGATGAACGCATCGGGCGCAATCGGCCCGCGCGTCGGATGGTTCCAGCGGATCAGCGCTTCGGCGCCGCTGACGCGGGCCTGCGCAAAATCCCATTGCGATTGGAAAGCGAGCCAGATGTCGCCGTTCTGCAGGCCTTCTTCGATGCGCGCGTGAAGCGAAAGCTCCCACGGTGCTTCGGCCAGACGCTTCGCTTCGAACAGCTCTATCGCACGGTTGTTGCTGAGCGCCTCATTCGCGCTCGCGACGGCGGAATTGACGCGTGTCAGCCGGTCGATCCCCTCGTTTCGATCAAGCCCGAAATGAATATTGGTATCAAATGTATGCGCTCCGACTTGCAATGGCGCGGCAAACAGCGCTCGCAAACCTTCGAGGTGATTGAGCTGCAGGTCGAGCGGGCGCGCTTCCTCGGTCCAGCCGAAGTGCCCGCCATCGCCTTGATAGATCTCGCTGACTTTCGAACCGATCGAAAAGCGGCGCGCGATCTGGAGCGCGCATTCACCATGAAGTTCGGGCGGCAGGGTCGCCAGCATTTCCTCATAGCGCGCCACGACGACGACAACGACGTCGCGGCCAACCTCGAACCCGGATGCGGCCAGCGCGATCAGGTTGGGCAAGCCGGACGCGCTGGTGTGGCGGATTCGTCTGATGCGCTTTTGCCAAAGGCGGATCGCGCCGTAGCTGATAAGCATGACGATCGACACATCGGGGCCGACAAGAATGCCGCGTATCCTCAAGAGCACGGGAACGACGACCACAAATGCCACAAGGGCACTATACGCCGCGACCTTGACGATCCCGCGCCGGGGGCGGGAAATAAACCGCAAAGCGAGGACCACGAACGCCAGAAGCGGAATGAACGTAATATCGATCGAATAGGTGTTTTTCAGACCCTCGGCTCCGGCAATGTCCTGCATCACCAGCGGCGTCATGCCATGGCCAAAGTATCCGCCCGTCGGTGCGCCTTTGAACGATGTAATCACCACAGCGCGCCCGGCCAGCCGGCCGGGTGCGACCTTACCGTCGAGCAACTGTCGTCCGGAGACTTGGGGAATAGTGTCGGGGTCGAGGAAAAAGTCGGGATAATAAGACCGCCAAGTGGCGGAATTCATCCCAGCCAGATCAGTGCTGAATGTGGGATAGACCCGATTACCGAGTTCGATCGAGTAACGCGCTGACTCGACATAATAAAGCGCGTTGGCTGACCAAGAGGAAAGCACAATTGCAGAGCCGTCGATGATGGAGCGCGGCGGAATCTTGAACGCCTGAGGGCGAAAATCGTCAAGATTCTGCGAACGAACCACCAACGTCAGATCCCGACCGAACGAAGATGTGGCGCGCGCAAGCGCCCTGTCCGCCGCCGGGTTCAGCCCGGTGCGAATTTCCGTATCAAGGTAAACTTTGCGCGGCATGTAACGGCGAACGCGGTCAAGCACTTGCGCGGCCTCGGCGTTACCAAAGTTGCCGATATCATCGACATCAACAACCACGATCGAGGGGCTTGCAGGATGATTCCAGACCTTGGAGGCAAGGTTCCAATAAGGATGCCCAGAGAAGTCAGCACCGATAAGCAGCCACAGCGCGAGGCTGACCAGCAAGGATATTCCGATCGGGGTTCGAACGAACGTGCGCATGTACCGTCAGGTTCCTGATGACCAGTCCGGCCTAACCGTTAATGGTTACGATCACCTTACCTCAGTCACCCTTTGGTAACCACCCAAAGCACTGACTCACATCAGGTTTCGTAGCGACCGCTCGAGCATCAGCAGCTGCCACAGCAGGCGGCTGTGATCGGAAGTGCCGGCGATGTGCGCCTCGGCCAGCGCGGCGATACGGGCAGGATCGAACCAGCCGGTGCGCCCCAGCGCGCCGCCGCGCGCAATGCTGCGCGCTTCACCCGCCAGCGGCCCGCGCAGCCACGCGGCAATCGGCGTGACAAAGCCCATCTTGGGGCGAAACAGGATATCATCGGGCAAATACCGCCGCATCGCATCCTTCATCAGCCACTTGCCGGTCATCCCGCGCACGCGCAGCCGCTCTGGCACGCGCGCGGCAAATTCGATCAAGCGGTGATCGAGCAGCGGCTCGCGCGCTTCGAGGCTGACCGCCATGCTGGTGCGGTCCACTTTGGTCAGGATATCGCCGGGCAGATAGAACTTGAGATCGGCATATTGCGCCCGGTCGAGCCCGCTGCGCCCGGGCGCGCCGCGCATCAGCGCAACGAACGGCTGCTCCGCGCGATAATCGCCGCGCAGCCGCTTGAAATCGGGCGTGGTCAGCGCATCGCGCAAATCAGGCCCGGTAACGCACAGCGCGCGCGCATAGCCCTCCTCGCCCCCGCTCGCGAGGCTGAGCAGCGTGGTCTTGGCGCGCAGACGGCGCGGCGCCCAGTCGAGCTTGGGATAGAGCGCGCCGAGCGTGCCGAATACCGGCCCGCGCAAGGCTTGTGGGAGGAACGCGCGCGCCTGCTCCTCGCGGTGCTGAAAAGCATGGCGGCGGTATCCGGCAAAGGCCTCGTCCGCCCCGTCGCCCGAAAGCGCGACAGTCACGTTTTCGCGGGCCAGTTCGCACACCCGCAAAGTCGGCAGGGCCGAGGCATCGGCAAACGGCTCGTCGAACATCGCAGCGAGCCGGTCGACCAGCTGGAAATCGTCAGCCACCACAGTGCGCGAGCGATGTTCGGTGCCAAATTGGCGGGCAACGCGATCGGCATAGGCGCTCTCGTCAAGCGCGCTCACATCGAAGCCAATCGTGCAAGTCTTGATCGGTGCCGTGCTTGCCTCGGCCATCAGCGCGACAACGCTCGAGCTGTCGACCCCGCCCGAGAGGAACGCGCCAAGCGGCACGTCGGCGACCATGCGTGAGGTTACCCCCTCGCGCAGATGATGCAGCAGATGTGCGCCCAGATCGGCATCGCTGCCCGCCTCGCGCGCTTCGAACGAGACATCCCACCACTGCACTGGTGGCGGCGGCGGGGCATCGTGGCGCAGCAGGCGGTATGTGCCCGCCGCGAGCTTTTCCGCGCCTTGCAGGATCGAGCGGGCATCGGGCACATAACCCCATGCCAGATAGTCTTCGACCGCGAGCGGATCAATCTCGCGGCGCAACGAAGGATGCGCCAGCAACTGCTTGAGTTCAGAACCGAAAATCACGCTGCCGTCGGCCAATGTGGCCATGTGCAGCGGCTTCACCCCCAACCGGTCGCGCGCCAGCAGCAAAGTGCGCTGGCGCAAATCGTAGAGCGCAAAGGCGAACATGCCGTTGAGGCGCGGAAGGCATTCAATACCCCAGCGTTGCCACGCGGCGAGAATGACCTCGCTGTCGCCATCGGTGTGAAATTGCGCGCCATCGGCCTGAAGCTCGCGGCGCAGTTCGCGGAAATTGTAGATTTCGCCGTTGAACACCAGCACCGCCATGCCATCGGCGGAAGCCATCGGCTGCGGCGACCCTGCCAGATCGATGATCGCCAGCCGCCGGTGGCCAAGCCCGACGCCCGGCGCGGTCCAAACTCCCTGCCCGTCAGGTCCGCGATGCGCCGCCACCTCGCACATCAGCGCCACGCGCGCGGAATCGACCGGCTTCAAACCCTGCGTATGGAAAATCCCGGCAATGGCGCACATTCCGCGCGCTTACCGGATCGCTGCCAGTCGGTCCATCCATGGCGCAATCGGCCCGGTGGCGGCGGTGAAAGCGCGGATGGCCTCCTCGGGTGGCGGCCCTTCCCCGGCTTCGGCAGAGATGATGAGGGCGGCGGTCGGTCGGGCACGCAGCAGCAACCGATCGCGGATATTGGCCAGTTTGAGCCGGGTATTGCTGCCGGTCAGCGTGTCACCGGTGCGCAGCCAGGTCGCCGCCAGCCGGTGGACCGGGCCAGGGGCCTGGATCATGTCGCTCTTGGCATCGGCAAACGCGGGGCCTGGCGATTCCCACGCCCAGCGGCTGCCCAGCGGCAGTGCGCCCTGGCCGAAACCGCCCGCTTCGCGGCCGTCGCGCTGCGCGGCATAGAGCGCGAACGAGATATCGACCACGTGGCCCGCCGCGTCGGCATAGCGCGCCTTGAGCCGCCGGTCCGCGCCGCCGTGCAGCGGGGCCCAGTCATAGCGAGAAGGCGCACTCGCCAGATGCCAGCCGGGAACTCGCGGCAAGACCAGCATTTCAGGCAGCGGCGCTTCGAGCCGGCCAGCCGCCTGCCCCCAGCCGAGCGCGCCCAGCGCCAGCATCGTGCTGAGCGCCAGCGCGGCGGCAGGCCGGACCGCAAGCCGCTCAAGCCGCGCCAGCAGCGGCGATGCGGAAATCACCGCCGCATCGGCCATGGGATCATCGACCGGCCGATCGAAAAACCGCCACCCCGCCGCCATCACCAGCGCCATTACCAGCGCGAAGAACACCCAGCCGTAGAACACATGGTCAAAGCTCGACGCGAATTCGATCCCGCTGATCCCGGCGATGGCGATCGTACCCCACGCCCTGAGGCCGTTGGCGAGAACCGGCACCACCACCGACAAGACCATGAACCCCGCGCGGCGCGGCCAGCTTTTGAAGCAGACGTTGCTCACCAGAGTGCCATAAGCCACCATCGCGATCAGGAATTTGACCCCCGAGCACGCCTCCGCCACTTCGAAATAGCCAAACCGCGTGGTGATGAAGACGCCGTCGATCTCGGCCGGGATCTGCGTCAGCGCGAGCAGCGCCATTGTCAGCTTGGCGGTGATCGTCTGCAGGAACGGAATGAGCTCGTCGCCAGCGGGCACCAGAAACAGCATATAGGCGAGCGGGAACAGCATCGCGGCCGCCACTCTGGGCCCGAGCAGCGCAAGCGCGGCGGCCTGCAGCATCACCACGACAGCAAGCTGTTTGGCGATCGACAAACCGGCAAAATCACCCAGGACCCACAGCAAGCATGCGCCCGCCATGACCACCAGCCCCGGCCACCAACCGCGCGGGACAATCCGCGCCGCAACATCCAGCCGCTGGCTCGCCAGCCAGGCCAGAATGAGCGGGATGAGCAGAATGTGGTTGTAGGTCGAACTGTCCCACCACTGCGCGGCCATATCGCGCCAATCGGGAAGGAACAGCAAGAAAAGAGCGACCCACGCCGCGCCCAGCTGCGCCAGCGGCGCACGCCATTGCGCCGGAACACGCTGCCGCAGCCGCAAACTGGACGATGGCGGCAGGATTGCCTCAGGCTGCATCGGCGCGGCCGGTCAGGATTTCTGGCAAGGCGGTGAGCATCTGTTCCCAGCTGCAATGCTCGGCCACGAAGCACCGCGCCGCCGCGCCCATTGCCGCCGCACGCGCCGGATCGCCTAGCAGGGCGAGCGCGCTGGCGGCGAGCGCCGGCGCATCGTCGGCAATCGCGAAATGCTCGCCGTCGCGCGCGCCGATGCCCGCGGCGGCGGACGATGTCAGCAGCACCGGGCGCGCCATCGCCATGGCTTCGAGCACTTTGTTCTGCACCCCGCGCGCAATCCGCAGCGGCGCGGTGACCAGATCGGCCCCGGCCAGCCATGGCCGCACATCGGGAACCGCGCCGGTTACCACGGTCCCGTTCACACCTGCCAGCGCAAGCACCGACGCCGTGGGTGCGCGCCCGACGATATGGAAAGCTGCGCCCGCCCGCTGCGCGCGGATCAGCGGCATCACTGCCAGTGTGAAATACTCGACTGCAGCAACATTGGGCGGATAGTCCATCTGCCCGGTGAACACGATCGCCGCGCCTTGCTTCGCCAGCTCTTTCGCCGGCGCGACGAGCGCAGGATCGAACAGCCGCGTATCGATGCCATTGCCGAGCGCGCGCACATCGGCAGCGCCAGGCGCGGCCAGCCGCGTTTCGAACAAGGCCTGTTCTTCACGCGTGATAAACAGATTGCAGTCGGCGCGGCGCGCGGTCTTTTCCTCGAAGCGGCGCATCAACCGCCCTTCGCGCGCATAGAGCCAGCGGCGTGGCAGCATGCCGGTTTGCGCATAGGCTTCGAATTTGGCCGAATCGACGTCAACAAAGTCCATGACCACTCGCCCGGCAAATCCGGCGGGCACAAATTGCGCCATTTGCCCCGAGAACACGAAGATCGCCGTAATCGGGCGCACCTCCAGCACATGCGCGACATAGCGTCGCAGCCGCGCCGAATCGAACGCGGTCAGGCTGACCGGAAGGCCGCTGGCCAGCGCCTGCAGCGCGCAAAACGGCAGCGGGGTGGAGCGGCGCACGAGGCAATGGCTGGCCGCGACCGCCGCCAGCGCGGCTTCCTGCGCCATATCCGCGGCATCATCGGCGAGGCAGCCGACGTGCACCGGCCAGCGCGCCGCAATGGCATGGAGCAGATGGTTGGAGCGGATCTTGTCGCCCCGATCCGCCGGAAAGGGGATGCGATGCGCCAGAAACAGGATCTCGCTCATGCCAGGCCCGAGGCGATCAAGGGACCAATGCGGTTGGCCGCCCACAACGGCAACTTTTGCCAAGCGGCGATTTTGGCGCGGTAGCGCGGGCTCAGCGGATTGACATCGCGCGGCGGCGCGCCGTGCGCGGTCCATTGCGCATAGGCCAGCGGCTGCGGTTCGAAACCCCAGTTGCGCTTGAAATGATAGGCGCCGGTATCAGTCTTGGAGCGGCCGAAGTCGAAACGGTCGCAGCCGCGCTGCCGCGCATGACACATCAGCGCGTAATACATCACATCGTTGGCACGCAATGCGCGCGCCGCCTGCACCCCGCCGCCCCAATATGGCATCACCGCGCCGCGATGATAGAGGCTGAGCACGCTGGCAACCGGGGTTCCCTCATGCCGAACGGTCAGAATATCCGCGTCGCTGCCGAACCGGTCGATGACTTCCTCGAACAACGCGCGCGGAAACACCGGCGTGCCCAGATTGCGCACGGACTCGGCATAGACCGCATAGTGCCCGGCGCGCGCGGCGGCATCACGGCCAATGCGCACTTCCATCTCGTGCGCCAGTCCCTTGCGCACCTCGGCGCGCTGCTTGCGCGGGATGGCGCTCAATTGTGCGGCATCATCGGCAGCGAGCGGGAGCACGAACCCGGCATGGCTGTCGCGCTTGATGTGCCAGCCCTCGGCCTCGGGCATCGGCCCGCCGCGCAGCTCGATCGACGAACAGGATAGCCGCACGGCAAGCTCGGTCGCCGCCTCGAACAACGCGGGCGCGTGCGCCGCATCGCCCAGCACGCCGCCGCCCACGGCAAACCCGCAAGACACCAGCGCCCGGCCAAACAGCGGCGAATGCGCGGCATGGAGCGGCAGCAAGGCGTTGATCGCTCCATCGGTTTCGGCAAGCAAGACATGGGCCGCGTGGCCGGTAGCCGCCGTTATCGCATCCATCCATTCGGCGCGGTGAAACGGCGTAGCCCCCGGTTCATCGGCGAGAAAACGAGCCATCGCCGCGCGATCATCGGGATGGGCAAGACGCACGCGCGCGCGCACCGGGCGAAATGGCGCGTTCATGCAGCGCGCTTCCGGTCGAGCGCGGCTGCTTCCAGCGCGGCCAGCTCGTCCATCCGGCCCCAGCGAAAATCGCCGAGCAGCCGCTCGAGCTTGGCCGCCATCACCGAGAGATTGGTATAGTGGCGCAGCCGCGAGCGCAGCGGCGCCTGGGCCATGCGCGGCTGATCGGGATCGATCTCCCACGGGTGAAAATAAAACGCCGCAGGCCGCCCCTCGCGCAGATTCACCTGCCGGATCGCCCAGCGCGAAATGCTGTAGGGCAGCATGCGGAAGAACCCGCCGCCGCCCGCCGCCATCCGCCGCCCACCCACTTCGGCAGTGGTCACCGGGATTTCGAGCAGCGCCGCGCCCGCCACGGGGCGAAACGCAAAGCGCGGTGCCTCGCGCCAGCCATAGTGATCATGCACGATCGGCGCGACGCTGGAGGAATAGGTATAGCCGTGCTCGGCCAGTACGCGATGTGCCCAAGGCGTGCGGGCATCGATCGAAAAGCTTGGCGCGCGGTAACCGCTCACTTTTGCGCTGGTCGTGTCTTCGAGCACCGCGCGGGTGCGGGCGATATCGGCGGCAAAGGCGGCCTCGCCCATAACGAACACGCGCTGGTGGTCCCAGCCGTGGCTCGCGATCTCGTGGCCTGCAGCGGCGATCCGGCGCATCATCGCGCCATGGCGCTGCGCCACCCAGCCCAGCGTGAAGAACGTGGCCTTGGCCCCGGCCTGACCGAACATGTCAAGGATCGCATCGCAATTGCGCTCGACCCGCGAATCGAGCGCGGGCCAATCGTCGCGGCTGATCACCCGCTCGAATGCGCCGACCTGAAACCATTCCTCGACATCGACCGACAACCCGTTGAGCACAGGCAGACCGGCACTGAGCATCGGGGTCGAGGCCGGGTCAGGCCGCACGCCGGGGGGATTCGCTTTCGAGCCACTCGATCAGCATCGTCAGGATATGGCGAACCGCCTTTTCCTGCTCGGTGCTGCGCACCTCGAGCGTTGCCAGGCGGCGTTGGATCTCTGCCAGATCGGGCGCGGGAGCGCCGGGCATATCGGCCAGTTCGATGACCGCGCGCTGCAATTCGGCGATCTGCTCATCGCGCACGGCCAGTGCCGCGGCAAACCCGGCCAGTGCCGCGTGCGGATCGGCAACCGGTGCCGGCCGCGCCGCAAGCGCCTCGACCGCTGTCTCAACCCCCGCCGGCGCGGCGACCGGCGAAACCGACGGCGTCGTCGCCGCCGCGCCGCCGCCAGACACGATACCCGTGTCGCGGCCAAGATCGGCGAGCACTTCGCCCAGCATCGCGGCATCGATGGTCGTGCGCTGCTCGACCGCGCCCATCAGCAAGATCCGCGTGACGATCTGGTTGATCCGGCGCGGCAGGCCGCCGCTTGCCCGCGCCAGTTCGGAAAACACATCCGCAGCAAACGCGGGATTGCCGCGCCAGCCCACCCGCGTCAGGCGGTGTTCGACGTAAGGGCCGACCTCGCCCGGCTCCATCGCATCGAGATGGTGCGTGGCGATCACCCGCTGGCGCAATTGCTCGAGAGCCGGCGAGCCTTGCAAAAGCTCGCGAAACTCTGGCTGGCCCAGCAGCAGGATCTGCAACAGCGGGTGCGCGCCGAGCTGGAAGTTCGAAAGCATGCGCAGCTCTTCCAATGCGTCGACCGCAAGGTTTTGCGCTTCGTCGACCACGAGCAGGCAGCGCCGCCCGGCGCGCGCCTCGTTTTGCAGAAAGCCTTCGATCATCGCCAGCGCGGTGGCTTTGTCATGCCCTTGCACGTCGAGCCCGAAAGCGCGCGCGGCCAGATGCACCAGTTCCTCGCCATCGAGGCGGCTGGTCACGATCTGCGCGGCGGTCAGCCGCTGGCGGTCGATCGTCGCCATGAGATGCGCCGCGAGCGTCGATTTGCCCGCACCGATCGCGCCGGTAATGACAATGAAGCCCTCGCCTTGCGCAAGGCCATAGCCCAGATAGGACAGCGCCTTGCGGTGCGTGCCGCTTTCGAAATAGAAATCGGGATCGGGCGTGAGCTGGAACGGCCGGCCGGTCAGCTGATAGAAATCGTCGTACATCGCAGCCCCTCAGAAATTGTAGCGCAGGCCGACCAGGCCCGTGGCGACCAGTTCGTCATCGACCGCCTTGCGATTTACCGCATCAAGGCCCGCCGCCACATTGCCGATCAGGCGGGGCGTGAACTGACGCGAGATCCCGGCGTTGATGCCGACGCTGTTGACATCGGCGAAGGCGGCATCGCCCGATTTGAACCAGCTGTCGTATACCCCCACGCTGAAGCTCGACAGGCGGTCAATCGGGCCGGACAACCCGGCGTTGACATAGAAGTTTTCATCGACCCGGCCATTGGCGGCCGCGAGCACGGTGCCGCGCGCGCCGATGAACGTGCGCCGGTCATAACCGCCGCCAATCCCGAAGCGGAACTGGCCGAGGTTCAGGCCATAATTGGCCGCCACCCCGCGCCCGCGAAAGACGGCGGACGACAGCGAACTCAGCGCGCCGTTCACACAGCCGCCGCTTTGCGTGCCTTGCGCGCAGCCGGTGATGTCACCGCTGAACGGGTTGCGCGTCGATTGAAAGTCGGTCGGCAGATCGCGCACCGCCGCGCCGACTCGCGAACCGAACCCGGTGATCCCGTCGTAGACGTTGAGGTTGAACGAACTGCGCGTATTGGGCACATAGGAGAACGAGCCGTTGTACGACCAGCTATCATAGCGGCGGCCGACAAAGGCCGAGAGCGCGGTCCGTCGGCTCGGCCGCCACATCACGCCGACATCCCATGTCAGGCCCCGGGTATCGTAAGCGATCGTGCGCGGCCGCGATTTGTCCGTGACAAAGCGTCCATCGCTGCCGACCACGGGCAGACCGTTGGCATCGCGCACCGCATCGCGCGAAGACACCACGACCTCCTGCCAGCCCACATCACCGATCAGCGCAAGGCTTCGCGTCACCGGCAGGGTGGCCTGCACGTTGGCGCGCACATCGCGCACGCGCTGATCGAGATTGGAAATGCTTTCCTGATTGAAGCCCGCGCTGGCGGTCAGCCCTACCGGCAGCACCGTGCCGGGGCGGAACCCGGCCGAGACTTGCGCGGAGTGCGCCACCGACTGATTGAAGATATCGATCTGTGGCTGCGCGAGTGGCGCTGCGGCATTCTGGCCGGGCGAGGTGACTTTGGTATAGCCGATCAGATAGGAGCCGAGGAACGCGATGTCGCCCGCCTGCGTGTTGAACGCGGGACCGGCATAGACCGAATAGACCTGGCTGACCTGATCGCCGCCGGGCAAGGCATTGAGCCGCGCCGTGCCGCCCGCTTCGAAGCGGGTGCGTGCGGCAAGCCCGCCCGCCTCGATGGTCAGCGCGCGCGGAATGAGATCGTGGCGCACCCGCGCGAGACCCGAAAACGTATCGTTGTTGCCCAGATCGCCGCCCTGGACAAAGCGGCGCTCGTAACGCAGCGAGAGCGCGCCTTCGGTGCGCCTGCCCGCCAGCGCGACATCGACCCCGGCCGCGACCGAGGTATAGGTCAGCACGTCGGACACAGGCTCGAGCCGCGCGAACACGCCTTGATTGAGCTCGATGTAAGGACGCACGGTCGTCCGCTTGGAAGCCCGGCCCGCTTGGCTGCGGTCCTGCTCGCTCGATGCCGAAGTGTCCGCATCGCCGGGGTCACCGTAGGCCAGGCTTTGCGCCGCGGCGGGCACCGCGCCGAGCACGGCGGCAAGGCCCGCGACCAGCAGCAAGCGCCGGGCGGGGTCGCCAAAATGCAGGAAAGTGGGAAGCTGGTTCATGGCTTGTACCCATAGTAGGAACCGAAGCGCCGCCCGGTCGGCGAGAAGCGCGTGCAGTTGAGCAGCAGCTTGATGTCGTCGCAGCCTGAGAGAATGTTCACCGCATCGCGCAGCGCGGCCTCGCCGGTCGTGTCTGCACGCACCACCATCACCGCCTGGCCGACATGCGACGCAAGCTCTGAAGCGGGCGAAGCGGCGAGCACCGGCGGACTGTCGAATATCACAATGCGGTTGGGCGAATGCTGGGTCAGGCGGCCAAGCACCTGCGCGGTGCGCGCCGAGGCGACGTATTCGGTATCCGCGCCGGTCGAGTTGCCTGCGGGAAGCACGAAAAACCCGGGAATGTCGGTCCCGTAGATGAAGTCCTCGATGCGCAGTTCGGGATCGACGAGCGCGTCCATCAACCCCGGACCGCCCGGCAGCCCGAGCGCGGAAAGAACGCTCGGCTTGGCAAAGTCGGCATCGACGAGCAGGACTTCGTTATCCTTTTCCGCCGCGATCGACAGCGCCAGATTGACCGCGCAAAAGGTCTTGCCCTCCCCCGGATGCGCCGAACACACCATGATGCGCTCGCCATGCGGGGCCGATCGTCCGGCGCGCGATTCCGCCGCGGTGAGCAAGAGCTGCCGTTTGACGATGCGGAATTCTTCGAGCAGGCCGTTCACCGGGCCATCGGGCTCGATCAGGCATTGTTCGCGCAGATGGCGCCGGTCGATCGGGTGGAACGATCCGCGAAACGCCTGCGCCGGAGGACGGCTATCGAAAGCTGGCGCGGTCCCATCTGCCTTGGGCGGAGCGGATTTCGCCGCTGCAACCGCAGACGCCTCGGCCGCTGCGGGCGCACGCGGAGCCGGCGCGGCGGGCAAGCCTGCAGGTGGCTGATAGGTCCGGAAGTCGAACGCGCCGGCGGCACGCTCGATGAGCGAGGGCTGCGGGCCATCGCTGCGCGGCGGAAGCGGGATCTTGCTCTGGTCGGTCATTGTCAATCCAGCATCCTCAAGCGACCATGCCGCGCTTCAATTGCTCAACCATCAGCAGGACGAACAGCACCAGCACGAGGCTTGCCGAAGCGCCCGCAAACCAGCGCATCTGCCGCCAGTATCGCGCCCGCGCGGTGCGGGTCATGGTCATCGAGATCGAGCCGATCACCTGCATGCCGGTCGAGCGTTCGAGCTGGCCGGTGGTGGAAAATGTCGAGCGCAGCTGGCTGACCGCGAAGGCAAGCCCGCAACCCGCGCCAAGGCCCGCCACCAGCACCACCATCAGCAGGATCGGACGATCGGGTGCCGAAGGGCTGCGCGGCGTGGTCGGCGGATCGATCACTTCGAATTTGACCGAATCGCGCTGGCTTTCCACCTGGCCGCGCAAGCGCAGTTGCTCCCGGTCGCGCAGCAGCTTGTCGTATTGCTCTTTGAGCACGTCGTAATCGCGATTGATCCGCGCCGCTTCGGCGGCCAGCGCCGGCTCGCTGAACTGCTGGCCGGTGAAACGCGCCAGCTGCTGGCTGATCGAATCCTTGCGCGAGCGCAGCGAGATCAGGCTCGCCTCGCGGTCGGCCTTGATCGACTGGAGCGAGGAATAGGCGGGGTTTGGTGTGCCGCCCGAATAGCCGTTATCGCCCGCGGCCGCGCGCATCAGCGACTGGACTTGCGCTTTTTGGGCAATCACATCGGGATGGCTGTCGGTCAGGCCGCGCGCGCGCATGCCGTTGAGTTCGGCCTGCGCCTGCGCGAGCGCGCCCTTCGCGCCGCCCAACGTGCCGGGCAGCGAGAGCGTGGGCGGCGTGCCGGCCAGCTGGCCGTTGATCGAGGCGAGCGCGCTCTGTGCGGCGAGCAGATCGGATTCGATCCCGCGCAGCTCTGCCCGCGCGCCTTCGATCTTGCCGGTGAGCGAGCCGGTACCGGGCAACGTCTCGGCGTTCTTGACTTCGAATTCCTGGCGCTTCTGCTCGGCTACTTCGAGATCGCGCTGACGGTCTGCCAGCTGCTGATCCATGAAAGTCAGCGTATCGCTCATCTCGCTGCGGCTTCCGGAGAGATTCTCTTCGCGGAAAATGTCGATCATCTTTTGCACGATGTCCTGCGCCAGCTTGGCGTTCTCGACATCGGAAAATGCGCCGCTGCCCGATCGGGCGCTGATCTCGAAAAGATTGTCCTGCTGGCTGACCACCTTGATCGCCTTGCCCAGGCCGGCGACCGCGCTATCCATCTGCTTGTCGCTGGTGATCTTGTTGCCCAGCCGCGTCGCGCGCACCACTTTTTCCAGATTGACCGCGCTGGTCAGCGTTTGGCGCACACGCTCGATGTCGCGCTTGCGGTCGCTGCCGATGCCGATCTGGTCGGTCAGCACGTCGTTGATCTGCACGAAAATGCGCGCTTTGGATTCGTAGCTGTTGGGGATCCCGGCCACCACCAGCCAGCCCATCAGGCACACCACCCATGCGACCGCCAGCACCAGCCAGCGCCGGTTCCAGATGCCATTGAGCGCTGTGCGCACTTCTTCGAAAATGCTGGTCATGCGCGGCAGCCCATCAGAAACTGCTTTCCGGAATGATGATCACATCGCCCGGGGTCAGCAGCACATTGGCGCGGGTATCGCCCTTGCGCAGCAGATCGGCGATGCGCACTGCGTATTCCCTCTGCTTGCCGGTGGTCTTGTCGAAGCGGACCAGCCGCGCGCGGTTGCCCGCCGCAAATTCCGAAAGTCCGCCCACCGCGATCATCGCGTCGAGCAAGGTCATGTTCGCGCGGAACGGGATCGATGCGGGCTTTTCGGTCGCGCCGACAATGCGCACCTGCTGGCTGAAGGTACCGGCAAACTTGTTGACGATCACCGAGACGATCGGCTCCTGGATATATTGCGAAAGCTGGAGCTTGAGGTCTTCGGCGAGCATCGAGGGGGTTTTGCCCACCGCCGGCATATCGGTGATCAGCGGCGTGGTGATGCGCCCGTCGGGCCGCACCTGCACCGAAGCACCGAGCTCGGGATTGCGCCAGACAAAGATGGTCAGCTCATCGAGCGGGCCGATCACATACTGCTCGCCCGGCCCTTCCTGCAGAGCGACGAACGAAGCGGGCGGCAATTGCGAACCGCCGCCGCCAGCGCAGCCCGAAAGCGCGATGCTCAGAGCCGCTATGCCAGCCGACAGCCCGGCGAGACGTGGATTTTTGGCCATGAACTGTCCTTTGGCGCGCAAGCTTCGATTTTCCGCCATTCCCAGCCGAGGCCGAAACGTGGCGGTCTTGTCGCTCGGCTATCGCCAAAAAGGGTAAAGATACCGTTAGGAGTGGCACACCTGTCCCGCGCTGACCTGCGGAAATGCGGCGCGGTCCCGGATTGGGACGGTGTCCGGACGGACCGTTAACTGCCAGCGCCGACCAGAATTTCGGCAGCGGGCCCATGCCCCAGGAACTGCGCCGGGCTCGCGCTGGCCCCATAGGCACCCGCGCAGAACACCGCGACCAGATCGCCTTCATCGGCGCGCGGAAAACCGCCCTTGTCCGCCAGCCGGTCGAGCGGGGTGCACAGGCACCCGACGATGCTGGCCTCTTCCTCCACTGGCGCATCAAAGCGCGTGGCAATCGCGCTGGGATAATTGCGCCGCACCACCGTGCCGAAATTGCCGCTTGCCGCGAGCTGGTGATGCAGCCCGCCATCGGTCACGAGGAAGACCTCGCCGTGGCTCTCCTTTCGCTCGACAATCCGGGTCAGGTAAACGCCCGCTTCGCCGACCAGATAGCGGCCGAGTTCGATGCAGAACCGGGTCTCCTGCAGGACTGGAGGCAGATGCGCGAACTGCTCGCCGAGCGCCGCGCCGATCATACCGATGTCGATGGGCGCGTCGCCGGGGAAATAGGGGATGCCAAATCCGCCGCCCAGATTGCAGCGCGGAATGGCCACACCGGCGGAGTCTGCCAGCCGCGCCGCGAGCAGCAGGGTCTGCGCCTGCACCTCGCAGATCGCCGCGCTGTCCAGCGCCTGGCTGCCCGCGTAGATATGCAAACCCTGCCACGCGCACCCGGCGCTGGACAGCCGCCGGATCAGCGCGGGCACCTGCGCGGCGTCGATGCCGAACGGCTTTGCCCCGCCGCCCATTTTCATGCCCGAGCCCTTGATATCGAAATCTGGATTGACCCGGATCGCCAGCCGGGGCGCGGTGCCAAGGGCGTCGGCGATAGCGAGCGCGCGGTCCGCTTCGCGCGCCGATTCCAGATTGAGCGTAACCCCGGCACGGATGGCCGCGGTGATGGCCTCGTCGCGCTTGCCCGGACCGGCAAAGCTGATCCGCGCCGCATCGACCCCGGCAGCCAGTGCCAGCGCCTGCTCGCCGCCCGAAGCAATGTCGAACCCGTCGACCAGACCTGCGATATGGCGCAGCAGCGGCGCGAACGGATTGGCTTTCACCGCATAATGCAGCGCCAGCCGTGCGGGCATCGCGGCGCGCAAGGCGGCAATGCGCGCCGCCACCAGATCGCCGTCATAAACGAACAGCGGCGTATCCCCCGCGAGCGCAACCAGCGCGCGCGCCGTGTGCCCGGCAATCGCCAGCTCGCCGTCAATCGCGGCAAATCCTGCAGGAATGGGGCCGAGCGCTTTCATTGCGGGGCTGCTGCCACGGCGCTCGCTAATTCCTGGTAAATCAAGGCGCGATCGATCTTGCCGTTGGGGCCAAGCGGCAAGGCATCGCGCCAATGGATCGCGCGTGGCACCATGAACCCGGGCACATCGCGCTGCAGTGCGCGGCGCAGCGCCTCGCTCGCGTCGTCCGATCCTGCGTCGGCGCCCCGCACCACCAGATGGATCGCCTGCCCCAGCGCGGCATCGGGCAGGCCAAGCGCCACCGCCTCGGCGACCAGCCCCGTCGCCACCGCCGCGTCTTCCACTTCCTGCGGGCTCACCCGGTTGCCGCTGGTCTTGATCATCGCATCGCGCCGCCCGACGAAGTGGAGCAGCCCCGCCGCATCGCGCCGCACGCGGTCGCCCGACCACACTGCCCTGCCACCATGCGCGCAAAACACCGGCGCGGGCCGAAACCGCTCCGCCGTGCGCTCCGCATCGCGCCAGTAGCCCTGCGCGACAAGTGGCCCGGCATGGACCAGTTCGCCTTCCTCGCCAGGTGCGGCCAGCGCGCCCTGATCGGTCACGACAACGACTTCGGCAAAGGGAATGGCCCGGCCCATCGACGTCGGATGCGCGTCCACCAGCGCGGGATCGAGATAAGTCGAGCGGAACGCCTCGGTCAGGCCGTACATCGGATAGAGCGCGGCGGTGGGAAATGCGCCGCGCAGCGCGCGCACCAGCCGCTCGGTCAGGGCCCCGCCGCTGTTGGTCAGGCGCTGCAAGTTCGCGGCCACTTCCACCGGCCAGTCCAGCGCGGTCAGTTGCAGCCAAAGCGGCGGCACGGCGGCGATCGTGGTGATCCGCTCGCGCTCCACCGCCTTCATCACATCGCGCGGCGTCAAATAATCGAGCGGCACCACCGTGCCGCCTGCGTGCCACGTCGAGAGCAGCTGGTTCTGCCCATAATCGAACGCCAGCGGCAAGACCGCCAGCACCCGGTCCTCGGGGGCAAGCTTCAGGTAATGCGCCACGCTGACCGCGCCCAGCCAAAGATTGGCGACAGACAGCATCACCCCCTTGGGCCGCCCGGTCGAGCCGCTGGTGTAAAGGATCGCCGCCAGCGCATCGGCGGCAGCGGCCGAAGGGCCAAGCGGCGCGCAATCATGGCTTGCCGCCAGCGCAGCGCTCTCCTCGATAACCCGCGCCTGCGCGCTGTCGCCCGGCTCCAGTGTCTGCAGCCGCGCTGTGTTAGCGATCAGCACCGCCGCGCCGCTGTCGGCCAGAATGTGCGCGACTTGCGCGCGCTTGAGCATCGGATTGATCGGCACATGCACAAGGCCCGCCCGCACGGCGGCCAGCGGCAGCAGGCAGGTCAGCTCGCCTTTGGGCAGCCATGTCGCCACCCGCGCGCCCGCCTCGCGTGACTCGGCGCTAAGCCAGGCCGCGATCTGCCCTACACGGTGATTTAACGCTTCGTAGCTAAGCGTGCCCTGCTTGAGCACCAGCGCCGGCGCGGCGGCAGCCCCGCGCAGCGCGAGGTGATCGAGCGGATAGACTGTCGGATCGGGAACTGCGCGCAAGCGGGGTCTCGGACGATGTGAGGGCAAAGGAAGTGTCATTTGGCGGCTGTTTACCACGCCGAAATTAACGAAGCGCTAGCCGACCCGGTGCTGGCCGCCCTGCTCGGCCGCTCGCCGATCAGCGCGCCGTTCGACCGGCTGGAATGGCTGTCGCTGCTGGCGCAGGAATGCCTTGCGCCCGATCGCTGCATCCTTGCCGTGGCGCGTGAAGGCGATGCGGCGGCTGTCCTGCCCTTGCGCCAGCAGGCCGGAGGCCTCGCGCCCCTGGCCAACTGGTATAGCTTCTTCGTCCGGCCCATCTGCAACGACCCTGTGCGGATGCCCGAACTGCTCGGCGCGCTGGCTCAGAGCCTTGCCCCGGCGGGCGCACTCACGCTCGCGCCGATGCCGAAAGCCGAAGCCTTGCTGATGCGCGCGGCGCTGCGCGAGAATGGCTGGCTTGGCGAGATGCAGCCTTGCGATAACAACCATGTGCTCGAAGTTGGCGGGCGCTGCTTTGCCGACTATTGGGCCGCGCGCCCCGGGCAACTGCGCGAGACGGTGCGCCGCAAGGGCAAGAAAGGCGTGGTCAGCCTGCGGCTGGAAACCGCGTTCGATCCGGCCGACTGGGCCGCTTACGAGGCAATCTACCAGCTGAGCTGGAAACCGAGCGAGGGCAGCCCCGTGTTCCTGCGCCGCTTTGCCGAGGCCGAAGCTGCGGCAGGTTCAATGCGGCTTGGCATCGCGGAAATCGATGGCCGCGCGGTCGCCGCGCAATTCTGGACAGTGGAAGGCGGCACCGCTTTCATCCACAAGCTGGCGCATGACGAGGCCGCGCGCCAGCATTCGCCCGGCACGCTGCTCAGCGCGTTGATGTTTCAGCATGTGATCGATCAGGACCGCGTGTCGCTGGTCGATTTCGGCACCGGCGATGATCCTTACAAGCGCGACTGGATGGAAAGCGTGCGCGTGCGCTACCGGCTCGAGTACTACCGGCCCGCCGCGATCCGCTCGTGGAAAGGTCTTGCCAAGCTCGCCGCACGCCAGATCATGCGCACCGAACCCACTCTCGCTCTCAAGCAAAGGCCCGCCGCATGACCCACCAGACCAGCGATGATACCGATGCCATGCTGCGCACCGTGCTGCGTGACGTGCTGGGGCTCGATGCTGCCCGCGCGGCTGCATTGGGACCTGATAGCGCCCTGTTCGGCGCGCTGCCCGAGCTGGACTCGATGGCGGTCGCCGGCCTGCTTACCGAGTTGGAAGACCGTTTCGACTTCATGATCGACGATGATGAGGTCGATGGCGATCTGCTCGAAACCTACGGCAGCCTGCTCGCCTTCACGCAGGCCAAGCGCGCCGCTGCGTGATTGCGCTTTGGCCCTCTCTGGCGAGCGGCGGTTCGCCGCACGAGGCCGCGATGGTATTCGACCGCGCGCGCGCGCACCGGCTGCTCATCGTGCCGCCGCTGTTCGAGGAAATGAACCGCACCCGCCGCTTGCTGGTCGAGACCATGCGGCGGCTCGATGCGGCGGGCATCGATTGCTTTCTGCCCGATCTGCCTGGCTGCAACGAAAGCCTCGCGCCCTTTGCGGCGCAGAGCCTCACCGCCTGGCGCGCTGCACTGGCGCATGCTGCGCAGCATTTCGGCGTGACGCATGGCCTGGCGGTGCGCGGCGGCGCTCTCGTCTATCCGGCCGCGCTGCCCGGCTGGGTTTACGAACCGGCCAAGGGCAGCGCGCTGCTGCGCCAGCTGGTGCGCGCCCGGATCATTGCCGCGCGCGAGCAGGGCATCGACGAGGATAGCGCAGGCCTTATCGCACAAGGGCGCAAGAGCGGCCTCGAACTGGCCGGATACCATTGCGGTCCGGCCTTGATCGCCGAACTCGAAGCGGCATTGCCAGTCGCAGGCCCGCGCGAAATCCGCCAGGGCGAGCTGGAAGGCGGCGCGCTGTGGCTGCGCAGCGAACCCGACGAGAGTCCGCAGCAGGCAGACGCGCTCGCGCACATCATTGCGCAGGAGATCGCGGCATGAGCCGTGAGCACCTTACATTTGCCTGCACGGGCGCGCAGCTGGTCGGCACGCTCGATCCTGCGCAAAGCGGCAGCAAAGTCGGCATTCTGCTCGTCTCCGGCGGCAACGAGATCCGCAGCGGCGCTTGGAGCGGTCAGGCCAAGCTGGCGGCGCGGCTGGCGGCGGCGGGCATCGCCGTATTCCGCTACGACCGGCGCGGCATCGGCGACAGCGAAGGCACCAACACTGGCTTTCGCCATACCGGTGACGACATCGCCGCCGCGCTCGCCGCCTTCCGCGCCGCCGCGCCAGAATTGCTCCGGATCATCGCGTTCGGCAATTGCGACGCAGCCAGCGCGTTGATGCTGCATGGCGCGGCGCTTGGTTTCGATGGCATGGTGCTGGCCAATCCGTGGACCATCGACGACGAGAGCGCCCCGCCCGTCCATGCCCCGGCGGCGCTGCGCGCGCGCTATCTCGCCAAACTGAAAGACCCGCGCGAACTGCTCCGGCTGCTTGGCGGCAAGGTCAAGGTGGGCAAGCTTCTGCAAGGGTTGAAGGCCTCGGCCGCAGGGCCAACCGGTTCGGAATTGTCCCGCGAGATCGCAGCGGGCCTCGCCCGTTTCCGTGGCAAGGTGACGATCCTTCTCGCCGGCGCAGACCGCACCGCACAACTGTTCGAGGCGCGCTGGCCAAAGCGCGACCCGCGCATCCGGCGCCTTGACGGCGCGTCGCACAGCTTCAGCGGCGAAGCGGCGCAGGCATGGCTGACCGAGCGCCTGATCGAAGCCGCGCGCTAGGCGTTACTCCGCCGCCTCGCGCTGCACCTCGGCGAAGGCGCGCTCTGCAAGAAACCGCTCGGCGTCGAGCGCCGCCATGCAGCCCGTGCCCGCCGCCGTCACGGCCTGGCGGTAGACGTGGTCCATCACGTCGCCGCATGCAAAAACGCCGGGGATCGCGGTCTTGGGCGTGCCCGGTTCGACGATCAGGTAGCCGTTTTCGTCAAGCTCCAACTGGCCCTTGAACAACTCTGTTGCCGGGGCATGGCCGATCGCCACGAACGCGCCGTGCGTTTCGATCGACGACGCTTCGCCGGTCACGGTGTCGATCATCTCCACCGCCTGCAGGCCGCCGCTCGCCGGATCGCCGCTGAACCGTGTCACCGCCTTGTTCCACAGCACCTTGATGTTTGGATGCGCCAGGAGCCGGTCGCGCAGGATCTTCTCGGCGCGCAAGCTGTCGCGGCGATGGATCAAGGTCACGTCCTGCGAGTGATTGGTAAGGTAGAGCGCTTCCTCGACCGCGGTATTGCCGCCGCCGATCACCACCACTTTCTTGCCGCGATAGAAAAAGCCGTCGCACGTGGCGCAGGCCGACACGCCCTTGCCGCCGAGTTCCACCTCGCCCGGAACGCCAAGCCATTTGGCCTGCGCGCCGGTCGCGATCACCACGACATCGCCCTCATAGATGTCGCCGCTGTCGCCCACCGCGCGAAACGGCGTGCTGGCGAGATCGACCGAAAGGATCGTGTCCCACAGCATCCGCGTCCCGACATGCTCGGCCTGCGCCTGCATTTCCTGCATCAGCCACGGCCCCTGCACCACGTCGCGGAAACCGGGATAGTTCTCGACATCGGTGGTGATCGTCAGCTGGCCGCCCGGCTGCAGCCCCTGCACCACGATCGGCGCCATCCCTGCGCGTGCGCCATAGATCGCGGCGGAGAGCCCAGCCGGGCCGGAGCCGATGATGAGCATGCGGGTGGTGTGCGTCGTGGGCATCGAAATCTCCGGTTGGACCCGCAAAATAGGGCGACATTCTTTGCAATACGAGTCCGCGCCGGAGAATGTTACCGGATTTTGCCCATGCCCTAAATGACGAGGTTGGCCGCGATGCGCCGCACCGTGTCCTGATCCGCGCCGAGCACCGCTGCGGCATAGGTTTCGACCGAGCCATGCGCCGCCCGGATCGCGTCAAACGACCGGTCGAGAAACTCGGGCTGGACCGACATGATCATCCGCACCGCGCTATCGTCCATCGCCGGACCAAAGCCCGAGCGGACGCTCGCCGCCCCCGCCGCGATGCGCGCTTCGGAATCGCCCGCCGTGTTGGTCAGCAGATAATCGGCCATCATGTCGTCGTGATGCACGCCTAACAGCGCATGGACCAGCGCGGCGGCGAGCCCGGTGCGGTCCTTGCCCGCGAGGCAATGCAGAAGACTCGGCGCATCGCGCTGCGCCAGCGCTTGCAGATAAAGCCCGAACGTGCGCGCCAGCACCGGGCGAAACGGCAAGGTATCGTACAGCCGCAGCATCGCGGTGCGCGCATCTTCGGCTGTCCGGATGCCAGCGCCAAATTCCTCGTGGGCGGCGCGGCCATGGCCACCGGCAGTTTCGCCGGGATGGAACAGCACTTCGCCCGCAAACTCATCATGGCGCAGGCAGGGGAAAGCGGCACGCTCGCTGTCCCCGCGCAGATCGATCACTACGGCGATGCCCAGCCGGTTGACCACGTCCAGATCATCCGGGCTCGCCCCGCAATGGTGGCCCGAGCGCCACAGATAGCCGCCGCGCAACCGCCCGCCCCGCGCGCCATAGCCGCCGTAATCGCGAAAGTTGTGAATGCCGCTCAGCGCAAGAACCCGGTTTTCCATCATGGCACCCCTGTCAGGTTTCGCTCCTCCATGCCAGCCCGGCACGACAGCAAGGTTTCAATCCGAAGCGCCTGCCACGACGCCGCGAAGAACCGCGCGCCAGGCCGCCACGGCTTTGCGGCAAAACCCCGCGAATCGGGCCAAGTTGACATAGTTGACACAGTCCAGAGCACAAACCCGCAAGCGGCCCGGCGAAATCAAAAAGCGCAGAACTGCGGTAGGATTGGACCATGATCCGGCCATGCCCGCGTGCGGCGATGTAGGAAAGGCAAAAAGGCTCTACCGCAGCTCGGCCAGCTCTGCCGGTAGCGCGCCAAACCTTTGCTCTGCGATGCGCCCCAGCGCAACGGCCAGCGCCATGCTTGCCACCGCCAGCGCGGCATAGGGCTGGAGCAGCGGAATGCCGACCAGCAGCAGTTCGTCGTTGCCGCCCGGGATCAGCAGGCTGCCCCAGCCCATCAGCATGCCGCCAAGCAGGCAGCGCACCAGCGCCGCGCGCGTCGGCCACTGCAATTTGAGCCGCCCCGCCGTCCAACCGCCTGTCACCGCGCCTGCACAAAGGATGCCGAGCAAGACCAGCTCGACCATCACCCCGCCGTTCATGCCCCGCGCCAGCGTCTGCAGCGCGACCGTATAGGCCCACGGACCGATCGCGATCAGCGACACCGCAAACATGATGCCGATCACCGCGGTTGCCCGGTGCGGGTGCCACACATGCCCGGCCAGCATCCCGGCGCGGCCTGCCTGGAATGCGCCGATCACCCGCCACGCCGCGAACACCGCAAACGGCACCAGCAACCAATCGGCCTCGAGCAGCGGCGAGGTGACATGGCGCGGCGGGTAATGGCCGATCAGCGGCCAAAGCGAGACACAACCCAGATAATAGCCGATGGGCGTGAGCACATAGGCCCACTCGCCCGATCCGAAACGGGCAATGGCCCCGAACACGCAGGCGCGCGCGATCAGCGCGCCAAGGCCGAGCAGCAGGCCGCCCGCGATGGTCGAAAACGTCGAGGGATAGCCGATCGACAGCATGATCTTGCCCCCCAGCATCCGCCAGACCAGCAGGCTGCCGGTAACCCACACGGCGGCTTCGACCAGGCCGAGGAAACGGTTGGCACGGCGCTTCGTCATCACCTCATCGACCGCCGCCACGATGCAGGTAGCGCCCCGCTGCATCGCATAGCCCATGATCGCGGCGCACACCGCCGCGATCAGAAACGCGAGGCTGGCAAGCTGGACCGACGCCATCATGGCTTAGTTGGCCGCAACAACGGCCAGCACGGCGGCGGGTGTGACAAGGCCATTCGAACCGACGAATGCGAGGAGAAAGGGGCAAAGCAGGATGAGACAATCTCCATAAGGCTCCGCCGATCCCGGCGGGCTGCGCGCCCTTTTCCGCCAATCGGGGCACAATTGCGAATAGCATTCTCGCATCAAGCCAATGCCCGAAGGCTATGGTTCGCGCTCAGGCCCAGCCCCGCGCCAGGTACCGCTCGGCGCACCCCGCCAGCATCGCAGCGCCCAGCGGCATGACGCTCTCGTCGATCATCATGCGGGTCGAATGGATGCTGCAGCAGCTTTTCCAGTCCGCCCCCTCGTGCGCCACGCCGAGGAAGAACATCGCGCCGGGCGTCTGCTCGAGCACATAGGCAAAGTCCTCCGCGCCCATGATCGGATGCGCGAGGCGCTGGAAGCGGCCCTCCCCCGCGATCTCCTCCGCCACCGCCTCGCCCAGATCGACCGCGCGGGCATCGCAGACCGTGACCGGAAAGCCCGGCACGAACGTGGTGGCGGCGCTCAGCCCGTGCGCCGCCGCGATATGATCGGCGAGGTTGGCCAACTCCGCATGCAGCCGCGCGCGGCTTGCGGCCGAGAGCGTGCGGATCGTGCCGAGCAGATACGCGCTATCGGGAATCACATTGTACGCCGTGCCGGCAGCGATCTTGGAAACGGTCGCCACCACCGGATCGGCCACCGAAAAGCGCCGCGTCACCATGGTCTGGATCGCGCTGACGATCTCGCAGGCCACGGGCACCGGATCACGGGTATCGTGCGGCATCGAGGCATGGCCGCCCGCGCCCGCCACGGTGATCTCGAACCTGTCTGCCGAAGCGAGCAGCGGCCCGGCGCGCCCGGCGATCACGCCGTGCGGGCTGTTGGGCATGATGTGGAGCGCAAAGGCCGCATCGGCGCGCGGCTCGAGCAGGCCGTCCTCGATCATGAAGCGCGCGCCGTGGAAGCCCTCCTCGCCGGGCTGGAACATGAATTGCACTTCACCGGCCAGACCTGCGCGCCGCGCGCAGAGCAGCTCGGCCGCACCCGCCAGCATCGCGGTGTGTGCATCATGCCCGCAGGCATGCATCCGCCCGGCAAAAGTGGAGGCAAATTCCAGCCCGGTTTCCTCGGGCATCTCCAGCGCGTCCATATCGCCGCGCAGCAGCACGCGCCGTCTGCCTTCGCGGCCTTCTCCGGCCTCGCCCTTCAATGTCGCGACCAGCCCGGTGGTCGAAGGCCCCTCGCGCCACGTCAGCGGCAGATGCGCCAGCGCCGCGCGGACTTTGGCCGCGGTCAGCGGGGTTTGCAGCCCCAGCTCGGGCTCGGCGTGGATCGCGCGGCGCAGCGCGGTAATGGGTTCGGCGAGCGCCTCGGCCTGCCTCAGCAAATCATCATGCAGCATGCGCGGGCGCTCCTTCATTTCCGATCAGGCGCGCAGCATAGGATTGGCAAGGGAGCGTTGTCGAGGGTTGCCGTTCGGGCAAAACGGCGAGGACGATTCGGGGACGCAATCGGGCTAAGTTTACATAGTTTACACAGTCCAGAGCACAAACTCCGCAGGGCTTCCGGCGCGGCCCTCGGCGGGAAAGAAGGGCGGAAATGCGGGGAGAATGGGCCATGCCGGGACTTTGGCATAGGCGCGGCAATGTAGGAAAGGCGAAAGGACGGGCAGCCAGATGGCAGCCGCAGAATCGAGATTTGTTGCGGCGTAACCTGACCAGCAAAAGACCAATTAAACGCCTTGGTGTTTTTGGCAAAATGGCGCTGGGTTGACGCCGCGATCCCGAACCTCAATCCTTGGCAGGCTGACTCTCTCGATCAACCGATGCCATCAGTTCAACGACGGCGGCACGGCTGATCAAAGCGACGCCGCGCGTAAGGCCTGCGCAGACGCCGCTCGCCTTTGCAGCTTTCTCAACGGAAACGTGAACCGAGCGGACGGGTGCCGTCTCACTTGCGGCAACGTCCGCATCAATGGTTACGCGGGTGAGACAGATCGCTTTGAACTCACCTGTTCCGACACACCGCATAAAGGTCGACGCATTTTTGATGTTGATGACCGATTGGTTCAATACCTTCAACGAGCTCGGCGCAACGTTGCCCCAATGCTCAAATCCAACGCGAATGAGCCTTGAAATCGGATTATTCAGTGACCACGCAGAGCAATACATCCCTGCGAATACAACATCATGATCAAGCGTTGGCGGGAGACCAAGCGCGAACGTGCGCTCGGTTTTCGCTGGCCATGGTGCCACCGGAACGCCCTGTTCGACCGACCAGGCCGCAACGGCCGCCTCATCCACGGAATAATCGACAATCCGCTTTGCTGCTACCGGTTGTGCGACAGCTAGCGCGGCAACCGCAAAAAAAACGCGCGTCGCGACTTTTGCCATCAGGACTTCCTTGGCTTATTCTTCGATCCCGTCAATTGCTGAACAAGTCTCTTTGAGAACTCGAAAGCGAGTTTTTCCCGCACCCCTGATCCGCGCAAAGCGAGCCCGAGCAGCCCTGATCGCGTATTGAGAACATCGATGTACAAGGAACCTAGCTTTTCGCCGGTCTCGGCGTCCTCGATATCGACCAGGCCGGCGAGTTGGTCGGAACTGCCAAGGAACATCGCCATGCCCGCATCGGCTGTTTTCAGCGTGTCGAACGTTACGACCAGACGAATTGCACGCCCCGAAGACAGTCCCCAGTCGCGTGCTTGGTCATCAACCACCAACGGAAACATTTGCGCAATCGGCAACGTCGCATATTGATCGGGCTTCGGGCGCTCGCTGGAAGTTGTGGCGGCCTCAACCGGCTTCAGCCCGGCCTCTTCGCGCTTCGCTGCGGCCTTCGCTTCAAGCTTATCAAAGTTGGCTTTGGTCGCCTCATTAAGCGAAACGCGCGTCTCGACGATGTGGTTGGCACCCACCACACCAGAGACAATGGGCTGAATGACCTTGACGGCCTTTGCCGCTGCTGGACTGCAAATGGAAAGCGCCAGAACAATTGCAGCCACAAACTTCATAATCCAACCCCCACTGTTTAATGGCTACCTATAGCCGCATGGTCCGAGCGGCAAGCCTCACTTCGCTCGGATTTGGCAGCGCGTCTGGCAGTCGATTACGCCTATCAAGATACTCAGCAACTCGGGCAGACCGCGCGATGTCATCGGACGTTCCGCAGACGTCCGCTTGCCCAAAAACACTTGGCGGATGCGGTGCAGATCGTAAGGTGGAGCCTTGTTGCACCCTGTAGTGCATCGTTTCGTTGATGGGGGGCCGAGAATGTCCAGATTTGCCATGCTTTGTGGTGCTGCCTTGCTGGCCGGCGCGTCTTCTTCGGCGCAGGCGCGGGCCGTGGCGGCCGATACCGTGCTCCATCACGGCACGATCCTGACGGTCGATGCCAACGACCGCGTGGTCGAGGCGATGGCGATCCGGGGCGGGCGGATCGTGGCGCTGGGCAGCGACAAGGCGATCGCGGCCTATATCGGCGCCAAGACCAAAGTGATCGATCTGGCGGGCAAGACCGCAACGCCGGGCATGATCGACGCGCATGCGCATGCGCTCGAAGGCGGCATCGACGAGGTGGCGAACCTGCAGCTGGGCGAGGCTTCGAGCGTGGCCGATTTTCTGGCGCGGGTGCGCGCCCGCGCGGCGGAGTTGCCGGCGGGGGCGTGGCTGACGGGGTCGGGCTGGAACGAGAGCCGGATTGCCGAGCACCGCCCGCCGAGCCTGGCCGAGCTGGATGCGGCATCGGGCGGGCATCCGGTTGCGCTGGGCAATACGACCGGGCACTATACGCTGGTCAACAGCGCGGTGCTGAAGCTGGCGGGCGTGACGGCGCAGACGCCCGATCCGGCGGGCGGGCGCTTCGACAAGGACGCGGCCGGCGCGCTGACCGGCGTGATCTATGACAGCGCGCAGGACGTGCTCGACAAACTGGTGCCGCCGGTCGACGCTGCGACCCGGGCCAAGGGGCTGACGCATGTGATCGAGGGGGCGCTGTCCGAGGGGCTGACCGGCTTCAAGGACCCGCGCACCGGGCGCCTGCAATGGGATGTCTATGCCGCTGCGGCGCGGCAGGCACCGCTGACGATGCATGTCTGCACACTGACGTTCGCGCAGACCGACATGACGGCGGCGCGCGCGGCGGTGGACGATTATCGCCAGCGCAAGCGCGAGGTGGCCGGATTGAAGGGGCGCAATCTCGATGTCTGCGGGGTCAAGATCTTCCTCGACGGATCGGGCGCGGGGCGGACGGCGTGGATGTACCAGCCGTTCGAGACCGATGCATCGCATGCCAATCCGGGCACCGGCTTTGCGATGATGGGCACCGACGTCTACCGCCAGATGGTGGACTTGTTCACCCGGGAAGGCATGCCGATCGGCACGCACGCGATCGGTGACCGGGCGATCGACACGGCGGTCGATGCCTATGCCGAGGCGCTGAAGAAGTGGCCGAAGCTGGGCCTGCGCCACAGCCTGATCCACGCCAATCTGCCGACCGCCCATGCCCTCGACGTTATGGTGAACCTCCAGAAGACCTATGATTCGGGCTATCCCGAAGCGCAGGCGGAGTTTCTGTGGTTTCTCGGCGATGCGCTGGCGGCGGGATGGGGTCCGGAACGCAGCGCCCGGATGATGCCCTATGCGACTTATGCCAAGCGGGGGATCATCTACAGCGACGGCTCGGACTATCCGGTCACGCCCTATGCGCCGCGCTATGGCCTGTGGTCCTCGGTCGCGCGCGAACCGGACGGCGACCGTTTCGGCAAGGCCCCCTTCGGCACGGCCGAAGCGGCGGACATCAAGACCGCGCTGCGCAGCCACACGCTCTGGGCGGCGCGGCAGCTGTTTCTGGACAAAGAGACCGGTTCGCTCGAAGTGGGCAAGCTGGCAGACATCGCGGTGTGGGACCGCAATCCCTATAAAGTGCCCACTGCCGCGCTGAAGGACATGCGCTGCATGATGACGCTGTTTGGCGGCAAGGTGGTGTTCACCCGCAAGTGAGCGCGGCGGCCGGCAGGGGGCATTCCTGAATTGGATATAAGGGACGCCCTGCTACGGCGTGCTTTTGGGAAAGCTTAACCATACTTTAAAGTGTCTCTGTAATCTTTGGCGAATGATGTTTGCTCCCAATCCGCGCGCCGTTTTCTTCGCGACGATCATTACGGGCAGCTTCCTGCTTTTTCTGGTGCAGCCCATGGTGGCCAGATTGGCGCTTCCGCTGGTTGGCGGGGCGCCGAGTGTCTGGAACAGCGCGATGCTGACCTACCAGACCCTGCTGCTCGCGGGCTATGGCTATGCCTTGTGGCTTTCGAGCAAGCCGCTGAAAGCCCAGGCGGCGATCCACATCGGATTGCTGCTGCTCGCGGCGCTGACATTGCCGATTGCGCTGCGCGACTGGGTGCCGGTGCGGCAGGGGCTCGAGGTCCTGTTCATTCCGCTGTTGCTGCTGGTTTCGATCGGCCCGGTGTTCGGGCTGGTATCGGCGCAGGCACCGCTGATGCAGCGCTGGTATGTCGCCGATCCCGAAGCGGGCGAGCCCTGGTGGCTCTATTCCATTTCGAATTTCGGCAGCTTTGCCGGATTGCTGGCCTATCCGCTGCTGGTCGAGCCGTCGCTCAGCACCCGCGTGCAGGTGTGGGCATGGTCGGCGGGCTTTTGCATCCTCATTGCGCTGGTGGGCCTTGCCGCGTGGACCCGGCGCGATGCGGGCGCAGCGCCGCAGGTGCCAGCGAAGCAGGCGGCATTGGCGCAAACCCCGATCGGGCGCGGCCGGATCGCGCTGTGGCTGGCGCTGTCGGCGGTTCCGTCGGGGTTGATGCTCTCGACCACGACACATCTCACCACCGATATCGTCGCGATGCCGCTGCTATGGGTCATTCCGCTGGCGCTCTATCTGTTGAGCTTCATCGCCGCATTTGCCAGCCGCCAGACGATGGCCGGGGCGATTGTGGCCGCAACGCCGGTGCTGATGCTGGTCGGCGCACGGGTGATGATGAGCTCGCGGCAGCAAGCCTCGCTCTATCTGCTGCTGCTGACCCTGATCCTGCTGTTCGCGATCTGCACCGCGCTGCACAGCCGCCTTTACAGCCTGCGGCCCCCTGTCAGCCAGCTTACCAAGTTCTACTTTTACATGTCGCTTGGCGGCGCGCTGGGCGGCGCATTTACCGCGCTGGTCGCCCCGCTGGTCTTCAACTGGGCGTGGGAGCATCCCTTGCTGTTGCTGGCAGCCGCGCTGCTGGTGCCGTTACCCGCTGCACCGCGTTGGCCCACCCGCCTTGGCCTTTCGGCGGCGCGCAGGCGGCTGTTCGCTGTCGGCCTCGCCGCAGTGGGTCTGATCGTGTGTGCCCAGCTCTTCGATCAGGCGGCATTGCGCGGTGCGCCGGGCATCCGGTTTGTGCTGCTGGCAATGGTCGTGCTGATCGCCATCGCCTGCATGGCATGGCGCGCGCTCTTCGTCGTGCTGCTGTGCGGGTTGGTGCTGGCGCAAGGGGGCGTTGAAACCATCGCCAGCCTCGCCAAATCGGATACGCGGCGCAGCTACTTCGGAATCTACCGCATTCAGGACAACCCCACCGACAACACGCGCGAGATGCTACACGGCACGACGCTGCACGGCGTGCAGTCGCTCGAACCCGCGCTGCGCCGCACCCCGCTCTCCTATTACGGCGCAAGTTCGGGCGCGGGCCTGGTATTTGCCAAAGCGCCGGCGATGTTCGGCCCGCAGGCGCGGATCGGCGTGGTCGGCCTGGGCGGAGGGTCGCTCGCGTGTTATGCGCATCCCGGCCAGCGCTGGACCTTTTTCGAGATCGACCCGGTGGTCTGGGACTATTCGCGCGACGGCACGTTCACGTTCATGAGCGATTGCACCCCGGGGGCCCGGGTGATCATCGGCGACGCCCGGCTGGAACTGGCCAAGATGCCCGGCGCCGGGTTCGATGTCCTGGCGGTCGATGCGTTCTCCTCCGATTCCATCCCGCTCCACCTGCTGACCAAAGAAGCTATCGGCATCTATACCGGCGCGCTGGCGCAGGACGGCGTGCTGCTGATCCACATTTCCAACCGCTTCATGCGGCTCGAGCCTGCCATTGCGGCGCTGGCCAAGGATCGCGGACTATCGGCCCTGCGGCTTCTCGACCGCCCCAGAAGCAGCGCGCTGACCAGACCCTCGCTGTGGGTCGCGCTCTCCCGCCGGCCTGAGACCTTGCGCAAGCTGACCGGGGCGGGCGGCGATCCGCGCTGGCGGGCGCTGATGCCGCCGGAAGGCCCGGCATGGACCGACGACCACGCATCGATCCTGCCCTATATCCTGTGGCGGCGACTGCTATCGCAGCGCTAAGCTTCGCGCTTGCACGCGCCGTCCGAGTAGCTTAATCGATCGGTTAACTGTTTGGGAGAACACGCATGACCGACGCTTACATCATCGATGCTGTCCGCACGCCGCGCGGCGTGGGCAAGCCGGGCAAGGGCGCGCTGTCGCACCTGCATCCGCAGCATCTGGCCGCCACCGTGCTCGGCGCGCTCAAAGAGCGCAACCATCTCGATACCACCACGGTGGACGACATCATCTGGTCGACTTCTTCGCAAGTGGGCAAGCAGGGCGGCGATCTCGGGCGCATGGCGGCGCTGGCGGCGGGCTATGATATTTCGGCCAGCGGCACCACGCTCGACCGGTTCTGCGGCGGCGGGATCACCTCGGTGAACCTGGCGGCAGCCTCGGTCATGTCGGGCATGGAAGACTGCGTGATCGCGGGCGGCACCGAGATGATGAGCTTTACCGCCGCGCATGCCGCGGCCGAAGCCAATGCCGGCTTCCCCCCGCGGCTGATGGGATCGGGCAACAAGGCGCTCGACGAGATCCACCCGCAATCGCACCAGGGTATCTGCGGCGATGCCATCGCCACGATCGAGGGCATCGACCGCGAGGCGCTCGATGCGCTGGCGCTGGTCAGCCAGCAGCGCGCCGATGTGGCGATCAAGGAAGGCCGCTTTGCCAAGTCGGTCGTGCCGGTGCTCAACGAGGACGGCTCGGTGGCGCTCGACCGCGAAGAGTTCCCCCGCCCCGAAACCACCGCCGAGGGGCTTGCCAGCCTGAAGCCTGCTTTCGCTGGCATGATGGACTTCGACCTGGGCGGCGGGGTTACATTCCGCAAGCAGATCAACCGCCGCTATCCCGATGTCGAGATCAAGCCGGTGCACCATGCCGGCAATTCTTCGGGCGTGGTCGATGGCGCGGCGGCGCTGCTGATCACCTCGAAGGAATATGCCGAAAAGCATGATCTCAAGCCGCGCGCGCGCATCGTCGCCTATGCCAACCAGGGCGATGATCCCACCTTGATGCTCAATGCGCCGGTGCCCGCTGCGAAGAAGGTGCTGGCCAAGGCGGGCCTGACCAAGGACGATATCGACGTGTGGGAAATCAACGAGGCGTTCGCCGTGGTGGCGGAGAAGTTCATCCGCGATCTCGACCTCGACCGCGCCAAAGTGAACATCAACGGCGGCGCGATGGCGCTGGGCCACCCGATCGGCGCGACCGGATCGATCCTGATCGGCACTGCGCTCGACGAGCTGGAGCGTTCGGGCGGGCGCTATGGCCTTGTCACGATGTGCGCGGCAGGCGGTATGGCCCCGGCAATCATCATCGAGCGGCTTTAGAGCCTGAGCTGGCAGGGGACTGACAGAGGCCTGACACCCTCGCCGATGGGGGGTCAGGCCTTTGCATCTGCGCGGGCTTTGGAGCCTGATGCCATCGGAAACAGGTCGACCTGCGGGCGCCGTCTGGTATGCTGATTGCAAGACCTTTCGGAGCGGCTTTCGGTGCGCATTGACTTGATCGTGGCCGGAGCGCTGATCGCCTCGGCATCGCTTGCCAGCGACGCCCAGCTGGCAGGCGCGGCAGCGCGCGTCCCGGCTCACGCCGATCCTTCAGCTGCCGATGTCCTCCATGCCCCGGCACCCGACGACTATCTCTTGGCCAGGTTTGTGCGAGCCGACGTCGTCCTGTTGGGCGAGGATCACGCGATCAAGCAGCATCTTGAGTTCGTCGCAGGCCTGATCCCGAAACTGCATGCCGCCGGTGTGCGCAATCTCGTGATGGAGTTTGGTGCGGCCGAGGATCAGGCCGAGCTTGATGCCCTTGTTACCGCTCCTGAATATAATGAAGCGGCCGCAAGCAGGTTGATGTTTAACTACAACACGATGTGGAGCTGGAAGGAATATCGCGCGCTTTATCGGGCCGCCTGGACCTTCAACAAAACATTGGCACCGGGACAAAAGCCGTTCCGCATTGTCAATATGAGTTATATCTATGATTGGCGCGGATATCTGGGTGCCGGAACGCCGCAGGACCTGAAGCGTGTCTTCCCGCGCGGAACGGTCGACGGTTTCCGTGCGAACGTGATTTCCCGCGAGATTCTGGATCGCGGCGAAAAGGCACTGGTGCTGACCGGCACGTTGCATGCCTTCACGCGCTTTGGAATGCCCCAAACGCAGAACGATAGCGACGGATTTTGCCTTCGGACCCATAACGCGCTCGGCAATCGCCTGTTTCGCGCCTATGGAAATCGCATCACGAACATCATGTTTCATCAAGCCCTGCCCGCCCAGCCGCGCGCAGAACATCGCTTTGTCCAGCCGGGCGGTGGTGAAGTTGAGCGTTTGATGCGCGCCAATGGCAACCGTCCGATCGGCTTTGATTTACGGGGCGCTGCGGCCGGGACGATCCGGGAGGGAAGTTACTACGGGTTGTGTGATCTCGATCTCACTCTCGGCGATCTATTCGACGGTTATGTGTTTCTGGCGCCGCTTGCTTCGCTTGCAGCGGCAACGCCCGATCCGGCGTTTCTCAATGACAACAACATCGCGAAAGCTCTTGACCAGTTTCCCAACCCTGATTGGAATCGCAAGCCACGAAATCTTCTGGAAGCGAAGGCGCACATCCTGAAGATGGCGAGAGACATCGAAGATCGGCGCACCGATCTCGCCTTAGGGGAATAAGGTGATGTCTATGATAACGGCGTCGCCGGACCCCAGCGTCGCGACGCGCCGCTGGGGTCCGGTCGCCCGGTGCCGCTGTGACCCCTAAACAAGGCAGTCGAGTCTAGAACTTCACGCCGACTTCGATGCCGTAGATGCGCGGCTCGTTGACCATGGCAGTCAGGTTGTTGAAATCGATGCCGCTTACCGCCGAGACGTTGTCGGTGATGTTGCGGACATAGCCCGCGATGTCGAACCGGTCGGTGCGATAGCCCGCGCGCAGGCCGCCCTCGACCAGGTTGTTGTCGCTGAACTCGACCGAACGGTAGAGGAAGAACTGGATCTTCGAGCGATAGGTCCAGTCGGTGAACGCATAGACTTCGCCGCTGCCGACCGGCAGCGCGTAGCCGGCGGTCCAGTTGGCCGTCCACTGCGGGCTCTGCGGCAGCTGGTTGCCGTTGATCGAGAAGACGCCCGGCGTGCCGGGGCGCTGCGTGTTGAGCACCGTGCACCCGCCGCCGCAGCCGCCGACGAACAGGTTGGGGTCCTTGATCTGGTTCTTGTTGTAGGCGATGCCGCCGGTCAGCGTCAGCCCGGTCACCGGCTTGGTCTGCACTTCAGCCTCGAAGCCGTAGCCTTCGACCTTGTTCGCGTTGACCAGCGTGGTGAAGTTCGAAGCGCCGCCCACCGCCGTCAGCTGCAAGTCGTCGGCATCGAAGTAGAAACCGGTGAGGTTGAAGCGCAGACGCCCATCCATCAGCTCGGATTTGAGCCCGCCCTCGTAGCTCATCAGCGTTTCCTGATTGGCCACGGAGAGCGTGCGGCCGAACACCAGGCGGCCCTGGATCGAGGGCGCGCGATAGCCCTTGGCGATACGGGCGAAAAGGTTGACCTCGTTGGTCACCGGATAGACCGCCGAGACGTCCCACGTCACCACATTGGCTTTGACATTGGCGCGCTGCGGCCCGACCGGCCCGCCGAAACCAAGGAAGCCGGGGCGCGTATCGACCGGGCGCGAGGCGACAAGGTTGCGCGTATCGTGGTTGTAGCGCACGCCGCCAGCCAGCCGCACGCCGTTGTCGAAGGTGTAGTTCAGCGAACCGAACACACCGACCGCTTCGCTCGCCTGGCGCTGCAGGGCGATCGCGGCGGGCGCGGTGTCGGTCGGCGCGCCGAAATCGAAGCTTTCGATCCTCAGCTTCTCGTTGAAGTAGAACACGCCGAATTGATAGCCGAGCCCGGTCTTGCCGTTCGAGGCGAAGCGCAGCTCCTGCGTAAACTGATCGACGCCGGGCACGTTGTCTTGCGATTGCGCCGAGAACGGGATGAAGCCCGGCCCTTGCGCTGGGGCAAACTGGTTGCCGAAGCCGCCATCGATATCACCGCGGCTCTGCAGGTTGCCGTTCCAGTAGCTGGTGACCGAGGTGATCGTCAGCGGGCCGGCATCGAACGAGACGTTGAGCGTGCCGTTGTAGGTTTCAAGATTCTGGAAATTGAGGCCGTCGGCGCGCGTCTGGTTGCGCTCGAACCGGGTGCCGGGGCCGCCGAGGCCGATCAGCGCATTGCTGCCCCGGGCAAAGGCATTGGCGCGAAACACGCGCGCGGTGCCATCGAGCTTGCGGAACTGGCCGACGAGGCGGATCGTCAGATCCTCGACCGGCTTGGCCTGCAATTGGACGCGCGCGGCGAAATCGTCGAATCCTTCAAGGTTCTTGTTGCCCGGCTGGTCGAGATTGTCGACCCAGTCGTCGCGGTGCTGAAAGAGCGCGGATACGCGGATCGCGACTTTCTCGTTGATCTCGCCGCCCATGGCGGCCTCGGCGTTGACCGTGTTGAACCGGCCCCAGCTGATCCGGCCGTAATTGTTGTTCGCATCGGGGCGCACGCTGTCGAACTTGACGATGCCCGCCGGCGTGTTGCGGCCAAACAAAGTGCCTTGCGGACCGCGCAATACTTCAACACTTTGCAGGTCGAAGATCGGAAAGCCCTTGAGGATCGGGTTCTCGAGCACGACGTCATCGTAAACGAGGCTGACCGGCTGCGAGGCGTTGAGATCGAAATCGGTGTTGCCAAGGCCGCGGATGTAGAAGCGCGGGAAGCTGCGCCCGAACGAGCTTTCGATATTGAGGCTGGGCACCGCGCCCGACAGCGCACGGATATCCGCGCCCGCGCCGCTGATCGCCTGCAAGGTGTCGCCCTGCACGGTTGCCACCGAAATCGGCACGTCCTTCTGGTTTTCCGCGCGGCGCTGCGCGGTCACGGTAATCACCGAAAGGGCATCGCCAGCTTCGGCAGGCGCGGCAGACGCCTCTTGCGCCATGGCGGGCGTGGCCAGAAGCGTGAGCGCGGCGGTCGAGGACAACAGGGCAACAATGGTCTTGGACATCGCAGAACTCCGCACAGATTGGCCATGCCGGGGCAAGCTGGCGCTGATCGCTCGCTATGGGATTGCAAGGCTCGCCCCCAAGCCTCCAGACCGTTCATTGCTGCGACGCAGCGCGGGGGTCAACCGCCTCGTGGACAACGCCGCCGTGTCGTCTCCCGACTGTTGCAGATGCGTTACACCTGCCGCCCAGACGGGGCGATGAGGCGGGGCCGCCCGCTCATTCCAGCGGGGCAATCACCCCCGCTTCGTTTGCCACTACGCCCAGCACCGCAGCATAGGCATCCACATTCTGCGTCAGCATCACAGGGTCGATCTTGTCGAGCGTATCGTCGGGCGTGTGGTGCAGATCGAAGTAATGCGTGCCGTCCTGGCTCAGGCTGATCAATGCCAGCTTCTGCTTTGCGATGATCGCCTCGATATCCGCGCCGCCTTCGGGCTCGGCCTTGCCCAGCGCGATGCCCATCGGTCCGAGCGCAGCGACCACCCGCTCGCCGAGCCCGGCATTGGCGGGGGTCAGTTTGGTCAGCACGCGCCACACCCGATCCGCGCCGAAATCGCTTTCCATCGCCAGCGCATGCGGCTCGGCGCCGTGCATTTTGACATAGGCATCGCCGCCGCCGCCGCTGATCTCTTCGGAACCCGCGAGCAGCACGCGGATCGTGCGCAGCGGCTTGCCGCCGCTTTGCGCTTTGAGCGCAGCGGCGGTGATGATCGCGCAGCCCGCGCCATCGTCGATCGCGCCGGTGCCCAGATCCCAGCTATCGAGATGGCAGGCGAGCAGAATCTTGGGCAGCGCGGGATCGCGGCCCGGCAGCTCGCCGATGACATTGCCCGAAGGCAGATTGTCCGCCGATCGGCCGGTGAGCGTCAGCGCCAGCCGCAAGGTCTTGCCGCGCCGGGCCAGCCGCGCGATCAGATCGGCATCGGGATTGGAGACAGCGCCCGCCGGGATCGGCGCTGTGCCCTCCGGAAAGCTGGTCCCGCCGGTATGCGGATTGCGATGGCTGTCGGTGCCGATCGAGCGGATCACGATGCCCCGCGCGCCCTTGCGCGACGCGATCGCCGGCCCGGCGCGGCGCACCTGGCCATAAGGCCCATAACCCAGCCCGTCTTGCGCGGGGCGCATGGCATGATCGACAAACGCGATCTTGCCCGCCAGCGATCCGTCGGGCGCGGCTTTCAGCGCATCGAGCGTGGCGAAGTAGGCGACTTCACCCTCGATTCCCTGCTCGGGCGTGGTGCCGCTGTGGCCCAGCGCGGTGACGGCCAGATTTTGCACGACCGGCGCGGTCAGCCGCGCCTTGTCCGTTCCGCGCACATAGCCGCGCATCGTGAACGGCTCGGTCGCCACGTTCTGAAAGCCCATGGCCTTGAGCTTCTGCGCCGCCCAGACCCGCGCCCGCGCCTCGGCCTCCGAGCCCGCCAGCCGCGGCCCGACCTCGCTGGTGAGCTCGGCCACGAACGCATAGGCGGTGTCTTCCGCCGCCGCAGCAGCGCCCGGCACCAGCAGCGCGGACAGCGCCAGAATCCCAACGAAACGCGTGATCGTCATCCCCTGCATCCCTCAAAAACCGGGGTCATCGCCCCGCCGCGCGCGCCCTGCTTGCAGCCACCCGCCCCCGCTTGTAGAGGACCTGACAAACAACACCATACGCCAGCTTCCCCAAAGGACCACCCATGGCCGCCCAATATGCCTACGTCATGAAGAACATGACGAAGACCTTCCCCGGTGCTCCCAAGCCGGTGCTGAAAGACATCAGCCTGCAATTCTATCAGGGCTCGAAGATCGGCATTGTCGGCCCCAATGGCGCGGGTAAATCCACCCTGATCAAGATCATGGCCGGGATCGACACCGATTTTACCGGCGAGGCCTGGCCGGGCGAGAACATCACGGTCGGCTATCTGGAGCAGGAACCCCAGCTCGATACCTCCAAGACCGTGCTCGAGAATGTGAAGGATGGCGCGCGCGCCACGGCGGACATGGTCGAGCGCTTCAACCAGATCGGCATGGAGATGGGCGAAGAAGATGCCGATTTCGACACGCTCGGCGCCGAAATGGCCGAACTTCAGGACAAGATCGACGCGGTCGATGGCTGGACGCTCGACAACCAGCTCGAGATCGCGATGGAAGCGCTGCGCTGCCCGCCGGGCGACTGGCCGGTGGACAGCCTCTCGGGCGGCGAGAAGCGCCGTGTCGCGCTTACCCGCCTGCTGATCCAGAAGCCTTCGATCCTGCTGCTCGACGAGCCGACCAACCACCTCGATGCCGAAAGCGTCAACTGGCTGGAAAACCATCTGAAGGAATATGCCGGATCGGTGCTGATGATCACCCACGACCGCTATTTCCTCGACAACGTGGTGGGCTGGATCCTCGAGCTCGATCGCGGCAAATACTTCCCCTACGAGGGCAACTATTCGACCTACCTTGAAAAGAAGGCCAAGCGGCTCGAGCAGGAAAGCCGCGAGGACGAGGGCCGCCAGAAAGCGATCAGCCAGGAGCTGGAATGGATCCGGCAAGGCCCGAAGGGCCGCCAGACGAAGTCCAAGGCGCGCATCAAGGCGTTTGATCAGCTGGTCGAATCGACCGAGAACCGGCCCATCAACAAGGCGCAGATCGTCATTCAGGTGCCCGAGCGGCTGGGCAGCAAGGTGATCGAGGCGAAAAACCTGACCAAGGCTTACGGCGACAAGCTCTTGTTCGAGAACCTTTCGTTCCTGCTGCCGCCGGGCGGCATCGTCGGGGTGATCGGACCGAACGGCGCGGGCAAATCGACCCTGTTCAAGCTGATCACCGGCCAGGAGCAGCCCGACGAAGGCACGATCGAGATCGGCACCACCGTGCACCTTGGCTTTGTCGATCAGAGCCGCGATCACCTCGATCCGACCAAGAACGTCTGGGAGGAAATTTCCGACGGGCTCGATTACATGAAAGTCAACAAGCAGGACATGAGCACGCGGGCCTATGTCGGCGCGTTCAATTTCAAGGGGCAGGACCAGCAGAAAAACGTCGGCAAACTCTCGGGCGGCGAGCGCAACCGCGTGCACATGGCCAAGATGCTCAAGCTGGGCGGCAACGTGCTGCTGCTCGACGAACCGACGAACGATCTCGACGTGGAAACCTTGCGCGCACTCGAGGACGCGATCGAGAACTTTGCCGGCTGCGCCGTGGTCATCAGCCACGACCGCTTCTTCCTCGACCGCCTCGCCACGCACATCCTCGCCTTCGAAGGCAACAGCCACGTCGAATGGTTCGAAGGCAACTTCGAAGCCTACGAGGAAGACAAGCGCCGCCGTCTGGGCGACGCGGCGGATCGGCCGACACGGTTGGCTTACAAGAAGCTGACGCGGTAAGCCAAAAAAGCCCTCTCCCGTTCAGGGGAGAGGGTTGGGAGAGGGGAACAGCGCCGCAACAGCCCACGGGTACTTTTAGCCAAATGTTGCTATCCGGCTGGCTCTCGCTTTTTAGAGAAAAAGCCAATCAACTCCCGAACTCGTCCTTCAGAAAGGCCAGTGTTGCCGGGTCGGAGAGCTTGCAAACGATATTCGGTACCGCAAACGCGCCACGGAACGTTCTGGCATCTGCAACCGAAACAGTCTTGATCCAACGGACAGCTACAACGTACTCCGACTTTTCAGAATCATCGCAGTTTTTCGCAAGGTTTGGTTGAATTAAATTGCAAGATAACAATGGCGTATCTTCGACCCTAAATTCTCTCGCCATAACGGCTTCTGACAAGACTTCGCCGAGACCAACATAACCGTGGCTCTTACGAAAAACATAGATCAGGTCGCCGGGAGCAAGCAACAGCATCTGCTTCCCATACTTCCACCCCTGCCCAGCCGAAACAAACCCAAACTTGCGCATGTCCTCCCAGGACCGGTGCTCTCCTTCACCGCAATTGACGAACTTGTACCCTGTCCATGGCGCTTTAACCTTTCGCTCGGTCCGCTCAACCACGACTTCCTGATCCATCAGCCAGTCGGCCGCGAGGTACTGCCGCTCGCCGTCCTTGAAGATGGTGAAGAACGCCGTATTGATGCCGACATCGTGCTCCTGCGATAGGTACTCGACGATCCGCTGCGTCGCAGGATCAAGCGAACTTGCCACGATGATCATCGAATGCGCCGTATTGAGCGGCTCTGGCGGATAGCTCTCGAACTTGGCGTGGAAGGCAGCGACAAAAGTCCTGCCCTTCTTGCGCCAATACTCATCAGCGATGGCGTGGACGCTCGGTGTATCTAGGCGGCCAACCCAACTTGCATAGTCCAGCACCTGCGCCACGATATCGCGCGGAGTCCGATCTCGTTTGAGCTCGATGACATGCAAAGCACCACCAGCATCGATTGCCAGAAGATCGATGCGACCACCATGTGCCGTTGCGACTTGCCGCCCAATAACAAGCAAATCGTCGCGCAAAATGCCGATATCGGCATCAAGCCATCCTTTCAGACGATCCTCGCTGCTAAGTCGATCAACAGATAAGGGCGTGAGCGTGTCCCCCGAGATCCCCCAAAGCTGTGTCACGCCCCCGCCGTCTCCACCCCCAGCCCCGCAATCGTCACCGCCTCAATCCTCGTGCCCAACGCCACCTCGCGCCGCTCGGCATAGCCATCTGCGCGCGGGGACCACAACTGGTGCAGACATTGCCGCCCGACATCAGCGACCCAGTATTCCGGAATACCATATGCGGCATAGAGCCGCATCTTGCGGCCCAGATCCTCGTCCAGCGTCGTGTCGGAAATCTCGACTGCAAGCGCCACGTCAGCACCCGCTATCACCTTCCCCGCCACCTGTCGCACCACCGCCAGATCAGGCTCGGGCACCGAGTCCGCCCCAAGTTCCACCGAGGGCGTCGCCAGCAGGATCAGCGGCGATGCCATGGCCTTCAGCGCGATCCCGATCTCCACTGTCAGCATTGCATGCACACGGGCATGCCGGGAATGAACTGCATTCACGACCCGCAGCTCTCCCTCGATCAATTCGGCTTTCACAAAATCGGTGAACGCGCCCGTATCCGCCAGCACCCAAAAATCACGCGCCGTCAGCCGCGCAGGCTGGGGGGATGTGCTGATGGGAAGCGCGGCAGTCATGCTGCGGAAGCTATCATGGCGCGGGCGGAAATCAAATCCCCGCCGTCTCCACAGCCAGCCCCGGCACGGTGACCGCCTCCACGCGCGCACCAAGCGGCACCACGCGCTTTTCGCGGTAGCTCTTGGCCGACGGCGACCACATCTGGTGGAGCACTTTGCCTTCCGCATCGATCACCCAGTATTCCGCGATCCCCGCTGCGGCATAAATCCGCAGCTTGCGGCCAAGGTCGATCCTGAGCGTGGTATCGGCAACCTCAACCAGCAGCGCCACGCTCTCCAGCGAAACGATGTGCGGCCCCTTGTAGCTGGTCACAACAATGTCAGGCTCGGGCAGCGAATAATCGCTCACCCGGGTCGAAGCTGCGACAATCGGGCGCGGTTCGGTGTCCATCTGGCGCAGGGCGAGCGCCAATTCGATGGCAAGTTCTGTCTTAATCCGCGCATGACGACTGTGCTGCGCGTCCATGAAATAGATTTCACCGTCGAGCAGTTCCGTCTTGGAATACTCAGCAAAAGCGCCATTATCGTTGAGCAGCAGGAAGTCATCGACGCGAAGCCGGACTTTCTCGGGCCTCGTGACGGAGCGAAACAGCGAATTCATAGGGCCAAGTAATCATTGCCCCGCCCAGCCAGCAAGGCATACCGCCGTCACGCAAGTTTCTTGTTCACTTCAGAGCGCTCTAACCTGAACGAAAGACGCAACAGCGGTTCAGCACAGTGACAGACCATTGGGTCCAATCCTGTTATCGCAAAGCGCCGCGAATCGAACTGGCGCCTTAGGACAGGAGACAAGGCCATGTTTGCCAGGTCATTGATGAGCCGTAGCGTTGCCTCGGCGCTCGCCGCCATTCTGGCGATCACCGTGATGCCCAATATTGCCGGCGCGCAGGAACGGCCCGAACGCGATGCGCGGGTCGAGCGCTTTCGCGCGGAGCGGCAGGGGATGCCTGCGGGCCAGCCGCAGCAGCGTGTGCAGCAGCAGATGCCGCGGATCGACACGCCGCGTGCCGCCGAGGTGCAGCGGCAGGTCTATCAGGGGCAGGCCTATCAGCAGCAGCGCCCGCAAGGCCTGGACAATCGGCAGGGTTGGGGCGGCGGGGATCGCGGTCGCGGCTTCCAGAACGACCGGGTGCAGGCACCCGTACAGGCGCAGGCGCAGGCGCAAGTGCCGGTGCAAACCGGTGGGCCTGTCCGCACCGCAGACCGGGGACAGTGGGGCCGCCAGGGTCAGGATCGCGGCGACCGGGGGAACTGGCAATCGCGCAATCCTTCGTATGCCGACGGCAATCGCAATCCCGCCTATCAACCACAAGTGCAGCAAAATCGCGGCGTGAACCCCAATCGCGGCGCGGACAACGATCGCCGGGGCGACCGCGGACTCGATCGCGGCACGCAATGGAGCCGCAACGATCAGAACCGCTGGGGACGGGGTGATCAACGCGGCTGGGATCAGCGCGGCTGGGATCAGCGCGGCTGGCAGGATCGTCGCGGCGACTGGGATCGCAATCGCGGATGGAACGGCAATCGCGGCGGCACCTATTATGGCAACCGCTACGGCTTTGCCGGCAACAACGGGTTTCGGGCCTGGGATAACGGCTGGCGCCGCGACCGCCGCTACGACTGGTACAGCTATCGCAACAGCAACCGGAATTTCTTTCGCGGCGGGTTCTACAGCGCACCGTTTCGCGGCTATTCCTACAGCCGCCTGAGCGTCGGGATCTTTCTGGGATCGGCGTTTTACGATCAGCGATACTGGATCAACAACCCGTGGGATTACCGGCTGCCCAATGCTTATGGGCCCTATCGGTGGGTGCGCTATTATGACGATGCGCTCCTCGTCGATATCTATAGCGGCGAAGTCGTCGACGCGATTTACGACTTCTACTGGTGAGCAAACCGCCGCGCGCCCCGGTGTAGCCCGGGGCCGCATGCGGTCCTTGCGCGGCGCTTGATTTCAGGGTTTGGCGGATGGCATGAGGCCCCGGCCTGCGCCGGGGCACCGCTGGGCGGCGCCCGGTGCGGCGCAGAGCTTGCAGCCTGCGCTGCCTTGCGCCATGACAACTCCCTGCCATGGTCCTCAAACGCCGCACGATGCCCACCGATCCGGACACGCCGGCGCTCAAGGCCATGGGCAAGGCGGTATGCGCGCGGCTTGATCGCGATCCGGCGGCCTATCGTCTGCCGGTCGAGGGGCTGGCGATCTATGGCGTGGGCGGGTTTCTTTCGGAAAGCGACTGCACGCGCTTGATCGCGATGGTCGATGCGGT
>CAZGWR010000002.1:0-289786 GCA_964529505.1 uncultured Novosphingobium sp. | reverse complement strand
ACCTGCGGCGCGCCGACATTGGCCTCGACCTTGAATTCGCGGCGCATGCGATCGACGATGATGTCGAGGTGAAGCTCGCCCATCCCCTTGATGATCGTCTGGCCCGATTCATGGTCGGTCGAAACGCGGAACGAAGGGTCCTCGGCCGAAAGGCGATTGAGCGCGACGCCCATCTTTTCCTGGTCTGCCTTGGTCTTGGGCTCCACCGACAGCTCGATCACCGGCTCGGGGAATTCCATCCGCTCGAGAACGATCGGCTGGCGCTCGGCGCACAGCGTGTCGCCGGTGGTGGTTTCCTTCATGCCGGCCAGCGCCACGATGTCGCCCGCGAACGCCTCGTCGATGTCCTTGCGGTCATTGGCGTGCATTTCGAGAATGCGGCCGACCTTTTCCTTCCGGTCCTTGACCGAGTTCAGGTACGTGCCCTTGGTCAGCGTGCCCGAATAGATGCGGATGAAGGTGAGCGTGCCCACGAACGGATCGTTCATCACCTTGAACGCCAGCGCCGAGAACGGTGCGTCGTCCTTGGGCGGGCGGCTGTCCTTCTCGTCGCTGTCCATCTTCACGCCCTGCACGTCCTCGATGTCGAGCGGCGAAGGCAGATAATCGACCACGGCGTCGAGCAAGGGCTGCACGCCCTTGTTCTTGAACGCTGAGCCGCAGACCACGGGCACGAACGAGTGGTTGAGCGTGCCCTTGCGGATGCATGCCTTGAGCGTCGCCACATCGGGCTCGTTGCCCTCGAGATAGGCTTCCATCGCGGCGTCGTCCTGGTCGATCACCAGCTCGATCAGCTCATTGCGATAGATCGCGGCTTCGTCGGCCAGATCGGCGGGGATTTCCTCGAAGAAGAAGTCGGCGCCCAGCGATTCGTCCTTCCAGATGATCGCGCGGTTGTTGACCAGATCGACCAGGCCCTTGAGCTCGGCCTCAATGCCGATCGGGATGTAGAGCACCGCAGGCTTCGAGCCCAGGCGGTCGATGATCGACTGCACGCAATACTTGAAGTTCGCGCCGGTGCGGTCGAGCTTGTTGATGAAGCACATCCGCGGCACGCCGTATTTGTCGGCCTGACGCCACACTGTTTCCGATTGCGGCTCCACGCCCGCCACGCCGTCGAAGCAAGCCACCGCGCCATCGAGCACGCGCAGCGAACGCTCGACTTCGATGGTGAAGTCGACGTGGCCGGGGGTGTCAATGATGTTGATCCGGTAATCGCCCCAGAAGCAGGTGGTGGCGGCCGAAGTGATCGTGATCCCGCGCTCCTGCTCCTGCTCCATCCAGTCCATCGTCGCAGCGCCGTCGTGCACTTCGCCGATCTTGTACGACTTGCCGGTGTAGAACAGGATGCGCTCGGTCGTCGTGGTCTTGCCAGCGTCGATATGCGCCATGATGCCGATATTGCGGTACATCGAGAGCGGATGGCTGCGGGCCATGAGTTAACGTCCTTTAGCTTGGCGCCGCGATGTGCGGGCCCGGGTTGAATTCACTTGACGCCCCCATAGGGCAGATTGTCCGTCGTTCAAGCAGGTTTGCGTGCATCGATGCCGAGTTCGACGATGCCGTCCTTTTCGAAGCGGTCGGCCTGTTCCACCCGGGCGAACATCGGATCGTGCGAATCGCCGAAATGCGCGCGGCGAATGCCGGTGAAACCGGCAGCCTCGAGCTCGCGGTGCATCGAGCCATAGTCCCACATCCACAGGTGGGCGGAATTGCCGAGCATCGCGCGCACCCGCCCGAAGAACGAGGAAGGCCGCTGTTCCAGACCGAGCATGGTGCTGCGCATGAAGTGCGGCGCGGCCATCGGATCGGCTTCGGCATGTTCGACATAGGCGCGCGCGCGGTGCAGCAGATCGGGCACGATCAGGCGGAACGTCCCGCCCGGACGCAGCACGCGCAGCGATTCCCGCAGCGCCCGGCGCATGTCCTGCAACGAGAGGTGTTCGAGGACATGGCTGGCGTAGAGCCCGTCAACGCTGCCCGTGGCGACCGGCAGGCCGCGCAGCACGTCGCCGAACGAAATCCCGGCCGGAAACGGCTCGGCATTGCCTGACAGCTTGGCCAGACGCGATCCGACGACCGGCAACTGCTGCACGCGCAGGGTGGGCGAGGAATCGAAGTTGATCCAGCCTTCGCCAGCCGAATACCCCGCTCCATACTGAACGTACTGTCCCATTGTCGAAGCCCCCTTGCTGCCCGTGCCTGCTGCCCGCGAATTTCGGCGCTTGTCAGCGCCGCCGTCTCCTAGGGCCGAAGTGCGCCAGTGCCAAGGCTTACCAGCGCCGAAGTTTACCAGCGATAATGGCTGAACGCGCGGTTGGCATCGGCCATGCGGTGGGTATCTTCACGCTTTTTCACCGCGTTGCCACGGTTGTTGGCGGCATCAAGCAGCTCGCCCGAGAGCCTTGCGGCCATCGTGGTCTCGCTGCGGTTGCGCGCGGCGGTGATCAACCAGCGGATCGCCAGCGCCTGCGCGCGCTCGCTGCGCACTTCGACCGGCACCTGATACGTTGCACCGCCAACGCGGCGCGAGCGCACTTCGATCTGCGGGCGCACGTTGTTGAGCGCATCGTGGAACAGTTGCAGTGGGTCCGCTTTCGAGCGGGTCTGCATCGCTTCCATCGCGCCATAAACGATACCTTCCGCGATCGACTTCTTGCCGTCGAGCATCAGGTTGTTCATGAACTTCGACAGGGTCTGATCGCCAAATTTGGGATCGGGCAGGATGATGCGCTTTTCGGGGCGACGACGACGTGACATCTTGTATTCCTTCTCACTTTCCCGGCGCTTGCCCCCTGCCCTCGATCTGGCGGGAAAATGCGGCGGCCGGGGGTATCAGCGAGGCGGTCCGCTGCGAGGCATGTATCGCCCGGCTGTCCGGGCGCGCCTCGGGCGGTCCGCCACTGGCGGATCACTTGGGACGCTTGGCGCCATACTTCGAGCGGCTCTTCTTGCGGTTCTTCACGCCCTGTGTATCGAGCACGCCGCGCAGCACGTGATAGCGCACGCCCGGAAGATCGCGCACGCGCCCGCCGCGGATCAGCACCACCGAGTGCTCCTGCAGGTTGTGGCCTTCGCCCGGGATGTACGAAATGACCTCGCGCTGGTTGGTCAGGCGGATCTTGGCGACCTTGCGCAGCGCCGAGTTCGGCTTTTTCGGCGTCGTGGTATAGACGCGGGTGCAGACGCCGCGCTTCTGCGGATTCTGCTCCATCGCGGGAACCTTGGACTTGACCTTCTGCGGTTCACGGCCCTTGCGGACCAGCTGGTTAATCGTGGGCATGAAAAAACTTCACCTTGGATGGTGGCACTGCCGGATCATGGTGAAGGGTTCGCTCATCCGCGCAACGCCGCAATACCCCGCAAGAGTGCGGCGTGCGGTGGCCAGTCTGCCATCGGGCAGAAAGGCGCAGCGTCGGGCGAACTGAAAACGCTCCACCCGGAACCTGAAGGACCGGGTTACTTTGACGGCTTGCATCCAGACGGCCAGGCGGCGGTTAGTTCCGCTGCTCGAGGCCCGAAATGCGCACCGGCAATGTTCAGCTCTATTGTCGTCCGATGCGAAGACCAGCCCCGCAGCGGTGAAGCGCGCCCTTAGGAGCATTCCCGCCTGCGGTCAAGCGCGTACCGCGCCGGCCCGCGCCGGGCAGGGGGACACCCCCGCAAAATCGACCGGACGTGCGCGCCAAAGGACAAACCGGCTTTGCGCAAGGATCGCGCCGTGGCACTCTCGGCTCTGTCGCCGATTGCCTGCGAAAGGATCGAAAAATGGCGTTTTTCAAAGCCGTATGCGCCGCCGCCGCATCGCTTGCCTTGCTGGCCGCAACGCCGGGCGAGGCGCGCGAATGCAAGCGTCTGACCAAGACCGAAGGTGCGGCGATCGGCGCGGTCGGCGGTGCGGTACTGGGCAAGGTGCTGCTCGGCGGGGTTGCCGGCACGGTCATCAGCGGAGTCGCCGGCGGTGTCGCGGGCCACGAGATCGCGCGCAAGAACCGGCGCAAATGCGCAGCAGTTCGCCGGAGATAACCCTGCCCCGCGCAAGCGCCTACTCGGCGGCGAGCGCGAAGTCCTCGGGCGCCGATCCGCGCAGTTCGGGCACCGCCAGCTTGAGCGCGCTCAGCGAGGCCTGCATGAAGCCCGCCATGGCGGCCAGTCCGCGCTTGCTCAGCCGGACGAACGTGCGGCGTCCGTCGCGGCCATCCTCCTCGCGTTCGACCAACCCGCGCGCCTCGAGAATGCGCAGCCAGCGCAGCGCGGTGGTCGGCGGCACATGCGCGCCGATGCAGGCGCTGGTGGTCGGCACGCGGCGGCCTTCATGCGCCGCGATAAACAGGTCGAGCAGTATATCCCACGTCGGCTCGCCGAACAGATCGGCCGACAGGAACCGGTGGCGGCGGCGGCGCAGCGCATAAGTGTGCCGGGCCAGCGCCAGTTCGGCGGCCTGATCGACCGACGCATGCGCGAAGGCCGGTGCAGGATCGGGTGCAGACGCCCCGGCGGCTTCGTTTGGCGCGCCATAGCGAACGATCGGAACCCGCTTGCCGGTACGGCCTCGTTTTGCGGCTTGGGTGGTCATTGGCAACCCCCTTCAAAATGGTTCAGTGTCGGTTGTGATCCAGCACCGGCCGCCACGAATTGTACCGACCGATGCGTTGCTGGCGATAGACATGCGCCGCCGTTCCCAACGCGAGCATGACCAGTTGCAGTGGAAACGGCATCTGGGTCATGGCAAAATAAGCCCGGCGCGCCATGGTCACGTCGATCAGCTTGGCGCAATGGCCCAGCACGACAAGCAACTGCGCGGCTGAAACCCACAGCGTCCAGCCGCGATTGGCCTGAAGCGCGATCCACAGCAGGCTGACGAAGGCCCAGCTGTCGATCACCAGATGCCCCGGGTTGATCATGTACCATGCCGGATCGCCGAACAGGGCATGGTTCGCCAGATCGAGGATGAAGGTTGCGAAGAGCACTATCGCCACCAGTCTTTCGGGCTCGTCTCCCTTCCGGGCCGCGAAAAACATGGTGGCAAATAGCCCGAGCCGCAAAATCACCAGCCAGCTCATGGTGCATCACAAACCCTTTGCGTCCGCGTATGCAAGCATCACGCTGCATCCGCGACCGCAACACCGGGCTCTGCGGCAAACTCGGCGCGCGGCGGGCAGCTGTCGACGCCGCCGTTTGTTTCAGTCGCGATCGTGCGCAGCCGTCCGTGAACGCGGGCAAGCTCGCCGCCTGCATCGATCATCGCTTGCTGGCTCTTGAGCAGCCGCATCAGCGCATCCTGGCCGACAAACGGTTCGAAACCGGCATCGCGCCGTGCGCCGACCATCGTCATGAGCAGTTGGGCCTGGGTCATCAAAGCTTCGTCGAGCGCTGCCTCTGCCTTGTGCAGATCGCGCGTGACGCGCAGCTGGGCGACATCGGTGGACATGGCCGGTGCCTGAAAACCGGCCTGGACAGTTGCAAGCGTGGTCGTATTGATCGGATTGGTCATGGTATTTCCCCTCTTCGGCACCTGGAAGGGCGCCGCGCGTGTTTCACCGTCGGGAGAAGGTCGCGAGGGACAGCGCGGGGCAAACCGTGCGCCGGATTGCCAAGGAGCGTCAGCGATCCAGTATTTGCGACAACTGCGCAAACATGGCCAAGCCGCCCATCAGAATCAGGATCAGGAAAACTGTGATGAGGGCGATAGCCCCCAGCCGCAGCACCGTTCCATATGGCCCGTCGAACTTCTCGGGGAGGACATGATAGTAACCGGCCTGCGCCGCCTGCGTCGGCAGCACTGCTCTGGGCAGCACAGCTTCGGCGAGAAACGGTTTGGGTGCGGCGACCGTCAGATCGTCCCTGACCCCGTCGTGAAGCGGGAGCGTGGGAGAGGCGACATAGGAAAAGCCATATACGGGTTGTTGCCATAGCGGCCGGGCGGCGGCTGGCGCGGCCTCGGCGGGCTCTGGCTGGCCGGGAATGGGCTGGGCAGGCGCAGATCGGGTCGTCTCGCGCGGCAGTTCGGCGTCGATCAGGCGGCGATAGGCTTGCGCCACTTCGCTGCGGCTCGAAACGCCGAGCTTGGCACGCGAGAGCATGATGCGCTGGTCGACCGTGTGCGGCGAAATCCCCAGAGCGCGGGAGATTTCCTTGGACGTCTTGTGCTGGATCAACAGATCGAGAACCTGTCGCTGCTTGTCGGTCAGGCCGGCCCCCGAAGCAGGCGGCTCAGACAGGCGCGGCTGCGGGGCACCCACCGGGCTACCTGCTCCAAAGGCTTCGTTTCCTTCGCTCATGAGCGTTGTACCGCCGGCGTATCCCACACGAACTAGCATATCCGAGAAGCGCCTTCGCTTTCATATTTAGACCCAAAATGAATGTGATTGATTTCATGTCGCATCGCAAGGAAAAGCAAACAAATATGATTAATCCTTTACCCATGAAATGGATGCCCGCCCTCAGCGCGCGTGCGAGGCTGCGGCGGGAGCGGCATTGCGGGGGGAATCGATCCTGAAATGGCTTCATATCCGGACTTTCGCCTTTTCCCTTACGGCATGGCTGTCGGCGGGTGATTCGCCCGATCTGCGGCGGACGCTCGGTTGTGGATGGAGATTGATGCCATGCTTTCGGTAGTGGTCGCCGACGATCACCCGCTGTTGCGCGCCGGGATCGCGGCAATGCTGAACGGCAGCCGGTTCCGCATCGCAGCGGAGGCGGCGAACGGCGCGGAGGCGCTCGCCGCGATCGAACGCCACGACCCCGCAATCACACTGCTCGATACCGAGATGCCCGGGATGAGCGGGGTCGAGGCGTTGCAGGCCCTGCGCGCGGCGAAAGACAAGCGCACTGTGGTCATGCTGGCGGATGCCATCACCGACCCGCAGTTGCTCGCGGTGACGCGCGCGGGGGTGCAAGGCATCATCGACAAGGCCAGCCCCGCCGCCGAACTGCTTGCCGCGCTCGAGCGTGTGCACCGGGCGCAGCAGGCGATTGCCCCTGCCCTGCTCCAGCGCGCGCTTGATCTATCGCTGCAACCGTCCCGGGCCAGCCCGCTGCAGCGGCTCTCGCAGCGCGAGCAGCACATCGCCCGCCTGGTGGCGCAAGGCCTCAAGAACCGGGATATCGCGCATGCGCTGGGGATCGCCGAGGGCACCGTCAAAGTCTACCTGCATACGATCTACCACAAGCTGGGCATTGCCAACCGCACCACTTTGGCGCTGCTTGCGGCGGCGCAGGCGGGGCGCGATGCCAGAGAATAAGGGGCATTACGTAGTCGTGAGGTAACGGTTGCGTGCGCGGCGGTGGTGCCTAAAACCCGCGTCATGGCCCTGAGCAACGCCGAGCGGCAACGTCGCTATCGTCAGAACCTGAAAGCGCGCGCTTCGGGCGATGCCATCGGGGCGCAGGCGCGCATGGCGGTAGAGCGCGCGATCGCCGCGCTGTGGGCGTTTCACGAGCGGCCGGCGCCCGGCGGCATCGCGTGGGCGCAGATCGACGGTTGTTTCACGCTAGATCAATACCGCTCGCAGCTGGAGCGCAGCCCGGGCAATCTGATCCAGGCGTGCCGCGCGTTCGTGCCCGATTTCGACGGGCTGACCCGGGGCGAGGCCCAGGCCATCGCCGCGGTTGTCGAGATGGCCGATGCGCTGCGGCTTGCCCCGCCGCGTTCGCTCGCGCCGGGCAATGCGCGAACAGTTGTCACAATCGGCGTCTAGCGCGGACTTGAGGGAATGCACCGGCATGCAATCGCGCTTGCCGGTGCGCGGGCTATCGGATAGCCGCAATCGACTTTCAGGAGTTCGCAACGCGTGGATCGTCAGTTTCTGAGTTTGTTTATCCAGCGCTATCGCAGCGGTTTGATTCTGGTCGCGATTGCCAGCGTCATGCTCAACGGGCTGGTCTTTGCCGGATCGGCCTACATGCTGCTGGTCTACGATTCGGTCCTGCCAAGCCAGAGCGTACCCACCTTGTTCAGCCTGTTCGGCTTGCTGATGCTGATCTATGCGTTCCAGTCGGTGTTCGAGGCGATCCGCGGCGAAGCGCTGCTCGGCATTGCCAACGGGGTGCACGACGATCTTTTCGAAGCGGTGCACTATGCGACGGTCACCCGCCCCTTGCGCGCCGGCGCCGACAAGGGCGACGGGCTGCAATTCACCCGCGATCTCGATTCGGTGCATTCGTTTCTGGCCGGCCAGGGTCCGGTCGCGCTGATCGACCTGCCGTGGGTGGTCGCGTTCCTTATCGTGCTCACCGTGCTGCACTGGGCGCTCGGGCTGACCGCGCTGATCGGCGTGATCATCATCGCCGCGCTCGCGCTGTGGTCGAACCGCCGCACGCAGACCGGCTCGCGCGAGCTTGCCAACATCACCGGGCGCCGCTCGGCCGCCGCGCTTTCCGAAATCCGCTTTGCCGAATCGGCGCTGGCGATGGGCATGCAGGAGCGGCTGGTCGCGCGCACCTCCAACTGGGAAACCAGCTTCATCGAAGCGCAATCGTTTCTCTCGCGCACCGTGACGCGGCTGGGCGGAGCCAGCCGCACGTTCCGCATGCTGCTCCAGTCGCTGATCCTGACCGTCGGCGCGCTGCTGGTGATCGATGGCCAGGCCAGCGGCGGTGTCATCCTCGCCTCCTCGGTGCTTTCGGGCCGCGCGCTCGCGCCGGTCGACATGGCGATCGCCAACTGGAAGGGCCTGGTCGCCGCGCGCAGCGGGTGGGCCCGGCTGATCCAGGGTATCGCCACGTTCCGCAGGCCGCCCAAGCGCCAAGTCGCGCTGGCGCGGCCGACGCAGGAGCTGGCGCTGCGCGATATCTGGGTCGCACCGCCGGGCACGCAGCGCTTCACGCTGTCGGGCGTCTCGTTCACGCTCACCCCGGGGCAAGTGCTGGCGGTGATCGGACCCAGCGCTGCGGGCAAGACCACGCTGGTGCGCGCGATTCTCGGCATCTGGCCGCCCAACCGGGGCGAAGTGCGCATCGACGGGGCAACGCTCGACCAGTGGGACCCCGAAACGCTGGGCAGCTATTTCGGCTATGTGCCGCAGACGGTCGATCTGGTGGATGGCACGATCGGCGAGAACATCGCCCGCTTCGATCCCGATGCCACGTCCGAGGGTGTGGTGAATGCCGCGCGCGCAGCGGGGATGCACGAGGTCATCCTCGCGCTGCCCGATGGTTACGAGACCATGGTCTCGGCCGGAGCGGTCGAGCTTTCGGCCGGGCAGCGCCAGCGCATCGGGCTCGCCCGCGCGCTTTATGGCGATCCGTTCCTGCTGGTGCTCGACGAGGCCAATTCGAACCTTGATGCCGCCGGCGACGCGGCGCTGGCCGCCGCGATCGCGGGCGTGCGGCTGCGCGGCGGTATTGTCATCATGATCACCCACCGCCCGGCCACGCTTGGCCCGGCCACCCATCTTGCCGTTATCAACGCGGGCCGCCTTGCCGACTACGGCCCGCGCGACGAGGTGATGCAGCGCATGCAGGCCCAGAACGAACCGGCCCGTGCGGTAAGCGACGCCCCGATCGCCAAAGCCCGAGGGTCCGCCGCATGAACATGCCCGTAAAATTCACCGATCCCGCGCGCCAGCTGCTGCCCGTGCTCGCCGAAGAAGGCGGCGACAAGGCGCAGGCCCCGCGCCTGTTGCAGCGCCTGCTCTTTACGGTGGCCGGTCTGCTGCTCGCGTTGCTGCTGCTGGCGGCGGTGATCCCGATCGGCGGCGCGGTGATCGGCGGCGGCTCGGTCGGCGTCGAATCGCGGGTGAAGCGCATCGCGCATCCCAGCGGCGGGGTGATCGCGCAGATTTTCGTCAAGAACGGCCAGCATGTGCGCCAGGGCCAGCTGCTGATGCGGCTCGATGACAATGTCACCGGCGCCGACATGACCTTTTCCAATCTCAGCGTTGAACAACTGATGGCGCAGCGCGCGCGGCTGGAAGCCGAACGGATGGGGCTCGGCCGGATCGACTGGCCGCAGCAACTCGTCAGCACCTCGAATCCCAGCGCGCGCAAGGCGATCACCGACGAGCAGCACATGTTCTCGATGCGCCAGACCGAGGAGCGCGAGATCCGCGCGCAGCTGGCGGCGCGGATGAACCAGTACAACGAGGAAATCCGCGGCATCGAGGCGCAGATCGCGGCGCTCAAGGAACAACGCCGCCTGATCGAGCCCGAACGGCTCGGCGTGAAGGAGCTGTGGGACAAGCAGCTCGTCACGATCAACCGGCTCAACCAGCTGGAACGCACCGCGGTCGATATGGACGGCAATGTCGGCTCGCTGCAGGCGCAGATCGCGCAGGCCCGCGCCAAAATCACCGAAGCGCAGGAGCAGGCGATCCAGCTGACGCAGACCCGGCGGCTGCAGGCGGGCACCGATCTGGCGCAAGTGAACGCCGCGCTCAACCAGCAGCAGATGCGCAGCGTGGCCGCTTCCGACCAGCAAGGCCGCAGCGAGATCCGCGCGCCTTATTCGGGCACGATCGAAAAGATCGCCTTCGCCGCGATCGGTGACGTGATCCGCCCGGCCGAAGCGATCATGGAAATCGTGCCCGACAAGGACGGCATGATCGTGGAAGCGATGATCAGCCCGGGCGACATCGATCAGGTGCGCCGCAATCAGAAAGCGCGGGTGCGCTTCTCCTCGTTCAATCGCGCCACGTCGCCCGAAATTCCCGGCAAGGTGGCCTATGTCGCATCCGATCGAAGCGAAAACCCCGAGACGCGGCAATCGTTCTACATGGCCCGGATCGTTGTGGACCAGGCCGCCGTGCGCAAGGCGGATCTCGATCTGCGCAGCGGCATGCCGGCCGAAATCTACATCGAGACGGGCAGCCGCTCGCTGCTGTCCTACGCGACCAAGCCGCTGAGCGATCAGTTCAATCGCTCGTTCCGCGACAACTGAACGGGTCTTCCGATGCGCCTGACCGTTCTCTGCCTCTCGCTGACCGCGACTGCCCTCGCCGCAACCGCGCCGCCCGCAAGCGCGCAGGATGCAGCGCCGGCCGAACCCGCACCGGCCGCCGAAGCGCCCGGGCCGACAGAGGCACTCGGCCCCGCCGACGCTTCCGCCTTGGCCGACCCGGACCAGCGCGGGCCGCGCTTCCGCCCCGATCTGCCCGATGGCACCCCGCCCGATATTGCCGCAATGGCGGCAGGCAACACTCCCGTGACCGGACTGGCGCAGGCCCTGCGGCTGGCCTATTGGACCACGCCCAGCCTGCTCGCGCAGCGCGCGCTGCTGCGCAGCGTCGATTACCGGGTGCCGCAGGCGCGCGCTGCGTTCGGCCCGTCGATCAATTATCAGGCCGACTATTCGTATCAGCGCACCCAGTTCGATCAGGTGCTCGGCGCCGATGTGATCAATCGCGGCTGGAGTTCGACCGCGCAGGCGGTCCTGACCCAGCCCTTGTTCACCTTTGGCCGAAATGCCGCGCAGGAAAATGTCGCTCAGGCGCAGTTGGTGTTTCAGCGCGAGGTGCTCCGCTCGTCCGAACAGCAAACGCTGCTCGATGCGATCGGGGCCTATGTCGGCCTGATGCGCGACCGCGCCAGCGTGATCATCGCGCAGGACAATCTGGCGACCTTGGAAAGCGAGCTTTCCGACAACCGCGCGCGGCTGGCGGTGCGCGAAGTGACGTCGACCGATCTCCAGCAGGTCGAGACGCGAGTCGAGCTTGGCCGCGCGCAAGTGTTTTTGGCGCAGCGCGATGCGGCATCGAGCGAAGCCACGTTCGTGCGGATGATCGGCGTCCCGGCGGGCGAGCTTGCCGCTCCCAATCCGCTGCAGCTTCCGGTCGGCTCGCTCGAAGACGCCTATGTCTACGCGCTCGCGCACAGCCCGATCGTGCTTGCCGCGCAGGCCCGCGAGCAAGTGTCGCGCGCCAGCCTCTCGGCCACCAAAGCGGCGCTTCTGCCGCGCATCGAATTTCAGGGCACCGCGGCGTATGGCACGCGCACGCCCTACACCGACACGCTGCGGCAAACCGATTTTCGCGGCCGGTTCGTGATTTCCGGCCCGCTCTTTCAAACCGGCCTGCTCCAGGCGCGCGTCGGCGAAGCCGCAGCGGCCAACGATTCCGACTGGCGCCTGCTCGATGCCTCGGTGCGCGAAAGCCGGGCCAACCTCGCCGCGAACTGGAACGACTGGCAGGCGCAGCAGGCCGCGATCGAGCGCTATGCGGCAGCGGTGGAGTCGGCGCGCCGGGCCTATGACGGCGCCTTGCTGCAAGAGCGCGCGGGGCTGCGCACTACGCTCGACGTGCTCGATCTGGCGCGCGAACTGCTGCTTGCGCGCAGCAACTACAACAACGCCATCGCTTCCGCCTATATCGCGCAGGCGCGGGTTCTGGCCACGTCCGGCGCGCTCGAGCAAGCGTGGCTGCTGCCCGATGATGATCGCTACGATCCGCTGCGGCATTTCCGCAAAGTCCGGCATCGCGGCGATGTGCCTTTGCTCACCCCGTTCCTGCGCGTGCTCGATGGCCTGCCCATCACCGAAGGCAGTCGTCCCCGCGCGATCCGCGATCCGGGCGGGGTGCGGACGACACCGCCGGTCAAGCTGCTGCAGATCGCGCCAGAGGCCCCGACCGGAAGCGTGCCCGGGAGCGCGCCCGGGACCACGTCTGTTGCCGGGACCAATGGCGGGGCCGCCGCGGCTCCCTGAGATCAGCGCCGACTTGGCCCACGCGAAATATCTCGCAGCCGCAGCATTAAAGGCGTAATCGCGCGCTGATGACGCTCGCCCCGACTCATGCCGATACGATTGCACCGGCCGCGCTCGCTGATCAGGCCAAGCAGCACCGGGAGAGTCTGGCGACGCTCTCGATGGGAGCAATCGGCGTCGTATTCGGTGATATCGGCACCTCGCCGCTCTATTCGCTGCGCGAAAGCTTCAAGGGGCATCATCCGCTTGCGGTCGATCAGCCGCATATTTTCGGGGTGATCTCGCTCATTTTCTGGACGATGCTGCTGATCGTCACGGTCAAATATGTGTTCATCATCCTGCGCGCCGACAACAAGGGCGAAGGCGGCAGCCTCGCGCTGCTCGCCTTGCTCGGACGGCGCATGGCCGAAACCCGGTGGCGCGGCGCGATGGTCTCGCTCGGCCTGATCGCCACCGCGCTGTTTTTTGGCGACGCGATCATCACCCCGGCGATTTCGGTGCTTTCCGCGATCGAAGGGCTGACCGTGGTCCATTCCGGGTTCGAACGGCTGGTGCTGCCGATCTCGGTGGCGATCCTGATCGGCCTGTTCGCGATCCAGTCGCGCGGCACCGCGGCGATGGGAAAACTGTTCGGCCCGGTCATGCTGGTATATTTTGCCGTGCTTGCCGGGCTCGGGATCAACGGGATCACCTATGCGCCCGAAGTGATGTTTGCGCTCAACCCGGTGTATGCGGTCAATTTCTTCCTGCTCGATCCGGGCCTGGCGTTTCTGGCGCTGGGATCGGTGGTGCTGGCGGTGACCGGGGCCGAGGCGCTCTACGCCGACATGGGCCATTTCGGGCGGCGCGCGATCATGGTGGCGTGGCTGTGGGTGGCGTTCCCCTGCCTCTTGCTCAACTATCTCGGGCAAGCCGCGCTGATGCTGCGCGATCCGGCCTCGGCGCAGAACCCGTTTTTCCTGATGGCGCCCGATTGGGCGCGGCTGCCGCTGGTGCTGCTGGCCACGCTGGCCACGATCATCGCCAGCCAGGCAGTGATCTCGGGCGCGTTCTCGGTGGCGCAGCAGGCTGTCCAGCTCGGGTTTCTGCCGCGCATCCGCATCTTCCATACCAGCGCGAGCGCGGCCGGACAGATCTATGTGCCGGTGGTCAATTGGGGACTGCTGGTGCTGGTGATCCTCGTCGTGCTCGGCTTCCGCAGTTCGAGCAACCTTGCCGCAGCCTATGGTATCGCGGTGACGGGCACGATGTTCATCACCTCCGCTCTGCTCGGCGTGCTGACTTTCGGCGTGTGGAAATGGCCGACGGTTCTGGCCGCGCTGGCCACGGGCGTGTTCCTGCTGATCGACGGAGCCTATTTCGCCTCCAATCTGATCAAGATCCCCGATGGCGGGTGGTTTCCGCTGGTGGTGGCTGCCGTCGCATTTCTGATGCTGACGACATGGGCGACCGGGCGGCGCATTTTGCGCGACCGGCTGGCCGAGGATTCGATGCCGTTCGATGTGTTCCTGAAATCGGTGGCGCTCAAAGTGCGCCGGGTCCTGGGCACCTCGGTGTTCCTCACCTCGACCACCGAAGGCATCCCGCCCGCCATCCTGCACAATCTCAAGCACAACCATATCTTGCACGACCGGGTGGTGATCCTGACCGTGGTGATCGAAAGCGTGCCGCACGTTCCCCCCGCCGTCCGCCGCGCAGTCGAGGACATGGGCTGCGGGTTCTACCGCATCATCATCCACATGGGTTTCATGGACGAGCCCGACATTCCCGCCGAGCTGGCGCAGGAAACCCGCGCCGGCGGGCCGTTCAAGCCGATGGAGACGAGCTATTTCCTGGCGCGGCAGACGCTGCTCGCATCCAAGCGGCCGGGCATGGCAATCTGGCGCGAGAAGCTGTTCGCCTGGATGATGCGCAATGCCGAAAGCGCGATGGTGTTTTTCCGCCTGCCCACCAACCGGGTGATCGAACTGGGCAGTCAGCTCGAAATCTGAAGCTCGACGACATGATCGGCGAGCCGGTCGACCTGCTCCCCCTGATGGGTGACCAGCAGGATCGGCAGCGCGAATTCGTCGCGGATGCGCGCCACCACCTGCATCACCTCCTCGCGCCGCGCGCCGTCGAGCGAGGACAGCGGCTCGTCCATCAGCAGGAACGCGGGCCCCGCCATCAAGGCCCGCCCGATCGCCACCCGCTGCGCCTCGCCGCCCGAGAGGGTGCGCGGCCGGCGTGCCAACAGCGGCGCAATGCCAAGGAAAGCGCAGGTTTCCTCCAGACCGAACCGGCGCCGCTCCGGCGGAGCAAGCCGCGCGCCGAACAGCAGGTTGTCGCGCACCCGGCGGTGGGGGAACAGCCGCAGGTCCTGGAATACCATCCCGCAGGCGCGGCGCTCGGGCGGCAGGTCGATCCGCGCGGCGCTGTCGAACAGCACTTGCCCGCCCACCGCAATGCGGCCCGCGGCGGGGCGGAGCAGCCCGGCGATCGCCTCGAGCACGCTGGTTTTGCCCGCACCCGATACGCCCACCAGCGCGGTGATCCCGGCGGGCGCGGCGAAGCGGCAGGCGATGCGGCGCGGGCCGCGATCGATCGCGATGTCGACCTCAAACGCCATGGCGTCCCCGCTGCGTACCGGCCCCGGCGCGGCGGGTGAGCAGGTCCGAGGCGATCAGCGCCGCCAGCGACAGCGCGACCGCAATCGCAGCCAGCCGCCACACCCGCGCTTCGCCGCCCGGCATTTCCAGCGCCGCGTAGATCAGCAGCGGCAAGGTGCGGGTCTCGCCCGGGATGTTCGAGACGAACGTGATCGTCGCGCCGAATTCGCCGAGCGAGCGGGCAAAGCCGAGCACCGCGCCTGCCAGCACGCCGGGCCAGGCGAGCGGCAGGGTGACCTCGAAAAAGGTGCGCCACGGCCCCGCGCCGAGCGTGCGCGCGGCCTGCTCGAGCCGCGGATCGACCGCTTCGAGGCTGAGCCGGATGGCGCGCACCATCAGTGGCAAGGCCATCACCGCCGCCGCCAGGGCCGCACCGGTCCAGCGGAACAGGAAGGTCACACCGAACGCCTCGGCCAGCACCCGCCCGGCGGGGCCAGAGGGGCCGAAAGCGATGAGCAGCGCCCAGCCGATCACCACCGGCGGCAGGACCAGCGGCAGGTGCACCGCCGCATCGAGCAGGGTCTTGCCGAAGAAGCGCCCGCGCGCCAGCAGCCAGGCGAGCCCGAAGGCGACCGGCAAACCGCCCGCCACCGCGACGAGGCTGACCTGCGCCGAGAGCGCGACCACGCCCCATTCCTCCGCGGTCAGCATCAGCGCGGGGTGAAGCCGAAGCGGCGGAAGATCGCCTTGCCCGCGCCGGAGAGGAGGAAGCGGCGGAACCCCTCGGCATCTGTGTTGGTCGAGGCGGCGAGGCGGGCGAGCGGGTAGGTGATCGGGGTGTGCGCGCCCGCCGGGAACACGCCGACGACACGCACCGCAGGTTCGGCGCGGGCATCGGTGAGGTAGACCACCCCCAGCGGTGCCGCGCCGCGCGCCACCAGGGCCAGCGCGGCGCGGACGTTTTCGGCGCGGGCCACGCTGCCTTCGACCGCGCGCCACACCCCCAGCCGGGTCAGCGCCTGCTTGCCATAGCGGCCCGCGGGCACCGCATCGGGATCGGCCATCGCCAGCCGTCCGCCTGCCAAGGCCCGGGCCAAAGGAAAGCCCGGACGGACGGGCAGGCTCCGGAGCCTCCCAGCAGCGGGCGCGACCAGCACGAGCTGGTTGGCGAGGAACGACACCCGGGTGCCCGGCGCGATGAGGCGCTTGGCCTCGACGTAGGTCATCCATTCCTCGTCCGCCGCGACGAAAAGGTCGGCGGGAGCCCGCGCTTCCACCTGCCGGGCGAGCGCGGAGGAGGCGGCGAACGAGACCACCGGGCGCGGATGCCCTTTTGCCGCCCAGGCATCGGCCGCCGCGCTCATCGCCTCCTGCAGGCTGGAGGCGGCGAGCACCAGCGGGCCGCGCGGCTGCGCCAGGGCGGGCAGGCCGGCCGCCAGCAGGAGCAGCGCCAGCAGGACTTGGAGGACGGAACGGATCACACAGGCTCCCGAAGCGGCTATATCCCGGCGTATATAGATGCGCGCCGACCGTGGGAACCCCCAACCCGGTCATTGCGCTTTTGGCCGAAGCGTGGGAGGGGCGGGCCTGCTTCCCCGCGCGCCAGAAGGAACGTTTGCCATGCACCTGCTGCCCCGAACGCTGCTGGCCTGCGCCGCGCTACCCCTCCTCTCACCGCTCCCCGCCGCCGCGCAAACCCCCGCCGAGGCCGCCGGATGGGTGCTCGCGCCGCAAGTGCCGGCGATCGGCGCGGCCGACCGGGTTTACGGCGCGGCCACCGCTGACCTCAGCATGATCGTGTGGCTCGATCCCGAATGCCCTTATTGCAAGGTGTTCGGCGCGACGCCCGAGCGCGTGGTCGATGCGGCGGGCGGGCGGCTCAATCTGGCGGTGCGGCTCTATCCGCTCTCGTTCCATGGCGCGGCCGCGGTGCTCGCCTCGGCCAGCGCGCTGTGCGTCGGCGATCAGGCGGGCGACGCCGGGTACTACAAGTTCCTCGGCGGCTGGCTGGCGCTGACCGGCGGCAACGGCAAGGGCATCGCGGCCGGCACCGGCAACCCCGCCGCCGCCGCCTCGCTCGGCGCGGCGAGCGGCGCGGGCGACGCCGCCAAACTGGCCGCCTGCGTCGCCTCCCCCGCCACCGCCGCGCGGATCAAGGCCGACATGGACGAGGGCGAGACCGCGCGGATCACCGGCACCCCGGCGATCGCGGTGCGCAACAACACGACCGGCGAGACGATCATGGCGGCGGGCGCGCTGAGCCAGGACGAGCTCGAATCGGCGGTCAACTACCTCGCCGGGCGCGGCGGCGCGGCCGCCGCCAAGCCCAAGACCTGAGCCGGATTGCGCCTCCGCCGGGGGCCAAGTTGACACAGTTGACACTGTCCAAGGGGCGAATTCCGGGAGCGATTTGACCTCGTAACCGCCGGGCAGCGGCGCGCGCGGTTCGTTCTCGTCCGCCGCGCCGATGAGCGCATCGATCCGCGCGTGGCGCGCGGCGGCGGCGGCATCCCACACGGCGGCGGCCGCCGCGCGCGCTTCGGCCAGCGCGGCGGCGAGCGCGGCGTGCTGCTCGGCGCGGGCCGCAGCGGCCGCCGGATCTTCCTCCCCGCCCTCCGCCTCGTCCGCGTCGTCGATCTGGGCGCGCCACGCCTGATCGCTATCCTCGGGCGCGCCGTGCGCATCGTAATCGAGCGAATCCCAATCGTCGTCTTGCGCCTCGGTCGCTTCGTCGCCGTCTGCGTCATCGCCCGCGAGGCCGAGCTGCGCGCGCAGAACCGGCTCGGCCTCGGCGAGTTCTTCGGCGATATGGTCGGCGCGGCTGGCGAGCGGCGGGGTCCAGCCCTCCCCTTCGGCCAGATCGGCGGCATCGGCCTCGCCCGCGAGCAGCGCCTCGAGGAATTCATCGAAGCGCCCGGCGGTGGCGCAGGCGCGCCCGGCCTCCTCGGCATGCTTGTCGAGCCGGGCGAGATGCGCGAGCAGCAACCGCGAATCATAGCGCACCCGGCTGCCGACCGCCTCGCCACGGTAGAAGATCGTCTCGCGCGTGCCGTTCATCGCGCGGTCGGCGAGCACTTGCTCGGCGGCATCGCGCGCCAGGATCAACGCCGCCTCCCACCCTTGCGCCAGCGCGGCATCGCGCCGCTTGTGGACATAGGCCGCCTGCGCCGACAGCCCAACCGCGGCGCAGGCCAGGCGGACATTGCCGTGCGAGGCGAGGTGATGAAGGAACCGCACCTGCCGCGCGGGCGAGAAGGCGGTGGCGCGGACCTGCTCCCCCTCCCGCTCGCGGGAGGGGTTGGGGTGGGCCTCCTCCCCCTCCCGCATGCGGGAGGGGGTTGGGGGGTGGGCATCTTCCCCCTCCCGCACATCCTGAGGGTAGGCGCCCATATAGGCGTCCTCCTCATAGACATATTCCACCTGAAAGGCCCCACCCCCAACCCCTCCCGCAGGCGGGAGGGGGGCAGACAGGCCGCGCGGGCCCCCGCCCGCCGGCGCGCGGGGCGCATAAGGCCCCGAAATCATCGACACGGGATCATTGGGCAGCCCGATATCCCGCTCCAAGGGCACCCACCCCCGCCCGAACCCACTGCTGCGCTTGCTTGCCATCCTTGCGACTCCCGCTGGAACAAATGCGGAACGATGGCATGGATGGGGGGTGTAGGAAAGGGGGTTGGTGGGGAATCTTAAGCGTCGAGATCGATGATTTTCGAAGGCAGCCCTATCAAGAGCAAGGGACATGGATTGCCAACACCGCGATGTACCCTGTCCTGCAGTTTGCTCCAATGCGTAGTGGCGGCTCCAAACTTGTCCGCCGTAAACTTGCGCGCCCATGCTGCCGCAAATGGGGTACCCCGTGCAACATCGGCATCAATCTGCGTTCTCTGGCTCCTTGTTGGGGACCCCGCATCGAACAATTCTAAGTCAGAATAGTCTTTAATTCCGCGGGCCTCGGCAAAAGCCTGGATTCGTTGACGCATACCCGACTGCATTTCCGAGCCGCGGGTGACAATGGCACCAGCACTGATCGCCCCTTCAGCATGGAGCCTTTTGAAATTCTCCAAGTCCCGATCAAAGAACGGATCCTTGTTATTCCATTCAATTTCAAGCGCAAATGTTCCCGGTGCGGCCCTGCGAACATGATCAATTTCGTGACTGATCGATTCTTTTGCAACGCCATCGACCGTTTTGCGCAGTTCGAAATTGTGCTTCACCCATTGCTTCGCGGCGAGGCTGCGCCGGAGGCGCTGCGTAACCTTGGCCTCACCTCCGCCGCCTCCGACTATTTCGGTGATCGGGATGGTGGTGGCGGCAAGCGCGCTCTCAAGCTCCTCAACCAGATCGCCGAAATCGTGCAGGATGATAGCTTCGCAATGGCTCGTAAATTCAATCTCGAAGCCGAGATCGCGAAGCCGCTCGAACATTACTCTGCTGCAACATCCAAAGCACTGTTGTAGGAATAAGTTTCCCACGTCGGCTTGTAATGTTCATCTGCCTGATTGCCCCAAACAGTCCAGCCCTTGCGCTCACCACGGCTGAATAGCTCAATTCTTGGACCCCAGCTGCAGCTTTGTATGATGTCATATTGCTCGTCAGGTTTGCGGCTATGCTCGCGTTTACGCGATTGGATCATGTTCACCTGACTGCGACCGGGTGCCAATGTCCGGGCATTTTTACCCCGCACACCGAACAGCAGAATTTCAGTTACATTCCTGAAATAGAAACCGACGCCCCGGCCATCAGAACCGCCATCTTTGCGCACTTTGTGCCAGACAATGTTAGAAATATAGCGGAAGCCCCAAGAGTCCATCACGCGCAGGCCATCCGGAAGCAGGGCATTTGGCACCCACAAATAGAGATGAGCAGGATCATCCGCGATGCTCGCTACCGGAAGATCGCAAATCTGATCTAGATCCATGGTCTCATAACGATTGAGCCGCTTATGCTCTGGCGCGACCTTTCCCGTCCGGTTTTGGAACTGCCAAGGAGGATCGGCCAGAATCGTGCCGAACTTCCTTCCTTTCGCGGCGGCAAGGAGATCTGCAGCCACTTCTGGGCCCGCATCAGGAAAATCGTGAGATTGGAACATATCGAGATCTTCGTTGATGGATCGCCCTATGTCAAGCGCCTGTGGGCCAATTACAAACAGGTTGCTCACGCCAGCGAGTTTAGCTCTAGGTGGGGCGCTTCTCTGCGGTCTTTGCGGGCTCTGCGCGGGTTTGGTTGGGGTTGGGCGTTGTGGTTGCCTGAGGGTGCCCCTCCACCACCTTCGCCCACGGGCGCGCTAACGCGCCCGGCTTCGCCGGATGGCTTGCCCCCGGCAGGCCATTTGGTCCGGCTATGCCCCCCTCCCCGGTTCGGGGAGGAACTGGTGGTTGCCTGAGGGTGCCCCTCCGCCACCTTTCTTCGACAGGCTCAGGATGAGCGAGGCGCTCCCGCTCTTCAGTTCCAGGTGAAGCGGTAGCCGTAGGCGAGGCCGGCGCTGAATTGGTCGCGGCGGCCGCGCTGGCGGATGAGGGTGCTGTCGGCGGCGGCATCGGCGAGGCGGTCGTAGCCGGTGAACAGGGTGAGCGCGCCGAGGCGACCGCGCTGGCCGAGCGGGCGGATGAGCGAGCCGGTGACACCTGCCGAGACGAGGCCCGCACCGGTGCGGAAAGGGGCGAGACCGGCGCGCGCGCCTTGCAGCGGGGAGACGCCGAAATAGACATTGGTGTAGTCGGCATCGGCAAAGGTGGCGCGCACGCCGAGCGCATAGCGGAATTTGCCCACACCATCGCTGAAGCGGACCGAGGTATCGGCGACGAGGCCGGTGTGACCGCCGGTGCCCTGGCGCAGCTCGGCGCGCAGGGCGACGCGGCGATCTGGACTGTATTGCGCAAAGCCGCCGAACTCCCCGGCCAGCCGGATATCGCCGAACCCGCGCAGCGCGGTGCTGCCGCCGGTGATGAGGAACGGCGAGCCGCCGGTCGATTCGCGGCGGCCGAAGCGGATGCGGGCGATCGGGCCGATCTTCCAGCCATCCTGATTGATCGCATTCCAGCCCAGCCCATCCTGCACCGAGAGAAACACCGCGTCCTTGTAATTGACGCGCAAGTCCGGGAACACGGAAAACGCGGTGTCGCGCGAGCCCTGCCACGCCGGCGTGACCACGGGCGCGATGCCGACGGTGAGCACCCAGGTGGGCGGCGGCGTGGGGCCGCCTGCGGGGGGCAGCATCGGACGGACGGCTTGCGCATGGGCGGCGGATGCGAGCGCGAGCGCGAGAATCGCAGCGGCAAGGGGAATGATGCGCGCGGGTTTCATTATATCATCTCCTGACCGTGGTTTCATGCGTTTGGGCGGCTATAAGGAAGCGCGATTACCGCTTCAAGAGCGGGGCGAGGTAGTGGCCGGTGAAGCTGCGGGGGTTTTTGGCTATGTGTTCGGGTGTGCCCTCCGCCACCAGTTCGCCGCCGCGGACGCCGCCTTCGGGGCCGAGGTCGAGCACCCAGTCGGCGGTTTTGATCACGTCGAGGTTGTGTTCGATCACCACCACGCTGTTGCCCTGATCGACGAGGCGGTGGAGCACTTCGAGCAATTTGCGCACGTCTTCGAAATGGAGGCCGGTGGTGGGCTCGTCGAGGATGTAGAGCGTCTGCCCTGTGGAGCGGCGGGCCAATTCCTTGGCGAGTTTGACGCGCTGCGCCTCGCCGCCCGAGAGCGTGGTGGCCTGCTGGCCGACTTTGACATAGCCGAGGCCGACTTCGTTCAGCATGTGCATCCGCTCGCGGATCGGGGGGACGGCCTTGAAGAATTCCTCGGCGTCCTCGATCGTCATGTCGAGCACATCGGCGATGGAGTGGCCCTTGAATTTGACCTCCAGGGTTTCGCGGTTGTAGCGGCGGCCGCCGCATTCCTCGCAGGTGACGTAGACATCGGGGAGGAAGTGCATCTCGATCTTGATCAGGCCGTCGCCCTGGCACTTCTCGCAGCGGCCGCCCTTCACATTGAAGCTGAAGCGGCCGGGTTTGTAGCCGCGCGCGGCGGATTCGGGCAGGCCGGCGAACCAGTCGCGGATGAGGGTGAAGCTGCCGGTGTAGGTCGCGGGGTTTGACCGGGGCGTGCGGCCGATGGGGGACTGGTCGATCTCGATCACCTTGTCGCAGTGTTCGAGGCCGGTGACCCGGTCGTGCGCCCCGGCGACAAGGCGCGCGCCGTTGAGGGTGCGGGCGGCGACGGCATGCAGCGTGTCGATGGTGAAGCTCGATTTGCCCGAGCCGGAGACGCCGGTGACGCAGGTGAAGGTGCCGAGCGGGATCGAGGCGGTGACGTTCTGCAGGTTGTTCGCCCGCGCGCCCTCGACCGTGATCTTGAGGCCGTTCCCCTTGCGGCGCTTCTTGGGCACGTCGATGCGGCGCGCGCCGGTGAGGTATTGGCCCGTGAGGCTGTCGGGGTTGCTGAGGATATCCTGCAAGGTGCCTTGGGCCACGATCTCGCCGCCGTGGACCCCCGCGCCGGGGCCGAGATCGACGACGTGGTCGGCGGTGCGGATCGCGTCCTCGTCGTGCTCAACCACGATGACCGTGTTGCCCAGATCGCGCAGGCGCTTGAGCGTGATCAGCAGGCGGTCGTTGTCGCGCTGGTGGAGGCCGATGGAGGGCTCGTCGAGCACATAGAGCACGCCCGAAAGGCCCGAGCCGATCTGGCTGGCGAGGCGGATGCGCTGGCTCTCGCCGCCCGAGAGCGTGCCCGAAGTGCGATCGAGGTTCAGGTAATCGAGGCCGACGTTGTTGAGGAAGCCGAGGCGGTCGTTGATCTCCTTGAGGATGGCCTTGGCGATCTGGTTTTGCTGCGCGGTAAGATGTTGATGTAGCTCGCCATACCACGCGACGGCGGCGGCGACGGAGAGATGCGTGATGCTGGAGATGTCGTGCCCCGCGACCTTGACGCTGAGCGCCTCGGGCTTGAGCCGCGCGCCGTGGCAGGTCTCGCACGGCTGCGCGGTCTGGTACTTGGCGAGCTCTTCGCGCATCCAGGCGCTCTCGGTCTGGAGGAGGCGGCGGTTCAAATTGCCGATCACGCCTTCGAACGCCTTGGAAACGGTGTAGCTCTTCTTGCCGTCGATGAAAGTGAGCGGGACCGGCTTGCCCGCGGTGCCATAGAGGATGACGATGCGCGCTTCGGGCGGGAGCTTGTCCCACGCGGTCTCGAGGCTGAAGCCGAAGTGCGCAGCGAGGCTGGCGAGCACCTGCATGTAATAGGGCGAGGGCGGGTTCGACTTGGCCCAGGGCACGACCGCGCCCTGCTTGAGGCTGAGGTTTTCATTGGGCACGACGAGCTGCGGATCGAACAGCAGCTTTTCGCCCAGGCCGTCGCAGGCGGGGCACGCACCCTGCGGCGCGTTGAACGAGAACAGGCGCGGCTCGAGCGCGTCGAGCGTGAAGCCGCTGACCGGGCAGGCGAACTTTTCGCTGAACACGATGCGGTTTTCAGGGAGGCCGGTTTTCTTCATGCCCTTTTTGGCTGCAACTTTGCGCCCCGTTTCCCCGCTCGCCTCGAGCGAAGTCGAGAGGCCGGTGCCGGGTGTCTCGACTTCGCTCGACGCGAACGGAGCTTGGGGAACTTCCCCTCCCACCGCCGCCACGGTCGTGTCCGCCAGATCGAGATAGACCAGCCCTTCGGCCAGTTTCAGCGCCTGCTCGAAGCTGTCGGCCAGCCGCGTCTGGATGCCGTCTTTCACCGCGATGCGGTCGACCACCACCTCGATGTCGTGCTTGAGCTTCTTGTCGAGCGCGGGGGCGTCCTCGATCGCCATCATCTCGCCATTGATGCGCACGCGGGTGTAGCCGGCGCGCTGCCATTCGAGCAGCTCCTTGCGGTACTCGCCCTTGCGCCCGCGCACCGCCGGCGCGAGCAGATAGGCGCGCGTGCCCTCGGGCAGCGCCATCACCCGGTCGACCATCTGGCTCACCGTCTGCGCCTCTATCGGCAGGCCGGTGGCAGGCGAATAGGGCACGCCCACGCGCGCCCAGAGCAGGCGCATGTAGTCGTAGATTTCGGTGACCGTCGCCACAGTGGAGCGCGGATTGCGGCTGGTGGTCTTCTGCTCGATCGAGATCGCAGGGCTAAGGCCGTCGATATGCTCGACATCGGGCTTCTGCATCATCTCCAAGAACTGGCGCGCATAGGCCGAGAGGCTCTCGACATAGCGGCGCTGGCCCTCGGCATAGATCGTATCGAACGCGAGGCTGGACTTGCCCGAACCCGACAACCCGGTGATGACGATCAGGCTGTCGCGCGGCAGATCGATATCGATCCCCTTCAAATTATGCTCGCGCGCGCCCCGGACGGAAATGAAGTTTTGTGACATGGGGCGAGTTTGTTCCAGATTTGTTCGATTTGCGCAAGCAGGCGGAGGCGCGAAATCCCCAAGTGTAGGGCGCGCCTGCGATTGACAAGGGGCCGCGGGGGGAAGGTGAAGGTGCGAGGGGCATTCCCCTCGCGCTCCGGGGGGTTTTTGGGCGCTGGCTAGCGCTAGGTGTCGAGGCTGGCGAGGCGGGCGCGGATGAAGTTAAGGCCGGTAGTAGCTTTCTCATAAAAATAAGGCATTTCAGCTGGGGTGTAGACCCGTAACGCATCCAGCACTGCCGCTTCGGCTTCACGTAGATGCTTTCTCGCGCGAGTCGGTTCGCAATCAGCGAGCGAAAGGAACCCAATTGCCATGTTCTCACGTGTCCCAGCCCAATTGGACGGCTGGTCTGCGCGGGTGCGTACTTCTAGCGCCGAAAAATGTGCAGTGCTCGCCTCTTCAAGCTTTACCGCACCACAAACGCCGCCTAACCGCTGGCCTTGACACATCAGAGCATTGCCGAGGTTATTCTGCGTCATAGCCCAATCAGCAGGCAGGTTTGCCTTGGTAAAGACCCGCAGCGCTGCCCGATAAACTGCAATCGCCTCCTCAAATTTCGCCACGCCATCCGAGCCGCCAAGGAGCATGCCTTGCGTCTGAAGGGCGATGCCCAAGTTATTCTGGGTTTGAGCCCAATCGACGGGCAGTTCCGCCTCTGTCTGGACGCGAAGCGCATTGCGATAAGCCGCTACCGCCTCCTCTAACTTCGCTACTCCTTCTTCCGCATTATGCCGCACACCTTGTGCCGCAAGGGCGGCCCCGAGATTGTTTTGCGTCATGGCCCAAGCGATGGGGCGGTCCGCTTCGGTGCGCACCCGCAGCGCCGCGCGATAAATTGTGATTGCCTCCTCCAACTTGGCGATGGCGTCTGAGTCGCCGAGACACGCGCTTTGTAACTTAAGGACACTGGCTAAATTGTTCTGCGTCATCGCCCAAGCGTCTGGCAGCCCCGCATCAGTGCGTACTCGCAGCGCCGCACGGTACGCAGTGATTGCCTCCTCGAGTTTCAATGCTCCGCCCGGGCCACCGAGACGCTCGCCTTGGCAACTGAGTGTTATGCCGAGGTTGTTCTGCGTCGTTGCCCAGTCGGTGGGAAGCTCCGTTTCGGTTTGAAAGCGAAGCGCGTTGCGATAGGCAGTGACAGCTTCCTCAAGCTTTGCGACACCCTTCGCGCCACCAAAGCGCTTGCCTTGCGCTAGATAGGCATTGCCGAGGTTACTCTGCATTAGGGCCCAATTGGCGGGGGAATTCGCCTCAGTGTAGAACTGCAGCGCCGCGCGATAAGCCGTGACAGCATTTTCCAGCTTCGACACTCCCTCCGCGCCGCCGACAAGCATTCCTTGTCTCAAGAAGGAATTCCCAATGTTGCCGTTATGAGCCGCCTCGGCTTCGGCATTTCCGCGTGCAGCAGCAGACAATGCCCCGCTCCTTGCCGTCTCGGCGGCCGCCGCCAATGCGCTGATCACGCCATAGCGTTCGCCGAATTCGTGAAGCCGATAGCTTGCTGAAATTAGAATAGTATCTAGCGCAACAGAGTCGATAAAAGTCAGCAATTTAGCAGCCTGAGTCCAAGAATGGGCGGCGAGCTCCCAGTTGCGGTCCAGCAGCGATGATCGCGCCTTTAGATCGAGCACCCTTGCTAAGTCCCGCATTGGTGCGGTCGCGAGGGCGCGAGCCGCAGTTTCGGCTAAGGCAATACGTTGACGCGCCAAACCAAGATCGCCCGCCTCAAGCGCCTCGCGAGCGAACTGGAGGTTGTTTTGCAGTTCGTTATCGACTGAGCGGTAAGCTTCGAGTTGTTCGAGCAGGCTGCGATAATCGCGCGCAAACTTCGCCACATCACCCGCAAGTTCAGTTAGGCTCGCCTTCGGATGTGCGCCGACAAGTTCGGAAATCTCACGGGTAAGCGCGAGGTCGGGTATGCGCTCAAGAAGATTGGCGTGTTGTTGAGCAATCTCATCTTTCAGTTCTAAGAGCAAATTGCGAATATTCTGCACCGCTTCGCCGACGGCCGCGAGCATGTAGACCTGCAACTCTTTGGTATACTCTTCGTCGCCTAAAGCGCTGCGCACGGCAGATTCGACGACGGCGAGCGCGAAATCGCGGGGCACGCCTTCGGGCTGGAACAGCGGATCACGCTTCGCCAGCTTATCGACCACATAGCGCGCGGCGCATTTGGGGTAGCGCTGATCGGAGATAACGAGGCCGCCGAGCGTTTCCTTGTCGGGGATGCAATCGGCGAGGTGTTGCTTCATCGCGAGGTCGGCGGCGCGGATATCGGCGGCGGAAACCCATTCGCGTTCGGACCAGACGGCAAAATCTTTCGCGACGGCTTCGCGCGCTTTGGTGAGGGCGCGTTCGCTATCGAGCGGGCGTTTGCTGCGGTGTTCGCTCCATAGCCGCAGGAGGGTGGTGCCTGCGACGCTGCCGCCCGCCATCGTGCCGAGATCGCCGGTTGTGACGGCATAGAGACCGAAGCTGATGGCGGTGAGCGATTCGAGGCAGTTCAGGCTGAACGACATGGGTGCTTGCTTATCAAGCGCGGGGGATGGGTGGAAGGGGCCCACCCCTAACCCGTCCCGCAGGCGGGAGAGGGAAGATAGGGGGATTTGGGGATGCAAGGGCGGTGGCCCTTGCCCGCCGGAGGCTCTTTTTCCGCGCACTTGCGACTTGCCGAGGGTGCCCCTCCACCACCTGCGGTGGTCCCCCTCCCCGGTTCGGGGAGGAATTGGGTTCGCGCACCCCTAACCCCTCCCGCAGGCGGGAGGGGGATGGTTTGGCTCCCCTTCCCGCTCTTAACCGGTTGGCAGGGGGGTGTGTCTTATCGAGACAGCGCAAAATGCGCGGGTGCGGCGGGGGGGCGGCGTTGGTAGCGCGTGGGTGAAGGACGGGTGCGCGCGGATGCCGTTGGAGATTCACTACCGGCCGATTGTCTTGCCTGCCGATGCACGTGCGCCGGTGGCGGATGCGCGTGTGCCGGAGGCGGACGCGGTGCGTGTGGAGCCGGTGCGGCAGATCAAGCCGCGCATGGCGGCGCGGGCGGACGGGCGCGGGGCGCGGGGGTGGCGCGGGGCGCTGCGTGTGCTGGCAGAGCGGCTGGCGGGCAAGCATTTCAGCGGGATTGCCGCGCTGGGCGCGTTGGGGCTGGCGCTGGGCGCGGTGGGCTGGGGCGATCCGGGGGGGATCGATCCGGCGCAGGCGCGGCCGCGCGTGGCGGGGTTGCAGCCGTTCGAACAGGCGGGCGAGAGCTTTCCGGGATCGGCGTTCTACTATGTCGCGCGCGAGGACGACGGCTTGCTGGCACCGGCGGCGGCGCAGGCGGCATGGAGCGCGCTCGAGGATGGCAGCGTGCACCGCGACGATGCGATCGCGGCCCCGATCATGGGCCCGGCCGGCCCGGCGGCGCGGCCGCTGCGCGCGGCGGGATCGTGGCTCGACCGGTCGCGCGCGCTGATGTGCCTGACCGCGGCGATCTATTACGAGGCGGCGACCGAGCCGGATGGCGGGCAGCGCGCGGTGGCGCAAGTGGTGCTCAACCGGGTGGCGCATCCCGCCTATCCCTCGACGGTGTGCGGCGTGGTCTATCAGGGATCGGAGCGACCTTCGTGCCAGTTCAGTTTTGCCTGCGACGGATCGATGGCGCGGCGGCCGATGGCGGTATTCTGGGAGCGGGCGCGGCGCGTGGCGGCCGATGCGCTGGCGGGCAATGTCTATGCGCCGGTGGGCCTCGCGACGCATTACCACACCAGCGCGATCCATCCCTACTGGGCCGACAGCCTGACCTTTCTGGGCACGATCGGCGCGCACCGGTTTTACCGCTGGAGCGGCGCGGCGGGGCGGCCGGCGGCGTTTCGCGATGCCTATCTGGGCGGCGAGCCTTTGGCCGCGCCGCATCCGCGCACGTGGATCCCGGCGCGCAGCGATATCGCCGATCCGCTGGCGCTCGAGAAAGCCTATGAGGACGGACGGCTCGAGGCGCTGCGCCGGATCGAGGCGGCGGGACAGCAAAGCGGCGCAGCGAACGCTTCTTTCGGACAGATTCCGCTGGGGCAAGGTTCGCCTGCGGGCCTGAATCCGGGCGGGCTGCCGGGCGGCGCGAAGCCGCGCGCGGCGGCGCACCCGGATGCGGGATTGACCGCAGCGGGCGCGGCGGCGCGCTCGAAATCCGAGGCAGCGGGCAGCGCCTATGAAAACGCGGGCAAATGGATCGGGCAGCCGACGAGCTGAACCACCGGTTCGGGGTTATCAGGCGTTTAACCCTAAGGCCACACGGCACGTTCATCACGGCAGGCTAAACGGCGGGGGAACCGGACGCGCTTGACCATCCGGCGACCAACCATGAGGTGACCCTGCCATGCTCCGTTTTGCTCCCCGCGCTGGCTCGATCGCTGTTTTGGTCAATCCGCAGCGCGGGCGGGCGCGGCGCGCGGCGGCGAACGACAATGGCCTGGCGCGCCCGGCCGCCAATTCCGACGATGGCAGGGCCGACGATGGCAGGACCGACGATGCGGGGGCGCTGCTCGAGGCGGCGCTGCGGCTGTTTGCCGCGCATGGCCTTTCGGCGGCGCAGCGCGCGCACGAAGCGGCGGTGATTGCCGCGCGGATCGGCGAGCCGGCGCAGGCGCGCTGGTGGATGGCGATTTCCGCCGCGCTCGACGGCGGGCTGGCGCGCGGCTTCGATCGGCGCGAGGGCGCGCGGCGCTGAGCGCAGACGATCTTTTGCTATTGCGAACTGTTATCATAGAAAGGCGCAAATAAGGGCCTTTCTGCCTTGCAATCGTCATTTGCGCGGCTTAACTGGCTGCTCACACGCTGGGCTTTCCTCCCGTTCATGCGGGACGCGGGGGTGAGCCGCATGGCGCATCGTTGAGGGTCAGAGCCGGGCCGGCCTGCGTTTCCCCATGGGGTGCGCGGCGGCGCGGCGGCCGGCTTTCATTGGCGACTGTCCCGCACACCCGGGAAAGGACCAACAAGGCATGGCTCGCAAGAAGATCGCGCTTATCGGCGCAGGCAACATCGGGGGCACGCTGGCCCACCTCGCCGCGCAAAAGGAACTGGGCGACATCGTGCTGTTCGACGTGGTCGAAGGCGTGCCGCAGGGCAAGGCGCTCGATCTTTCGCAGTGCGGCCCGGTCGAAGGTTTCGACGCCAGGATCACCGGCAGCAACGATTATGCCGATATCGCGGGCGCCGATGTGATCATCGTGACCGCTGGTGTGGCGCGCAAGCCGGGCATGAGCCGCGATGACTTGCTGGGCATCAATCTCAAAGTGATGAAAGCGGTGGGCGAAGGCATCAAGGCCAATGCGCCGGGCGCGTTCGTGATCTGCATCACCAATCCGCTCGACGCGATGGTCTGGGCGCTGCGCGAATTTTCGGGGCTGCCGCACCACATGGTGGTGGGCATGGCCGGGGTGCTCGATTCGGCGCGGTTCAGCCACTTCATCGCCGACGAGTTCAAGGTCTCGGTGAAGGATGTGAACACCTTCGTGCTGGGCGGCCACGGCGATACGATGGTGCCGGTGACGCGCTATTCGACCGTGAACGGCATTCCGGTGCCCGATCTGATCAAGATGGGCCTTTCGACGCAGGAGCGCATCGACGCGATCGTGGCCCGCACGCGCAGCGGCGGCGGCGAGATCGTCGCACTGCTCAAGACCGGCTCGGCATTCTATGCCCCCGCCACATCGGGCATCGCGATGGCCGAAGCCTACTTGCGCGACCAGAAGCGCATCCTGCCCTGCGCCGCCTATGTCGAGGGGCAGTACGGCGTGGACGGGCTTTATGTCGGCGTGCCGGTGATGATCGGCGCGGGCGGCGTGGAGCGCATTGTCGAGATCGAGCTGGACGAGGCCGACAAGGCGGGGCTGCAGGTTTCGGTCGACGCGGTGAAGGAGCTGCTGGTGGCGTGCCGGGGGATCGATGGGTCGCTGGCGTGAGGTACGTCTTTGCTTTCGCTATGTTGTTGAGCTTGTCCACTGCTGCATCTGCTACGTGGGTGGACAAGTTTGGACGGGTAACCGAACTTTCATTCCCTGGAACGACCCCGCTTATCATTGCGCCGGGTGCGCATTCAGTGAAAGACGGAGTAAGAGCGTTCGATCAGCTTTGCCTGAAGACGAGTTTCGACAGATCTGAAATCGAGAAGGCAGTTGCAGCAAGCGATTGGGGCTTCGACTTCAAGTCCGAAATTGTCCCCTTCAAACCGCCTGTTGACGTAGGCGGCTGGAACTCTCCTGATGCGGCATTGCGGATGGCGAATGCGATTTTCTTCAACAAAAAGTCGCAGTGCAACCTTACATTTGCCCCTAAAGAAGCGGCATCGAGTGATGCGGTTCTGGATGCAGTTTCGAGTATGCTTGGCAAAGAACCATCCAATGCGTCCAAGCGATTTGACAAGAAGGGCATCCCATATAGGTACTTTGAGCCCGAATGGACTATAGTTGCTCCTGACGGCGTAGCTTTGACACTCTTCGTCCATTATTCACGAATTGCGCCTGGCGCGATTCATCTCGCTGTGATCAAGAATTAGGAACCCTTCGTGCCCATTCGCACCGAAATGTACGCCAAGGTCATTCCGAAAGCGATCGCTGATGCCAGCCAGGCGGCCCCTGCCCCGGCGACACTTTGACATGATACCTGCCCAATCCTATTTTACACATACCCTGTGTAATGATGGAGTAACGTCATGAAAAACGTCACGCTCGCGGTCGAAGAGGAGGTTATTGCCAAAGTGCGCCAGATCGCCGCTCAGCGCGCCACAACCTTGAACGCGATGGTCCGAGATTTCTTGAACGAAGTTGCGGGCATGGGCGGCGACGAGCACAAGGCATCAGTGGCGCGGATGATCGCGCGGGCCAAAACCACGCCTCCCGCCGAATCAGTACCTGTCTGGAATCGCGAAGACCTTTACGACCGCGGGGACAGCTAGATCATGGCTGTCGACTGCTTCCTTGACACCAATGTTCTGGTCTATGCGGCCTATCCGGCTGTGGATGAGGCATGGAAGCAGGACATTGCGCTGAGGCTGCTGTCGGAGAACCGGTTTGCCACCTCATCGCAAGTGATGCTCGAATTTTATCAATCGACCACGCGCAAGCGCAGGCCCGGACTTTCATTGGCCGACGCCCGGTTTTGGCTGGGCGAACTGGCCCAATCACCGGTCGTTGCGCTTGATGCGGAGATGATCCTCGAAGCAGTCGATTTGGCCGAGCGGTACAAGATCGTGTTCTGGGATGGCGCAATTCTCGTGGCTGCCGCAAGGTCCGGTGCCCGCATTCTCTACACCGAAGATCTCAATCACGCACAGTTTTACGGGCCAGTCCAAGTCCTGAACCCGTTCAGAAGAGATTACGTACAATAGTCAGGCAGTGCTCAAGCGGATCGACACCTTGCAGGCGCAAGATCGCAGGGCAAGGCCACGAGGAGTGAATGACGATGGGTTTGGAAGTGCACGAATTCGAGACCGATCCGGCGCAGGAAGCGCCGCAAGCCAGGCCTTCCTGGGCTTCCTCGCGCTGGCCGGTGAACGATCCGGCGGCGGGGGATGACCTGACGCGCGCGCTCGATCCGATGACGATCAAGGCGGCAATCAAGGAAGCGGCGAAGAAGGCGGGCGGGGATGCGCCTGCGGCGGTGCTCGACGACGCGGCGCTCGAGGCGGCGGCTTCGGCCTCGATCCGCGCGATGATGCTGATCCGCACTTACCGCGTGCGCGGGCATCTGGCGGCCAACCTCGATCCGCTGGGGCTTTCCAAGCAGGACCTGCCGGCCGATCTGGCGCCGGAGTATCATGGCTTTTCCGGCGCGGGGCTCGACGCGCGGCTCTATCTGGGCGGCGCGCTTGGGCTGCAATGGGGCAGCGTGCGCGAGATCGTCGACATCCTGCGGCGCAACTATTGCGGCAAAGTCGGCCTTGAATACATGCATATCGCCGATGTCGAGGAGCGGCGCTTCTTGCAGGAGCGGATCGAGGGCGGCGACAAAGCGATCGATTTCACCCCCAACGGCAAGAAGGCGATCCTGGGCGCGGTGATCCGCGGCGAGCAGTACGAGAAGTTCCTCGGCAAGAAATATGTCGGCACCAAGCGCTTCGGGCTCGACGGCGGGGAATCGATGATCCCGGCGCTTGAGGCGGTGATCAAGTATGGCGGCCAGTTGGGCGTGCGCGAGATCATCTATGGCATGGCGCATCGCGGGCGGCTCAACGTGCTCGCCAATGTGCTGGGCAAGCCCTACCGCGTGATCTTCCACGAATTTTCGGGCGGCACCGCCAATCCCGAGGATGTCGGCGGATCGGGCGATGTGAAGTATCACCTCGGCACGTCGACCGACCGCGAGTTCGACGGGATCAAGGTGCACATGAGCCTGCAGCCCAATCCCTCGCATCTCGAGACGGTGGACGCGGTGGTGCTGGGCAAGACCCGCGCGCAGCAGGCTTACCGCGACGATATCGGCGACGATGTGGGCGCGGGTGCGAAGCACAAGCAGGTGCTGCCCATCCTGATCCACGGCGACGCCGCCTTTGCCGGGCAAGGCATCGTGTGGGAATGCTTCGGGCTTTCGGGCGTGCGGGGCTACAACACCGGCGGCTGCATCCATTTCATCGTCAACAACCAGATCGGCTTTACCACCAGCCCCCAATTCGCGCGCAATTCGCCCTATCCCTCGGACGTGGCGAAGGGCGTGCAGGCCCCGATCCTGCATGTGAACGGCGATGATCCCGAAGCGGTGACCTTCGCGTGCAAGCTGGCGATCGATTACCGGCAGAAATTCGGCCGCGATGTGGTGGTCGACATGTGGTGCTACCGCCGCTTTGGCCACAACGAGGGCGACGAGCCGAGCTTCACCCAGCCGCTGATGTATGCCCGGATCAAGCAGCATCCGCCGGTCTCGGCGCTTTATGCCGAGCGGCTGGTGGCGCAAGGGGTGATCGACGCGGCGTGGAAGGATCAGGCCGAGGCCGCCTTCGTCGCCTCGCTCGAGGAGGAGTTCGAGGCCGCCAAGACATACGGCGCGAACGAGGCCGACTGGTTCGGCGGGCGCTGGAGCGGGCTCAACAAGCCGGCCGACCCGGTGACCGCGCGGCGCAATGTGGCGACCGGGATCGACGGCAAGCTGTTCGACAGCCTCGGCCGCGCGCTGACCACGGTGCCCGCCGACCTTACCATCCACAAGACGCTGGGCCGGGTGATCGAGGCCAAGGCCGAGATGTTTGCAAGCGGTGCCGGGTTCGACTGGGCGACCGGCGAGGCGCTGGCGTTTGGCAGCCTTGTGACCGAGGGCTTCAACGTGCGGCTTTCGGGGCAGGATTCGGGGCGCGGCACGTTCAGCCAGCGCCACGCGGTGTGGGTCGACCAGACCAGCGAGCGCAAATACGTACCGCTGCAGACGCTGCCGCATGGCCGCTTCGAGGTCTATGACAGCACGCTTTCCGAATACGGCGTGCTCGGCTTTGAATATGGCTATGCCAGCGCCGATCCCAAGACGCTGGTGCTGTGGGAAGCGCAGTTCGGCGACTTTGCCAACGGCGCGCAGATCGTGATCGATCAGTATATCGCGGCATCGGAATCAAAGTGGCTGCGCGCCAACGGGCTCGTGATGCTGTTGCCGCACGGCTATGAGGGACAAGGGCCGGAGCATTCCTCGGCGCGGCTCGAGCGATTCCTCCAGCTTTGCGCCGAAGACAATATCCAGGTGTGCAATATCACCACGCCGGCGAACTACTTCCACGTGCTGCGCCGCCAGATGCAGCGGACTTTCCGCAAGCCCTTGATCATCATGACGCCCAAGAGCCTGCTGCGCCACCCGCTGGCCAAATCGGTGGCATCGGACTTTGTCGGCGACGGGCATTTCATGCGCATCCTTTCCGACACCAATGGCGCGGCGGACGAGGATACGCGCAAAGTGGTGCTGTGCAGCGGCAAGGTCGCCTACGACCTGATCGAGGCGCGCAATGCCGCAGGATCGAGCGACGTGCAGGTGATCCGGCTCGAGCAGCTTTACCCCTTCCCCGGCGAACCGCTGGCGATCCGCCTCGCGCGGATGCCCAAGCTGGAAGAAGTGGTATGGTGCCAGGAAGAGCCGCGCAACAACGGCGCGTGGTTCTTTGTCGAGCAATTGATCGAGGAAGCGATGCTCGCCGCCGGGCACAAGCTGGGCCGGCCGCGTTATGCCGGGCGGCTGGCGGCGGCATCGCCCGCCACGGGCCTTGCCAAGCGGCACGCTGCCGAGCAGGCCGCGCTGGTCAGCAATGCGCTCTCGCTCTCGGTGCGCGGCGAGATCCGTCGGCGCAAGAAGGCGTAAGCGGGTACTTTTCAAGCTATTACTAAGGAACCTGTGATCATGTCGATCGAAGTGAAAGTGCCGGTGCTGGGCGAAAGCGTGAGCGAGGCGACCGTGGGCCAGTGGCTCAAGCAGCCGGGCGAGGCGGTCGCGCTCGACGAGCCGATTGTCAGCCTGGAAACCGACAAAGTCGCGGTCGAAGTGGGCGCGACGGCGGCGGGGATCATGGGCGCGCATAGCGTGGCCGAGGGCGAGACCGTGGCGGTGGGCGCGCTGCTGGGGATGATCGAGACGAGCGGTGTGGCACCGCCTTCTGCAGCCTCTGCGGCGGCCCCGGTGGCAGCGCCAGCGGCGGCGGCGGCGGAACCCGCCAAGAGCGACGATACCGCCGTGCTTTCCCCCGCCGTGCGCCGCGCGGTTCTGGAAGCGGGGATCGACCCCTCGACAGTGAAAGGCACCGGCAAGGACGGGCGGCTGACCAAGGAAGACGTGATGGCGGCGGCGCAAGCCAAGAATGCCGCGCCTGCTCCGGCGGCGGCTGCGGCGGCCCCTGCCCCGGCCCCGGTTGCCGCTGTGCCGGCAGCGCCTGCGGGCGAGCGGCGCGAGGAGCGGGTCAAGATGACCCGGCTGCGCCAGACTATCGCCCGCCGCCTGAAATCGGCGCAGGAAACCGCCGCGCTGCTGACCACGTTCAACGATGTCGACATGAGCGCGGTGATCGCGGCGCGCGACAAGTACAAGGACATTTTCGAGAAGAAGCACGGCGTGAAGCTGGGCTTCATGAGCTTTTTCGCCAAAGCCTCGTGCCTCGCGCTGAAGGACTTTCCGGCGGTAAACGCGCGGATGGAAGGCGATGAGATCGTCTATCACGACTATGTCGACATCTCGGTCGCGGTCTCGGCCCCGAACGGGCTGGTGGTGCCGGTGGTGCGCGATGTCGACCGGCTCTCGTTCGCCGGGATCGAACAGGCAATCGGCGCATTCGGCAAGAAAGCGCGCGAAGGCACGCTGACCATGGCGGATATGGCGGGCGGCACGTTCACGATTTCGAACGGCGGCGTGTTCGGCGGGCTGATGTCCACCCCGATCATCAACCCGCCGCAGTCGGCAGTGCTGGGCCTCCACCGGATCGAGGACCGGCCGGTGGTGCGCGACGGCCAGATCGTGGCGCGGCCGATGATGTATATCGCGCTGTCGTATGACCACCGGATCATCGACGGGCGGGAGGCGGTGACCGCTTTGAAGACGATCAAGGAAGCGATCGAGGATCCAACGAGGCTTTTGATCGATCTGTGATTCAAGGCGCTGCGCAAGATGCTTCGACAAGCTCAGCATGTGCGGAGGTTGTGCGGTTTCGATCTAATCTGAAAATCAAGTCCGCTCAGGCTGAGCTTGTCGAAGCCTGCACACAACGGAGGCCGTTATGGCTGACTACGATTACGACGTTCTGATCATCGGTTCCGGGCCCGGCGGCTATGTCGCGGCGATCCGGGCGGCGCAGCTTGGGCTGAAGGTTGCCTGTGTCGAGGCGCGCGAGACCTTGGGGGGGACGTGCCTCAATGTCGGGTGCATTCCTTCCAAGGCCTTGCTGCATGGATCTGAGAAATTCGCTGAGGCGGTGGACGGCACTTTTGCGACCTATGGCATCAAGACCGGGCCGGTGACGCTCGATCTGGCGGCGATGCAGGCGCAGAAGTCAGATGCGGTGACGCAGCTGACGGGCGGGATCGCGTTCCTGTTCAAGAAGAACAAGGTGACCTGGCTCAAGGGCCATGCGAGCTTTGTCGATGCGCATACCGTTTCTGTTGCTGAACAAAATGTTACGGCCAAGAACGTAGTAATTGCTACAGGTTCGAGCGTGACACCGCTGCCCGGCGTGGCGGTCGATAACGACGCGGGCGTGATCGTGGATTCGACCGGCGCGCTGGCGCTGAACCGGGTGCCCAAACATCTGGTGGTGATCGGCGGCGGGGTGATCGGGCTGGAGCTGGGCTCGGTCTGGCGGCGGCTCGGCGCGAAAGTGACCGTGGTGGAATTCCTCGACCAGTTGCTGCCCGGCATGGACGGCGACGTGCGCAAGGAGGCCGCCAAGATCTTCAAGAAGCAGGGCATGGAGCTCAGGCTCTCGACCAAAGTGACGAGTGCGGTGGTCAAGGATGGCATGGCGACCTTGACCTTGGAGCCTTCGGCAGGCGGCGCGGCGGAGACTTTGGAAGCCGACTGCGTGCTGGTCTCGATCGGGCGGCGGCCGAATACGGACGGCCTTGGGCTGGACAAGATCGGGCTGGAACTCAACAAGCGCGGGCAGATCGAGACGGGGCACGATTTCCGCACGGCGGTGGACGGCGTGTGGGCGATCGGCGATGTGATCCCGGGGCCGATGCTGGCGCACAAGGCCGAGGACGAAGGCGTCGCAGTCGCCGAATTCATTGCGGGGCATACCGGCATCGTCAATCACGCGGTGATCCCGAGCGTGGTCTATACCTTCCCCGAAATCGCGGGTGTGGGGCTGACCGAAGAGGCGGCGCGCGAGCTTCTTGCAGAGTCTGGGGGCGAGGTGAAAGTCGGCAAGTTCCCGATGCTGGCGAACAGCCGCGCCAAGACCAACCACGAGCCCGACGGCTTCGTCAAAGTGATCGCGGATGCCAAGACCGACCGCGTGCTGGGCGTGTGGTGCATTGCGAGCGTGGCCGGATCGATGATCGCCGAAGCGGCGCTGGCGCTGGAATTCGGCGCGACGAGCGAGGACATCGCCTACACCAGCCACGCGCACCCGACCCATGCCGAAGCGCTCAAGGAAGCGGCGATGGGGGTTATGGGCAAGCCGATCCACATGTGAAAAATGGGGACTGTCCCCATTTTTTGGGCTGTGATGCGGCGCTTTTCCTGAGGGGCAAAAGTAGGGACAGTCCCCGAGAAAAAGGGGGACTGTCCCTATTTTTGCGCGCTCAGCCGCGTTTGCGGGTTTCGACTTCGAGGAACTGGGGGGTGCCGATGCGCGGGATGCGCGCGGCGGCGGCGAGCGCGGCGGGGGAGGCGCGGTGGCGCGTGACGAGGCCGCGCGCGCCGTCGCTGACCAGCGCGGTTTCGAACTCGACCGCGATCTCGGCATCCTGCGAGCGGCTGACGGTGCATACCGCGAGCTGGCCGCCGCCCAGATCGAGCACCAGCCCGGTGCCGAGCGGAACGCCGACGATCCCTTCGATCAGCGCGCCGGTCGCCGAAAGATTGCGCATCAGCACGTTGTAGCGATGATCCTGGTGGATCAGCCCGACGCGGCGATAGACCGAGCGGCGTTCGGGGCGGTGGCGATCGGGGCCGGCGGGTTCGATCAGCAAGCGCCCGCCGGGCAAGGTTTCCGCAGCGATCATGTCCACGATGGCCGCCTGATCGAGCGGCGGCGAATAGAGGAAGCCCTGGATTTGCCGCGCGCCGCGCGCGCAGACCACCGCGTGCTGATCGAACGCCTCGACCCCCTCGACCGTGGTTTCCATGCCGAGCGCTTCGGCCAGGCCGATGATCGCGGCGATGATCCGCGCGCTGCTGTGATCGCTGAGCGTGCAGGATTCGACAAAGCTGCGATCGACCTTGAGCTTGTCGAACGGGGCCGAGCGCAGATAGCTGAGCGAGGAGAAGCCGGTGCCGAAATCATCGAGCGTGAGCCGCACGCCGAGCGTCTTGAGCGCTTTGAACGCGGTATCGATCGCGTGGCTATCGCCCATGAAAACCGCCTCGGTCAGCTCGAGCTCGAGCCGGTCGGGATCGAGCCCGGTGGCGGACAATACATCGGCGACCATCGCGGGAAAGGCAGGGCTGGCAAATTGCACCGCCGAGACATTGACCGCAACGCGCACGCCCGGCGGCCAGGCCAGCGCATCGGCGCAGGCGCGGCGCAGCACCCATTCGCCCAAGGGACCGATCAGCCCGATCTCTTCGGCAACGGGGACGAACACCGCAGGCGCGATCGCGCCGTGCTCGGGCCGGTCCCAGCGCAGCAGCGCCTCGAACCCGACCACGGCATGATCGGGGATGCGCACGACCGGCTGATAGCGCACGTCGAATTGCGGCGCGGCGCTATCCCCGGGGGCATCGAGGCTGGCAAAGGCCGCGCGCAGATCGTCTTCGAGCACGCGGCGCTCGGCCTTTTCATCCTTGAGATCGGCGGTGTAGAACCGGAACAGGCCGCGCCCGCCATGCTTGGCGGCATAGAGCGCGAGATCGGCGGCGCGGGTCAGCTCGTCGCGCTCGCCGCCATCGAACGGCGCGACCGCGACGCCCAGCGACGCGCCGATGACCGCGCGGTCGCCGAAGATGTCGTAAGGCTGCGAGAGCGCGCCGATGATCCGCCCGGCCAGCTCGCCCAACTTGCCGCGATCATCGAGCCCGGGCAGCACGATCTGGAACTCATCGCCGCCCAGCCGCCCGATCTCGCCGCGCGTGCCGACCACTTTGGCAAGCCGTGCCGCGACCTGGCGCAGCAGATCATCGCCCGCCTGATGGCCCAGCGTATCGTTCACCGCCTTGAACCGATCGAGATCGAGCAGGATCAGCGCGCAAGGCTGCGCCGAAGCGCGATAGGCGGCGAGCACCTGATCGAGCCGGCGCACGATGCGGCGGCGATTGGCGAGGCCGGTGAGCGAATCGAATTCGGCCGCGCGCGAATCCTGCGTGCGGCGTTCGTATTCCTCGGTGATGTCGCGCGCGCTGCCGCGATAGCCTTCGAACGCGCCGCCGCCATCGAGCCGCGCCTGTCCGCTGAGCGCCCACCACGCGGGCCGCGCGCCGACCCCGGCAAACGCGGGCACCAGCCGCACGGTAACATCGGCCAGCCGCGCGTGCGCGCCGAGCATGAACTGGAGCGGGCGGTCAGAGCGTTCGCCGGGATGATCGGGATCGATTTCGAACAGCGCGGCAACGGGCTTGCCGAGCAGATCGGCGGTGGTGCAGCCGAAGCGCTGCGCCGCGCCGGGCGAGATATAGCTGAGCAGGCCATCGCGGTCGGTGGCCCAGAACCAGCCGCTGCCGGTGCGCTCGATATCCTCGAACAGCGCAAGGCGGCGCGCGGCATCGTCTGCGCCCGGTGATCCGGGCACATCGCGGCTGCCACTCCATCCTTTCAGAAGTCTTTTCACCGCCATGATGGGTTCGCCGGACCTGCGCTGTGCACGCACCCGGATTAAACAGCCATGGTTACGATCGCCCTAAGGTGCCGGGCGTTCAGCGCATATGCTTTGCGATCGGTCGTTGCGGGTTTAGGAGGTGCGCCATGCCGCTCCCGCTCCCCGCTTTGCCCGCCGCGCTGCTGCCGATCCCGCGCTTGCCCCCGGCCGATCTGGTGGCGATTTTCGGCGCGCTCGATCTGGTGGCGATCGCCGTGTTTGCCATCAGCGGCGCGCTGCTCGCCGCGCAATTGCGGCAAACGTTTGTGACCATGGCTTTTTTTGCGCTGATCACCGGAGTGGGCGGCGGATCGGTGCGCGATCTGCTGATCGGCGCGCCGGTATTCTGGGTGCGCGACGAATGGGTTGCGCCGGTGTGCCTGGGCGCGGCGCTGCTGGTGTGGTTCACCCCGCGCCGCTGGTGGGAAGGCGCGCTGTTCGATTGGGCGGATGCGGCGGGGCTCGGCGCCTATGCCGTGCTCGGCACCGCCAAGGCGCTGGCATATGGCGTGGCCCCGGTGCCCGCGTTCATGATGGGTGTCGTCACCGGCTGCGTCGGCGGGGTGATTCGCGATGTGCTGGCGGCGCGGCCATCGATCGTGATGCGCCCCGAGATCTACGTCACCGCCGCCGCGCTGGCGGCGGCGCTGTGCGCTGCCGGCCATGTGCTGGGGCTGCCCGACAAGCTGGTCTGGCCGGTGGCGGCGGTGGCGGGGTTTGGCCTGCGCGGCGCGGCGATCCGCTGGAAGCTGGCGATCCCGCCTTATGCGCGCGCCGAGGAGCCGCCCGCCTGATCGCATCCGCCCGCCACGTTTTGGCCACACCGCGGCCCTACCCGCATGGTTACAACGGGGGGGAATGCACATGAACAAGGGACTGGCCAGCGCCGCAGCGGCGGCGCTGGCGTTGGCGGCTGCACCGGCTTACGCGGCCGAGAGCGACGTGACCGGATTGTGGCGCACGCCCGACCGCGGCGGGCTGATCGAGATAACCGCGTGCGGCGCGGGCAAGAAACGAGGCATTTGCGGCAAAGTGCTCGGCGGCGAGAGCGGCGATCCGCTCGATTCGCTCAACAAGGACCCGGCGCTGCGCGGGCGCTCGCTGATCGGGATCATGCTGTTCCGCGATCTGCGCCCAGCAGGCGCCGCCTGGAAAGGGCGGATCTACAACCCCGACGACGGCAATACCTATGACGTGACGTTGACGCCGCGATCGCCCACCCGGATGGACGTGCGCGGCTGCATCGTCTGGCCGCTGTGCCGGGGCAAGGACTGGGTGCGGGTGAAGGGATGACTTTTGCGGGGCTGGTGGCATGTGCCTCCCTGCCCCCTCGCTAAAAGGGGTTTCGCGCAGAGACGCCGGGGAAGCAGAGCACGCAGCGGGGCTGAGCTTGCGGCGAAGCCGCTCTTTTCGGTTAGCTGTGGCCGAAGTCCCGGCCGCGCAATGAGAGAAAAAAGCCTGCGGCGCAGCGCAATATCCCTGCGCTCCCTGCTTCCTTCGGCGTCTCTGCGCGAACTATTCTCGATCGGCGACTGCCCTGCCCTCAAAGAGAACAGGGCTCTGGCCGTTACTCCATCGTCACGACGACTTTGCCGGTGGCCTTGCGGTCGGCGAGGAGCGCGATGGCCTCGGCCCCCCCCGCCAGCGGATAGCGCGCCGAGATGCGCGGACGGATCTGGCCGGCTTTGAGCAGCGCGAACAGTTCGGCGACTTGCGCCGCGTTGCGCTCGGGCTCGCGCGTGGTGAACGCGCCCCAGAACACCCCGCAGATATCGCACGATTTGAGCAGGGTGAGATTGAGCGGCATGCGCGCGATGCCGGCGGGGAAGCCGACCACGAGGAAGCGCCCTTCCCACGCGATGGCGCGCAGCGCAGGCTCGGAATAATCGCCGCCGACGATGTCGTAGACCACATTCGCGCCGCCCGGCCCGCACGCCGCCTTGAACGCATCGGCCAGCGCCTTGCTCTGGTCCTTGTCGAACGGCGCGCGCGGATAGATCACCACGTCGTCAGCGCCCGCCTCGCGCGCAATAGCCGCCTTGTCCTCGCTCGAAACGGCGGCGATGACCCGCGCGCCGAACGCCTTGCCCAGCTCGATCCCGGCCAGCCCGACCCCGCCCGCCGCGCCCAGCACCAATAGCGTTTCGCCCGCTTTCAAGTGGCCGCGATCCTTGAGCCCGTGGATGGTGGTGCCATAGGTCATCAGCAGCGACGCGCCGGTTTCGAAATCGACGCCTTCGGGCAGCGCGAACAGCCGCCCCGCATCGAGCGCGATCTTTTCCGCAAGCCCGCCATTGCCGGTGCCCGCGATCACCCCGTCGCCCACATTCCAGCCGGTGACGCCCGCGCCCACGCTTTCGATCACGCCCGCGATCTCGCCGCCCGGCGCGAACGGCCGCGCGGGCTTGAACTGGTACATGTCGCGGATGATCAGCGTGTCGGGGAAATTGATCGCGCAAGCCTTGATCCGCACCACGACCTGCCCCGGCCCGGCCACGGGATCGGGCACATCATCGAGGGTGAGCGTTTCTGGGCCGCCTGCTGCGTGCGATTGCAAGGCCTTCATGGCAAAATCTCCCGTTTGGTTATGGAGACCTTGGAAGCAAGTTTTGGCGGGCTTGGGAAGTGTTTTTAGGCGGCTGGTTAAGCAGCGACGCCGGTTCCCTGCGCGAGGAACGGGCGCTCCTCGCGGGCGGTCTGTTCGAAGCGCGCGATTGCATCGCCGCGCGCCATTGTCAGGCCGACTTCATCGAGCCCGCCGAGCAGGCAGCTCTTGCGGAAAGGATCGATCTCGAAGGTGAAGCGGTCCTGAAACGGTGTGGTTACGGTCTGCGCATCGAGATCGATGTGCAGCGGATCGGTCTGCGCCACTTCCATCAGCCGGTCGATCGCTTCCTGCGGCAGGACCACGGTGAGGATGCCGTTCTTGAACGCGTTTCCGGAAAAAATGTCGGAAAACGACGGCGCGATCACCGCCTTGATGCCCATGTCGAGCAGCGCCCAGGCGGCATGTTCGCGGCTTGAGCCGCAGCCGAAATTGTCGCCAGCGATAAGCACCGGCGCGCCTTTGTACGTGGGCTGGTCGAAAATGTTGTCAGGATCGGCGCGCAGTGCCTCGAACGCGCCCTGCCCCAGCCCTTCGCGGCTGATCGTCTTGAGCCATTTGGCCGGGATGATCGCATCGGTATCGATGTTCTTGCGGCCGAACGGGATCGCCCGCCCGTCGATTGTTGTCACAGGTTCCATGCCCGTGCCTTAGCCGCAGCGGCGGGGGCAGCGCAAGATGGCGCTCAATCGGTGTCGATGGGTTCGGCGGGCGGCCGCTTGGCCGCGGCCTTGTCGGCGCGCTCCTTGCGGCGCGAGGAATAGAGCAGCGCGGCCGCGAGCGCCGCCGAGCCGATGGCCGCACCCGCGATGGCGGCGGCGCTGGTCCAGTCGGTTGCGGGATGTTCGGGTTTCTTGCTCACGCCACGCTCCTCAATTGTCAGACCAAGATTGGCCGATGCTTTGCTGATTGCAATGGGCGGGCGAAGATTCCTGCGGGAAGAATTGCAGGTTCAGGCGGCGGGCGGCGCGGTTTCCACCTTGGCCCGAGTGTCCTCGCTCGGCACGCCGCAGGCCATGCAATAGCGGAAAAACGCCATCTTGCGGGTGTTGCAGGCGTGGCAGTGGTCGAACAGCGTCATGCCGCAGTGGACGCAGAAATTGGTTTCGGCCTCGCCCGTCGTGGCGATCGGGCGGTCGCAGCCGGGGCAGGTCTTGGCGGCCATTTTCTTGAACGCCTCGTCGTGGCTGACGCGGCGGCGGCGCTCCTGCTCCTGCTGCGCCTCGGCCGCCTGCCGCCCCGCCAGATAGCTGCGCATGTTGCGGATGAGGAACTGCCCGGCGGCAAAGGTGAGGATAATGCCCACGCCGTAGCGGACATAGCCGCCGTAGCTGGGGAGATAAGGCACCAGCTCGACGAAGAACACGAACACCGCGGCGAGCACGAAGCCGCGCATCAATGGCCAGTAATCGCTGCCACGCTTGCGCGCGACCAGCCAGCCGGCGAGGACCAGCATCGGCAGGGTGAGCGCAAGGCGAAGGCCGAACACGCGCAGTTCCTGCCAGAAGCGGGCGCGTTCCTGTGCGGGCGCGGCGTCGGCTTCGAGCCGGGCGATCTGCGTTTCGATCTCGGCGGCGCGCTGGCCGAGCGGCAGGCGCTGGTTTTCAAGCTCGGCGATCGCGCCTTCGAGCGCGGCCTCGTTGGCTTTGAGCGCTTCGAGCTGGCGGGTGCGCGCGAGGACTTGCGGGTCCTGCTGCGGATTGGTGGTGGCATCGCGCGCCGCGATCCACGCGCGGAAGGTGTCGGTGCCGGTGCTGGAAGCGCGCTGCGCCTGCGTCAGTTGGAGCCGCGCGAGTTCGAGCCGCAGATCGAGCCTGGCGAGGTCGCCATGGTTGGCGGCGAGCTGGCGGCGCATGGCCTGAACCGCAGGATTTTCAGGCGCGGGGGCGGAGAGGACTTGCGCGTCGACCAAGGGCAGATCGCCGATGACGAGATTGCCAAGGCCAATGATGAACCCGGCAAAAACGAACGAAACCAGCCAGAACACGGCGGTATAGACCCGCTCCGGCCCGCGCACGCCTCTGATGATTGCCATGCTCGTGTTCCCTATGCTGTCAGCGGCAAAGCTAACAGGCAATGGACGCCCGCGCTACCGGGTGAGTTCGCGCACATCCGTGAGCTGTCAGGTCAACGGATGCCCATTCATGCGGTAGATGCCCAGCACATCCTCCGGGGCAATCCCCTGCGCTTGCATCAGCGCGATGGGGTGTTCATCGTCCATAACCTTCAATACCGGGCGCTGCCTATCCAACTGAGGAAACATGTGGCAGCCGATGGGCTCGCTTCCGACAAGCTGCATCACATCATTGCACAGCCAACTGGTCCATGGTCCCAGACCGGCATAGTCTGCATCATCGAATCGAGAAACATATAGCTCGAAGTTCTCTTTCGAGAGTGTGCCCCAGCAGCCAAACCCAAAGGACTGCTCGAGGCCCTCAACCGGGAAGTCGAGGACGCAACGGACCAGAAAATTGCGTCCGCCAAGAACACAGAAATCCTCGGATAGAAAATCACCTTCCAACGTAAGGGCCGAATTTGGTTCGTATGTGATCGGACCAGACCAAGGGTCTGGCGCAAACGCGGCAAGATCGAACATGCCGCGATGGACATCATCACACCCCGCGCATTTCCATTCGGCACCGCTGAGAATCGCTAGAGCGTCCGGTGGGCGCTTTTTGCGAAACCAACTCACGTAACCAATTCCCTCACATCCGTGAGCCGGCCGGTGACCGCCGCTGCCGCCGCCATCGCCGGGCTGACGAGGTGGGTGCGTGCGCCGGGGCCCTGGCGGCCGGCGAAGTTGCGGTTCGAGGTGCTGGCGCAGCGTTCGCCCGCGGGCACTTTGTCGGGGTTCATGCCGAGGCACGCCGAGCAGCCCGGCTCGCGCCATTCGAGGCCGGCGTCGATGAAGACCTGATCGAGCCCCTCGGCCTCGGCCTGGCGCTTCACAAGGCCGGAGCCCGGCACGACGATCGCCCATTTGACGCCGGGCGCCTTGGTGCGGCCGCGCAGCACTTCGGCGGCGGCGCGCAAGTCCTCGATCCGGCTGTTGGTGCAAGAGCCGATGAACACGTTCTGGATCTTGACCGCGTCGAGCCGCTGGCCCGGCTCCAGCCCCATGTAGGCGAGGCTGGCGCGCGCGGCGTCCTGCTTCGAGGGATCGGCGAAGCTTTCGGGCGCGGGGACCACGCCGGTGATCGGCAGCACGTCTTCGGGGCTGGTGCCCCAGGTGACCGAGGGGGCGATATCGGCGGCATTGATCACCACGACTTTATCATACGTCGCGCCCGGATCGGTGGCGAGGCTGCGCCACCAGGCCACCGCCTTGTCCCACGCGTCGCCGGTGGGGGCATAGGGGCGGCCCTTCACATAGGCGATCGTCTTGTCGTCGGGTGCGATCAGGCCGGCGCGCGCGCCGTGCTCGATCGCCATGTTCGAGACGGTGAGCCGCCCCTCGATCGTGAGATCGCGGATCGCTTGACCGGTATATTCGATGACATGCCCGGTGCCGCCCGACGCACCGACCGCGCCGGTGATGTGGAGCACGAGGTCCTTGGCCGAGACGCCCGGCAGCAGGCTGCCCTCGACGCGCACTTCCATCGATTGCGAGCGCTTGAGCAGCAAAGTCTGCGTCGCCAGCACATGCTCGACCTCGCTTGTGCCGATGCCGAACGCGAGCGCGCCGAGCCCGCCGTGGCAGGCGGTGTGGCTGTCGCCGCAGACGATCGTCGCGCCGGGCAGCGAGAAGCCCTGCTCCGGCCCGACGACGTGGACAATGCCCTGCGCGGCATCTGCATCGCCGATATAGCGGATGCCGAAAGCGGGGGCATTGGCCTCCAGCGCCTCAAGCTGCGCGGCGCTCTCGGCGTCGGCAATGGGAATGCGCTGCCCGGCGGCATCGCGGCGCGCGGTGGTCGGCAGGTTGTGATCGGGCACCGCGAGCGTGAGATCGGGGCGGCGCACGGTGCGCCCGGCCAGCCGCAGCGCTTCGAACGCCTGCGGGCTGGTCACCTCGTGGACCAGATGGCGGTCGATATAGAGCAGGCTGGTGCCATCGCCCCGGTCTTCGACCACATGGGCATCCCAGATTTTCTGATAGAGCGTGCGCGGTGTATGGGCCATGCGCGGCGGACTAAGCCGCGCCTGCCCGCAATTCAAGCCCGAAAGGGCGCGTGCGCTTGAACCAATGCGTCATTCTATTGTAGTAGACCCGTGCGGCGCCCCGCGAAGCGCGGCCCGCGACGAGGACTGCGCATGACTGCCGAGACCGCCCTGACCGCCATTGCCATCGTGATCGCCTCGGTGCTCGGCATGGAAGTGATCGCGTGGTCGAGCCACAAATATGTGATGCACGGCTTTGGCTGGGCATGGCACCGCGATCATCACGAACCGCACGACAACGTGCTGGAAAAGAACGACCTTTACGGCGTCGTCGGCGCGGTGATGTCGATGAGCATGTTCGCGGTGGGCAGCCCGCTGGTGCTGGGCGAGGCTGCCTGGTGGCAGGCGAATTTCATCGGCATCGGCATCATGCTGTACGGCGTGATCTACACGCTGGTCCATGACGGCATCGTCCACCAGCGCTGGTTTCGCTGGGTGCCCAAGCGCGGCTATGCCAAGCGGCTGGTGCAGGCGCACAAGCTGCACCATGCAACCATCGGCAAGGAAGGCGGGGTGAGCTTCGGCTTCATCTTTCCGCGCGATCCGGCGGTGCTCAAGCGCGAATTGAAAGCCCAGCGCGAGCAGGGAATTGCCGTACTGCGCGAGGCGATCGAGGCTTAGGGCACCCTTGCCCCTCCCACGGGTCGGAATGGGGATACCGGTAACGCTCAAAAATTCCGTCACCCTGAACTTGTTTCAGGGTCCATCGTGCCCCAAGGTCGGTGCTCGCCGATAAAGAGCTCAATCGGCGCGAAAAGCCTTAAATTTCAAACCTCCGTGCGCGCGGATGGATGGACCCTGAAACAAGTTCAGGGTGACGGAAGAATAGCAAGGTGCGGCGGGTTTGGTGATCACTCGGCGCGCGTCCAGATCCAGGTTCCGCTGATCGCCATGACCAGCAGCGGGATCAGCACCCAGGGCCAGCCGGCGGCGAGCTGCGTGATCGCCACGCTCAGCGCCATGGTGCCCAGCGCCGCCCATTTGGCGCGGCGCGGGATGGCGCGGCGGGTGCGCCAGTCGATCAGCATCGGCCCCCATTTGGGATGCGCCAGCAGCCGCGCCTCCCAAACCGGATTGCCGCGCGCGAAGCAGAACAGCGCGAGCAGCAGGAACGGCACCGTGGGCAGCAGCGGCAGCACCGCGCCGACCGTGCCCAGCCCCACGAACACCAGCCCCGCCCCGGTCCAGAGCGTGCGGCGCATGCCCTACCCTGCCGCCGCGATGCGCGCCGCATGTTCGCGCACCAGCGCGATCATATTGGGCACGCCCTGGGTGCGGTTGCTCGACAGCTGGTTCTTGAGATCGAACGGGGCGAGCGCCTCGGCGATGTCCATCGCGGCGACCTCTTGCGCCGAGCGATCCTGCACCGCGCTCAGCACCAGCGCGACGATGCCCTTGGTGATCGCGGCGTTGCTGTCGGCCAGAAAGTGCAGCCGCCCCTCGGCCGCCGGGGTGGGATAGACCCATACGCTGGCCGAGCAGCCGCGCACCAGGGTCGCCTCGGTCTTGAGCGCATCGGGCATCGGCTCGAGCGCGCGGCCCAGCTCGATCAGCAGGCGGTAACGCTCGTCGCCATCGAGAAAGGTGTATTCTTCGAGAATGTCGTCAAGCATGGGCATGACCTGCGCCTTAGCACAGGCGCACGCGGCCTCAAGGGGCAGCGCGGGCAGCGCATGCCGCCCCGCGCGCGTCTGCCCCCTTCCTCGTCACCCTGAACTCGTTTCAGGGTCCATGTCTCGTTCTGCATCGTGGCCTGAAATCCAAGCACTTGCGCTGCGGCCCAGTTCTTGTCCGGCGGACACCGCGCTTGCGGATGGATGGACCCTGAAACAAGTTCAGGGTGACGGAAATGGGAGGAAACGGAACAATCGCCGCCCCTAGGGATCGACCCCCGCCGCGATGGCTTCGAGATTGCGCAGGCGTTCGCGCAAGTCGGCAAGGTCGATGCGGCTGGCGGCGGAGGCTTCGCTGCCCGGGCGGCCATGACCCAGTTCGAGGCGTTTCAATTCCAGCCAGCCGTGCCAGGCACGCAGGACCGCCTGGCTCAGGATCAGCAGGCCGAGCAGCGCGGCGGCGGCGGCGATCAGCATGGTTTCGAAGGACATGTGGCTCAACTCCCTCCCCTGAGCGGATTTACTGATCGCGCAACTGCTCGATCTCATTGGCTAGATTGCGCGTGGTGCGATCTTCGGTGGCGATGCGTTCGAGCACTTCGAGCCGCTTGCGCAGCGCCGCCACTTCGCGTTCGAGCGCGGCGGCATAGGCCGGATCGGCCTCGACCGGGGCCTGCGCATCAAAGCGGTGGCGGTGGCGCGCTGTACGCATTTGGGTGAAGCAAATGATAGCCACAATGATGATAATGGCGGTCCAGGAACTCATTGTTTGCGGCTCCCCGCTTCAAGCCCGGGCACGGTGCGCAGCGCCTCGATCTGCGCTGCGACATCGTAGCCCTTGTCGGTCACGATCGCTTCGAGAATGCGGACCCGCTCCTCCAGCGCCTGGCTGCGCGCGGCGGTGTGCGCCGCGCCTTCGGAGAGGGTCTTGGCCCGGATTTCCTCGATCTTGCGCTGGTGTGTCGTCCAGATCGCGATGATCGGGATGATCAGCGCCAGAACCGGGATCATCAATGCCAGAATGCCTTCCATCGTCGTCTTCCTCCCATCATCCAGGCTTTAGCGCAGGCTTTCGATCTCGGCCGAAAGCCGCGGGTTGCTCGACACGTAGAAGCTTTCGACTTCGGCGAGGCGGCGGTCGATATCGCGGAAGCTGGCGCGCACTTCGCGCGCCGTGCGCGCCGGCGACTGGCGCACACCCTGCCAGAAGCGGGCTTCCTGCGCATCGGCATAGAGCGCGGCCGGCCTTTTCTCCGAGAGGAAGCCGATGGCGAAATAGGCCGGGATGGCGATGCCGGTGGAAAATACCAGGATCACGGCGGCGAGCCGGATCCACAGCACATCGATCCCGGTAAAATCCGCGATCCCGGCGCAGACGCCCATGACTTTGCCATTGACCTTGTCGCGATAAAAGCGGGTGCGGATGCTGCTCACTTGGATGTCTCCCCCTTGGCGGCGAGCATGCGGTCAAGCTCGCGCAGTTTGTCACGCTCGCCGGCCAGATCCGAAGTGATCCGGGCCGGATGAAATTCAGGATGATCGGCGACCACCAGCCGCTCGACGGTGTCCATTCGCGCCTCGAGCCGCCGGGCCAGCTGGTAAAGCTCGTCGAGCAGCGCCTCGTCGCCCGTGGTGAGCGAGGAGGCCGTCTTCCAGCGGGTCATGTAGTGGAGCACGATCCACGGCAGGCCGACGAAAATGCCCAGTATGGCGGTGATCGGGATGAGCACGAGAATGCTGTCGTCCATGGCTCAGGCCTCCCCGTTCTTCGGCGCGTCGGCGCGGGCGCGCTTCATCGCTTCCAATTCGTCGTCGATCGCGTCCTTGCCCGCCAGCGCGGCGATCTCGTCGGCGAGATTGGGCACGGTGCCCTCGTTGATGCTCAGCGCATCGGCGCGGCCTTCGGCATAATCGACCCGGCGTTCGAGCTGGTCGAACCGGGCGAGCGCCTCATCGACGCGCTCGCTGGTCATCAAAGTGCGCAGGCGGACGCGGTTTTCCGCGCTTTCGAGCCGCGCGGCAATCGCGGTCTGGCGGCTGCGGGCCTCGCGCAGGCGGGTCTGCAGCTTTTCGATATCGGCCTCGTAAGCGCGCATCGAATCGTCGAGCACACCGATTTCGCTGCGCAGCTGGTCGCGCATGTCGGCGGCCTTCTTCTTTTCGACGAGCGCGCCGCGCGCCAGATCCTCGCGGTCTTTGGACAGCGCGAGCTGCGCCTTTTCGGCCCAATCGGCGGCGAGCCGGTCGAGCTTGGCCACATGGCGCGCCATTTCCTTCTGATCGGCGATCGTCCGCGCGGCAGACGCGCGCACTTCGACGAGGGTCTCCTCCATTTCCATGATGATCATCCGGATCATCTTCGAAGGATCGTCGGCTTTTTCGAGCAAATCGTTGAAATTGGCGGCGATGATGTCGCGGGTGCGGGAGAATATGCCCATCAGGTGTGCTCCGTTGGCAGGCGGGGAGGAAGGTGCGGTACGCAAGGCTTCAAGGTGGGTGTCGAACCGCGACAGCGATTGCCCCGCGCCCTGTTTCCGGCGCAGATCGCGCGGGAGATCAGACGGGGTGCGATCGGCCATCAGGCCAGTTCGCTCGCGGTTGCTACCGCATGAACAGAGACTTGCGGCGCATTGCTAAGCTGCTGCGCGAGCACGGTGAGATTGAGCGCGGCCATCGCGGCGATGCTGATCAGCGCGGCGCGGCCCAGCGTGGTCGAGAAAAAGCGGGCGGTGTACATCGGGGTTCTCCAGAACAAGGTGTTGCAGCCTGCATCGCAAACGCCGTGCCAATTGCACAAAGCCGCGCAAATCCGCCAGAATCTCCACCGGCGCGGCGCGGCGATATGGTGGATATTGCCGGAGCTTGGGAAATTCTGCTATTGATTGGGGCGGGATAAGACAAGGGGGTACACCGTGGACAGGGAAGCGCAGTTTATCGGCCAATCGGGCGCGTTTCTCGATGCGGTCGAGCGCGCCAGCCGCGCCGCGCCGATGCGCCGCCCGGTGCTGGTGGTGGGCGAGCGCGGCACCGGCAAGGAGCTGATCGCCGAACGCCTCCACCGCCTCTCGCACCGCTGGCAGGAGCCGCTGGTCACGATGAACTGCGCGGCGCTGCCCGAAACACTGATCGAGGCCGAACTGTTCGGCCACGAGGCAGGCGCGTTCACCGGCGCGACGCGCGCGCGCACGGGGCGCTTCGAAGAAGCCGACAAGGGCACGCTGTTCCTCGACGAGCTGGGCACGCTCTCGATGGGCGCGCAGGAGCGGCTGCTGCGCGCGGTCGAATATGGCGAGGTCACGCGCATCGGCGCGAGCAAGCCGATCCGCGTCGATGTGCGGATCGTGGCGGCGACCAACGAGGACCTGCCCGCGATGGCGGCGCGCGGGCGGTTTCGCCCCGATCTGCTCGACCGGCTGAGCTTCGAGGTGATCACCCTGCCCCCGCTGCGCGTGCGCGAAGGCGATATCGCGGTGCTCGCCGACCATTTCGGGCGGCGCATGGCCGCCGAGCTCGAATGGCACACCTGGCCCGGCTTTGCTCCGCATGTGTCGCGCCAGCTGGAGGAATACAGCTGGCCGGGCAACGTGCGCGAGCTGCGCAACACCGCCGAACGCGCAGTCTATCGCTGGGACGACCCGGCAAAGCCCGTCGCGCATATCCAGTTCGATCCGTTCGACAGCCCGTGGAAACCTTGCGCGCCCGCCGAAACGCCGGGCGCCCGCCCGAGCGAGCGCGCGGCCTCCGCGGCGCAGGGCAGCTTCGACGAGGTGAGCGACTTGCGCGGCGCAGTCGACGGCCACGAGCGCGCGATCCTCGAGCACCACCTCGGCCGCAACCGCTACAACCAGCGCCAGACCGCCAAGGCGCTGGGTTTGACGTATGACCAGCTGCGCCATTGCCTGCGCAAGCACGGGCTGCTGGAGCGGGCGGAGGGCTGAGAAAGGGGTTCGCGCCGAGCCCGCAAAGACCGCCGAGAAGAGAAGAGCACCGCGCCCCGGCGCAGGCCGGGGCCTCAGGCAGTGGTGCGCCAGGCCGGACTGAGGCCCCGGCCTTCGCCGGGGCGCGGATGGGCACCTTTCTCTGCGTTCTCTGCGGGCTCTGCGCGAACCCTCATCACCCCCTCGCCGCGCACGCTACGCCGCCTGCTTCAGCCCGCCGGTTCGCTCAGCGCGATGCGGTTGCCTTCGCTGTCTTCGATCTCGGCGACGAAGCCGGCCTCGCCGATGTCCTTTTTGGGATAGAGCACTTTGCCGCCGTGGGCGAGCGCGCGTGCGAGGACGGGTTCGATCGCGGGCACATCGAAGTAGAGGATCGCGCCCGCTTTGGAGGGCACATAGACATCGCCCTTGGCCAGCGCGCCGCTCGCCCCCGGCTTGCCATCGGCGCGCGGGAAGAACGCCATGGCATAGCCATCGACCTCTTGCCGCGTGAGCTTGGTGGCGAAGACGGCTTCGTAGAACCGGACGGCGCGGTCGAGATCGGTGACCGGGATTTCGAAATGGACGAGCGGGTTCATGAGAGGTCTGGCCTCCGGTTTCGGCGCGGCGGCGTTGGCTGCGAGCACGAGCGCGAGGGACAGCAGGATCGCGATACGCATGGCAAGGTCCGCAATGGGGAGCGCCGGTTTTGTGAAATGGGGCCCCGCGCCTGTCAAGGCGGCACGCAGCTTTGCGCGGGCGCGTGAAACCTTCTAACGCCCCCTCCCATGCCCCTCACCCGCCTGACCTTGCGCACCTTTCGCAACCATGCCGCCACCCGGTTGGAAGGGATGGCCGTGTTCAATGTGCTGGTGGGCGAGAACGGCGCGGGGAAAACCAATGTGCTCGAGGCGATCTCGCTGCTCGCACCGGGGCGCGGGCTGCGGCGCGCGGGGGTGGCGGAGATGGCCGGGCATGGCGGCGATGGCAGCTTTGCGGTGGCGGCGGAGATGGAGCACGGCGAGGTGACGTTGGGCACGATGTCCACGCCCGCCGCGCCCGGTCGCCGCGCGGTGCGGATCAACGGCGCGGAAGGGCCGGCCACGCGGCTCGGCGAATGGCTCTCGGTGACGTGGCTGACCCCGGCGATGGACCGCCTGTTCAGCGAGAGCGCGGGCGCGCGGCGGCGGTTTCTGGATCGGCTCGTCATGGCGCGCGAACCGGGCCATGCGCGGCATTCGGTCCGGTATGAAACCGCGCTGCGCGAGCGCAACCGGCTGCTGGGCGAGGCGCAGGAACCCGATCCGGCGTGGCTCGACGCGCTGGAGGCGGGGCTTGCCGAGAGCGGCGCGGAGATCGTGCGCGCGCGCGCCGAACTCGTGCGCGATCTGGCCGCTGTGCTCGCCGACTTGCCCGAAGCGCCGTTTGCGCGGCCCGCACTCACTTATGCGCGCGAGGCGGGCGATCTGCGCGCGGCGCTGCGCCAAGGCCGCCGCCGTGATCGCGCGGCGGGGCGCACGCTGAGCGGGCCGCACCGCGACGATCTGGCGGTGCGGCTCGCGGCCAAGGACGCGCCTGCCGCCGATTGCTCGACCGGCGAGCAAAAGGCGATGCTGATCGCGATCGTGCTGGCGCATGCCGCGCTCACCGCTGGGCCGCGCCCGCGCCTGCTGCTGCTCGACGAGATCGCCGCGCATCTCGATCCGCTGCGCCGCGCGGCGCTGTATGAGCGCCTCGCCGCCTCGGGCGCGCAAGTGTGGATGACCGGAACCGAGCTTGCCCCGTTCGAAGGGATCGGCGCGGCGGCGGCGGTTTGGCGCGTGGCGGACGGCGGGGCGGCGCGGGTTTAGGGCTGCGCTTCCTTCAGCGCCGCCGCGACTTGCGCCTGTGTCGCCGCGACGATCTTCTCCACGCCTTGGGGATTGGGGTGGATGCGGTCGGCCAGCATCAGCGTGTCCTGCCCGATCACGGCCGAGAGGAAGAACGGCACCAGCGCGGCTTTATGCTTCTTCGCAAGTTCGGGATATATTGCGTTGAACGCCTTGGCATAATCCGCGCCCATGTTCGGCGCGGCGAGCATGCCCGTCAGCATCGCGGGGATCTGGCGGCGATCGAGCTCGGTCAGGATCGCATCGAGATTGGCGCGCGTTTCGGCCACCGGAAGCCCGCGCAGCATGTCGTTGCCGCCCAACCCGACCATGACCAGCGCGGGCTTCACCGGCTGGTTGTCGAGCGTGAAAGCCAGCCGCGCGCGCGCCGCCGCGGTCGTATCGCCCGAAACCCCGGCATTGACCAGCCGCGCGGGCACCCCCGCCGCGTTGAGCGCGGCCTCGAGCCGGGGCGGATAGCCGAGGCCCGGATCAAGCTGGTACCCGGCATAGAGGCTGTCGCCGAATGCGAGAATCACCGGCGCATCGGCGGGCACGGCCGTGCTGGCGACGGCAGCCGGCCGCGTCTCCAGCGGCTCGGGCGCCTTTTGCGCCGAGCAGGCGGCGAGCGCCAGAAGCAATAGAACGACAGGCTGGCGCATGGTGGGCCTTCGAGACAGGTTGCAGATGCGAACCAATCTATGCCACTTGCAGGGCGTGACAACCCCGGCCCCCATCATTGACGCCCGCTCGATCACTTTGACCCTGGGCGAAGGCGATGGCCGGGTGGAGGTTTTGCGCGGGATCGACTTGCGTGTCGAGGCAGGCGAGACCCTAGCGCTGCTCGGCCCATCGGGCTCGGGCAAAAGCTCGCTGCTGGCGGTGCTTTCCGGGCTGGAAAAGGCCAGCGGCGGCGCGATCACGGTCGCGGGTGAGGATTTTTCCGCGCTCAGCCAGGATGGCCTCGCCGCCGCGCGGCGCGGGCGGATCGGCATCGTGCTCCAGGCGTTTCACCTGCTGCCGACGATGACCGCGCTTGAAAACGTGGCGACCCCGCTCGAACTGGCGGGCGTGCCCGCGGCGATGGCGCGCGCCGAGGCCGAGCTGGGCGCGGTCGGCCTGGCGCACCGCTTGCGCCATTTCCCCGCGCAGCTTTCGGGCGGCGAGCAGCAGCGCGTGGCGATTGCCCGCGCGCTCGCCCCGCGCCCGGCAATCCTGTTTGCCGACGAGCCGACCGGCAATCTCGACCATGTGAACGGCACCGTGGTCGCCGACCTGCTCTTTGCGCGCGCCGCCGCGATGGGCGCGACATTGCTGCTGGTAACGCACGACGAGGCGCTCGCCCGCCGCTGCGCGCGGATCGTGCGGCTGGAGGACGGGCGCGTGGTGGCGGACGGGGCAGCGTGAGGTTTCAGGCTCAAAGGTCAGCCCCTTCCCCCGCAAGGGCAGGGCATTCGCCGATCGAGACAGAGTTCGCGCAGAGGCGCGGAGGAAGCAGAGAGCGCAGGGATGTCGCGCCGAGCCGCAGGCTCGGTTTCGGAGCGAAGCGGCAGCATTCGGCAAGCGCGAGCGGGGCAAAGCGGCTTCGCCGCAAACCAGACGTCTCTGCTTCCTCAGCGTCTCTGCGCGAAACACTTTCTTTAAAGCACGGCCTGCCATCATGCGAGGGGCGTTCATGAGCCCGTGGGCGCTCGCCTGGACGATTGCGCGGCGCGGGCTGGATGGGCGGTTTCGCGGCTTGCGGCTGCTGGTTGCCTGCCTCGTGCTGGGCACCGGCGCGCTGGCGGCGATCGGCACGCTGACGGGGGCGGTGAGCCGCGAGCTGGCGCTGCGCGGGCAGGCGATGCTGGGCGGCGATATCGAATATGCGCTGCGCGGACGCGAGGCGACCACCGCCGAACTGGCCGCGATCCGCGCGGGCGGCAAGCTCTCGGTCGGCGCGCGGATGCAGGCGATGGCGCGGCGCACCGGGGACGACAGCGCCGCCGTGCCGGTCGAACTCAAGGCGGTCGATGGCAATTGGCCGCTCTATGGCGCGCTCACGCTTGAGGGCGGCCGCCGCGCCGCCGCGCCGCAGGGCAATGTGGCGTGGATCGCGCCCGGTGTGGCCGACCGGCTGGGCGTGCGCGTGGGCGATGCGATGCAGATCGGCAATGCGCGGCTCACCGTCGGCGGGGTGATCGCGGGCGAGCCCGACCGCTTCGGCGAAGGCTTCGCGCTCGCGCCCACGGTGATCGTCAGCCGCGAGGCCTTGGCGCAATCGGGGCTGGTGCAGCTGGGCAGCATGGCGCGGTGGAAATACCGGGTGGCCTTGCCTGCCGAGGCCGCGCCGCTGGATATGGCCGACGCATTCAAGGCGAGGTTCCCCGCCGCAGGGTTTGAAGTGCGCACCCGCGAGCGGGCTTCGCCGGGGCTCGACCGGTTCGTCGAGCGGATGGGGCAGTTTCTCGTGCTGGTGGCGCTGGCCGCGCTGGCGATTGCGGGCATCGGCATCGGCAACGGGGTTTCCTCGTATCTGGAGGCGCGGCGCGAAAGCATCGCCACCTTGAAAGTGCTCGGCGCGACCGGCGGCGATATCGCGCGGATCTATGGGCTACAGCTGGCGGCGGCCACTTTGGCGGCCATCGCGCTGGGGCTCATGATCGGGGTGGCGGTGACCCCGCTGATCGGCCGGGCGCTGGCGGGGCTGCTGCCGATTGCGCCGGGCTTCGTGCTCGATGCGCCCGCGCTCGCGCTGGCGGCGATTTATGGCGCGCTGATCGCGGTGAGCTTTGCCGCGCCGCCGCTGCTGCGCGCGCGCGAAGTGCCGGCGATGGCGCTGATGCGCGCGCGGGTCTCGCCGCTGCGCGCGGGGAGGCGCGCGCCGCTGGTCGCCTCGGCGCTGGGGATCACCGCGATTGCCGCGCTGGCGGTGGGCACCTCGGCGCAGCCATGGATTGCCGCCGGGTTTCTGGGCGGCGCGGCGGCGCTGTTTGCGCTGCTCGCGGCGCTGGGCGCGGGGCTGACCCGCGCGGCGGCGCTGATGCCGCGCCCCCGAGGCACCATCCTGCGGCTCGCGCTTGCCAATCTGCACCGGCCCGGCGCGCAGACCGCCGCGCTGGTCGTGGCGCTCGGCTTTGCGCTCGCTGCTTTCGTGCTGCTGGCTGCGGTGCAAAGCAGTCTTGACGCCAATATCGCCCGCCGGGTGCCTGCGCGCGCGCCCGATTATGTCGTGCTCGATGTGCCGCAAGGGCAGCTCGCGGCGTTCACCGCGCTGATCCACCGCGCCGCGCCGGGGGCCGATGTGCGCGCCGTGCCCGCGCTGCGCGGCTCGATCATCGCCTATGGGCGGCCCGGCGCGATGACGCAGGTCGCCTCGCTCAAGGCGATCCCCGATGACGCGTGGGCGCTGCGCGGCGACCGGGGGCTGACCTATGCCGATGCGCTGCCCCAGGGCAATGTGCTCACCGCCGGGCGCTGGTGGCCGCGCGGCCATAGCGGCGAGCCGCTGGTCTCGGTCGATGCCGATCTGGCGGAGGCCATCGGGCTGAGGCTGGGCGACCGGCTGACGATCAGCCTGCTCGGCGTGGAGCGCAGCGCGCGGATCGCCTCGTTCCGGCGGATCGACTGGCAATCGTTCGGGTTCAACTATGTGCTGGTGTTCAGCCCCAATGCGATTGCCGATGCGCCGCACAATCTGGCCGCGACGGTCGAGCTGGCGGTGCCGGAGAAGCGCCCGGACGTGCGGCGGCAAATCCTGAGCCAGCTGGTGCGCGCGCTGCCCTCCAGTTCGGTCATCGAGATCGGGCCGGTGCTGGCGCAGGCGCGCGGGCTGCTTACCCAGATGGGCACCGCGATCATGGCGGCGGCGAGCGTGGCGGTGCTCGGCGGGCTCGCGGTGCTGGCAGGCACGATCGCGGCGGCGCGCGCGGCGCGGCATTATGACAGCGTGATCCTGCGCGTGCTGGGGGCGAGCCGGGGCCAGCTGGTCGGGCTGCTGCTGGCCGAATATGCGCTGCTCTGCGCGCTGCTCGGCGTGGTTGCGCTGGCGCTGGGCATGGGCGCGGGATGGCTGATCATCGTGCAGCTGTTCGAATTCGAATGGCTGCCCGATTGGCGCGCGGTGCTCGGCGTGCTCGGCGCGGGTATCGCGCTGGTCATGGTGCTCGCGGTCGGCGGCTCGCTCGGCGTGCTGCGCGCGCGCCCGGCGGCGGCGCTGCGCGCGCTTTGAGGGCAAGGACCCATCGCCAAAAACGCCTTTTTCGTCACCCTGAACTCGTTTCAGGGTCTATCCCTCAGCGCGGACGGAGCCCTCGGGATACACGCTATTCCCGCCGATGGCGGCGTTCACCTGAGAGGACCGACCATTCGGCACGATGGACCCTGAAACAAGTTCAGGGTGACGAAGTCCTTACATACCGGGTACGCGCCATATTTTACGAAAACACGCTCGCGTCGCCCGGCTGCTTGGGATCGGGGCCATAACGGTTGGCGCCCGGAGTGCCGCTGAGGCACATCAGCACCAGCAGCGCGAACCCGCCGAGCAACGGAATCAGGCCGAGCAGCAGCAACCAGCCGCTGCGGTCCTGATCGTGCAGCCGCCGCACGCCCACGGCAAGCGCGGGGAGGAACGAGCCGAGCGCGAACAACCCGCCGATCATCCCGCCGCCGCCCGCCAGCGCGCTGCCATAGCCGAAGCCGGTGGGCGTGCGGGTCCATTCGTTGGTGCCGAAGAATATGTTCAGCACGATCAGCACCAGCACATAGAACAGCGCAAACGACCAATACTCGCGCCGCCGCGAACGGCCGGTGAATTCGGCGTAGCGGCGATAGGGCAGCAGCATCCAGTTGAGCATCGGCGTCCTTTCAGCAGGTCAGGCAAGATAATCGGCAAGCGCGCGCGGTGTTCCAGACACGTTCAGGCAAACACATACGCGCCGGTGCGGTCGCGCGGGTCGGGGCCGAAACGGTTGGGCCCCGCGGTGCCGCGCAGGCACAGGAAGACGAGGAACGCAGCGAGCGCGAGCCATTGCAGATAGGGCACCAGCGATACCAGCACATAGCCCAGATACCACCAGCCCGACCGGTTCAGATCGTGCAGGCGGCGCACCACGATCGCGATCGAGGGGATGAAATTCACCAGCGAAAACAGCCCGGTCAGGCCCACGATCAGCCACAGCGCCGGCTGATGCACCAGCGCCAGCGTGATCTCCTCCATATCGACCATGCTGAAAACGCCGACCCCCATGACCACCGCGGCGGCGGCGGCGGCGAGCAGCACATAGACCGCCAGCAGGAACAGCGAAAACATCCAGTATTCGCGGCGGCACGAGCGCCCGCTGAAATCGGCATAGCGCCGATAGGGCATGACCATCCATTCCATCGCTGTCCTCCCCGTTACGCCGCGCCGCCCGCCGGGCCGACCAGCGCAATGAGCCACGAAAGGGGCGTGCCTGCAAGGAAAAGGCGCGCACGGCACCGGGAGCAATGCGGGCTAATAGCGCAGGCGCAGTGTGGTGCCGAAAGCTTGCGGCTGGTTGGCATAGCCCCATGCCGCATACGGCTGCCCGTCGGCATTTAGCACCGTGACGCGGTAGCGGTCGTTGGCGATATTGCGGCCCCACAGCGTGACATCGAGGCCGCGGCGCGGCGCCCAGGTGAGCGATGCGCCAAGCTCGCGGACCCCTGCCTGAAACGGCACGGCGCCGCCGCCGCCCGCGCTCGCGCCGCGCGCGCTGGCGACGAGCAGGCTGTCGAGCCCCGGCGCGGCAAAGTCCTGCACCGCCAGGCTGCCGAACACCGGCGCGCTGAGCCCCGGCGCGCTGGCTCCGCCCACATTCGGCAGCGACTGCTGGATGCGGGTGGGCGATTCGAGATGGACCGTGCCGCGCAAGCTGAGCCGGCCCCCGCCCGCCAGCCGCCATTCGCGCGCCGCGCCGATGGTCGAGGACAGCGCCGGGATGCCCGGCGGGCGCGCGTCCGCCAGATTGCCCGCCGCCGACACCGCATAGCTTTCATAGCGGGCATCGAGATACGTGACCGCCGCGCTCACCAGCCAGCCGCGCGCCGGGCGCACGGTGGCCTCGATCTCCGCGCCGCGCACCGTCTCGCGCCCCGCCTGCGCCAGCACGAAGCCGCTGCCCGCCAGCAGGCTGGTTTGCGAGCCGGTGATCGATTGCTGAAACAGCGCCAGATTGGCATTGACCGGGCCCCAATCGGCGCGCACGCCGATCTCGTAGACCTTGGTATCCTCGGGCCGGGCAAAGCGCGCGCTGTAGCTCTGGTGCGTGCCCGCCAGCGCCGCCGCATCGGCAAAGGTCTGCTGCGCCCCGAACGGGCGGCTGCCGCGTGCCAGATTGGCCGAGCGCGCCTTGTACCCGGTGGCATAGGAGGCATAAAGATCGATCTGGCCGCTGAGCTCGAACGCGACATGCGCGGTCCACCGCGCCGCGTTGCCGGACCCGGCAGTGGCGGGGAACTGCGCGGGATAAGACAGCGGCGGAAGCGGCATCGCGCGCCCGCCGGTCTCCGGCTCCCACGCGGTAGCGGACGCCGTTTCACCGCCCGTGAAGGGTGAATCGGCAGGCAGCGCGGCCTGCGCCAAACCGCTGCCGGGCACCGCCAGCGCGCAGCCCAGCGCCGCGCGCCGGATGGCCCTCGATGTCCAGCGGGCAAAAGTCATCGGCCGAGGCTGCTCCTTTCGCACGTCATGCTGATGGCCGGTGGAAGCGCCCTGCCCTGCCCCACTCCGCGCCGCATCAGCGCAGTTTACGGAATGCGCCGCGGCCCCGCAATGGCGATTTTGGCGTGCCCTGCCCCGCCGCCCACAGCGGCGATGGGGGACACACCTTGCCGCAATGCACAATTGCGGGTATGCGCCCGCCAAAGTTCGGCATCGCTTCCTTGCGCGCCGCACGGTCCACGTTTCACGCGAAAGCCAGTCCATGTCCTCTGCACAGCGCAATATCGCGATCATCGCGCACGTCGATCACGGCAAGACCACGCTGGTCGACCAGTTGTTCCGCCAGTCGGGCACCTTCCGCGACAACCAGCGCATCGAAGAGCGCGCGATGGATTCGAACGATCTCGAAAAAGAGCGCGGCATCACCATTCTGGCCAAGTGCACCTCGGTCGAATGGGAAGGCGTGCGGATCAATATCGTCGACACCCCCGGCCACGCCGATTTCGGCGGAGAGGTGGAGCGCATCCTCTCGATGGTCGACGGCGTGATCCTGCTGGTCGACAGCTCGGAAGGCGCGATGCCGCAGACCAAGTTCGTCACCGGCAAGGCGCTGGCTTTGGGGCTCAAGCCCATCGTCGTGGTCAACAAGATCGACCGGCAGGACGAGCGCACGCAGGAAGTGCTCGACGAAGTGTTCGATCTGTTCGTCACGCTCGAAGCCAATGACGAGCAGCTCGAATTTCCCGTGCTCTATGCCTCGGGCCGCAACGGCTATGCCAGCGACGATCCCTCGGCGCGCGAGGGCACGCTTACCCCGCTGTTCCAGAAAATCGTCGATCATGTGCCGCCGCCCTCGGCCGATCCCGATGGCCCGTTCAAGTTCCTCGTGACCCTGCTCGACCGCGACAACTTCCTGGGCCGCATTCTCACCGGCCTCGTGTTCTCGGGCTCGGTCAAGACCAATCAGGCGATCCACGCGCTCGACAGCGACGGCAAGATCGTCGAAAGCGGCCGCGCCTCGAAGATCATGACCTTCCGGGGCCTCGAGCGCGTGCCCACCGAAGAAGCCGTGGCGGGCGACATCATCTCGATCGCCGGGCTCACCACCGCGACCGTTTCCAACACGATCTGCGACCCCACCGTGACCGAGCCGCTGCACGCGCAGCCGATCGATCCGCCGACGCTGTCGATGCGCTTTGCGGTGAACGATTCGCCGATGGCGGGCCGCGAGGGCACCAAGGTGACCAGCCGCATGATCCGCGACCGCCTGGCGCGCGAGGCCGAATCGAACGTGGCGATCAAGGTGACCGAGAGCGCCGACAAGGACAGCTTCGAAGTGGCCGGGCGCGGCGAATTGCAGCTGGGCGTGCTGATCGAGACGATGCGCCGCGAAGGCTTCGAGCTCGGCATCAGCCGCCCGCGCGTGCTTTTCGGCGAAGACGAGCACGGCAAGCGCACCGAGCCTTACGAGACCGTGCTGATCGACGTGGACGACGAATTTTCGGGCACCGTCGTGGAAAAGATGGCCACCCGCAAAGGCGAGATGGTCGACATGCGCCCCTCGGGCGGCGGCAAGACCCGCATCACCTTCTCCGCGCCCTCGCGCGGGCTGATCGGCTACCACGGCGAATTCCTCTCCGACACGCGCGGCACCGGGATCATGAACCGCCTGTTCGAGAAATACGGCCCCTACAAAGGCAAGATCGAAGGCCGCAAGAACGGGGTGCTGATCTCGAACGGCGCGGGCGAGGCCAATGCCTATGCGCTCGGGCCGCTCGAGGAACGCGGCATCCTGTTCGTCGGCGTGGGCACGCCTTTGTATGAAGGCATGATCATCGGCGAGAACGCCAAGCCCGACGATCTCGAAGTCAATCCGATGAAGTCGAAGCAGCTCACCAACTTCCGCTCGACCGGCAAGGACGACGCGATCCGCCTCACCCCGCCCAAGATCATGACGCTCGAACAGGCGATCGCCTATATCGACGACGACGAGATGGTCGAAGTGACGCCCAAATCGATCCGCCTGCGCAAGGCGATCCTCGATCCGAACGAGCGCAAGAAGGCGGGCCGGAAGAAGGAAGCGGCCTGAGCCAAATCCCCTGCAGCCCCGCGCGGGGCGGCAGGGGCGGTCATTTTCGAAGCACTATTCGAGCACGATATCGCCAAGGCTGCCGAGCGGGTCGTTCGGGCCGCGGTCGGTTGGCATATAGCTTTCTTTATCATTGGTGCTGCCCGCGCGCTTGCGGCGTTTCCACGCAGGCTTGCTTGATTTGGGGGCCAGCGGATCAACCTCCGACAGCGACGGGGGCGCCTTGCCGTCGCCGTAATGAAAGGCAAGGCCGGTCGCGCCCTCGATTTCAGCAATGGGCACCTGATAAGTCTCAAACTTGCCGAACGGTTGAGCAATAGCCGCCTCGTCAAGCCGCCCCCAATCGCGTTCGACCAGGAAATCCTGATTGAGAATATAGCCGGTGGCGAAGAGTTTGCCGGACTCGGCAACCGCGACCACGACTTTCCAGAACTGCAACGGAACCTTGACGCCGCGATACTCGGGATCGTCATCACCGAAGATCGGCCCGTTGAAGACCTGCACACGGAATTGATAATGGCGCGCGGTCAGCTCCAGAATGTATTTTTCCAGCCCGCCCCACAATGCCGCCGCCTTGCCGGGAAAATCCTTGTCCTGATTGAAATCTTCATGCTGCGGCGAGCAGTTTGTCCAGGTGCAGGTGCCATTCGCCCGCCGCGTCGCGTCGACCGGATCGACGCCCCATTCCAGATCCTCGCGGCGCACCAGATGCCCCCGGTCGAACTTATTGCCAGCATAGAACGAATTGCCCAACTGGTGCTTGCGTTCGATGCGGTCGTCCCACAGCCACTTGTCGGTGCCACGCGAAATGTTGAAGCTGACGCCGCCATTGATATTGCCCGCCGAGAAATAGGCGAGCCGCCGCGATTGCTTCATCACCACGCTGTAATTGCAGTACTTCAGCACTCCGGCGGCAGCATCACTGGCCGATGGAATCGGCAGACCGTAGTAGCTCTTGTCGGTCAGCAACGGGGTGACGTCCAGCTCGTTTTGCGCCGAAAGCGTGGGCAGCGGCACCCAGAGCGTTGTGTCCTTTCTCGTCAGATCGAGAAATTTAGGGTCATACCCATCGCGCCAATCGCGCTCCTCATCGACCGGCGCATCAATCACCGGCCCTTTTTTCTTCGCCTCTTCGACAAGAACGCTCGCCTCGGCAAAAGGTTTCTGCTCGAGGATTCGGGCTTTGCCGTTCTCGTCGATCGCTAGCGTCAGGGTGACTACGCGGTCTGGCATGGCATTCTCCTGGTCGTGGTGCGGTGGCAACGCCCCCGGCGTGTGAGGCAAAGGATTGGCGAGGAGCCCGGCGGGTTTGACATGGTCTGGTGTGAGGGGCGGAGCTTGCCCGGCGGAATAAAGAACCGGCAGTCGCTGCGACAAGTCGGTGATATCGGTCGAGACAATCGCCCGGACGCGAGCGTTTTCGCGGATCCGTGCGTCGGTCCGCAAGGTCTCGACAATGCGCGAAACACGAATGCCCTCGTTGGCAATCCATTGAATGCGGTCTTCGCGATCGCTGGCGGGATCGTAGTCGCGCCCGTCAATCGTCTGCCATCGGCCGTTGACCGTTTTGGGCACGCCGGAATGGTGCAGCGCCACCAGCAGCCAATCGTTGTTGAATACCGGCGAGCCGGATGAACCGGCGAGCGTGTCGGTCGAATACCACAGCACATCGACATCGCGCTTGATCAGCTGGTTTTCCCGCACACAGAGCTGTTTGCGTTCGCCCATCGGATGCTGGATGATCGTGAGCCATTCGCCCTCGGTCGCCTTGCCCGCGCCGCCGATCAGGGGCAACCAGCCGAGCGCGCCCAGCAGGTGGTTGCCCCCGAGATCGCGCGGCGCGGCACCGACCACCGTGAAATCAAGTTCACGCGAGGTATAGAACAGCGAAGGATCGAGCGCGAAGCGCTGGGGCGTCACCTCGCGGCCAAAGACATCACGCTCATAGAAAGCCTCGGCCAGCGCGCTTGCCGCCACATCGCTGTTGGGCAGCACGTGATTGTTGGTCAGCAGCACCCCTTCACCGACGAGAAAGCCCGTGCCATACCCGCGCACTGCGCCGTCGGGCGTGCGCAGAACGATGCGCATGACCGTCCGCGAGACCAGTTCGCCGCGCGGCAGGAAGCTGGCATCTTGCAGCTCGTTGCCGTTGATGATCCGTTCATAGGCAAGATCACCCAGACGGTCCTCGCGATACATCGTCTCTAGAAAGCGGCGGCGCTGTTCCTTTTCGAGGTCGGTCGCCAGATCGACCGGGCGCGCGCCGCGTACATCCTGCGCCAGCTGCTGCAAATCAGCGCCAAAGCTGCTGGCGCGTGACAACGCCTTCTCAACGGCAATGTTGAATCCAGGAGAAGCTAACACAGCGATCTCGCTCCAGCTCGGAGGAAAAGCAATGCAGTTGTGGAGAATCGATAACGATTACTTGGTTGTGATTTTATCGTCGACAATAGAGACAGTATTGCGACAACTGCAATGAACTGCCTCGGTGCCGCCAAATTGGAGCAGATTTGCGCAAGCTCGCCCGGTTTCGAGCTTGCCCGGGTGCGATCTTGCCGGCGTTATGCTGGCATTCCACCCATCATCAGCGCTCTTGCTGGATACCCTTCAAGCCTCGTTCACCGAGATATTCGTCGTGTTCATCGCCAACTGCGTCGGTCCCATGAGCGAGGGGGCGAAGGTGGCGGGCCAGCGGGCGCCGACGAAGCGGTCCTGGTCGATCCACGCGAACGAGACGCTGTCCGACTGGTTGCCGCCGAGGATGCAATAGGTGCCCCGGGCGTCGTCCTGCCCGGCATAGAAGCCGACATGGCCCAGCCCGCTGGCCGGCGATTTGCGCCAGAACACCATCACCGCGCCGAGCGTGGGCGCGATCGGATGGCCGAACCGTTCCCACCGCCGCGCGCCGAGCGGGTTGGAGGGGAGCGCCTCCTGCGGCAAGGTGGAGCCGATGCAATGCGCCACGAACAACCCGCACCAGGGGATGTCGTCCGAGGTATAGAACGACTGGCCCAGACCCTTGGCCCAGTTGATGATCGTGGGGTTGTTACCCGCTGCGGGCTTTTCCCGCGTTCCGAGCAGGCGCTTGGCCTCGGCCAGCCAGACCAGCGGCGGGCGGGCGGGCGCGGCGGGGCGGACCCCGGCGGAAAGCGCCTGCAATGCGGCCAGGGTCTGCGGCCCGACGACGCCGTCCACCGCCAGCCCGCGATCCTTCTGAAACGCGCGCACCGCCGCGGCGGTCTGCCGCCCCCACACCCCGTCGATCGGGCCGGGCAGATAGCCTGCCCCCGCCAATGCCGCTTGAATCTCACGAATCGTCATGACCGCCCCCTCTGAAAAATGCCCCGCCCCAATGCGCCCGAGATGTATGAATTTTTTCAGACAGCGGGAGGCATCGCGCCAAATCGGAGCGAATGGTCGCGGTTTCGCGTCATTTATTCACAAAAATGCCCGCGAAGCTTAACAATTGCTGCAAGCCTTGTGCGGCAGGCGTTCAGCGGGCACCCTCTAGAAGGAACCTATCGGCGGCGAATCGATGGCGAGACAAAGGTGCTCTCTCCGGATCAGGCCTCCAGGGAGACGACCCATGTTCAGCTTTGCCAAGAAGGCCGCCCTCAGCATTGCCCTTGCCGCCACCGCGCTCGCCAGCGCCGCACCGGCCTCGGCGCACGATTATCGCCGCGGGCGCGGCGGTGATGGCACCGGCACCGCGATTGCCGCGGGCGTGATCGGCCTCGCGCTCGGCGCGATCATCGTATCGAGCGCCAACCACAATGACCGCCGCTACGACCGGCGCTACAACGACCGCCGCTACTATAACAACGGCTACAACGGCTATTACAACGGCACCGTCCGGCCCTATCGCGGGGGCTACAATGGCGTCTACAATGGCGGGGCGTATAACCGGGGCGGCTATCCGCAGGGCAATTACGATCCCAATGGCTACCAGCGGCGCGGCTACCGCGACGGCGGCGATTACAACCGCGACTACGATGACCGCGATTACCGCGACGGCTATCGCGGCAACTGAGGCCGGTGCCCCTCTCCCCAATGGGGCGAGGGGCTCGCACAGACGCTGACTTGGGCTTTATGGTCACCCCGATCCAGGTTCAGGGTGACGAAATGCGACAAGGAATTTGCAGGCAGATCAGCCGCATCGACCTTTTCCGCCGCAGAATCCGCTGTCCTACAGGCCGCCGGGCGGAGTAAGCCCTCGCCCATGCCAATGCCGCCCCGCAACACGATCTATTTATCGATCCAATCGATCAATAACCCGCCAGTGATCGATCTGAATTTCCCCTCAGGACTGTGTCAACTTCGTCAACTTGGGGTTTGCGGCGGGCTCTCTCGCCAAGCGCGCGGCGCGCGGCTATGGCCCGGTTCATGACTCAATCCACGATGCTTGCGCCCGGCGCGGCGACAAGCGACACTCCCCTGAAGGGCCTGCGCGTGGCGCTGTTCAGCGGAAATTACAACTATGTGCGCGACGGGGCCAACCAGGCGCTCAACCGGCTGGTCGGCTATCTGCAGCGGCAGGGCGCGCAAGTGCATGTCTATGCGCCCAAGGTGAAGAACCCTGCGTTCGCTTCGATGGGCAAGCTGATCGGCCTGCCCTCGATCCCGGTGCCGGGGCGCGCGGAGTACCGCGTGCCGCTGTTCCTGGGCGCCAGAGCCCGCGCCGACCTCAAGGCGTTTCAGCCCAATGTGGTGCACGTTTCCTCGCCCGATTTTGCCGCGCATCACGCGGTGAGCTGGGCGCGGCGGCGCAAGTTGCCGGTGCTGGCAAGCGTGCACACGCGCTTCGATACCTATCCGCGCTACTACAACATGGCGTGGCTCGAGCCGGTGCTGACCGCGATGCTGCGCCGGTTCTACCGCCGCTGCGATGCGCTGGTCGCGCCGTCGGAATCGATGGCGCAAGTGCTGCGCGAGGAGCGGATGAGCTATGACATCTCGCTGTGGTCGCGCGGGGTGGACCGCACGATCTTCAACCCCGGGCGCCGCGATCTGGAATGGCGACAAGGGCTGGGCATTGCCGACAACGAGGTGGTGATCGGCTTCCTCGGGCGGCTGGTGATGGAAAAGGGGCTCGACGTGTTTTCGGACACGATCGATGAGCTTTTGCGGCGCGGGGTGCAGCACCGGGTCCTGGTGGTGGGCGAAGGCCCGGCGCACGAGTGGCTGGCGGCGCGGCTGCCGCAGGCGATCTTCGCCGGGTTTCAGGCGGGCAAGGATCTGGGCCGCGCGGTGGCGAGCATGGACATGCTGTTCAACCCTTCGATCACCGAGACGTTCGGCAATGTGACCTTGGAGGCGATGGCCTGCGCGGTACCGGTGGTGGCCGCCGCCGCGACCGGGAGCCAGAGCCTTGTCGATGATCAGGTCTCGGGGCGGCTGATCACGCCGGGCGCGGTGCGCCAGTTTGCCGAGAGCCTGCGCGTCTATATCGAAGACCCGGCGCTGCGCGCGCGCCACGGCGCGGCGGGCGAGGCGCGCAGCCTCGATTTCAGCTGGGACCGGATCAACCAGGCGGTGGCCGATACTTATCTGCGGCTGATCCGCGTCAAGACCGCGAAGAGCGGCTAGGCCGGCCCGCTCCGCCATGGCCGATCTCTTCGCCCCCACTCCGGCCGAAACCCCGCGCGAAACCGCGGGCGACGCGGCCCCGCTGGCCAGCCGCCTGCGCCCGCAAAGCCTCGGCGAAGTCATCGGGCAAACCCACCTGACCGGCCCGGAGGGCGCGATCGGGCGGATGGTGGCAGCGGGCAAGCTTTCCTCGATGATCCTGTGGGGGCCGCCGGGCACGGGCAAGACCTCGATCGCGCGGCTGCTCGCCGATGCGGTAGACATGCGCTATGTCGCGCTGAGCGCGGTGTTCTCGGGCGTTGCCGATCTCAAGAAAGCCTTTGCCGAGGCCGAGGCGATGGCGCGGATCGGGCGCAAGACCTTGCTGTTCGTGGACGAGATCCACCGCTTCAACCGCGCGCAGCAGGATGGCTTCCTGCCCTTTGTCGAAAACGGCACGGTCACACTGGTCGGCGCGACCACCGAAAACCCCAGCTTTGCCTTGAACGCCGCGCTATTGAGCCGCGCGCAGGTGCTGATCCTCCACCGGCTCGATGCCGCCGCGCTGGCCGAGCTGCTGGCCCGCGCCGAGGAACTGACCGGGCTCACGCTGCCGCTGACTCCGCCGGCGCGCGAGGCGCTGATCGCGTCTGCCGATGGCGACGGGCGGTTTCTGCTGGGCCAGGCCGAGACCTTGTTCGATGTCTCGCTGCCCGCGCCGCTCGGCCCGGCGGAACTGGGCGCGTTCCTGATGCGGCGCGTGGCGGTCTACGACAAGGACCGCGACGGGCACTACAACCTGATCTCCGCGCTTCACAAGGCGCTGCGCGGATCGGATCCGCAGGCCGCACTTTATTACATGGCGCGGATGCTGACCGCGGGCGAGGAGCCGCTCTACGTGCTGCGGCGGCTGGTGCGCTTTGCCAGCGAGGACATCGGCCTCGCCGATCCGCAGGCGCTGGTGCAGTGCCTCGCCGCCAAGGACGCCTACGACTTTCTGGGATCGCCCGAAGGCGAGCTGGCGATCGTGCAGGCCTGCCTCTATCTGGCCACCGCGCCCAAATCGAATGCGCTCTATGCTGCGCAAAAAACCGCTTGGGCGAGCGCAAGAGAGACCGGATCGCTAAGCCCTCCCGCGCATATCCTGAACGCGCCGACCAAGCTGATGAAGGACATCGGCTACGGCGCAGGCTACGCCTATGACCACGAGGCCGAAGACGGCTTTTCGGGCGCGGATTACTGGCCCGAAGGCATGGCCCGTCAGGCGTTCTACAAGCCGGTCGAGCGCGGCTTCGAGCGCGAGATCGTGAAGCGGCTGGACTGGTGGGAAAAGAAGCGGCGTGAGCGGCGGGAGGAATGACCCCCGCCCGCTTCAAGCATTTCGCCGCCATCGACTGGTCGGGCGCGGCGGGGGAGCGGCACCGGGGGATTGCGCTGGCGATCTGCACCGAGGGCAATCAAGCGCCCGAACTGGTGCGGCCGGGGCACCGCTGGTCGCGGGCGGACGTGCTGGAGTGGCTGCTGGATGCGCTGCCCGCCGATACGCTGGTGGGGATGGACCTGGGCATCAGCCTGGCGTTTGCCGATGCCGGGGCTTTCTTTCCCGGCTGGGCGGATAGCCCCGCGGATGCCAGGTCCCTGTGGGCGCTGATCGATGCGATCTGCGCGGACGAGCCCCATTTGGCAGTGGGCGCATTTGTCGATCATCCCGAAGTCTCCCCGCATTTCCGGCGCCACGGCGGGCGCGAAGGGGCCGCGTTCGGGGCCGATGGCCGCAAGGGCGGGCGCGGGCGGCTGCGCGTGACCGAGCTGGCGCAGCAGGCGATGGGCTGCAAGCCTTGCTCAAACTTCAATCTGGTGGGCGCGGCGCAAGTGGGCAAGTCGAGCCTTTCGGGGATGCGGTTGCTGCACCGGCTGGGCGGGCGGCTGCCGGTCTGGCCGGTCGATGCGCTGCCGGGGGGAGGCTCAGTGGTCTGCGAGATCTACACCACCATCGCCGCGGTCGCCGCCGGGTGCAGCGCCGGACGGTCGAAAATCCGCGACGGGGCGGTGCTCGATGGCGCGCTTGCCCGGCTCGGCAGCCGGGGCGCGGGGCTGGCCGGACCGATCGACGATCACCGCAGCGACGCGATCATGACCGCCGCGTGGCTGCGCCGGGTCGCGCACAGTCCCGCGCTGTGGCATCCCGCGGGCCTCACCGCCCAAATAGCGGCAACCGAGGGCTGGACGTTCGGGGCCACCTGAGGCTAAAGACCGGGCCGCGCCGGCTTAGCTCAGTTGGTAGAGCACCTGATTTGTAATCAGGGGGTCAGGGGTTCGAATCCTCTAGCCGGCACCAAAAAAGTTTTTGAAAAACAGATGTTTAGTTTCCTCTTGAAAGTTGATGACGCAGCTCAAAAGAGGTTGAGTACCAAATAGGTACCGAGTTTAGACGGACCGCCTGTTCTTAGGAAGTTTCCTTGAACTCGATGTTCGGCAAGGCGTCCGTCGAGGGAGTGGGCACAAATGCGATGAAGCTAGTCGATCTCTTCTGCGGCAGTGGTGGATTTTCCTTGGGTGCCCATCAGGCCGGCTTCGAGGTTGCAGCTGCCTACGACATCGATCCAATTCTCACCTCATCGTACACGCGCAACTTTCAGAACACCAAGCTCCACCTCGCCGATATTGCCCAATTGACCGGCCAACAGGTCGAAAGCTCCGTGGGCGGGCAGGTCGACGGTGTCTTCGGGGGGCCGCCCTGTCAAGGCTTCAGCAGCATAGGGCGGCGGGACACAACTGACGTCCGCCGAACGCTGCTTGGACATTTCTTCCGGCTCGTGAGCGAATTGAAGCCCGCGTTTTTCGTTATGGAGAACGTGCCTGGTCTCGCCTACGAAGATGCCCGATCCGAACTGGATGACGCAATAGCCCTCGTTGCTGGGTCATATGATGTGATCGGCCCGCGGGTTTGGGATGCATCTCAATTCGGTGCGCCAACCAAGCGGCCCCGCATTTTCGTGATCGGTGTTGACCGCGATCGGTGCGATCCGCCTTCGTCGGAAGACATGGACATTTTGAAGCGACCGGCGGCGACGGTGCGTGACGCCATTCTGGACTTGCAAGACGCCAGGCAACTGCCTGACCTGGGCGGGTTCGATCAGTGGAAAATTACACGCCGCGGCTCTCCGTCAAGCTATGCGCGCCAGCTTCGTTCCCTAAGTGGGAATTTTACCGGGCACAGGCGTACCGCTCACACCGAAAGTGTTGTGGAGCGGTTTTCTCGCGTTGTGCCCGGAAGCATGGATAAGGTCGGTCGCCATCCGCGTTTGGAATGGGGCGGGCAATGCCCCACGCTTCGCGCTGGGACTGGTGCTGATCGCGGATCGTATCAATCAGTGAGGCCGATCCATCCTTGGGAGGATCGCGTGATAACCGTTCGCGAAGCCGCGAGACTTCAGGGCTTCCCGGACGCCCACCTATTTCATCCGACTGTCTGGCACAGCTTTAGAATGATCGGAAACAGCGTTTCTCCAATCATCGCCAAGGCTGTGTTTCAAGCGATCCGTTCGAAGGTCGAAGACGTGACGAAGACTGATGTATTGGTTGAGAAGGAAGAGCAGCGTCAGACAGCGCCATGGCTCGTGACTAAAACAATCAGGCGCTCAATTGAGCGAACGCTGGATAATGTCGATAATAGCGTCTGAATATCTCGATCTGATCATCGCCCAAATCAAAGCCAAGCTCTTGAATTATGGTCCGGTCCATGAGTTCAGCTCTAGGCATTTGGGCTTGTAATACCGCGAGTTCTTTCAACGTCAAGTGAGGCGCAACGATCGCGAGATCAGAAAAGCCCTCCCATCGTTCTTCCGCGACCAATGTGGAAACTGATTCTCGCTTGTCGGCCGCTGGCAGAATGCCGCCTACCGTAATCATGGAGGCTTTATCTCGATAAGCGGCTCTAAAGGCGGGCACAAATCCACCTTGTCGAGCACAATTTTCGGCGGTTGCTCGGAGAAATTGCTGTAGGAGATCCGCCATCGTTAGCGCAAATGCATCAGGTTCCCGCAGTTGATCCCTTGTCAGCACATCCGGAACGACATCGCCCAGCAAGACGCGCAGCCGCTCGCGCTTTTGCGATGGATCTGCTCCGTATTTTTTCCCAGACGCATTGACCGTGACCATCAAGGCGCTGTTCGGGGGCGCTCGCTCGACAACTCCGCGTAGCTCCTGCGTTGCATCGTCGGATAGTTCGGTGTCATAATCCAGCCAAATTACCCAAGGTTGTGACATCATCACGGGATCATCGTAAAACTCAGGTATAATTTCGTAAGACAGCCCATTCAAAACAGTAACAGTACGGAATGGCTTGTTGTATTGTGCACGTCGAAATCCAATTTCATCGGATTCTATAGAAATCATTCGATCGATACTTAATATTTTATGTGCCAATACAAAGTCCGTAAACCAAATCGATCCAAATCCTATGTAAGTGGCGTTGATCCACTTAAGCTTATCCGCCAAAACCCTCAGCCCATTGAAAACTATTGCGCGCTGTATGGTTTTATTCGGCCTTAAACTATAATTTACTGCGTCAAACGAGGGCATTATTCTTCCCCCACCATATCGTCGTAGGCATAATTGAACGCTCGTATTCCCACTTCCTTTGCTGGAAAGTTGACGTTACCAAACTCGGTAGCTAAGGCGCGAATCTTAGTAACAGGCATTGAATATTGTATGGAACTAGTTTTGATCTTTGTTTTTGCAGGAAGCGTCGGGGTAATAATATTTTGACTCTTTGAAATTGAAAAAATTGAAACTGACTTTGCCGCCTGTTCTGCAATCTTCGCAACTTCACGAGCCTGCTTTCTCGCCCCAGTGTAGTCAAGCCACGCGCGTGTTACATCGCGCATGGCTGGACGAGCGCTTCGATATACCTCAGAAGACAGATCGACACTCCGCTTGGTTGTCGTAAGGGGAAGCAGTTCTGTCTCATCAGACGTAAACAAAATCAGCCCTATAAATCCTCGATACTGTCGGTGCCAGATTGGAAACCCTTCGAGACCCCAGATCGAGGTTGTGGTCTTATCACCAGCAAGAACGATCCTGCCATTGCAAGCAACATACCACCCGTAGCGCTCCTCGCCTCGGTCGTCTTCATCGGGTGCGTCGTCATCTGGCGGAGCAGCCGAGGCGCCGGCTAGTATCTCGATATGCACTGATCCACCTTCAACAGGGACGTCCCAAGTCTTGCGCAGCGGCGCAAATTCGGCGCTTTCTAAGAGTGTGATAAGGGCAGCATCGACTTCTAAGCCGTTGAGAATGATCGTAAGGCCCCGGTGCAGGTGCAAAGCGTAGTCTCTAGCGATGACCCGCCGAAGATTTTGTTGGAACGAGGGATTGCCAAACGCGCTCCTTGTGCCGCGGGTGAGGTCAGTCACATGGATCTCTACTCCCCGCGATGTTGCGGGCTCTGCATCAAATATTTTGAATTTCCAGTCTGTATCAGGCTGAGCCATCCACCACCGAACATCGATTGGAACAGAGAACGCTTTTGTCGTTCCTTCGTCGTCATAGGTGCTTTCTATCCGGACTTTCCATCCAAGCTTGAAAATGGCTCGCTTCATTCCAATACCGTAAACGCCGATGCGGAAATCGCCGGTACGATCTTCCTTGTCGTCATCCTTCCGGCCAAACGTAAAAGCATGGTTCTGGGCTCGCTGCAGGTGCATTCCACCACAGTTGTCGCGCATCCAAAAACTGTTCTCGTCGGCTCGGATTTCGATACGGAAGGGACTTAGGTCAGCACCGTCGTCAAGCGTAGGTGCCACATGCCCTATGGATCGCCACGCCCCGTCCACGCTATTATCGAGTAGATCGAGAACGCAGTCTTCGAGCGTTATGTCGCGAGTCAACATCTGAACAAAGAACGCTCGACTGGCGTTGGCGTCAGCTTCTGCGATAGGATTGGTCATTCACTCACTCCCTATCATTCGACTCTAAGCAGCGTCATGGAATCGGATTGAACCTTTCCGTCGTTTGTCCACCCAGACCATGCACCGTTCCCTTCCCGGAGACCCCCGTGGAGCCGAACCTGGAATACGCCATAGTAGCCACGATCTTGATCCTTTGGATTGTACCAGCGGCCGGTTAACGTCCTGTCGATCAGCTTGCCCACAAAGACGCACTTTTCCGGTGTGCCATCACGTAGTTTGGTAGAGGTTGTGAATGTCACACTTCCGAACAAACAATAGATACGAACAGCGTCAACGTTAACTTCTAGAAGACGAGTACTTGTAACCCGCCAAGAAATCTCCCATCGACCTTTAAAAGGGCTTTGCGGAGACAGCCAGCTTAGGAACTGGATCGCAATCGCATGCTGCGTGAGCGCCTTAACGGGCGCTTGGATGACTGTTCGAAAGCCGAGCGTAAGCGCTCATATGGCGGCACCCGATAGGATCTGAAGCCAGTCAAGGGACGTAATGAAATTATACAATGTGGACACGTTTCCCCCTTGCCTCATCTATCCTCAACGCACTGCGGCTGACAAGGCAGGACTACAAGGGGCGCTGCGAGCAAAAAGACACTCGGCATCGGAAATGAACGATTTGCGCCACTTCAAAGATGCCTCTGCCGTTCGTCACTGAGATTGCGCAGGCATATTGGAAATTAGTTCGCGATGGAGAAACGAAATTTGGCCCCAATTAGATTATTTTTCAAAGAGATCTCGTGGATGGGCGCAAAGGGCGACCGCAATTTTTGCGACGACCGCTACGGACGGGTTGCGTCGCCCAGCCTCGATGCCACGAAGGTAGGTTACGTCGATGTCGGCGTCGTGGGCGAGCTGCTCCTGGGTCAGCCCGCGTTCGACCCGCAGCCTCCGCACGTTCGCGCCGACGATCTTGTTCCAGTCCATCGGGCAGCTTGGAACCCCGTCGGTGCGAAACCTCTAGGGACTATAGTCCCTGTTTTCGATTGACAGCCGATCAGGGCGCGGCAGTGTCGCCCACATGTTTGATCTGTGGTCCCCTGAGCACTCGGTGCTGCGCGAGAAGGTGATCGAGCATACGTTCCTCGCCGAGCTCTCACGCAGCCTCCTGCTCGACCTGGGCCTGCCTTTCGAGGTGCTGCGCTCGGAGTTCGATGCGTTCGGTTACGATATTGTGATCGAGGCGAATCAGGTCATGCGGCACATCCAGCTGAAGGCGACCACCGCCGCAGGCGCCCGCTCCCATGTCGACGTGCAGGTCGCACTGGCAGGGAAGCCAGGCGGCTGCGTCGTCTGGGTCTTCGTCGATCCGCAGACGTTGCATCTTGGGCCGTTCTTGTGGTTCGGCGGAAAGCCGGGCCACCCGCTGCTGCCGATGGGCGACCGCGCCGTGCGCCACACGCGCGGGGATTCGGCAGGAGTGAAGAAAGTTCGGGCCGGGCTGCGGCGGCTGCCAAAGGGATTGTTTGATCGCTTCGATGCGATCGGCGATCTTGCCGAGGCCATGTTCGGAACCGGGGAGAACCCTCACGCGGCGCTGCTGGCCGCCCATTTAGCTTCGCGCGGCGCAGGGTTGGACTTCGACACGCTGCGCGGGCTGGCGTGGGAGGGCTCCGAGCGGACGGCCTACGCCATCGACGGGTACGAGCTGGCGCGCGAAGCCGGGCTCGGAGATCCATTCACCTTTGCCGACCGGATGCGCGCAGAGGCCGAGCGCGGCGGGGAGTGGACGGGCACGGCTCTGGAGCTTTGGGTCGCGCTTTTCATGGAGCATCGCCGCGACCGCATCCAGGCGCAGGGCGTTATTGGCATGGACATCGACATCCCGCCGCTTCCCATGCTTGATGAGCTCTGCGAAGCCTTGGCCCGATCACTATGATCGCGAAGTATCGAATTGCTTCGCTCCACGGACCACCGGCAGCTGGGCTACACTTTGACCAGAACAGCCCGATTGGGTGCCTGCTCAACAATCTTGTAATCTGATCGCAGGCGGGTCAAAATTCCAACGCCGCCAGCAGCAATCGCGAGCCCTACAGCCATCATCGCAACATCCAACCCAATGATAGTAGCGGCAGGAGCTATCGCAGCTGAGATAATCCCGGCTTCCACTGGAGCTGCAAGACCACCTGTCACAACAGTCGTGGGCGTCAAGATTATCAAGCCCATAACCGCCACTCCTACGGCTCCACCTGCGATCAACCAGGCAACTTTACCAGTAGCCTTTAATCGGATCACCTTTTTCGCTAGATCGCCCTCAATCTCGATCCTGCTTTCGCCTCGCTTAATTGCATCCTTTAAATCATCATTGTTGCTGACCTTAACCATAGCGCTCAGTTTCCTCGCAAATTTCATAGGGATTCTCTTAAAGGATATGTGGCGATCTTGCTAGATCAAGCGGCAGTTCTAAGGCTGTTTTCCCCACGTCGAGCAAACAGTAGTTGGGAACATATCGACCTTCCTACACAACCCCCAACTTTGTCCTCATGTCCAGACCAGAAGCTTTCTGCGCCGGGAACGCATAACCGGCCCAAAGTGCCTCGACAGTGTTTGTGTACACGAGATTGTCGGAGTCGGTCGCGGTGCTTCCGAAGGTCGAATGGCGTTCATGCGTCTAGCATCAAACTGCACTTTAAATGGTCTTCTTCCGATCACGCATCAGACGGCGAAACCCCTGGGCGTAAAGGCGACCTGGGGCCCGGCGTCAGTCGTCGTCTTGGTCGATCAGCTCAGGGGCTGGCCTGAGCGGGATGCCCCGGTATGGCTGCCGTCCCATGATGTCTTCGGGCCATGTCGCCTCGCGGCTCCAAAGGGTCATGGTATGGGCGTGGCTGAACGGGTGGCAGCGCGAGCGCCGGACGTAGCCCAGCACCCGCAGGTCTTCGGAGATGGCTATCTGGTCCTCCTGTCCCATCGCGTTTGGATCATAGCCCAGCATGCCGTAGGCGAGGACGGGATACGCGATGCACCAGCCGGAGAGCAGGCGGCGCAGTTCGCGCCGCCTCCCTTCAGTCGCGCCCGGATCTGTCGAGAGGTTCATCCGAGAAAACCCCCGCCGCGCGTGAGCTTCGGCCAGACCGAGCCGCTGCGGCCGCCGACCGGCAGCCCCTGTACGACAACGGGCTCGATGCCCGGTACGATCGGAGCGGCCGTGAAGCCTGCGATGGACGGGCCGCCAGCGAGCGCTTGAGCGACCGCGCGAGCGGCCACCTCGTCCACGCCCTCAGCGATGACGAAGCCGATGCCGTCGGATCGGAGGAGGTGGCTTGCGGCTGGGTAGAATGCGTAGATTGCCATAAAAGGTTACCTTTTTTGCTTGGGGTGGTTGGTTGAGCCCGTCTCGCTGCGGGCTAGGCAGCAGGCCTCTCGTCGTCGGCGGTCGCGTCGGCGCTGCCGTCATCGTCTTCATCGTCGCTATCGACGGGAAACTCCTCCGCGATCCGCTTGCGCAAGGTCGCCAGCTCCATCCGCCTGCTGGCGTTGACCGCGCCGGTCTCGAAGCGAGTGTCTGCGTCGAGGGCTTCGAGTGCCGACAGCTGGGCGCTGGCCAGCGCGAGACGGACCTCGCGCAGCTCGTCGCCGACCAGGTGCTCGGCGAGGTCCTTCACGGCAAAAGGCCGGTCAGTCGTGCGCATTGCGCCGACATGGGCAGCGAGCGCGGCGGCGAGGTCGAGGTTCGGGCTGGGGTTCGAGGTCGCGAAGGCGGCCATCGCACGCAACTCGGCGGGGCCAGCTGATGCGATCTGCTGCTGGTATAGCGCCCGCTTCTCCGACCCGAGCGTCTTGAGCATCAGGTACGACACTGGCCCCGCGTAAAGCTCCTCCGCTCGCCTGGCGTCTTCGGCCAGTCCGGCGAGTTGGCGGACGTAGGTGGTCCGGATGTTTTTGCTCTCGAGCGCCAGCTCGCTGCGCCTGCCGGAGTTGGCCTTCGACTTGAAAGCCATCCGTTGCTCACGGTCCATGTACTTGGTCGAGCCCGCGAGGCTCTCGCCAAAGGCGTCGAGCCGATTGTTCAGGCGGCCGATAGTCTCGTTCTGCTGATTGCGGAGGGTCTTGGCGCGATCAGCCAGAGTCAGCGCGTCGGTGGGCGACACCCATGTCAGGCCGAAGCGGACAGGATTGTTAGGCTTTGCCACTCTTACTACTCCTTCCTGCGGGGATGCATCGCGCTGCGCGGGGGGGGCCTTCAGAGTGGCAAGTCCCAGCTTGCCTGAAGCTATCCCGGCGCAGCGCCGCGACGATGAGCGCAGGTGCTCATCGGCTGGAATGATGGATGCTATTTTTCGGGGATTTCGGGGACCAACATTCGCCGTTGAGTGGCCCCGGTTGGCCTCAGCGCGGTGTTCGGTGCGGTGCCTGGGCGCGGTCTGTGTTGCTAAGGCGCTAGATCGGAGGGGCAATAGCCCCTCCGATGCGCCAATCCTCGGTCAGTAGCGCTTGGCTGGCTCCGAACAGACGACAGTTGTGTTCCCGATCAAACGCAGAATTTGTTTCACGTCATCGCGGGCAGTCAGAATCACATAATTCGAACCCTGCTGCAGCTTTGTTGATCCGTAGCGGATGGCGTCAAAGCCAGCTGAATAAGCGCAATCCGCCACAAACCTTGAGAAGATGTATTGTTGTTTGACCCAGCCTTCCCCCATGTTGGGTGAGGCCAAAAGAGCTGAACACGCGAGAGCACTCATTAACTCGAACCCAGGCTCGTCCTCGTCGATTTCGAACAAATCGAGGTAGCTAAGCGGTCTTGCAATCTCTAGTTCGCCGACAATACATCGCTCCTTAGGTCTACCAATCTCTGCTGCAGCCAAATCCGGAAGGTCCGCGACGTAAGTTACCGGGTTGCCTGCATGATTGAACCGGCCTTCCGCTACGAAGCGGGCGGGTGCCGGTCCAAAGGTTCGGAGTTCATTTAGAGGTTGGCCGGCCTTCAACACATCGGCTTCCAGCCTGGCGCGAAAAAAACGGGTGCCCATATCGATCATCTTTGATGAGCCAGCGGCCCTCCTGATTTCGGCGCGCACACGTTGGGCAAGGTCGTTCTCAAGCATGAGAAAGGGGGTCCGAGCGCCCAAGGACGACAATTCGCTAATCTCAACTTCGAGCTCTTCTGCATCGCTGAATCGGTGCTCGAAGATGTAGACATTCGCGGGACCGACGCCTTGACACTTAGGACATTGAACGAGGCGCCTCAGTGAGGAAATTTCGGCCGGGCTATAAACCCCGGGGATGCGAGAACAATCTACGAGCCACATGGAGTCGGCTGATTGAGTTTGAAACTTGCTGTTTCGGAAAGGGACGTCAGGCCAACGAGCCCGGAAATCCTCGTAACAGAAATCACAGCAGCAAATGTTTGAGGTGTACGACGAATCTATCTCATCAGAAAGAAAGCCATTAAATGATTCAACTTCACCCTCTGCGATTGGCAAATATGGCCCTAAAAGATTAGGAACACATCCCTCTTCGAAGGAGCAATCCTGAGTGATCCAGCGCAAGCCTGTCCGCGTTCCAGTCATGTAGGATCGCTTAGCCGACTGAAACGCTATCGGGAAGATGCCGGTGCTATAGGAAACGGACGGCCACAGTGGTACGGTGGTCTGTGCAGTGTTCGGTTGCAATCAGATCGATCAAGCCGCTGTTACAAAAAGGTTTCACCACGATTCACCCACTGATCCCCGATCACTGGGTCAAGTCCCCAAGCTCGGTGCGCTCCAAGATCATGCCGTCGGGAAGCAGCGTGCGAGTGCGATACTCGGCGAAGGGCTCATCGACCAGTCGCTCCCGGTGCGGGGCCTGCTGCCGGGCGCACGCCGCCTCCCACTCGTCGAGCGGGACGGGCGACGGGATCAGTAGCACCCCGCCCTTGCCGTCCTCGATCGCCCGCAGCGCCTTCGCGTCGTCGCGGTCGCGCCAGCCGTGCCGGGCCTTTGCGAGGAAGATCGCGGCCACCGTGTCGCCCTTCCGGGCCAGCTCCATCAGGATGTCGCGCAGCTCTGTCTCCTCGAACGACCGCTGCGCCTCGACCTCCGCCTGCAAGTCGGGGTCGTCAGCCATCAGCCGCTTGAGCGTGGGGATACTTACACACAGGGCCTTGGCGATCGCGGCCAAGGGGTAGCCTCGGAGCAGCGCGCCCTGCACCCGCAGGCGATTGTCGGACGAGAGGGCTGCCTTGTTGTGCGGCTTGAATCCTGCCAGCCGCGGGCGCGGTCGCGCCACCGATCCGCCAAAGGCGGGCTCGTCGAGGGGGTCCAGCCCCATGCGCTTGGCGCGCTTGCGCGGTGATCCAGTCATGCGGGCACAGTTGCGGCATTTGCCCGCACCTACGATGCCAGCGCTTTGGGTCACTCGGGCTCGAACATCTCCACTGCGGTAGGGTTGGCGTAGATGGGCACGTTCCAAAAGCGACTGTGATTATCGTGAGCAATCATGAAAGGTGCTCCTGAAAAGATTGCTAGGACCGTGTCACTTGTATGGCGCGGCACTTCGAGCTCTCTCTTCTGACGGCCTCGGCCTTTCACAACTAATGCGACTCCCCTGATCTGCTCGCCGACTGTTGCAGTCCATTTGACCCGGTCGTGATCCCACGTGATCGAGCGGACCCGATGCCCCAGGTTTGGCTTCGCCACGCCGACAAACTCCGCAATCTGCCCATATACCTCTTCCTGCTTATCCGCATCGACCTTCGGGACGAAAAACTTGGTCACAATCCACTCCTGAAATTCCTACACGAATAGTGCCCGAAGCTGTGGCACTGTGTCCAGCGCGGTGCTCGATATGCCTCGACCTTCACAAGCCCTTGATCGGCAAGGGCCAATCTGGCCGCACCTACTAATTGCTACTCAGAGGGCCGCCTCTACGCGCGCGCGGGCGCGTTTTCGGAACAGGCGGTGAGCGCTCTTGGTCGTGCAGGCGCATTGGTTGACGGTCGAGTAGACGGGTAGACAAGCCGCATTTTGGCTCGCCGGTAGGTTCTGTTCTGAGCCGCCCCATGGTCCATGTGCTGCGCCAAACTGAGTCTAAATATGTATTTTCTTATACTTTCAAAATACCTGTCTACCTTGTCTACAACCCTTAAAGCCTATGGAAACCAAGGTTTAGGCAGTGGACGGGTATCGCCGTCCACTGCCTGCCCAGTTGCATTACCCCTGTCTACTCGTCGGCTGGCGAAGCTTCTGCGTATCTACGTCCGAACGCATCAGCGCGCGCTGCTGCGCCAACGGCATCCCAGTGGTCATGGTTACGAACGGACCAGAGAATACTGGAAGTTCGGTCTTCGACATCGGCCTTAGTGTACCGGGTGTGCTTCATTGCGCCGACCTCATCGCGAAGCCAATCGGACACCTTTCCGCGGACGTTGCGCGTATGCCGCTTCAAATCTGCCGGCACCCACGCGACGAGATCATCCAAGCGCACAAGATCGAACGCAAATGGTCCCTCGCGGCCTTCAAGGAGTTCGGCAAGATACTGCTCAGCCTCCGATAGCGATCGCCGCCGCATCTCCGCCTTGCCCTTCGTGTTCGGCGCCATGCCCTTCGGATTGAGGCTGACCTTCCGGCTGAGAAGGAAGTGCTTCACCGCCGATGGACCATCGCCATCCAGAAACGCGAATAAACGCTGGTAGTATCCCTCGCCCATCGGCTTCAACGGCGAGGAAATTACCAGCCATCGGCGATCCCCGTTTTCGATTGGCATCGCATCTTCGTGGTTCGTGAAGGCCATCAAGTTCAGGTGGTTCGGAATCGTATAAATGCTGCGCTTCTTCTCCTCGATTCTCAGCGTCGGCTCGGTAATTATCGGCTTGAGGCGATTTGCCATGTCGAGACGGCCTCGCGCCATCAGCTCCTCAATCACAGCGAAGCAACTGCCCTCTGTCCAGATCGTCCATTGAGACAGCACCTCGTCGTTTGACGGGAAGACCACGTTAGGCGCGCCTATCACCGACGTCATCAGCCTTCCAAGCCAGCTTTTACCCGTCCCTTGGCCGCCGCGAAGGAGCAACGCGAAGTGGATCTTTCGACCCGGCTCTTGAACTATCATTGCCAGATAATCCAGCAGGTGGCCCCGCTCGGCCTCGTCGGGCACAAGGTTTGCAAGGTGACCGAGGAATGGGCCAACATCACCAGGCCGCGCCTCAACCCCTGAGTCCCGCCAGATATTGTACCTGCCGCGCTCGCCATCAGGGAATTCGGCTGCGCCCGGCAGATAGACCAGCGCCTCGAACTTCCTAACGGGGAGCTTGCCCCGGAAAACAGCGCTCACGATGTCACCATCGAAGCGATCGGCGTGTGCAGCCTTCCACTGCTCCTTCGACCACTTCTTTCCATCGCATCGTCGCACGAAGACCTCGGCGTCGATTACGTAGACCCATTCGTCGGCCAGCCCTTCGCGGCGCGGCGCATTGTTCGAGATCGAGCCATCTGGAAGGTCGTCAGGAAAGTCGTCTTCGGCGCAAGCGCGCGGTATCAGGTCGTTGCGCCCGGCATCGGCTAGCCGCTTGTAGAGCGACCGCACAGTTACCCGCCGACCATTGCCATCCGCGTGCAAGCTGTCCCAGCGGCGCGCGACGATCGCACCGTGATCTGCGTAGTTGGGATCGGAGATCGACCAGGAAACGAACTCGTCCCGGCCATCGCCGCCTGTTGCGTGGTGGCAAGCGCACATCAGCTCAAACCACCCCGCCTGCTCGCGAAAGTTCGCCGGATCGAGCCCCTCAAGCATCTGGGCAAGCTGGTCTGGCGTCACGTCGCCGGGATGGACCAGCTTGGGACTCTCAGGCCGCCGGATGAGATCAAGCAGCGCATCCGGCGCGGCACCGGCCGTTGCTAACGGCTCGGCGAAGTCATCCCACAGATACGGCTTAAGCGTGTCGGGATGCACCGAGCCAGCCGCAACGACCTGCCTGCCTCGCACCTTGAATTCGATCCCGGGGTATTCGACCAAAGTCTCGCAGACTGACAGCCCAGCGGGCATAGACATGTAGAAATGCTTTCCGCCCGATCCGGTCACGACTTCAGGAAAGTCAGAAAGCCGGATGCCAAGGTCGCTCTGTAGTCGGCTGACGGGGTTGTCTGCAGCTTGGAAGTTCCTTGGATCAACATCGATAACCAGGTCGGTCGAACGTAGTCGGACTCCTACATTCTCGCCTGAACCCATGCGCGCGATTGCCTCATCGACTGTCAAGGGCTCGACCGTTGGCCAGCCCTTGTAAGGGGCCTTGCCGATCTTGCGGCCTCGCGCGTCATTCGAGTTCGGCGCGTGGAGGGGAATCAATTCGTGGCCGGTTCCGCGGTAAGCCTCCAACTGGTCCGGCCGAAACTCGAATGAGGGTGGCTCAAAGGAAGCCTCGGGCGCATCGCTGTTTGTGCCGGTAGTCCCCATTCCAGGCACACGACCTGCGGGCACGCCGCCTTCACCGGCGTGCCCGCTCCTTTCGTAAATGCTCATCTCATCGCCTCCCCGCGCACGAACGCATCGAGGTCATCAACGTGATAGCGTATAAGCTTGCTCTGAATGACGTGATACCGCGGCCCTTGGCCGAGTGAACGCCAAGTCTTGAGCGTCCCGGATGTGCAGGCGAGGTATTCGGCGGCGGCATGGCTATCGAGCCATGGGCTGCGCTTGTGAGTGTCGAGGACGCGCCTGAGGGCGTCCTCGATCATTTCGATCGAGTCTGACTGCATGAGCAATCTCCTTCAATGTTGAGGAAATTGCCGGAATCTTTCTCGCTTGCTCACTAAGGGGCGGTCCGGCGACCGCGACGCGAAGGCTAGAAGCCACCCTCTACTCGCGTTCGACCATCTTTAACTCAGGTCGCTGAAAAAGAACCTAACGCTTCGCAGAAAATTTGAATCCGAGAGGGTCGATCAAGGAACCGTCTGAAAGTACGGTCACTTTTCCATACGCAGCAAAGACCATGTCTTCGAGCACTTGCGCATGCGGGCGGAGCTGCTCGACCAAGTGCTCGGCGTGGACGTACCCGCCGGACGCGCCAGGCAGCTTCTGGCCCAGCAGCAGCGCGCTCTCGGCGTAGGGCACGCCCGCAGCGATGTAGAGAGTCCTGGCGTGGTGCCTGTACTCGTGCGGGCTTGGCAGGCCGTCCTCGCGCGGCTCCATGACGTGGCCGGTCCTGCTTCCGGAGGACGGCCACAGCCATTCGCTCCCAAGCGGGCGGTCGGCGTCCATGCGGGCGGACAGGATCGCCGCGAGTTCCCTGCCGATCGGTACCTGCATCGGCTCGTCGCTGGTCTTCATGTGCGTCAGCGTCAGGATGCGGCGTTCGAGGTCTACGTCGGCAAGGCGGACGTTCAAGATCGACGACCGGCGCGCGCCGGTCAGCAGCATAGTCACGTGCAAGTCTCGGCGCATCGGGCTGATCTTCTCAACGTCATGCCACCACGCCTTCAGGTCGAGCGGCGCGACCTTTCGGCGCTTCGTCGAAGGAACATGCAGCGCGGCGACCGGATTGCTGCCGAGGGTCTCATCGATCCTCATGGCTGTGTTCACGGCGGCCCGAAGGGTGCGCATCACACTCGCAGCGGTCGTCTCTCCGCTCTTGCGCTTCAGATCGGCGTAGAGCTCGCGAACCATCTGCCGCGAAATATCGGCCACGGCCCGCTTTCGCCAATGCTTGAGGTAGTGGTCGAGGTGGTAACGGTAGCCTTCTTCGGTCCTTGGCCTGTGCTGCTTCTCTTCAAGGTGGGTTTCAAGCGCGCGCTCCAGCGTTATCCCTGTCTCGGCCGGTCCTTCGGTCGGATCGACGCCCTGCTGTATCTGCGACATGAGCGCCTTGGCCCGGTTGCGTGCCTCGCGCAGGCCGATCCGGTCGCATCGGTCGATCTTCACCCGCACTGTCCTGACATGCCGGCCGTTTCGCCGAACGTCGCCCTGGACGGCGTAAGAGCGGGTGGTCTTATGGCAGAGCACCATGAGGCCTTTGACCTGCTCGTCTCGATGTATGCCGGATCCGAGAGGCAGGTCCCTGATGCGGGCTTCGGTGAGGTTGAGTACGGCCATTCGACATTCTCCTTTAAGCACCGCGCCGAACACCGAACGGTCGCTATCCTCTGCGGCCGCCGACTGACGCTGAATGACTGGAATGTCGTTGTTTTACGTGCTCGCGAGCCCCCCGATGACCATGATTAGCCTTGGATGACGCAATATCGCCAAGTTTGTAATCAGGGGGTCAGGGGTTCGAGCCCTCTAGCCGGCACCAGCGCTGCCAGCACGGCGCTGCGACAATGCCACAAGATTGCGGGGCGCAAGACGCCGCGGCAGGCCGGGAGCCGATTGCGGCAAGTGCCTTCGGCTTTCACGGTTCGGCGTTCGACCAGCGCATCGTGACAGGGTCGACCGGCACCCCTATCTGCGACCGAACCTGATCATCTCTGCCGGCGGCGCGGTGGACAGCCGATCGGTGCGCCGTCGAAATGCCCCGTCAGTCGTGGGCCCCCAGGACCAGTGTGGCCTGGCTCGAGAGCGTTCCGCCATTGCCATGGGCCAGCGCGAGCGCGGCACCTTCGATTTGCGATGCGGCCTCGCCGCGCAGCTGGCGCACCGCCTCGGTGATGGCCAAAAGGCCGTACATGCCGGGATGCGCGCACGACAGGCCGCCGCCATTGGTGTTGACCGGCAACACCCCGCCCGGCCCGATCGCGCCGCCCGAAACGAAATTGCCGCCCTCGCCCTTGGGACAGAAGCCCAGGTCTTCGAGGAACAGGATCGTGTTGATCGTGAAGGCATCGTAGAGCGAGACGACATCGATCTCCGGCGGCGTCACCCCTGCCATGGCATAGGCGCGGCGGCCGGATTCGGCAGCGGCGGTCGTCGTGAGATCGGGCATGCTGGTGATATCGTTGTGCGTGGTCGCCGCCGCACCGCCTAGCACATAGACCGGCGGCCGCCGGAGATCGCGGGCGCGGTCTGCCCGGGTCATAACGATAGCCGCCGCACCGTCGGTCACCAGGCAGCAATCGCGCGCAGACAGGGGCGTGGAGATCATCCGCGCCTTGAGGCAGTCCTCGATGGTCAGCGGGCCTTTGGCGAAAGCCTCGGGGTTCTGGTTAGCCCAGCCGCGCGCAGCGACCGCGACTTCGGCGAGATGTTCGCGCGTGGTGCCGTATTGGTGCATGTGCCGCGCGGCGGCGAGCGCGTAGCTGCTGACGGGGAACAGCGGCTTGTAGGGCGCTTCCCAGCTGGAACTGCGCGCCGCAGAGACAAGTTTGCCGCCAGCGCCCGTGCGCTGGTTCGACCCGTGCGCGATCAGCGCGACATCGATCATTCCGGCATCGAGCATCGCGGCGGCGGTGATGACATGGCTCATGAAGGCCGATCCGCCGGTGCGGTTGTTGTCGGTGAAGCGCGGGTTCAGCCCCAGCACTTGGGCAAAAGTGAGCCCGGCGAGAAAGTCATCGGGAGTGCAGATGAACAGGGCGTCGACCTCGCTCAGCGCCAGACCGGCATCGGCGAGTGCGATCTGCGAGGCCCTGGCGGCCAGTTCGATCGAACTCCAGCCCGGCATTTCACCCAGCCCGAATGTAGATGCGCCAGCGATGGCGGTTTTCGCCCGTGGAAACTGCTCGGTCATCCTCAACTCCTGCTGGCTCTTGCCCTGCCCGTGCCTGCGGCTTAGCGAAGCCAGCGACAGGAGCAATATCGATGACGATTGCAGGCGCCGCAAATCCGATGAGCATGGCCGGACGGCGCATCCTCGTAACCGGCGCGAACCAGGGAATCGGGCGCGCGGTGGCCGATCTCGCGCTGGCGCTGGGTGCGCGGGTTGCGGCGGTGGACCGCGATATTGCGGGCCTCTCCGAATCGGATCACCTGCTGCCGATCGCCTGCGACGTGAGCAATGCGGCGGAAGTCGAGGCGGCGGTGGCCAAAGCCGTCGAAGCGCTGGGCGGCATCGACGGGCTGGTCAACAATGCCGGCATTTCCCGGCCCGCAATGGCCGACCGCATGACCCTCGAAGCTTGGCAGGCGGTGATCGATGTCAACCTCACGGGCAGCTTCCTGATGCTGCAGGCTGTCGGCACGCACATGGTGGCAGCCGCCAAGCAAGGCCTCGTCGGCGAGCGGGCCATTGTCAACATCGCCTCCGACGCCGGGCGGCGCGGCACTGTCGGCCAGATCAACTATGGCGCAGCGAAGGCCGGCACGATCGGCCTGACGATGAGCGCCGCGCGCGAATGGGCGCGCTTCGGCATCCGCGTGAATGCAATCAGCTTCGGCATTGTCGAAACCCCGATGACCGAGACGATCCGGCAGGATCGGTTCCGCGACACTTATCTCCAGCAAATCCCGCTCGGCCGCTTTGCCGCGCCGGATGAGGTGGTGAAGCCGGTGCTGTTCCTGCTGTCTGAGGCGGCGAGTTATGTCACGGGGCAGACCTTGTCAGTCAATGGCGGCTATGTGATCAGCGCTTGAAGCAGTGGGAGGAGAGCATGATGACCGAGCAGACCGGACCCGAAGCCCATTGGCGGCAAGGCCTCGCCGAGGGGCGTTTCCTGCTGCAGCGCTCGCCTGCCGACGGACGGCATTTCTATCCGCCGCGCGTGTTCGCCCCCTCACCCGGCGGCGACGCGCTGGAATGGGTCGAGGCATCGGGCAAGGGCACGGTCTATGCGGTAACCACGATCAGCCCCAAGCCCCCGGCCGAACCCTACAACGTGGTGCTGGTCGATCTGGCGGAAGGTCCGCGCATGATGAGCCGGGTGGAAGGCGTTCCCGCCGCCGACGTGACCATTGGCATGGCAGTGCAGGCCCGGATCGACACGCAGGAAAGCGGCGAGCCGATCCTGCTGTTCGTTCGCGCCTAACCCTTCAGGACCCCGGAGCTCTCGAGCACAGCGATCTCGTCAGCCGTAAACCCGGCCTCGGCCAGCACGCCGCGATTGTCCGCGCCGAGTTCAGGGCCGATATCGCCGATCCTGCCGGGGGTTTCCGAAAAGCGTGTCGGAATGCCGGGCATGCGAACCGAGCCCAGCGCGCTGTCGGCGCGGTGCCAGAAGCCGGTCGCTGCAAGGTGTGGATCATCGAGCAAATCGCTGGTCGAAAGGATCGGCATCGCCGGAATTTCGGCGGTCCGGAACGCATCCATCCAGTCCTCGGTGGTGCGCGTCGCGATCACGTCGCCGAGCTTGCCGAGCACGGTCTGGATGTTTTCGGTCCGGCTGGTCATCGAGGCGAACATCGGATCGCGCGACCATTCCGGATTACCGATCAGCGCGAAGAAGCTGCGCCACTGCTTGTCGTTGTAGATCATCAGGCCGATATGGCCGTCGCGCGTGCGATAGGGTCGCCGATCCGGCGCAGTGACGCGCGGGTATTCGGGTGGCCCGCTTGGCGGTTCGGTGACTGCGCCGCACAGATGCTCGGCCATGACGAAAGCGGCCATGGTCTCGAACATCGGCACTTCGATTTCCTGTCCCTGGCCTGAGCGCTCGCGTGCAAAAAGCGCAGCCATGACCGCATAGGCCCCGGTCAGCCCCGCGACCTTGTCCGCCACCGCGCTGGCGACATAGCCCGGCTCGCCGCCTGTCAGCCGCCCCTGAAGCGATGCGAGGCCCGAGGCACCCTGGACGATATCGTCATAGGCGGGGTAATCCGAATACGGCCCGCCGCGCCCGAAGCCGTAGAGATTGGCGTAGATGATCTTGGCATTGGCAGCCTTCAGCGCCGGATAATCGAGCCCCAGCCGCTGGATTGCCGCGCCGCGCATCGAATGGATGAACACATCCGCCGTTTCCGCAAGCCGCAGCACAATCGCGCGACCGGCCTCGGTCTTGAGATCGATGGCCAAGCTGCGCTTGCCGCGATTGACATTGAGGAACATCGCGCCTTGCCCCGGTCCCAGCACCGGCGGCAATTTGCGTGTGGTGTCGCCCTCCGGGCTCTCGATCTTGACCACATCGGCCCCCAGATCGGCGAAAATCTGGGTGGCATAGGGCCCCATCAACACGCTGGTAAGGTCCAGCACCTTCACACCGGCCAGTGGGCCGCTTGCTTGACCGCTCATGCCATTCCTTCAATCAATTTGGGGCCCTCAGGCGGCGGGCTTCAGGGCAGTGATCTGGCGTTCGAGATCGCGCAGGATCGGCTCGACCATCGCATCGTCGATGCCGTGCGTCAGCCGATTGATCGCCATGCCTTCCAGCACGTTCTGCGAAAGTGCCAACGCCAGATCAAAGCGTTCGCGATCGTTCTGCCATTCCGGAAACAATTCGATCGCCTGGCGATACCAGCGGCTGCGGAAATCGATCTGCACGGGCAGGAGTATGCTGGCGAGATCGTGATCGGTGCGTGCGGCAAGCGCCAGTTCGTGAAAAGCGATAAAGGTCTGGCTGGAGACCTGCTTCCAATAGGCGCGGACCAAGGTGCCCACCTCGTGGACCGACGATCCTGCGCTGCGCCGGAAGGCCTGGAGCCGTTTCTCGTGCAATTCGGCAATCGCCGCCTGCATCAGCGCGCCGCCGTTCTCGAAGTGATGAAGCATGGCCCCGCGCGACATGCCGGCTTCCTCTGCCACGCGCGGGGTGGTGGTGCGGGCATAGCCATATTTGACGATGCAGCGGATAGTCGCCTCGATCAGCCGCGCCCTGGTTGCCGCGCTTTTCGTCGCCTGCAAGGTCGGGGCCACCGGGCTGGCCGGGTTGTCCACCGGCTTGCCAAGAGGTTTAGGTGTGTGAGCCACGCTGAGCGCCATGCGGTCCTGAACCTCGTGCATAAAAGACAATCATGATTGTTTTTGCTTTGACAGGCAACCTAATGCAGCGCCTTAATCACGCATAAGTCTAAGTAGGGAGTCGCGTGTTGGGAAGGGTTGCAGGAAAAGTTGCGCTGGTCACGGGCGGCGGATCGGGTCTGGGCAAGGCGGATTGCGTGATGCTGGCGGCCGAAGGGGCGATGGTCGTCGTCAGCGATATCAATCTGGCGGCGGCGCAGGCCGTGGCAGACGAGATCGGCGCGAACGCCATGGCGCTCAAGCACGATGTCTCCTCCGAAAGCGATTGGCAGGCAGTGCTCACAGCGACCGAGGCGCGCTTCGGCGGGCTTCATGTACTCGTCAACAACGCCGGGATCGTGGTGATCGCCGATCCGGAGGAGACCACGCTGGAGCAGTTCCGCAAGGCCAATGCGGTCATGTCGGAAGGCGTGTTCCTGGGCTGCAAGTATGCCATTCCCCTCATGGCGCGCTCAGGCAGCGGCTCGATCATCAATATGTCGTCGACCGCCAGCCACCTCGGCTATCCCGTGTTCTTCGCCTACTCCGCGGCCAAGGGCGCGGTGCGCGCGATGACCAAATCGATCGCGATCCACTGCCAGGCCAAGGGCTATGGCATCCGCTGCAATTCAGTGCATCCCGCCGCGATCGAGACGCCGATGATCCAGTTCGCCGAAGGCCGCGAAGGCAACGAAGCCGCAGTTCCCGAAGGCGTGCTGCCGGCGGGCGCGGCGGGTGCGCCGAAGGATGTGGCGGCGCTCGTGCTTTATCTTGCCTCGGACGAATCGCGCTTCGTCAACGGGACCGAGATCCTGATCGACAACGCGCTGATCATCAGCCCCTAAGCGCTCGACAAAAAAGACATTCGTGATTGTTTTATTGCGGGCGCGGGCGATTTGGTTCAGGGAGCAGGCTTGTCGCGGACCGCAACGAACAGCGGGCAAAGGAGAGCAGCATGGACCTCGGTTTGACCGGCAAGAAGGCGATCATCGTCGGCGCGGCGCGCGGCATCGGCATGGCCACGGCGGAAATCCTGGCGCGCGAAGGCTGCGATCTGGCAATCACCGCGCGCTCTGAGGACGGCGTCAAGGACGCGGTTGCCAACTTGCGCAAGTATGGCACCAAGGTCATCGGCTCGGCGGTCAACGTCAAGAAGGCCGACGATTACAAGACGTGGCTGGCCGAGACCATCGACGAGCTCGGGGGGTGCGACATTCTCATTCCGATCTCGTCCTCGGGCGGCGGCATGGGCAGTGAAAAGTATTGGCATAACGCCTTCGAGGTCGATGTGATGGGGCCGGTGCGCGCGGTTGAGGCCGTACTGCCGACCATGACGGAGCGGAAAACTGGCTCAATCGTCCTGATCGCCACCACATCTGCCGGAGAGGCGATGGGCGGTCCGCAGGCGTACAACGCGATGAAGGCCTCGCTCATCACGTGGGGCAAGCAACTGGCGCTCGCCCATGGCAAGGACGGCATCCGCGTCAATGTCGTCTCCCCCGGCCCGGTCGAGTTCGAAGGCGGCAACTGGGACATGATCAAGGGCACGATGGAAAAGTTCTACGCCAACACTTTGCGCCAGCAGCCGCAAGGCCGGCTCGGCACGCCCGAGGAAATCGCGCGCGCGATCGCCTTCCTTGCGAGCCCGGCAGCCAGCTGGTGCAACGGATCGCACCTCGTGGTCGATGGCGGCTATACCAACCGCACGCATTTCTGATCGGCGAGGTCAGGCGAGATGGACGTCAAGCGCAAGGTCGATATCATCCGGGTCAATCCGCAGGACTGGCCCCATGGCACGCCCGCGGGCAAGGCCGAGGACCCCGATCACGGCCACGACATCATTCCCGCCGATCGCTATTTCTCGGCTGAGTATATGGCGCTCGAATGGGGGCGGGTCTGGACCAAGGTTTGGCTGCTGGCTGGCCGCTCGGATGATCTGAAGGCCGCGGGCGACTACATCTGCACCGATATCGGGCGGGAATCGGTGCTGATCGTACGGCAAGGCGATGGCTCCTTGCGCGCCTTTCCCAATGTCTGCCTGCACCGCGGCAACCGCTTGCGCCCCGAAGGGCTGGGCAACACCGCCGAATTTCGCTGTATGTACCACCACTGGGCTTACGGACTCGACGGGGCGATCTCGCGCATCCCCGATCTTGGCAGCTTCCCGCAAGGCGGCCCTCCGGAGGGGCGGCTGCCCTTGCTTCCCACGGGAGAATGGGGCGGGTTCGTGTGGTTCTCGCTCAATCCCGATGTCGAGCCGCTGGCCGATTACCTCGGCATGATCCCCGAGCATCTCGATCCTTATCACTTCGAGCGGATGGCGTGGAAGCGCGACATCACCGTTGAGTGGGATTGCAACTGGAAGGCCTCGATGGATGCGTTTCACGAGAACTACCATGTGCAGGGCATCCACCCTCAGCTCCAGTGGTATCTTGATGACGTCAATGTCCAGATCGACTGCTACGACAAGCATTCGCGCTATCTCGTGCCCTTCGCGACGATCAGCCCGCGCGTGGCGATGCCCTCATCGATCCCGCCGGCCATCGACTACATGATGCGCAAGGCGGGCATGGACCCGGCCGAATATGAAGGCCGCGTTTCCGATATCCGGCGCGATCTTCAGCGCTTCATCCGCGCCAATGCAGCGGCACAGGGCAAGGATTTTTCGGAGCTCAACGACGACCAGCTGACCGACGATTACCACTATTCGATCTTCCCGAACGTCTCGATGAACATCCATGCCGAAGACATCATGATGTTCCGCCAGCGCCCGCATCCCGCCGATCCAAACAAGATGTTTTACGATTTGTGGATGTTCGAGCTGGTGCCGCAGGGCGAGGAATGGCCCGAGCGCCCGCGTCATCAGCATTTCAAGCATGGCGACAAGTCGATCGGGCAGGTGCTCGATCAGGACGCGTACAACCTGCCGACGGTGCAGAAGGGCATGCAGTCCAGCGCGTTCAAGGGGCTGTGGCTCAGCAGCCAGGAATTGCGCATCCGCCATTTTCACCATGTTCTTGACCAGTACATCGAGGGCGCGGACGCGCCATGATCCTGCCCGGCAGTTCGATCGTCCAAATGGCGTGGGTCGTGAACGACCTTGAGGAAGCCGCGCACCGGTTCAACCGGATCTACGGGTGCGGCCCGTTCCTGATGAACCGGCACATCCAGCTGGGCGATCCGCGTTATCGCGGCGCGCCCGTGCGCACCGATTTCTCGACCGCGCTGGCGCAAGCCGGCGAGGTGCAGATCGAACTGATTGTGCAGCACGACGATACGCCCTCGGTCTACCGCGATCTTCATGCCGCTGGCTCGGAAGGCTTCCATCACGTCGCGATGATCGTGCCGGATGTGGCGCTGGAGGTTGAGCGTTACCGCATGCTGGGCTTTGAAGCAGCGTTTACCGGGCGCTTCGGCAATGCCGAGTTCGCTTATGTCGATACGTCGGCCACTTTGGGCCACATGACCGAAATCTTGCCCGACAACGCCATGCTGCGCGGCTTTTTCGGCATGGTGCGGCGCGCTGCCGAGGAGTGGGACGGCAAGGACATCATCCGCGAGTTGGCGTAGCGTCCTGACTCTCGTAGCGCTGCCGCCTTTGCTCAGCCGTGCGCGCTGTGAAAACTTACCTGCATGTCCTGGGCCAGACAATCGAGGATCGGCGGCACCAGCCGGTCGTGAAAATCGATGTGCATATGGTGATCGAACGCGGCCTGATCGCGGAACGTCGCGATGCAGTGGAACAGGTTCGGGTCTTCGTCAGCCTGAAACAGCTCGTAGACCAACGCGTCGGGCTCATGCTGGAAGACGAGGCCCTTGAGCTCGATCTGCAGCGCAATGAAATCCTCGCGCCGTTCGGGCTTGACCAGCAGGCGGGCGATGAAGCTGCGGCCAAGGGTCATGCCCGTTCTCCCGACAGTTCCTGGACCAGCGTGTCGCGCAACCGGAATTTCTGGATCTTCGATGTCGACATCGGCCACGAGGTGACAAAGCGCACGTGGCGTGGCAGCTTGAAGCTGGCCAGCTTGCCCTTGCAGTGGTCGATGAGTTCTTGCTCGCCGGCCGTGGCCGACCCGCGAAGCTCGACAAAGGCGGCAGGCACTTCAACATAGCGCGGATCGGGAATGCCGACGACTTGGGCCAGTTGCACCGCCGGGTGGCTGTGAAGCACCGCTTCGATTTCCGCCGCCGCGACATTCTCGCCGCCAACCTTGAGCATGTCCTTGGTGCGGCCGTGGAACATGATCTGCCCCTCCGCATCGAACGAGCCGATGTCGCCGGTGTGGAACCAGCCATCCGCATCGATCACTTCGGCGGTCTTTTCCGGCGCGTTGTAGTAGCCCGCGAGCATGTTGGGCCCGCGTGCGACGATTTCGCCCTGAACGCCCACCGGGCATTCCGCGCCGGTCTCGACATCGACGATGCGCACCTCCCACTCGTCGAGCGGGACGCCGAGCCGCCAGCCGCGCGCTTCCCAGCTGTCGGTAAGGCGGCTGGTGCAGATTGTGCCCGAGCCCTCGGTTAGACCGTAAGTGCCGACCATGACCGTGTGCGGCATCGCGGCGGTCATCGCGGTGCGGATCGCATCGGGCTGAACGGCGAAATTGGCGTTCATCAGCCGCACGCTCGAAAGGTCGGTGGTCGCAAAGTCAGGGTGCGCGATCAGATCCTGCATGATCGTGACAAAGCACGGATAGGCATGCGTCGCCTTCTCGCGCGCCAGCATGCCGAGCGCCACGCCCGCATCGAAATTGGGAATGGTTAGATAAGCCCCGCCGGCATCGACGATCGCCACCATCGGCAGGATGCCCGCAATGTGGAAAATCGGTAGCGGCGACCAGAACCGGTCCCCTGCACCGATTTCATAGCGTTTGCCCAGATTGCGGCTGTTGCCGACGATGCCGCGGTGGCGGATCAGGCAGCCCTTGGGATTGGCCGTGGTGCCCGACGTGTAAAGGATCAGCGCGATGCTGGCGGGGTCGACCGCATCGATCCGCGTATCGACGACCGCATTGTTGACGTCCGCACCCGCAGCCAGCGCGGCGGCGGAGGGGATCAGCGAGGACGGGCACGGATCATCGACGCAGATGATCGAGGCGAGCCTGGGCGCTTCGGGCAGCGCCAGCGCGGCAGGGTCTGCCGCTGCGCCAAGTGAGGGCAACGCAATCAGCAACCGGTCGCCGAAATCGAGCGAATCCGCGACCTTGCCGGTCGTGATCAGGCAGACCAGATCGGCATCACGCACCAGGAATGCCAGCTCGCCCGGCTGGTAGCGTGCATTGACCGGCACCGCCACAGCCCCGGCCATGGTAATGCCAAACAGGATATCCATGAATTCGGGGCGCGTCGTCAGCAGGATGCCGACATGATCGCCCGGCTGCACGCCGCGCGCGATCAGCGCTTTGGCCCAACCCCGCGCCGCGTGGTTCATCGCGGCATAGCTTGAGCGCCGGTCGGGGAAGACCAGCGCATCCTGATCGGGCCAAGTCGCCGCGCGGTCGCGCAGCAGCGCTCCCAGCGTATGGATCGGCGGCACTGTCATACCGGCAGCAGGTAGTCGCGCGTGTAGGTGCCATCGATATAGTCGATCATCTTGGCGATGATCGCGGTACTGGCCGGGTTGGCCTGATGCGTTTGGTCCGCTGCCTCGTCGACGAAGCTCTCGAACACGGCAAAGCTGTGCGGCTCGCTGCGGCGATAGAACTTGTAAACGAGCGTGCCCGGCTCCTGCGCCGCAATTGCCTCCATCTGCGGGATCAGCGCGGCGAAATCGGCATCATGCTCAGGCTTGACCGCAAAACGCGACAGAAACGTCCAGCTCATGGTTTTGCATCCTGTTTGCCGCTTTCAAGATAGCGATCGAGTTCGGTGTGGAAGTGACGCAGCCGTGCCTCCTGCTCGCTCCACAGCGGCCCGCGGAAACCGCGCGAGCGCGCACCTTTCTGCACCACTGGCAGCAGTTCGGAATCCTGATCGAGCACTTCGCCCAATTGCGGCGGCTGGCCGAGCGGCACGCGCACCACGTCGGGCCGGGTCAGCCCGGTGGTGTCGGTGCCGGGGGCAAGCCCCATCCACGCCGGCGGGCCATAGCCCGGCGCGTCGAGATGCTTGAACAGGATGCAGGTGTCATAGGTGAACCGGTTCGGATCATCGGGGTGCGGCAAAAATCGGTGCAGGAACACCGCCTCGGGGTGGCAGCCGATCTGCACGTTGGGAAACACGCCGTAGATCGTGGAATCGCTCAGCTGCGTATCGCTGAACCGGTCATAATCGAGACCATAGGTCTTTGCCCGCACCCGCTTGGCCTGCTGTATCGCAGCGCGGCTGTCCTGCGCGGTGCCGGTGAATGTGGCTGGATCGATTCCGGCGTCGGCGAGCATCATCTGAATGCCGGGATTGATGCTTTCCTGATCGGAAAAGCGCGGGCTCGGTTGGGCAAAGGGCACGAATTGCCGGCTCATCCCGTTCGGATAGAGGTCGATCTGGGTGCGGTCGTCCATCACGCACTGCGTTTGCGGATGCACCGCATGGAGGTGGTAGATTTCGTAGAACGCATCCACCCCGCCCTTCCAGTTCGCCGCCCAGTCGGACTGCTTGTGCTGGATCACGTTCATCCCGCCGATGTCATAGAGCGCAAGCTGATCCGCCACCGGGCCCAGCCATTCGCGCAGCGGCGGCGCGGCATCGTTCATCGTGATGAACACCAGCCCTGAGACTTCCTCGCAGCGCACCGGTGTCAGATTGTGATCGTGGCAGAGCACCTGGGGATCGAAGGTCTGCCGGTCGGTCACGGCAGTGCAAGTGCCGTCCAGCGCAAAGTGCCAATTGTGGAACGGGCAGACGAACTCATCCACCGAGCCGAAATCACCCAACATGATCTGGCTGCCGCGGTGCGGACAGACGTTAAAATGCGCCTTGAGCGATCCATCATCGGTGCGCGCGACCAGGAAGCTCTCGGTGGCGATATCGTAGCGGATAACATCGCCCGCTTCGCGCAGATCGGAGGCGGGGCCGGCGAGCAGCCAGGTCTTCGTCCACAGGTGCTCCCATTCGGCTGCCATGTAGGCGCGGTCGAAGTAACGATCCGGGGTGGGACGCGCGCTGCCGTTGTCGATCAGCGGGGCTTCCGCATTGAACGGATGCGGCGCGCCCGCATGAATATTCCAATCGGGAAATCTCGCATTCATGCGCTCTTGTCCTCTGCTCGCGGGGGTCTCGATCCGACCGGTGGGCTGTTTGCCAGCCATCTCCGCCTATCCCGCCGCAATCATACACGGCCTTGCCGATTACGGAACAAAAAAACAAACATGATTGCTTGTTTAGGGACCGTGTGCCAATCTACCCCATAGCGAGAACCAGAGGCCCAGAAATCTTGGCTTGCGTCATTGGGGAGGATTTTATGAAGATTCGCAGGACTGCGACCTATTCCGTTGCATCGTGCCTTGCCGTTCTGCTGGCGGTACCAGTTTACGCGCAGGAGGCCGAGGCCTCCAAAACCACCGATTCGGCGCTCGGCGAAATCGTCGTCACCGCCACGCGGCGCGATTCCAATCTGCAGACCACGCCAATCGCGGTCACTGCCGTGGATACAAAGCTGATCAGCCAGACCAATCCGCGCGATATCGGCGATCTTGCCATCTTCGTGCCGAACTTCTCAGCCGCCACGATCACCGGCTTCAATGCGGCTTCGTTCTCGATCCGCGGCGGCGGGCAGAACAACATCATTGTCTATTTCGAGCCGCCGGTGGCGGTGCTGGTCGATGATTTCGTCGTGCCCAGCGTCCAGACGCAATTGCTCGATACCTTCGATGTCGCCCAGGTCGAAGTGCTGCGCGGCCCGCAGGGCACGCTGTTTGGCAAGAACACGTCGAGCGGCGCGGTGACTGTGCGCACCAAGCGGCCCGAGCTCGGCCGCATCGGTGTGGAAGGCCGCGTGGGGTATGGCAGCTTCGGCACCGTCCAGATCAAAGGTGCGGCCAACATTCCGATCGTATCGGACAAGCTCGCTCTGCGCCTGGTGCTCGGCTATGACACGTCCGACGGCTACTACAAAAACGGCGCTTGCTATGGCCCGGTCGTGGCCTTCCAACCCTCGAAATTCGCCGGCCGCAGCGGTTGCGGCGACGGCTCCTCGCTCGGCGGCACAAGCGTCTGGAACGGTCGCGCCAAGTTGCTGTGGCAGCCTTCGTCGGATTTCAAGGCGCTGCTGCAGTACGAAGTGCTGCGCGACCGGTCGGACTCGATCCCGACCGTATCGGAAACGCCCAATAGCCCAGCCTTCCTGTTCAACACCTTGGGTGTCGGCGCATCCAATCCCTCGCGGCCCGATCCGCTCGACAATGCTGGCATCAGCAACCGGGAAGACCAGCTGATCAAGATGCAGTCGGGCCAACGGATCGATGTCGATGGCATCTACCTCAACATGGATTACACCACCGACTTCGGCACGTTCACGTCGATATCGGGCCGCCGTCTGCAGAAATCGCGCCTGCCCAACACTTACACGGGCCAGGCTCCGGTTGCGGCGGACGGTGAAGTCCTGTCACTGTTCGATGCCAACCGCTCGGATGACCGCGAAACCTATCAGCAGGAAGTGCGCTTCGCCTCCAATCTCGGTGGCAGCTTCGATTTCGTCGCCGGCGGCTTCTATCAGAACGACAAGACCAGCTTCTGCGTCGCGCAGGTGCTGGGCTTCCTCGATCTGGCGTCGGGCCCGCTCCCATTCGGATCGTGGAACACGAACCCCTACATCCTCTGCAACGCGCAGAAAGCCTCATCCACCGCGGCCTTCGTGGAGGGAACCTTCAAGATCACCCCCACGCTCACACTGACCGGCGGCGGTCGCTATACTTGGGAGCGCAAGACGTGGTTTGGCCGTCAACAGGTCTTCATTCAGCAGCTGAACGGCGGGTTTGATCCGAACTTGAGCATCGCGGATGCGATCAATGGCAACGTGTTCGATTTTCCTGCCGGGGTGATCCAGGTCAGGGCCCGTGCCAATGAGCCTACATGGCGCGCCAGCCTTGGCTGGCAGGCCACCCCGTCGCTGTTTGCCTACGCGACCGTTTCGCGCGGCTTCAAGGGCGGCGGCTTTAACGACCAGATCGGTGGGTTCCATCCGTTCGTCAACGCCGACGGCAGCGATGACAACGCAGCGTTTGCCGAGGCTGCCAGTGCGACGCGGCCGGAAAAGGCCACCAGCTATGAAGCCGGCATCAAGGCCGAGGTGTTCGATCGGAAGCTTCGCTTCAACCTTACCGGTTTCTACGTGAAGTACACGGATCAGCAAAAGCAGATCGTGGTGCCGGTGGTTGTGGGCGGCAGGCCAAATCAGGTCACGCGCTTCTTCAATGCGGCGTCTTCGCACGTGAGCGGTGTTGAAGCCGAAGCGACAGCCGTGCCTGTCGATGGCCTCACCTTGCGCGGGGTTGTCGGCTATCAAACCGGCAAGTACGACGATTACGTTACACCGCTTCCAGCAGGATACGACCTGACCACGGCTCCGCTCGACCGTTTGCCGAGGTGGCAGTGGACAGCCTATGTCAATTACGAGGTGCCGCTTGGAAAGTACAAGCTGGCGGTGGGCGGCGACGTCAACTACGTGGCGCGCAACCTTTTCACCCAGTCGATCACCAGCCCGGCGGAGAACACCTTCCTCAACGCGCGGACACTGGTGAACGCCTCGATCACGCTCGCGGAGGCAGATAACAAGTACTACCTCCGGGTCTTCGGCCGCAACCTGTCTGATCAGCGCTATCGTACCGCCTCGCAAGTGGTCGGCGGTTTGTGGTCCAACAGCCAGTTTGGCCCGCCCCGCTTCGTCGGCGTGGAAATCGGGACCAGGCTGGGTCAGGCTCTCAACTGATGACGAGGCCCGGCAGTCTGTGGCTCCTCGGTGCCATTGCCGCCGTGGCTGTGGCCGCTGGAAGCGCGAGCAGCGCTTCCGGCGGCCCCCTCTCCGCTCCGACGTCCTCTCCGCAGGCTGCGGGTGAGGTGATCAGGTCGACCGACGAACTGCAATCGCGCAGCGGACCGACGATCGACGTTGAGCGCCACCCCGGCAAGGCGCTGTTCGAGGCGAATTGCGCTGCCTGCCACAATGGCGGCGTGCCCAAGGCACCGCAGCAGGTCTGGCTCGAGATGATGGCGCCCGATGCGCTGCTCGGCGCGATGACCGGCGGCATCATGAGCCAGCAGGCCGCGCACCTTTCCACGATCCAGCGCCGCGAAATCGCCGAGTATCTCGTGCGCGCGCCGCTGGCCGACTATCGCCCGCCGGCGCAACCGCCGATGTGCGAAGCTGCGGCTGCTAAGTTCGATGCCGCCTCGCCGCCCGAAGCCGTGGGCTGGGGCCATGACAACCGCCGCTTCGCCTCGGCGCAGCAGGCTGGTTTGGCGGCGGCGGATGTGCCCGCGCTCAAGCTCAAGTGGGCCCTTGCCTATCCCGCTGCGCAGCGCGCGCGCTCGCAGCCCACCGTCGGCTGGGGCGCAATCTTTGTCGGCAGCCAGGACGGGACGGTCTACGCGCTCGACATGGCGAGCGGCTGCACGCGCTGGCGCTTCCGCGCCTCTGCGGAAATCCGCACTGCGATCGTCGCCGATGCGGCTAGAAAGCGGCTTTATTTCGGCGACGTGCTGGCGCGCGCCTATGCGCTGGATGCCATGACCGGGGCGCTGGTGTGGAAGACCAAGGTTGACGATCACCCCAATGCAACAATCACCGGCACGCCGATGCTGGGCGGCGGCCAGATCTTCGTGCCCGTCTCCTCGCTCGAGGTTACGGCGGCGGCCAACCCTGCCTATCCCTGCTGCTCGTTTCGCGGCGCGGTCGCGGCGCTTGATCCCGCGACCGGCGCGCAGCGGTGGAAGCAGACCACCGTAGTCGAAGCGCCGCACCCTCAAGGCAAGACCAGCGTTGGCACGCAAATTCTCGGCCCCTCGGGCGCCCCGGTATGGAACAGCCCGACCTACGATGCAGCAACCGACAGGCTCTACTTCGGATCGGGCGAGAATTATTCGACCCCAGCTGACGGCAATTCGGACGCGGTGTTCGCGGTCGATGCCAAGACCGGCAAGCGCCTCTGGACCACGCAGCTGACCAAAGCCGATGCCTGGAATGTCGGCTGCATGATGGGCAACGAAAACTGCCCGGTCGAGAAGGGCCCGGACCTCGATGTCGCCGCTTCACCGCTTTTGGTGCGGCTTGCTGGCGGCGGGCAGATGCTGGTCGTGGGCCAGAAGTCGGGCGAGGTTTACGGCCTCGATCCAGCCGATGGGCAGATCAAGTGGCGCACTGTGGTCGGCCATGGCGGCACGCAGGGCGGTGTGCATTTCGGCATGGCGGCGGAGGGCGGCACCGTGTTCGTGCCGGTCAACGACATGGCCGACACGCGCGACGGGCGCGTGTACGATCAGACGAAGTATGGCGCAGGGCTCCACGCCATCGACGCAGCGAGCGGCAAAGAGTTGTGGAAAGCGCTTGCCGACAACGTCTGCGCAGGCCGCGCCAATTGCGATCCCGGCATTTCGGCGGCGGTCAGCGCGATCCCCGGCGTGGTCTTTGCTGGGCATCTCGATGGCCGCTTCCGCGCTTACGCCAGCACGAGCGGCAAAGTGCTGTGGTCGGTCGATACGACGCGCGATGTCCCTGCAGTTGGCGGCGTGACAGGCCATGGCGGCGGCATGAGCGGGCCGGGCGCGGTGATTGCCAAGGGCAATGTCATCGCAAACTCAGGCTACGGGCTTTACTACCATTCGCCCGGAAACCTGCTGATGGTGTTCACGCCTGGCGGCAGGTAAGCGACTGGGGCGCGGCAGTTTCAGGCTGCCCCGCCGATATTGAAATAGTCTGGCATCCCCGCCGGCCAATTGACCCCCCACTGGTTCTGTCCGCCATCGACGGTCAGCACTTCGCCGGTGATGAATTTGCCGCTGGGTGCCGCAAGATAGATCACGGCTTCGGCCACATCCCAGGCATCGCCGCGCTTCTGCATGGGATTGGCAAGGTGGAAACGGGTCAGCGCCTCGTCCGGATAGACAGCGAAACCATCGGTCTCGACAATCCCCGGCGCGACACAGTTTACCCGGATGTGGTGCGGCGCCCATTCGGTCGAAAGCGTCTTCGAAAGATAGATCACGCCCGATCGCGCTGCGCAGCAATGCGCCACCTGCGGCATCCCGCGTTCGACCGTGGCGACGATGTTGACGATATTGCCTCCAGCCCCGGCCGCAACCCAGCGCTTGGCGGTTTCCTGCATCATCCACCAGGTGCCGTTGAGATTGAGATCCATGACCGCAAGCCAGCCCTTGCGACTGAAATCGATCGCATTCTGCGGAAACTGCCCGCCGGCGTTGTTGATTAACGCATCGATCCGGCCATACCGCGCCAGCACGGCATCGAGCATCATCTCGACCTGATCGGGGTCGCGAATCGACATTGGCACAGCCATCGGCCGCCGGCCGACGAGGCGCTCGATCGAATCCTGCGTCGCGGTGAGCTTTTCCTCGGTCCGCGCGCAGATCACGACATTGGCCCCAAGCCGGGTGGCAAGAAACGCCATGGCCTTACCCATGCCGGTGCCGCCGCCTGAAATGATCACCGTCTGTCCGTGGAGCAGATCATCGCGGTAGACCGTGGGATGCGCAGCCAGTTCGGCATCGGTGAACCCGAAACGCGGACGAATTTCGTTCTCGGCCTCGCCCTCGAGTTCAACATCGACGTGCGCGTTCATTTCGTCTCCACCCAATCTTCGAGCACCGGCGTGACGCGAAGGTCGGCCGGAACGCGGTTCGCGCCGATCCGGCGGTCGAGTTCCTCATGCCAGTGATAGATCCGGCGCTCCTGATAGTTGAGCGGTATCCCCTTGAAGCCCGGACTTTCAATCGATTCCTGAATTTGCGGTGCAAACTGCGTATCTTCGAACAGGATGCGTTCGAAGTTGTCGACCCGCGTCTGCCATAGCGGACTCAGCCCTTCCTCGCCGACCTTTGGTGAGAACCAATGGCATTCGATCCGCATCGTGCGCGCGGTGCGCGGCCAGAACACCAGCATGGGCAGCCCGGTGGCGGCCGGTGGCATCACGATGTTGGGATAGATGTTGTAGCTGACATTGTTGTCGCGCGGGATTTCGGTGACAGTCGGGATCACCGGCATGCCCTTGGTGCCCGGATCGATCCAGTCCGGCCGCCGGTTGGGCGTTGTCATGCGCGAATGGCCGCCGGGCCAGAGCGTGATCGTGGTGCCGCGATGATCAAGGAAACGGTCAACCGTCGACTGGTGGATCGATTTCAGATGATAGACCTCGAGGAAAGCATCGAGCAATACCTTGACGTTGCAGGCCACATCATAGCCGCGCGAATCCACCAGCGTGAGGTTGGCCACCTGAAACTGCTCCAGCTCCGCCGCGACGGGACCCAGCGAATCCACGAACGGCCGCGCATCCGGGTCCTCGTTGATGAATATCCATCCGCCCAGCATTTCGCAGCGCACCGGGATCAGCGAACGGCAGCTGAAATCGAAATCGACGAAATCGCGCCGGTCGCGGATCGCGGTGAGTTCGCCGGTCAGCGTGTAGCTCCAGCCGTGATAGCCGCAGACAAAGCCACGCGAATGGCCGGCATCCTCCTTCACCAGCGGCCCGCCGCGATGGCGGCAGCTATTGTAGAACGCACGCACCGTGCCTTCCAGATCGCGCACGATCAGGATCGGGCTGCCGGTGTTGCGCAAAAGGAACCAGCTGCCGGGTTCCGCCACCTGATCCTCGTGCCCTGCATAGAGCCAGCTGCGCTTCCACAGTCTGTCCTGCTCCAGCGCCAGGAAATCGGCATCGACATAACGGCCGCTCGGGATATCGGGAAACTGCGGAAAGCCTTCGGGCGGCTCGGTGCGGCCGGACTCATAGGCCATCGCGGCCTTGATCTGTTCGGTTGTCGCGGCGTCCAAGACGGTGTTCCCTCGCTAGCAGTCTCCTTCTTTATCAGCCGCAGAATGAAAAACAATCATGTTTGACTTTTTTCTCGCGAGGACTGGCGATCCTGACGAAACCCGGGCAAGCATGGTGGGCAAGCGGATGGAACCTGAAATGCACCTCAACCAAGACAGGGCGCGATGACCAAGGCTCACCTGCGGGTCGCCGCGCTCGACGACATCGCGGTCGGCACCAACCGCGCCTATGACATCGGCGGACGCTCGATCCTGATCGCGCGCACGGGCCACGGTGTGTTCGCACTCGACAACCAGTGCAGCCATGCGCTGCAGCCGCTCGAGGGCGGGAAGATGAAAGCTGTGCACATCTTCTGCCCGCTCCACGGCGTGCGTTTCGACCTGCGTGATGGCAGCCCAACGGGCAACATCACCCGCATGAAGATCAAGACATGGCCCTTGACCATTGAAGACGGTGCAATATTCATCGCGATGGACCTGCCATGAAGCGTCTGCTCCACATCAACGCCAGCCCGCGCGGGACACGCTCACGCTCCGGCACGATCAGCGCGCAGGTTCTGACCGGCCTTGTCGCGGCAAACCCCGCACTCGTCGTCGAGACAATCAATCTGTTCGATGCCGATCTGCCGCCGTTTGATACGCACGCGATCGAGGGTCGCTACGGGCTCTTGATGGGCGTGCCGGTGCCGACAGAGCAGGCGGCGGCGTGGGATCGCCTGCGCACCACCGCAGAGCATTTTCTGTCGTTCGATGGCTGGCTGCTGTCGGTGCCGATGTGGAACTTCGGCCTGCCCTATCGGCTCAAGCACTACATCGATCTGATCACGCACCCTGGCATGACTTTCCGCAACGATGCAGCAGGAAATGTCGAAGGGCTGGCGGCCGGCCGGACAGCGATAATTGTTGCCGCCAGCGCAATGCCGTTCGGCGCGATGCCTGCCATCGACGGGCTCGATTTTCAGCTGGCGTATCTCAACGCATGGCTGGGTTTCATTGGTGTGACCGATATTCATGCGGTGCGCGTGGCGGGCACATTTGGCCCCGAGGACGCGGTTACAGCGGCAATGGCAAAAGCGGCGGCGGACGCCGATGCGCTGGTCGCTCAGCTCGCCGCGCGTGCGGCCGCCGTGTAGACCAGGTTGATGCTGGTGAAGGTCACCACTTCCGCGCCGTTCTGATTGACCATTGCATAACGCGTCATCGCGGTGCCGCGCGGCTTGTCGCTCTTCGAGCGCTGCAGCGACGTGATCTCGGACGTCACATAGACGGTATCGCCAGCGCGCAGCGCTGTCTTCAGCCGAAGTTCGTCCATGCCCACGCCGCAAACGAAATCGATATCGCCGTTGATGTCATGATCGAGCTGCCGCCAGATCGCGAGCACATGGATGCCGCTGGCGATCACTTCGCCGAAATGCGAATCCCGTGCGGCTTCCACGTCGCTGTGGAACCATTGCGGATCATAGAGTCGGCCGAAAGCGATGATTTCGTCCTGCGTGATGGTGCGGCTCACCGAGCGCCGCCGCTCGCCGACCGCCAGATCCTCGAATGTACGGGGAGGACGGTTCACGCCCCGGCCTCGCGCCCGCGGGATTCGAGCAGCGCCGATTGACCCGCCATTGTGAACTGCCCTTTCACCCACCGCGCCAGCGCTTGAAAATGGTAGCGGAGGAGGGATCCACTGAGCCAGTTTAAGAGATTGATTTTAAAATGATTACTATAGGATCGGTCTAGGGATACCCCAGCTTCCCCCAAAACGCGACATTTCGGTAGTTTCACCCGCACGTGCGACAACTCGATTTGAACCGCGCCGGGATTGCCGGAGGCCGTTCAGATTGAATTATGCTGCCATTGGCGTGTCGTCCAGCATGACACAATAGCGTTCCTCAGCTTCGGCCGGCGAGATATTGCCGATGGGCGCGAACAGGCGGCGGTTGTTAATCCAGTCCACCCATTCGAGCGCGGCGTATTCAACAGCTTCAATGGATCGCCACGGTCCGCGCCGGTGGATCACCTCTGCCTTGTAGAGGCCGTTGATCGTCTCGGCCTCGAACTGAAGGCTTGCACCCTGGGGCACATCGAAACAACCCTGTTGCAAGAAACTGAACATTTGTTTAGCATACTCTCAAAGGATCATATCTTGGAGAGAGTCTCATGGAAGAAATGACCATCAGGCGCATGGAGTTCGCCTTCCAGTCAGAGATGGACCTGGTCTTCATCAAGGACGATCCGGAAATGTCGTTCATGTTTCTGGGTGCGTGGATGATGCTTCCCTATCTGGAACCGTTCCTGATCCGAACGATGCGCGATGCCCTGCCCCATGTCCGCGATACCAGGCTCAAGGAAGATCTGAAGAGGTTCTGCGCGCAGGAGGGCGAGCATTTCAAACAGCACGCCAAAGCCAACGACCTGATCCGGGCACTGCACCCGTCATATGAGGCCTTGCTTCCGCTTGAGCGGGAGCTCGATAATGAGCTCAAGGACTTCAGCAAGACCAAGCCTCTGAAGTTCAAACTCGCTTACGCCGAAGGCTTTGAGTCGATGACCAGTGCAATGTCGCGCGCGCAGTTCGAGGTGGGGCTCTACGACCGCACTTCAAGCCCGCTGGCCGACCTTGCCAAATGGCATGTGATGGAAGAGCTGGAACACCGCAGCGTGGCTTTCGATGTCTATGAGCACGTCGTGGGTAGCTGGTTCTACAGGATGAAGCAGAGCATCTGGTCGCAGCGGCACTATTTCCAGTGGGTGAAGCGCTTCCGCGCGGTGCTTGTCGCCCCGCAGAGCGAGGTTTTCGCCGCCTATTCCGCGCCTGAGATCGTGGCCCGACGCAAAGCCTACAACCGGCACTACATACGCCGTGGACTGCCCCGCGTGCTTGCCACTTACATGCCCTGGTATGATCCGGCCAAGGTGGACCTGCCGCGCGAATTCCAAGAGGCGCGCGAACATTATTCGAAATCCGCGCTGGCGCTATCGTGAGCACGAAGGAATTGGAAATGGCTGAAGTAGCAACCGAGATTCCTCCTTCCTTGCAGGAGTTTGTCGCCAAGATGGCCGCCCGGCCGCTCGTGCCGCTTTCGTCAGAACAGGACACAATGCACGTCGGGGCCGATGAATTGCCCTGGATGGAGGCTGGCGACGGGAGCGCCTTGCAGCTGCTGCATGTCGACCTCTCGCAAGGTCTATGGATTTCGAAGACCCGCGTTCCTCCTGGCTACCGCGTGCCCAAACACTACCACACAGGGCTGGTCTTTGCGGTGACGCTGCAGGGTCAGTGGTTTTATGCCGAAACGCCTGAGGCGGTGAACTCGCCGGGGTCTTATCTGTTCGAACCGGCCGGCTCGCTGCACACGCTGTGCACGCCGGAGGGCCAGCAGGAGGACACAATCGCCTGGTTTGCGATTTATGGTGCAAACATCAATCTGGATGATGCAAACACAATCACCTCGGTGATCGATGCGCGGGCCGCCCTGGAGATTTACCGCGGCTATTGCGAGGCGCTCGGCCTCGATATCTCCAAACTCATCGTGGTTGGCGGCTGATATGCGCACGGTAGTCATGCGGGACAGCGCTTTCGCGATCGAAGACAGGCCGGTTCCAACACCGGGTCCTGGCGAAGTTCTACTCAAAACCCGGCTCTGCGGAATCTGCGGGTCGGATCTTCATCAATTCAAGCATGCGGGCGAGATTGATCGTCTGGCGCGCGAAATGGGTGCGCCAGGGCAAGACCTGACAAAGGGCATTGTGCTCGGTCACGAATATGTTGGCGAGGTCGTGGAATTTGGGCCCGGCACGCTGCAAGCGCTGCAGAAAGGCGACCGTGTGGTATCGGTTCCCTTCTTGATGCGCGACGGGGCCCCGATTGCGATCGGAGCGAATGTCGAGGTAGACGGTGCCTATGCCGAATACTTCCTGGGTACCGAGGCGCTGCTAATCAGGGTTCCTGACGAAGTTCCCGATGAAGCTGCTGCTCTGGTCGAGCCGCTGGGGATCGCGGTTCACGCCGTGGCGAAATCGCGGCTGACTGGAGACGATCAGCCCTGCGTGGTGCTGGGCTGCGGACCGATCGGTCTCGCGATAATTGCGGTACTGAGAATGCGCGGCGTGTCCCGGATTGTCGCCTCGGATTTCTCGACCAAGCGCCGGGAACTCGCCGCAAAGATGGGCGCAACGCAAACAGTTCATCCCAAGCAGGAAGGCGTGTTTGACCGCCTTGATCAGGTTGCTCCCGTTCTCGTATTCGATTGCACTGGCGTACGCGGTGTACTCTCGCAAGCGATCAACACCGTGCCGATTGGTTCGCAGATCGTGGTCGCGGGCATTCCGCAAGGCGAGGATACCTTCAACCCGATGATCGCCATTGCCAAGGAACTGAATCTTCAGTTCGTCCTCTACTACACACCCGATGAGTTCGCCGAGGCGTTGCTGGCCGTCGCATCGGGCAAGATCGACTGGCGCCCGCTGGTCACCGGAACGGTGGGCCTGGACGGGGTTGCCGAGGCATTCACCGCACTCGAGGATCCCGAGCAGCACGCCAAGATCATGATCGATCCGTGGAGCGATGCGCGGCTGTGAGCGGGTTCGAAGCGTTGACGCTGACCAATGGCCCGCTTCATTTCTCGGCGAAGGCTCTGGGCGATGGACCGCTCGTGTTGTGCCTGCACGGCTTCCCAGACACGTCAGGCACATTCGACGGACTGCTGGCCGCGCTGGCTGAAGCTGGCTTTCGCGGCGTCGCTCCGGCGATGCGCGGCTATGAACCGCAGTCCCAGCCCGCAGACAGCGACTATCACGCCGTGCGCATGGCCGGGGATGTCGCCGCATGGATCGATCAACTGGGCGGCGGACCTGTGCACCTTGTCGGGCATGACTGGGGTGCGACGATTGCCTTTGCCGCCGCAGCGCTAGTCCCGGACAAGCTCCGCTCGCTGACGGTGCTGGCTGTCCCCCACCCCATGCGCTTTGCCGAGAACTATGCCGCCAGCGCCGCGCAGCAGGCTCGCTCGCGGTACATCATCGAGTTCCAATCACCGACCGCCGACGCGGCAATCGTTGCAAATGATTGTGCCTGGCTTGAACGGCTGTACCGAACCTGGTCGCCAGGTTGGGACAATCCCGACGCTGCTTTGGCGGCGATGCGCCAGACGTTCCGGATGCCGGGTGTGGCGAATGCCACGCTCAATTGGTACCGACAGGCCTTCGACCTTGCGTCTGAAGCGGGACAAGCCACTCAGGCGCTGCTGTCGCGGCCGGTTGGCGCACCGACCCTTGGGCTTGTAGGCGAAGATGACGGCTGCATCGCCGCGGACATTTTCGCGGCCTCGATGCAGTCGGCGGACTTCCCAGCGGGGCTGGTGACCGAGCGGATTTCCGGTGCGGGCCACTTTCTCCACCTCGAGCAACCTGCGCCGGTCATGCGAAGGCTGCTCGATTGGCTTCGCCAACACGAGGTTGCCGAACAACCGGATTACAACAACCGGGGCCGCGTCCTTACTGAACGATCCATGGCAATCGTTCCGTCCAGCACAGCGCCGATAACATCGGGACCTGCCTGAGCGACCGATCCGCTATGGAAAGGCGGTGCGGGATCGTATTCGATCGCAAGTTGAATCGCCTGCGCAGCAATATCGCCGGCCAAGCGGCTCACCAGATAGAGCGCCATATCGATACCTGCAGAGACACCGGCCGCCGTCAGAATCTTGCCTTGCTCGACCCAGCGCTTGCTGACCGGGCTGGCACCAAATTCGCCAAGCCGAGCCAATGTCCCCCAATGGGTTGTGGCGTCCTTGCCTTCAAGCAAACCTGCCGCACCGAGCACCAGCGCACCGGTGCAAACCGAACATGTCCACCGTGTCGACCCATGGATTTGTCTGATCCAGGCCAATACATCCTCGTCCTGCTCGATGGCATTTGTTCCCGGACCGCCTGGAACTATACAAATGTCTGCTTCGGGCACATCACTCAGGCAAAACGGCGCGATGAACGGCACTGCCTGATTGTCAGGCCAAACCACACCTGCGGATTTAGCGACAACCAATATCTCTGCATCGGGCAGCAGCGACAGAACTTCGATTGGCCCGACCGCATCGAGCATTGTGAAGCCCTCGAACAACAGAACGGCAATCTTCGTCATAAAGGTGGATCCTCTGGTGGTTGCCGACCATCGCCAAGACCCAGCGACCAATTGGCCCTACAAAGCGGATCGAGAAAACTCGAGACAGCATCGGCAACTGCGTTGAAAGCATCATTATGAGCGCAATGTCCGGCGTTTGGTATCACAACTTCCTGCGCGCACGGATGCGCCGCGCGCAGTCCAGCGGCCGCCTTGGCAAGCTGCCCTGCATTGACGTCCTGCTCTCCGCGGATCAACAGCATTGGAACATCAAATGTGACATGGGCTTCGGGTTTAAAGCTTTCTAGCAGTGCGTGGACCATGCCGACAAAGACGGCCTTCGAGCTCCTGGCGAGGGCGCGAGCTACCTCGGTTTGACCTGTCTTGGTTACGGCACATGCCTGAGCGAAGTCGGCCTGGATGCGCTTCCAGCTCAGCAATCGATAGAGTGCCAAGACCCCGCCAACCTGAGATCGCTTGATTGGTGGCTGCTGGTGAAATGGGGCGTAGCAGCCGTACGCAATCAATGCCCGGAAGCGGTCGGGCTCTCGGCGAACCGCATATTGCGCAGCAGTGCCGCCAAATGAGAATCCAAACAGCACGGCTTTTTGGACATCCAACGCATCGAGGATCGCAATCAGGGCGTCGGCGAATGTGTCCATGCTGTAGTGCTTGATCGGCGGGCTTTGCCCATGGCCCGGCATGTCCCACAACAGAACTCGCCACTCGGGCGCTAGTCGCTCGGCCAAGGGCAGCAAGTTCCGGCTGTCGAGGCCCATCCCGTGGCACATCACCAGCCAAGGCGCATTGGCGCTGCCAACTGTGCGGCAGACCAGCGACGCATCACGGAACGGTACAGTCAGCAATATTGCATGCCCAGCCATTCGGCCATCAACGCAGGCTTGTCTTCTCCCTCGATCTCGATGGTTACTTCGGTTCGGGTGACATAGCGGCCGCCGCCCTTGTCCTCGATCCCCAGCAGCTTGTGCTTTGCACGCACGCGCTTGCCGGATCTGACCGGCTGGAGAAAACGAACGCGCTCAAAGCCATAGTTGACTCCCATCTTAATGCCTTGCAGCACGACGGACTTTTCCGGCATTAGCGATGCAATGAGCGACATGGTGAGAAAGCCATGTGCAATCGTTCCCCCGAACGGCGTGGCCGCGGCGGCGACTGGGTCGACATGGATGAACTGATGGTCGCCGGTGACCTCGGCAAAACCATTGATCCGCGCCTGATCGACCAATGTCCAATCGGAAGCGCCCAGATCCTCACCTATGAGGGCTGTCGCATCTTCAAGGCTAAGCAACTGCATTGTTGGCTCCTTCGTTCGCATGGGTGGCGGTAGCCTGCGCTGCGGCAACAAAGTGTCATGCTGCCCAGCCGAGGAAGACAGTCGGCAGCATCAGCGAACAAGTCCCAGATCGCGCTTCATCGGTTCGGCCATCACTGCGATGATCATCCGGTCGAGGTCGTTGAAAAAATGACCAGTGAAAGCAGCGCCAACCCGTAAGCTGGCGCTGCAGTTGCCCAGATCATCGGCGTGGCCCGGATCAGAAGTCGATCGAGAATCGCGCGCCGATCTTGCGCGGAAAATTGGGCTGGATGCCCAGTGCACCGCGAACCAGAGCTACGCGCGTATTGCCCAGGTTCTCGCCGAAGACCACAAACTTCCAGCCGTCCTTCTCAATCCCCGCGCGGAGATTGAACTCGTTGAGCTTGTCCGAAACCAGACCCGTTGAATCGAGCTGGTTGTCGCGGAACGTGTAACCGCCAGCAAAGCTGCCTTTGATGTCCGATGAACCGAAGTTCCAGCCATAGCTAGCCGAAAGGCTCAGGCTTGTTTCAGGAACGTTCGGTATGCGCGATCCCGCTGCCGCACCTGGATTAAGCGCCACGATCGCTGGCAGCACCGACGTGAACTCGGTTTCGTTGACGTTGCCGACCGCTTGGAACTGCAATCCGCGCACAGGACGAATGATCAGCCCAAGATCGACACCCCTGCTCCTGGCGTTGCCGCCATTCGAGAGCGTTGCCACACCGTTGATGGTCGTCTGCAACTGTATATCGGTCCAGTCGATCTGGTAGAGCGCGGCATCGATCGTGATCAAGCCATCGGCAAATTTGCCTTTGGCTCCGATTTCGTAGCTCCAGACCTTGTCCGGCTGGATGGCGGTAGGGATGGTCACGCCTAGCGCTGCCGATGCTGCCGCCGCCTGTCCGGGTGTCTGGAACGAGCCGCTGCGGAAGCCCTTTGCGACATTGCCATAGATCAGAAAATCATCGCTGACCTTGTATGAAAGGTTGAAACGTGGATTGAAGGTATTGAACGTGTCCCCCTGGGGAGGCGTCGCCGCATTGGTGTAGCGATCGAAGCCAATTGTTTGCCGCTTGTCTTCGAAATAGCGTCCGCCGACGGTCGCAGTCAGCTTCTCGTCAAACAGCGCGTAGGACAATTCGCCGAAGATTGCGAAAGCCTCTGTCTTTAGCCGTCCCGTCGAGTTGATGTTGAATGGTGGAAATGGCGCCGCGCAAGGGACAATCAGGCCAAGGCAAATGTCGGATCGCACCCGGCCATTGCTATAGTAACCCCCGACCAGCCAGTTGAACGGCCCCTTGCCGGTGGAAGCCAGCCGCAGTTCCTGGGTGAAGGCGGTCGTCCTGAAGCTGGAATCGTTGCGCAGATAGCCGCTGCCGAACAGCGGTGAATAGAGAAACGACGCATCAAAATCGAGGAGACTGTCAATGTAGGATGTCGAGCTGGTCAACTTGGCTCCACCCAGATCGGCGTTTACCACGCCTGACAGGAGTGTGAGTGTTGTCTTTATGTAGTTGGGTCGGTCATCGGGTCCGGTGGTATCATTGTACCTATCCGGAGTGTCCATCGTATTGCGGAAATCGAGCGTATTCTCGACTCGCCAGGCACCCAGCTCGATTGAAACATTGTCGGAGGCCTTGATGCCCAACTTGCCGCGGATGTTCCAGCTTTCGGTGTCGTTCACATTCCTGCGAGTGACATCGAAGCTCGTTCCATTGGCACGCGCAATGTCGGCAAAGCCGCCGACGCGTTCGTAGCCGCCGCTCACCCGAAGCGCGGCGGTGCCCGGCGCAATCGGTACGTTGAAGACACCATCGATAGCGTAGCTGCCTTCACCGCCAGCTGTTGTCGAGCCCTCGATCTGGGCCCGGCCGAGGACATTTTCGTAATCCGGGGCTGCGGTGACCATACGGATAGTGCCGCCCATGGCGCCCTGCCCATAAAGCGTACCCTGCGGCCCGCGCAGGACCTCCACGCGCTGCAGATCGAACAACCGAGAAGGCGGCGCAAGCTGCAGGTTCGGCACACTGAATGGCACGTCGTCCACGTAGTAGCCGACGGTCGCATCACCGGTCGTGCCACTCGCGATACCACGAATCTGGATCGTTTCAAAACCGGGGGCCGTTCGCGAAACACTCGACGCACCGGGGATCGATTCGATCAGGTCGTTGAGTTCTTTGGTGCCCTGCTCTTCGAGCTGCTTGCCGGAGAATGCCTGAATTGCGAGCGGCACATCGATGAGATTCTGCTCGCGCTTCTGTGCGGTCACCACAATCTCCGTGAGATCGACTTCGCCTGCTTTTGCCGCAGCTTGCGCCATGGCTGGCGATGCCGCGAGAGCAAGCGAGGTAACGCTCGCGAACGACACAAAGAAACGGGTTTTGCTGGCCATCAGGTATCCTCCCACACGTTTGGCTTGGCCCGCAGTTCACCGCGATTCCCAAGACACTTCGTTAGACTAAACACCTGTTTAGTGCATTGCAAGATTTAGCTGAACAAATGTTTTGTTCTCGGCCGGTGCCAGCTAGTCGCCGGTGAACCGCGGGTTGCGCTTCTCGAAGAATGCGCCAACACCCTCTTTGAAGTCAGCGGTGCGGGTGCCGACGAGCCACTGGTCGGTGTCGGCATGCATGATCGATTGATCGAGGGCCCCGGCGTAAGCGTTCGCGCTACGCTTGATCATCTGCACCGCGATCGGCGGCAGCGCCGCATACGTTTCGGCCATTGCGAGCGCTGCATTGTCACGATCGGTCAACGCAACGATCTGATCGAAGAAGCCCCAATCCCGCATGGTTTCTGCATCGTACAAGGCACCGGTCATCACCATCTGCTTGGCCCGCGCCAATCCGACCGTCTGTATCGCCAGAGGGAGCGCGTGCCACATCAGGTTGATCCCGAGCTTCACCTCGCCATAGCCGATCCGGGCGTCGGGCGTACCGATCCGGAAGTCGCAAGCAGTGGCAATGCAGGCCGCCCCGCCCGTCGCGATGCCCTGGATCACGCAGATCGTGGGCTGGTGGATCTCGCGAATGGCCCGCATCAGGCGTCCGCCGCCTTCTGCCGTACGGCGAACCTGAACGGTTGGTGGCGGTGCCTTGCCACCGCCCATTCCGCCAATATCGGCACCAACGCTGAAATCCTTGCCTTCTGCTCGGATGATGACTGCCCTGGCTTCGGGATTGTCGGCCAGGGCTTCGGCCATACCCTTGAGCTGCATCAGTGAGGCCGAGGTCAGGGCATTGCGCTTTTCCGGGCGATCGAGCGTGATCGTGACGATATGGCCTTGTTGTTCGAGGCGGAAATTGCCTTCGCTCATGCCGCAACTCCTGCTTCAAGACGGCGCTTGAGCGCCTGCTTGTCAATTTTCATGTTGGGTAGCTTGGGTAGCTCCGGTTCAAAACTGAAGCTCTTTGGGATCTTGTAATTTGCGAGGCGCGATTTCAGAAACTCGCGCAGTTCTGACTCGTTGATACGCCCCGACGCGGCTTCGACAAACGCGTGTCCAACCTCCTGAAACACCGGATGAGGCACCGGCAAAACTGCTGCCATGCCAATGTCCGGATGCTCGCAGAGGGCAAGTTCGATCTCGACCGGATAGATGTTGTAGCCGCCCGATTTGTACATTTCCTTGAGCCGCCCCACGAAAGAGAAATTGCCGTCGGGGTGCTCCACGCCAAGATCGCCGGTACGCAGATAGCCATCAGCTGTGAAGGCTTCGGCAGTTGCTTCGGGACGCCCGAAATAACCGGTCATGCAATAGGGACCGCGGACCTGGATCTCGCCGGATGTGCCTAGCGGCAATGGATTCCCAGCCGCGTCTGCAATCCGCATTTCAGCGCCAGGCAAGGGTCGGCCAAAGGTTTCGGCCATAATCTTCGGGCTTGCCCCCGCATCTGTCGCTGTAACGATCCCGCAAGTTTCAGTCTGGCCGTAGACATTGTACATCGGTACGCCGAGATCGAAGACCGGCTGGAGCAAAGCCTCGGCGGTCGCCCCGCCGCCAAATACGATCAGCCGGTACTGTCCAAGCCGCCCCGTGCCCTTGTCTTCCTGGGCTGCAAACATCGCAAAGCTGGTTGGGCTACCGACCATATAGGTCAGCTTTTCGTGACGCGAGATTTCGGAAATCGCGTCGAGATCAACCCGATGGTAGAAGACAATCTTCCCCCCATAGGCGAACACGTTCATGCAGACATTGTTGAGCGCGCCGACGTGGTTGATCGGAGCGACTTCGATCGTGCTTTCCAGCCCATCTGCCATCCAGCACAAGTTGCACAGACAGGCCGCCATGATTGCGCGGTGCGAGAGCATGGCACCCTTCGGCTTGCCCGTGGTGCCCGAGGTATAGACGATGACAGCAATGTCTTCTGGATCAACCGCCGAGCGCCGGTCAGCCAGTGTGGCCGCGTCACAGTCGTCCCTGCGCGCCAGAAACTCGTCGAAAGAAATCGCCCGTCCATTGGGATCGCCCAGCGCGACGAACGTTTCGATGTTCGCGCCAATCGTCTGAAGCTCTTCAAGGTAAGCGCGGCCTTCGTATTCGGTCCGGCAGAAGATCAGGCGCGGCGCAGAATCGTCGAGCAGATATGCGTATTCGGGCAGTTGATAGCGCGGATTCAGGCCCATCCAGGTTGCGCCGATCGAGACCGAGGCCAGATAGGTCAGCCAAAAGTCGAGGCTGGGCGGAACCATCGTCGCGACGCGGTCCCCGGGCGCAATCCCCGATGCAATCAAGGCGCGGGCAATCGCGTCGACCCGGTCCGCCATTTCAGCGTAGGTCAGACGCTGGGTGCCTTCGACCGCAGCCTCATTGGCAGGCGCGGCAGCGGCATGACTCGCGAGCAGATCATGGATCCGCGTGCAGCTAAGCTGCCTCGCAAACCGCGGTCGATTCGCGTCGAGAATGTCAGAAATGCGGCTCATTCCCATGGTGTCCATTGGTTGATGTGTTTGACCCACCATAACCACGAACCACAGAACTGAGCAAATGTTTAGTTTCGGTCCGGACGTACACCACGCAGCAGAAGATCAATGTAGGCCCGGTGCCGTCGGCGCCAAAGGTGCCGCTCGAACCCTGACTTTCCAAGCACACGTTCGACATAAGGTTCCAGCAGCAGCGTGCCCAGTTCCATGTAAAGAATAAGCAGCGGCAACCAGAGTCGGTCAACATCGGCGCGAATGCCGCCGCCCGCATCCAGTCGGTCCATCGAGGTCCGCACGACGTTATAAAATCGCTCAAAGAGCCCCGCCCCCCAATCGGATCCTTCCAGTAAAGCTCTGCGCATATAGGCCTTGGTCAGATCCCAATCGTCAATGTGCCGATCAATCCAGTTTTCGGTGAACTCAACCGCCAATTCCAGGCCTTCCTCCGTTGTCGAGGCCGCAGGCCTTTCCTCGAACAGAACCTCTTCAAACTGGTCGATGAAATACTTGTCGACTGCTTCTCGCAGCCCTTCTTTCGATCCGAAATGATGATTGATAAGACCAACCGAGACGTCAGCCGCAGCCGAGATGTCGCGGACAGTGATCCCATCGTATCCCTTGTCCGCAAACATACGCATGGCAACCTTGATCAGCCGCTCCTTGCCGTTCCCGCTGTCCACCGCTTTCAACCTTTTTGGCATGCCCACTCCAATCTCCTGAAACCGCCATAGCACGCTGAACAAGAACGAGCCAACGCTTGCATATGGCTGAACATTTGTATAGTAAAACGGCAAGCAGCATTCGGGAGAGCTCCATGACTGACATCGCAATCGTATCGACCGCGCGGACGGCACTCGCCAAATCCGTGCGCGGAAGCTTCAACAACACCCATCCGATTACACTGGCCGGTCATGCGCTTTCTCACGCCATGCTGCGCGCCGGGGTCGATCCTGCCGAAATCGAGGACGTGGTTCTCGGCTCAGGCCACCCCGAAGGCGCAACCGGGTTCAATATCGCCCGTAACGCGGCGATGAAGGCGGGCTGCCCGGTCACCACCAGCGGGCTCACGGTAAACCGCTACTGCTCGTCAGGACTTCAAGCGGTTGCGGTTGCGGCGGGCCGCATCCTCAATGAGGGCGTTCCGGTGATCGCTGCGGGCGGCGTTGAGTCGATCTCGATGGTGCAGCTGTCGGGACACATGAACATGCATCAGGTGGTCGACTCATCGCTGGCCGCGACCCACCCGGCGCTATGGATGGGCATGATCGAAACCGCCGAAATCGTGGCTGAGCGCTATGGCGTTACCCGCGAGGCACAAGATCAGTACGCGCTTCAAAGCCAGCAGCGCACCGCCGCTGCGCAGGCCGCCGGTCGGTTCGACGACGAGATCGTGCCGCTGAAAGCGATCTGGAAGAGTGTGAACAAGGCAACCGGGGAAACCAGCGAAACCGAAGTGCTGGTTGAACGCGATGAATGCAACCGGCCCGACACCACGCTTGAAACGCTGCAAAACCTGAAACCGGTTCTGAAGGGCGGGATGACCATGGCCGAGGGCAAATCCGTGACGGCAGGCAACGCCAGCCAGCAGTCCGACGGCGCAAGCGCCTTGATCATGATGAGCGGCGACGCAGCCAAGGCACGCGGGATTGCGCCGCTCGGATATTTCCGCGGCTTTGCCACGGCGGGCTGCGAGGCGGACGAAATGGGGATCGGCCCGATCTACGCAGTGCCGCGCCTGCTTGAGCGTCACGGCCTCAAGATCAGCGACATCGGCCTTTGGGAACTCAACGAAGCCTTCGCCAGCCAGTGTCTCTACAGCCGCGACAAGCTCGGCATTGATCCGGCGATCTACAACGTCAACGGCGGCGCGATATCGATCGGTCACCCCTATGGCATGACAGGTGCACGCTGCGTCGGCCATGTGCTGATCGAAGGAAAGCGCCGCGGTGTGAAGTATGCTGTGGTCACCATGTGTGTAGGCGCGGGTATGGGCGCCGCGGGCCTGATCGAGATCGCCTGATCGTCACGAACGCAGGACTCACGGCTGTGACCACCGAACCCGATTGCTTCACGAGCGAAGTACGCGCCCTTCTGGACGATAACGGCGATCACCACGCGAGGGCGGTCCACGCAGATTTCGCCGCAGCGGCGTTAAAAGCCTATTTCCCCGCGGAAAACCATTGGATGGTTCTGCAGCGCAGCCGTTTCCAAGGGGCCTGTTTCTTCCAACACATCGACCTCGACCGCAATGTTCGCGATCAATTCAAGGGGCATCGGTGGTTCGATCGCCGCGCTGAATTCTGCGCCATGCACGATCATCCCAGCTTCGATCGCGACTTCGTTTCGATGCCGCTTGAGGCGTTTGAGCCGGTGGTTCATAAGGTCCTCACCACCGAGCGCGTTGGAAACGCAGCATGAGCCGGGTACTCGTCACCGGCGGACCGGGGTTTATCGGGCGGCGGGTCGTCCGCCGATTTCTCGATGCCGGGTGGGATGTGACCAGTTTCTCTCTCCCCGGTGAGGCTGCCCTGCCTGATTGGCAAGGGAGGGTCTGTATGACCCATGGCGATCTGGCGGATCGGGAATCGGTGCGGCAAGCCGCGCGCGGCTGCGATCTGCTAATTCACCTTGCCGCCCCGGTCGGTGTCTCCGGGCGTTACCAGTGGCAGTGGGATGTAATCGCTGAAGGGACCCGCAATGTCTGCGAAGAGATCGCCGTGCAAGGCGGCCGCGCTGTCGTTGCATCATCGATCGCGGTATATGGCACGCTTATCCAGACGCAAGTCTGCCGAGAAGACGACGGTCACGGCCCTTGGGCGGGAGCCTATGGACGGGGAAAGCAGGGCCAGGAAGAGGTTGCGCTGGAAATCGCAGCCGCCACAGGCATGCCTTTGACGCTGATCCGACCGGCAAATGTCTATGGCCTTGGCGGTGCAAGTGCCTGGGGTGACCGGCTGCTGGAGGTCTTTGCGGCGACTGGCGGCGCCGTTTTTGGGGCGGCAGAAAGCAACGACGCAGGCCTCGCCTACGTTGAGAACCTCGCCGATGCCTTGTTCCTTGCCGGAACTAGGCCCGAAGCGATCGGCCGGGTCTACAATGTCTGCGACGGGAATGGCGCAACATGGCGGCGCTTTTGCGACGATATGGCGGCAATTGTTGGGAAGCCCCCGCCGCCCGTCATCCCGCTCGCCGGCGCGCTGGCAGTGGTCCATGCCAATGAAGATCCGCGCAGTCTTGCCGAGCCGAAGGACCCAAACCTACCCTCGTTGGAAGGGCTCAACCTTGTTGGCTTCGACAATCGCATCGACTGCAGCCGGATTCGTGCCGAACTGGGCTGGATGCCTCAGATCGGCTACGACGAGGCGATGACTGCGATCAGGATGCAATGGGCCGCACGCTGACCCTGGCGCAGCTCGCAGTCTTTGCGCAACAGGACTATTTCTTCCTGCCGGGCAACCGGCGGAGGCATCGAAAGTGTTTTCCATGCTTGCGCCTCTCCCGGAAAGTTCGTAATGCGCTGAACAAATGTTCAGTATGATTTGCGTGGAGAGCAAGCATGTCCATCAGGTTTGACAATCGAGTCGCCATCGTCACCGGCGCGGGTGCTGGTTTGGGTCGCAGCCATGCTCTGGGCCTTGCGGCGCGCGGCGCCAAGGTCGTGGTCAACGATTTCGGCGGTGGCAAAGACGCAAGCGGCGGCGTTTCTTCTGCGGCTGAAGAAACGGTAGCGCTCATCCGCGAGGCCGGTGGACAGGCATTCGCGCATGGCGCCGATGTCGCCAACCCGGAACAGGTCGCCGACATGGTCGCCAAAGCGGTCCGCGATTGGGGCAGCATGGACATCCTCGTCAACAATGCCGGCATTCTGCGCGACAGCAGCTTTGCAAAGATGACGCTTGCCGATTGGGATGCCGTCATGCGGGTTCACGCTACCGGCTCGGTCGTCTGCACGATGGCGTGCTGGCCGCACATGAAGGAAGCGAACTATGGCCGCATCGTGATGACCAGTTCCTCCTCCGGTCTCTACGGAAACTTCGGTCAATCCAATTATGGCGCAGCCAAAATGGCAGTGGTCGGCCTCATGAACGTGCTCCACATCGAGGGAGCCAAGAACAACATCCGGGTTAACACGCTTGCGCCCGGGGCAGCGACCCAGATGACCAGGGATCTTCTTCCCGCGAAGGTAGTGGAACTTATGGAGCCGGACACCGTGACACCGGGCCTCCTATATCTGGTCAGCGAAAACGCGCCATCTAGGGTTATTCTCGACGCCACCGCAGGCGGTTTCGCTCGTACGTTCATTACAGAAACGCAGGGCATTCACCTGACGCCGGATACATGCACCCCGGAGAGCATTGCAGCGCGCTTCGACGAGATCTCCGACACGGCGGGCGCGATGGTCTACGAGCGCGGCGGGGAACAGGTTTCGAAGTTCGTTGGCGCGGCAGCCAAATCCTTGGGGGTTCAATTGGGCTAGGAGGAGCGCGTAGGTGCGCTGCGTTGTTGATGGGGCGTCCACCCCATAAGCTGACACATCTGATTCATCAGAAACTACCGAGGCTGACCGCTAAACACGATCTCGGCGGTTTCGGGATCTGCAGGTGATCGGTGCAAAGTCATGAAGGCTTGGGCGATAAGATCCGGGGCAAATGCTGTCCCGGGCGCCACCTCGCCAGAAATAGTGACTGTGCCGACGCGGATGCCGTGGGGTGCCAGCTCTTCGGCTAGCATCAAAGCCAGTGCCCGGATGCCGGCCTTGCCGACCGACAGCGACGGAGCTTGTGGCGAAGGGTATAGGGCGAGGCCACCACCGGTGAAGAGCAGCGTCCCGCGCCCGGCAGCAATCATCGCCGGGGCGAGCGCGCGGGCCGAAACAAGCGCACCCGTCACAGCGACCCGGAAGTCTTCGTCGAAACTATCAGGCGTCGTGGCGAGCACCGGACCGGGCCGCCAATAGGCAGCATTGTAAAGCAGGACTTCTGCATCGCCGTACGCATCACGGACCGCATCAAGCGCCATTGTCAGTGATGCGGCATCACCCGCGTCTGCCGTGAACCCCTCCGCCTTGATGCCTCTGGCACCGAGTGCGCCAACGGCCGCGTCAAGCTTGGCCGAGTCGCGCGCGATCAAGGCGAGCGGATAGCCTTCACCAGCGAAAGCCTCGGCCACAGCGCCGCTGACGCCGGGTCCATAGCCGATGATGATGGCGGGTCCTCTTGACGAAGTCATAGTGCCAATCCTTGCTGGTGCGGCGCTCAGGCCGGATCGTTATGCGCCTCGAGTTTCCACAGCGCCTGATCGGCGGCGCGGGTGATTTCAGTGAGGATGTCGGACGTTACCGGATCGCCGAGCGTCGCAGCTTCATCGATCGCCGAGCGAGCTGTGTCGCCAAATGCCGCAATTGCTGCCGACAACGCGCCGATATGCGCTTTGCCGGGCGCTATGTTCAGCGGATAAGGCGGAAGATGCGACCGTTCGGCGGCCATTTGGATCGTGCCCTCGGCTGCGCTGCCAAGAGCCCCCGCGCGTTCGGCGAGCATGTCGCTCCAATCCTCAACACTGCTTGCGATTCCATCGAACAACTCGTGCAGGCCGATGAACTGACCACCGCGCACATTCCAGTGCGCCTGCTTGACCTGCGCGTGCAAGTCGATGGCGGCGGCAAGATGCCGGTTCAGCAGCGCCGCCGATTTGCTGCGGGTATTTTGCGACAGCGTGTTGTGGGTATTCATCATGGGCGGGCTTTCCTAACAATCATTCCGGGCCGCAACATTCTGCGGCGCATTTACCGAACGAGGATCGCGCTAATGGCCGGCCCCATGCCCTGCACATAAGCGAGGTTGGTGACGAGCATGCCGAGCGGCTCGGTGAAGCGGGCGAGCTTGAGCGGGCCAGCATCGACGGCTCCGGCATCGACATCGCTGACCAATTGAACCACGCTCGCGCGCGCGGCAGGGTCATCGCCGCAGACGAAGACGCCGGGCTTGTGGCCGCCGATGTCCATCGAGGGCGCATGCAGGCTTTGGGCGAAGGGCGGCACCGCCTTGACGATCCTGGCGAGCGGCGCCGCCTTAGCGATTTCCTCGCCCGCCGATGTCGTCGTCCCGATTAGCAGTTCGGACATGTCGGGGGCGAATGGGTTAGTGCAGTCCCAGACCGTTTTTCCGGCCAACTCGCCCGCGAGACTGCTAACAACATCCAGCGTCACGCCCCATGGCGTCGCCAATATGATGACCTCGCCGTGCGCCGCCGCTTCCTCCAGGGTGCCGGGCTTCGCGCCGCCCCCAATCACTGCGGCGGCTTCCGCCACCTTTTCGGGCGTGCGGGCGTAGCTCACGACGATGTCATGCCCTTTTGCCGCCAACCGTTTGCCAAGCCCCGTGCCGATATTGCCAGCACCAATGATCCCGATCTTCATGGTCTCGCTCCTCGACCGGGTACCGGAGAGGCCAGACGCAGAACACGCGCCGGAGCATTGCCGCCTTCGAGCAGATTGCCGGTGGTCAGCACGATCAGGTCGCGCGCCCGGCCAAAGGTCGTCACACTGGTGCATGCGTCGCACCCTGAGGCCATGATGTCGGCAATCGCGCCGTCGGGCATGATGCGGATCAGCCGCGCACCATGCGTTGCAGCCGCGATCGATCCATCGGCAAGAAACGTGAAGTCGTCGATCGGCCCGGTGGTAGCGAACAGTTCGAGTGCGCCCATCGGTGACGTGCCTGACAGCTTGACACGATGCAGCGTGCCGCGCGCCGAATTCGAGATGTACAGCCAGCCATCATGCAGCTTCAGCCCATTGGCACCCGGTCGCTGCGATGGCGCTGCCGGGTCCGCCCCCAGCAATGGATCGGCCAGCCAGAGGGCGACCGAGCCGGTCACAGGATTGAACCGCCAGATTTTTCCAGCCAGCGAATCGGCAGCCAGGATGACGTCGGGGGCGATTTCGACCATACCGTTCAGGAACAGGGCATCCGGGGCGGCAACTCGTTTTGTGAGCTTCCCGCTGCGGCTGAGGACCAGCAGTTGATTGGTCGCAGTAAAGGCGGGGCCTGCGGTAAACGGCTTGCCATGCGCCGTCACGATGATGTCATTGGCCCGCGCAAGCACCGCGACGGGATGGACATCAAGCTTGACGAGTGGGGAGGGTGTGCTGCGTCCATTCCACGTCATCAGCGACTGGTCTAGGTAGCTGGTGAACAGCAGTCGCCCTTTTGGATCGACGCTCATATTCTCAAGGAAAGTGCCGTGCGGATAGCTGGCGACAGTCGTCACCTGCGGTGATCGTGCCGCAACCGGCGCAACCAGAACGCCGACCATGATAGTCGCCCAAATCATTCCTTTGCGTGTCATCCCGTCCTCCTCAAAATCCTGCGGTCATCTGAATCAGAGCGAAATCGGTGTTTCGCCCCCCTGCTGCGCTTACGCCGTCGAGCGCCTGCGCGTGCAGGTACGATACATAAAATTCCAGGTGGCGGCTTGCCCGCCAGCGCGCTGACGCCGCGATCTCGGCGGCGGACAGCTGCCCGCCGTTTGCGGGCAGCGCGAGCGGCCGACCGTTCGCCGCATAGATCGCATCGCGGGTCGATCCGCGCGCGAGCAGCGTCATATCCGCCCTGAACGTTACCCGACCGACGACCTTGCTGACATTGGCCTGCACGTTGATCTGGTTCGCGTAGAAATAGAGCGGCGCGTCGTTGAAGGCGCCAAGATTGGGATAGAGCGGATCGAACGTTCCAAGTTGGCCATTGGCGGGATCACCGTCCCCGCTGGCAACGCCAATCTCGGCCCCAAGACGCAGAGGATTGCGGCTACCTGTCGTCCAGCCGAAATCGAGCGACCCGCCCCAGGCAAGGATATCGCTCGTGCCGATATGGCCGGTCTGAACGCCCCCTTGGGCAGTGACATCCCATTGATGCGCGGTGCGCTGATACTTCACGCCGAAGGTCTGGCGCTCCTCGGGACCTGAAGCGGACTGGAACGTCGCCAGCGGGCGGGCGCGGTTGAAGAAGAAGGCGGTCCATTGGCCGCTCCGAAGCGTGCCGGGGAATTGCCAGTTGAGCCCGGCAAAACTCTCGCCCCGCGTGCGCCGATCGTCGAAAGCACCGGGGCGGTTCGTGACCGGACTGAAATAGAATCCGGTCAGATGATGGCCGCCCAGGTTCGCATCGAGCCGCGCGCCATCGAACGCCCGCCGCAGCGTCACGCCATCACGCAGCGCGACGAGCCGGTTGCCGATGGGAAACTCCTGACGGCCCAAGCGCAGCACCAGCGCCGCGCCGCCGATCTTCGCCGGAATATCGACATAGGCCTGCGCGATATCCGGGTCGCTGGCGTCGAACGGCCGCACCGCAGGGCGACGTCCCGATTGGCCCGTGGCCGACAGCTGGACATAGGCGCGCACGCCGCCCGTGGTGCGCAGATCGGCAGCGATCAGCCCGCGATGCGCGATCGATTCCGATTGGGGTCCGCCCATTATGCCGAAATTGACCGGGTCGAGCGCTTCGAACCTTACCCTATACTCACCGCCGAATGTTACCCAGGCGTCGCTGCCCAGGCGAGCACAGACGGCGGATGCACCCGCCGAACAAGCTTCCACAGATCGCACTTCGGGTGCCGCACAACAGACCGACTGCGCCATCGCCGATGCCGGAACGATCAACAGGCTGCCCCCCATCGTGGCGCGCGCCAGAGATGCGACCGCCGTCATCGGTCAGGGCAGGATCATTGGTGTCAGCACTGGGGCCATCAACATCTCGAACTCAAGATTGGTCGCCGAGACGATATTCTCGACGATCTTGCCGTCCTTCAGCCGCGCGACATGCGTTTCATCGAACAGGATAACGCGGTCTGTGGCCGGAATGCCGAAATAATCCTTGGCGTGGCGCTGGCGCGAATGAAACCGCGTGACCACCCGCGTGCCATCAGCGGATTCGAACTGGTCGATGATTTCGACCGGACCCTCCGCCGGAAACGCATCGACAAAGCCGACCAGCGTCGCCTTATACTCTTCGATTCCCTCGATCGGCCCCATCGGTTTCAGGCCGGTGATACCGCGAATATCCGGATGCAAGGTTGCATCCGCCGCTTCCAGGTCGGCGCGCCCCAGAAAGTCGAGCGTAAATCGCCGAACGATTGCCAGATTGTCCATGTTTTGCTCCTCAGGTCAGATTGGCCCATATGGTCTTGTACTGGGTGTAATTTTCCAGCGCTTCGGCGCCCTGTTCGCGGCCATAACCACTCATCTTGAATCCGCCGAACGGCGCATTGGGATGATATTTGTGCCAAGTGTTGAGCCACACTGTGCCCGCCTTGATCCGGTCGGCGAGGCGCAGCGCGCGGCCCATGTCACCGGTCTGGATACCCGAGGCGAGGCCGTAGTTGGTGGCGTTGGCCAGGCGGATGGCCTCGTCCTCGGTATCGAACGGGATGACCGGCACTACGGGTCCGAAGATTTCCTCTTGAGAGATCGTCATATCGTTGGTCGCGTCGGCGAACACGGTGGCTTCGATGAACAGCCCCTTGCCGTTGATCGTGCGCGTGCCGCCGCCCGCGCTCAGCCGAGCCGCAGAATCCTTGCCCGCCTGCACATAGCGCAGCACCTTGTCATACTCACCGCGCGAGGCGATAGGGCCGATCATCGTCGCCGGGTCGAGCGGGTCGCCAAGCACCGCGTCGCGCGCCATCGCGGACAGCCGCTCGACGAACTCGTCATAGATCGCGCGTTGAACCAGAATGCGCGATCCGGCGACACAAACCTCGCCCTTGTTCCAGAAAATACCCCAGAAAGCCGCCTGCAATGCGCTCTCCATATTGGCGTCGGCAAAGACGATATTGGGCGATTTGCCGCCCAGCTCCATCGTCAGATGCTTCATCGTATCGGCACCCTTGCGCATGATGCCCTGGCCGACCGGGGTCGATCCGGTAAAGGCGATCTTGTCGACCTTGGGATTAGCGACCAGCGCATCGCCGATCGAGCCTCCGGGGCCAGTGATCAAGTTGTAGGCACCCTCCGGCACCCCGGCGTCGAGCGCAATCTGCGCCATGGCAAGCGCGGTCAGCGGCGTGTCCGACGCGGGCTTGTGGACGATGGTGTTGCCCGCCGCCAGCGCCGGCGCGATCTTGGAGCACGACAGCGCGAGCGGAAAGTTGAACGGCGTGATCGCGGCGACAACGCCTAGCGGCTGGCGACGGGTCAGGATGCGGATGTCTTGTTCATAGCTCGACCGGTAACTACCGCTCATGGCGCTCATTGCCTGCCCGCCGAAAAAGCGGAACAGGCCTGAACAATGGGGCATGATGATCTCGCGGAAATCCTTGTAGGGCATGCCCATGTCCATCGCCTCGCGGATAGCCAGATCCTCGGCGCGTTCGTCCATCAGGTCAGCCATGCGGAACAATATCTTGGCACGGTCCTCATGATGCATCCGGCCCCACGGGCCGTCCTCAAAGGCGTCATAAGCGGCATCGACGGCAGCGCTGGCGTCGCCCACCGTGCCCCTGGCGATCTGCGTGGTGACGGCCTCGGTGGTGGGATCGAGATTGTCAGTGGTCTCACCGGTTTCCGAGTCGCGCCACTTGCCAGCGATCATCAGTTTGCCGGGCGCGATCGCTTTGCGCTGCGGCTTGTTTACGTTCGCCAACTCTGCTTGGGCCTCCTGCTCCATCGACGCGTCCTTTCAAGCCGTTGACGGCGCGTCACAGCGACCGTTTGCCGACCATGGATAACGCGCTTGGGTGCTGCGGACTTGGCACCGATTGCTCGATTGAGCATTTCTTGCGCAATTGCGACCAGCCAATGGGCAACGTCGGTATCCAAAGCCCGCTCGCTCTCACGTGCATGAAAAATACTGTTCATTTGTTCAGTGGGTGGCTAAAAACCTGTGATGCCGCCGCTTTGCGCATCGCAAAACATGGCGAGTTCTGAGACGCAGCGATGGAAAGTCGATATTCGCCCATCCAGGATAAGCAGCCGCGCCCAGCTCAAGGCTGGAGAGCCACGGAATGACGGCGCAGCACCCACAATATGGCAGCTATGTCGATTTCTACGAGGCCCAATATGGCAGCGTCATCCAGCGCGTGACGCCGTTGTCCTTTGCGACGCTTATGCAAATGGAACAAAGCGCCGGAGACTGGTCGGATTTGCCGACACCCGATCTCGTAATCGCGCGTATCGCCAGGGGACAGCGGACATTCTCCGCCGATATCGGCGCAGGTCGGTTTGGCGGCCCGCTTGAAAGCAATCAAACCCTGCTTTTTGCACCACACACGCACACATCGATCCAAGTGGCGGGGCGACACAGTCTGGAAGTTGTGGCGCTACCCTTTGCCCAACTGAAAGTCGTCGTTGGTGATGATCTTCGGCTACCCGAGGATGGGGATTTCGGAGCGCTGCACACGAAGTGGCTTGCCGACCCGTCATTTGGTCACATGATCGGCGCGATGTTCGATGTGGCCGATCCCAACGATCCTGCCGCCCGGCTCTTTTTCGACAGCACATTGATAGCGCTCACCGCCAGGCTGGTCATGGCGAGCTGCAGAACTGTGCCAAAACCCGTCCGGCGCGGCGGCCTCGCCGATTGGCAGGTCAAACGCGCCACCGAGGTGTTGAGCGGTGCCTATGGCAATTTCGATCTGGCTGCGTTGTCGGATAGCGTCGGTCTGTCGCCATGTCATTTCAGCCGCGCCTTCAAGCAAGCGACTGGCCTGCCGCCGCATCGCTACCAGATCATGCTACGGATCGACCGCGCCAAGGAATTGCTTGCGGGCAGCCCACTGTCGATCGCCGACGTCGCCGCTGCGGTTGGCTATGACGATCAGGGCCAGCTAGCGAGACTGTTCCGGCGCGAGGTTGGCATAACGCCGTCGCAATATCGACGGGAGCGGCGGAAATGATGACCAGCGCGCCGTTTTTTGAACTATGACGATCAGATCGGCTTTGGGCAGCAGCGGGTCCTGATAGTATGGACGCGGCTGATGTTGCCCGACGGTCGCTCGGTCGTGCTCGAACGGCGACCCGCTCGGCATGAGCCAGATTCAGGGCAGACTTGCGGTTGACGTGCCAACGCTTCGCGACCGCCTCGAACGTCGCTAGTTCTTCGCGCTGGCTCTGCCCCTTAGATTGCATGGGGTCCTGACCTTGGATGAGTAGGGCTTTGGCCTCGGCTCGCTTTACTCTGGCAACCGCAATGCCCACCGCCGGATAGGCACCCAACGAAAGCAGCTTCTCTTTGCCCAATTGGCGGTACTCCATCCGTCTTTGGATGCGAGGATTTGTCAACGCCTCCTGGATGTTTGGTCACGGGATTTGTTGGTTTGGATTTGACGTGAAGCCGTGCGAGTTGATCCGCTTTTCGAACATGCCGCGCGATCGATGACTGTAACACTCGGCCTGAGGCGCACCTCGCGCAGATCCAGGTCAAGCGATGGTATAGTCCTCGGGGACAAACACCCGTGTCATTTTCCAGTAATCGACCAGCCGGTAAGGCAGCAAAGCGAAAACCCGCCCCTGATCGTTGCGATACCAATTGGTCAGCCCCTTGTGCGTCCAGACCATGCCGGCATGAAGCGCATCGACTTCGCGGACATGCGCGGCGTGCACCTCGGGCTTCACATCGACAGCGCTGGCGCCCTGCTCGATCACCGTGCGCAAAGCGGCCATGATATAGCGCACCTGACATTCGGTGATAAAGATGACATTGCCCCCGTGCGCCAAGCCCGTGTTCGGACCCATCAACATGAAAAAGTTGGGAAAGCCGGGAACCATCGTGCCGAGATAGGCGGTCGCGTCGTCCGGGCCCCAGAATTCATGGAGATCGCGGCCGCCCACACCCTTGATCGTCATCGGGGCAAGCACTTTGCTGGCCTGAAACCCGGTGGCATAGATGATTGCATCGAGCTCGATCCGCCGCCCGTCCTCGGTCTCGATCCCTTCGGGCACGATCCGCGCGATGCGGCCCGTTTCCAGATCGACGTTGCCGCGTTGCAGCGTCTCGAACCAATTGTTGTCGATCAGGATGCGTTTGCCATAGGGCGGATAAGTGGGCGTCACTTTGTCCAGCAACGGCGAATTGTCGCCCAGCTTCGAGCGCAGATAGCGCACCATGTAATCGCGGTGGCGCGCATTTTTGGCATTGATCGACTTGCCGCCATCATCCCAGTTCGGGTCCACCTTCAGCGAAGCATGCAGGCCATCGGCAAAGGCCCAGAACAGCTGGAACCGATACCAGCGCGCAAAAAACGGAATATGCGCCAGCGCCCATTTCATGCCGTCTGACACTTCGGCGAAGTAATTGGGATTGGGCACGACCCAATGCGGCGAACGCTGGAAGATTGTCAGGCTTGCAACGTCGGGAGCAATTGTCGGCCCGACCTGCTGACCAGAGGCACCGGTGCCGATCATCGCCACGCGTTTGCCGCGCCAATCAAAATCGTTGTCCCACTGCGCAGTGTGCAGCGCCTTTCCGGCGAAGCTCTCGCGCCCGGGAATATCGGGCAGTTTGGGCCGATTGAGCACGCCGACAGCGGAGATGACTGCCTTGGCCTTGATCTGCTCTTCGAGGCCGCCCGCCCGGCGCAGGGTCAAGGTCCAATCGCTGTCGGTGTCCGACCAGATTGCCGAGACCACCTCGGTGGCGAACTGGATGTGGTCCCGAATCGCATAATGATCGGCGGCGTTTTCAAAGTAAGCCCAAAGCTCGTCGCGCTTGGCAAAAAAGTGCGACCAATCGTGATTGGGGAAAAACGAATAGGAATAGAAGTGGTTGGGGGTATCGACACCGCAGCCGGGATAGAAATTTTCATACCAGCTTCCGCCCACCGCAGGGTTTTTCTCGATCACCGTGAAGGGCAGCCCCGCTTCCTTGAGCCGGATCGCCGCGCAGACCCCGGACATGCCCCCGCCGATAATGACGACCGGAAACTGCTCTAGACGCACGGCCTCGGGCTGCTTTTGCCACACCATCCCGCGCGGATCGGGCTCCGCCAGATCGAGATCCTCTCGCATCATTGCGGTATAGTCTTCCGACACATCCTCGCCCGCTGCCGTGCTCAGCATCGCGCGCAGCGCATCGCCTTCGGGGATCGGCGGCAGCGGCCTTTTCCCTTCGGCGCATTCGATCAGGATCGCCGCCAACCGGTCGCGAATCTCGGCGCGCAGCACCTCCGGCATAGTTTCATGATAATTCATCGGGCCTGAAATGAAGGGCCGGGCGCGATCGAGCAGATCATGATCGCCGGTGAACTGCACCAACACAAGCAGCAGGGTTCCAGCGTCGGCACCATCCAGAGCGGCGCGCATTTGCGCATGATCGCCTGCCAGCTCGGCAAGGCCGCTCCGAGAAGCGTCAAAGGCCGCGTCCCCAGCCGCACCCTGTTCCGCCTGATTGCCTGTGTTCACGATGCTCTCCGTTCCCGCAATCGACCAATCCGTCAATTTGCAACTTGCAACCTACCTATGTTACAAGATATCTACGCGATAGTATAAAAATGTGCGCTCGCAAGCACGCCACGGGGGAGAGTGAGATGGTTGGGTTTCCAGCAAAGTGTGCCGCATTGCGCGCGGCAAGTTCCATTCGCGCACTGGCTGTCGTCAGCCTTGCCGGAGTATCGCTTGTTACTGCGCCGGCCATGGCACAGCAGAGCCCGCAAGCTCCAGCACAGCAAGACACCGGGCTCAGCGACATTGTCGTCACCGCCACGCGCAGTTCTGAAGCGCTGTCCAAAGTCGCGGCCTCGGTGACCGCTATCTCGTCGGCAGACATCGGCGCGGGCCGGATCAAGGATGTGGCCTCGCTCGCCACCGCTATTCCCAATCTCTCGGTCGGCGATCAGTTTGGCGTGAACCGCATCTTCATTCGCGGCATCGGCCTTACCAGCATCGATCTGGGCGCGGATGGCGGCGTCGCCTTCCTGCAGGACGGCGCACAGATCGCCCGCCCGGCGGCCCAGCTTTCGGGCTTTTACGATCTTCAGCAGGTTGAAGTCCTGCGCGGCCCGCAAGGCACGCTTTATGGCCGCGGCGCGACCGCCGGGGCGATCAACCTGATCACCAAAAGGCCCAGCGCCGAGTTCGAAGGTTATGCCCGCCTGACGTATGGCAATTATAACACGCTGGCGATCGAAGGCGCGGTGGGCGGCGCCATTGGCGACAGCGACAAGGTGATGATCCGGCTCGCTGGCAAGTTTGACCGCCGCGACGGCTTTGGCATCAACGAGTTTACCGGCTCGCAGATCGATGACCGCAATGCTTATGCGTTTCGCGGGAGCATTTTGTTCAAACCGTCATCCGAATTCAGCGCGCTCCTGTCGGCCGAACATTTCCGTGAAGGCGACAACAACTACGCGTTCCACTATTTCGGCCCGACGGTAGCCCCTGAAAACGCGCTGGGTGCGCTGCTCGGCGGGCAGTCGCTGTTCACTGTTGCCGCCGCCAGAGGCGTAAGGGCCAACTTGCGCAACATCTATTCGGATCAGGAGCCGATCAACCAGCGCCGCGGCACGAGCGTGACCGGCACTCTGGAATGGACCCCGGGTGACCTCAGCGTAAAATCGATTACGTCCTATCACATATTCAATCGCTTTAATCGCGACGATCTTGACGCGTCAAACGCCAATCTGTTTGGTCAGAACAACTACACCGAGCGCAGCCGAACCATCAGTCAGGAATTTGTCGGCAATTACAAGACCGACAAGCTCGATCTCGTGTTTGGCGCAATGTATTTCAACGAGGAACTCTTTGGTGCGGTGCGCGTGCCGTTGACCAATCTCGGCCTTCTGTTTGGGTTGCCTGCAAATACGTTCGACAATTCAGCCTATCTGCAGCAGGGCCGGGTCAAGATCGATGCTTTCGGCATTTACGCGCAAGGGAGCTATGCGCTGAACGACAAGCTCAAGGTCACGCTGGGTGGGCGTTTCAGCTATGAGAAGCGGCAGGGCACCGGTACGTTCGAGTTCCTCGGCGTGGTGCCCACCGACAGGGAGAGGTCCTGGAATGCCTTCACACCTACCGCGACGCTGAACTATCAGGCGACCGACACCACGCTGATATATGCCTCCGTCACGCGTGGCTTCAAATCGGGCGTGATCAACGTCGGCTCGCGCAACGATGTGATCAATCCAGAGTACGTCTGGAGCTACGAAATCGGGCTCAAAACCGCGGCGTTGAACAACCGCCTGCAGGCCAATCTCGCTGCTTTCTATATGGACTATAGCGATTTGCAGGTTGGCTTTGTCGATGCGACCAGCGTGGTGACGACGGTGAATGCCGCCTCGGCGCGCAACTTTGGTTTCGAGGCCGAGTTCCGGGCCAAGCCCGCGCCGGGGCTGACGCTCGAGCTGTTCGGGACGTATCTCAATGCGAAGTATCGCCAGTTCAACAGCGGCGATTATCGCCAAGGCTTCGCGGTGGTCAGCCTTGCCGGCAAGCGGCTATCCAATGCGCCGGAATTTTCCTTCCGCGCGGGCGGCAATTACGACATCCCGCTGGGCATCGCGGGCACGCTCAACGTGCGCGGTGATGTCAACTGGCAGGACCGGGTGTTCTTCACCGAATTCAACAACGCCGATGCGACGCAAGGGGCTTATGCACTGGTCAGCGCCGGGCTCAAGTACACCAGCGAGGACAAGCGCTGGAGCCTCGAAGTGTGGGGCCGCAACCTCACCAACCAGCTGGTGCTTACCAACAACATCATCACCGCGCCGCTGTTCAACAGCGTCCGTGTCGGCTCGGTCGCTCCGCCGCGTACGTATGGCGTTACGGCGGGCATCAACTTCTAATTGCGAGTATGCCTCATGGCCGAAAGCGTGATGTTTGATCTGACGGATCCCCAGCTCAAGCTGGATCCCTATCCCTTGTTCAGGACATTGCGCGAGAATGATCCGATGCATTTCTCCCCGCTCGGATTCTGGGTGGCAACCCGGTATGACGATGTTCGTGCGGTCCTGATGGACCGCACGAATTTCGGGCAGGGCGACTTCATCCAGAACATTCGCCTGTTCTATGGCCCCGATTTCGATGTCCTGTCCCATTCCGCCTATCGCTGGTTGTCGGAGATATTCCTCTATCAAGACCCGCCGCGCCACACCCGCGTTCGGGGCCTTGTGACTCAGGCGCTGACCGCCCGCCGGGTGATGGAAATGCGTCCCCGGGTTCAGGCGATTGCCGACCGTCTGCTGGATGCGGTTGTCGATCAGGGCAAGATGGAGGTGATCCACCAGTTCGCCTATCGCTTCCCCACGCTGGTCATGTGCGACATGCTGGGCCTCTCGCCAGAAGAAGCATCGGATGAGGTGCTTGCGGCGCTGAATCAGGCGATTGCGGATTCCTTTGTGGTCTTTGAAATGCGCGCCTTTTCGCCCGAGGAACTGGGCCTTGCCAATCGGCAGATGGACTTTCTGCAGGACTTTTTCGGCAAGGTTTTTGCCGCGCGCAGGCTGGAACCACGCGATGATCTGGCAACCGATCTGTGCAATGCGACCGACGAGCATGGGCCGCTGACTGACCATGAAATGGCGACCGTCGCCATTGGCCTGTTTGGCGCGGGCTTTGAAACGACTGCACACATGATCGGTAACGGCCTGCTTTCTCTGGCCCGTTTCCCCGATCAATGGGCCAAACTGGTGGCCAATCCGGCGCTTGCCGCTTCGGCTACAGAAGAAATCCTGCGTTACGAGAGTTCGCTGGTGGGGACCAACAGGACTGCTTTTCGCGACACAGAGGTGGGCGGGAAGACCGTGCACGCCGGCGAGCGCATCCTGACGCTGGTCGCTGCGGGAAACCGCGATCCAGCGGTGTTCGATGAGCCCGATCGTTTTGATATCGAGCGCACAGGCCCCCGCCACCTTTCCTTCGGCGGTGGCATCCATTTTTGCGTTGGTGCGGAATTGGCGCGGCTGGAAGGCGAAATTGCGTTGAATTCGTTGGTGCAGCGCTTGCCTGGCTTGAAAATCGACCGCGATACCGCCCAGTGGCGGCAAGAAGGCTTCATGTTTCGAGGTCTGACCCGGCTGGATGCAACTTGGTAAGGGCTAAAGCTTTTCTTTGCGTAGCTTGATGCCGCTGGCTTCGCGGTCCCAGCTGTCCGCTGAGATACCCGATGCGCGAAGCTGCGCTTTCATTACTTTGGCGGTAGGTGTCTTGGGCAATTCGTCCAGCACGCGAATGTAACGCGGCACCATGAAGTAGGGGAGTCTTTCGACCAGAAACCCGATCAGTTCTGCATGATCGATCACTGCGCCGGGTACAGCGGCGACCACGGCCATCACTTCGTCTTCGGAATATTCGCTGGGTACGCCGATCACCGCCGCCTCGCGCACGGCGGGATGCATCATGACCTGACTTTCCACCTCGAACGACGAGATGTTTTCGCCGCGCCGCCGGATCGCGTCCTTTACCCGGTCGACGAAGTAGAAATAGCCATCCTCATCGCGGCGGAAGGCGTCGCCGGTGTGGAACCAGCCGTTGCGCCATGCCCGCGCGGTGGCTTCCGGGTTCTTGTGATAGCCGCTGTTCATCGTCCACGGACGGTCGGTGCGCACCATCATTTCACCCACCGCGCCGACCGGCACTTCGCGGTCATGCTCATCGACCAGCCGCACTTCGACCCCGGGGCGCGGCAGGCCGCAGGTGCCCGGCTTGACCGGGTTCGGCCCCGAAACGATCGGCGAAGAGACTTCGGTCATGTTGAAAATGGTGTAGACATCGATCCCGAAGCGGGTGTGAAACGGCCCGGCTTCGGCTGTAAACGGCACCATGAAGGCCAGCCGCACGCCGTGATCGCGGTCATCGGCAGCAGCGGGACGCTTCATCAGGAAGGTGGCCATCACGCCCAGGAGGAAGATCGCGGAGCAGCCGGTCTGGCGCACGAACGGCCAGAAGCCCTCGGTCGAGAAGTTTTCCATCAGCGCGATCGAGCCGCCGCGCGCCAGCATGACAAACGGCAGACCTAATCCGCCGATGTGGAAAATCGGCATGTTGACAAGGAACCGGTCCTCGCCCGTCACGAAGTGCCAGCTGTCCGGCCCGGCGTTGGTGTAGAGATGCAGGTACGAGGCGAGCACGCCCTTGGAAGGGCCGGTCGTGCCCGACGTGTAGATGATCGCCTGATTGTCCCACGGCTCGATCGGCCGGGCCAGCGGCTGCAGTTCGGCTTCCTCGCCGGTGACCGAGGCGAACGCGATATGCGGCGCAGGGTCAACCTCGTGGCTTTCTCCCACTATAACGACCCGCGCAATCGCGGCCCGGTCGAGACCTTCAAGCCGGTGGAGCAGCCCGGCGTGCGCGATCAGCAGGGTAGCGTCTGAATTGGCCAGAACATGTTCGAGGATCGCGCCTCGATAGGCGGTGTTGAACGGCACGAACACTGCGCCGAGGTAATTGACGGCAAAGAATGTGACCAGCGCATCGCGCCCGTTGGGCAGCCATACCGCCACATGCTCGCCCTGCGCCACGCCCAGTTTCTGCAGGCCTGCCGCCTTGGCGACAACGAGCGTGCGCAGCGCGGCATAAGTCCAGGCCTCGCCATCCTCGAACACGGCGTAAATCTGATCGCCCCGCGCCTCGGCCCAATCATCGAGCAAATAGCGCAGCACGCAGGCGCGCCGGTCGGGCAGGTCGGCCGGATTCGGGATATCACCCACGGTATGGACGCCCCGGCGCGACCATCTTCATCACCATGCCGATAGCATCCATGACCACCTCGGTGGCCGACCAGCGCCCGCCCTCGTGATACCACAGCGCGATCCACGACAGCAGTCCGCTGACCCAGATGGCGGTACGCGAGGGGTCCTGAATGCCGAACTCCCCACTCTTGCGGCCCTTTTCCAGCAAATCGCCCAACAATTCGTCAAAGTGGTGCCGCATCACCCGGATGCGCCGCGCGTCATCGGGATCGAGGCTCATCTCTTCGCGCAGATAGACGCTGATGTAGCGCTGGTTTTCAACGATGATCCGCGCCACGCGCTCTACCACGGCTTTCAATTGATCTGTGGCGCTGCCATCGACCACCAGCGCCTGCTCAAGCGCCGAAAGCGAGAGCTTGATGCCGGTCTGGCAAACTTCGAACAAAAGCTCGCCCTTGTTCTTGTAGTACGAATAGATGAACGGCTTTGTCACATTCAGCCGCTCGGCCACCGCGTCGAGCGTCGTGGCGTCATAGCCCTGCGTGAAGAACAGATGGCTGGTTTCCTCGAGAATCCGCCGCCGCTTGTAGGCCGCTATCTCCTCCTTGAGCTGAGCAGGGCGAGAACCGGAGAGCTTCGCAGGCAAATGCAATGTCCTTTGATCGCAGCGATAATGGCCGAACTTAGGTTCAAACGAGCGCGGTGCGCAAGATCGCCATGACATCCTCGGCGCAGGTGATCGGGCGCGGATTGGTGCGGCCCCAGATATCCTCCAGCGTATACTCCGCGATCAAGGGCAGCTGCGCTTCGGTCACGCCCACTGCGGCCAGCGAGCGCGGCATGCCAAGACCCCGGATCAACGCATCGAGCAGTTCGGACGCGGGCCGCCCTGCATCACCGAGGCAAGCGCTTATCCGCTTTTGCCGGTCGGCATTGACGGACAGGTTGTAGGCCTGAACGAACGGCGACATCACGCACGAGGTATGGCCATGCGGTACATCGCAAGTACCGCCCAGCACATGACCGATGGCATGGCTTGCGCCCATCGGCACGCCCGCGATGATCGGGATCATCGATTGCCAGGCACCGATCTGGCATTTGAGGCGCGCATCTAGGTCAGCCGGATCGGCCTTCACCCGGGGCAGCCCTTCGGCCAGCAAGCGGAGTGCGGAATCGGCGAGGCCATCGGCAAAGTCGTTCGACTGGAACGAGGCCAGCGTCTCGGTCGCGTGATCGACCGAGCGGACGCCAGTCGACAGCCAAAGCCATTCGGGCGTGTGCACAGTGATCGCCGGATCGAGCACGACCATGACCGGCACCATCTCGCGCTGGACATAGGCCTGCTTCAGCTTGATCCGCTCGTCGGTCGCGCCCGAAAGCGGATTGAACTCGCCGCCGGAAAGCGTGGTAGGCACGCAAACGGCGCGGATATCCGGGCCAGCAAACTGCGGTGAAAAAACCGTGCCGTCTTCTTCGACGCGGACACGGAACTCGTCGAATTGTTCGACCGTAGTGATATTGTGCTTGAGGCAAATCAGCAGGATTTTGCCCGCATCGGTAACCGATCCGCCGCCCACTGTAACCACGAAATCCGCGTCCACTTCGCGGGCGCGCGCTGCGGCTTTGAGCACATCTTCGCGCGGGGCGTGGGGCTGGATGCCATCGTGCGTTCCGGCGTGGCGCGCGCCGAGCGCGGCTTCGATGCGGCGGATTTCGTCGGTGTTGCGGTTCAGGTGGCTGCTGGCAAGGATGAACACCCGCCGCGCATCGCGGGTCTGCGCGATATTCGCCACGGCCTCTGCCGCCGGCATGCCGAGCGACACCGCCTCGGTTGCGGTTAGAACCACTTGTGAAACCTTGGTCACGGCACATCTCCCCTGGGCTGTCTCGCCCTTATCTACTGGAGAGTATCATTAGGATGCGTAGGGTCAAGTTCGTAGGCTGCAATCGCACCAACTCGCGCAGCGCAGTGTCGCCGCGCCGCCGTCAAGATTATCCTCAGTCATGTGAAACGCATCTGGTAACAACACAGAATGGCAGCCCCCGTTTACCACTTGGGCTTACCTTTGCAAAAGCCCGCGCCCACCTCTGATCAGGGGAGGCACGCCAAAGCGGGCAAAAAAGCTCGTCGCACCCAAGTTGCACGAAAGCACCGCGACAGAAGCAGAAGCGACTGAAAACTAACATAATTAACGCAGCGAAATGCAACAGGACGCACGCGCGCCATGCGCTGCGCTTTGAAAAACATCAAGCAATCACAAGATCTCGGTTGGTAGCGGAGGAGGGACTCGACATCCATACACCATGGCCTTGTAAAAAAATCTTCTCGAGAACCTGACACACAATACCCCCAACGATACCCCCGAAATTGTACATCGACGGAAGGTTCTGGTTACAAGACGAAGCGTTGGCCTGCTTGACAAGTGTCCAAGAATTTAAACATTAGCCCATTTGGCTACATGGGTTATGGCATCCCCTAACCTTCGGTGCCGGCCCACGTTTCCGGGGAGCCAATGTCTTGCCTGTGCGCTGCTCCATATCCGCAAGCCATTCGGGCGAGCCGACTGGTCTGCCCACAGCCTCGGCCTTGCGCAGCGCGGAATACGTCAGTGCCTCGTCGAAGTCCTCGCCGAGGAACGCAGCAAAATCGCCCATGCGTTCGAGCGCGGGTGCGATCACTACAACGCCATCGTCCGCTGCTGCAAGATGGGCGCGCGTACTTGACCAAGGCCAGTCATCGGGCCGCGCCACCAAACGCGCGCGCACCGGGTTGAGCGCAACGTAACGCATCGCTGTCACCAGATGCGGCTCGTCCATCGCCACTGAGCTGAACCGCCCTTGCCACAAATGGCCGGTCACCCGCAGCCGGGCATTGATATAGCCGGCATAGTGGCGTTGGACGTAGCGAAACGTGCGCCTGAGCCCATCTTCGTCCGATGGCACCGCTATGATGTGAACATGATTGGGCATCAGGCAATAGGACCATATTGCGACTTGCGACCGCGCTGCAGCTTCCGCAAGCAGATCGAGATAGAGTTCATAGTCACCGTCCTCGAAAAACGTTCTCTCCCGCCGATTGCCGCGCTGGGTCACGTGGTGCGGGATGCCGGGGAGGACGAGGCGGGGTAGACGGGCCATGGGCATCAGGTCCTGGACACGAGTGTGTGAGTGAAGGGGTTATTGCACGTGTCACCGTAACCCCGATCTTCGTCGCTGAAAAACACCGGCAGACGGCGATTGCCGCGCTGGGTGACATGATGCGGAACCTGCGGGATCACGATGCGCGAGAGACGGGCCACTTCGCGCGCGTAGCAGCTTGATCGCCGGAGTCAATTAAGTATACTGTCCCCGAAATTCCGGAATTACGCCGGAATTACGTATTGCGTCCCGGATTTCCAACGAGCCAAGAGGTTCATCACACAGTCCAATCTAATGGAAATATGTCTGCATTCCAAGTTATCGATCTTACAATTCGATCCTCATCATATTCTATAAACAACTGACCGTAATATAAAAACTCCCTAATTTCATAGTACTTATAATTATAAAGCTTTTTGCACCCACTTAAAACTCTGAATGTCCCACTACAATCTCCGTTCGATACAAATTTCATGCTTGATGTGTTCAAACCGCCCTTGCCGAGTCGCAAAGGCTTTCCGACCTCAATCCCAAATTTTCTTCCCTGTTCGATACGTCCATAAAACCACCGGTCCGTTCCGGCACGGATCGGTAATTCCCGTTTGGAGGAAAGAATATAGCACACAGAGAGTAGGATCATCAGGGTGATTACGATTCCAGCTGTTTTCTTCGTTGAAATCACCAATCAATCCTTCCAATTTCAAACCCCTGCGCAAATATTGGCGAAGGAAATGCAAAATTTCAAACTAGAATTCCGGGGACAGTATACTTAATTCCTGCCATCGTCGGCCTGCTTAGGCTTGGGGCCGCGCTTGGACGGTTTGAGGGGGCGGCCTATTGTGGCTTCGTGGTGTTCGATCCAAGTTTCGACGGCGAGCGGGCGGCCAGTGCGCAGGCGCGCCTCGATGGCTTCGGCCAGCGCCTCGCCCGCAGGTTCGACACCGGCTGCTTCCAGTCCGTGGCGCAACATGGCCCGCCAGTTCGGCGCGGCGCCTGCCAGCGCGGCAAGGTCGGTCAAAGGATCGTCTGGCGCGCGCTGCGCAAGCAGGTGGCTGCGCGCGCTCGACCAGGGCCAGCCGCCCGCCTCATCAACCATGCCTGCTACCACCGGATTATTTTCGACATAGCGCACCGCTGCCATCAGGTGCGCGTCGTCCATCGGATAGCTGACAAAGCGGCCCTGAAAGAGATGACCGCGCCAGCCTTCCCGAAAATTGATGCGGCGGGTATAGCGCCGATGCGCCTCGCTCAGCGTGGCGCGCAACCCGTCCTCGCCCGTCGGGACAAGGATCAGGTGAACATGGTTGTCCATCAGGCACCACGCCAGACAGCGTGTGCCATTCGCCCGCGCCGCCTCTGCCAGCAAGTGCAGATAGGCGCGCCGATCATCATCGCCGAAGAACACCGGCAATCGCCGATTGCCCCGCTGCGTGACATGATGCGCCACTTCCGGAATCACGATACGAGCAAGCCGTGCCATGCTAAAACACTACGCAAACCCAACGATGTCGTCAATTAAGTATACTGTCCCCGGAACTTTCCGGAACTTTCCTGTCCCCGGAACTTCATTAAGTATACTGCCCCCGGAACTTTGCCTGTCCTGTTCTCGTCAATTCTGTCCCCGGAACTTTCCGGAACTTTTCGGAACTTTCCATAGGACAGTGAACGCAATTGCGTCGCCCGAAGCCGACTGTCGGATCCTCCCCACAAGCCAACAATTCCGTCACGTTCCAATCGACTTAGTTGTCAACTTGAGCATTGGTTCGATCGCAATTGCTGGTCGGCGTCACCAGCAGCATGTCCCGCTCCGACACTTGGAACGCAACAAAAACATAGGTCTAACAAACTGAAGAAATAATTTTAATTCATACGCTTAGCGAGGACGACGCGAGGCATCGTTCTGGCGCAGATGCACTTCACCAACCTGATTGCCGCTGCTGGTGGCCCACGATGTGTGCCGTTCCCACACGGCCGGATCGTGGCCGGGAATGATCCGTGAGGTCTGGCGCTTAAGCAGTTCCTGCATTTGCTGGTAGGCGCGGATCTGGTTGAACGGGTTTCCCTGATTGTAGCCCGGGGGCCACATGCGCTCGACGTTAGAGTACCAGTAAACTGCGTCTCCGGCGACGACATAGGGCCCGTCGCGGGTCTGGACGGTGAACCACTGGGTGCCGAATGTGTGCGAATCTTTGGCTAGATGGGCGGTGATGCCAGGCAGTACCTCTTCGTCGCCCCGAATGAACCGGACTCGCCCTTCTGCAACACCCTGGGCGGCGCGGACTAGGTCTTCCGGATCGAACGAGGAAAACACCCAGGCCTTCTCCTCCTCCGTCTCCATCTGGTGGGCAGCACAGACCGCTTCGGACCAGCCGAGATACTCGTCGAGCTGGATGTAGAGCTTGGCGTTGGGGAAGGCCTCAAAGTTGCCCATGTGATCGAAATGCATGTGTGTGACGAGGATCACCTCGACATCCTCGGGCGCGAACCCGACCTTGGCGAGCACGTCGGTCGGGCTTTCCCAACTGGAGAACGCATAGCGGGTCAGCCAGTAATCGTCGCGGAAGCCGCAATCGACCAGCGCCACATGCTGTTTGCCGCCGACTTCGCCGCCCACCACCAGCGTGTAAAGCATCGGGATCCTGATCGTGCCGTGATCGCTGAAGATGCCTGCCCCGCCGAAGAAATCGTGCGGCATATCGGCCTGGCAATAGGCGAGCGGCCAGATCGAATAATCCGTATCGAGCGGCTTGCGAATGCCGAGAATGGGGGCAGTGCTCATGATCCAGCTCCGTCTAAAACTGCGATAGCGGCAAATTGTGCTTTGGCCGGCCGGCTTTGGCGAACCGGCCGAGCCGGTAAGGAAGGAAGCAATCGCGCTTGATTGTTCGCTCCAAATCCATATCTTATATAGTGAGAAAGCATGTGCATTGGGTGCGATCATCTCCTCGCTTTCTGCCATTGTCAAGCGGGTCGGCCGAGCGATGCGGCTCGGAAGAAGTGTCGCTGATTTGCACTTGCCGGGCCGCGGGCTTGCGGCGCAATAGGCCATCTAGTCGAGCTAGGGAGAAGCAGACATTCGCGGGCCAGTCCTCACTCCGAAAAACAATTCAGTCGGCAAGGCATTCGCAATCTTGCGAACAATTGCTGCAGCCGGGCGCGAAATGACCGCCAAGGAACTGGCGCTCGCGATCGGCAGCAATGTCGCCACAGTCCACCGCTTCCTTTTGACGCTCGAAAGTGAGGGTGCGGTCAGCCGCAGCCAGAACGGCCGGTTTCTGCTGGGCCACGCGCTAGCCGAATTGGGCGGTCGCGTCGAAGGCGATGCGCTCCTGATCGATGCCGTCCAGCCAAGGCTGGAAGCCCTTGCCGCCGAGTTTCGCGAAGCGATCCATTGCGTGGCGCGAAGCGGAAATCAGGCCATCAATGCCGCGCGCGCCATTCCTGACAGATCATTAGTCATCAGCCAGCCGATCGGAGAGCCCTTCCCGATGCACTGCACCGCTGCGGGCAAGATATTCCTTGCATCGATGTCCGCGTCGAACCGCCGGTCGTTCCTCTCCAAGCTCCATTTACAGCGCTTTACCGCCGGAACGATCGCTGACCCGCAACAACTGGAAGGGGAACTTGCGCGCATCGGAAGACTGGGCTTCGCGATCGAGAACGAGGAATGGGAGGAAGGTCTGGGGTCTATTGCCGCCCCGCTGCACAATGCCAAAGGCAAAGTCGTTGCAGCGATCGCGATGTCCGCGCCGATCTCGAGGTTGACCAACGAGGTTCGCGAACGCGCCATAAACGCCATCCGCGCCCAGATCAGCGAGGTCGAGCGATCGCTGTTCACGCAGTCGCGCACCTTTCCCACCCGCGCGCGACCCCGAGGTAGCTATCCCCACCTCAAGCAAGTGGGCAACTTCGTGTTCATTTCCGGCACCAGCGCGCGGCGCGCGGACGACAGCTTCGAGGGGGTTGCTATCAGCGACGGCACGGTCTCGATCGATATCGGCAAGCAGACCAGTTTCGTGTTCGATGCGATTGGGGACATGCTCCAGAATATCGGCTGCAATCTCTCTGATCTGGTCGAAATCCAGGCCTACCTCACTGATATGAAAGACTATTCTACGTTCAATGAGGTGTACCGGCAGTATTTCTCCGGCGACGGCCCAGCCAGAACGACAGTCGGCGTCAGCGAATTGCCCCATCCACATCAAGGCTTGATGGTCAGAGGGGTCGCGTTCCAACGGCATTTGCCCTTCGATCTGAAGCCTTGAAATTCCCCCATGATTGGTTGACAGGCCAAAGCCAGACCGATAACTTCTCTTTTACAAGAATATTCATCTTAGTATGTGAGATAAATGGGAGGTTCTTTTGGCTCTTGGCAAGATTGTAGCTGGGTTTGTGGCGCCACATCCGCCGCATCTGGTCTATGCGGAAAACCCACCACAGAACGAGCCCAAGTCCGAAGGCGGGTGGGAACCGTTACGCTGGGCTTATGAAAGGGCTCGCAAAAGCATCGAGGAACTGAAGCCCGATGTTTTGCTGGTGCACTCGCCGCACTGGATGACTCTTGTCGGTCACCATTTTCTCGGGGTTCAGCGTTTGTCGGGCAAATCGGTCGATCCGGTCTTTCCCAACCTTTTCCGCTATGATTTCGATCTGGCGGTCGACGTCGACTTGGCTGAGGCCTGCTGTTCCGAGGCGAGAGCCCTTGGCCTTACCACCAAGATGATGCGCAACCCAAACTTCCGCGTGGATTATGGCACCATTACCACGCTGCACATGATCCGCCCGCAGTGGGATATCCCGATTGTTGGCATCTCAGCCAACAATTCGCCTTATTATCTCAACGTCGGCGAGGGTACCGCCCAGATGGAAACCCTCGGCGAAGCGACGCGGCTGGCCATTGAGAAAAGCGGCAAGCGCGCCGTGCTCCTGGCTTCCAACACATTCTCGCACTACCACTTCCGCGAGGAGCCGGACACGCCCGAAGACATGAGCAAGGAGCATCCGCAGAACTACCACGGCTACAAGTGGGACATGCGGATGATCGAGTTGATGCGCAAAGGCCAAATCCGCGAAGTCATGCGATTGTTCCCGGAATGGGTTGAAGAGGCGTTTGCCGAGGTAAAGTCTGGGGCGTTCCCATGGATGATTTCGGCCATGGGCTATCCGGAAATCCCGGCCGAACTGCATGGTTACGGAACAGTCATCGGTACCGGCAACGCCGTGATGGAGTGGCGGCTCGCAGCCTGAACCCGATCTCCAGGACACCAAGGGACCACACAATGGCTATCGTTTCCGCATTTCTGATGCCGGGCAATCCGCTGCCGTTCCTTCAGCCGGGCAATCCGCCGTGGGGCGCTCTTGCCGCTGGCGCCGAAAAGGCGGCAGAAGCACTCAGGGCCTCGAAGCCGGACGTTCTGCTGATCTATTCGACGCAGTGGATCGCCGTGCTGGACCAGCTGTGGCAGACCCGTCCGCATAGCACCGGCCTGCATGTCGACGAAAACTGGTATGAATATGGCGATCTGACCATGAACATCCGGGCCGACGTCGATCTGGCCAAGGCCTGCATCGCCGCCGCTGGCGCGGCTGGCATCCGCTCCAAGGCGGTGGATTATGACCAGTTCCCGATCGACTCCGGAACAATCGTGGCCAACGGGTTTCTCAACCCCGACGCGAGCATTCCCGCGGTGATCGCCGCAAACAACCTTTACCACGACTTCGCGGGTACCGAGCAACTGGGCCGGATTGCGGCGGAGCAGGCAGCGCTGCAGGGCAAGCGTGCAGCGGTGATCGCCGTCGGCGGCCTTTCGGGCAGTTACTTCGACCACGACATCGACATTGCCGAGGACCGCATTGTCGACGACGCGACCGATGCCGCCAACCGTGCCTTGCTGCAGGCGATGAACGAGGGCGGGGAAGCTCTGCGCAATGCGCTTCCGGCATTCAACAGTGCCGCCAGCGGCGACATGGGGATGAAGCATCTCGGCTGGTTGTTGGGGGCGACCGGAGGATTTTCGGGCGCCACGATGCATGCCTATGGTCCGACTTATGGGGCCGGCGCTGCCGTGGTCGAATTTCACCGTTAACACTCCGGTTGCCGGAAAGGCCCACCATGCCCGCAACCCATTACCGGAATTTCGTCGACGGGCGTTTCGTTGAAACCTCGGCGCAGTTCGAGGACATCGATCCTGCCACCGGCGAAGTGCGCGCCTTGGTTCATGAAGCGGACGCGGCGTTGGTGGAGGAAGCGGTGGCTGCGGCAGGAAAGGCGCGCCGGGCTTGGGGCGAAACCACGGCCGAGCACCGCGCGGCAATGCTCGATCGCATCGCAGCTGGAATCGAACGGCGAGCAGAAGATTTTCTCGAAGCGGAAGTTGGCGATACCGGCAAACCCTTGGCGCTTGCGCGGTCGCTCGATATCCCGCGCGGCGCTGCGAATTTCCGGGCCTTTGCCAACCTGATCACTGCCGCTTCGGGCGAGGTCTACGAAAGCCCGACACCCGATGGCGAAGGCGCGCTGAACTATTCCATTCGCCGTCCATTGGGCGTGGTCGGTGTAATTTCACCTTGGAACCTGCCGCTCCTGCTGTTCTCTTGGAAGGTGGCCCCTGCCCTCGCCTGCGGAAATACCGTCGTGGCCAAGCCGTCGGAGGAAACACCGGCAACCGCCACTCTGCTGGCTGAAGTCATGGCAGAAGTTGGCCTGCCCAGCGGCGTTTTCAACCTCGTCCACGGCTTCGGTCCAGGCTCCGCCGGGGAGGCGATCGTCGCTTCCAAGGGCGTGCAGGCGATCACCTTTACCGGCGAATCCGGAACCGGCACGAAGATCATGCGCGGTGCCGCCGATGGTCTGCGCCCCATATCCTTCGAGCTGGGCGGCAAGAACGCGGCGCTGGTGTTCAGCGACTGCGATTTCGATCGCGCGGTCGAGGGGGTTGCGCGCTCGACCTTCCTTAACACCGGGCAGGTTTGCCTTTGTACTGAGCGGGTCTATGTCCAGCGCCCGATCTTCGACCGTTTCGCCGCCGCCCTCGCGGAGCGCGCCCGCGCGATGGTGATCGGTAACCCATGGGACGAGCGGACCCAGATGGGGCCATTGATATCGCAGGATCATCGCGAAAAGGTGCTATCTTATTATCAGCTCGCCCGGGATGAAGGCGCGCAAGTGCTAACGGGGGGCGGCATTCCTGACTTGCCCGGCAAAGCCGCGTCAGGCTGGTATATCGAGCCGACGATCTGGACTGGACTTGCTCAGGATTCCAGATGCCTGCACGAAGAAATCTTCGGCCCAGCCTGCGCGCTCATCCCGTTCGACGACGAGGACGAGGCGCTGCACCTGGCAAACGACAGCAGTTACGGTCTCGCTTGCTCGGTCTGGACCAGCAACCTGACCCGGGGGCACCGCTTGGCAGGCCGAATCGAGGTCGGTCTGGTCTGGCTCAACACCTGGTTCTTGCGGGATTTGCGCACGCCATTTGGCGGCGCAAAACTGTCCGGGATCGGCCGGGAAGGAGGGCGTCAGTCGCTCGATTTCTATTCGGAGACGAAGAACGTATGCGTAAAGCTGTGATGTTGGCACTGGCGAACCCGCGCGGGCTATCCGCATGACGGGGATCGTCGCTGATCTGGCCGAGCGGCTGGATAACGCTATGCGCAATGCAACCGCGATTGCCCAGATCGAGACGCCCTTGTCACTTGATCAGGCTTACGCCGTGCAAGCCGCAGCCTTCGAACGGCGTCTGGCCCGCTCAGAGCGCAAGATCGGGATCAAGATGGGTTTCACCAGTCTTGCCAAGATGGCGCAGATGGGGATCAACGAGGTAATTTGGGGCCGGCTGTCGGATGCGATGCTGTTCGAGAACGGTGGAGTTATCTCGCGCGCTCACTACGTGCACCCCCGTGTGGAACCGGAAATTGCCTTTCTGCTCCGCACGAATCTTGGCGGAAGCGTGACGGCGCAAGAGGCATTGGCAGCAGTGGAGGGCATCGCCCCAGCGCTCGAAATCATCGATTCGCGCTACGAGAACTTCAAGTTCTCTCTCACTGACGTGATCGCCGACAATAGTTCTTCGTCCGCGCTAGTCGTGGGAGATTGGCTCAGCCCAGCATCCGACATCGCAGATATCGCCATGTGGCTCGAGGTAGATGGACAAGTTCGCGAAGAAGGCACGAGCGCGGCAATTCTGGGCCATCCCATCCATTCGCTGATTGAGGCGGCGCGGCTTGCGGCTGCCGCCGATGAACCCTTGCGCGCAGGTGACATTGTCATGGCCGGCGGTGCTACGGCAGCAGTGGCCTTGACCCCCGGCATGAATGTCCGGTTGGTGACAAAGACCCTTGGCAACGTTCAGTTCCGTATCACAGACTAAGCACAGGAGTACGCGTGCCCCGCAACACCTCAATTTCCGACGCCCCGCCCCTCAGCGGTGTGCTCAGCGACAAGGCCAAGCCGCGAGGGAAATTCCCCCACTTTCGCCGCGCCGGGCCATTTGTTTATGTTTCGGGAACCAGCGCGCGGCGGCCCGACAATGGCATCGAAGGCGCGGCAGTGGATGAGTTCGGCTGCACTACACTCGATATTCGGGTGCAAACCCGCGCCGTCATCGACAACATCGCCGATATCCTGCGCAGCGCGGGACTCGGGTTGGGCGATCTGGTCGAAGTATCGTGCTTCCTCGTCAATATGAACGACTTTGGCGGCTTCAATGCGGTCTGGGGCGAGTGCTTCGACGAAACGGGCCCGACCCGGACGACCGTGGCTGTGCACCAATTGCCCCATCCGCTGTTGCTGGTGGAAATGAAGGCGGTCGCTTACGATCCCAACCACCATGGTTGACCAACCAGCGCCAGGGGCTTCCGCAGAGGCCCTGATCCGGCGCTATCTGACAGCAATGGCCCGGTCCGATCTTCCTGCGGTCGCAGCGTGCTTTGCGGCGGAGGGGATGGTCGTATCACCCACTTATGGCGCGATGCCGGTGGAGAAATTCTATGCCACCCTGTTTGCCGATACGCTGTCGGCGGACGTAAAAATCCGGTCGATCTACCTCGCAACCGACGATCCCAGCCGATGGATTGCGCATTTCAATTATCGCTGGGAACGGCGCAGCGTTGCCGAGATTGCAGTACAGTTGATCGATCTGTTCGAGATAAAGGACGGGCTAATCCAAGAGTTACGCATAGTCTTTGCCTAAGGTGCCATCAGTCCAAACGAAATCAATCTCGGTTTAACGCGCTTTGGGCGAAAATATGCCTACCTTATGCGACAAGCGATTGCCACTCGGCAAGTGCGGCTAAACGGCGGAGCTTGTATGCATGACAATCGACAAGGTGGCGTCCCTGATAAAAATGGTTGTGCACGCTGGCGTGGACAAATGCCAATTCCCGCAATAAATTCATCCACCGGAACCGTAGCATCGCCCGCTTATGTCGTCGGAAAGGCAGGTGCCCGCTGTAGGAAGCCGACACAAAACAGCCTTGCAAAACGACAATTCCTCAACCGGTAAAATACCGTGCTTCCACCGCCAGAAGCAGCTGAGAACCGAGGAATGGTTCTACCACCCTTTAGATGCGCAATTTACTGATTTCTGAATGAAACCTGGTAGCGGAGGAGGTATCCACCGAATCCTTTAATGCATTGACTTTACTGCACTAACAATACTCGACACCCCCAGATACCCCCGGGGATAGCCCCAAAAAGGGATCTTTTCAATAATCTGTTTTCGACTTGCGGCGAGATGATTTCGGTCTGTCAACCGTGCCTTGCCGGTACAAGAGCCAAGCCATCTTGGCCACCGTCCGGGTGGATTGCGAGGCCGCCAGCTGTTCCCGAAAGGACAGCACCCGGCGGTACGCAAGCTTACTTCTTGTACATCGCAGCCTTCGACATTTTCGCGGCATCGGAATTTCCGTCGATTAGGATGCCGAATTCCTGCTGGTTGTGCGCATGGCCCAGCTGGTGCAGCGCGAACTGCGCGTTCATCACCGTGGTGCGGCCGGCCGCATCCTGCGCGTTGTTCACCGCTTCCTCGGTGCAGCGCAGCGCCAGCAGCGGCTGGCGGGCAATGCGCTTGGACATGTTCAGCGTGAACTCGGTGAGCTCCTCACGCGTGACGACGTGGTTCACCATGCCGAGGCGGTGCGCTTCCTTGGCGTCCCAGAAGTCCGAGGTGAACAGCTGTTCCTTGGCCTTGCGCACACTCAGTTCCCGCGGGTGGTTGAAGAACTCGGCACCGGCGAGGCCCATGTTCACGGTGTTGTCCATGAACTTGGCGTCTTCTGAGGCGATGATGATATCGCACGGCCAGATCAGCATGAGGCCACCGTTCCCCCACTTTCCTTACCGTCACATCGTGCGCCGAATCGAACTCCATGAAGCGGTCGCCGGCCCCGTAGACGTGAATCCACGTTAGGTAGACTTCGGGGTCGGACATACCTTCCGAGACGGTCCACCAGGTCATCCAGCAGATGACGATCAGGGAGATGATCAGCGGGCCTTTGTCGATCGCATCGATTACATCACGCGCGGCATGCGCTTGGGTGAGGCCGCGCAAGTGGTGTTCTCCGCCCGGCCGTTCGAGATTGCCGAGCGCCTGCTCGCACGCGCGAGGCGAGATCTGGCGGACTGGCCGGAGGAGGCGTTCACCGTGCACCAGCTCCAGGTCGAGCAGGGGCCCGGTGTGATTCTCATGGTGAAAACCCGGAATGCCAATGTCATCGAAGTCGCGAGCGGCTTCGGGGAACTGGGCGTACCCGCCGAACGCCTGACAAGGACCTCAACCGCGCGGATGAAGGGCTACGTGGAAGCCTCAGCTTTCGCCGGACCGTATCTTGCCGATCAGCTAAATTTGCCATTCGTGCTCGCGGTCAGCAGCTTCATCACGACGAAGCTGCTGACCGCGATCGACATCGCCAGGCGCTTCACCGGGCGGAGGTTCGAGCTGGAGCGGCAACCTGGTGGGGAACATCTGTTCACTGGAACCTAGGGTGAAGCTGACCACTGAACTTCAGTCCATTCATTTGGCCCGCGCTCTCGTTGATCCGTCCAAAGGAACATCCCGTTTCATGACCTGATCGCGCCCCTGACCGACCCCGGTCAGGACATGCAACGTGCGCTCGTCCGGACCGTGTTGCCGTCCTGCAGCCCAGTGCTTTGCCCCAGTACCTCCATCCTCTCCGGTTTGGCACCACTTGCGCGAACCGCAGATTGCCGCGCCGGATGTTTGCTGTAGTATGAAAGCACAGCAGTCCGGTAGGGTACGATGTTCGATTTTCTGAAGAAGCAGTTTGTCGATGTCATCGAATGGCTCGAACAGCCGGGCGAACTCGCTTGGCGCGTGCCGTTTCAGGATCATGAAATCCAGCAAGGCGCGCAGCTTACGGTGCGCGAGGGGCAGATCGCCGCCTTCATCAACGAAGGGCAGCTGGCGGATTACTTCGGCCCTGGCCTGCACACGCTCGAAACCGCCAACCTGCCGATCCTCACCAACCTGATGAACTGGGACAAGGCGTTCAAATCCCCGTTCAAGTCCGATGTGGTGTTCTTCTCGCTCAAAGAGCAGGCCGGCCTGAAATGGGGCACGGCGCAGCCGGTCACGGTGCGCGATGCCGAATTCGGCGCGCTGCGGCTGCGCGCCTTCGGGTCCTATTCCTTCGCGATCAACGAGGCTGCACCGTTCATCGAGCGCGTGCTCGGCACACTCCCCGGCCTTGCCGCCGCCACTCTGGAACCACAGCTGCGTGCCGCGATCCAGACCTCGCTCGCCGCCGCGCTCGGCAGCAGCGGGGTGCCGTTCCTCGATCTGGCGGCAAACCAGCAGGCGCTGTCCGATCGCATCAAGCTCGAAGTCGACAAGGCCTTCGCGCAGTGGGGCCTGACGTGCCGCTCGTTCTATGTCGAAAGCGTCTCGCTGCCCGATCAGGTGCAGGCGCATCTCGACAAGGGCAGTTCGATGCGCGTGCTCGGCGATCTGGGGAACTACACCCGCTTTCAGGCGGCTGAAGCGCTGGAAGCGGCAGCCAGTGCCGAAGGCGGCCTTGCCGGGCTGGGCGCGGGCATCGGCGCTGCCGGGGTGCTCGGTCAGGCCATGGCTCAGGGGCTGAGCCCGGCGCCGGCAGTCGCTCCCGTGGCCGCTGCGGCACCCGAGGAAGACCCCATCGCCGTGATCGAGAAGCTCCACCGCCTCGTCACGGTGGGCGCGCTCAGCCAGGAGGAATTCGACGCCAAGAAGGCGGAGCTGCTTGGCCGAATCCGCTGAACCCGGTCGCAGACGGAAGCGTGGACGCGTCTGAATCATGAGCGAGGTGAACTGCCCGACATGCGGCGCCGGTGTCCCGACGCGGGGAGACGGGCTGCCTTATGCCACGTGCGCCTATTGCCGCACGCTGCTGATGCGCCATGGCCTGACGCTGGAGGCGGTCGGCACGGTGGCCGAGCTTCCGGGTGACGTTTCCCCCATCCAGATCGGCACGCGCTTCACGGCCGAGACCCGTGCGCTCACCGCCGTGGGCCGGGTGCGCTGGGGCTGGAGCGGCGGTTCGTGGAACGAATGGCTGCTGATCGCGGCCGATGGTAGCCACCACTGGCTGGGCGAGGCGATGGGGCTATACATGCTCACCGCCGAATATCCCGATGCGCTGGAAATCCCGGCGATCCGCAACTTTGCCGAGGGCAATCCCATGGCCGTGGATGCCACGGTGAAAGTCGGCGGCCAGTGGTTCCATGTCGCCGACATCAAGGAAGCCTCATGCCTTGGCAGCGAGGGCGACCTGCCCTTCCCCACTCTGCCGGGCTGGACCATGACCAGCGTGGACTTCCGCAGTGATGCGGGCGCGGCGATTTCGGTCCAGCGAGGCCGCGACGGCACCAGCGCCTGGCTTGGCCGGTGGTCCGATCTCGCGGGCCTTGCCCCCAAGAGCCTGCGCGCGCTGGAGGGCTGGACCATTCCCGGCGGGATGGCATGAGCGCAGCCATGCGTTCGGGCCGCGCGATAACCTGCCCTTCCTGCGGCGGCACGATCGAAGTGCGCGCGGCGGGCTACACCGTCACGCTGGCTTGCCAGCACTGCGGCTCGCTGCTCGATACGACGCGGCCGGACGTGCAGATCATCACCGCCTACAAGCGCGCCGCCAGGAGCTTTGCCATCGCGCTCGGCACGCGGGGCACGCTGTTCGATGTCGAATGGCAGGTCGTCGGTGCCTTGAAGCGCCGCAGCCCCCAGAGCGGTGAATGGCAGGAATACCTGCTGTTCAACCCGTATTCCGGTTACCGCTGGCTCGTGCTCGCCGACGGGGAATGGAAGTTCGGCACCATGCTGCTGGACAGGCCGGAATGCACCCGTCGCGCGGTCCAGTGGCGGGGCAAGGATTTTGTTGGGGGCGAAGGTGAAACCGTTACCACAACCACCGTGCTCGGCGAATTCTACTGGAAAGTCGCGCGCGGGGATCAGGTCATCGCCATGACCTATCTGCGCGGCGCGGAAGCGCTGAACTGCGAGAGCGCTGACGGCGAAACAACCTGGACCCAGGCCATCCCGGTTGACGAAGCCGCCGTCGCCGCCGCCTTCACGGTCGAGCGCAAGTTCATGTCCCGCCAGCCGCCCCGTTCGGCAGTGAACGCTGGCGACGATCTCCCGCTGATGTTCCTCTTCGCCCTGATCGCGCTGCTCGCCATCGGGCTTGTGCAGGAAGTGGTCAGCTGGCCGCGTTTCTGCACCAAGAGCACGCTCGAAGTTGTGGTTGGCGCGCCGTCCACCACCGCCCGCATCGGCACGCTCGATGTGCGCCGCACCTACCAGTTCGTCACGATTTCCGCCGCCGCCAGCAGCATTGCCAACCGCTGGGTCGATCTCGACTACAGCCTCGTCGACCGCCAAACCCAGCAATCAATCGATGCCAACGGCCTTATCGAATACTACACCGGCACCGATAGCGACGGGCCGTGGACCGAAGGCAGCACCGGTGCCGAAACGCTGATCGCCAGCGTCCCGCGCGGCACCTACGACATCTATGTCGATAGCGAGGCCCATGGCTGGCCTAGCGATCCGGTGGTCACTCCGCAGCCCGGCGGGACAGGCGAATGGACCGTGCAGACCTCCGCCGATGCCGGAAATCCGTGGACCGCGCCGGAGAAGATCACCGTCTGGCTCACCGCCTGCACTGGCGGCTTCTCGTGGGGCATGTTCGTGTTGATGGGCTTCCTCCTCTTCGCCGCGCCCGCAACCATCCTGTGGTGGCGAAACCGGGAGGACGACTGACATGACCCTGCGGCTCAAGCTGTTCACCGCCTGGTGCATCTTCCTCGTCGCCAGCTCGGGCGTCGCAGCCTTTTATGGCTGGAGCCTGTTTGCCGACAGCGCCGGCACCTCCTCCTCATCCGGCGGGGCGCGCGGCCCCACCCACAAGTAGCCTTTGCGAACAGGAACCAAGCCTATGCTGACCCCCGATACCTTCCTCGCCACCCTAGTCTATGCCGGGCTCGGCATCGTCATCTTCATCGTCAGCTTCGTGCTGGTCGATCGGCTCACCCCGGGCAACCTGTGGCGCGAGATCATCGAGCGCAAGAACATGGCCGTGGCGCTGCTGGCGGGCGCGGTCGCGATCGGCATTTCCAACATCATCGCCGCCGCCGTGCATGGATGAAGTCCCGACCGGTGAAGGTGAAGGGGCGGCCCCCGCACCGGCCTCTCTCGCCGTCATCCTGCTGGTTTCCGTTCTGGTCGTCGCCACCTGCGGGCTGATCTACGAACTGCTGGCGGGCACGCTGGCGAGCTATCTGCTGGGCGATAGCGTCACCCAATTCTCCACCGTGATCGGTACCTATCTCTTCGCGATGGGGTTGGGCAGCTGGCTTTCGCGCCACATCAGGCGCGGCGAGATGACCGTGTTCGTGCGGGTCGAAATCCTGATCGCCGCGCTCGGCGGCTGGTCGGCGGCGGGGCTATTCCTGCTGTTTCCCTATGTCGAGGACTTCCGCATCCCGCTCTATGGGCTGGTGCTGGCGATCGGCGTGCTCGTGGGGCTCGAGATCCCGCTGCTCATCCGCATCCTGCGCCACCGCTTTGCTTTCCGCGAGCTGGTCTCCAACGTGCTGACGTTCGACTATGTCGGCGCGCTCGTCGCCTCGCTGCTGTTCCCGCTCGTGCTGGTGCCTTGGCTCGGCATGATCCGCACCGGCTTCGTGTTCGGCCTCGCCAATGTCGCGGTCGCCATCGCGCTGCTGCTGGCGCTGCGCGGGCGCGAGAAGATCGCGCGCGAAATGACCGCCGCGCTCATCGTGGGTGCCTCGCTGCTGACAGGCCTTGTTCTGGCCGAACAGATCCAGCGCTGGTCCGAGATCGCCTTCTACGGCGAGCCGGTGATCTACGCGCGCTCGACCCCCTATCAGCGCATTGTCATCACCCGCCGGAACGCCGACCTCAGGCTCTATCTCAACGGCAACCTGCAGTTCTCCACGCGCGATGAGTACCGCTATCACGAGGCGTTGGTCTGGCCGGTGCTGGGCCGGGTTGCCGCGCCGCGCCGCGTGCTGATCCTTGGCGGGGGCGACGGGCTGGCCGCGCGCGAGGTGCTGCGCGATCCCCGCGTCCGCCATGTCACGCTGGTCGATCTCGATCCCGCCATGACCGCGCTGTTCCGCGAGACCCCGCAGCTCGCCAGCCTCAATGCCGGCGCGCTCGCCTCCCCGCGCCTCACCGCGATCAACGCCGATGCCTTCCGCTGGGTGCGTCAGGCTTCCGGCTCCTTCGATGCGATCCTGATCGACTTTCCCGATCCGACCGAATTCTCGCTCGGCAAGCTCTACACCGTCAGCTTCTACCGCGAGGTTGCGCGCCTGCTCGCGCCGCAGGGCGTGCTCACCGTGCAGAGCACGTCACCGCTGATCGCCCCGCGCTCCTACTGGACGGTCGCCACCACGCTCGAAGCGGCCGGGCTCTCCGCGCGCGGCTATCATGCCTATGTGCCCAGTTTCGGCGAATGGGGCTTCACCATGGCCGCGCACACCCCGCCGGGCGATGCGGTTGCGCTGCCCGCAGGCCTGCGCTTCCTCACCCCCGCCAGCGAGCGCGCCATGTTCCAGTTCCCGCCCGACATGGCACGCCGTCCCACCCCGGCGAACCGGCTCGACAACCAGGCTCTCGTGCGCTCCTTCGCCGAGGAATGGGGCCGCTACGATGGCTGAGCCAACCCGGCGGCAAGTGCTGGGCGGCGGCCTCGCGGGCGCTAGTGCGCTGGCGCTGGGCGGCTGCGGTGAGGCCAGATTCCCCGGCACCCTGGGCGGCGCCGATTGGCAACGCGGCCACTTGCTGCGCGAGGGCAAGTACCCCGCGCCCGCAGGCCCCGCCGAGGACATCGGCGTGCTCATTGCAGGCGGCGGCGCAGCGGGACTGGCTGCTGCGTGGCGGCTGGCCGAAGCAGGCTACAGCGATTTCGCCCTACTCGAACTCGAAGACAGCACCGGGGGCAATGCCCGCTCGGGGCGCAATGCGGTCAGCGCCTTCCCGCTCGGCGCGCACTATCTGCCCGTGCCGAACCGCGAGGCGACCGCGCTGCGCCACATGCTGCGCGGCTTCGGCATGATCACCGGCGAGCAGGATGGCGCACCGGTCTATGATCCCTACCAGCTCTGCGCCGATCTCGATGAGCGGCTGTTGTGGCGCGGCGCATGGCAGGAGGGGCTCTACCCCGCCAGCGGCCTTTCGGCTGACGATGCCGCCCAGCAGCGCCGGTTCACCGCCGCCATGGCCGCATTCCGCGCCGCCACCGGGGCCGATGGCAAACCCGCCTTCGCCATCCCCCGCGCGCTTTCCAGCGCCGATCCGCGCTTCACCGCGCTGGATGCGCAGTCCTTTGCGCGGTGGCTCGATGGCGAAGGCTATACCTCACCAGTGCTGCGCGCATGGCTTCGCTATGGCTGCCGCGATGATTACGGGACCGAGCCTGAACAGCTCTCGGCCTGGGCCGGCATTCACTATTTCGCCGGACGGCGTGGCTGGGCTGCCGATGACGCTGGCGACCGGGAACTGACCTGGCCCGAAGGCAACGGGCGGCTCGTCACGCTCATGGCCAAGGCCGTCGCCCCGCAGATCCGCCCTGCACACAGCGTGTTCCGCGTGGCGCGCGAAGGCGATGCTGCCATCGTGGACGCCTTTGATCATGCTGCCGCACGCAGCCGCCGCTGGCACGCGCGCAGCGTGATCCTCGCGGTGCCGCATTTCATTGCGGCGCGCATCGCCCCTGCCGAGATCGCCCCCGAAGAAGCTGGCAAGAACGGCTTCCGCTATGCGCCGTGGGTGGTCGCCAATGTCACCGTCAGCCGTCATCCGCGCGGCAAGGGCGTCGCCCTGGCATGGGACAACGTCTCCACGGCAAGCGAATCGCTCGGCTATGTCGTCGCCACGCATCAGAGCCAGAGCAGCGGCGAAGGCCCGGCCGTGCTCACCTGGTATCTGGCTCTCTCGCGTGAAACGCCTGCGGCAGCGCGAAAGATCCTGATGACGCGTTCGCTCGCCGCCTGGCAGCGCATCGTGGCCGATGATCTCCTCACCATGAACCCAGATCTGGCGGGCGCGATCGAGCGGATCGACCTGTGGCGCTGGGCCCATGCCATGGCAAGCCCGGTGCCGGGTTTCCTCACCGATCCCAAGCGCCTCGCCGCCATCGCCGCGCTCCCGCCATTGGTCTTCGCGCACTCCGATCTCTCGGGCCTTTCGCTGTTCGAGGAGGCGCATTACCGCGGCGTCGTCGCGGCAGAGGCGGTGCTCGGCCATATCCGCCACCCCTTCGAAAACCTCCTCTGACATGGCGCATCTTCCCGTCACTGGCCGCCACCTGATCGCCGATCTCGCGGGCGGTACCGGCCTCGGTGATCTCGCGCTCATCGAGCAGGCCCTGCGCGCCGCCGCCGCTGCGGCCAAAGCTCGCGTGCTCGGCGTCCACCTGCACCACTTCGGCGAAGGGCACGGCGTCACGGGCGTTGCCCTCCTCGCCGAATCGCACATCACGATCCACACTTGGCCCGAAACCGGCGACACCGCCGTCGATCTGTTCATTTGCGGACTTGCCGCGGACGTCGAAGCAGGCCTCTTTGTGATCGCCGAGATGTTGGGCGCCACCATCGAGCAGAAACAGACCGTGTCACGGCTGGGGCGCTAGCCCCCATGTTGGCCGTTCGGATCGCGCACTGATTAGACAGCCACGAAGGCTAACGTGCTCGCCACGTGCAGCAGGCTCATATCTTCTCGTTTAGCACCAGGCGGGCACTCGCCTTAACTTCTGAGGCTGGCGCGCTATGCTGACATGCTGGTTGGTCAGTCCCGAACATCCATTGCCCCGATCAGCGCACTCGAAAAGAGCCGTTTGAGACTGTCTATTCGTGCCGACTAAGCAACCGCCTCCAGCCCCTTCCGCTGGATAATCGACAGCAACCTCAGGGCAGGTCCCCCCTGGCCGTTTCTTGCCCCTCTCCCAGTCGGAAACAAGGTTCTTTGACACGTTAAGATAGCGCGCGAATAGGCACGCGGCGGGCGAGCCGGACACGCGCTTTGCCGCGTCGGCAATCGCCTCGTCGGCAAGGTGCGCATAGCGCTCGGTGGTCTCTGCCAGTGCATGGCCGAGCAGTTTGCCAATCACGACCAGCGAAATGCCGTCGGCTATGGCGACCGATGCGAAACTGTGGCGCAAATCGTGCAGGCGAACATCGGGCAATGCAGCGTGCTGCCGTATCGCCTGCTATGGAACACTGAGTCCAATCGGCTTGTCGCCCCCTACTGATGGAAATGGGCTAGTGGCCGATGGCCGCGAATACATCCCGTTTCAACCGGGACCAAACATGTTCGGCGTGAGCCTGATTGAGCGCAGACTTGCGGTTGTCGTGCCAGCGCTTCGCGACCGTCTCGAACGTTTCTAGTTCTTCGCGCTGGCTCTGCCCCTTTGATTGCATGGGGTCCTGACCTTGAATGAGCAGGGCTTTGGCCTCGGCTCGCTTTTCTCTGGCAGCCGAAATGCCCATCGACGGATAGGCACCGAACGAAAACAGCTTCTCTTTGCCCGAATGGTGTTACTTCATCCGCCAAAGCTTCGTTCCGTTTGGCTGTACGAGCAGGAACAAACCTTCACAGTCTGAAAGCTTGTAAGCCCGCTCGCGAGGTTTCGCGTTCCTGGCCTGAATCTCTGTGAGAGGCATTGGGGGTATCGCTCCTTTCCGACACTCCGCAAAATACCCCCAAAATACCCCCACATCAAATCTGGCTGCACGTGGAAGGCCAAAGGCGCATGCGGACGCGAATCACACGCAACCCTCTGCTTTTCTGTCGATTTCTGGAAAAATCCGGACCTCCGTGGAGGTCTCGGGAAACAAGATTGGTAGCGGAGGAGGGACTCGAACCCCCGACACGCGGATTATGATTCCGCTGCTCTAACCAGCTGAGCTACTCCGCCCCAAGGGCTTGCCCCGCGACAGTGCGCGCTCGGCAGAGGGGCCATTAGGCGGCGGGTGCGGCGCGGTCAAGCCTCAGCGGCGGCTCTTTGCATGGCCGCGAAAGCTCCAGCGTCCGGCGGGTTCCCACGGGCCGCCCCGATAGCGGTGTAGCGCGAGCCCGGCGAAGCGGAAGTTCTCGGGCCGGAAATCCAGCGCCAACTCGGCCTGCAGCGCGCGCGCTTCGGCGCGCTCGACCTTGTTCTGCACGGTAACATGGAGCCGCGGCGGCGGCACGTCCTGCTGGGTGAGCATGCCGTGAAATCGCTCGGCAATCCGCTCGCGCACCTCCAGCAATTCGTTGCTTTCGATGCGGAAGGCGGTGCCGGTGCCCAGATCCATCACTTGCGCCAGCCGCGCTTCGGGCGGCGGCACCGCGGCGGCAAGCGCGGCGAGCAGCGCGCGCGCCTCTTCCTCGGCAAACGGTGGCAGCGCATGAAACAGCGTGACATGCGCCGCCACGACATTGCGCTCAGGCGGATAATGCGCGCGGCGCAGCGCCTCGGCGCGGCTGTGCAGCGCGGCGGGCAGTTCGCCGGTGACGATCAGCGGCGCGGATGGACGCAATGCCGGCCCGCCTAGATCTCGCCGCGCGCACGGCGCAGCGCGAACCATTTCGCGACGTTGGCATTGTGCTCGGGCAACGTGGCGGCGAAGATATGCCCGCCGGTGCCATCGGCAACCATGAACAGCGCATCGGTGCGCGCCGGGTGCAGCACCGCCTCGATCGAAGCCCGGCCGGGATTGGTGATCGGCGCTTTGGGCAGCCCGACCATGGTATAGGTGTTGTAATCGTTGACCGCCTGGATTTCCGACTGGCGGATGCGGCGGCCGAGCGGTTTGCCGCGCGTGATCGGATAGATGATCGTGGGATCGGCCTGGAGCAACATCGCGCGGCGCAGGCGATTGGAATAGAGCCCGGCGACCATCTTGCGTTCGGACGGCTTGCCCGTTTCCTTCTCGACGATCGAGGCTAGGATCACTGCTTCCCGCGGCGTGCGCGCCACCGTATCGGGCGCGCGCTTGGCCCAGAGTTCGGCGAGCGTGGCGCTCATCGCGCGCTGCATCCGCTCGATCACCGCCGCGCGTGCCTCGCCCTGCCCGATGTCATAGCTTTCGGGCAGGATCGAGCCCTCGGCCGGCACCGGCGCGGTGCCGGTCAGCGCGGTCTGCGCGGCGAGCCGCTCGGCCACAACGATCGACGGCATCCCTTCGGGCACGGTAAAAAGCCGGCGCTTGAAGCCCTCGCCGCCTTGCAGGATGCGCAGCAGCTCGGCGCCGCTGGCGCGTGCCGGGACGGTGAACTCGCCCGCCTTGATCCCGCTGCCGCCGCCGCCCAGCAGCCGGGCGCGGGTTTTGAAAGCAGCGGCGGAGGAGACCAGCCCTTCGGCCTCAAGCTTGTCCGCAATGCTCGCCAACGTGGCACCGCCCGGCACGACGAATGTGGTCTGCCGGGCCAGAGGCCCCGCCCCGTACCAGCCATAGACGAACTGGGCCAGATAGACCGACCCGGCCAGCACCAGCGCCAGCGCGATGATCCGGCCCCACTTTTGCGCACCTGCCCGCGCCATGGAACGCCGCCCTTTACCCTTCCGGCTCACATCGCCTTGATGATGATGCTGGCGTTGGTGCCGCCGAATCCGAACGAATTGTTGAGCGCGGCGCGCACCACGCGCTTCTTGGCGACGAGCGGCACGAGATCGACCCCGGTGCAGCCCTCGCTCGGGTTCTCGAGATTGAGCGTGGGCGGCACAATCTGATCGCGGATCGCCAGAATGCAGAAAATCGCCTCGACCGCGCCCGCGCCGCCGAGCAGGTGGCCGGTCGCCGACTTGGTCGAGGACATCGAAACCCCGCCGATGGCATCGCCGAACAGGCGGCGCACCGCGCCGAGCTCTAGCTCGTCGCCCATCGGGGTGGAGGTGCCATGCGCATTGACATAGTCGATGTCGGCCGGGGTCATCCCCGCCTTGCGCAGCGCCATCTGCATCGAGCGGAAGGCGCCCGAGCCTTCGGGGTGCGGCGCGGTGACATGATAGGCATCGCCCGAGAGGCCGTAGCCGACGATCTCGGCGTAGATTTTCGCGCCGCGCGCCTTGGCGTGCTCGTATTCCTCGAGCACCACCACACCAGCGCCTTCGCCCATGACAAATCCGTCCCGGGCCACGTCGTAAGGACGGCTGGCTTTCTCGGGCGTGTCGTTGAAGCCGGTCGACAGCGCGCGCGCCTGCGCGAAACCGGCGATGCCGAGCGGGCAGATGGTGCCCTCCGCGCCGCCCGCGAGCATGATATCGGCATCGTCGTCGCGGATCATCCGCGCCGCATCCCCGATCGAATGCGCGCCGGTCGAGCAGGCGGTGACGACCGCGTGATTGGGGCCCATCAGGCCATACTTGATCGAGACCTGGCCCGAGATCAGATTGATCAGGCGGCCGTGGACGAAATGCGGTGAGACCCGGCCCGGGCCCTTCTGATCGAGCACCAGCGACTCGCTGGCGATCCCGGGCAACCCGCCGATGCCCGAGCCGATCGAACACCCGGCGCGAAAGCGCATCGCCTCGGTCATCTCGGTGAGCCCTGCATCTTCGATCGCTTGCCCCGCCGCATCGATGCCATAGATGATGAACGGATCGACCTGGCGCTGCACTTTGTAATCGACGCGCTTGTTCGGATCGAAGCCGTAGGGATGGTCGGCCGGCTTCACCTCGCAGGCGACGCGGCATTTCTGGTCGCTTGCATCAAATTTCGTGATCGGCCCCGCCCCCGAGACCCCGGCAATGAGGTTTTGCCACACGGTTTCGACATCAGCCCCCAGCGGGGTGACAAGGCCAAGTCCGGTTACAACGATACGGCGCATGCAATTCTCCGAAACGTCCGCAGGCCCGCTGGCGCGGGGCCTTTCAAACACAACAGGCTCAGACCCGGGGGGCTGAGCCTGTCGAAGTCCCTGGCCTGTTCAGCACGGAAAAGGAGCTTCCGGCAGGTCCTTCGCCCTTCGACCTGGTCGGCCGGCGGGGGAGTCAGCAGGCGTGGGACCAAGGTTTTCGGGGAGATGGATAAGGCTTTGCTCAGCCCTTGTTCTCGTCGATGTACTTGATCGCGTCCGAGACGGTAGCGATCTTTTCGGCCGCATCGTCTGGGATTTCAACGCCAAATTCTTCTTCGAATGCCATCACCAGCTCGACGATATCGAGCGAGTCGGCACCCAGATCATCGATAAAGCTCGCGTCTTCGGTGACCTTGTCGGTCTCGACTCCGAGATGCTCAACAACGATCTTTTTAACGCGGTCGGCAGTATCGCTCATTGGTTAGCCCCTTCAACACAAAATCAGTTGGATCACACGCTCTGCCTATCGCCCTAATGACCCGATTGCGGGCTGGCAAGGGGTGGCTGCGGCATGGCATTCATGCGCAGGGTCACCCCTTGCCGGGTTCGACCACGCGGACATGCAGTTCGCGCAGCTGTTTGGGCCCGGCTGGCGACGGCGCGCCCATCAGCAGATCTTCGGCGCGCTGGTTCATCGGGAACAGCGTGATCTCGCGCAAGTTCTGCGCGCCGCACACCAGCATGACGATCCGGTCGACACCAGCCGCCATCCCGCCATGCGGCGGCGCGCCATACTGGAATGCGCGGTAGAGCCCGCCGAAGCGCTCCTCGACATCGGCCTTGCTCAGACCCACCAGTTCGAACGCCTTGACCATCAGCTCGGGCGACTGGTTGCGGATCGAACCCGAGGCGATCTCGAAGCCGTTGCACACCAGATCGTATTGGTATGCCTTGATCGCCAAGGGATCACCGCTTTCGAGTGCGGCCATCCCGCCTTGCGGCATCGAGAACGGGTTGTGCGCAAATTCGACCTTCTTGTTGTCCTCGTCCCATTCGTAGAACGGGAAATCGACGATCCAGCACAGCTTGAAGCAATCCTGCTCGACCAGGCCAAGCTGGTCGGCGACCCGGGTGCGCGCGAGGCCCGCCAGCTTGGCGGCCTGCGCCGCCTTGCCCGCCGCGAAGAACAAGCCGTCGTCTGGGCCGAGGCCGAGCTGCGCATAGAGCGCCTCCATCCCCTCGGTCCCGTGGTTCTTGGCGATCGGGCCGCCGAACTCGCCGGCTTTGCGCGTCACGTAGCCGAGCCCGGCGTGGCCTTCGCCGCGCGCCCATTCGTTCATGTCGTCGAAGAACTTGCGGCTCTTGTCCGCCGTGCCGGGCGCGGGGATGGCGCGGACCACGCCGCCGCCGCCCACAATCTTTTCAAACAGGCCAAAGCCCGAGGCGGTGAAGTGCGCCGAGACATCGGTGATGATCAGCGGATTGCGCAGGTCCGGCTTGTCCGAGCCATACTTAAGGATCGCCTCGTCATAGGCGATTCGGGGAAATGTGCCCGAAGGCGTGACGGCCTTGCCATCGGCGAAGGCTTCGAACACGCCGCCGATCACCGGCTCCATCGTCTCCCACACTTCTTCCTGCGTCACGAAGCTCATTTCGAGATCGAGCTGGTAAAACTCGCCGGGCAGACGGTCGGCGCGCGGGTCTTCATCGCGGAAGCACGGCGCGATCTGGAAATAGCGGTCGAAGCCTGCGACCATCAGCAGCTGCTTGTACTGCTGCGGCGCCTGCGGCAGCGCATAGAACTTGCCCGCATGGATGCGGCTGGGCACGAGGAAATCGCGCGCGCCTTCAGGGCTTGAGGCGGTGAGGATCGGGGTCGAATACTCGGTGAAGCCCGCGGTTTCCATGCGGCGGCGCATGTCGGCGATCACCTTGGTGCGGCGCACGATATTGGCGTGCAAGGTCTCGCGGCGCAGATCGAGGAAGCGGAAGCGCAAGCGGATGTCTTCGGGATAGTCCTGCTCGCCCGCCACCGGCATCGGCAGTTCGTCGGCCGCCGAAAGGACGGCTGCGGTGCGTGCGTAGACTTCGATCGCGCCGGTCGCGAGATTGGGATTGACGGTGCCCGCCGCGCGCGCCTTCACCTCGCCATCGATCGTGACCACGCTTTCGATCCGCGCGGCTTCGAGCACGGAGAGCGCCGGACTGTCGCTATCGGCGACGATCTGGGTGAGGCCGTAGTGATCGCGCAAATCGACAAACAGCACCCCGCCATGATCGCGCTTGCGGTGAATCCAGCCCGAAAGCCGCACGTTTGCGCCAGTATCGTCCTGCCCGAGGGCACCGCAGGTATGGGAGCGATAAGGATGCATCTGGCTCTTTCCAATCAGGCTGCAATCGGGCAGTGAATGGGTGCGGCCAAGAGGCGATGGCCGCGTGTTTGTCAAGCCGAAGACCCCGGACGGGATCACCCTATGGCCATGCAAAGGTGCCGCTGCATTGCATTAGCAAGGCATTAGCGCCGGGTTAGCGGCCCACGCAGAAAAGAACGATGAAAATTCACCCGCTGATTACCACCACTCCGGCGCTCGCGGAACTTTGCGGGCGGCTGGCCAAGGCCGATTTCATCACGGTCGACACCGAATTCATGCGCGAAAACACCTTCTGGCCCGAGCTTTGCCTCGTCCAGATCGCCGATAGCAACGAAGCCGCCGCGATCGATCCGCTGGCGCCGGGTATCGATCTGGCCCCCCTGCTCGACCTGCTGGTGAACAACGAAGACGTGCTCAAGGTGTTCCACGCCGGCGGGCAGGATGTGGAGATCGTCTTCAATCTCTCCGGCAAGACCCCGCACCCGATCTTCGATACGCAGATCGCGATGATGGCGATAAGCCAGTCCGAGCAGATCGGCTATTCCAATCTGGTCGAAAGCTGGCTCGGCATTCCGGTCGACAAGGGCGCGCGCTTTACCGACTGGAGCCGCCGCCCGCTGACCGAGCGGCAGATCGAATATGCCATCGGCGATGTTACCCATCTGGCGAAAATCTTTCCGCGCATGCTGAAGCGGCTGATCAAGACCGGGCGCGGCGCGTGGCTCGATGCCGAGATGGAAAAGCTCGCCGATCCGGAAAACTACCGCTCGAACCCGCAGACGGTTTGGCAGCGCATTCGCGCGCCGAGCCGCAATCCCGCTGTGCTCGGCCGGCTAAAAGCGCTGGCGGCGTGGCGCGAGGCCGAGGCGATGGACAAGAACATCCCGCGCGGGCGGATCATGCGCGACGAAACATTGGCCGATATCGCCAGCCATCCGCCCAAGGATCAGGGTGATCTCGCCAAAGTGCGCGGGCTTTCCTCAGGCTGGCGCGAGAACGAGATCGGCCGCCGCCTGATGCAGACCCTGGCCGAAGCCAAGCCGATGACCGAAGCGGAAATGCCGCCGCGCGCGCCGCGCGGTGCGCCGCTGGGCAAGGAAGGCGCGCTGGTCGCCGATCTGCTCAAGCTGCTGCTCAAGATCCGCAGCCGCGAGATCGATGTCGCCTCGCGGCTGCTGGCGCGCAGCGATGATCTGGAAGCGCTGGCCGCCGGACAGCGCAAGAACCTGGCCATTCTCGAAGGCTGGCGGTTCGAGCAGTTCGGGCGCGACGCGCTGGAGCTGGTCGAAGGCAAAGTCGCTTTCGCGGTGGTCAAGGGTCGGCTGAAAATGGCCCACGTCGACGATATCGGCACCGGCAGCGCCGAACCGGCGGACAGCGACGATATCGCCGGCGAAGCGATCCTGCTCAATCAGGACGGCGAAGACGGCGACGGGCGCGACTGGGCCGATGACGACGATGAGGATGATGTTGCTGACGCAGCGGGCCATGGCGAGGACCGGAGGGACGACGAGCCCGCCGCATGAGCATCTACCTGCCCACGCTCAAACAGCTGCAATATCTCGTCGCCTTGCACGAGCACGGCCATTTCGGGCGCGCGGCCGACGCCTGCTTCGTTTCGCAATCCACGCTTTCGGCGGGGCTGCGCGAGCTCGAATCGCTGCTCGGCGTGTCGCTGGTCGAGCGCACCCGCCGGGTGGTGCGCTTCACCTCATTGGGCGATCAGGTGGTGGCCAAGGCGCACCGGCTGCTGCGCGAAGGCGAAGAGCTTTCGGCGCTGGTGCAAGCCCACGGCACGCCGCTTTCGGGCGAGCTCAGGATGAGCGTGATCCCCACGATTGCGCCGTTCCTGCTTCCGCGCATCCTGCCCCGGTTGCGCGCCGAGCGCCCGCAGCTGAAACTTTTCCTGCGCGAAGAGCCGAGCACCGCGGCGGTCGAATCGCTGCATCATGGCCGCGCCGATTGCGTGTTGCTGGCGCTGCCTTTTCCCACCGGAGAAGTGGAGATGGAGCACTTGTTCGATGACAAGCTGCTGATCGCCTTTCCCAAGGACGACCCGCGCGATCCCCCCGCCACGATTGCCCCGGCGCTGATCGATGCGAACCGCCTGCTCTTGCTCGAAGACGGGCATTGCCTCAAGGATCATGCGCTTGCCGCGTGCGAGCGCCCCGCGCTGCGCACCAGTTCGGCGATGATCGGCACGTCGCTGCACACGCTGGTGCAGATGGTCGACAACGGCCTTGGCCTTACCATGTTGCCGCAGATGGCGATCGATGCGGGCATTCTGAACGGCACGCAGATCGTCGTGCGACCCCTGGAAAGCAACCATGCGGTGCGTGAAATCGCGCTGGTGTGGCGGCGCAATTCGCCGCGCGGCGAGGAGTTCAGGTTGCTGGCGCAAGAGCTCCGCGCGGGTTGATAACTGTTGATAAGACCATTATGCTACCGAATATGTTTCCCGCATGGAGGTGCACATGATCAGTGCTGATCTTGGATCGAAGCTGGAAGAGTTTGTGACCTCACTGGTCGCAACGGGCCGCTACAATTCCAAAAGCGAAGTGCTGCGCGAAGGCGTGCGGCTTATTCAAGACCGCGAAGCGCAGCTTGCGGCCTATGATGCGGCGATCATGGAAGGCGTGCGGGAGGCAGATGCTGGTCTCGGCACGCCTATCGAAGAGGTGTTTGATCGATTGGAAAGCAAGTATCGAGCCATGACACCCTCGCAATGAGGGTGATTATCACGCCTCGTGCGCAAGCCGATTTGGAAGCCATCGGTGACTATATTGCTTTGCATGATCCCGACCGGGCGATCTCTTTTGTGGGCGAGCTTCGCATTCGTTGTCTCACGCTTGCAGAAAATCCTGAGCGGTTTCCGCTCGCCGAACGGCTTGCCGCCAAAGGGGTCCGCAAGCTGAGTCATGGCAACTATCTGATTTTCTACCGTATTTACCCGGACCGAGTCACCGTTGCGCGTGTGTTGCACGCCGCGACAGACTATACGGCAAGGTTTTCAAAGCGATGACCCTGCCCCCTTATCTCGCGCTAGCGATCGCTATCGTGGCCGAAGTCATCGCCACCACCGCGCTCAAGCAATCGGCGGGGTTCACCCGGCCCATGCCCATGCTCGTCACTGTGATCGGCTACAGCATTGCGTTCTATTTCCTCTCGCTCACGCTCGAGCGGCTGCCCACCGGGATCACTTATGCGATCTGGTCCGGCGTGGGCATCGTGCTGATCACCGCGATTGCCTGGTTGCTGCATGGTCAGCGGCTGGACGCAGCGGCGCTGACAGGGATCGGGCTGATCATGGCCGGGGTGCTGGTGCTGAACCTGTTCTCAAAGGCGGGGGCGGGCTGAGCGGGCTTTGCGCGCTCAATCCATGTGTTTCAGTCCCACCCGCAGATAATCCCACCCCGTAATCAGCGTCAGCGCGGCGGCGGCCCACAATGTGGTGAGTCCAACGGTGTGGGGCACATTGATTTCGAGCCCGCCCACGATCGCCGTCCAGCCCGGTGTCGCCCGGCCGAGAATGAGTGCGCCGAGCGCGACCATCTGCAGGCCGGTCTTCCATTTAGCGAGCCGCGACACCGGGACCGAGACCTGCAGGCTGCCGAGAAACTCGCGCAGCCCCGACACCGCGATCTCGCGCACCAGAATGATCAGGCCCGCGATCACATGCAGCCGCCCGACGTAAGGTCCGGTCAAGACCCCTTGCGCGGTGAGCACGAGGATCACCGCGGCGACCATGATCTTGTCGGCAATGGGATCGAGAAAAATGCCCAGCTTGCTCACCGTGCCCTGCGCACGGGCCAGATAGCCATCGAAATAATCGGTCACTCCCATCAGGCAATAGACCGCAAATCCAGCCAGATAGCCCGCCGGCCAATCGGGCCACCACAGCAGCGCGGCCAGCAAAGGCACCGTGACAATGCGCGAAAGTGTCAGAATATTAGGCAGGTTCAGCATAAGGTTTCGCCATATCGCGCCCGCATCGTGGGTGAAACCACCAGTTGCCCCCTTGCCCGCCGCGTCCATCAGGCTAAGGGTCTGCGCACAAACCGGGATGCTGGCAAGAACGTTTAAGCGGCTTTCGACCAATCTGGGTCACCGTGACGGAGTCGATTTTGGTCCAGTGCAAGGAAGGATGGTGCAGGAATATGTCGATCTTTCAAGACATCCTGACGCCGCAATGGACCAAAAGCGGCCCGCCCCGAAGGGGTTGTCGTGTGGAGCTGTGTGGCAGCGTCGCCGCACTTGCGCGGGGAACCACCCCGCGCCGCGCACGGCTCCTCCCCACACAGCTCCACACGACAATCACGGTGACCCAGATTGGTCGAAAGCCGCTTTAATGACGACCACAACGCATCTGATCCGGAGCCGCCGCTTTCTGCCGCTGTTCGCCACCCAGCTCCTCGGTGCCTTCAACGACAATCTCTACAAGAACGCGATGATCCTCTTCGTGGTCTACTCGGTCTATAATTCCGAGGCGGCCGAAGCGCGGTTTTCCGCGATCGCCTCGGCGCTGTTCATCCTGCCGTTCTTTCTGCTCTCGGCGCTCTCGGGCCAATTGGCCGACATGCGCGACAAGGCGCGGATCATCCGCATCGTCAAGGCCGCCGAAATCGTCATCATGCTGGTCGGCGGGGTGGGCCTCACGCTCGCGTTTCAGGGAATCATGGTGCACACGGTGGCGATTCCGGTGATGCTCGCCGCGCTCCTGGCGATGGGCGTGCATTCCACTTTCTTCGGCCCGATCAAATATGCCATCCTGCCGCAGCACCTCGCGCCCAATGAGGTGCTGGCGGGCACCGGGCTGGTCGAGGCCGGCACTTATATCGCGATTTTGGCGGGCACGATCCTGGCCGGATGGATCCCGATCGAGGTCGCGGCGGTGGTGGTGATCGTCACCGCTCTGGTCGGCTTTCTCACCGCGCAATATGTCCCCGCTGCGCCGCCGATGATGCTGCCCGAGCCGCTCGACTGGAACATCGTGCGCTCGTCGATCACGCTGGTGCGCATGACCACGCGGCACCCCCGCGTCATTCTCGCGATCGCGGCAATCAGCTTTTTCTGGACCATCGGCGCGGTGCTGTTCATCCAGTTTCCGCCACTCGCCAAGAACGTGCTGAGCGCGAGCAAGGAAGTCGCCAGCCTGTTTCTCGTGGTGTTCTCGGTCGGGGTCTCGATCGGCTCGGTTTCGATCAACCGCATGCTGGGGGGCAAAGTCTCGGCGCGCTATGGCCCGGCGGCCGTGCTGGTCATGGGGGTGTTCGTGGTCGCGTTCCACCTCGTTTGCCGCCTCTGGCCGCGTATTCCGGGCGAAGCGCTGATGAGCGTGCCGCAGTTTGTCATGCAGCCGCTCGCTGCGCCCTTGCTGCTCAGCCTGCTGGGCATCGCGATTGCGGGCGGTATGTTCGTGGTGCCGCTCTATGCCTTTCTCACCACGGTGGTCGACAAATCGGAAACCGCGCGCACGATCGCGGCCAACAATATCGTCAATGCGGGCGCGATGGTGGTCGGCTCGCTGATCGCCATTGGCCTGAGCGCAGCGGGGGTCGCGCTGGCCGATCAGCTGCTATTGGGGGCCGCGATGTGCATCGTTGCCGCGTGGCTGGGCTGGCTGCTCTATCGGGCAGAGCGGGCGCACGCAGGCGAGATCGAACACACGTTCAACTAGCCGTGCTTCAGGATATGAACGCAAGCACCGCGAGGAAGCAGGCGCAGTAAGCGAGCAGGAAATCCTTCACGTCCTGTAGCGTGATCAGGCGCGGATCAAGCGGCTTCGAGCGCAATTGGGCGCGCGCCATCGCCAGCGCCACTTCAGGCTCATAGGTGGGCATCACCCATAGCGCCGTCTCGGGCAGCGCTGCGCGAAACGGATGGGGGCGGCGGGGGGCGGCGCCCGGTTGGCCGTTATCCTCCGGCACCGACCCGGCTGTACCGGGCTGGATGACATGCGGGGCGAGTCCCTGGCGGAAAGGGTGGCCGAAGTGCTTCCGGCCGAAATTGAGTCTGGCGTCCATGACCTGCATGGTAACGCTTTGTTGACCATAGCGGGAGGCTGCCCGCGCAGCTTTCGCGGGCCAGTTCCACAGCGGGACACTGTTGCCGGTGCCTCTGGTCCAGACATTGTCAGGGCCACGAAAAAGGCCGCCGGGTGAACGGCGGCCTTCTTTAAGCGGCATTCGTCGCTGCAATCAGAGCGCGTCTTTGATCGCACCCTTGATCTTGCCTTCGGCTTCCTGCGCCTCGCCTTTCAGCTCCTGCGCCTTGCCTTTGGCGACCAAGCTGCTGTCGTTGCTGATATCGCCGACAGCCTGCTTGATGTTACCGGCAGCCTGGTTGGCAGCGCCCTTGGCGCGATCGGTAAATTCACCCATTGTTCGTCTCCTTGGTTGTGACCTCAAGAAAACGAACCGGAAATCAGATGGTTCCACCCGCCATCTTCAAAATAAGCTGCCACTCGTCTGGCCGCACGGCAGAAACGGACAGCCGCGAAAGCCGCACCAATTCCATCTCGGCCAACGCTTCGGTCGCCTTGATTGTGGCGAGCGTGACCGGCTTTGCCAGCTGCGCCACCGGTTTTACTTTCACCGCCGCCCATTTGCCATCGGGATCGCTGGGGTCGGTCAGCCCGCCCGCACTGATACGCGCGATGCCGACGATCTCTTTGCCGATGTTCGAATGGTAGAAGAACGCAAGGTCGCCCGCTTGCATCGTGCGCAGATTGCGCGCGGCGAGATGATTGCGCACGCCGTCCCACGTGCCCTCGCCCTCGGCCACCAGATCATTCCAGCCATAGACATCGGGCTCCGATTTCATCAGCCAGAGCTGCTTGCTCAGCGCAATTTTGGTCATGCAGGACTTTCGGATTGAGGTTATGGCGGGGCATTACCGCAATTTGGCAGGCCGAACAGCATGAACCTCGCTACGCTCCCGCTGCTTTCGCTGACCAGCGAGCCTGTCGCCCTCGCTCGTGATCTGGGGGCCAGTTTCGAGCAGTTCGGTTTTGCGCTGGTGACCGACCACGGGCTCGATGCCGCGCTGGTGCAGCAGGCCTGGGCGCTGACTGCGGCGCTGTTCGCGCTGCCCGAGGCCGAGAAGCGCGCGTTTCATGTCGCGGGGCTCGGCGGCGCGCGCGGCTACACTCCGTTCGGCACTGAAATCGCGAAAGGCGCGGCGGCGCACGATCTCAAGGAATTCTGGCATATCGGGCGCGAGCTGCCGGCGGAGCACCCGCTTGCCGGCGCGATGCCGCCCAACCTCTGGCCCCCCGCCCCGGCCCGTTTCCGCGAGACGTTCACCGCGCTCTTTGCGGAGTTGGACCGTGTCGGCGCCGCGATCCTGAGCCGCATCGCGGGGTGGCTGGGGCTGGAAGCGGACTGGTTCGATCCGGCGATCGCCGATGGCAATTCGGTGCTGCGGCTGCTGCATTATCCGCCGGTGCCCGATGGCGGGGGCGGCGCGATCCGGGCGGGAGCGCATGAGGACATCAACCTCATCACGCTGCTGCTGGGTGCCGAGGAGGCCGGGCTGGAACTGCTGACCAAGGATGGTCAGTGGCTGCCCGCCTCGCCGCCCGAAGGCGCGCTGGTGGTCAATATCGGCGACATGCTGCAACGCCTGACCAACCATGTGCTCCCCAGCACCACCCACCGCGTGCGCAACCCCGAAAACACGCGCGCCGGGCTGAGCCGCTATTCGATGCCGTTCTTCCTGCACTTGCGCAGCGATTTCCTGATCGAGACACTGCCCGGTTGCATCAGCGCGCAAAACCCCGACCGCTATCCAGTGTCGATCCTCGCGGATGATTACCTGCAGGAGCGGCTGCGCGAGATCGGTTTGAAACGTTAGCTCCCCGCCGTGAGCCCTTGCGATGAGGGCGGTTGATGCTAGCATCCGGTCATGCCAACCGATCTCGAAATCGCCCGCAGCGTGCCCTTGCGCCCCATCGCCGAAGTCGCCGAGAAGGCGGGCATTCCTGACGATGCGATCGAATTCTACGGGCGCTACAAGGCCAAGCTGGCGGTCGAGGCCTTGCCCGAGGCCCCGGCGGGCAAGCTCATTCTGGTCACCGCGATCAACCCCACCCCGGCGGGCGAGGGCAAGACCACGACCTCGATCGGCCTCGCCGATGCGCTGAACCTGACCGGCCGCAAGGCCGTGCTCGCTCTGCGCGAGCCGTCGCTGGGCCCGTGCTTCGGGGTCAAGGGCGGAGCGACCGGCGGCGGGCGTTCGCAAGTGGTGCCGATGGAGGACATCAACCTTCATTTCACCGGCGATTTTCATGCGGTGACGGCAGCGCACAATCTGCTCGCGGCGATGATCGACAATCATATCCACTGGGGCAACGCGCTGGCGATCGATGTGCGCCGCGTGGTCTGGAGGCGGGTACTCGATGTGAACGACCGCGCCTTGCGCGAGATCGTGCAGTCGATGGGCGGCGTTGCCAATGGCTATCCGCGCGAATCGGGCTTCGATATCACCGTCGCCTCCGAAGTCATGGCGATCCTGTGTCTGGCGAGCGACCTCCACGATCTGGAGGCGCGGCTTGGGCGCATTGTCATCGGCTACACCCGCGAGCGCCAGCCGATCACCGCGCGCGATCTGAAAGCCGACGGCGCGATGGCGGTGCTGATGAAGGAGGCGATCAAGCCCAATCTGGTGCAGACCCTGGAGGGCAATCCGGCGCTGATCCACGGCGGCCCGTTTGCCAATATCGCGCACGGCTGCAACTCGGTGATCGCCACGCGCACCGCGCTGAGGCTGGGCGATTATGTCGTCACCGAGGCCGGGTTTGGCGCGGATCTGGGCGCGGAAAAGTTCTGCGACATCAAATGCCGCTCCAGCGGGCTCAAGCCCGATGCCGTGGTGATCGTGGCGACGGTGCGCGCGCTCAAGATGAACGGCGGCGTGGCCAAGGATAATCTGGCGGCAGAAGATGTCGAGGCGGTGCGCCGGGGCGCGGCCAATCTGGTGCGGCATATAGAGAATATCCGCCAGTTCGGCCTGCCCGCGATCGTGGCAATCAATCATTTCGTGACCGACACCGCTGCTGAAATCGCGGTGGTGCAAGAGGCAGCAGCAGCGCAAGGGACACCCGCGATCCTGTGCCACCACTGGGCCAAAGGCGGCGCGGGCGCGACCGACCTCGCTGACGCCGTAGCGGGGCTGTGCGAACGCGGCCAGTCGCAGTTTGCGCCGCTTTATGACGATGCCATGCCGCTGTTCGACAAGATCAACACGGTGGCGACGCGCATCTACCGCGCGGTGGAGGCCATCGCCGACCCTCATGTGCGGGCGCAGCTCAAACGCTGGGAAGATGCCGGACACGGACATTTGCCGGTGTGCATCGCCAAGACGCAATACAGCTTTTCCAGCGATCCCAAGCGGCTGGGCGCGCCGACGGGCCATGTGCTGAGCGTGCGCGAAGTGCGCCTTGCTGCGGGCGCGGGCTTTGTCGTGGCGATCTGCGGCGAAATCGCGACGATGCCCGGCCTGCCCCGCATTGCCGCCGCCGAACATATCCGGCTGGGCGCGGACGGCGAGGTCGAGGGGCTGTCATAACGTTCGAGACAAGTGGTGGAGCCTAGCGGGATCGAACCGCTGACCTCCTGCATGCCATGCAGGCGCTCTCCCAGCTGAGCTAAGGCCCCACAATCTCTAGCGCGAATGCCGTGGGCGGCACGCGCTCCGGCGCTATGCCGCCGGGAGCAGCGCCTTTATGCGAGGGCTGTCCGGCTGGCAATAGCATTCTTTGGCGCAGCGGCGAAATCGCCGGGCGCACCGCAGGATGGCCCTGCGGCGCGGCCAAGCATCAAAATTCCCGACTCAGGATTCCTCGTCTTCGCCGTCGTGGCCCGGAACGCCCAGATCATCGTCGCCGCCAAGATCGACGTCGTTGTCGGGAGAATCGGAATCCTCGTCGATATCCAGATCCTCATCGGCGATATCCGCATCGGGGATCGCCTCAACCTTTGCCTTCTGGATTTCTTCATAGGGAATCGGTTGCTTGGACTTGAGCACCGCATCGGGTGTCCAGGCATATTTGCATTCGACGCAGGTGACCGGCTCGTCGTGACCCAGATCATAAAAACGGGTGCCACACTTTGGGCAGCTGTGTTTTGCGCCCCATTCTGGCTTGACCATGAAGTATCCTCGAATGTTTGCCCGGTGCGGAAATTGCCCGGGCGCCAAGATATTTGCCTGATTGGTGCTTCTTTGCAGGAAACCAAGCGCGGCGCGCGCCTTGCCATAGGCGTTGCCCGCTGTCAAAAGCCCGCGTCATTGTGACCTGCCCCGAAAGATCGATTTGTCCCTGAACGCCTCCGATCCCGCCGCGATGCGCCCCCGCCGGTTTGCCGCCCCCGGCCCGCTGCGGGGCCGTATCCGGGTTCCGGGGGACAAATCGATCAGCCACCGCTCGATCATGCTTGGCGCGCTCGCGGTGGGCCGCACGCAGGTCACCGGGCTGCTGGAAGGCGAAGATGTGCTGTCCACTGCCGCCGCGATGCGCGCGATGGGCGCTACGATCGAGCGGCACGAGGGCGGCACTTGGACAATCGACGGCGTCGGCGTGGGCGGCCTGCTCCAGCCGCGCACCGCGCTCGACATGGGCAATTCGGGCACATCGACGCGGCTGCTGATGGGGCTGGTCGCGAGCCATCCGATCACCGCTACGTTCATTGGCGATGCCAGCCTTTCCGCCCGCCCGATGGGCCGCGTGATCGAGCCGCTTTCGCAGATGGGCGCGAGCTTTACCGCAAGTCCGGGAGGCCGCCTGCCGCTCACCCTGCGCGGGATCATGCCCGCGGTGCCGATCACGTACCGGCTGCCGGTCGCCTCGGCGCAAGTCAAAAGCGCGGTGCTGCTGGCGGGGCTCAATACGCCCGGCATCACCACGGTGATCGAGCCGGTGCCGACGCGCGACCATTCGGAGCGGATGCTGCGCGGGTTTGGCGCTGAGCTGGAGGTCGGGATCGATGCGCAAGGCACGCGGGTGATCCGCCTGACCGGCGAGGCCGAATTGCGCCCGCAAGCGATCGAGGTGCCCGGCGACCCTTCGTCCGCCGCGTTTTTCGTCGTGGCCGCGTTGCTGGTGCCAGGCTCGGATCTGATCATCGAGAATGTCGGCCTCAATCCCACCCGCGCCGCGCTGCTCGATGTGCTGCGCGCGATGGGTGGGAGCATCGACGAGCTCGATCGGCGCGACGTGGGCGGCGAACCGGTGGCGGACCTGCGCGTGCGCGCATCGGCGCTGACCGGTATTGCAGTCGATCCCGCCGTGGTGCCGAGCATGGTCGATGAATTTCCCGTGCTGTTCGTCGCCGCCGCGCTTGCCTCGGGCCGCACCGTGACTTCGGGCCTCGAAGAGCTGCGCGTCAAGGAAAGCGACCGCATTGCGGTGATGCGCGCCGCGCTCGAACTGGCCGGCGCGCTTGTGACCGAAACCGAGGATGGCCTGATCATCGATGGCACCGGCGCAGAGCCGCTGGCAGGCACACCAGAGGGCCGCGCGGTCGCCACGCACCTCGATCACCGCATTGCCATGGCGATGGCCGTGGCGGGGCTTGCCAGCCGCAATGGGGTGGAAGTTGACGACACCCGCCCCATCGCGACCAGCTTCCCAGTATTCGAAGCGCTGCTCGCCAGCGCGACGGGCGCTCCATGATCATCGCCGTCGATGGCCCGACCGCTTCGGGCAAGGGCACGATCGCCCGCGCGCTGGCGGTGCATTTCGGCCTGCCGCATCTCGACACCGGGCTGCTGTACCGCGCGGTGGGGCACCAGGTGGCGCGGCGCGGCGGCGATCCTGACAATGCTGCCGATGCGCTTGCCGCCGCCCAGTTCTCCGACGCGCTGCTGGCCGATCCGGCCTTGCGCAGCGAAGCTTGCGGCGGGCTGGCCAGCCAGGTTTCGGTACACGGCGCGGTGCGCGCGGCACTGCTCGAGCGGCAGCGCGCCTTTGCCTCGCAGCCCGGCGGAGCGGTTCTCGATGGGCGCGACATCGGCACGGTGATCGCGCCGGGGGCACAGGCCAAACTGTTCGTCACGGCCAGCGTGGCGGCGCGTGCGCAGCGTCGCTGGCTGGAGATGCAGCAGCGCGGGGAGGTAGCGATGCGCGAAGCGATCGAAGCCGACCTCGCCGCACGCGATGCCCGCGATGCGGCGCGCACGCAAGCCCCGCTGCGGCAAGCGGCGGACGCGCTCTTGCTCGATACTTCGGCGCTGAGCGCGGAGGAAGCGATTGCCGCCGCAATCGCGCTTGTCGAAGGCCGGACCGCAGCACTGGAGCCCAAGCCGTGACATCCCCCCGCCTCACCATCCGCGAATTTTCCGACGACCTTGCGCAGGCGTTTCATGACATCAACGCCGAATGGATCGAGGCGATGTTCGTGCTCGAACCGGTCGACCGCGATGTGCTGCTCAATCCGCGCGAAAGAATCATAGCGGCGGGCGGCGTGATCCTGTTCGTCGAGGCCGAGGGGCTCGGCGTGGTCGGCACCGGCGCGCTGCGCCCGGCCGGCGGCACCGCGTTCGAGCTGACCAAGATGGGCGTGACCGAGAGCGCGCGCGGCTTGAAAGCAGGCGAATTCCTGCTCGCCGCGCTGATTGCCCGCGCGACTGAACTTGCCGCCGATCCGCTGTACCTGCTCACCAATCGCGACTGCGCGGCGGCGATCCACCTCTACGAAAAGCTTGGCTTCGCGCACGATGCGGGGATCATGCAGACATATGGCGCGCTCTATCAGCGCGCCAACGTCGCGATGGCCTATCGTGCTTGATCCCCTCTAAAATCTGGCCGCCCGCTGCCGTCCTTCCACATGTGGTAAATACATGGGTGGAGAAGGCTGATGGAGCTGGAAGAATCGGGCAACGCTTTTGTTTCCAAACGCCGCGAAAAGCGGGTTGGATTCGAGCTTCCGGTGCGCTGCAAGCATGGCATGATGCGGTCAACGGTCATGCTTAAGGACATGACCACGCGCGGCGCGATGATCTTGGGGCTCGAGAAATTGCGCATCGGCGAGGCGGTCACGCTGTTCCTGCCCAGTCTCGCGCCCAAGACCGCGTTCGTGGTATGGTCCGAGCCGATGACCGCTGGGCTCGAGTTCGAATTGGCGCTGCATGAGGATGTGTTTGCCACGCTGGTTGCCGACTATGCGATCGGTCACCTGCAGAAGGCGGAAAGCCGCCCGGTGCGCCACGCTGCATGAGGATTGCCGACCGGGCTTGCATTCCCCGCCAAACCCGCTAAGGGCCTGCGCTCCCGCTCGCCGCGCTGTGCCGCGCCTGGCGGGAAATCGAAGAAAGCCGGAGGGGCCCCGCAATCGTGCGGATCAGCCAGCGATCGGTTGGAATGCAAAAGGACGCCAAGCGCATGGCTCTATACGAGCATGTATTTCTGGCGCGTCAGGATCTGAGCCAGGCTCAGGTCGACGCGCTCGCCGCCACTGCCACCGAAATCGTCGAAACCAACCACGGCAAGGTCACCAAGGCCGAACAGTGGGGTCTGCGTTCGCTGGCCTACAAGATCCAGAAGAACCGCAAGGCGCACTTCGTGATGCTCAATATCGACGCGCCCACCGGCGTGATCGCCGAGCTTGAGCGCCAGACCGCGATCAACGAGGACATCATCCGTTTCCTCACCGTGCGCGTTGACGAGCACGAGGCCGGTCCTTCGGCAATGATGCGCAAGAACGACCGCGAGCGCACCCGCCGCCGCGAACGCGAGGGGGAATAATCCATGGCCCGTCCCTTTTTCCGCCGCCGCAAGTCCTGCCCGTTTTCGGGCAAAGGCGCGCCGGCGATCGACTATAAAGACGTGCGCCTGCTGCAGGGCTTCATGTCCGAACGCGGCAAGATCGTGCCAAGCCGCATCACCGCCGTCTCGACAAAGAAGCAGCGCGAGCTGGGCCAGGCGATCAAGCGCGCCCGGCACATCGGCCTGCTTCCCTACATCGTGAAGTAAGGAGCGCCACCATGCAGATCATCCTGCTCGAGCGCATCGAGAAGCTCGGCACCATCGGCGACGTTGTGAACGTCAAAGACGGCTATGCCCGCAACTTTCTGCTGCCCAACAAGAAGGCGCTTCGCGCCAACGACGCCAACCGCAAGGTTTTCGAAGCCAACCGCGCGCGGATCGAGGCGGATAACGCCAAGCGCCGTGAAGAAGCCAGCGGCGAAGCGGCCAATGTGGAAGGCCGCGAGGTCGTCCTGATCCGCGCCTCGTCGAATTCGGGCCAGCTTTATGGTTCGGTTTCGGTGCGCGACATCGTCGATTCGCTGGTCGAACAAGGCGCCAAGGTGAACAAGTCGATGATCGTGCTCGAACGCCCGATCAAGGCGATCGGCGTCTCGACTGTCAAAGTCTCGCTCCACCCCGAAGTGGTGGTCACGGTCAAAGTCAACGTCGCCCGTTCGCCCGACGAAGCCGCGCTGCAATCGCAGGGCGTCGATGTCATGTCGGCGATGTTCGACAACGACGAAGGCGGCTTTACCGAAGCTTATGATCCCAATGCCGAACCGGGCGAAATCCCGGCCGATCTGCTCGATGCAGAGCCTGAGGCGGCTGCCGAAGCCTGACCGGCTTTTCGCAGCGCAGCACCAGAGAAAAAGGGGCGTCCGGCAACGGGCGCCCCTTTTACCATGCAGCAGGATTGTCGAGGACGGGCGTTACATCACGAAATCGGCCGCCAGCAGCTGGGTCGCGCTCGTCACCAGGATTGCAAGATCCGCGATCTTGTCGCCGTTGACATCGCCCGAGACCAACCATTGCGTGCCTTGTGCGGCAACCACCAGCGCGCCGCGCGATCCGTCAAATGCCGTCACCAGCTTGAACGCGCCGTCACCGGCATCAGTCCCGTTGGCGTCGATCCGGGAGAGATCGATGAGGTCGTGATCAGCCTGCGCGAAGTCGGTGATCCTGTCGCGGCCCTTTGCATCGAATGTCGATTCCCAGGTGCCGTTGAACACGAACTTGTCCGCGCCTGCGCCGCCGCTCAGGCTATCGGCGCCGGTCCCGCCGATCAGGATGTCGTTGCCGCCTTTGCCCCACAATGTATCGTTGCCGTCGCGGCCATTGAGCACATTGGCGCTGTCATTGCCCGCCACGAAGTTCGCGCCCGCGTTGCCCGAGCCGTTGATCGCCCCGGTGCCGGTCAAAGTCAGCACCTCGACATTATCGCCGAGCGTAAAACTCGCGCTGGCCTGAACCCGGTCGGCCCCTCCGCCCATCGCCTCGGCGACAATGTCTCGGGTATCATCAACGATATAGGTGTCGTCGCCGCCCCGGCCACTCATCACGTCGGCACCGGCTCCGCCATTGATGATATTGGCAGCATCATTGCCGGAGATGTTGTTGGCGAGGGTATTGCCGTTTCCATTGGCGGCGGACCCGGTCAGCACGAGCTCTTCCACGTTCTCGCCCAGCACATAGCTGACCGAGGCATAGACCCTGTCGCGGCCGACATCGGCACCTTCAACCACCCGGTCGCCCGCGGTCACGAAATAGGTATCGTTGCCAAGCCCGCCGGTCATGGTGTCGACGCCGGCACCGCCCTCGAGCTTGTCGTTGCCGTTGCCGCCGATGAGAATGTCGTTGCCGTCCTCGCCGTCCAGCGTATCGTTGCCTTCGCCGCCGAACAGGGTGTCGTTGCCGTCACCGCCGGAAAGCATGTCGTCGGCGGCCAGACCGTCAAGCCGATCAGCGCCTGCCCCGCCCGACATCGTGTTGCGCATGTCATTGCCCGTGAGCGCGATCGGCGTGCTGCCGATAACCGAGGCATTTTCGACCCCGCTGGCCAGCGTATAGGTTCTGACGGTGCTGCTTTCGATCGTGACGGTATCGGTGCCGCCCGTCGGGCTGCCGATCTCGGAAACGCTGTCGCCGACATTGTCGATCCAATAGGAGTCGTCGCCCGCGCCGCCGACCATGGTATCCTTGCCGAGACCGCCTACCAGCGAATCGTTGCCAGCGCCGCCCGACAGCGTGTCATCTCCCGCCCCGCCATCGAGCTGGTTGGCTCCGGTATTACCGGTGAGGGTGTTGCTGCCAGAATTGCCCGCGCCGTTGATCGCCGATCCTTTCAGCGTCAGGGTCCGGGCCCCGGCAGCCAGCCGCGAATTGAGCCCTTCGCTGACCACGACATCGGGCTGCGCGGCGCTGCCCAGCAGCGGCGTGGTGCCCGGCCCCGGCGGCGGCAGCGGCGCATTGCCGAGCAGTTCGTTGAGCCAATAGGTGACGGTTTCAACGCGCGCGTTGGCATTGCCGTCCTCGTTGGCAAAGCGGTCCCCCCGGGTCTCGAAACCGATGTGGTAAAGCCCGTCCATCACGGTGTTGACCGCGTCCTCGCCAAACAGATAGCTGGTGCCGCCATCCCCCTGAACGGTGTGGAAACCGGTTTCGAGGCCGTTCTCGTCGTCGCCGTGTGCGGCAACGAACACTCCGAGCGCATTGGCGCGGATCCAGTCGCCGAGGTCATAGGTTTCGGCAACCGAAAGGCGGCCGTCCTCCATCGCGCCGGTGGCCGCGATCGCATCGATGATCAGATGGTTGATCGTGTCGGCAGCGGCGGCCCCGGTGGCGATCTGCGCGGACGAGACGTTGTTGACGAGGCCCTCATCCCGGCCGATCATTTCGATCAACTGGTCGAGCCCGGTGCCTGTCGTGCCCACGGGGCCGCTGTAGCTGTCGGCCAATCCGCCATCGGGCATCGGGCCGTTTGCGGCGAGCGCCGCCTGATAATCGGCAACGGAGGCATAGAACCGGTCCGCGCCGACCGTTTTGCCATCGAGTTCGAGCCGCAGGCCTTCCGGCCCGAAGTTATCGAAGTAATGGAGATCGAGCGCATAAAGGCCTGAACTTTCGATCGTGATCGTCTTGCTGGTGGCCGAAAACCCCCGGCCCCAATCATAGCGCGACAGTTCATCGCCGCCGATGCTCAGCCGGAAGCCATCGTCCGATCGCACCGACAGCAGATGCGAACCCGCCTCGAGCCAGATGAACCCGCTCAGATGGAGGCCGATCGTGGTCAGTTCGGTGGCGCTGCCGCCGCCGGTCAGGCTGGCATTGCCGCCGAGGAACTCGCCGAGCGTCTTGACCTCCTCAAACCCGCCGAAATCGACGGTCTTGGCAGTGAGGAGAAAGTCGGCAGGGTTGGTCGCGGCCTGCGCGATCAGATCGTTGATATTGTCGAACCCCGCGCCGCGATTGAACACTTCGCCGGCGAGCCCGGTTCCTGCGCGTGCCGCAGGCTGATCGCCGAGCGCCGCCGCGCTGCCGGTCCAATCGTCGGGCAGCGCGCCCGACCGGTTCACTGCGGCCAGCTCGAACCGATCGAGCGACCGGTCGTAGACGGTAAAGTTCGATACCCTGCCATCAAGATGGTCGCCGATATCGCTTGGTCGGCTGGCGCTGCGGCCCCAGCTTCCGCCGCCGATGACCAGCGCGCGCGCGTTGGACCCCAATCCGCCAGTCGCATCGAGCTGCGCGGCGACATGCTCGCCATTGAGCCAGAGCGACACCCCGTCGCTGCCGAAGGTCACCGCGAACGAATATTGGCGGCCCGCCTCGATGGTGATGTCATCGGCCTTGATCCAGAAATCGCGCGAGCCGTCCTGCACCAGGACATAGAGCGCGCCTCTGCTGATGAACGCGGTGATGTCGCCCGCCGCGTTCGACGACCCGTCCTTCGAAAAGATCACATGGTTGCGGCCATCATCGGGGCGATTGGCGACGAAATCGAGCGCGATGGTGCCGTCCCTGAGATTCATCGCCGGCACTCGCCCGGCATCGACCGCACCGGTGACGCCGTTGTCGGTCACCGCTGCGGTGCGCGAAAAAGCCACGTCCGAGGCGAGCGTCGCCGGGTTGATCGGCGCTTTGCCGCTGGCGAGATTGCCGTTCGCCAGATCGTCGGCCAGCAGGAGATTGAGCCAGTCCGAGACGTCATCCAGACGGGCATTGGCATTGCCGTCTTCGTTGACCAGCCGGTCGCCGCTGATGGCGAAACCCAGATGATAGAGCCCATCGGCAATCGTATCGACCGCCTTCTCGCCGAACAGATAGCTGCGGCCCCCGTCGTTCTGGACGAGATGGAAGCCGGTTTCGATGCCGTTCTCGTCATCGCCGTGAAGATCGACCCATTGGGTGAGGCGATTGCCGTGAATCCAGCGGTTGAGCGCGATCATGTCGAACGTGTCGAACTTGCCGTCGTCGGCGATGCCGGTGGCGCGCACTCCCTCGGCAATGATCCGGCCCATCCCGTCCGCGCTGCGTGCGCCCGCGTTGATCTGGCTTTGCGAGAGGCGGTCGTTGAGGCCGGCGTCGTTGACGATAATGTCGACCAGCGAATCCAGCCCGGTTCCCGTTGTGCCGCGAAACCTGGGATTGGCCGCGCTGTTGGCCAGTGTACCCGCCGAAAGATCGGGCGCGAGCAGAGCATTCAGCCAGTGGGCAACATCGCTGACACAGGCGTTGGCATTGCCATCCTCGTTGAGAAACCGGTCGTCGCGGATCGCAAACGCGATGTGATAAATGCCGTCGAGCACGGTATCGACACCGTTTTGATCGAACAGGCGGGTGATGCTGCCGTCGCCCTGCACGGTGTGGAAGCCTGTTTCGATCCCGTTTTCGTCGTTGCCGTGAAAGCTGGTGAACTTGGCGAGCGCCGTGGCGCGAAGGTAGGTGTTGATCGAATAGACATCGGAGGTGGTGATATTGCCGTCGTTGGCGAGACCCTGCTTGCGGATCGCATCAACGATCAGGCCGTTCATGCCATCGGCAGCAGCGGCGCCTTCGCGAATTCCCGCACCCGAAACGCGGACATTGAGGCCATAATCGTTGGCAATGAGGCCGATTGTGCGGTCTAAAGCGGTACCTGTCGTTCCTGCGATCCCCATGATAACCCTCCTTTGTTGGCGGCGTTATCGGAGGGATTAAGCAAGGAAATCTTAAGGGGAAAGACTAAGCAAAGGGCGCTTAGCGTTGACCATATCCGGTGCGTTCAATGCCTGTCCTGCTGCTGTCGCGATGTGTTTTTTGTGTGATATTGATCAATCAAATCATGGGCGTAAGCGCCTTAGCTCGAGGAAATCAGGGTGAGGTCAAAGATGAATCCGAAACGTCGCGCCGCGCTGGCCGCACTGCTGGTCGCGGCGGTGCCGTATACGTCCTTTGCCAAGCCGCTCGCCAAACCGGCCCAAGTGGTTATCGAACGCGACGAATGGGGCATCGCGCATATCTCCGGCGCGAGCGATGCCGATGCGGTCTACGGCATGATCTATGCGCAGGCGCAGGACGATTTCCCCCGAATCGAGCGCAACTATCTAGTCAGCCTCGGCCGGCTTGCCGAAGCAGAGGGCGAGGCGGCGCTGTGGCAGGACTTGCGCCAGCGGCTGTTCATCGATCCGGCCACGCTCAAGGCCGACTATGCGAAGAGCCCGGCGTGGCTGCGCGCGCTGATGGACGCGTGGGCCGCCGGGCTCAACGCCTATCTGCAGGACCATCCGGACGTGCGCCCCCGCGTGATCACGCGGTTCGAGCCGTGGATGGCTTTGAGCTTTACCGAAGGCAGCATCGGCGGCGACATCGAGCGGGTGCCGCTCTCGCAGCTCGAGGCGTTCTACGCCAAGCGCAGCGTGGCGATGACCGACGACGAGCGCGGGCTGGTTCTGCGCGAACCCTTGGGCTCCAACGGCATCGCCATCGCGCCGTCGCACACCGCGGCGGGCAAGGCGCTGCTGCTGATCAATCCGCATACCAGCTTCTTCTTCCGCGCCGAGCAGCAGGTGACCAGCCGCGAAGGGCTCAATGCCTATGGCGCGGCGACCTGGGGCCAGTTCTTCATTTACCAGGGTTTCAACGCGCACGCGGGCTGGATGCACACCTCGAGCGGGGTCGACAATGTCGATGAGTTCGCCGAGACGCTGGCGGCGGGTCCTGATGGCAAGCGCGGCTATCGTTATGGCAACAAAGTGCGCACGCTGCGCGAAACCGCTGTCACGCTCAAAGTGCGGCAAGCGGATGGTTCGCTCGCCAGCCGCACCTTCACCACTTTTGCCAGCCACCACGGGCCGATTGTCCGCGAGGAAGGCGGCAAATGGATCGCGTTTGCGCTAATGAACCGCCCGATCCCGGCGCTGCAGCAGAGCTTCCTGCGCACCAAGACGCGGGATCTGGCGAGCTTTCTCAAAGTGGCGGCGCTGCAGGCCAATTCTTCGAACGACACGCTGTTTGCCGACAGCAAGGGCGAGACCGCCTATCTCCACCCGCAATTCGTGCCGATCCGCGACACCCGCTTCAATTGGCAGGCCCCGGTCGATGGCAGCGATCCGGCGGCCGACTGGAAAGGGCTGCACACCATTGCCAGCCTGCCCAATGTGATCAATCCGGCCAACGGCTGGGTGTTCAATGTCAACGATGGGCCATGGTGGGCGGCAGGAGCAGACAGCCCGCGCGCCGCCGATTATCCGGCGTACATGGACGAGGCGGGCATCAATGCGCGCACCCCGCATGCGCAGGCGGTGCTGGGCAAGCGGCGCGATTTCACGCTCGATGGGCTGCTCGGCGCGGCTTACGATCCCGCGCTGCCTGCGTTCGACCGGCTGCTGCCCGGGCTGATCGCCGCGCACGAGGCCGCGCCCGATGCCGCGCGCGCCGCACCGATCGCGCTGCTCAAAGGCTGGGACCGGCGCTGGGGCCTCACCTCAACCGCCACCACGCTGGCGGTGCAATGGGGCGAGACGCTCTGGGCCAAGGTGGTCGCAGAGGCGAACGCAGCGCAGGCCCCCGTGCTCCAGTGGATGGAGACGCGGGCGAGCGGTGCGCAGCGGCTGGCCGCGCTCGACGAGGCCACCGCGCGGCTCAAGGCCGATTTCGGCGACTGGCAGGTGCCGTGGGGCGAGATCAACCGTTACCAGCGCAACGACGGGGCGATCGAGCAGACCTTCAGCGATGCCCGGCCGAGCACGCCGATCCCGTTTACCAGCGCGCAATGGGGCTCGCTCGCCGCGTTCGGTGCGGAACGCTATCCGGGCACGAAGCGGACGTACGGCACGTATGGCAACAGCTTTGTCGCGGCGGTCGAATTCGGTCCGCGGGTCAAGGCGCGGGCGATCAGCATCGGCGGCGAAAGCAGCGATCCCGCCTCACCGCACTTTGCCGATCAGGTCGAGCGCTATGCCCGCGGCGACTTGCGCCCGGTCTATTTCTACCCGGACGAGCTGGCGGGCCATGTCAAATCGCGGCAGGTGCTGGTGCGGCGGCGCTGAGGACCGGCGCGGCGATGCCCTTTCCAAGGGTGGCAAGGCACGATAACACCGGAGCGATGGAACCGATCGCCGCAATCATCGCCGAACTCAATCGCCTCTACGATGCCGCCGTCGCGGTGCTGCGCGCCGACATTCTGGCCTTTGCCAGCACCGGCGCGCTGCCGCCCGAGGAACGCCGCCGCGACGGCAGCTATTGCTACCCCGAGCTGCGCATCCATTTCCACGGCGAGCCGCGCACCGAATCGACCGGCCGCGCGTTCGGCCGGCTGAGCCAGCGCGGCACGTATGCCTGCACGGTGACCCGCCCCGCGCTGTTTGCCGATTACCTGACCGAGCAGCTCGATATCATCCTCCAGGGGTTCGACGCGGCAATCGAAGCGGTGCCCTCGGCGCAGGAAATCCCCTTTGCCTATGTGCTCGATGGCAGCCTCGGCGCGCAGATGGGGCGGGTCAGCCCGCAGGACCTCGCGCGCCATTTCCCGGCGGCCGAACTGGCGCATATCGGCGACGAGATTGCCGATGGCGAATATACCGTAGGCGACGGGCCGCTGCCGCTCTCGCTGTTCGACGGGCTGCGCACCGATTTCAGCCTCGCCCGGCTGGCGCACTACACCGGCACGCGGCCGGAAGACTTTCAGCGCTACATCTTGTTTACGAACTATCACCGCTATGTCGATGAATTCGTTGACTGGGCAGGCACGCAGCTGGGCACAGACGGCTATACCGCGCTTTCCGGCGCGGGCGGGCTCACGCTCGATGCGCCGACACCCAATGCGCGCGCGCGGCTTTCGGACACCGCGTGGCGGCGGCACCAGATGCCCGCCTACCACCTGATCGCGCCCGACCGCAGCGGCATCACGCTCGTCAATATCGGCGTCGGCCCCTCCAACGCCAAGACGATCTGCGATCATCTCGCCGTGCTGCGGCCCGAGGCGTGGCTGATGATCGGGCACTGCGGCGGCCTGCGCCCGACGCAGAAGATCGGCGACTATGTGCTGGCCCACGCCTATCTGCGCGACGACCATGTGCTCGATCCGGTTCTCCCGCCCGAGATCCCGATCCCCGCCATCGCCGAAGTGCAAGTGGCGCTGGCGCATGCCGCCGAGATGGTCAGCGGCGCGGATGGCTCCGATCTCAAGCGGCGGATGCGCACGGGCACGGTGGTGACCACCGACGACCGCAACTGGGAGCTGCGCTATTCGCACTCGGCCAAGCGCCTCAGCCTCAGCCGCGCGGTGGGCATCGACATGGAGAGCGCAACGATCGCGGCGCAAGGCTACCGCTTCCGCGTGCCCTACGGCACCTTGCTGTGCGTCTCCGACAAGCCGCTGCACGGCGAACTCAAACTGCCGGGCCAGGCGAATCGCTTCTATGAAGAAGCGATCTCCTCGCACCTCGCCATCGGCACCACAGCGTGCAAACTGCTCCGCGCCGAAGGCCCCCGCCTCCACAGCCGCAAACTGCGCGCGTTCAACGAGCCGCCGTTCCGCTAAAGCGGCTGCGGCGCTGGCAACGAGTCGCCTATCCGCTTAACGCTCGGGGAGGGGTTGGGGAGGGGTGCGCCCGCTCGCAGGTGGCCTCTTTTACCCGCAAGCGCCGAACCCCCTTCCCCAGCCCTTCCCCACCGGGGAAGGGGGTAATGGTGCTTGACGGGCGAGCGACTTTGCAAGGCCAAGTTTACATAGTTTACACAGTCCTGAGAGAAAACTCGGGGCCCGGGGTGGATGGCGTATTCCATTGAAATTCAAGACATTTTTTCCGGGGCGCGTTGCGCCCGCGCAGCACCGCAAAAAACGGTCTGTTGGAGACGGCCCTGCAGGCACAGCGCCGCCCCTCCTCAGTCAGCAGGCGATGCGGCCTTGCGGGCGGAGGACGGGGTGACAGCGCGGGATAGGGTATCCACGGTTCAAAGAGCAGGGCGGGCTATGCTGGGAAAGTGGCATGTAGGAAAATTCTTTTTGAGGCCACCTCAGCACCACACTTTGGGCAGCCCCCGAAAAATCAGCCCCGCAAATCCAACTGAAGAAGTTTCCACGCGCGCCTGAGTCTTGCAAACTACGCGGCGGCGGACATCAGAAGCGGATGCCGACCCCGGCAAGGGCCTGGTTGCGGTTGACGCGGTTGCCGTAGTCCGAATAGCGATACTCGATCTTGCCGTAAAAGCGCTTGTCGATGCTGTGTTCGATCCCCGCGCCGACGCGGAAGCCGTCGCGGTTTTGCGAATTGAGCCCGGTCCGCGGGCCGCGATTCATCTGGAACGATGATGTCAGCCGCAAATTGCTATATCCCGCCAGCGCGTAGAGCCGGGTGCGCGCGCTGCCGAGCTTGACGCCAAGGCGCGCATTCGCGCTCAGATCGCGTCCAGGGCGCAGGCATGATTCGAATATGCCCGGCGCAACGAAAGCAACCAGCGGATTGACCTGACAGCGTATCCCCGTGCTGAAATCGGCATTGCCCTCAAGACCGACGAAAACCTTCTTTCCGAGCGGCTGGTCGTAACCGATGCCGAAGCCATAGACGCCGCCCTCGACCGGCCTGAAAGTTGAGTCCGACGGGCTGAAAAAGCGCTTGTTCGAGAGGCGATCAAAGCCGCCGTGAATTTCGGCGCGCGGGCCTTCTGCTTGGGCAACGCCTGCACCAGCGACCGAAACGATCACGGCAAGACTTAGACGATGCAAGTGCATGGTTCCCTCCCCGGGAAGTTCGGTTGCGGTGACAGGGTCACTGTGCCTGTAAACGCGCCTGCGTCGATGTTCCTTTCCCGTGGCAGGCAAATCATTCCTGACCGCAAGCCAGCGATTGCTTCTTATGGCCGGACTGAGGCCCCGGCCTTCGCCGGGGCGCGGGGTTTAGAGCCCGACCAGCCGTGCGCTGTCGTCCCAGAGTTTGGCGCAGGCGGAGGCGTCTTGCGCGAGCGCGGAGGGGGCCATGGCGATGCACCTGCCGCCGCGCATGGCCCAGTAGGTGCCGCGCTCGCCCGCATGGGCGGCGCTGAGCGCGAGATCGGCGTGGGCGCGGCCCGAGGCGGCGACGGTGCTGGTGCGGTCGCGCTTCATCGTCAGCGGGATGATCTTGCCGGCGAGCCACGCTATCCAGGCCGGATTGTCGCGGCCGAGCCGGGTGCCGGGGACATAGCCCGGATCGAATGCCGTCGCGCTGAGCTCAGGGTGGCGCACAGCGATCTCGCGCGCGGTCATGATATTGCACAATTTAGATGAGGAATACGCGCGAAACCCCGCATTGCGCGGCGATTTTTCGGGATTCGGATCGCGGTCGGGGTACGCCAGCCAAACGGCCTCGGCATGGCGCGGCGGGGTGACGATCGACTTTTCCGCCGGATCGTGCGTGCCGCTCCCGGTCATGATCACCCGCGCGCCCGGCGCGAGCGCGGGGAGCAAGAGCCGGATCAGCAGATAGTGCGACAGGTGATTGACCGCGAAGGTGCGCTCGAAGCCATCGGCGGTCCGCTCGAGGCTGGTGAACTGAAGCCCGCCATTGCACACCACCGCATCGATTGGCGGTCCGTTCAAAACCTGCGCGGCAAAAGCGCGGACCGAGGCCAGCGATGCGAGATCGAGCTCGGCCATCTCGGCCGCAAAACCGGGCGAGCGCCTTGCCCCGCCGCGCGCGCCGATCATCAGCTGCGCGCCCGCGTCCGCCACGTGCCGCGCCGCCACTTGGCCGAACCCGGCCGTCGCCCCTGTCATGATGATCCGCATTGCCGCCGCTTTCATATGGTTCCGCGCAGCATGGCAAAATGGATTGCGAATTGCAACTTAATCTGGTGCGCCGAGAAACGCGGCCAGTTCCTCGCCCATCTCCGGGAATGTGACCGAGCTCATGTGGCTGCCCGGGATCACCGCGCGGCGGGCGCTGGGCAGTGCGGCGGCGAGGCGGTCGGGGTTGCCGTTGTCGTTGTCGTCGGCGCCGCAGAGCACCAGTGTCGGCATCATGATACCGGTGAGCGCGGCGGGATCGGTGTCGGCGCTGGTGGTGAGCAGGAGGCGCAGGGCGTCGCGGTCGAGCGCCATGGTCTTGAGGAACTGCTGCGCGAAATAGGCAGGATCGCCGGGGCGGATCGTGCCGAACCGGTCCAAGACATCGGTGAAGAAATCCTGCCGCCGCGCCCAGCCCGCGAGCCCTTCCAGCCCCATGCCCGCGAGCACCAGCCGCCGCGGCGCGAGTCCCGCCAGCACGCCGCGCGCGGCGGTGCGCGCGCCGAGCGAGAATCCGACAAGATCGTAGGTAGTCAGACCTATATGCTTAACCATAGCCTCAAGATCGCGCGCAAGCACGTCGGGCGGGTAGGCCTCAGGATCAAGCGGCGCGGCGCTCTGGCCGTGGGCGCGCAGATCGGGCATCAGGCATTCAAAGCCCGCCTCGGCAAGGCGCGCGGCGGTGCCGAACTTGATCCAGTTCACGTCGGCCGAAGAGAACAGGCCGTGGAGCAGGATCACCGGGCGGCCTGCGCCGAGCCGGTGCAGCGCGAGGCTGGTGCCACCGAAACCGGGAAAAGTCTCGACGGTCATAACAGCAACCTCACGCCCGAGATCAGCAGGACCGAGGCCAGCACCGGGCGCAGGATATGGTCGGCCGAGCGGGTCGAGATCAGGCTGCCGACAATCACGCCGGGGATCGAGCCGAGCAGCAGATTGAGCAGCAGCAGCGGATCGACCCCGCCGAGCAGCCAATGGCCAAACCCGGCGACGAGGGTCAAGGGCACGGCATGCGCGATATCGGTGCCGACGATCCGCGCCACGCGCAAGGCGGGATAGAGCGTGAGCAGCACGGTGACCCCGATCGCGCCCGCCCCCACCGAGGAAATCGAGACGACCGTGCCCAGGATCATGCCGAGCACGACTGTGGGCATCAGCGCCTGTGCGTCGCCGAGCCGCTCATGCGCCTTGGCATAGTTCGCAATCTGCCTTTGCAGCAGCGTGGCAATGGCAGTGAGGATGAGCATGACGCCCAGCACGGTGAGGATCACCCCGTTGGCTTCCTTGCCCATTTTGCCCAGCCACGACAGCGCATAGAGCGTGACCGCCGCCGCCGGAACACTGCCCAGCGCCAACCGCCCGACGATCTTCCACTCCACGCTCTGCCGCTGCCCATGGACCGCGGTTCCGGCCATCTTGGTGACCGCGGCGAACAGCAGGTCCGTGCCCACCGCGGTGCCCGGGCTGACCCCGAACAGCAGCACGAGCAGCGGGGTCATCAGCGAGCCGCCGCCGACGCCGGTCATCCCGACGAGGAAACCGACGAGCAAGCCGGCGACACCATGGAGCAGATCAAGCTGGGCTAGCATTCCCCATGCTCCCCCCCAGGAGCCAGGCCGCGCGGCGCGGCGGCTATGCGCTGGTCATGGCTGGCCATCAGCCCTTTTTCAGGTGGCGGCGGCCGAGCAGTTCGGCGATCTGCACGGCATTGAGCGCCGCGCCTTTGCGCAAGTTATCCGAGACGCACCACAATACCAGCCCATTATCGACCGTGGGGTCTTCGCGCACGCGGCTGACATACGTGGCGAAATCGCCGACGCATTCGATGGGGGTGACATAGCCGCCATCCTCGCGCTTATCGATCAGCATGATGCCCGGGGCCTCGCGCAGCAGGTCTTGCGCCTCAGCCGCCGAGATCTCGTTCTCGAACTCGATGTTGATCGCCTCGGAATGCCCGACGAAAACGGGCACGCGCACGCAGGTGGCTACGACCTTGATCTTGGGATCGAGGATCTTCTTGGTCTCGACCACCATCTTCCACTCTTCCTTGGTGAAGCCGTCATCGAGGAACACATCGATGTGCGGGATCACGTTGAAGGCGATCTGCTTGGTGAACTTGGTGACCGAGACCTCGTCGCCGACGAAGATCGCACGGCTCTGTTCGAACAGCTCGTCCATGCCTTCCTTGCCCGCGCCCGAGACCGACTGGTAGGTCGAGACGACGACACGCTTGATCTTGGCGGCATCGTGCAAGGGTTTGAGCGCGACGACCATCTGCGCGGTGGAGCAATTGGGATTGGCGATGATCATCTTGCGCTTGTAGCCGTCGATCGCATCGGGGTTCACCTCGGGCACGATCAGCGGCACATCGGGGTCCATGCGGTACAGCGAGGAATTGTCGATCACGACGCAGCCCGCCGCCGCCGCCTTGGGCGCGTAGATCTTGGTCGGGCCGGAGCCGGCGGCGAACAGCGCGATATCCCAGCCCGCGAAGTCGAAGTTCTCGACATTCTGCACTTTGAGCATGCGACCGGTGTCGCCGTATTCGATGGTCAGCCCTTGCGAGCGCGGGCTTGCGACCACCGCGACTTCATCGGCGGGAAATTCCCGCTCGGCGAGGATGTTGAGCATCTCGCGGCCGACATTGCCGGTCGCGCCCACGACCACTACCCGGTAACCCATGTTCTTGCTCCTTGTGGCCCGGCAGAGCGGGCCTTTTGCGGCTTAGTAGCGGCGGGAGGCGCGCTGCCAAGCCTTAAACCTTATTGCCCGCTCCCCGCGCCGTGGCGATCGAGAAAGCGGAACATCGTCTCGTAAAGATGTTTGCTCACTTTGGGCCCGCTGATGCGGTGGGTGAAGCCGGGATAGAGCATCATTTCGAACGGCACCGCCTCGGCCTGCAGCTTGGCGATGAGCGCGGTGGAGTTTTCGAACACCACGTTGTCGTCGGCCATGCCGTGGATCACCAGCAGGGGATCGGTGATCTTGCCCGTGTCGGCGAGCGCATTCGACGCTTCGTAGACCTTCGGCTCCTTGTTCGGATCGCCGAGATAGCGCTCGGTGTAATGCGTATCATAAAGCTGCCAGCGGGTTACCGGCGCGACCGCGATGCCCGCTGCATAGGCACCCGGATTGGCCTGGAGCATCTTGATCGTCATGTATCCGCCATAGGACCAGCCGAACGTGCTGACCCGTTTGGGATCGACGAAATCAAGCGTTTTCAGATAATTGGCACCGACCAGCTGATCAGCGACCTCGACGCTGCCCATCGCGCGCGAAATCGCGGTTTCGAAGGCCACGCCGCGATTGTCCGAGCCGCGCCCGTCGATCGCGAAATAGATGTAGCCCTTGTCGACGATCGCCTGCGCCAGCGCGCCCTGCCAGCCGCGCTGGACGACTTGCGCGTGCGGTCCGCCGTAATGGTAGGTGAACGCGGGATAGCGCTTGCCGGGCACCAGCGGCGGGGTGATCATCATCCAGTGCAGCACCGTGCCATCGGCCGCGTTCAGCGTGCCGAACGTGGCCGGGCGGTGGCTGGCGAGATAGGGCACATAGGGGTGCGCGCCCTCGACGCGGTTTTCCTCGATCCAGGACAGGCGCTTGCCCGCCGCATCGGCGAGATAGGACTGCGGCGGCTGGTTGTCGGCGCTGCGCGTGATCACCAGAGTCTGGCCCTTGCGGTCCATCGAGGCGTCGTTGGCGTAAGCCGGATCGGTCAGCCGGGCGATCTTTTCGGGCGCGGCCAGATCGAGCGCATAGACTTGCGCTGCAAGAACATCGTCTTTCGTCGCCGTGAAAGTCACCCGCCCGGCCTTCTCGTCGATGCCGACCAGATCGGTGACCACCCACGGGCCCTTGGTCAATTGCTCCCACGTGCCGCCGCGCCAGCGATAGAGATGGGCAAAGCCGTCGCGCTCGGAGCGCCAGATCAGGCTGCCGTCCTTGAGGAAGCGGTAGCCATGTGACAGGTTGATCCAGCCGCCAGGCGCGGCGCGTTCGGTGAACAGCACGCTGGACTTGCCAGTGGCCGGATCCACCGCGAGCATGTCGAGCACGGTCTGCGCGCGGTTTTCGCGCTGCACATAGAGCGTCTTGCCGTCGGGCGCCCAGTCGGCGCGGGCGAGGTAGATGTCCTTATCCGGCCCCAGATCGACCTGGACCCGGGCGCTGCCGTCGCAGGCGATGATCCACAGCGAGACTTGCGCATTGGCGCTGCCGGCGATGGGATAGCGCTGGTCGAACGTCTTGGTGCCCTCTGCGCCAATCGCCGCGCGGGTGACAATGCCGACCCCGGCCTCGTCGAAGCGCTCCACGGCAAGGCGGCTTTCATCGGGCGACCACCAGAAGCCCTTGAACCGGTCCATTTCCTCTTGCGCGACAAATTCCGCCTCGCCCCAATGCACTGTTTCGGCGCTTTCGGCGGGGGTGATCGGCTGCGACTGGCTGGCACCATCGACCGGGCCGACGAACAAGCGCCGCTCGCGCACGAAAGCGATTTGCTGGCCCTTTGGCCCGAGCTCGGGGTTCAGCTCGCCGCCGCTGGTCCCCGCGATCTTGCGCGAGGTTCCGTCGAGCCCGGCGAGATAGAGATCGCCATCGACCGGTACCAGCACCGCCTTGCTGTCTTTGGTCCATTCATAGCTGACGATGCCTTTGATGTCGCCGATGCGCTGGCGCTCGCGCTGCATCTTCTCGGCTTCGCTGAGTTCGCGGCCCGACGACAGCTTGAGCGAATCGACCAGCATCCGCCAGCCGCCTGCCTTGCGATCGAAGCCCCACAGGTCATAGCGCTCACGGTCCTCCGCGCGACCCCGCAGCACCGTGACGAACCGGCCATCGGGCGAAAGCTTGACCGCGCGCGGCACCGCGCCGGCCAGGCCCGGGCTGGCGAACACGCGCTCGAGCGAGAGGGTTTGCGCCGACGTGGAGGCCATCACCGGCTCCTTGGCGCGGACAGGCGCGCTGATGGCGAGCGCGCAAAGGACAAGCAAGCGAGAGGCATGGCGCATGGCAATTCACATATCCCCAAATGGAAAAAGCGCCCCGGCTGGAATGCCAGGGCGCCTTTTCGAACACGGTGTGCGTGGTCTGTGGCTTGTGCCCTGACTTAGCTGGCCGGCTTGGTGATCTTGCGCTCGGCAATACGCGCCGATTTGCCGGTGCGGCCGCGCAGATAGTAAAGCTTGGCACGGCGCACCACGCCGCGGCGCACCACGGTGATGCTGTCGATGTTGGGCGAATAGAGCGGGAATACGCGCTCGACGCCTTCGCCGAACGAGATCTTGCGCACGGTGAAGTTCGAGCCGAGGCCGCGGTTCGAACGCGCGATGCACACGCCTTCGTAAGCCTGAACGCGGGTACGCTCGCCTTCGACGACGCGTACGCCGATGCGCACGGTATCGCCCGCGCGGAATGCCGGGATTTCCTTCTTCGCCTTGAATTCGGCGATAGCTTCAGCCTCAAGCTGCTGGATGATATTCATGTCACTCGTCCTGCACTTCATGCTGCGCGCCAGAGGCAGACTGGACCCGAGCGCCGATGTGGCGCTCCCAAAGGTCCGGCCTGCGTGACCGTGTATCGACTTCCGCCTGCCGTTTCCGCCAGGCCGCGATTTTCGCATGATCCCCCGATCGCAACACTTCGGGGATCGTGCGCCCTTCCCATTCGCTGGGCCGGGTATAGTGCGGATACTCGATGAGTCCGTTCTCGAACGACTCCTCGGCACCACTCGAAGCCGCGCCCATTACGCCGGGAAGCAGCCGAATGCAAGCATCGAGCAGCATCAGCGCGGCAGGTTCGCCGCCGCTTAGCACAATGTCACCTATAGAGACTTCCTCGACAGCGCGGGCTTCGAAAATGCGCTCGTCAAAGCCTTCGAAGCGGCCGCAGAGGAGAATGACGCCGGGGCCTTCTGCAAGCTCGCGCACGCGGGCCTGCGTGAGGGGTTTGCCCCGCGGGGTGAGCGCAATGACGGGGCGTCCCTCCCCGGCACGGGGAGGGGGACCATCCGCAGGATGGTGGAGGGGCGCGTGCAGTGGCGGCGCAGCGTTTGACCGCACGTGCCCCTCCACCACCTTCGGTGGTCCCCCTCCCCCGGTGGGGGAGGAACTGGACCGCGCAAAATCAACCGCCGCCGCCAGCACATCGACGCGCAGCACCATCCCAGCCCCGCCGCCAGCGGGCGTATCATCCACCGTGCGGTGCTTGTCGGCCGCAAAATCGCGGATCTGCACGGAATCAAGCGCCCACGTCCCCGCCTCCAGCGCACGGCCTGCCAGCGATACGCCGAGCGGGCCGGGGAACATCTCGGGGTAGAGGGTGAGGACAGTGGCGTTGAAGGTCATGGCTCAAGCCAATGGCCTGCATCGATGACTTTCGCAATGTGGCCGAGTTCGAGGCGCTCGTAGGGGCTGGGGTATTCAAAGCTGCCACGGAACGGCCAAGTGACAAGTTGCCAAGTAAGCTGAAACAGAAAAAACGGCGATAAACCCTCATCAAGAAGCGCAAAACGTTGCCACGGCCACTGCCAGACCTGCTCGCCGAACTCGCGCGCCAGTGCTTCGACCAATTCGGTCACGTCATCGCCGGAGATGCGAACGTCCTGATCGATGGCAGAGAAAGCAGAGAGCCGGTCGCACCGAATACCGCTTTGTTCGGCTACAATCTGAAGGACGCGGTCGAGCGTCGGTGACATCAAACCGTCCAGTTCTCGACCTTGAGCCCCGGCACATCGGCAAAATCGCCCTCGTTGTTCGTCACCACCGTCGCCCCGATGCTCAGCGCGTGCGCGGCCAGCAGTCGGTCGAAGCGTGCGCGCTTGAAGGGCAACTGCGCGTATGCGCGGGCGGCGGCTTCGTCGAAGGGCACCAGCGGGATGGCCGCGATGAAGGCGTCCAGCACTTCGGGTGGCGGAGGCTTTTGCAGCTGGGTGCCCAGCGCAATCTCGGAAAAGCTGATGGCCGATATCGCGATTTCGCCCGGCGCGAAATCGCCGATGTGCCTGTTCACCGGGGACGCAGCATCGACCATGGCATAAATCGAACTGTCTGCGTCAATCAGGTAGCGGATCACGCACCGCGTTCCCGCGCTTCCTCCTCAAGCCGCTTGCGCGCGGCAATCGTGCTCGGACGTTCTTCGAATTCGCGCAATTCGGGCGGCAGCGGCTTTAACCACGGAGCCTTGCCCGCGAACCCGCTGACGTCAATCTTGCGCTTGGGTTGATCGACCGTTTCAACGCGGAATGACATGCGGTCCTCCTTGACCATGCGCACCTCGGTGCCTTCTTCAAAGCCGAGGCCCTTGGGCAGGCGAAGCGCAACTGAGTTGCCTGATTTGAAGGTTTTTCCAACAAATTCCTCGCTCATTGCATAACCTCCGTGGGACAATTCAGGATCGAAGCTTGTGTATACACGCGACGTATATACAACAACACCCTGCTGTGCAACCGCCCCGCTTAGTCCGCCTTGCCCTCGAACGTATAGCTCAGCGCCTGCAGAGTGATCGGCTTGGTTGGGGCGAGCAGAACTTCGCCTGCGATGCGGCCATTCTCGCAAATCCACTCGAACGTGCCGCTCATCGCGCCCCCGGCCATGATTGGCGCGGCGGTGTCGCAGGTCCCCGCCTGCGCCTTGGTTTCCGCCAGCACTTTGGCCCAGTTCGCGGCCGTGCGGTCCAGCGGGAAGTTCATGGCGACGCGCCCCGCCACCGGATCGATGGTGCCGGCGGCCCATACAGCCTGCGCCCGCGCATAGAACGCGGCAAGATCGGCGGAGACTGGTTCCACGCGCTTCACCAGCACGCCCTTGGCGCGCAGCAGCGCGGCGACGTCCCACACCGGCTGACTTGGGCCGGCGTAAGTGCGGTTGGTGAGCGCAAAGAGCGCCGCGCCGTATTCGGGCAGGACCATGACGTGGCTGCCATAGCCGGGATAGCCGCCGCCATGCGCGAGCACAGTGCCGTAATCGCAGTCGCCGATCACGCGCCAGCCCATGCCGTAGGACACCGTGCCCTGGCACTGGCCCGCGCCGCCGGACGCGGGGCGGTGGAACACGGCGGCGTTGTTTACGCCGCGCATCACTTGCCGCACCGTGCCGCGCTTCACCGGCCCTGCCTCCGCCCCGTCGCGCGGGGGCCAGGCCGAGAGCACGAAGGCGAGCCATTTGGCATAGTCGGCGGCGCTGACTTCGAGGCCGCCCATCGCATTGAACGCGCCGTCCTTCATCGTCGGCTCTTCGGCCCACGCGCCGTTTTCCCAGCGATAGCCGATCGCGCGCTTGTCCTTGGGGTGGGCGAGTACGTCATAGCCGGTGGCGCTCATGCCGAGCGGGGTGAGCAGCGTCCTTTCGACGTAGGCGCGGTAGGGTGCTTTCGTGATGTTGGCGATCACCCGGCCGAGGATCGCATAGCCCAGGTTGGCATATTCGTGGCGCATTTCGGGGGCCTGGGTGAACGGCACCCCCGCCTTGAGCAGCGCGGTGAACGCGGTTTGCGAGAGCACCTGCTGGCGGTCTCCCCACGGATCATCGGTGACGAACCCGGCGCTGTGGGTGAGCAGATCGCGCAGCGTGATGCGCGGCGAATCGCTGGTGGGATAGGTCCAGCCGCGCAGTTCGGGGACATAGCGGTCGGCTGGATCATCAAGCGCGAGCCGGCCTTCGTCGCGCAGACGCAGGATCGCCATGGCGGTGAACGCCTTGGTCATCGAGGCGATGCGAAACAGGCTGTCCGGCCCTGCCGGGCGCCGAGCGACCAGATCCAGCACGCCTTCGCCTTTGACGTAGGCCAGGCGGCCATCCTTGACGACGCCGAAGACCAGGCCGGGGACGTGGTTTTCGGCCATCCATCCGGTCAGGATCGCAGCGATCGCGGGATCGAGCGCGGCGATGTCGGGCGCGGTTTGCGCGAGCGCCGGAAGCGGCATGCCCGCGGCCAGTATTGCCAGTAATCCAAGCCGACGCCGCATGCCTTGTCTCCCCCCCGTGCAAGGTTACAGGGTGGCGCATGCGGCGGGCGCAGGGCAAGCGGTTTATCGGGGCGGTCAGCTCCCACAGCCACCGCAGCCACCCCCGCCGCAGCCGCTGCTGCCGCTATCGCCGCTGCTGCCGCTATCGCCGCTCCCGGCGCGGCGCATGCGGTGGAAGTCGGAGAGGTAGGAGCCGGCGAGCACCGCAGTGCCGAACAGCGCGACCGCGAGCGGGGCTTCGTCGGTGGGCACCGCGCGGCGCAGGCGGTCCGCCGCGCCGCGGGCTTGCCGCAAGGCCGCCTTGCCCGCATTGGTCCGGTGGTCGAGCACGGCAAAGCGCACCGCGACGATGATCAGGGTGAACACCAGGAGTATCGTGAGATTGCCGACCGGGCGGTCGCGCATCGTGCCCACCCCCCATTTGATCGCGCCGAACACGAGCAGCAGCGCAAGCGGCGCGGTTTGCAGCATGCGCAATTGCAGCGCGGTGGCGGCGTCCATGCGCAAGCCTTTCTCCTCGAGCCGCCGCTCGCAGGTCACCACCGGACCGGCGAGCGCTGCGGTCACGTCGTTCCACTTCACCGGCGAGGGCATGGCGATGATCCGCCGCTCGGCCAGGGTGCCGTTGCCGCGCTGGTCGCGGATGCGCAGGCCGAGCGTTCCCTCGACGGTCGCCGCGCCCGCGCTGAGCAGCCGGACCACTACCGCCTCGGCAAAGCGCTCGCGCCCGCCCGCCAGCAGCGCGAGTTCGTCTTCATCGGCCGGCCGCCCCGCCCGGCCCTCGGGCCGCAGGAACGGCGGAATGGCGAGGCTGGCGATCAGGGCAACGACCCCGAGCGCGAGGTACAGCAGAATGAATTCGGGGCCATAGAGGTCGAACGGTCCAAGTCCCATCAGAAGAGCCTCCAAAAAGCATAGAAGAGCAATGCAAGCAGAACTGCCTCCAAGAGCCGGCGGTAAGGCAAGATCAGCGCCTCATGCGGATGAACGCGCCGCGCCAAGGGATCGATCTGCAGGCGCTGCTTCGCACCGGGCCAGATATCGCCAGGCGCAGGACCGAAGGCGGCCTCGTAGCTGCGCAAGGTCTGCGCATATTGCTCGAAGTAGCGGGATGCCTCGGCGCGGCCGCCTTTGGTCGGGCCGTGGTGCAGGCGTGCGCCGAGCACGTCGGGGCAGAGCCGCTCCCAGTAGTCGCGCGTGTAGGTGAGATGGAGGTGCCAGGCCTGATCGACCGCGTCCGAGGGGGTCACTTCGTGGCCTGCGGTTATCGCGAGGAACAGGAAGCGGCGATATTCCTCGAAGACGCGCGCGGCATGCGCGGCGGTCCAGCCGTTTTCGCGGGCGAGGCGGGCGGTGAAGGTGAAATCGGCATCGGCGGGGCCGACTTCGTAAGCCGACAGCGCCTGCCAGAGCGGATGCTCTGTTCGGGCAAGCGACGAAGCGAGCGGCGCGTTCATCCGATATGCTTGATAGAGGCAAGCTGTTACCGAAGCGTTACTGGAGCGGTTCTATCCAGACTTCGGGCGGGGCCATGCCGCGCGCACGCTCGGCGGCGACTTCGGCCAGAAGCCATTCGCGGAACCGCTCGATCTTGCGCACCGCGTTGCGGCCTTCAGGGCGGATCAACCAGAGCGATACCGGCGTCAGAAAGAATGTCGGGAACGGCTGCACCAGTTGCCCCGACGCGATCTCGTCGCGCCAGAAAACCGGCGTCATCAGCGCCGCGCCGAAGCCCGAGCCGGCGAGGCGCGCTTCTTCCACCTGGCTATCAAGCGCAATGCCCGATGGGCCCGCAGACGGCGCACCGACCCCGGCGGCGGCAAACCAGCCGGTCCACCACGGGTCTTCGGGAGCGAGCCGCTGCGCGCGGAGCAGGTCTGCCGGCTCGCGGATCGCATGTTTCTCCAGAAAATCGGTCGAGCAGACCGGGGTGACATGATAACGCATCAGGAATTCGCGGGTGAGGCCGGGCCACGGACCAACGCCTGAACGGATCGCGACATCGATGCCATCGCGCGCGAAATCGGTAAGCCGGCCGGTGGTGGCGAGGCGCAAGGCAAGATCGGGCATGGCAACCTGAAAGCGCCCGATCCGCGCGCTGAGCCATGTCGCGCCGAACGAGGGGATCGTGCTGATCGCGAGCACGCCGCTGTCATCGGCGCGCAAATCGGCAAAGGCGGCGGCGATATCGGACAAGGCGGCCGAGACCGCCGGGGCCAGCCGCCGCCCTGCCCCGGACAGGCGCACCCTGCCCCGCTCGCGTACGAACAAGGGGTGGCCGACGCGGTCTTCCAATTGGCGCACCTGATAGCTGACGGCCGCTTGCGTCATCCCCAATTCCTGCGCCGCGCGCGAGAAATTCTCGAGGCGCGCCGCTGCTTCGAACACGCGGACGGCAGACAAGGGGGGAAGATCAGCCATGCCCTATTGATAAGGTAGCCTTATACCATTGGCCAGTGGTTTTGTTGGCCTGCGCGCCTCATCGGCGGCACAATGCGGCCATCAGGCAAAGGAGAGATACCATGATGGATGAAGAGTGGTCCCGCCAGTGGGACGGCGCGCGCGAGGCGGCCCGGCAAGCCCGCGATGCCCGCCTTGCCGAAGCCCGGCGCACGGGCCAGCCGGTGCCGACGCTGTGGGATGATCTGCGCGCGCTGGTGCGGGATCTGGTCAGTCCGCCGGAGCGGGCACCGCGTCTGAACAAGACTTGCGAGGCGCAGGATTGTCAGTCCTCGGCGTAACCAGCCTCGATCACCAGCCGCTCGTGATCCCATGCGGGCACAGCTTCTGCGCGCATCGGCACCATGAACCGCCTCTGGTTGGGCCGCTCGATCTCGAGCACATCGCCCGCGCCGAAATTGTCGACCGCGATGCAGATGCCGAGCGCCTCTCCGGTCGTCGAGACGGCGGGCAGGCCGATCAGGTCAGTGTGGTAGTATTCGCCTTCCGCTAGCGGCGGCAGGCTGGCGCGCGGCACGGTGAGCGCGGTGCCGCGCAGCCTTTCCGCCGCCGTGCGGTCGGTCACTTCGGCAAAGCGCGCGATCGCGCCGCCTTTGCCGTCATCTTTCAGCTTCTCGAGCGTCAGACTGCCGCCATTGAACGCGCGGTGAGGCTTGAGGCTCGCTACCCCTTCGCCAAACAGCTTGAGCCGCACTTCGCCGCCCACGCCATGCGCGCCGCTGACCGCTGCGAGCGTGACGGGGTTTGCGTTACGTATGGCAAGCCTATCCCCTTCAGGGGAGGGGTTGGGGTGGGGGGTATCGGGAAGGCGCGGCACTTCATCGGCAGCCCTCACCCCCGACCCCTCCCCTGATGGGGAGGGGAGATCAGGCATCAGCCTTCGGTCTGCTCGGCAGGCGCTTCTTCGGCAGCCGGGGCTTCCTCGGCGGCAGGCTCTTCGGGAGCGGGCGCGGCAGCGGCGGCGGCGGCGGCCTCGGCCGCTTCCGCGGCAGCAGCAGCGGCGGCTTCGGCAGCATCAATCTTGGCCTGCTCGGCCTCGGCGATCTTCTTGGCGCGGTCTTCAGCGCGCTCCTTGGCCTTCTTGCCGGGCTCGCCCGCCTTCGGGTTGTTGGTGGGGGCGCGTTCGACGATGCCCGCCTTGTCGAGCATGCGCGCGACGCGGTCGGTGGGCTGCGCGCCGACGCCGATCCAGTAGCGCACGCGGTCTTCGGTCAGGCGGACGCGGTTGGCGTCATCCTTGGCGAGCAGCGGGTTGTAGGTGCCGACCTGCTCGAGATAGGCGCCATCGCGCGGGCTACGGCTGTTGGCGACCACGACCTTGTAATAAGGGCGCTTTTTGGAGCCACCGCGCGAAAGACGAAGCGAAACTGACATTTAGATAACCTTTCCGACTGAAACCTGATTGGTGTGTGAATTCATTTGCGCTTGAGCAGATTGCCGAGATTGGCGGGCATTCCGCCCCCTCCCCCGCCCATGCCGCCGGGCAGGCCGGGCAAGCCGCCCCCGCCCATGCCGGGAGGGAGTTGGCCCCCGCCCATACCGCCGCCGAGCCCGGGCATCGCGGCATCGATGCCGCCGCCGCCGAACAGCGCGCCAAGCCCCTTCAATCCGCCCATCTTGCGGATCTGCTTCATCGCCTTGGCCATTTCCATGTGCATTTTCAGCAGCTTGTTCACGTCCTGCACTTGCGTGCCCGATCCCTTGGCGACGCGGATCTTGCGCTTGGCATTGAGCAGTTCGGGGCGCGCGCGCTCCTTGGGTGTCATCGAACCGATGATCGCGTCCATGTGGAGCAGCACTTTGTCGTCTACGCCCGAGCTCGCCATCGCCGCCTTGGCCTTCTTCATGCCGGGGATCATCCCCGCGAGCATGCCCAGCCCGCCCATCTTCTGCATCTGCTGCAACTGGGTGCGCAGATCGTTCATGTCGAACTGGCCCTTGGCCATGCGCGCGGCCATGCGGTCGGCATCTTCGGCCTGGATCGTGGCGGCGGCTTTCTCGACCATCGAGACGATATCGCCCATGCCGAGAATGCGCCCCGCGACGCGCTCGGGATGAAACGCCTCGATCGCATCGAGCTTTTCGCCGGTCGCGGCAAATTTGATCGGCTTGCCGGTGACCGCGCGCATCGACAGCGCCGCGCCGCCGCGCGCATCGCCGTCCATGCGGGTCAGCACGACGCCGGTAAGATCGACCTCTCCTGCAAAATTCTGCGCAACATTGACCGCGTCTTGTCCAGTCAGCGCATCGACCACGAGCAGGGTCTCGCGCGGGGCCGAGACGGCGGAGACCGCCTTCATCTCGTCCATCAGCGCCTGATCGACATGGAGACGGCCCGCAGTATCGAGCAGCAGCACGTCGACCGCCTGCAGCTTGGCCGCATGGAGCGCGCGGGTGGCGATCTCGACCGGCGTCTGCCCGGGCACGATCGGCAAGGTGGCGACCCCCGCCTGCTCGCCGAGCACTTTCAGTTGTTCCTGCGCGGCGGGGCGATTGACGTCGAGCGACGCCATCAGCACCTTTTTGCCGCGCGTCTCGCGCAGCAGCTTGCCCAGCTTGGCGGTCGTCGTGGTCTTGCCCGAGCCTTGCAGGCCGACCATCATGATCACCACCGGCGGCGCGGCATTGAGATCGATGTCCGCTGTTTGCGAGCCGAGCATTTCGACCAGACCGTCGTGAACGATCTTGACCACCTGCTGGCCCGGCGTGACCGAGCGCAGCACTTGTTGGCCGATGGCGGCTTCGGTGACCGAATCGACGAACCGGCGCACCACGGGCAGCGCGACATCGGCTTCGAGCAGCGCGATCCGCACTTCGCGCATCGCCGCCTGCACGTCTTCCTCGCGCAGCGCGCCGCGGCCGCGCAAGCGGTCGAACACACCGCCGAGCCGGTCTGACAGACTATCGAACATGCGCCTGCTCCTGTGCCAAACAAACCGGTTGCCACCTGAACGCGAAAAACGCCGGTGGGCGAAACCTCGCCGACCAGCGTCAGGCATCCAGAGCGGAGACCGATGACGAATCATGCGCGGGGAGGACAAGCATCCGCACCGCAATCCATGCCCGTTAGGCGCGGACACGCACAATGGCAAGGCCTGCTGCATCACCGCAGGCGCGGGTCCGCGCTGCGGCGGGCTTAACCGAAACTTCAGCACATCTCCTTAGAGTTTATCCGTAGCGTCCAACAAGGAATGGGCAATTCCGATGGCAATCAGGCCGAAGACACACCGAGAGGACGACGCCGCCGGGCGCGCGGATGCGCATCCGCCCGCGCATGATCTGGTTGCGCTCGGCGTGGTGATCGCCTCGATCGCGATGTTTGTGGCAACCGGATCGGGCATGTTGACCGGGGCCGTGCGCACCACGCTGTTTGCCGGCGTGCAGCATGATGTGCTGCTCACCAACGGGCTGATTCTCAATATCGCGCTGCTGCTGCTGGGCTGGCGGCACCATGCCGAATTGCGCCGCGAAATTGCCGCGCGGCGCAAGGCCGAGCAGGCGGCGCATGCGCTGGCACGCACCGACGCGCTGACCGGCTGCCTCAATCGCCGCAGCATCGACACTTCGATGGCCGAACTGGTCGCGCGCGCCGAGCGCAACGGCGGCCATGTGGTCGTGATGATGATCGATCTCGACAAGTTCAAGCGCTCGAACGATTCGCACGGACATCAGGTGGGCGATGCCGTGCTGATCGAGATCGCGCGGCGGCTGCGGCTGGAAACCCCGGCCGATGCGCTGATCGCGCGGCTGGGCGGCGACGAGTTCATTTGCGCGGCGGTCTTTGCGCCGGACGAGGCGAGCGCGGTCGAGCTGCTGGGCGAACGGCTGTGCGCCGCCGTGGCCGAGCCGATCGACCATGGCGGGACCTGCCTCACCGTCACCGCATCGATCGGCATCGCCGACGAGCCCCCGGTGCATGAGATGCAACCTGCGCAATTGGCCGCAGACTTGCTGCACCGCGCCGATCTGGCGATGTATCAGGCCAAGAAGGCGGGCGGGAACCGCTATTGCCGCTACGAAGAGGGCATGGCCCGGGCGCTGCGCTTTCGCCGCGAGCTTGAAAGCGACATGCGCGCGGGCATCGAGCGCGGCGAGTTTGCGCCGTATTACGAGAAGCAGATCGACCTTGAAACGGGCGAGCTGACCGGCTTCGAGATGCTTGCGCGCTGGCACTCGCCGCGCTTTGGCCTGATGAGCCCGGAGCATTTCATCCCGGTCGCCGAGGAAATCGGCCTGATCGCGCCGCTTTCCGAAGGGCTGATCGCGCAGGCCCTGAGCGATGCGCGCGAGTGGGACCCCAAGCTCACGCTATCGGTCAATATCTCGCCGGTGCAGCTGCGCGATCCGCGCTTTGCGCAGAAAATCCTCAAGCTGCTGGTCGAGGCGAATTTCCCGCCGCACCGCCTCGAGATCGAGATCACCGAGGTCTGCCTGCACGACAACATCGACGTCGTGCGCTCGCTGATCGCCAGCCTGCAGAATCAGGGCATCCGCATCAGCCTCGATGATTTCGGCACGGGCTATGCCAGCCTCGCGCAATTGCGCGCGCTGCCGTTCGACCGGATCAAGATCGACCGCAGCTTTATCTCCGCGCTGGCTTCGAACACCGACAGCACCGCTATCGTCGAGGCGATCACCTCGCTGGGGCGCGGCATGGCACTGCCGATCACGGCGGAAGGGATCGAAAGCCCCGAAGTGCTGGCGCGCTTGCGCAAGCTGGGCAAATTCAAGGGCCAGGGCTATCTCTATGGCCAGCCGAGCAGCGCCGCCGAGACTCGCCGCACACTGCGCGACCAGCAGCTCCTGGCGGTGAACACGCCGCCAGCGGAGCCGCTCGCACCGATCCCAACTGCGCCGATCAAGACCGCCAAGGGCTGACAGCTTCCGCGCAAAGCCACGGCAATCGCGGCGGGCATTGCGATCACCACCGATGCGGCCTAGATCGCCTCGATGCGCACGTCCTTTTGCAAAATGCATGGCCTCGGCAACGATTTCATCGTGATCGATGCGCGCGCGGTGCCCGCCCCCATGACAGCGGCGCGCGCCGCCGCGCTGGCGGATCGCCGCACCGGCATCGGCTGCGATCAGCTGATCGTGCTCGAGCCTTCCGCGCGGGCGGATGTGCGGATGCGCATTTTCAATCCCGATGGCGGCGAAGTCGAAGCCTGCGGCAATGCCGCGCGCGCGGTCGGCCTGATGCTGGGCGGCGCGAGCAGCATCGAAACGCTGGGCGGGATGCTCCGCGCAGAGGCACGCGACGACCGTGTGACCGTCGATATGGGCGCGCCCCGCTTTGGCTGGGAGGACATTCCGCTGGCCTATGCGATGGATACGCTGGCGATGCCGGTGGCGTGGGAAGAACTGGAAGCGCCGGTGGCGGTCAATGTCGGCAACCCGCATGTGGTGTTTTTCGTGCCCGACGCGGGCGCGGTCGATCTTGCCCGGCTGGGGCCGCTGATCGAGCACGATCCGCTGTTTCCCGAGCGCATCAATGTCAATGTTGCCAGTGTGGCCGGCCCGGATCGCCTGACTTTGCGCGTGTGGGAGCGCGGAGCGGGGCTGACGCGCGCCTGCGGCACCGGCGCGTGCGCGACCGCCGTTGCCGCGATCCGGCGCGGGCTTGCGGGACGCAAGGTGCGGATCGACCTGCCCGGCGGCCCGCTCGGGATCGCCTGGCCGATGGGCGGCACGATCGCGATGACCGGCCCGGCGCAGACCAGCTTCGCCGGATCGTTCGCCGATGCGGATTATCCGCTGTGAGCGGGCGCGCGCGCCAGCCACTGACCGAAGGAATGCCGGCATGAGCACGCCCGCCGACACGTCCGACGCGCAGGGCGGCAGCTGGGCCGAGCGGCTGCGCGGGGGGCTGCGCAAGACTTCCGAGCGGCTGACCGAAACGCTGGGCAGCAGTCTCACCGGCTTCGGCGGGGCCACTCGGCTGAGCGAGGCGCAGCTCGACGAAATCGAGGACGGGCTGATCGAGGCCGATCTCGGCCCGCGCGCCGCCGCCCGCATCCGCGCGCGGCTGGCCGAGGGGCGGTTTGACAAGGGGCTGGACGAGGCGGCCCTGCGCGCGGCGGTGGCGGAGGAGATCGCCGCGATCCTGCGCCCGGTGGCCAAACCGCTGGAGATTACCGCTTTCCCGCGCCCGCAAGTGATCCTCGTGATCGGGGTCAACGGATCGGGCAAGACCACCACGATCGCCAAGCTGGCGCATATGTTTCAGGAGCAGGATTACAGCGTGATGCTGGCCGCCGGCGACACCTTCCGCGCCGCCGCGATCGGCCAGCTCAAGGTCTGGGCCGACCGGCTGGGCGTGCCGATCATCACTGGCCCCGAGGGCGGCGATCCTGCGGCGATCGTGTTCGATGCGGTGCGCGCGGCGACCGATGCCGGGATCGACGCGCTGATCGTCGATACCGCCGGGCGGCTGCACAACAAGCGCGAGCTGATGGACGAACTGGCCAAAGTGCGCCGCGTGCTGGGGCGGATCAATCCGGCCGCGCCGCACGACGTGGTGCTGGTGCTCGATGCCACCAATGGCCAGAACGCGCTGCAGCAGATCGAAATCTTCGGGCAGGTGGCAAACGTCACCGGGCTGATCATGACCAAGCTCGACGGCACCGCGCGCGGCGGCGTGCTGGTGGCGGCGGCGCAGCAATATGGCCTCCCCATCCATGCCATCGGCGTGGGCGAGAAGATCGACGATCTGCGCGGCTTCGATCCCGATCTGGTGGCGCAAGTGATTGCAGGAGTACCGCGTTGAACCAACCCGAAAGCCTGGCCCGCAAAGCAAAACCCAAATCCTCGTGGGTCAATCTGGCGGTCGATTATGGCCCGCTGCTGGTGTTTTTCCTCGCCTACCGCCAGTTCAGCCCGAAGGAAGCGGGCGTGGAGGGCGTCGGCGCGGTGATCGCGGTGACCAAGAGCACCGCCGCGTTCATGGTCGCCACGGTGATCGCGCTCGCGGTTTCGAAATGGCGGCTGGGGCGGATTTCGCCGATGCTGTGGCTTTCCACGGTGCTGATCATCGGGTTCGGCTCGCTCACCATTCTGCTGGGCGATCCGTTCTGGATCCAGATCAAGCCCACCGCGATCTACCTGCTGTTCGCCGCCTTGCTGTTCGGCGGGCTGATGCGCGGCAAGCCCTTGCTGCGCACTTTGCTGGAAAGCGCGTTCGAGGGCCTTTCGGAGCAGGGCTGGCTCAAGTTGTCGCGCAACTGGGCGTATTTCTTCCTGTTCCTGGCCGCGCTCAACGAAGTGCTGCGCCACACGCTGAGCTTCGACGGCTGGCTGTCGGCCAAGCTGTGGGGCGTGACCACGCTGTCGTTCCTGTTCACGTTCACGCAAATCCCGATGCTGCTCAAGCACGGGCTGGGCGACGAGGGCGAAGCCGAAGCCGAACATAACCTCCCCCACGATTGAACGAGGCCGCTTCCTCTTGGGTCAAGGCGTTGAAAATGGCATGACAAACCGCGCTTTTCCCTTAATAAGCGGCCGTCGGCCTTGCCGCACTGCGGCCTGAGGCGCTGCGAAACTTTCAAGGGGAATTCCATGCTCAAGTTCTTCGGCAATCTTCATCAGGTTCTGGTGGTCGGGCTGGTCGCCGCGATCGCGGTCATGATCGCCTTCAACAACAGCGCGCCGGTGGATGCCAATTCGATGTTCCGCTGGCTGCATGCCTTCTTCGGCATCCTGTGGATCGGCCTGCTGTATTATCTGAACTTCGTGCAAGTGCCGACGATGCCCAAGATCCCCGCCGAGCAAAAGGGCGCGATCACCGGGCATATCGCGCCCAAGGTGTTCTTCTTCTTCCGCTATGGCGCGCTGCTGACGCTGATTACCGGCCTCGTGGTCGCCATCGTCAGCGGCTATGGCCATTCCGCGCTGACCTTCACCGGCGAAGGCAATGTCAATCTCATCGGCGTGGGCATGTGGCTCGCCATCATCATGGCTTTCAACGTGTGGTTCATCATCTGGCCCGCGCAGCAGAAGATCCTCGGCCTTGTCGAGGCGACCGCCGAGCAGAAAGCCGCCGTCGCCCCGCGCGCGCTGATGGCCAGCCGCACCAATCTGCTGCTGTCGCTGCCGATGCTCTATTGCATGGTCAGCGCCAATCTGGGCTGATCGGCTACCCTGATCGGTCGCCGCGCTGCGGCGCGGCGGCCGGCCTTCCTGCCAGGGAACCTTTGCGGCTCCGGCTGCTTTGGTAAACGCACCGCGCGCGGCCCCGAGCCGCGTCTGTTCGCGGTGCATGCAGGAGATTACCCAATGCGCATGATTTCACTTTTCGGCCTGGTTACCGCCGCGGCCACGGGGCTGGCGCTTTCCGCCTGCTCGGAACAGACCCAGCAGAACGCCGCGGAGACGGCAACGTCGGCTTCCAACGATGTCGCCGGGATGGCGGCTGACGCCAGCGACGGCATCGAGTCGCTCGGCACCTCTGCGAGCCAGGGCGTCGATGCCATGGACGACAACGCCAGCGAAGCCGCCGGCGATGCCAAGAGCTTCGGCAACAAAGTCGGCGCGGCTGCCGACAAGATGGGCGACGGCATCGCCGAAGGTGTCCGCGACGCGCGGGACGAGATGAGGGGCAAGCCCTCGCCCAAGCCAACCGCAAACTGAGCCTGAACCAGCCGGGTGCGCGGACAATCCCGCGCACCCGGCGGCGCGCAGGGCATTAGATTTTGAGCTGGCTGCCCAACTCGACCACGCGGTTGGTCGGCAGGCGGAAAAACTCCATCGCGCTCGCTGCATTGCGCAGCATCCATGCAAACAGCTTTTCCCGCCAGATCGCCATGCCCGGCTTGTCGGAAGCGAGCAGCGTCTGGCGCGAGAGGAAGAAGCTGGTTTTCATCATCTCGAACGGTTCGCCGCACATCGTGACCGCCGCCAGCGCGGCCGGAACATCGGTTTCCTCGAGAAAGCCGAAGTGCAGCGTCATGCGATAAAAACCCGATCCCACATCGCGCGAAGTCGATCGCTCGGCCGGCTCGACATAAGGCACATCCTCGATCGCGATGGTGAGGATCACCACGCGCTCGTGCAGCACTTTGTTGTGCTTGATGTTATGCAGCAGCGCCGATGGCACCCCGGTGGCGGCGGAGGCCATGAAAATCGCGGTGCCCGGCACGCGCGCGGCGCTGTTGCAGGCGGATTTGATAAACACTTCGAGCGGGATCGCGCTGTCGGACATGTTCTGCCGCATCAGCTGACGCCCGCGCGACCAGGTGGTGAGCAACGTGAAGATGAAACCGCCCATGACCAGCGGCACCCAGCCGCCATCGGGGATCTTGGTCAGGTTCGCGCCGAGATAGCTCGCGTCGATCGCGAAAAACAGCCCGAGCAGCGGCAGCGCATAATAGGGCTTCCACTGCCACAGCTTGAACAGCACCACCGCCAGCAGGAAATTGTCGATCAGCATCGCGCCGGTTACCGCGATACCATAAGCCGCCGTGAGGTTGGACGAGCGCTGGAACACCAGTACCAGCACGATCACCGCGATCATCAGCGCAAAATTGATCGCGGGGATGTAGATCTGTCCCGCCGCGGTGGACGTGTGCTTGATTGTCATGCGCGGAATGAAGCCGAGCTGGATCGCCTGCTGCGTTACCGAAAACGCGCCCGAAATGACCGCCTGCGAGGCAATCACCGCCGCGAGGCTGGCGATCACCAGCAGCGGCCACTGAAACCATGACGGCGCGAGCAGATAGAACGGGCTTTGCAGCGCCGAGGGATCGCGCATCAGCAGCGAGGCCTGGCCCAGATAATTGACCACGAGCGCGGGCAGCACGAACATGAGCCACGAGACGCTGATCGGTTTGCGCCCGAAATGGCCCATGTCGGCATAGAGCGCCTCGGCGCCCGTGACCGCCAGAACCGCCGCGCCCATCGCCAGAAAGCCGCGCCATGGATCAGCCGCAAACATCGCGGCTGCGTGATGCGGCGAAAGCGCAAAGACGACTTGCGGCAGCGCGGCGATGCTGATCGCCCCCAGCACGGTGATCGTGCCGAAATAGACCAGCATGATCGGCCCGAAAAAGGCCGCGACGCGCTCGGTCCCCCGGCTCTGGATGAAGAACAGCCCGATCAGGATGACCACCACGATCGGCACGATCAGCGGGTGCAGCGAGGGCCGATAGACCGCGATGCCCTCGATCGCGCTCATCACCGAAACGGCAGGCGTGATCATCGAATCGCCATAGAACAGTGCGGTGGCGAACACGCCGAGCAGAATGATGCCCTTGCCCCAGCGCTTGCCCGAGGTGTGCTGGTTGATCAGCGCGAGCAGCGCGAGACTGCCCCCCTCGCCCTTGTTGTCCGCGCGCATGATCACGGTGACATATTTGAGCGTGACGATGATCATCATCGACCAGAACATCAGGCTGACGATGCCATAGACGTGCAGTTGATCGAGCGGCAGCCGGTGATGCCCGGCAAAAGTGTCGCGCAGTGCATAAAGCGGGCTGGTGCCGATATCACCGAACACGACGCCGATCGCGCCGACCGCAAGCTTGAGAACACCGCTCGGCCCATGCCCGCCCGGCGCACCGGGCCGGCTGGTGCCGACAAGCGCGGAATCGACCACGGCATCCTTCATGGCAAGCACATTCCCGGTTGTCGTCTGGACGTACCGATCCCGGATGGGGGGCCGGAGCGACGCGGCGCAGTAGCACCGGGTCGTGCCCCCCGCAATGCGCGTTGCAACGCCGCCGGCACTGACCTTTTACGGTCCGATCCGGCACACCACGTCAAGGGGCTGCTGATGCACCTGCAGGCGCGCCCGCGCTCTCGGCCAGTACGGCGTCCATCTGTGCCAGCCGGGCCTGAAGATCGGCGCGGTAGGGCGCGTCGGCGGGCGAACGCAGCAGAAGATCGGCCCATATCTTGCGCGCCTCAGGCAGCCGCCCGGCCTGCGCCAGCGCCAGGCCGATGAAAAACGGCGGCCCGGGATGATCCGGCGCGATCGTTGCGGCGCGGGTGAAGGCCAGCTTTGCCGCCGGGGTGATCACACCGCCGGCATGGGCGATCAGCGCGTTGCCCTGCGCGACCCACAAATCCGCGTCCTGCGGGTTCTCGAGCGTGGCCTTGTGCAGGATATCCGCCGCCGCGCCGTACTGACCCTGCCGGGTCAGCGCGTCGGCCAGCACCATCCACGAGCCCGAACGGCCGAACGCCGCGCCGGACGAGCGCATCTGCTGGCGCTCCTTGAGCAGCGCGGCATCGGCCACTTTGGCATTCTCCACCGGTTCGGTAGGTGCGCCGACGAGCCCGGGGTGCCCCTGAAGCGCATAGCCCGCAATCCCGAACAACAGCGCCGCCGCGGTGATTTCCCAGCCCGCGCGCGGCATCTTGAGCGCAAAGATCATCGCCGCAAGCAGCGCGCCGCCGATGAGGGCAATCGCCAGCCAGGTCATGCCGGCGCCTTGCCACGGCGAAAGCGGCCGCGCAGCAGCAGCGCTGCCAGCGCCAGGATCGCCAGCGGCGCGGCAAACAGCGGCCAGGTGATCGGGGTCAGCTGCGGCGTGTAACTCACGTAATCGCCATATCGCTCGATCAGCCAGGCGCGGATCGCCTCGGGGTCTTCGCCCGCCGCGATGCGCGTGCGCACCTGATGGCGCATGTCGCCCGCCATCGGCGCATCCGAATCGGCGATCGACTGGCTCTGGCATTTGAGGCAGCGCAAGGTGAGCATCAGCGTCTGCGCCTTGGCCTCTAGCGCCGGATCGGCAATCTGCTTGTAGGCATAAGGCGCGGGCGGCAAGAGATCTTGCGCGGCGAGCGGCGCGCAAAGCGCCGCAAACAGCGCCATGATAGCGAGCCACAGCCGCTTCATGCGCCCGCCTCGGCCAGTTTGCGCAAGATCACCGGTACGTCCTCGGGGCGGATATCGCCGATGTGTTGATAGCGAATGATCCCGCGCCCATCGATTACGAAGGTTTCGGGCACGCCGGACGAGCCGATCGCCAGCTGGACCTGGCTCAGGTCATCGCGGCCGATGCGCGCGAAGGGATTGCCGTTCTGCGCCAGAAACTGCGCGAGATCCTGCTTGCGGTCGCGGATCGCGACGCCGTCGATCTCCACGCCCCGCGCCGCGAGCGCGGCAAGCTGCGGCGCTTCGACCGCGCAAGGCACGCACCAGCTGGCGAAGATATTGAGCAGGCGCGGCTTGCCTTTGGTGAACACCGCCGTGGCGAGGCCCGGGCGATCGTCGCTGGCGGGCGGCAGATCGAACGCAGGCAAAGGCTTGCCGACGAAGGCGCTGACGACGTCGGTGTTGGCATTGCGCGACAGGCCATAGATGACCAGCACGACAAACCCCGCGAACAGGATCAGCGGCAGCCACAGCGCCAAGCCCGGCTTGCCCGCCGTCTGATCGGAAGGCGCGCTCATCGGCCTTGCGCCGTGCGGCGAAAGGCGATCTTGTCGGTCGCCACCAGCCGCTTCACATCGCGCGCGACACGGCCGATCAGCGCGAGCAGGCCGCCCAGCGCGATCAGCAGCCCGCCATACCAGATCAGCGGCGCGAACGGCTTCCACCACAGCCGCATCTGCCAGCGGCCATCGGCAGCCTCTTCGCCGAGCACGAGGTAAAGCTGGCCGTTCCAGCGGGTGCTCAGCGCCGATTCGGTGCGGTTGCCCGGCGGATTGGAGAAGGTTCGCGCCTGCGGGCGCAGGATGATCGGCGCGGCGCCATCATAGCTGGCGGCCAATGTGGCCTCGAGCGCGGTCCAGTTCGGCCCCGCGACCGGATTGATGCCTTGCAGCGTGATGGCAAAGGGGCCCACCTGCTGCACATCGCCAGGGTTCATCGCCGCCAGCTTCTCGGTCGAGAAAGCGCTTTCGCTCGCCATGCCGAACAGCGCGACCGCGATCCCGAGATGCGCCAGCACGCCGCCATAGAGCGGCAGCGGGGTACGCCTGAGATTGCGCCCGCGCAGCGGCATCAGGCTGGCCAGCGCGAGCGCCGGGGCCAGCGCGAGGCCGAGCGCGGAAAGCACGCTGACCGCAGGCACGGCGATGACGATACCCAGCAGCGCCGCCGCCGCCAGAAACGCCGCGACCGCCACCGGCCAGGTGATGCGCGCCGCTTTGTCGTCGCGCCAGCGCAGCAGCGGACCGACCGCCATGATCAGGAACATCGGAATGGCGAAAAACGCCGAGACCGGATTGAAGTACGGCGGGCCGACCGAGACTTTGACCCCCATGGCTTCGGTCAGCAATGGATAGAGCGTGCCGATCAACACGATGCCGAGAATGCCGCAGAGCATCACATTGTTGAACACGAGGCTCGCCTCGCGGCTGACGAAGGAGAAGCGCGCGCCTTCGGTCACCGTGCTCGCGCGCAAGGCGAACAGGGTGAGCGCGCCGCCGATGTAGATCGCCAGCAAAATCAGGATGAAGCTGCCGCGCGTAGGATCAACCGCAAAGGCATGGACCGAGGTGAGAATGCCCGAGCGGACGAGGAACGTGCCGACCATCGACATCGAGAACGCGACGACGCCGAGCATCACGGTCCACGCCTTGAGCGCGCCGCGCGAGGCGAGCACGCTGCACGAATGGAGCAGCGCGGTCGCCGCCAGCCACGGCATCAGCGATGCGTTCTCGACCGGGTCCCAGAACCACCAGCCGCCCCAGCCAAGCGTGTAATAGGCCCAGTACGATCCGGCGGTGATGCCCAGTGTCAGGAAAATCCACGCGCCCAGCACCCACGGCCGCATCGCGCGGGCAAAAGCGGGGCCGACATCGCGCGTGACCAGCGCGCCGATGGCAAAGCTGAACGCAATCGAAAGCCCGACATAGCCGACATAAAGCGTGGGCGGATGGAACGCGAGACCGATATCCTGCAGCAGCGGATTGAGCCCCTGCCCCTCTGCCGCCGGTTCGGGCAAGCGCTGAAACGGGTTCGACGCGAGCAGCAGGAACGCATAGAAACCCAGGCTGACAAAGGCTTGACCCGCCAAGGTGGCGACCAGTGTTTCCTCGCGCAGCCGCTTTTCCACCAGCGCCACGACCGCGCCGCCGATGCTCATGATGGTCACCCACATCAGCATCGAGCCTTCGTGGTTGCCCCATGTGCCTGCCAGCTTGAAAATCCACGGCTTGGCCGAATGGCTGTTTTCCGCGACCAGCCTGACCGACAGATCGGTCGACAGGAACAGCCAGATCAGCGCGGCAAAAGCCCCCGCGACCAGAACCCCTTGCGCGGCGGCAACGGGCCGCACGATCGCCATGAACGGCTGGCCCTTGGCGGTGAGCGCGAGGCTTCCCGCGATCAGCTGGAGCGCGGCCAGCGCGGCCGCCATCCACAGCATGGCAAGGCCAAGTTCAGCGATCATAGCGGCGGAACGATCATTTGGTTTCCGCAATCACGGCGGCGGCCTGCGCCTTGCTCATGTCTTTCATTTCGCGCGGCACATATTTCTCATCGTGCTTCGCGAGCAGGTTGTCGGCCACGAACGTCGTGCCCTCCATGCGGCCTTCGGCGACCACGCCCGATCCTTCGACGAACAGTTCGGGGGTGATCCCGCGAAACCGTACGGGCACCTGCGCCTTGCCGTCGCCGACCAGAAAATCGATGGTCACGCCGTCGCTGCGCGTCTTGATCGAGCCTTTCTCGACCATGCCGCCCAGCCGCACCGCGCGGCCCGCCTCGGGCGGCTTGGCGGCCAGCTCGCTCGGCACATAGAAATAGGCGGCCTGATTGCGCAGCGCATAAGCGGCGAGCAAGCCCGCGCCGATCAGTGCGGCGAGCGCGAAAACGAGCAGCACGAGCCGCTGGTGCTTGGGTTTGACCACGCTCATTTCTCGCGCGCCCGGTCGCGGCGGCGCTCGGCGCGCGCCATGGACCAGAGCGACCAGCCAACCAGGCCGATCGTGCCCCCGGCCCCGATGGTCAGCGCCGCGATGACAAATTGCCACTGATCAAGCTGCTCATGCATCCGCGGGTTATGCCATCGCCTTGCGGCGCAGGCGCGCCTCGGTCTGGATATCGGCGAGCAGCATGCGCATGCGCGCCAACACGACGCCGCCGAAAATCAGCGTGAAGCCAAGCGCCGAAAACAGCAGCGGATAGAGAAACGCGGCATCGATCGAGGATTTGCCCATGCTGATCGAAGCGGGCTGGTGCAGGCTGTTCCACCACACCACCGAGCGATTGATGATCGGGATATTGACCGCGCCGACAATGCCGAAAATCGCGGTGACGCGGCTCGCCCCGCTGCCCGCCGCGGCATCGCGCTGCGCCGCCTGGCTGAGCGCGATATAGCCGAAATAGAGAAACAGCAGCACCAGAAAGCTGGTCAGCCGCCCGTCCCACACCCACCAGGTGCCCCAGGTGGGCCGCGCCCAGATCGATCCGGTGGCAAGGCAGATGGCGGTGAACACCGCGCCCGGCACCGCCGCCGCGCGCGCCGCGATCGCGGCCAAGGGATGGCGCCACACCAGCTCGACAATGCTGGAAACCGCGATCGTGGTCCATCCCGCCATGCCGAGCCACGCCGAGGGCACATGGATGAACAGGATTCGCACGGTATCGCCCATCAGGCGATCGGGCGGCACCACCAGCAGCCCATAAAGCAGCGCCCCCATCGCCATGATGAGGCCGCAGACCAGCATGAGCGGCATCAGCCAGCGCGCGATGCGCAGAAACCGGGCGGGATTGGCAAAGCCATGCATAAGCGGCTTGGAAAATTTCCTTGTCCGGCAGCCCTCGCCGCCGGTTGATCGCAAAGTACCTGCCACCCTGCTCGCCAAGGGGCAAGGGCTTAAGGGGGCAAAGCCAATCAAAAAATGGGGCGACCAATGGGGCTCGAACCCACGACCTCCGGTACCACAAACCGGCGCTCTAACCAACTGAGCTATGATCGCCACAGGCACACCGGTCCGCATCAGGCGGAGACCGCAGCAAGGGCTGCGCTTTTGCAGAAACCACCCCGGATGGAAAGCAATAATTTGGCGGGGATCGATGGGCCAACAAAAAGGGCAGCCGCAGCTGCCCTTGATGCGTTTGCGCTGGCGGCAAGCGTTACTTCTTGAGCGTGAGCCCGCCGAAGCGCTTGTTGAACTGGGCCACGCGGCCGCCCTGATCGAGCTGGCGGGTGCCGCCGGTCCAGGCCGGGTGCGACAGGGGGTCGATTTCGAGCGCCATGACATCGCCCTCCTTGCCCCAGGTCGAGCGCGTTTCGAACACGGTGCCGTCGGTCATCTGGACCTTGATCATGTGATAGTCGGGGTGAATGCTGGGCTTCATTGGTCTTGGCTCCGCGGTGAGAGCCCGGTTCCGACCGGACTCAGGGGATCTGGGAAAGGCGCGCGCTTAGGCAAGTTCGGTGCGATTAGCAAGCGGATAGCGCGGCATTAGCAGCGCAACAGCAGATTGCCGCCTCAGCTGTCCGCGATCATCGCGGTGAAGCTGCATTCGGTGGCGATCTTGCCGTCCAGCATCGCCTTGCCCGCAAACTTGCAGACGCGCGCGCGCTTCTGGGTGAATTCGACATGCAGATCGAGCAGGCAGCCGGGCAGCACCGGGGTGCGGAACTTGGCTTCCTCGATCGCCATGAAATAGACCAGCTTGCCCGTGCCGGCGAGGCCGAGCGTTTCGACCGCGAGCACACCGGCCGCCTGCGCCAGCGCTTCGATCTGGAGCACGCCGGGCATGATCGGGCGACCGGGGAAATGCCCCTGGAAAAACTGCTCGTTCATCGACACGGCCTTGATCGCATGGATCCGCTCGCCCGCAACGAGCGACACCACGCGGTCGACCAAGAGCAGCGGATAGCGATGCGGCAGCGCCGCCATCACCCCGGCAATGTCAAGTTGGAGCGGCGCGGGGGCCGCTCCTTCCTGTTCCTCGCTCATGCAGCCTGGCCTTAGCGGCCAGCGGGCTGCTTGGGCGGCGTTGCCGGCGCGGTGCCGGTGCTGGTGGCGGCGGGGCGCTGCGCGGCCTGCTGGGCGGCCTGTTGCTGCGCTGCAGCTTCACGCTGCGCGCGCGGCAGCCAGCCGGTGGGCGGGACAAGCGCCGCGCTCGGGATGATCACATTGACCTCGTTCAGGATGTCCTGATTGAGATTGTAGATCTGATCGGCCTTGAGCACGCTTTGCGCGTCGAGCACGACAGTGATCTTGCGCTTGGTCATCGCGGCCTGCGTCGCCTGATCGAGCTTGTCGCCGATCTGCTCGAGCACATATTGCTGCGCCAGGTTCACCGGCTCGACCAGCTGCTGCATTTCGCGCTCGCCCGATTGCTCAAGCTGCTGGATCTGCGCGGCCTGCGCGCGCAAAGCGGCGGTATCGGGCTTGGGCGCTTTCTGGTCGGCTTCGAACTTGTCGTAGAGCGGCTTCAGCTGCGCGGCGATCTGGTTGCGGCGCGTATTGGCCTGATCGATCTGCGCCTTGTAGGTCACCGGCAGCTGCGCGGCGGCGGTCTTGTAGGCGTTCGAACCCGCCACGATGGCCGGACGATTGGCAATGGCAATGCCGCTGACCGCGACGCCGCCGGGGGTGGACTGCGCCAGGGCAGCAGGCGCGGACGAAAGCATCAGGCCCGCAAGCAGGGCTGAGAAAGCAAGGTTTTTCATTAGAACTGGGTTCCTACGTTGAAGGTTAGTATCTTGGGATCGTCGCCCTCCACTTTGGTGAGAGCTCTGGCGAGATCGATGCGGAACGGCCCGAACGGCGAGTTCCAATTGACCCCGATGCCGACCGAAATGCGCGGCTTGGGACTATCGCCGAGGAAGACCTCGTCGAATTTCTGGGCTATGCACGGCCTGTTCGCTGCAACCGAGCAGGTGGGATCAGGCGTCGTTCTGAGGCGCCCGTTTGTTGAATAGTCGTTATAAAGCAGGGTCGCGATGCCCGAGGTGTTTGGGCGCGCAACATTGAACACCGCGCCGGCATCGACATAGATCGAGGGCCTGAGCCCCAGCTCACGCGCGCCCGACCCGAGCGGAATTTCAAGCTCGGCGCGGGTCAGATAGTAAAGCTTACCGCCTAGAGCATCATCGACAAACTGGTTCCGGTTTGTGGCGCGCGTTCCGCCGGCACCGGTATCAAGATCAAAGCCGTTGTAGAACTTGCGCAGCACGCGCGGGCCGACGCCGCGAATGTCGAAGCCGCGGATCTGCGGCTCGCCGAGGAAGAAACGGTCGGTGAGGCGCACATCGTCGATACCGGGATCGTCCGAACGGCTGCTCAGCGCCCGGATCGCGCCGCCCTCGCCGCGCACCGAGAAGATGAAGCCCGAGCCGAGCGCGAAAAAGCGCGAGGCGTTCGCGGTGATGCGCGCATAGCGCACATCGCCGCCGAGCCCGGCGACATCGAAGCCGATCACCGCCTGCGTGCCGCGCGTCGGCCGCAGCCGGTTGTCGAGCGAATCGTAAACGAGGCTGGCACCGACAATCGAGCTCGTCCGCCGCCCGATCGCATCGCACAGATAGCGGCCGGCGAGGAAGATCGAGCATTCAGAAACTCCGGTCGTCGGATTCGGCAGATAATAGGTATCGCGGTCCAGCGTCACGTTCTCGAAATTCAGCGTATAGCGCCCGATCAGCGACAGATATTCGGTCAGCGGCACACCGGCGCGAAACTGAAAGCCGGTGGTCGATTGCCGGTAGGTCGTGTTGCGGCTGCTGTTCTGGAAATTGAAGCTGTTGAAATCGCGCCGATACAGGTCAAAGCCCAGCGAAATGTTGCGATCGAACAGATAAGGCTCGGTAAAGCTGGCCTGCACGCTGCGCGAATAGCGCGAGTAATCGACGCTGAGGCCCACAGTCTGACCGCGGCCGCGAAAATTGTTCTGCTGGATCGAGGCCTGCAGGATGAAGCTTTCAAGACTGGAGAAACCGGCCGAAAGCTGAAGCTGACCGGTCGGTTTTTCCTCGACATTGGCTTCCAGCACGATCCGGTCGGGCGCCGAGCCGGGCTTCTGCTCGACTTCAAACTTTTCCTGGAAGTAGCCGAGCGATTTGATGCGGTTCGACGAGCGCTTGATCTGGAACGAGCTGAACGCGTCGCCTTCCGAGATGCGGAATTCGCGGCGCACCACTTTGTCCTGCGTCAGCGTGTTGCCGTTCACATCGACCCGCTCGACATAAACGCGCGGCGATTCCGACAGTCGGAAGGTGACCGACATCGTCAGGTCATCCTTATTGCGATTGAAATCGGGCCGCACGTCGGCAAAGGCGTAGCCGAAGCTGCCCGCCGTCTCGGTCAGGCTGTCGACCGTGTCCTCGACCAGCTTGGCGTTGTACCACGCGCCGGTCTTGGGCTGGAGGCGCTTGGCCAGCGCGTCGCCGTCGAAATCGCGCAACTGGCTATCGACCTTGATATCGCCGAACTTGTAGCGTTTCCCTTCCTCGACCACATAGGTGATGATGAAATCGCGCTTGTCGGGCGTGAGCTCGGCCACGGCGGAAACGACGCGGAAATCGGCATAGCCCTGCGTCAGATAGAACTGGCGCAGCTTCTGCTGGTCGAACGCGAGGCGATCGGGATCGTAGCTCGTGCCGCTGGAGAATATGCGCGTAAGGCTGGCCTGCTTGGTCACCATCTGGCCGCGCAGCCGCCCATCCTTGAAGCGCTCGTTGCCGATGATGTTGATCTTGCGGACTTTGGACTTGGGGCCCTCGGTCAGCTCGAACACGATATCGACGCGGTTCTGCTCGAGCATCACCATCTTCGGTTCGACCGAGGCGGCAAAGCGGCCCTGCCGCTTGTAGAGCTCGATAATGCGGGCCACGTCGGCGCGCACTTTCGAACGGGTGAAGATCTGGCGCGCGGCGAGCTTGATCTCGGGCAGGATCTTGTCATCCTTGAGGCGCTTGTTGCCCTCGAGAATGATGCGGTTGATCACCGGGTTTTCCTTGACCTCGATCGTCACATCGCCGCCCGCGTTGCGCAATTGCGCATCGGCAAACAGCTCGGTGGCGTAGAGATCCTTGAGCACCTGATCGGCCGCCGCCTGGGTGTAGCGGTCGCCTTCCTTGAGGCGGATATACGAGCGGATGGTGTCGGTCTCGAGCCGCTGCGCACCGACGATCGTGATGGTGCGGACCAGCTCGACCGGCGCGGACGGCTTTGCCGCAGCAGATGCTGCAGCAGCGGGAGCCGGAGCAGCCGGAGCTTCTGCCTGCCCTTGCGCAAATGCGACCACCGGGATCGCGGTCAGGCCGGTGGTAACGGTGAGCGCCAGCACGACCGACGCGCGGCCGCCGCGCGGCATGGTGCAGTGATGGGTCAGCCCCGAATTCCAAGCATTCATCACCAAGCGCAATCCTGTCCATTCGAGCAGCCCGCATCCTGCCGCCGGATCGCTCCGGCCATGCGAGGCACCGCCGCCTCCTGCCCGATGCGAGCGCGCCAAGCAAGCAAGCACGCTGCATTCAGCCATCTTGCCCCCCGCAAAATTCCCCGCAACAAGCAAGCCGAAATCCGCTTTCCCCAAGCCTGAATGCGGCGCGGAGTCAACGCTGTGGTGGCGCTTCTAACCGCCGAAGAGGTTCAACGAGGCGACGTCGTTGATCGAGACAAACAGCATCAGCGCCACCATCAGCGCCAGACCGGTGCGCAGCGCCCATTCCTGCGAGCGCTGGCTGACCGGGCGGCGCTGCACCATCTCCGCCAGGCAAAACAGGATATGCCCGCCATCGAGCATCGGGATTGGCAGAAGATTGATGAACCCGAGATTGATGGAAATCAGCGCGACGAACCAGGCATAGTTCGACCAGCCCGAAACCAGCTGCTCGCCCGAATACTTGGCGATCTTGATCGGGCCGCCCAGCTCCTTGACCTCGCGCTGGCCCGTGATGATCTGGCTGATCCCGGTGATCATGATGCCCATGATATTGCGCGTCTGCGCCACGCCATCGACCAGCGCGCCCACCGGCCCGACATCGACCCGCGTCACGCTGGCCGGGCCGATGCCCAGAAAGCCGATCTTCTGCGTGTTGCCGAAGCGGTCAGAGGTTTCCTTGACCAGCGCGGTGACCGGAATATCGAGGCGCTTGCCGCCGCGCTCGACTTCCATCGCGAGCGGCTCGCCCGGGTGCTGGGTGATCGCGACGCGCACATCGATGAAGCTTTCGATCGGGCTGCCGCGCATCGCGATGATCCGGTCGCCCAGCTGCAGGCCCGCTTTCTCGGCGACCGAGCCCACCTTGATCGTGCCGATCACCGGCGGGATCACCGCCTTGCCGTAAGCCAGGGTGAAGCCTGCAAGGATCAGAACCGCGAGGACCAGATTGGTCATCGGCCCGGCCACTGCGATCAGCGCGCGCTGCCACGCGGGCTTGGCGTGGAACGTGCGGTTGCGCTCTTCGGCGGGGAGCGCCAGCCATTCCGCGCTGGGGGTGCCGGCCGCATTCGCGTCGCCCGCGAACTGGACATAGCCGCCCAGCGGCAGCGCGGCGATTTTCCAGCGCGTTCCGCGCCGGTCGGTCCAGCCGACCAGTTCCTTGCCAAACCCGATCGAGAACACATCGGCTTTCACGCCGAACGCCATCCCGGCCAGATAATGGCCAAGTTCGTGGACGAACACCAAGGGCCCGAGCACCATGATGAAAGCCAGCACGCTCAGCAGAAGTCCGGGACTGTTCACCTCAGGCATCACCGCAAGGGCTCCATCAATTCGAGGGCACGGATGCGCGATTCCCCGTCCACCGCAATCACATCATCGAGCGAGGCCGGCGGCGGCGGTACCCCGCGCGCCAGCATCGCCTCGGCACATTGCACGATCCGGGTGAACGCTATCTGACCATCGAGGAACGCGGCGACGGCGATTTCGTTCACCGCATTGAGCACGGCGGGCGCCGCGCCGCCCGCAATCACCGCATCGCGCGCCACCCGCGTGGCGGGAAAGCGCGCTTCGTCGGGGCGGCGGAAGGTGAGCTCGCCAATCGCCGCGAGATCGAGCGGGGCGCAGGGCGTGTCCATCCGCGCGGGCCATGCCAAGGCCGAGGCGATCGGCACGCGCATATCCGAAGGGCCCAGCTGCGCCAAAGTCGAACCATCGCGGTATTCGACCATCGAATGCACGATCGATTGCGGATGGACCAAAATGCGCAGCTTTTCGACGCCGACCGGGAACAGGTGGTACGCCTCGATGAATTCGAGGCCCTTGTTCATCATCGTTGCCGAATCGACGCTGATCTTGGCGCCCATCGACCAGTTGGGATGCTTGACCGCCTCGGCCGGGGTGGCGCGGTGCAGCCGCTCGAGCTCCCATTCGCGAAACGGGCCGCCGCTCGCGGTCAGCGTGATCATGCTGACATGTGCCGGATCGTTGCCGGCAAGGCACTGGAAGATCGCGTTGTGCTCGCTGTCCACGGGCAGCAAAGTCGCGCCCGAGCGCGCCACGGCGGCGGTCATCACATCGCCCGCCGAAACCAGCGCCTCCTTGTTGGCCAGCGCCACCGCCTTGCCGCATTCGATCGCGGCCATCGTGGGGGCAAGGCCCGCGCAGCCGACGATTGCGGCCACGGTGATATCCGCCCCGCGCGCCGCCGCCTCGACCAGCGCCGCCGCGCCGCCCGCCGCCGCGATGCCCGATCCGGCGAGCGCCTCGCGCAGCGCGGGCAGGCAGCTTTCATCAGCCACAACCGCCAGTTCCGCGCCGAATTCGCGCGCGAGGGCGGCAAGCTCCGCCGCCTGGCAATTGGCGGTGAGCGCGATGACGCGAAACGCATCGCGGTTGCGGCGCACCAGATCGAGCGTCGAAGTGCCGACCGAACCGGTGGCTCCCAGCAAAGTCAGTGTACGGCTCACGTTCGCGGTCCCCCCCCTGCAGCCCACCCCGTTGCGGCCCATGTCGTGCCGACGATGATAGCCACCGGGAGCAGCCCGTCAAACCGGTCGAACAATCCACCGTGTCCCGGGATCAAACGCGAGCTGTCTTTCACCCCGGCGCGGCGTTTCAGCCAGCTTTCGTAGAAATCTCCGGCCTGCGCCGCGATGGCCAGAACCGCGCCGGTCAGCGCGGCAAGGCCGATGCGCGTGTTGCTGAAAGCATCGACCAGCCCCGGCCCGGTGGGCGACATCGCCGAAACCGCATAGCCGACAAAGAGCGCGAACGCCGTGGTCCACAGCGCCGCCGCCGCCATGCCGCCGCCAAGCCCTGCCCAGGTCTTCGACGGGCTGATCGCAGGCGCAATCTTCGGTCCGCCGATCGCGCGCCCGGCAAAGTACGCGCCGACATCGGTGCAGACGACCAGCCCGGCCACTCCGATCAGCAGCGGCACCGGCATCAGCCCCAGCGCCATCGTCGCCCAGCCCACATAGACCGCGCCGGTGATCACCGCCGCGCCCATCCGCGCGCGGTCCGGCGCGATTTTTGCGGCCAGCCCGACATATTCGGCAAAGATGCCCAGCCCCACCAGCGCGATGAAACCCTGCAGCACCAGCCCGCCGCGCCAGATCGCAAAGCCTGCGATGGCTAGCATGACGAGCGCCGAGGCAACGCGCACCGGCAGGTCGGATTTTACCGGCAGGGCCGCGCCGCTCGCGGGCGCATCAGCGTCCGCCAAAACGCCGCTCGCGGGTGGCAAAGTGATCGAGCGCCTCGCGCAAGTGCGCAGGCGTGAAATCGGGCCAGAGCACTTCGAGAAACTGCATTTCGGCGTAGGCCGCCTGCCACAGCAGGAAATTGGAGAGGCGCACCTCGCCCGAGGTGCGGATCAGGAGATCGAGCGGCGGCAGATCGGCGGTATCGAGCTCGGCATCGATCGCCTCGACCGTCACCGCGCCCTTGAGCGCCGCCGCCCCGGCAGCGCGCGCGATTTCCTGCTGCGAGCCATAATTGAGCGCGATTGCCAGGGTCGTGCCGCGGTTGTGCGCGGTGCGCGCCAGCGCGTCGTCGATCATCGCGATGATATCGGGGGCAAACACCTGATAATCGCCGATGATCTTGAGCCGCACATCGTTGGCGACAAATTCTTCGAGATCGCTGCGGATGAACGCGCGCAGCAGGCCCATCAGGTCGTTGATCTCGTCTTCGGGGCGGCGCCAGTTCTCCGAAGAGAAAGCATAGATCGTCAGCGCCTCCAGGCTCATGTGCCGCGCCGCGCGCACCACTTCGCGCACCGCCTCGACCCCGCGCTTGTGCCCGATCACGCGCGGCAGATGGTGCTTTTTGGCCCAGCGGCCATTGCCATCCATGATGATCGCGACATGGCGCGCGGGCGCGCCCGGCTCGCCGCCGGCCTCCAGAACCTTCCGCTCCGTGCGAGCCTGCCCCAAGGTCACTTGCCGAGGATTTCCTTTTCCTTCTGCGCGGTCACTTCATCCGCCGCCTTGATCACTTCGTCGGTGAGCTTCTGCAGATCGGCTTCGCCGCGCTTGCGCGCGTCTTCGGCGATTTCCTTCTTGGCCTCGTCGGCTTTGAGCGCTTCCATGCCGTCGCGCCGCACGTTGCGGATCGCGATGCGCGCTTTTTCAGCGTACTGGCTGGCGAGCTTGGCCAGCTCCTTGCGGCGCTCTTCGGTGAGGTCGGGGATCGGCAGGCGCAGCGTGTTGCCATCGTTGATCGGGTTGAGCCCCAGGCCCGCCGAGCGGATCGCCTTTTCCACCGGCCCGATGTTGCTCTTGTCCCACACCTGCACCGAAAGCATGCGCGGCTCGGGCGCGGACAGCGTCGCCACCTGCGTGATCGGCGTGGCCGAGCCATAAACCGTGACCATGATCGGCTCGAGCAGCGCGGTGTGCGCGCGCCCCGTGCGCAATCCGGAAAGATCATGCTTCAGCGCTTCGACCGCGCCTTTCATCCGGCGCTCGAGATCGGCCTTATCGAACTTGGCCATAGGTCAGGCTTCCTTTTGCACTATCGTCTGGGTGCCCTCGCCCGCGAGAACACGCGCGAGATTGCCGTGCTCCCGGATCGAGAAGACCACAATGGGGATATCGTTGTCGCGGCACAGCGCCACGGCGGAGGCATCCATAACTTTCAGATTGTTGGCCAAAACGGTGTCGTAATCAACCGTTACATAGCGTTTGGCCGCCGCGTTCTTCTTGGGATCATCGTCGTAGATGCCATCCACGCTGGTCCCTTTGAGCAGGGCATCGCATTTCATCTCGGCCGCGCGCAACGCCGCGCCCGAATCGGTGGTGAAATAGGGGCTGCCGACGCCTGCGGCAAAAATCACCACGCGGCCTTTTTCAAGATGGCGCTCGGCGCGGCGGCGGATCACCGGCTCGCATACCTCGTCCATCTGGATCGCCGATTGCACGCGCGTCTCCACGCCGATCTTTTCAAGCGCGCTCTGCATCGCCAGCGCGTTCATGATCGTGGCGAGCATGCCCATGTAATCGGCCTGCGCGCGGTCCATGCCCTTGGCCGCGCCCGCCATGCCACGAAAGATATTGCCCCCGCCGATAACCAGGCACAATTCCAGCCCGGTGTCCTTGGCCGCTTTCAGCTCTTCGGCCATCTGCGCGACGAAGTCGGTATCGATGCCGAACGGCTGATTGCCCATCAGCACCTCGCCCGAGAGTTTGAGCAGAATGCGCTTGAATTTGGGGAGGCTCATCGGGTCAACAAACTCGTGTCGGAGATCGCGGCCCTTATACGCGCACCGGGCAAGCTGCCAAGGGCGCGCGACAAGGCAAGGTGTGGGACCGCGCAAGAAAAGCCCCGCGCGGCGAGCGCGGCCGCGCGGGGCAGAAATCGCACGGCGGCGCTTACTTGATGCCCGCTGCGGCGGCCACCTCGGCGGCAAAGTCGGTCACTTCCTTCTCGATGCCTTCGCCCAGCTGGAAGCGCACGAAATCGGTCAGCGCGATCTTCACGCCGGCGGCCTTGCCCGCAGCGTCGACGACTTGCGAAACAGGGGTCTTGTTGTCCATCACGAACACCTGGCTGAGCAGCGCGTTGTCCTTGGCATACTTGGCCACCGCGCCGTCGGCCCGCTTGGCGAGGATGTCCTCGGGGATCTGCTTGCCGCTCTTGGCCGCTTCCTCGACCGCCTTTTCCAGCGCGATCTTGCGTTCGCGCTCGAGCACGGTGGGATCGAGATCCTCGACCGACAGCGCCTGCGGGAAGGCGGCGGCGATGTGCATCGCGATCTGTTTGCCCAGCGGCTCGAGCACATCCGCGCCCGCTTCGGATTCGAGCGCGACGAGCACGCCGATCTTGCCCAGGTTCGGCGCGGCGGCATTGTGCATGTAAGGCACGATCAGCCCGCTGCCGACCGCAACCTGCTTGATCCGGCGCAGCTGCTGGTTTTCGCCGATCGTGGCGACGTTGTTGGTCAGCGTTTCGCTCACCGTGCCGCCGCCGGGATAGGCCGCAGCCTTCAGGGCCTCGACATCGCTCATGCCGCCTTCGAGCGCGACGGCGGTCGCCTTGCGCACGAAATCCTGGAACTGATCGTTCTTGGCGACAAAATCGGTCTCGGAATTGACTTCGACGGCAACGCCCCTGGTGCCCGAAACGGCGATACCGACCAGCCCCTCGGCCGCGGTGCGGCTCGATTTTTTGGCAGCGGCGGCAAGGCCGCGCGCGCGCAGCGCATCGACTGCGGCTTCGAGATCGCCGCCGGTTTCCTCGAGTACTCTTTTGCAGTCCATCATGCCGGCGCCAGTGCGCTCGCGCAGGTTCTTCACGTCAGCGGCGGTATAAGCCATTGCGCCAATCCTTTGTTTTTGAAACGGGCTCGGTTTTCTCAGCGGATGCAGCCGCGCGGCAGTTGCGGCAGCACTTGCCGCGGGCTCGTATGCGCCAATCAGGTCAGTTCAGTGACGAACCCGCGCGCGAGGCCATGCAGGCGCGCGGGTCTGTCACTGCGTTCGGGCTCAGACTTCGGTGGGCTCAGCCACGTCAGCGGGCACGTCTGCGGCGACGTCGATGTCGATCGCCTCTTCATAGAGCGGCTCGTCCATCGCGCCCAGATCGGCGCCCGACGAGATCGCCGCATCGCGACCGCCGCGCGTGGCGGCCGCGGCCACCGCGTCGCAGTAAAGGCGGATGGCGCGGCTGGCGTCATCGTTGGCCGGAACCGGGAAGGCGATGCCATCGGGCGAGACGTTCGAATCGAGGATCGCCACGACCGGGATGCCCAGCACGTTGGCTTCCTTGATCGCCAGCTCTTCCTTGTTGGCGTCGATCACGAACATCACATCGGGAATGCCGCCCATGTCGCGGATGCCGCCGAGCGACAGCTCGAACTTGTCGCGCTCGCGCGTGAGCTGGAGAACTTCCTTCTTGGTGAGGCCGGTGGTGTCGCCCGAAAGCTGCTCTTCCAGCGCCTTGAAGCGCTTGATCGAGCCCGAAATCGTCTTCCAGTTGGTGAGCATGCCGCCCAGCCAGCGATGGTTGACGAAATGCTGGCCCGAGGCGCGCGCAGCCTGCGCGATCGGCTCCTGCGCCTGGCGCTTGGTGCCGACGAACAGCACTTTGCCTCCGGATTGGACCGTCGCCGAAATGAACTCGAGCGAGCGCGCCATCAGGGGCACGGTCTGCGACAGATCAAGGATGTGAATGCCGTTGCGCGCGCCGAAGATGTACGGCTTCATGCGGGGATTCCAGCGGTGCGTCTGGTGGCCGAAATGCGCGCCGGCCTCGATCAATTGCTGCATCGTGACGACAGGTGCCGCCATAGGGTATTTCCTTTCCGGTTCGACCTCTGGGAAGCGCAGAACCACAGCGGAGATCCCGCTTATGGCACCGGTTTGGGTGCTTCCCATGTGGAATACTGATGGTGATGACCTTAGGCACCATACCTAGGCCTTCCGCCAGCTACCCGAGCCGTTAGCTCAATCGCTTGCAGAAAGCCACGCGCAAATGATCATTTTTTCAGCCAAGCGCAATTTTCGGCTTGACTGCATGGAACAAATAGGGAACATGTAACCCATCGGCGCTCGGGAACGAATACCCACCGATCAGCGTTACCTTATCCACAAGGTTACGCACAGGCAGGAAATTTCCCGATTGACAAATAATTATAGGTGTAAGGCTGTATTGACATAAAATAATGTCTAAATTAATTTACACCTGCAGTTTAAATTTGAATAAGTAATGATACTTATAACTTGATCACTTCCCCTTGTTTCGGCTCTGTAAACTCCGTCGAGCTTTTTATCGACAGAGCGGGCCATGTTGAAAGGCAGGCCAATCATGCTCCCAATTCTTGCTGCGCTTGTGATCGCCGGGGCTGGTTGTGCTGCCATTGCGGTGATCGTGTTCACCGTGCAGGCACAATCTGCGGCGGTTCGCCAGGTCATTGCAGATTCGCGCGCCATCGCGCGCGACCGCGCGTTTCTGGTCCGCCTGATCGGCGACGCGAGCGGTGGGGCTGATTACGGGATGCCGGTGAGCGCGGGCCGCTTGCGCGCCGCACCGCAGCGGGCGCTCAATCGCCGGGCGGATGCGGCGGCGTTTCAGCCCGTGCGCCATCGCGAAGCCGCCTGACGCGGGCATACCGCACCGCGCCGAGCGGCATCGACGCGAGGTAAAGCGCGCAAATTCCCACCAACGTCAACCACGGTTCGGTCAGCAGCGCCGCGATCACCAGCCCGCACAGCGCGATCAGCTCGAGCCGGATACCTCGGCGCGGCCGCAGCGAGGCCCAGCTGAGCGTCGCCAGGTTCGAGATCATCAGAAACGCGATCAGCAGGCACCACGGCGCAACGAACAGCGGCTCGCGCCATTCTGCCCGCCCGCTGGCCATCCACAGATAGAGCGGCAGAAACGCAAGGCCCGCCCCGGCTGGCGCCGGCACACCGGTGAGAAATCCGGCCAGCTTGTGCGGCTGCGGGGCCATGTCGATCTGCGCGTTGAAGCGCGCCAGCCGCAGCGCGCAGCACACCGCCAGCGCCAGCGCGGCAAGCCAGCCGAACTGCGGTACCGCCTTGAGCGCCCACAGATAGAGAATGATCGCGGGCGCGACGCCGAAGGCGATGACATCGGACAGGCTGTCGAGTTCGGCGCCGAAGCGCGATTCCGCTTTCATCAGCCGCGCCACCCGCCCATCGATCCCGTCGAGCACGGCAGCGAGAATGACCGCCATCACCGCGCCGCGCCAATCGCCGCCGATGGCGAAGCGGATGCCGGTCAGGCCGCAGCACAGCGCCGCCGAGGTGATGGCGTTGGGCACCATCGCGCGCAAGGTCAGCCCGCGCGGCAGGACAAGGCGCGGATCGGCAGGGCCGGTTACAGTATCGCGGCCGCGTGCTGGGTCGCCAGCGACATCTTGATCCGGGGCCGCCGCTGGCGGAAGCGTCATTGGCGTACGCCGTCGATCGTCAAAGTTTGGCCCAGCTCGGCCAGCACGGTCTCGCCCGCCAGCACCCGCTGGCCCATGATTACACGCGGCTCAGTGCCTTCGGGCAGATAGACATCGACCCGGCTGCCAAAGCGGATCAGCCCGATGCGCTGGCCGCCCGCGACCATATCACCCGCTTTCACGAACGGAATGATCCGCCGCGCGACCAGCCCGGCGATCTGGGTGAAGCCGATCTGCACCCCGTCGCCGCGCTCGACCAGGAAGTGCTGGCGCTCGTTTTCCTCGCTCGCCTTGTCGAGATCGGCATTGAGGAATTTGCCGGGGATGTAGACCACGCGCTTGATCGTGCCGCCGATCGGTGTGCGATTGATGTGCACGTCGAACACCGACATGAAGATCGACACGCGCGTCAGCGGCGTACCGCTGAGGCCGCGCGCGCCGCTGCCATCATCGGCGATCAATTCGCGCGGCGGGGCAACTTTCATGATCTGCGTGATCAGGCCGTCGGCGGGCGCGACGATGTATTTCGGATCGCGCGGCGTGACGCGTTCCGGATCGCGGAAGAACGCCAGCACGAACACGGTCAGCCCGGCCAGCGGCCATGCGACCATCTGACCGAAGATCAGCGCCGCTATCAGGCAAAGTCCGCCTGACAGCGCGGCGAATTTTCGGCCCTCGGGGTGGATCGCGGGCCACGTGAAACCGGCGCTGCCGCGCCCATGATTGTCGAGAATTTCTCCTGCCATGCCTTGGCATCTAGGCGCTGGCGCCCCGCATCACAAGCGCGCGCCGGGGAAAGGCGCTTGGCATGTTGCCTACTTGTAAAATCTGCGCAGCCTCCGCCGCGCTTTCCATGGCTTACGAGATGTTAACCACGCCATGCGAAAGGGGCTGAGTATGAATACGTATCTCACCCTCTCCCGCCAGGCGCTGTGCATCGCCGGATGCACGCTCGCCTCCCTTTCCGCCGCCGATGCCGCGCATGCCGCGGGCGTGCTGGCCGGCACGCTGATCGAGAACACCGCGACCGCGACGTACAAGTCGGGCGCCGCGACCGGCTCGGTCACCTCGAACAAGGTCACGGTCAAAGTCGACGAGCTGCTCGATGTCGCGGTCGCCACGCTGAGCACCGCGCCGGCCGTCGCCGGAAGCGCGCCTGCGGTGCTGGTCTATGCGGTGACCAACAGCGGCAATGGCCCCGAGGCGTTCAACCTCGCCGCCGATCCGCAAGTCGCCGGCAATGCTTTCGACGGCACGATCACCCAGCTGGCGCTCGATACCAACGACAACGGGATTTACGACGCGGGTATCGACACGGTGCTCGGCACCGGCGCCGCAACCCCCGCGCTCGCACCCGATGCGAGCGTCAAGGTGTTCGTGCTGGTGACCGCGCCGGCCGGTGCCACCGATGCCCAGACCAGCCAGGTCCGCCTCACCGCGCTTGCCGCCACCGGCACCGGCACGCCCGGCACCAGCTTCAGCGGACGGGGCGAAGGCGGCGGCGATGCGGTGGTCGGCATCACTTCGGCTTCGGCGAACTCGCTCGCCGCGCTGATCGCCAGCCTCGCGGCCGTGACACTGACCAAGAGCGCCGCAATCGCCGACCAGTTCAACACCGCCAAGCCCGTGCCCGGCGCGACGGTGACTTATACGCTGAGCGCCAGCGTCACCGGCACCGGCGCGGTCGAAGGGCTGCGCATCAGCGACGCGATCCCGGCCGGCACGACCTATGTGCCCGGCTCGCTCAAGCTGGGCACCAGCGCGCTCACCGACAGCGAAGATACCGACGCGGGCAAGGCCAGCGCCGCCGGCATCGACGTCACTCTGCCCACGCTTTCGGGCGGGACCACCAGCACTGTCAGCTTCGCCGTCAGGATCAACTGAGCATGCATTTCCTCCTCCCATCAGGACATTCCGCCATGAAAGCCAAGTTTCTTGCCGTCATGTTTGCTCTGGGCCTGATCTGCGGCCCCGCCTTCGCCGCCGCCCAGCCCAGCCCGGTCGCGCTCAAGGGCAGCGTCCAGCTGGAAAAGACCGTCACGGTCGATGGCACCGCGCGCACCGAACTGGTCGAACCCAAAGTGGTCGTGCCCGGCGACCGGCTGCTGTTCAGCACCAGCTACCGCAACGAGAGCGCCGCCGCGGTCACCGACTTCATCGTGACCAACCCGGTGCCCGCCGCCGTGGTGGTCGCACCCGAGGCGCTGAGCGCGGCCGAAGTCTCGGTCGACGCCGGCAAGACCTGGGGCCTGATCGCCGCGCTCAAGGTGGCTGACGGCAAAGGCGGCCTGCGCGCCGCCGCGGCCGGGGACGCCACGCATCTGCGCTGGACCATCCCGAGCATCGCGCCGGGGGCTTCGGGCAAGGTGGAGTATCACGCAATCGTCCGCTGAACGGCGGAAGAAAACGAGCCGCCTGTGCCTGAAGGCGGCTTGATCAACCAAGGGCAATCCAGTGGAGCATATCATGACGTATCGCAGCAAGCTGCTGGGTGCGGTGGGTTTTGTCGCCCTCACCGTTCTTGGCACCAATACAGCATCAGCCGCCGGCACGGCCGCCGGCTCGACGATCATCAACAACGTCTCGGTTTCCTTCCAGGTCGGCGGGATCGGGCAGACCGGCGTAACCGCTTCGGACACGCTCACGGTTGACCGCCGCGTTACCCTGACCGTTGCCGAAGTCGGTTCGGCCACCACCGTGGTGACCCCCAACCAGACCAACGCCGTGACCGCGTTCACGGTGACCAACAGTTCGAACGCCACGCTCGATTTCGCGCTAGGCGCGGTGCAGCAGGTGGGCGGCGCGGGCCCGCACTCGAACACCGACACGATCAACGTGAACAACGTGCGCATCTATCGCGACACCGATCTCGACGGTGTGTTCACGCTCGCGGGCGACACGCTCGTGACCTATCTCGATGAAGTGGCCGCCGATGCCACCGTGACCGTGTTCGTCGTTTCGGACGTCCCCACGGGCCTGTCCAACGGCGCGGTTGCCGTGGTTACGCTCACCGCCACCGGGCGCGAAGGCGCGGGCAGCGGCAGCCAGGGTGCGGCGCTGGTCCAGACCACCGGTGCCAATACCGGCGCGATGGACACCGTGTTCGGCGACGGCGCCGGCGCGACCGACGCACTGCGCGACGCCGCATTCTCGGCCCGCGACGACTACACCGTCTCGGCGGCGGCGCTGAGCGCGACCAAGACCTCGCGCATCATCAGCGATCCGGTCAACAACACGACCAATCCCAAGATGATCCCCGGCGCCACCATCGAGTATTGCATCGCGATCTCGAATGCGGCGGGCACCAGCGCCACGGCCACCGCCGTGACCATAAACGACCCGATCCCCACCAACCTGACCTACGATGCCACGTTCGGCGTCAAGACCAACGGCACGGTGACCGGATCGACCTGCAATGCCGACACCACCGGCACGGGCAGCATGGCCTCGAACACCGTGAGCGGCACGATCGCCTCGGTCGCGGCGGGCGAGACCAAGACCCTGCTGTTCCGCGCCACGATTAATTGAGCGGGGCCTAGGAGGCCACCCCCCGGGGAACCGGGGATTCGGGACGGGCTGGCGGCGGCAACCGAGGGGATGCCGCCGTCCACCCCCCCTTTGTGTCTGTTTTCTTGAAGAAAAGCGCCATGTCGGCAGTAAGGAACATCATCCGGGCGACCGCCGCGCTGCTGCTTGCAGCGCTGCTTGTCGTGAGCGGTGTTCCGGCCCGGGCGAACACGATTTCCAATACGGCGACCGCGCACTGGATGCACGCCGGCGCGCCGATCACCGCCACGTCGAACACCGTCGCGTTCGAGGTGGTGCGCGATGCGGCGCACATTTCCGTGCTCCCGCCGCTGTCGGGCGGCGATACCCGCGATATCTCGAGCGGCAGCTGCGGCGGAAAGCCGCTCGCGGCGGTCAGAACGGACAGCGCCGCGCTCAGCGCCGACAACGCCACCTCGATTTCCACGATCATCGTCGGCCAGCCGGTGATTTTTCGCCTCGTGCTCGCATCCGAATTGCTCGATCCATCGCGTATCGACCTGATCGAAGTCAAAATGTCCTCGGCAAGCGGCGACAGCGAGGCGGTCACCGTCGCCGAAACGGCGGCGGACAGCGGCATTTTCCTCGGCGCGCTGCCAACCAGCGCCATCCCGCCTTCGCCCACGGCCGGGGATTGCCGCCTCAGCGTTTCGCCCGGCGACAAAGTCACCATCGAATATCGCGGCCAGACCGGCAGCGGCACAGTCGCGTCGGCGGCGGTCGATGTGCTGGCCGATCCGTTCGGCCTCGTGTTCGATTCAGAAGACGGCACGCCGGTCGATGGCGCGCGGGTCACGCTGATCGACGTGGCCACCGGCCAGCCCGCGCGGGTCTTTGCCGACGATGGCGTAACCCCTTGGCCTTCAACAGTAATTACCGGGCAGAACGTGATCGATGGGGCGGGCACCATCTGGCCGACACCGGTTGGCGAGTATCGCTTTCCGCTCGCCGCGCTCGGCACCTATCGGCTGCTGGTCGAACCACCCGATCCCTATCTGGCGCCATCGACGCTCACCCCGACCGAGTTTTCCGGGCTGACCCGGCCCGATGGCGGCGATCTGGTGATCGTCCCCGCGTCGTTTGGCGCGCCGCTGGCGTTAAGCTCGCCCGCGCCGGTGCGGGTCGACATCCCGGTCGATCGACCACCTGTCGCGGTTACCCTCACCAAGACCGCATCGCGCCAGGTGGCCCAGCCTGGCGATGCCGTGTTTTACACAGTGCGCGTGCGCAATCCCGATGGCGGCCGCGCCAAGCGGCAGGTGGTGCTGACCGACAAACCCTCGCCCACTTTGCGCCTGCGCAAGAGCTCGATCCGCATCGATGGCGCGCGCGCGCCCGATGGCGTGGTCACGATCGCGCCGGACGGGCTAACCTTCACGATCAATCTGGGGACCATCGCCCCCGCGGCGCAGCGCACCGTGACATACGCCATGACCGTGCGGCCGAATGCGCCGCCAGGGCGAGCGGTCAATCGCGCCGAAGCGACCGATTCGCGCGGTCTCACCGGCATCGCCAGCGCAGCAGTGCGGATCGAGCGCGACAATCTGGCCTCGACGATGACCCTGATCGGCCGGATCACGCTGGGCGACTGCACCGTCACCAAGAACCGCCTCGGCCTTGCCGGGGTGCGGCTGGTGCTCGAAGACGGCAGCTTCGCGGTGACCGACGCGGAAGGGCGCTATCACTTCGAAGGGCTCGCGCCGGGCACGCATGTCGTTGAAGCGCAACAATCTTCTCTGCCCGAAGGCGGTGAATTCCGCGATTGCGCGCGCTCCTCGCGCAGCGCGGGCAGCGCGGCCTCGCGCTTCGTGATCGGCCAGGGCGGCAGCCTCGTCGTCGCCAATTTTGCCGCCACCGTGCCCGCCGAGGCGCTGGCGGCGGCGAAGCCCGTCCCCGCCGCGCCCGACAGCGACCGCACCGCTGCGGGCGGCGACACCGACTGGCTCGCGCTGGGCGATGGCCCCACCGAGTTCCTCTTTCCCAAAGCCGATTACAACCCGCGCGCGCCCACGCTGCGCCTCGTGATTCGCCACCGCAAGGGCCAGACGGTGACGATCACCGCCAACGGCAAGCCGATCGACAAGCTCGCTTTCGAAGGCGCGCGCGCCGGTGCGGGCGGCTCTGCGGTCAGCGTATGGCGCGCGGTTCCGCTGGGCGGCGAGGAAACGCGCTTTGTCGCCGAAGTGCGTGAGGCCGATGGCACATTGGCGCAAACCCTGAACCGCACGGTGCACTTCACCTCGATCCCGGCGCGGGTCGAGCTGGTGCCCGAGCTGTCGCGGCTGGTCGCCGATGGCAGCTCGCGCCCGGTGATCGCGGTGCGCGTGCTCGACCGGGCCGGCCACCCGATGCACGCCGGCATTTCCGGGCCGTTCAGCCTTTCCGCGCCGTATGAAAGCGCCGCCGCGCTCGATGCGCTGCAAAACCGCGTGCTGGCCGGGCTTGACCGCACCCCGCCGACCTGGACCGTTCGCGGAGATCAGGGCATCGCGCTGATCGAGCTTGCGCCCACCTTGGTCAGCGGCCAACTCGACCTCACGTTCCCTTTCACCGACCGCGAAGTGAAGCGCAGCCAGGTGCTCGAGGCGTGGATCGTCCCGGGCAAGCAGAAATGGACCTTGGTCGGGCTTGCCGAAGGATCGATCGGATCGAAATCGATCGCCGATGCCATGCAGCGCAGCGGGCGTTTCGACAGCGATCTGGGCAATCACGCGCGGGTCGCGTTCTATGCCAAGGGCCGCGTTCTGGGCAAATTCCTCGCCACCGTGGCCTATGACAGCGCCAAGCAGCGCGCCGATCAGCGCCTGCTCGGCGGGCTCGATCCGCGCGCCTACTACACCGTCTTCGCCGATGGTTCGGACCGGCGGTTCGATGCCGCCAGCGTCGAGAAGCTCTATGTCCGGATCGAAAGCGCCAAAGTCCGCGCGCTTTACGGCGATTTCGCGACCGATTTCAATCACAGCCAGCTGGGCCGCTATCAGCGCACGATGACCGGCGTGCGGGCCGAAGCGCGCCTCGGCGCGGTGCGCGCCGAAGGCTTTGCGGCCAAAGTCGCGACCACCCGCCGCCGCGATCAGATCCCCGGCGGCGGCCTCAGCGGGCCCTATCCGTTGTCCTCGCGCGCGATCGTGCCCAACAGCGAAACGGTGACGATCGAAGTGCGCGACCGGTTCCGCTCCGAGCTCGTGCTCAAGAGCGAGATCCTCTCGCGCTTCCTCGATTATGATCTCGATCTGCTGTCTGGCACGATCACGTTCAAGCAGCCGGTGCTGAGCCGTGATGCCAATCTCAATCCGCAAACGATTGTGGTCGAATACGAAGTCGACACCTTGAACGGCGGCGCATGGAATGCGGGCGCGCACGCCGAATGGCGCAGCGCCAAGCAGAACGTGCGGATCGGCGCGACCGTGATCACCGATGCCTCGGCCAGCGATCGCGGCGCGATCACGCGCACCAATCTGGCCGCGCTCGACGGCAAGCTGCTGCTCGGCACCACCACCGAAGTGCGCGCCGAAGTCGCGGTGAGCCGCGCGGGTGGCGGCGGCGCGGCCAAAGCGGCGTGGCTGATCGAGGCCGAACATCACGATGCCAGGCTCGATGTGCTGGCCTATGTGCGCTCGCTCGATCTCAATTTCGGGCTGGGCCAGGTCAGCGTCGGCGAAGTCGGCCGCCGCAAGGCCGGGATCGATACCCGCTACCGGCTGAGCGAAGCATTCTCGCTGGGCGCCAGCGCGTGGTTCGACAGCGCGCTGACCGATCCCTCCAACCGCAAGGCGGTGCAGCTCACCACGATCTGGAACACGCCGGGAACCGAGGCGCGGCTAGGCCTCGCGCATTATGACGAATACCGCGCGGATGGCAGCGGCAACGGCAATGGCGGCGGCGGCGGCACGACTCTGGCCGAAGCGGGCGTGACCAGGCGCCTGTTCGGCAACCGGCTCGAGCTGAGCGCGGCGGGCAGCGTCGCATTCGGCAAGTCGGACGCCTCGACCTATCAGCCGCCGCGCTTCCGCTTTGGCGGGCGCTTTGCGATCACCCCCGATATCCGGCTGATCGGCGATTACGAGATCGCCAAAGGCGCGCGCGGCGATGCGCGCACGATCCGCGCCGGGCTCGAAGTCGCGCCGTGGACCGGTGCCAAGATCGCGCTTGGCGCAGGCCAGCAAGCGATCACCGAACAGGGCAAGCGCGCCTTTGCCAGCTACGGCCTCGCGCAGTCGCTGCCCATCGGCAAGCATCTGATCATCGACGCGACGATCGATGGCAACCGGATCATCGGCGGGCGCAGCGCTTTCGCCAACGCCGCGACCGCCACCGTCGGCGCGGCCTCGATCACCTCGCTGGCCGAAGACTTCACCGCCTACACGCTCGGCGGGACCTGGCGGTCGGGTCGGTGGAGCGCGACCACGCGCGCCGAGCTGCGCCAGGGCGAAATCAACCAGCGCAAGGGCATCACGTTCGGCGTCATCCGGCAATTGGGCGAAGGCAGCGTGGTCGGCGGCGCGGCAAGCTGGACCACCGCACGCGATACCGGCGGCGCGCAAAGCGAAACAGGCAGCGCGGCGATCTCGATCGCGCACCGCCCTGCCACCTCGCCGTTCGCCTTCCTCGCCAAGCTCGAATTCCGCAGCGATGTCATCCGCGCGGGCAGCGCACCGGCGGGCGATCCTCTCGTCGGCGATCTGGGCCCCACCAGCGGCACCGCGCTGACCGTCGATGGCAGCGCCCGCTCGCGCCGCATCGTGGGCAGCGTCTCGGCCGACTGGGCGCCGACCGGCCGCGTCGACGGCGCGATGGTCCAGCGCAGCGAAATGAGCCTGTTCCTCGCCGCGCGCCACAATCTCGACCGCTACGAGGGCTATAACCTCGCCGGAACGACCGTGCTGGCCGGGCTCGACGCGCGCATCGGCATCGGCGAGCGGATCGAGATCGGCGGCACCGCCACCGTGCGGCGCAGCCTGTCCGATGGCACCACATCGTTTGCGGCGGGTCCGCAGATCGGCCTGGTGCCGGCGAAGAATGTCCTGCTGACAGTGGGTTACAACGTCACCGGGTTTCGCGACCGCGACTTCGGCGCGGCGCGCAGCACGAGCAAGGGGGTGTTCACCAGCTTGCGCCTGAAATTCGACAGCCAGTCGCTCGGTTTCCTCGGCCTGGGACGCTGATGCAGCGCTAATGCGGCGCTAATGGCGCGCTATTGTGGTTAAAGTTCCGCTACGGGACAACCACGAGACGCGCAGGGTTGCCCTTTTCACCGTTCTGGCCGTAGCATGGGCCATGCGTCGTTTTCTGCTGATCGGGCTTGCGGCTCTGGCCGTGACAGCGCCCGCCGCGCGGGCTGCCGCCCCAACGGTCAGCGTGCGCGCGGATCAACAGCTGCGCTTTGGCACGTTTTTCACCGACACCGCCGGAAGCCGCACGGTCAGCGCAAGCGGCGCCGTCAGCGGCTCGGCCGTGGTCCCGATCGGCTCGAGCCCCGCCGGTCCGGCGCAGTTCACCATCACGTATGACCGCGGCAACAACGCCAATCGCTCCTACGCGCTGCTCGTCCAGCTCATTGTCACCGGCGTCTCGCTCAAAGTCGGCGGCGTGACCGGTTCGCTTTCGAGCTTCGACACCGATCTGCCGGGGGTCGGCCCGCTGCTGCCGGGGCAAGCCGCAGTCTACACGATCAAGGGCTGCCAGCGCCAGATCTGCACCCACACCTTCCGCGTCGGCGGCAAGCTCGATGTCACCCGCACCACCGGCGGAGCGGCGCTCACGCTGGCCCTGCCGGTGACCGTGGTGGTGATTGCCGAGCTGCCGACATGATCCGCGCGGCCGCCATTCTCGCGCTTTTGGCAGCGCCTCTCGCCCCCGCACCCGCGCGGGCGGCCAGCGCGCAAGGGACGGCTGAAGCCACAGTGATCCAGCCGCTGGTGATCACGCGGATCAGCGATCTCGACTTCGGCACGGTGACGCTCGCACCGGGCACTTCGGGCAGCGTCACGGTCGATCCCGCCAGCGGCATCCGCTTTGGCGGCGGGGCAAGCGCGGCATGCCTTTCCGGCAGCGGCGGCTGCGCGGCGGCGCACGCCTCGCGTTTCGCCGTGCGCGGCGAGGCGGGCCGCGACTACACGATCATCGCGCCGGCCGGGATCATGGCATCGGGCACGCTGCTCGATGGTTCATCGGGAGCCGCGCCCGATCTGGCGATCGCAGCGATCCGGGTGCGCACCCAAAGCCGCCCGGACGGCGGCCTTTCCGGCACGCTGGACCACGACGGGCGCGATGTGTTCGATGTCGGCGGCGCCTTGATCGTGCCCGCCGGAACCCCCGCCGCGCGCTACCGGGCGGTGCTGCCGGTTATTGTCACTTACGGTTAACCGCCGGAAACGTTTGTCCACCCTGCGAACAGCAGGCGCGCGTGCGGCGATAAACCAATCGCTGTACGTATTCTTCCGCGGAAACGGATCATTAACCATTAATACCCTAGTAAAACTGCGTAACGAGGGCCTCATCCGAGGTTGAAACTTTGTTGCACGGACATTGGCTGGCTACCCGATCCACGCGGGCGGGAGGACGGCCTTCTAGGGAGCACAAGCATGAACAAGATCACTCTGACCTCGGCCATTGCCCTGGTCTCGGTCGTGGTTTCCGCCTCACCGGCACTGGCCGCCCCGGGCAACACCGCCACCGCCACCGGCACCGCCACGGCGGTGATCGTCGCCCCGATCACGATCAACCACCCCACCACCGCCGCGCTCGGCTTTGGCCGCTTCACCACCGGCCTCGGCGGCACGGTGGTCGTCTCCGCAGCCGGCGTCGGCTCGGTCACCGGCGAAGTGACACTGGTGCCCGGATCGACCAACTCGGCGGATTCGTTCACCGTTTCGGGCGACGCCAGCCGTTCGTTCTCGATTGCCACGACCGGCGGCAACGTCGTCTCGGGCACGGTCAACATGCCGTTCACCACGGCCCCTTCGGCCACCACGCTGACGCTGAGCACCGCGGGTGCCGCCAGCTTCACCGTGGGCGGCACGCTGACCGTTTCGGGCACGGCGCCCGCCGGCTCGTATACCGGCAGCTATACCGCCACCGTCACGTACAACTGATCGAACAGGGCCGTCGATTGCGGCCGGGATCGGCTGCAATCGACGGCAATTCATGAAATCAGGTCTGCTTATGCGCCAGATACTTTCCTGCATGGCTGTTTCCGCCGCGTTGATGCTCGCGCCCGCTGCGGCGCAGGCCGCGCCGGGCAACACACGGTCGGTGTCTGGCACAGCGACCGCCGCGATCATCCGGCCAATCGCCATCGCCGCCACCGCCAGCCTGCGCTTTGGCGTGATCGCCCGGCCTTCGACCGCCGGCACGCTGACCGTCAGCACCACCGGCGCGGTTTCGACCACCGGCGGGGTGACCGGCTCGAACGCGATCAACCAGGGCGCGATTGGCCCCCGCGCGGGCACATTCAGGGTCTCGGGCGAACCAGGCAGAACCTTTGTGGTCATTCTGCCGCCGACGGCAACGGTCACCGCGCCCGGCGGATCGATGACCATCAGCCTCTTCACGGTGGGCGCGCTTACCGGATCGCCGGCTGGAACGCTCGATATAGCGGTCGGCGGCACGTTGGCGGTGGGCGCGAACCAGGCAGTGGGTGCGTATAACGGAATCTACAAGATCACGGCGACGTATCAGTAAAATTGCACGACACTGGCGCCGCACTGGCGCAATAACGCCCGTTAATTATCGGCAATACTTATTAATCCTCCGTTTACCACGTCATTTAAAGATGAACTACGTATTTGTTCGTAGATAGGGCCGTCCGCGAGACCATGCGGATGTTTGCTTCTCCGAGATCGGGAAATCGACGGAGCGGCCCTATTTCGGGAACAATCGTATGAAAAAGCTTATCCTCGCATCCGCCATCGCCATCGCCATCGCCTCGCCTGCTTTCGCAGCACCGGGCAACACCGCCACCGCCACCGGCAGCGCCACCGCGACCATCGTCGCTCCGATCACGCTCACCCACACCACCGGCGCCGCGCTCGGCTTCGGCCGCTTCACCACCGGCAACGGCGGCAGCGTAACCGTTTCGCCCGCCGGCGTTGGCTCGGTTACCGGCGAAGTCACTTTCGTCTCCGGTTCGACCAACGCGGCTGATGCCTTCACCGTCGCCGGTGACGCCGGCCGTTCGTTCTCGATCGCCACGACCGGCGGCACGGTAAGCGCCGGTGCGACCAGCATGCCCTTCACCACCACCGCTTCGGCCTCCAGCGACACGCTGTCGGCTGGCGGCACCGCGAGCTTCACCGTCGGCGGCACCTTGACCGTTGCCGGCACCGAAGCCGCCGGCGCCTATACCGGCAGCTTCACCGCCACCGTCACCTACAACTGATCGCGAGATATGCGCCGGTTGCAGCTTTCATGCGGCAACCGGCGCTCCTTCGTCGCGGAGCCATCATGACCACATTTCGTTCTCAGACGCTGGGCGCGGCGCTGCTGGCAGGGCTGGCTTTGACGCCGGGTACCGCCAGCGCGGCCCCGAACAACAGCGCGAGCAATACCGGTACGGCGCAGGCCACGGTCGTGCAGCCGATCCGGATCGTCGCGGTAGACGCGTTGCGTTTTGGCCAGATCGCGCGCCCGACCACGGCGGGTACGATCGTGATGAGCCCACTCGGGGTCATTACCGCGACCGGCGGATTGCTGCCCAGCACGGCAATCACCCAGACCGCGCCGCGAGGCCCGGGCAGTTTCACCATCACCGGCGATCCGAACCGCACTTTCCTGCTAGCATTGCCGAACGGCAACGTCGTTCTGCGCTCCGGCACCCGCACCATGCGGATGAGAGCCATGCGCAGCAACGTAACCGGCATACCTCGTCTCAATGCAGCGGGGACTCTTTCGCTGACCGTCGGTGCCACGATCAACATTCGCGCCAACCAACAAATTGGCACATATTCAGGTACTTATCCCGCAACTGTGGTTTATCAATAACCACTCATTGCCAGCGAATCAGGGAAAATACATAAGTCATTCCACGGATAGCCGCGGGATGGGATTTTCCTTTGAAAAACAATCAGAAACCGGCGCTTGTGCTCTCCGGCTGGGGCGCGGGCGCATTGCTCATGATGATGGCTGCGGCGCCATTGCCCGCGCACGCGCAGCAGGCAGAGCCCGAGCCCCCTCTCGCGGCCGATCCTGCCGCTGCAGATCCTGCGGCTGATGCCCCCGCCCCCGCCGCGCTGCCGACCGGTGCGATCGGCAGGATGGGCGACATCAATCTGTTTCCCAAGCGCGTGGTCATCGATGACCGCCAGCGGCTGGCCAATTTGGGGCTCTACAATCGCTCGGTTGCGACCGGCGAATATGAGATCACCGTCTCCGACATGGCGATGCAGCCCGATGGCCGCCTGGTCGAGCTGGCATCGCTCCCCGATCCGGCGGCGCGCGCGCAAGTGCAGACCGCGAGCGGGTTCCTGCGCTGGTCGCCGCGCCGGGTCGCGCTTCCGGGCAGCGAGGCGCAGATGGTCCGGATCATGGCGCGCGTCCCGCCCGAACTGCCGCCGGGCGAGTATCGCTCGCACTTTACCGTGGTCTCGGTTCCGCCCGAAACCGGCGGCACCAGCATCGACGAGGCGACCGGCGCGCAAAGCGCGGACGGGATCGGCGTGCGCATCGTGCCGCGCTTCGGCATTTCCATCCCGGTGATCGTGCGCGTGGGGCAAACCACGCTGACCGCAGGGCTCAAGGATTTCGCGCTGGTGGCGCAGCCGGGCGGCGGCCGCGCCCTGAGCTTCAAGATCACCCGCGCCGGCACCCGATCGGCGTTTGGCGACATCACGATCACCGCACCGGGTGCCAAGAAGCCGCTCGGCGAGATCAAAGGCATCGGCGTCTATACCGAGATCACCGAGCGCAGCGTGCTGATCACGCTCGATCCTGCCGCCGATCCGCGCCTGCTGGCGCGCGGCGCGCGGCTCTCGATCACTTATGTCGATGATGATGCGGCGCCCGGCAAGACCCTCGCCAGGCAGGAATTCATCGTGCCGTGAGCGGCAACGGGGGGGACAATCCGCGCGGCGCTCCCGGGCCGGGGGCAGGATTGGCCCGCGCGGTATTTGGTGCGACGCTGGTTCTGGCGGGCGATGCGATGCGGCGCGCGCCGGAGGCCGAGCCCGGCGCGCCCGCCCCGCCGCGCGCGCCCGAAGCGCAGCGGATAAAGCCTAGCGCGGTGATGCCCGCGCCGCGCTTCGCCGCCGAAGCCGCGCCTGACGCGGCGGGCAAGGCCACCCCGCTCCGCGCCAAGCGCGCCCCCCGCGTGGCTGCCGCCGCGCCGCCCGCGCCCGAATTTGCAGCCCTTTTCAAAAGCGAGGCCGCGCCCGCGCCCGCGCCAGACCTGCTGCCAGACGTCGTGCCCGACGAGCGCGCCGCCAAGCCGGTTGCCGACGCTCCGCCCGCCTTCTCCGCCGCGCCCATCGCCGATGCCGTCATGGCCGCACAAACGAGCGCGCTCCCGGAGCCCGAAGAGAGCGATGCCACCCCCGGTCCGCCCGATCCTGCGGCGCCGGATCCTGCGGCGCCTGAGGTTGCGGTGCCTGAGGTTGCGGTGCCTGATGTTGCAGCGCCTGAGGTTGCAGCGCCAGTCGCTACCCCAGCCCCGCGCGCGATCGCACTGGCCCGCCTCGAACCGGCAGCGCTGCCCGACATCGCGCTGCCCGAAATTGCGCTGCCCGAGCTCCCTGAGCCAGCCCTCGCACCGGCTCCCGCTGCGCCACCCGCAACCGCCGCGCCGCCGCGCGCACCGCTGCCCGCGCCCGCCTTTGGCTTGGCCTCCGCGCCGTCGTCGCCGCCCGCAGAAGCGGCAGCTGCCTTGGACCCGGCCATTGCGCCGGCCGCCACACCGCCTCGCCTTGCCGCCGCCGCGCCCGCTCCGTCGCCGCGCCGCGCCGCGCGCAGCATTGCCAAGCCCCGCCCGCTGCCTCTGCCCGCGTTTGGCCAGCCCGCACCCAAAGCCGCGCTCGCCGCCGCCGCCCAGCCGCTGGCCAAAGCCGCCCCCGGCCGGCCCGCCCCTTCGGTGCTCGCGCCGCCCGCCCGGTTTGGCCCCGCCCCCGTCAGCAGCGGCGGCGGCGTCGCCAGCAGCGTGCCCGCGCCCGGCCCCGCGCCGATCCTTACCGACGAGGACGAGCTGATCCTCCAGATCGAGACGCCGCAAGGCGAACTCAGCGACACGATCACCGGTTATGGCCTGCGCAGCGGGGTCTATCTGCCGCTCGGCGCGCTCACCCGGTTCCTCGATCTGCCGATCGCGATCAGCGACGAGGGCAACTACGCCAGTGGCTGGTTCCTCGATGAAAAGCGCACGCTGGCGCTCAATCTGCGCGCGGGAACGCTCGTGGTGGCGGGCCAGCCGGTCGCGCTCGCCCGCGCCGATGCGGTTGCTTATCAGGGCGAACTCTATCTGCGCGCCGATCGCTTTGCCGCGCTGTTTCCGCTCGAACTCAAAGTCGATCTGCGCAGCCAGACAGTGGCGGTCAAGACCCGCGAGCCCTTCCCGTTCGAAGAGCGCCAGATCCGCGAAGCCTTGCGCGAGCGGCTCGGCAGCCGGGCGGCGCGCGGCCCTGCGGAAGGGTTTGCGCGCGAGGAAACGCCCTGGCGCGCGGCGACCTTTCCGCTGAGCGAGGCGGAACTGCGCACGATCGCCGACGACGATCTGGGCGCGCGGCTGGAAGGCGATTTCCGCTTTGCCGGCGATCTCGCGTTCATGACCGCGCGGGTCTTCGCCAGCGCATCGACGCGCGACGGGCTGACCGCCGCGCGGCTCGAGCTGGGCCGCCGCGATCCCGATGGCGATCTGCTGGGGCCGCTCAAGGCAACCGAATTCCAGCTCGGCGATGTCTCTACCGCTGCGCTGCCGGTCGGCCTGCGCGGGGTCGCCGGGCGCGGCGCGTTCATCACCAATACGCCGCTGGAGCAGGCGTCGATCTTCGAATCGATCGATCTGCGCGGGGATCTGGCAGCGGGCTACGAAGTCGAGCTTTACCGCAACAATACCCTGATCGGATCGACCGCACGCGCGATCAACGGGCAGTATCAATTCCTCCAAGTGCCGGTCGATTTCGGGCTCAATGTGTTCCGGCTGGTGTTTTATGGTCCACAGGGCCAGCGCCGCGAAGTGGTGCGCCGGATCAGCGTTGGCGACGGGCGGCTCGCGCCGGGCAAATTCGTCTACAGCGCAGGCATTGCGCAGCGCGATATCAACTTGCTGGGAGTGCGCGGCCCCCGGTTCAGCCCCGGGCAGGATTACGGCGCGTGGCGGGCATCGGCCGAATTCGGCTATGGCATCTCGCGCGGACTGACCGCCGCGATCGGGGCCGGGTTCTATCAGACCGGTGCGCCGGGATCGTGGCGAACACGCTGGCTGGCCACCGCCGGGCTGCGCACCGGGCTGGGCTCGACCGCGCTGCGGCTTGATCTGGGGCTGCAGGACGGCGGCGGCAAGAGCGCCGAAATCGGCGTGGGCGGCAAGCTGCTGGGCGCGGCCTATGCGCTCAATCATGCCGAATATGGCGGCGGCGCAATCGACGAAGTGCGCGCGTTCACCGCCGATCCGCTGCGCCGCGCGACCGAGCTCAATCTCAATACCACACTCCAGCTCGGCGGGGAGGGCAGCCGGCGCGGGCTCCCGCTTACCGCGCGCCTGCGCCGCATCGAATTTGCCGATGGCCGCCTGCAAACCGACGCCGCGCTGCGCGCCTCGCTGCCGCTCGATGGCGTGATCCTGTCGAACACGTTCGAATATGGCGGCCAGAACGCTCCAGGCGGCCCCGCCAACAACCGCCTGACCGGATCGTTCGATCTGGCCACGCTGGCGGGCGCGCGCACGCGGTTTCGCGCCGGGCTCGATTATGGCATCGTGCCGGGCCCCAGGCTGATCGCCGCGACGATCGCCGCCGATCGCAGCTTTGGCCCGCGCACCGAAGTGCGCGCCGCCGTATCTCACGCGCTGGCGGACCATGAAACGACGCTCGGGCTGTCAGCCATTCGCCGCCTCGGCACCGCCTCGCTGGCGTTCGACGGCAGCTACGGCGTGCCTTCGGGCAACTACAGCTTTACCATGCGGCTCGCCTTCAGCTTCGGACGCAATCCGCTGACCGGGCGGATGTTCCTTGGTCGGCCCGGGCTCGCCGCGGGCGGTGCCGCCGCGCTGCGTGCCTTTGCCGATGACAACGGCAATGGGCACTTCGATCTGGGCGAGGCCCCGGTTCCGGGCGTGACGTTCCTCTCCGGCACCGAGGAAACCCGCTCGGACAGCGCGGGCCGCGCGCTGATTGCCGGGCTGGGCGACGGCACCCGCGCCTCGGTGCGGGTCGATGCCGACAGTCTCCCTGATATTTCACTGGCCGCCGCGCGGCCGGGGATCGAGGTGGTGCCCCGCCCCGGCCGCATCCATGTCAGCGATTTTGCGATTGTCTCGCTCAGCGATGTCGAAGGCACCGCCTATTTCCGCGCCAGCAAGGGCGACCGCGCGGTGTCGCGCCTGCGCCTGCGCCTGCTCCGCAGCGATGGCACGATCGCGGCATCGGCGCGCACCGAATCCGATGGCTTCTACCTGTTCGAACGACTGCCGGCGGGCGCTTACCGGCTGGAGCTCGACCCGGCGCAGGCCGAAACGCTCAAGATCCGGCTCGAAGCGCCGATCGCGCTCACCGTGAGCGGCACGAGCCGTGTGCTGCGCCAGCCGGTCTATGTGCTCGGCGAAGGGGCCGGCCGCTAATGCCTCAGGCGCGCAGCATCCAGTAAGCACCGCCGATGATGGCCCCCCAAAACAGCATGGAAAGCGCCCCCAGCAGTATTAGCGTAGCCAACATTGCCTGTCTTTTCAAGCTCTTGCCCACTCCCGAAGAATGACGACCAGAAGGCCCGGCAGCGATTTCTGGTAGGTTTGACACCGGCTCGGCACTCCGCGACAATCGGACAGATCGCGTCGGCGATTTTAGCCAACAATCCGCCTCGCCGTGTGTAAAAGCATGTAAATTGACCGCCGCCGGTGTTAACGGCGCACAATAACTGTGGCTACTGAACCGCAGGGGTCGGCAGGCACGCCCGATCCGGCGAGAAACCGGCAAGGAAACAGATGCGAATCGGGATCGTCGATGACGACCACACCATGCTCGATTTCCTTTCGCGCCTGCTCGAAGCGGACGGCTGCCACTGCGAGAGCTTTCGCTGCGGCCGCGATCTGTTGACCACGCTGGGCCGCGAATCCTTCGATCTGCTGCTGCTCGATTGGAACATGCCAGGGCTGACCGGCATGGAGATACTGGAATGGGTGCAGCACCACATCGAGCCTTGCCCGCAAGTGATCATGGTCACCAGCCGCTCGGACAAGGACGATGTCGCCGCAGCGCTCCATGCCGGTGCCGACGATTACATTGTCAAGCCGGAATCGGGCGTCGTCATCTCGGCCCGGGTGAGCGCGGTCTTGCGGCGCGCGCGCGCGCACGCGCCGGCAGGCCGCTACGAACGGTTCGGGGTTTACGTGTTCGACCGGCTGCAAGGCATTGTCACCATGCAGGATGAACCCGTCGCGCTCACTGCCAAGGAATTTGCCCTCGCCTATCTGCTGTTTCGCAACATGCACCGCCCCCTGTCACGCCGCTATCTGATGGAGGCGGTGTGGAAAACGGTCGCCGAGCTCTCGACCCGCACGCTCGACATGCATGTGTCGCGGGTGCGCACCAAGCTGCATCTGCGGTCGGACAATGGCTACCGGCTGCAGACCGTGTTCAATTATGGCTACCGGCTGGAGTCGTGCTGATGATCCGTGCTGCATGCCTCTGGGTGGGAGCACTTGCGCTGGCGCTTGCCGCCCCCGCTGCGGTGGCCGCCGTGCCTTCCGAAGGCGCCGCCGGGAAAGCGATGGTGAACTACGCGGTGAAGCGCGGCGATACTCTACACACCTTGGCGCGGCGCTATCTGCTCCGCCCCGCCGATTACCGCACTGTCCAAATGCTCAACAAGATTGCCGACCCGCGCCGCATCCCCGTCGGCACCTGGCTGCGCATTCCCTTCGTCCTGCTCAAGACCGAGCCGCTCACCGCCCGCGTGGTGGCCGTTCGCGGCAGCGTGAGCATGCGCCGCGCCGAAAACGGCGGGCCGCCGCTCGTGCCCGAAGTCGGGGCGGCGGTGACGCAGGGCACCGTGCTCGAAACCGGCAGCGACGGTTTTCTGTCGATGGCACTGCCCAATGGATCGCGCACCTCGCTACCCACGCGCACCCGGCTGCGGATCGAGCAGCTGCGCCGCGTGTTGCTGACCAACAGCATCGATTATGATTTCATCGTCGATGGCGGCAAAGTCGAGATCAAGGCCGCGCCATTGGGCAGCGACCCCAACAACCGCTTCCGCATCCGCACCCGGCGCGCCATCGCCGCCGTGCGCGGGACCCAGTTCCGCGTGGGCTTTGCCGACGACATGTCGCTGGCCGAAGTGCTCGAAGGGAGCGTCGCCGCCAGCGCCGATCAAGGTGCGGCCCCCACCGCTTTGGCCCCCACCAGCCTGGCCGCGGGGTTTGGCGCAGTGATCACCCCGGCAGGCAGCGTTGCGCCCGAGGCGCTGCTGCCCGCTCCCGAGCTGCTGGCCCCGGGCAAAGTGCAGGTCGATCCGCTTGTCCGGCTCGCTATCGCCCCGGCCGCGCAGGCGCGCGGCTATCACCTGCAGGTCGGCCGAGACTCCGGCTTCCTCGCCGTGGTTGCCGAAGCGCACAGCGAAACCGGCCAGTTTGCGCTGGCGGACATTCCGAACGGCGGCCTGTTTGTGCGGATCAGCGCGATCGCGTCGTCCGGCCTCGAAGGCATGGCGCAGACTTACGCGATGCGCCGGGTTCTCGCCGGGCTCGCCGCCTCGGCCAGCGCGGAGGCTGATACCATGCGCTTTGCCTGGGGCGGCGAAGGCGCGGGCAAGCGGTCGTATCACTTCCAGCTCGGCCTTGATCGTGCGGATGGCCCGTTGCTGGTCGACGAGGCGGGCCTCGCAGGCGAAAGCATGGTGCTGCGCCATCTGGGGCCGGGGGTGTACCGCTGGCGCGTTGGCGTGCGCCAGAGCGCCGAAGACGGTGTGGTCGAAAACTGGCTGCCTTTCGAAAAGCTGACCGTTGCGCCGCCGGAAAAGTAGGTGATCCGCCGCAGACTCTATCTTGAATGGGCGCTGGTCGCCCTTATCGCGGGCCTGTTCATCTGGATCGCCACGCTGGGCGGCCGCCTGGCGTTCATCGATAACCGGATCTACGACGCGGCCGCGCAGATCATCGCGCCGGTTGCGGACGATTCGATCCTGATCGTGGAGATCGACGAGGCCAGTCTGCGCGCGCTCGGGCGCTGGCCGTGGCCCCGCAAGGAGCACGCCCGCCTGCTCAATGCGCTCGCAGCGCATCACCCCGCGGCCACCGCCTACGACGTGCTGTTCCTCGAACCGTCGGCCGACCCGTCCGACGATGCCGCGCTTGCCGAGGCGCTGGCCCGGGCCGGGCCGGTGTTCCTGCCCGCGCTGCTCGAACGCGATGCCTCCGGGCGCGTGATCAGCGAGACCCGCCCGCCGCCGCAGCTCGCGCAGGCCGCCGCAGGGATCGGCATGGCCGAGCTTGCGCCCGACAGCGACGGCGTGATCCGCCGCGCCGAACCCGCCGTCGCCGCTCCGGCCGGTTCGCGCGCCAGCCTGCCCACGCTGCTGCTGCGCCGGGGCCCCGGCACCGCGCCGCAACCCGCCGCCGCTGACAGCGCGTTCCTGATCAATTATGCCGGGCAAGACCGGTTCCGCCGGGTCTCTTTCGCCAGCCTCGCCGCAGGCGAGGTGCCCCGCGCATCGGTCGCGGGCAAGCTGGTGCTGGTCGGCGCCACGGCAGCCGGTCTCGGCGACTTCCAGAATGTTCCGCCCCCCGCGGGCGGCCTGCTGTCCGGCGTCGAGATACAGGCCAACATCCTCAATACGCAGCTGACCCATAGCGCGATCCGCACGCTGCCGCGCCATCAGGCCGCGCTGCTCGCGCTGTTGCCGCTCGCGCTGCTGATGGGCGGTTTTCTCCGGTTGCCACCAGCGGCAAACTTCGCGCTTGTCGTGCTGCTCGCGGCCGGCGTGCTCGTTGCCAGCGCCGCCGCGCTGATGCTGATGCAGCTGTGGATCGCGCCCACGACCCCGCTGCTGGCGCTGCTTCTGGCCTATGTGCTGTGGGGCTGGCGGCGGCTGGCGGCGATGAACGCCTTCATCATGGCGCGAACCTCCGCGCTCGCCCGCGAGCCCGGCGTCGTGCTGGCCCCGCGCATGGCCGAACAGGGCGGCGATTTCATCGCCAACGAGGCGAGCCGGCTCAGCGATGTGATCGATCAGCTCCGGGTGCTGCGCAATTTCGTCAGCGAGGCGGTCGAGGCCCTTCCCGCCGCGATCTGCGTGGTGCGCCCCGATGGCGGCGTGGTTCTGGCCAATCGCGCGGCCATCCGGTTATTCGGCGAAGATGCGCCTGGCCGCACGATCGAGGAGCTGACCGCCCGGTTCACCGCCGCACAGGAGGGCGAGGACGCGCTTCTGCGCGATGCGGAGGGCCGCTCGTTTCTCAGAACGAATTCGAGCCTGCCCAATGGCCTGCGAATCGTGTCGCTCGCCGATGTGTCCGAGCTGCGCCGGATTGCCGACGAGCGCGACGACATCCTGCAGTTCCTCTCGCACGACATCCGCTCGCCCAACGCCGCGATTGTCACCCTGCTCGAAACCGAGCAGATCGGGGGTGACGCGCCCATTTCCGATACAACGATCGCGCACATCCGCGCGCACGCCCGCCACGCACTCCGGCTGGCGGACGATTTCGTCCAGCTGGCACGCGCGCGGCGGCGTTCGATCACGTTCGAACCGGTCGATCTCAGCGACATCGCACGCGAGGCCGCCGACATGGTCTGGCCGCGCGCCGGATCGCGAGATATCACCATGCAGGAAAGCAGCGGCCCCGACGAGATCTGGATCATGGGCGATCGCAGCATGGTGTTGCGCGCCGCGATCAACCTGCTTGAAAACGCGGTCAAGTTCGCGCCGCGCGGTGCCTCCGTCACCTATACGGTTACCGCGACCGGCGATCAGGCCGTGCTCAGCGTCCTGGGCCCCGGCCCTGCCATGCCGCCGGGGCGGCAAGCCGCGCCCTTTGCGCTCTATGCCGATGGCCGACCCGCCGACGGCACGGGCAGCGTCGGCCTCGGCCTGGCGTTCGTTCAGACCACCGCGCTGCGCCACGGCGGGCAGGCGAGCCACATTTATCACGAGAATTTCGGTTCCGAATTCCGGATAACACTGCCGCTCGCCTCGCCCGAGGACTGAATCGTCAATCCTGCCCGCGGCGCAAGACCGGATGGGCACTGCCCTTCCCCACCAGCGCCGCCACCGCCTGCGCCGCAAGCGGCCCGATGCTCGCGCCGGGCGCGGCCTTGCAGTGGTATTCCTCGGCCCAGGCGCGGCTTGCGGTCTCGCCGATGCCTTCAGCCACCAGAGTCAGGCGAAACGTTCGGTCAGCGCAATTCTGCAAGGCCCGGCGCCGCTTGGCTGCCGACAGAACCTCGTTCCTTGCCGAGAGCACTTCGATCGCGGCCGGGCGTACGGTGAACGCGATCACCACGCGCGCGGTGCCGTCCTGCGCCTCTCGGTGCCCTTGCCGCGCCAGTTGCCCGGCCACGGCGCGGCGGACTTCGTCCACCAGCGGCCCCTGCTGTCCGTGCGACACATTGAGCGCAATGGCGGCGTTTGCGGGCAATGCGGCCCCGCTCAGGCCTGCACGGGTCTCGATCGGCCCGGCACAGCCCGCCATCGCCAGCCCAAGCCAGCTTATGGCCACAAGAAAAGCTCCGCGTGAAACGCTGCTCAAGACCCGCCCCCCCTTTCGCGCACACTAGCCGAGAGCGCCGCAGGATGCCAATGTCGCGCACAGCACTTTCACCAATGCAGGAATGCCCATGCCCTCCGGCCTCGCCGCGCTTCTCGACGACATTGCAGGAATCGCCAAACTGGCCGCCGCCTCGATCGACGATGTCGGTGTCGCGGCGGCAAAGGCGGGGACCAAAGCCGCCGGGGTGGTGATCGACGATGCCGCCGTCACCCCGACCTATGTCACCGGCTTCACCCCCGATCGCGAACTGCCAATCATCTGGAAAATCGCGGTCGGCTCGCTGCGCAACAAGTTGCTGTTCCTCCTGCCCGCCGCGCTTATCCTCAGCGCTTTCGCCCCGTTCCTGATCACCCCGATCCTGATGGTCGGCGGCGCTTATCTCTGCTTCGAAGGCGCGGAAAAGATCATCCACGCGCTTTCCGGGCACCATGCGGGCGAAGACCTTCATCCCGAAGCGCCGGGCAAGGACTTCGCGCTGCTCGAAGCCGAAAAGGTCGCCGGCGCGGTACGCACCGATTTCATCCTTTCGGGCGAGATCATGGCAATCGCGCTGGCCGATCTGATCACCGATGCACGCGGCGCGCCGATCCCCATCGGGTGGGACAATGTGCTGACCTTGGCCGCCGGCCTGACATTGGTGGCCATCGCGGTCACGGTCGGCGTTTATGGGGTGGTCGGCCTGATCGTGAAAATGGACGATATCGGCGTCCACCTCGCCAAGAACCGCCGCTCGCCGTTCCGCGCGCTGGGCCGCGGCCTTGTCCAGGCCATGCCGTGGCTGCTGCGCTCTCTGTCGGTGGTGGGCACCGCCGCGATGGTCTGGGTCGGCGGCGGGATCATCGTCCACGGCCTGCACGCCACGCCGGAATTCATCGAACACGTCGGCGGCGGCACCGGCTTCCTCCATTGGCTCGCCGACGCCGCCTTCTCGGGCGCCTGCGGGCTCGTCATCGGCGGCGTGATCGCACTGCTCGTCGGCGCGGTGCAGAAATCGCGCGCGAAAGGGTGAGCGCGCCTAGCAGCGCCGCATGGCAAGGCCGGGTGGTGGACAGGGGTGGATTCGAACCACCGTACGCTCTCGCGGGCAGATTTACAGTCTGCTGCCATTAACCACTCGGCCACCTGTCCACACCAGTGCTGCCGGTGCGGGGTAAACCCCGATTGAATGGCACCACGAGGGAACCGTCCGGCCGAGAGGCGGTCCCTTTGGCGAAGCATCCCTTGCCTGTCAATGGGCCTGCTGGCACAGGGCAGCCACAAATCCCGCTTCTGCCTCCGCAACGCCATCCAAACGAAAGACAGCCGATGCCCCCGCACGATCATAAACCCGGCGGCGCTCATGACTCCGGACGGCGCCCCAAGGCGATGCGCGGCCGCGCAGGGCGCATGCAGGGCGGGCGCGGCTCGGGTCGGGGCAGCACGGGCACCGTGCGGCTATGGGGCCGCCACGCGGTCGAGGCGGCGCTGACCAATCCCCAGCGCAGCGCCAAGCAGCTGTGGGGCACGCGCGAGGCGATCCAGGCCATGCTCGACGACAACGACGCCGAGCTGCCCCCGACACTTGCGGTGGAGTATGCCCAGGCCGCAGATCTCGGCCGCCTCGTCGCGCGCGATGCGCCCCATCAGGGCCTGGTGCTCGAATGCCTCGCGCTGGATGATGTTACGCTCGACGATGCGCTGGAAGCGGCCGAGGGGCGGACGCTTGTCGTGCTCGATCAGGTCACCGACCCGCACAATGTCGGCGCGATCCTGCGCTCGTGCGCCGCCTTCGACGTCGCCGCGCTGATCACGCAGGATCGCCATGCCCCGCCCGAATCGGGCACGCTTGCCAAGGCCGCATCGGGCGCGCTCGAAGTCGTGCCGTGGGTCCGCGTGGTCAATTTGGCGCGCGCGCTCGAATCGATCGCCGAGGCGGGGTACTGGCGCATCGGGCTCGACGGCGCGGGCAAGGCGGCTTTCCCCGGCGCGGTTCCGGCGGGCGCGGTCGCGCTGGTGCTGGGCGCGGAAGGCGAAGGGCTGCGCCACAATGTTGCGCAGCATTGCGATTCGATCGCGCGGCTGCCGATTGCATCGGCGGTGGAAAGCCTCAATGTATCCAATGCCGCTGCAATTGCGCTATATGCTGTGGCTACGCGCGGGGGCGACGACTGAGTTGGCTCCTGTTCGCACAATGCGGGAGCCGGGGACATGCTTGCCAGAGGAAAATTGATTGTGGCGGCGGGCGTTGCCGCCGCGCTCGTGCTGCTTGCCGGGTGCAGCTTGCTGCCGGGCCGCTTCGTCAGCGATCTGGCGCTGCGCCGCGATGGCACCTTCACCTTTCACTACAAAGGCGAGATAATCCTCGCCGCGCTGGCGCAGGGCGACAAATCGGATCTCAAGACCGAGGAGGAGAAATTCACTCCGGCCCCGTGCAAAAACGAAACCACCGGCGATGATCGCGCCTGCACCGCCGCCGAAATCGCCGATCAGCGGCGCGAATGGGCCGGCACGCAGGACGAGAGCAAGGCCAGCAAGGCCGAGCAGGACAAGCAGAGCCGCGCCGCCTTGCAGGCGATGATGGGCGGCATCAATCCCGAAGACCCGCAGGCGGCGCAGGAATTCGCCAATCGGCTGGCCCGCCAGCAAGGCTGGACCGCCGTGGTCAACAAGGGCCACGGGGTGTTCGAGGTCGATTACAGCATCGCCGGGCGGCTCGACCGCGATTTCACCTTTCCGGTGATCGAGCGCCTGCCCGCAGTCATCCCCTTCGTCACCGTGATCCGCCGCAACGACGGCACTGTGCGCGTCGATGCCCCGGCCTTCTCGCCCAGCGGCGGTAGCCCGCAAATGCCCGGTTTCGCAGGGCTGGCGACAAGCGGGGCGGCCAAGGGCAAGAAAGGCCCGCCCGCGCTCGATGGCCGCTTCACCGTGCGCACCGACGGCGAGGTGATCGCCAACAACACCGACGAGGGCCCGCTGGCCGATCCAGCCGGCAATGGCCAGCGGCTGCAGTGGAAAGTGACCCCCACCACCACCGCCCCGCCCACCGCGCTGATCCGGCTGGGGAAATAGGACAAACTCCTCCGCCAGCTCTGCGGGTGGCCTTTGCCCAGCGAACGGCGGAGGGACAAAAAAGCCGCGCCGGATCGCATCCGGCGCGGCTTTTTGGTGTGCATGCCATCCGGCGGCCAGACCCCATCAGGCCGGCCGGTCGGCGCAGGAGGTCAGTTGACCGCGTCTTTCAGACCCTTGCCCGCCTTGAACTTGGGCTGCGACGATGCCTTGATCGACATCGGTTCACCGGTGCGCGGGTTGCGGCCGGTCGAGGCCTTGCGCTTGGCGACCGAAAACGTGCCGAAACCAACCAGACGCACTTCGTCACCCTTGGCCAGCGCGCCCGATACCGAGTCGAAAACGGCTTCCACCGCTTTGGTCGTATCGCTCTTTGACAGGCCACTTGCATCGGCAACAGCGCTGATCAGATCGTTCTTGTTCATTACGAAACCCCCTACCTTCTCTTGGAAAACTGCGATTTGGAATCAATTTTGGGCGTCCGCGAAGAAAGCCGAGAAAGATTCCGCTGTCAAAGGCAAAAACGTCGCAAAAGGGCGATTTATCCACCAAATCCGGTACATTGAGTGCCGATGGGGGGCTTTTGACCGCCCCTGCCACCGCGCCCGGACGCGAATCGCCGCGCGCGCCCCCGAAGGCGCACCATTTTGCGCAGCATTTTTTGCGCTCAGTGCGCGGTCGGTGCCGGGCTCCCTGCGCCCCCGGTCGGGGCCGGCTGGCTCGCCAGATCGTCCGCCTCGGTCCAGATGATCGGTTCGGGCACCGAAACCAGCGCGCGCGCCAGCACTTCGTCGACATGGCTGACCGGCACAATATCGAGATGCGCCAGAATGTTGGCCGGAATCTCCGCCAGATCCTTCCGGTTCTCCTCGGGGATCAGCACCGTCTTGATGCCCCCGCGCAGCGCGGCAAGAAGCTTTTCCTTGAGCCCGCCAATCGCCAGCACCCGCCCGCGCAATGTGACCTCGCCGGTCATCGCCACATCGGCGCGCACCGGAATGCCCGTCAACGTCGAGACCATCGCGGTCACCATGCCCACCCCCGCGCTCGGCCCGTCCTTGGGCACCGCGCCTTCGGGCAGATGGATGTGCAGGTCCTTGCGATTGAAAATCGAGGGCTTGATGCCATAAGCGGGGCTGCGCGCCTTGACGAAGCTGAACGCCATCTGGACGCTCTCGCTCATCACTTCGCCCAGCTTGCCGGTGGTACGCACCGCGCCTTTGCCGGGCACCGTCACACCTTCGATGGTGAGGAGCTCGCCGCCCACTTCGGTCCAGGCGAGGCCCGTGACCGCGCCGACCTGGTTTTCTTCCTCGGAAACGCCATGGCGGAATTTGCGCACCCCGGCAAATTCGCCGAGGTTTTCCGCCGTGATCGTCACGGCCTTGTCCTTGCCTTCGAGAATCCGGCGCAGCGATTTGCGCGCCAGCCGCGCGATCTCGCGCTCCAGCGTGCGCACCCCCGCCTCGCGGGTGTAATAGCGGATCAGATCGCGCAAGGCCGCGCTTTCGAGCACGAACTCACCGGGTTTCAGGCCATGCGCCGCGATCTGCTTGGCGATCAGATGACGCTCGGCGATCTCGACCTTCTCGTCCTCGGTGTAGCCTTCGAGCCGGATAATCTCCATCCGGTCGAGCAGCGCCTGCGGCAGATTGAGGCTGTTGGCGGTGCACACGAACATCACATCCGACAGGTCGAAATCGACCTCGAGATAGTGGTCCTGAAACTTCGCATTCTGCTCCGGATCGAGCACTTCGAGCAGCGCCGAGGCCGGATCGCCGCGGAAATCCTGCCCCAGCTTGTCGATCTCGTCGAGCAGGAAAAGCGGGTTGGACGTGCCTGCCTTGCGCAGATTGGTCACCACTTTGCCCGGCAGCGAGCCGATATAAGTGCGCCGATGGCCGCGGATCTCGGCCTCGTCGCGCACACCGCCGAGCGACTGGCGCACAAACTGCCGCCCGGTCGCCTTGGCGATCGACTTGCCGAGCGAGGTCTTGCCCACGCCCGGGGGACCAACGAGGCACAGGATCGGGCCTTTGAGCTTATTGGTGCGCGCCTGCACCGCGAGATACTCGACAATCCGGTCCTTGACCTTGTCGAGCGCATAGTGGTCCGCATCGAGCACGGCTTGCGCGGCGGCGATATCTTTCTTGAGCTTCGACTTCTTGCCCCACGGCAGGCCGAGCAGCACGTCGAGATAATTGCGGATCACGGTCGCTTCCGCGCTCATCGGCTGCATGGTCTTCAGTTTCTTGAGCTCGCCCGTGGCCTTGGCCCGCGCTTCCTTGGAAAGCCGCAAGGTATCGATCTTCTGCTGCAATTCCTGCAGCTCGCTCACCTCGCCGTCGTCGCCGCCGCCCAGTTCGGACTGGATCGCCTTCATCTGCTCGTTGAGGTAGTATTCGCGCTGGGTCTTTTCCATCTGGCGCTTGACCCGGCCGCGGATCTTGCGCTCGACCTTGAGCACGCCGAGTTCGCCCTCCATGAAGGCCAGCGCGATTTCCAGCCGCTTGATCGGATCGCTCTCGCTGAGCAGCGCCTGCTTCTCGGCCACTTTGGCGACAAGGTTCGCCGCGACCGCATCGGCCAGTTTCCCGGCGTCCTCGATATCGCCCAGCTGGGCACCGGCATCCTGCGGTAATTTCTTGGAAAGCTTGGCGTATTCGGCGAATTGTTCGACCACCGAGCGGATCATTGCCTCGACTTCGGGGCCGGTCACCTCGACCGCGTCGATCGGCTTGACCGCGGCCATCACCAGCTCACCCGCGCTGCTCTCCTCGCTGGTCAGATTTTGCATGACCGCGCGCCGCGTGCCTTCGACCAGCACGCGCACCGTGCCATCGGGCAGCTTGAGCAGCTGGAGTACCGTCGCGATCACGCCGGTTTCATAGAGATCATCGCGGTCCGGATCGTCGCAGCCGGGATCGAGCTGCGCGAGCAGGAAGATGTCCTTGTCGCCCGCCATCGCCGCCTCGAGCGCCGCAACCGATTTCTCGCGCCCGACGAAGAGCGGGACGACCATGCCGGGAAACACCACGATGTCGCGCAAGGGGAGCAGGGGATACAAATTCATAGTCATTGGCTTCCGTCTATCCCGCCGGGCAAAATGCGTCCGTCAGCGGTGCTTGATCCCGATATGGGAGGCACCTGCCGCTGCTGCAATGGCTCCCCTTATGACGGTTGTGGATGAGGGAAATTCAGACGAGGATGCTAGCGTTTACCCTTATCGCCCCCCGATCAGCGCGCTGCGGGCAGCGGCTGGATCACCGGCACCGAAATGAACACCGGCGGCAAAGGCGCGGGCGGCGGCGCAGGTTCTTGCGCTGCCGGGGGCGCTAGCGCTGGCGGGGGCGTTTCGGCGACGGGATAGCGCCCGTGGAGCGCTTCGATCTCGGCGTGCCGCGCGCGCAGATAAGTTTTGCGGTAGGTCAGATAGGGATCGCTGGCATCCTTCATCCGCTGCAGCTCGGCCTGCGTTTCCACCCGCTCATCCAGCGATTTCAATATGTTGGTAGGAATGCCATAATAGAACGTATTGAACGGCGCCCCCACCACGACCGGCACCATCAGACGGTCGACCGTCAGCCCGAACAGATCGCGCACCGTCGTCGGCCCGATGATCGGCAGATAGATGTAAGGGCCCGGCCCGACTCCGTAATAACCCAGCGTATTGGCCAGCCCGTTGCGGTAGTAGGGCAGGCGAAACGGCTTGTTCTTGGCCACATCGCCCAGCCCGCCGATGCCGATGGTCGAATTGATTGCAAAGCGCCCGAGTGTCTCACCCGCCTTGCCCGGCTTTAGCTGGAGCAGATAATGGAGCGCAGTGACCGGCTCGGTGACATTGCGCAGAAAATGGCGGATCCCGGCGCGGATCGGCGAAGGCACCGTCTTGCTGTAGGCGTTGGCGACCGGCGCGATGTATTTGTCGTCGACTTTCTGCACCACCTGAAACGATTTGACGTTCACCGATTCCAGCGGATCGATCTTGGGTTGGGCCTTGCGCCCCGAAACCGTGATGTCCCCGGGCGCTGGCGGCGCGGCCGGGGCCTCGCTGGCCGCAGGAGCGCCGGACGCAGGAGCGTTTGCCACGGGCGGACTGGCAGTCGGGGCCGATGGCGCCGGGGCCAACGGCTCGCCCGTCGAAACGGTGTCGTTCTGCGGGTCGGCCAGCGACGCCGGGTCGGCAACCAGCAGGAGTGAGGAGGCCAGATAAAGCAGGCTCAAAGCGAATCTACTCCCGAGATGGATGGGCCAGATCTGGACCGAAAAGCCAATTGACCGAAACGGAAAGTCCCCTGCCCGCACGAATATCCGCACCGGGCCAGCGTAAGCGGCGGTTCAAAACGGCAGCTTGAACCCCGGCGGGATGCCGGCTGCCATCTGCACTTTCTGCATCTCCTCGTTCGCGGCGGCATCGGCGCGCGCGCGGCAATCGTTGAACGCGGCGGCGACCAGGTCCTCGAGAATGCCCTTGTCGTTCTTTTCCATCAGGCTGTCGTCGATCTGCACTGCGATCACCCGGCCCTTGGCCGAAGCGCGCACGCGCACCAGCCCGCCGCCGGCCACGCCTTCGACCTCGATCTGGTCGAGCCGCCCTTGCGCGTCCTCCATCTGCTTCTGGATGGTCTGCGCCGCGGCCTGCGCGGCCTGGATCATTTCTTCCATCGATTTCATGCGTGTATGCTCCTGGGTTTGGGCAGATGCTCGGGCGCGCTGTCCTCGTCGATGATCTCAGCGCCAGGAAAGGCCGCCAGCGCGGCCTGCACCAGCGGGTCGCTGGTCATCGCGGCATGGTCCTGCGCCGCGCGCGCCTCGGCCATCTCGCGCAAGCTGGGAGACGCCTCGCCATGCGCGCGAACAACATCCCAGCTCTGTCCGGTGGCCCGCTCCAGCGCCTCGCGCAAGGCGGGGCCGATGTCTTCGGAAAAGCCCGGCGCAAACTGATAGTGAAGCACGCCGGGCCGCAGCGCGATCACCCGTACCCAATCGTGCATGATCTGCGCTGCGCGCAGCTGGCCCGGCGCGGCGGGCAGCGCGACTTGCTCGACGAGCTTGCCCCAGTCCATCGCGATGGCCGCAGGCGCTGCGGCCGGCGCGCCATCGCCGGACAACGCCGGTGCCGCCACCGCGCGCGCGGCCAGTTCTTCCATCCGCTTCACCAGCGCGCCGGGATCGGGCAATGTCGCCGCATGAGTCACGCGCAGCAGCGCCATCTGCGCCGCCGCCAGCGGATCGGGCGCGCCGCGCACTTCCTCGTAACCCTTGAGCAGCAACTGCCACAGCCGGTGCAATTGTCCCGCGCTCAGCGCCTTGGCCCAGCCATCGAACGCCTCCCGTTCCTCCGCCGAGCGCGCATCCGAAACGCCGCTCACTTGCGCGACGGTCACCTTGTTGACGAGATCCATCTGCGCGCGCAGCATCGCTGCCGGTTCGATCCCCAGCGCATATTGCCCCGCCACTTCGCCCAGCAAGGTGGTGCCATCGCCCGCCAGAACCGCGCCAAACAGCCGCCGCTGCATCGTCTTGTCGGCGAGCCCCAGCATCTCGCGCACTTGCGCCGCGGTCACGTCACCGCCACCGGCCATGTCCGCATGGCTGATCGCCTGATCGAGGATCGACAGGCCATCGCGCACCGATCCTTCCGCTGCTGCCGCGATCATCGCCAGCGCCTCGGCCTCCGCCGCCACGCCTTCCGCTGAGCAGATCCCGGCAAAGTGCGCCTCCAGCATCGCGGCATCGATGCGCCGCAGATCAAAGCGCTGGCAGCGCGAGAGCACCGTCACCGGCAGCTTGTCGACCTCGGTTGTGGCAAACAGGAATTTCACATGCGCCGGAGGCTCCTCCAGCGTCTTCAAGAGCGCATTGAAGGCATTGCGCGAGAGCATGTGCACCTCGTCGATGATATAGACCTTGAACCGCGCCGAAACCGCCGCATAGCGCACCGCCTCGATGATCTCGCGCACATCGTCGACACCGGTGTGGCTCGCGGCGTCCATCTCGATCACATCGATATGCCGCCCCTCGGCAATCGCGATGCACGGCTCGCAAGCCCCGCACGGATCGATCGTCGGCCCGCCCTGCCCGTCGGGTCCGATGCAATTCAGCGCCTTGGCGATCAGCCGCGCGGTGCTGGTCTTGCCCACCCCGCGCACGCCGGTCATCAGGAACGCATGCGCCAGCCGCCCGCGCTTGATAGCATTGCCCAATGTCTGGACCATCGCTTCCTGCCCGATCAGCTGGGCGAAGGTCTGCGGGCGATACTTGCGCGCAAGCACGCGGTAAGGCTGCATGGGCGGCGCGACCGGCGGCGGCGCACGCTCCTCGCGCACCACGGGCGCGACCGGCGGCGCAGGATCGCCAAACAGCGCCGATTGCCCCGCCGCTTCCAGTTCGGCCGCGCTCGGGGCGTCATCCTCAGGATGGGACTCCGGCCCTTCGCCAAACATGTCGGTGGAATCGCTCATTGCGCCGAAGATAGGCGCAGGCACCGCAAATGTCGAATGCCCCGCGCAGACCTTTGCCGCCGCCCGGCGCTAAGCAGGCCCCGCCCGATCGGGCCCAGCGCGAAGACTTGCAATCGAGGGGAAAAGGAGCCGGGCGACCCGCCGCACATCGTTGTGGCTGCTTCCTTCCGGACCTGACCAGGTTGGCGACCGCAAACGTCCACCCGACTCCCGGATGCGCATATGGCGGCGGAACGCCCGCAATGCAATCCTCCCGTGATCCTCCCCAATTTCACGAAGTGCGAATGGGGAGGTGGCCCGCCACCGGCGGGTCGGAGGGGTCTTTACCGAAAGTTATCCGCGTAGCTTTGCAGCTTGAGCCGCCGCACCGGCGTCGGCGTCACATGCGCGGCAATGCCGTACTTCTCGGCGTAAGCCTTCGCCTCATCCGCCGAAGCAAACGTCAGCACGACTTGCGCCTGCGTGTCGCCCGATCCGGCCCAGCCCATCAGCGGATCGGCGCGGCGCGCTTCGGAAGGTTCGAACTCGAGCAGCCACTCGTCGGTGCGCGCCCGGCCAGACTGCATGGAGGTTTTGGGGCGCTGATAGATGCGTGCGGTCATGCCCGCTCCCATGCCCACGATTGCCGCCCAAAATCAAGTCCGCTTGGCAGCGTCGAAGGCATTGCGCGTCTTGAGGCTGGGGTCTTCCTCCCACGGCGCATCAGGCCAGCGGTGGCGGGGATAGCGGCCTTTCATGTCCTTCACCACATCGCGCCAGCTGCCGCGCCAGAAGCCGGGCAGGTCGGCGGTGGTCTGGATCGGCTTGTGCCCCGGCGAAGTCAGGCTGAGCAGCAGCGGACGCGGCGGCTGGCCGATCATCGGGTGGCGGTCGAGGCCAAACAGCGCCTGCACGCGCAGCTCCGCCATCGGTCCGCCTTCGTGCGCGTAATCGATCGCATGGCTGGTCCCGGCGGGCGAGCGGAACTCGGCCGGGGCCAGCGCATCGAGCGCGGCGCGTGCGGTCCAGTCCAGCCGCCCCAGCAGCGCCTCGTGGAGCTTGCCTGGCGCAAGCCCGAGATCGCGCCTTCCAGCCAGCAACGGCGCGAGCCACCCCTCCAGATCCGCAAGCAACGCCGCCTGCGACAGCGCCGCGATCCCGGCATAGCCAGCGCGCTCGATCAGCGCCCGCGAGGCGTTGCCCAGCGGCAGCGCGGCCAAGCCGCCGCCGCGCACCTGCGCGGTCAGCAGCGCCGCCACCGCCGCCGGATCGGGCGCAGGATCAGGCACCCGCGCCAGCACCACCGCGCCCAGCCGCCGCTCAAGCCGCGCTTCAACTCGCGCCGCTTCCGCGTTCCACAGCAAAGTATGCCGCGTCTCGATCCGGTGCGCGAGATGCACTGAAATGTCCGCCTCATCCAGCGCCAGCGCGGCCATGATCCGCGCGCCCCTGGGTTCGCCCTGCGCATCGCCGATCGCCAGCCATGTCGCGCTGGCCAGCGGCGATGCCGGGTCCAGCCGGTAGCCCCGCCCGCCCGCCGATTGCCAGTCCTCGCCGCTTGCGCCCCGCGCGCGCGCGATCCGCTCCGGGTAGGCTTCGGCCAGCAGAACGCCCAAAGGCAAGTCTTCAAAAACAGGCATTTCCCGCGCAGCATTCTCAAATTGCTGCACCGCCTTCACTGCACCCCGCGCCCATCGTCCGACCATCTTGCGCGCCCCCTCGGCGCGCGCGCCGCGCTCGCCGCGCCAGCGCTCCAGCCGCCGCGCGAGGTCTTCGCCCGGCCCGCCCAGCCCGCGCTCCTGCAATACCATCGCCAGCCGCGCCGCCGCCTCGGCCATGCCGCGCCGGGCCGCAAATAGTAGCATATGCGCCAGCGCCGGCGCCATCGGCAGGCTCGCCATCGCCCGCCCGTGCGGTGTGATCCGCGCCTCGCCGTCGAGCGCCCCCAGCGCCGCGAGCTGCGCCCGTGCCGCCGCCATCGCAGGCGCAGGCGGCGGATCGATCCACGCCATCGCCGCCGGATCGCCCGCGCCCCATCGCGCCAGCGTCAGCGCCAACGGAGCAAGATCGCTGGTGAGCATCTCGGGCGGATCGAACGCCGCCCGCCCGGCGTGCCCGGCCTGCTCCCACAGGCGATACGCCACCCCCGGCCCCTGCCGCGCCGCGCGGCCGGCGCGTTGCGCCGCCGATGCCTGGCTCGCCGTCACCGTCACCAGCCGCGAGACTCCCGCCGCTTTGTCGAATTCCGCCCGCCGCGACAGCCCGGCATCGACGACCACGCGCACCCCGTCCAAGGTCAGCGAGGTCTCCGCGATGCTCGTTGCCAGCACCACCCGCCGCCGCCCCTCCGGATCGCGCCGGATCGCCGCGCGCTGCCCCGCCGGATCGACCTGCCCATGAAGCGGCAGCACCAGCGCCTGCGGCAGCGCCGCGCGCAACAGCTCCGCCGTCCGCTCGATCTGCGCCACGCCGGGCAGGAAAGCGAGCACATCGCCCTCCTCCTCGCGCCACGCCTGCGATACTGCCGCCGCCATCGCCGCCTCGATCCGCAGATCGGCCCGCGCGCCCAGCCAGCGCAGCGCGAGCGGATAGGCCTTGCCCGCACTCTCGATCACCGGCGCGCCGCCCAGCAATCTGGCAAACCTCGCGCCGTCGATCGTGGCCGACATAACCACGAGCCGCAGATCAGGCCGCAGCACGCCTTGTGCCTCCACCGCCAGCGCCAGCCCCAGATCCGAATCGAGATGCCGCTCGTGCGCCTCGTCAAACAGCACCGCCGACACACCCGTCAGTTCGGGATCGTCCAGAATCGTCGCGACAAAGATCGCCTCGGTCACCACCAGAATCCGCGTGCGCGCCGACCGCGCCGAATCCAGCCGGGTCAGGTAGCCCACCGTCTCGCCCGCGGCCTCGCCCAAGACCTCGGCCATCCGCTCCGCTGCCGCGCGCGCCGCCACCCGGCGCGGGGAGAGCACGATCACCTGGCCGGTGCACCAATCCTCGCCGATCAGCGCGGGCGCGACCGCCGTGGTCTTGCCCGCCCCGGGCGGCGCGATCAGCACGGCCGAAGCGCGCGCGCGAAGCGCCTCGAGCAAATCGGGCAAAACGGCATGGACGGGAAGCGCGCTCACGCCGCCAGCGTTAGGGGAAGCGGCCGCGCAGGGCCAGAGCTGCACGCGTTTGTGATAGGGGCTGCCCCCGCGTCTTGACCATGTTACGCCGCCCCGCCATTCCTGCGTGAACACCACGCACGAGGAGCGTTTCGACATCATGCAACACCGCCGCCTTGGCACCAGCGCCATCGTCGTTTCCGATATCTGCATGGGCACAATGACTTTCGGCGCACAGGCCAATGAGGCCACCTCGCTGCGCGTGCTCGACATGAGCTACGACGCGGGCATCAATTTCTACGACACCGCCGAAGGCTACCCCGTCCCGCCTGACATCAAATGGGTCGGCCGCACCGAGGAGATCGTCGGCAAGTGGCTCAAAACCAAGCCGCGCGACGCGATCATCATGGCCACCAAAGTCTCCGGCCCCAGCCACGTCTGGTTCAAAAGCCCCAAGCGCAATGGCATGACCGCGCTTGATCGCCACAACATCATCCGCGCCGTCGAAGACAGCCTGACCAAGCTCGGCACCGACTACATCGACCTTTACCAGACCCACTGGCCCGATCACGACACCGCCTACGAAGAGACGATGGAGGTGCTCGACGAGCTCGTCCGCGCGGGCAAGGTGCGCATCCTCGGCTGCTCGAATGAAACCTCGTGGGGCCTGATGAAATCGATCGAAGCCGCCAAGGCGGTCGGCGCGGCGCGCTATCAGACGATCCAGAACAATTTCAGCCTCAACAACCGCCGCTTCGAGGATGAACTCGCCCAAGTGTGCCGCAAGGAAGGCGTGAGCCTGATCCCCTACTCGCCCATCGGCGGCGGCGTGCTCAGCGGCAAGTACAGCGGCGGCGCGCGGCCCGAGGGCGCGCGCTTTTCCAGCTACCTCGCGATGGAGGGCCGGCAGAACGCGATGGCCCGCCGCTTCGTCAACGACAGATCCATCCTTGCCGCCGAACGTTTCGCCGCCATCGCGGCGCAGCACGGGCTCGACCCCGTCACGTTCGCTGTCGCCTGGTCCAAGCAGCACGATTTCGTCGCCTCGACCATCGTCGGCGTCACCACCGAAGCGCAGCTCGCCCCGATCTTCGCCGCCGCCGATCTGGTGCTGCCCGAGGAAGCGATGAAAGCGGTCAACGCCGTCAGCCGCGAGATCATGTACCCGATGGGGTGACAAGATCGAGCGTACTTGCACATGTACATGTACCATGCTAGCGGGTGGCGATGAGCGAACTCCCGCGCCGCCGCCAGCCCCCGATAACCATCCGCTCGGCGCGCGCGGCTGATCTGCTGCGCCGCCTGACGACAAGTGGTCGCAGCCAGGTCGAGGTGATCGAGGAGGCGCTTGAGCAACTGGCGTCGCAGCGCAAAACGCTTAGTGAAGCGTTGCAACCCGCCGCGCCGCAGGACTTCGCGTGGGAGCCCGCAACGTCGACGATCACGGCGCAAGTGCCTGATTTCGATAACTGATGTTCCTGCTCGATACCAATGTCATCTCGGAAAGCCGCAAGCTGGGAACGGCGCGCATCGATCCGGGAGTCGCGCGCTGGTTTGCCGAAACCGATTCCCAGAACACGTTTCTGTCGGCAATGACCATTTTCGAGCTGGAACGCGGCGTTCGAGCCATGGAGCATCGCGATGCCCGGCAAGGGCTCGCACTGCGGCGCTGGCTCGATGACCGGATCATGCCGACCTATGAACACCGCACTCTGCCCATGTCGCGCGCTGTCGCGATGCTTTGTGCGGGGCTCCATATTCCCGATCCCAAATCCGAACGCGATGCGTGGATTGCAGCGACCGCGATCCACGCCGATCTCACCTTGGTCACTCGCAACGTGGGCGATTTTGCCGCCATCGGGGTTCCACTGCTCAATCCGTTCGCTCCCGCCGACGCGTGCTAGACAGCGCCGGCGCTTCTCCGCGCACCGTCACAGCAGCAAGTCGACGCCGGAGAATGTGAGCAGGCCGGTAAAGGTGATCTGCAGCTCGTGCGTCGCCGGATCGCCGTTGGTGTCGCCATAGAGCGTGGTGGTGCCGTGGTCCCGGTCCTGTTCGAACCAGACCGATGCGGCTTTCTCTACCGTTCCCGCAAACGCGAAGCCCTTCGCCGCGCCCGTGCCCAAAGTGCCGCGAAATCCGCTGAGATCGATGCGATCCCCTTGCGACCGTGCGAAATCCTCGATGAGATCGAGGCCCGCCGGACCAGAATCGCCCACATTGAACAGGAACCTGTCCGCTCCGCTGCCCCCCGCAAGCCGGTCGGCCCCGGCCCCGCCGCTGATCAGGTCGTTGCCCGCGCCGCCCGTCAGCCAATCGGCCCCGCCGCCGCCAGACAGCCTGTCGATCCCGTCCTTGCCATCGATCCGGTTTGCCAGCTCGTTGCCGTCGATCGTGTTGGAGCTCGCGTTGCCCGTGCCGGTCCGCGCCTGTCCCAGCAGCTGCAGGTTCTCGACATTCGTGGGCAGGATATAGTCCGCATAGGCGCGCACCAGATCGACCCCGCCATTGGCGTTCTCGGCAATCGTATCGCGCGAATCGCTGACGAAGAAAGTGGTGTTGGTGCTCGTGCCGACCAGCTTCTGCGTCGGTGCCCCGTCGAACTGATAGGCGCGCACCCAGTCGACCATCATTTCGCCGCTCGCCGTCGCCGGGGCGCCCTTTTGCACCGCAAGATTGATCAGCAGGTACATCGGCACGTTCATTGCCGCCGGGGTGGGCGTCCGGTAAATCTCCACATCGTCGAGATACCAGATCAGATCGGTCGCGGTCCAAGATAGTCCCCAGACATGCGCGCCTTCGGCAATGCCCGGGTCCCAATATTCCGCGCCGCTCGTCTTGTGATCGGCCCGCGTGCCGGAATGCGCGGTCACGGTCGAGCTCGCCCCGCCGTAATTCTCCATGATGTCGATCTCGGGCGGCCAAGAACCGTTTGCCGGCGCCAGCCAGAACGCGGGCCACAGGCCGCTCCCCGCCGGGATATCGATCTTGGCTTCGAAATAGCCATAAGTCTGCGCAAAACTTTCGCGCGTGGTCAGCAGCCCCGAAACCGTTGGCTGGTTGAAAAGCGCCGACTTGAGCGCTTCGGGCGTGGGCGAGGCGGTGATCGTCAGCACGCCGTCATCGATGCTGAACGGGCTGACACCGATCGGCTTTGTGCCCGCCCCCTTCATCGCCGGATCGATGTAGATCTGCGCGTCGGTGGGCAGCTGACGCGAGGCCAGCGCATCGCGGGTCGTGCCCCATCCGTAATCGGTGCGCCAGGTGCCGCTGGTACCCGCCCCGCGCACCCCGTTCCACAGGCTGAGCCCGTCGAACTCTTCGGCAAACGTCGCCTTGAGACCCGCATCGTCATGGCCCAGCCTGAACTGCGCTGCCTTGAAATCGGCCACGACGTGGTTCTTGAACTGGATGGCGTTGCCCCCGTCCAATGTCAGCACCACATCCCCGCCCACTTGCCGCATCGCCGCCTGCACTTGCGCAAAGCTGGTGAAATCCGCGTATCCGCCAAGCCGCACGGTATCGGGCGCGGTGCCGCTGGTGCTAAAATCGGTGATCACATCATAGCCGGACCCGGCGGAAAACTGGAACACATCCCGGCCGCCCCGGCCGGTCAGCACATCGTTCCCCGCCCCGCCATCGAGCGTTTGCGCGGCGTCGCTGCCCACCATGATATTGCCCAGCGCATTGCCGATTGCGGTGGGCGCATACCACACGACAAGGTTCTCGACATGGTCCGGCAATTTGTAGCTGCTGTTGACATAAACCGTATCGACCCCGCCGCGCAGCGCCTCGACCACCTGCGTTTTCATGGTCACATACTGGTAGGTATCATCGCCGCCGCCGCCCGCGAGCACGGTCGAGCCGTTCGGAATGAAATTGTCCTCCCCCGCCGTGCCGAGCAGGTCTTTCACCTTGGTAGACCCGGTAAATGTGCGCGAACCCCACCGTGTGGTCGCCAGCACCTGACCAAAATAATTGTAATACGGCATTACGCGCCCTTCCAAAGAGACGCCGATGCATGTGCCGCAAAAGTCTTACCCTGCCGTCAGGCGGTATGATTTCCGAATATGGTTTATTCCAGCGGTTCGTTTTTTATATCTTCTCCATCAACCCGGCGTTTACCATACCCGCCGCGCGCACGCTCGCGGCGATGCGTGATCAAGCAAGCAGCCTCCGGCGGGCAAGGGCAATTGCCCTTGCATCCCGTGAGATTGGTCCCGCTTGAATTATCGTAGAGTTAAAAGGTGGAGCCAAAGGGACACGTTCAATAAAAGCGTTATTGATTGCTTCAGATCGCCTTAGCGATTTCCCATAGAAAAAATCATTCCCACCATGCAAAATAGTCCAGCCGATATACAGTCAATTATAATGAATCCATAGCCACCAATTGACCCTATTCTGGAAAAATATTTACCCGAAACTCCAGAATACAATTTAGCATTGTTTATGTTTTGAGTCATAACTTCTGAAATCAGGTCCAAGCTAACATCATAACCACTTAGCATCAATACAATACCAACAAAAGTCAAGCGCTCTAGAACTATGCAAAAAATTGCGAAAATTACACAAATGACAATGAACTCGACAGGAAATTTGCCCGTAAATACCCTCGCACCTATTCCAGCGACGAATCCTACGATCAGACCGAAGAATATTCCGCCCAATGATATCACGTAATTTACATGAATGAAAAACGGATTCATATGAAAATATAATCGTATGACAAGACAAAGAACGATAGCGATGATCCCCGCTAAAAAAAGCGATATCATGGCTATAGACCATTCTCGAATCAACGCCCGCGCCCCTGATGAAATCAACAAAAGTGTCTAAAAATTGTTGGAGGGCGTCAATCTAGAATTTGAATTATATTTTCAATGACTTGCACGAAAATCCACGGATCGCGGCCACGCATGGTTCCGCCCCAAACCTAAAGCCCGCGAATGAACGCATCCAGCGCGCTGGCCACGCCGTCCGGATCGCGGTCGGGCTGGAAGTCTGCGCCGCCCACTATGGATTGCACCGCATCAGGGCGCATCGCCCCTGCGCGTTCGAACAGCGGCCACAGCACGTCGTCTTTCGAACACATGATGTGCAGCGGCACATCGACCGCGCGGTAGGCGCCTTCCACATCCTGATTCCACACCGCGCTGAACGCCATCGGCATCGTCTCGCGCGCGATCAGGTGGTCGACCATTTCGCGGCAGTGCAGATCGACGCTGCTCCCCGCCCCGATCATCGCGAGATAGTCCCACGCCGTCATCAGGAACGCGCCCGTCGCCTCCGCCGCGAAAGGCCGAACGAACACCTTGCGGTACTCTGCCTTTTCCGCCTCGTTCACCAGCACCGGCCCGATCAAGGTCAACGACGCCAGCCGCCCCGGATAGGCGCGCGGCATCTCCACCGCAGCGCAGCCCCCCGTATGGTGCCCGCAGGCATGGAACGCGCCGACCCCAAGGCTGTCCACCGCTTCGATCAGCCGGTCCGCCACATACCGCATGTCGGGAATGGCGCTCGGCTGAAAGGATTGGCCGAAACCCGGTGAATCGAAGGCCAGCAGGTGATACCGATCCGCCAACCGCGCCATCACCTGTTCGAACATCGCGCCCGAAGAAGCGGTCTGATGAAACAGGCAGATCACCGGGCTGCCCGCATCGCCCGCCTCGCGCACATGAATCTGCCCGTCCCGGCAATCGGCATAGCGGCGGCGAATGGTCATGGTCAGCACTCCGGATCAAGCTGTTGGCAGAAAATCCAATCCCACATCAATTCGGCAACGTCACCGTAATCTCTGCAATGGCGACGAACGCCTAGCTCAATCGCCCAGCCAATCGGCGGCAATCTCGCCCCGATGCCCCTCCGGTGCCAGCGCGGCGCGCAGGGCTTCCAGCAGCGGCGGCAGACCTTGCGTGAAGACATAGGGCGGGTTGGCGATATAGAGGCCCGCGCCATTATACATGCCGGGTTGATCGTCATTGTAAAGCCAATGCTCCACCCGCAGCATTTTCGGGATGCCGAGCCGGTGCAACTGCTGGTTCCACCGTTCATGCGCGGTGCGGTCTTTCAGCGGATACCAGATCACTGTCACGCCATGTGCCCATTTGCGGCAGGCGGCAGCGAAGGTCGCGGTGATCCGGGCCCGTTCATCCTGCTGTTCATAGGGCGGGTCGACCAGCACCACGCCGCGCGGCGTTCGCGGCGGGATCATCGCCAGCCAAAGCTCGTAGGCGTCGCGCTCATGCACGGCGGCAGACGTGCCGCGCATCGCGCCGCGCAGCGCCTGGGCATCCTCGGGATGCTTTTCATTCAGGATCAGCACATCCTGCGGGCGCAGCAACTGCGCCAGAATCCGCGGCGAGCCCGGGTAGAAGCGCGGCTCGCCGACCCCGTTCACCGCCTGAACCACGGCGCGGTAGTCGTCCAGCATGGGGTCCGCGTCGGCAAAGGTCCGCAGCACGCCCTGCGCGGCCTCGCCCGTGCGCTGTGCCTCCGCGCCGTCGAGATCGTACAGCCCGCGGCCGCCATGCGTATCGATCAAGGTCAGCGCACCCGGCTTGTGCTGCAAGGCCCGCACGAGCGCGATCAACAGGCAGTGCTTCACGACATCGGCGCTGTTGCCGGCATGGAAGGAATGGCGATAATTCATTGCGCGTCGAAATCCGGAAGAAATGCCTTGATGCAAGCTGCCGGGCGCACAAGCCAAGCGCGCCGCAATTGAAGCAAGCAATCCGGTGCTCGTCCAGAGCCTGTCCAGCACTTCTGCGAGAGACTCAGGCGGAATGGGCGTGAAAGGAGCTACAGCAACGACCCTTGCTTCCCCGTATCCTCGCGCTTCGATGGCTTGAGCTCGCCCTTAGTCGCTGCCACTGAAATCTGGTCTCGGCAACGCGCTCAAAGCGCTTGATAATCCTCGATATGGATTTGCCAAGCATTCGGCACGCTCTGGTTCACCACCGCCCCGTTGTCGATAAACCCGCCGTTCGCGGTGCCGAGCCATTCGCTGATCTGCCCGCTCGCATTGCGCCACATGATATCCGCGCGGCCATCCCCGTTGAAGTCGCCGGTGCCCGCGATCTTCCACGCGTTCGGCACGAACTGGTTCACCACTGCGCCGTTGTCGATCAACCGCCCGCTCGCGCTGCCCAGCCATTGGCTGAGCTGGCCGTTGTCGTTGCGCCACAGCACATCGGCGAAACCGTCGCCGTTGAAATCGGCGGCGTCCTGAATTTTCCAGGCATTGGGCACGAGTTGATTGACGTTGGTCCCGTTGTCGATCAGCGCGCCGCTGGCGGTGCCAAGCCATTGGCTCAGGTGGCCGCTGTCGTTGCGCCACAACACATCCGCCCTGCCATCGTTGTTGAAATCGGCGATTTCTGCGACCTTCCAGGAAGTCGGCACGAACGCGTTCACGTTGGCGAAGTTGTCGGACAGCCCGCCATTGGCGGTGCCGAGCCACTGGCTCAGCCGCCCATTGTCGTTGCGCCACAGGATATCGCTGCGCCCGTCACCGTTGAAATCGCCTGTCCCCGCGATCTTCCAGTCGAGCGGGACATATTGGTTGACCACGTTGCCGTTGTCGGCAAGCCCGCCATTGGCAGTGCCCAGCCAGTTGCTCAGCTGCCCATTGACATTGCGCCAGAGAACATCGCTCCGACCGTCGCCGTTGAAATCTGCCGTCTCCTGAATCCGCCAAGCCGTCGGCACGAACTGATTGACCACCGCGCCGTTGTCTTGCACCCCGCCATTGGCCGTGCCGAGCCAGCTAGAAAGCTGACCATTGCTGTTGCGCCACAACAGATCGCTGCGCCCGTCGCCGTTGAAATCGTTGCGCACGCCTTGCAGCCACACCTCAGCGCTGGCGTCGAGCGCGTTGATACTCGCGCGCAGCCGCGCGTTCTGCGGCACGTTCTCCAGCGTCAGCGATCCGCCGGTGAAGTTCAGCGTATTGCCGCTCAGCACATAAGTGAACGCCGGGCTTCCCGCCGTGCTTACATTGATGAACCGGACGCGATCGCCCACCGCAAAATCAGTGATCCTGTCACCGTTCAGCTCGGCGGCAGTGCCTTGGAAAGTATCGACCCCCGCACCGCCTGTCAGGGTGTCTGCGGCATTCCCGCCGATAAGAATGTCAGCGCCGCCGAGCGCCAGAATGGTGTCCCGGTCGGCGCTGCCAGTCAATGTTTCGCTATCCTCGGTCCCGGTGACCACCTTGTAGGCAATATCGGCGCCGGTGACAGGGGTCCTGACGAAGAGGCGGAACGTCTCGGCCCCGGCAGTGGCAGTGATGTAACTCGCGGTGCCGCCATTCGGCGCGATGGTGACGTTGGTCGGGCGAAATGCGGTCAGGTCGATGACGTCAGAGCCGGCCTGGAAATCCTCGATCTGGTCGGTGCCATTGGCGCTGTTCGATACTGCCACACTCTCGAACACGAAGCGGTCCGCCCCGGCGCCGCCGTAGAGGAAATTGAACGTGGTCCCGGCGTAGAGCACATCGGTACCGTCGCCGCCGTAGAGATCGGTCCTTACCGCGCCAGCACGCAGCACATCGTTGCCCGCAGCGCCGAAAAGGAATGTCGATGCGAACGGACCGTCCGCAGTGATGATGTCGTTGCCCGCACCGAGGTTGATGCGGATACTTTCAACTGCGGTGAGTACGAATTGGGAGGTGGTCAGCGTGCGGGCCACGGCGTCGGTAAAGGTGAGGTTCGCCACATCGTTCCCGGAGCCTCCGTCGATATTGAGACCGGTCAGCTCTCCTGCGATGTCGAGATACAACTGGTCATCGCCCCCACCCCCGGTGAGGCGGTCTCTGCCGCCACCGCCGTCCAGGAAGTCGTTGCCGGCCCCCCCCGTCAAGATGTCGTCGCCGCCAAGGCCAAACAGCGTTGTCGCGGTCGGCCCGCCTGTGAGGCGGTCGCCCAAGGTCGACCCAGTTATGGTAACGGACTCCACATTGCTCAGGCTGTTGCCCGTGGTGAGCGCGTCGGCGAGAGCGAAAGTTGTCGCAACGGCGTAGCTTGAAGTGAACTGCACCGAATCCCTGCCCGCACCGCCATTGATTACAAAGCGCCCGGTCGTGGGGAGATTTATCTGGTCGTCATCATCGCCACTGGAAATCGTATTGCTGCCTCCTGGCAAGCCATATCCGGAGACCCTGATCGTGTCCCTGCCCGCACCAGAGTCGACAACATTGGTACCGCCGCCCGGCAGCGTGATATCATCCGCCCCCGGCCCGCCGCGAATGTCGTTGTTCCCGCCAACTCCGCGAATCTTCCCGCCTGCATCGAATCCGGTCTGGCTAAGCGTAGCGGTCGCCGCGTTCCATGACCAACTCAGCACTTGCTGCCCGTCTTCGCTGGCCGTGCCATAAAGATAGCTTACAGCATCGAGATCAAGCGTGCCGAGCGTCGCGCCGCTGGTGCCACCCGACGTATAGCTCAGCACTGTCGTTGCGTAATTGTCGATCGACGGGTCCAGCGTATAAGTGCCTTCGAACGGATGTTTGAACCCGAGATTGTGTCCGATCTCGTGCAGAAAAAGTTGCGTCGACGGCTGCGTGATCTTGTCGGAGACAATGAGTATCCCGCCGCCGCCATAGGCCGCCGCCTGCGCCGAACTGTAAGGCCCACCGAGATCGAAATTGAAGATGCCGACCTTGATGTCGCCGAGCCCCGCCGGCACTTCCAGAAACGTAACCCCGCTTGCCGCATCCCACGCTTGAAAGGCACCCCGCGCGGTCGTTTGCTGCGCGGCGCTGAGCGGCCTGAAGCTGTCGATATAGGCTTGGCTTTCGCCATTGAAGCGTCCATCCGCGCCAAGAGCCGTAATCGTCGTCTCGAACGAATAGCTGATGAAGACGGGCTGATCGACCAGCGGCTGACCGTTGCTATCCGATCCTACCCATGAATAGCTCAGGATCGCGCGGCGATCGGTCACGATGGTCATCACATGCCCCCTGCGGAAAAAATGCGTTCGGATCGGTTAGCAGGAACACTTTAGTGCATAATCGAGGCGAGTTGAAGTTCACCGCGACGCACAACCACGATTGACAACAGCTCCAATGCCGCACGCATGGCTGTATTCCGGTGGCGTACTCCGCTCAAACTCCCGGCGGGCAAGGGAAACAGTCCTTCCTGCAGGAAGCCCCAAAAGGCCCCCTGAGCAGCGGAGCGCCGGAGCCACGCCGCATTTTCCTACACCGCGCGATTGTGCCACTAGGCGGTGGCGAAGATCGCCGGGAGCGGGCGCGGTAGACCGACCTGAGTCCCGACTAATCGACCGAACCGATCAATTCGCAAGAACTGATCGATCCGAATTATTCCTCAGGACAGTGTAAACTATGTCAACTTGGCGCAAAACGGCCAGTTCAGAAGCGCCGCGCCACGGCGAACTCGGCCGCCTCGATCATCGCGGCCTTGGCGGCGCTCGTGGGGAAGGCGGCGATGGCGTCGATGGCGCGCTGGGCGTAGTGGCGGGCGCGTTCGCGGGTGGCGTGGACGGTCTGGTGGCGGCTGATCAGCGCGGTGGCGTGGGCGAGATCCGCGTCGCTGTTGCGCTCACCGGCGATGGCGTCGCGCCAGAACTCGCGCTCGTCGGCCGAGCCGCGGGCATAAGCGAGGATCACCGGCAGGGTCATCTTGCCTTCGCGGAAATCGTCGCCTTGGTCCTTGCCCATTTCCGCGGCGTTCGAATCGTAATCGATCGCATCGTCGGCCAGCTGAAACGCGATGCCCAGATTGCGGCCATAGGCATCGAGCGCCAGCTCGTCACCCTCGCTGCGTTCGGCCACCACGGCGGCGATGCGGCAGGCGGCGGCGAAGAGCGCGGCGGTCTTGGCGTTGATGATCGACAGATAGCGCTCCTCGCTGGTCTCGATCTGCCGCTGCGCGACGAGCTGGTCGACCTCGCCCTCGGCGATCACCGCCGAAGCGCCCGAGAGAATGCGCAGCACTTTGAGGCTGCCGTCCTCGACCATCAGCTCGAAGCTGCGGCTGAACAGGAAATCGCCGACCAGCACGGTGGCGGGATTGCCATAGACGATGTTGGCGGCCTTCTTGCCGCGCCGCATGTCGGAGCCATCGACCACGTCGTCGTGGAGCAGCGTTGCGGTGTGGATGAATTCGACCGACGCGGCGAGCTTGAAATGGCGCGCGCCGCCATAGCCGAGCAGCGATCCGGCGGCGAGCGTGAGCATCGGGCGCAGCCGCTTGCCGCCGCCGGCGATGAGGTGGCCGGCGAGCGCGGGGATCAGCGGGATGCGCGATTGCATCTTGTCGAGTATCACCGCGTTGACGCTGTTCATGCCATCGGCGACCAGCGCCATCATGGGCTGAAGCGATGGCTCGGCGCGGCGCGGCAACGGGTGGATCGAGGCGGTCATCGCCGCAAGGCTTGGCCGAGGGGTCGGCGCTTGGCAAGATGCAACTTGCACGGTAGCGCTTGCAGGGCACATTCGGGCAAGGATCGGGTGGCATGATTGGGGGCGGCATGGAACACGATCGGGCAAGCGAAGATCCGGTGCTGGCCGGTTATCGGCAAAGCATCGACAATATCGACGCGGCAATGATCCACATCCTGGCCGAGCGGTTTCGCATCACCCAGGCGGTGGGCGCGCACAAGGCGGCGAATCGGCTCCCGCCGAGCGATCCGGGGCGCGAGGAACGCCAGATCGCGCGGCTGCGCGCGCTGGCAACAGAGGCGCGGCTCGATCCTGAATTCTCGGAGAAGTTTCTGCGGTTCATCATCGAGGAGGTGATTCACCACCACGAGCAGGCACGCGGCGGATAGGCTGTCGCGGCTCAATCGGTGAACGGCACGCCGGGCAATTGCTTGGCGGTACGGATCGTCAGCGAGGTCTTGACGCTGGCCACATTGGGCGCGGGAGTAAGCTTGCTGGTGAGGAACTCCTGGAAGTTCTGGAGGTCTTTCGAGACGATCTTGAGGATGAAATCGATCTCGCCGTTAAGCATGTGGCACTCGCGCACTTCGGGCAGGCCGCGCATGTGGTCTTCGAACTGGCGGAGCGATTCCTCGGCCTGGCTTTTGAGGCTGACGAGCGCGAACACGGTGATCGCGAAACCGAGCTTGGCCGCATCGAGATCGGCATGATAGCCGCGGATGACCCCCGCTTCCTCAAGCGAGCGGACCCGGCGCAGGCACGGCGGCGCGGTAAGCCCCACGCGCTGGGCCAGCTCGACGTTGGTCACCCGGCCTTCGTCCTGCAGTTCGGCGAGCAACCGCCGATCGATTCCGTCAAGTGTTGTCATAGCCCATTCTTGTTATCGCGATGGTGCTGCTATCGTGCATATCGCCAGCTGACTCGGTTTGGCATCGCCCGCAACGCCATGGCTCGTACCGCGCCGCCGATCCAGCAATTTTCCACACCTTTGGCATCAAATACGCACAACTTTATTGTTTAATATCGCAATTGTCCCACTATGCAACGCAATCAACACCGCCCTTTGCGGCTGCTTTCAATTTGTTAGGGTAAGATTGGTGCACCGCCAATTCGGGCGTCGGCGCCAGAGCGGAGCCATGCGTGATCATCGATGATCGTCTTGACACCGTGCTGCGCACTATCGCGGCCGGGCCAGCGGCGATGCGCACGCAGTTTCGCCAGCTGGCCGATCTGCTGGGTCGCACGCCGGACGACGCGTGGACCACCACCCATGGCGCGGCGCTCGATCGGCTGGACTCGCTCCACGATGCGCTGGGCGATGAAGCGAGCGCGGGGCTGCTGCGCGCTTGCGCGCTGCAATCGCCCCGGCTTGTTGCGCACTTTGCGGAGCGCGGTTCCAAAATAGCGCTGGCGGCGATCGCGCGGGCGCGGCTCAACGAACCGCAATGGCTTGCACTGATCCCGGCCCTGCCGGTGCAGGCGCGCGGGTTTCTGCGCCATCGCCGCGATCTCGGCCCGCAGGTCGAATTGCTGCTGGCCCGGCTCGGCATCGAGGACTTTGCGCTTCCCGAGCCACCCCCGCCCGAGCTTGCGGTTAACCTTGCGGCAGTGGATCGCCCACCCATCACCGCACCCTCTGCGGGCACCCCCGCCCCGCGCGAAGGGATCGGTGCGATCGTGCGCCGGATCGAGGCCTATCGGCTGAACCGCCCCGCGCCGGGCTCTGCCGAGGGACCGCAGGGCGACGGCGCGCAAGCGGACAAGAGCGGCGATCCTGCCGCGCCCCTGACCGCGCCGGCGCGGCTGGCTTTTCCAGGCGACGGAGCGGCGCACACGCGCCCGTTGCAGGCGGTCGATCTGCGCACCGACGCGGCAGGCACGATCACCGGCGCCGATGCCGTGCATGCGGCGATGCTGATCGGGCACCGTCCCTTCACCGGCGAGCCCGGCGCGCCGGCCCGCTGCGATGCCGAGACACTACGGGCCGTGCGGGCGCAGCGCCCGGTCCGCGCGGGCCTGATAACGCTGGAAGGGGCCGCCATGATTGCCGGCGCATGGCGGATCGATGCCGCCCCCGAGTTCTCAGCTGAAGGCGGGCAGTTTCAGGGCTACCACGCACGTCTGCGCCGACCGGCTGGGGCAGAGCCTGCGCAAGCCGCGCAAAACGGCGGGAGCGCCGACCAGATGCGCCAGCTGCTGCACGAGCTGCGCACGCCGATCAACGCCATCCAGGGGTTTGCCGAACTGATCCAGCAGCAATTGTTCGGGCCTACCCCGCATGAATACCGCAGCATGGCCGCCGCGATCGCGTCTGATGCCGCGCGAATGCTTGCTGGATTTGAAGATGTCGAGCGGCTTACCCGGTTCGAAAGCGGCTCGCGCCCGATCGCCGAGCCCGCCGCGCCAAATGCCGAGGCCAATGCGCCCGGGACCGATCTGACAGCGCTGCTGGCCAGGCTGGCCGAACAGATCATGCCGGTGATCGCCCCGCGCGAGATCGCGCTGGCCAGCCATTTGCCCGCCGCCAGCCTGCGCGTGGCCTTTCCCGCGACCCCGCTGGAGCGCAGCATCTGGCGGTTGTTTTCGGTGATCGCGGGGGCCGCTGTGCCCGGCGAGCAGCTGGCGCTCAGCCTCGAACACATCGGCCGCACCGCACGCCTTGCCGTGCAGCTCCCCGCGGCATTGGCGCAGCGCGGGGACGACGCGCTGTTTGCGCCCGATAGCGGAAGCAGCGCGGGCGGCGCGGCGATGCTCGGCAGCGGCTTTGCGCTGCGGCTGGCAGCGGCAGAAATCCGCGCAGGCGGCGGCGCCTTTGCGCGCAGCAGCGCGCAACTGATGATTGATCTCCCGCTCTTGACCGCGCCGCCCCGTGCATTAAGCAACAATCTGGGAAGCTTACATCCGCCGGGGGCATAACGCGCAGTGGCATTGCCGAACATACTCGCTCTGCCGGCAATTGCTGATCGTGTCTCGTTTGCGCCTGATTTCGGACAGCGGTTTATCGTGACGGTCGATACCGAGGAAGAGTTCGACTGGGGCAAACCGCTCGCGCGCACCGGACATGGCCTATACCATGTCCCCGAACTGGCGACATTTCAGCAGTTCTGCGAAGAATACGGCGTGGTCCCGATCTATCTGATCGACTATCCGGTGGCGTGCGATCCTGCCGTGGTCGATGCGCTGGGCGCGGCGGTCAGCGCGGGCCGCGCCGAAGTAGGCGTGCAGCTCCATCCGTGGGTCAGCCCGCCGCACGACGAGGAAGTGAGCAACCACAACAGCTATTCCGGCAACCTTGCGCCCGCGCTGGAAGCCGCGAAGTTCGCCAATCTGCACGCGGCAATCACGCGGGCATTTGGCAAAGCCCCGCAAATCTATCGCGCCGGGCGCTATGGCATTGGTCCGGCAACCGCCGGGATACTCGCCGAAAACGGGATCGCCATCGACACGTCGGTGCGCGCGCGGTTTGACTACAGCACCGGTGGCGGACCCAATTTCCGCGAGCATCCGGTAACGCCGTGGTGGATCGACAAGGCGGCGCGGCTGCTCGAACTGCCGCTGACGACGGTGTTCTGGGGCATGCTCCGCCGCCAGGGCCCGCAGATCTATCCCTATATGTGGCGCGCACCGCGCATGCGGGGCCTTCTGGCCCGGGCCGGACTGCTCGAACGCATTCCGCTGACCCCCGAGGGCGTGAGCCTGGATGAGGCGATCAAGGGCATCGATATCGCAATCGATGACGGATTGCCCGTGCTGGTTTTTTCCTTCCACAGCCCCTCACTCGCCCCCGGCTACACTCCCTATGTGCGCGACGAGGCGGATCTTGCGCGGCTTTACGATTGGTGGCGAACGGTCTTCGACTACCTCAAGAAGCGCAACGTCCGCCCCGCGTGCGTGGCCGACATCCTCGCCGCTGTGCAGGCCTAGCGCGCTTGCCAAGGCCCAAGCGGCGCATTAACGCGCATCCTCAGTGGGCCTGTAGCTCAGTTGGTTAGAGCTGGCCGCTCATAACGGCTAGGTCGCGGGTTCAAGTCCTGCCGGGCCCACCACTTGCTCCCGCGCGATCAGGCCCGCAATCCGGTGATGGCCCCGGCGTCGATCGCGTCGCTTTCGAGGCTGGCGACCGGCCAGGCGCAGTAGTCCGCGGCATAGTAGGCGCTGGGGCGGTGATTGCCCGAGACGCCGACTCCGCCGAAGGGTGCGGCCGAACTTGCGCCGGTGGTCGGCCGGTTCCAATTGACCACACCGGCGCGCGACTCCGACCAGAACCGTTCGTAGAGCGCCGCGTCGCCGCCGAGCAGGCTGGCGGCGAGACCGAAGCGCGTAGCGTTGGCCGCAGCGATCGCCGCATCGAAATCGGCCACCCGGATGATCTGGAGCACTGGGCCGAAAATCTCCTCGTCGGGCGCCGCAATCCCGGTCATGTCGATCATCGCGGGACTTAGCAGCGGAGTTCCTTCGCGCAGCCGCACCAGCGGGCGGATGACCTTGCCGCCTAGCGAAACCAGTCCATGCCACGCCTGCTCGACCCGCTCTGCCGCCCGCAAATCGACGACCGGCCCCATGAAGGGCGCGGGATCATCGAACGGACCGCCCGCGATCAGCCGGTCGGCCAGCGCCGCGACCGCCTCGATCAGCGCTTCGCTGCCCGGCCCGACGATCAGCCGCCGCGCGCATGTGCAGCGCTGCCCGGCGGAAATGAACGCCGACTGGATAATCACCGCTGCCGCCTGTTCGAGATCGCCGGGCGCTATCTCCCAGGCAATCAGCGGGTTGTTGCCGCCGGTCTCGATCGCGAGAATGCGATCGGGCCGCGTGGCAAACGCCTGATGCAAGGCAAGGCCGGTATTCGACGAGCCGGTGAACAGCAGGCCATCGAGCCCGGAATGCGCCGCAAGCGCGCGGCCGGTATCGGCACGCCCCTGCGCCAGCGCGAGCACGCCCGGAGGAAGCCCCGCCTCGTGCCACAGCGCTGCCATGAACGCGCCCGAGGCCGGGGTCAGCTCCGAAGGCTTGAACACCACCGCATTGCCCGCCAGCAACGCGGGCACGATATGGCCATTGGGCAAGTGTGCCGGAAAGTTATACGGCCCCAATACCGCCAGTACGCCGTGCGGTTTGTGGCGCAGAGCCTGCCGGATGCCGCCCGCCTCGCCGTGCCGCTCGCCTGCGCGTTCGGCCTGCGCGGTGATCGAAATGCCGACTTTGGCCGCGACCGAACCCACTTCGGTGCGCGCCTCCCACAGCGGTTTGCCGGTTTCGCGCGCGATGATCGCGGCAAATTCCTCCGCCCGCGCTTTCACGATCTCGGCGTAGCGCTGAACCACCGCGATGCGCTCGGCCAGCGGCGTCCGCGCCCATCCGCCTTGCGCCGCGCGCGCCGCCGCAACCGCGCTGTCGACATCGGCATCCTCGCCTTGCCACAACACATCGCCCGTGATCGGATCGGTCGAGGTCCAGTCAGTCATGCTCGCTCCCCGGCGCAAAATCGGCCGGTGCCCGATTTGGAGCCGCACAACCGCAAGGTCAACTCGCTTGGTCGCATCAAGGCGGGCCTCGGCGCGCTGGTGGACAAAATGCGCGATGCGGGCTTGCTCTTGCAGGCCAGCTTCCCTAGGCGTGGCCGCAGTCGGGGAGTAGCGCAGCCTGGTAGCGCATCTGCTTTGGGAGCAGAGGGCCGCAAGTTCGAATCTTGTCTCCCCGACCATTCACCAGCGTGCATCCAAACGCTCTGCCACCGCGCTAGGCATCGGCGAGCGCCTTGGCCGCCGGCGCGCGGTAGGGTTCGACCTGCAATCCCTCGAACTTCGCTTTGAGCTGCATCGCCAGGAACCGCGAATAATACCGCGCCAACGACAGATTTCCGCCCATGAACCACAGCCCCGGCTGCGCGGTGGGTTTCCACATGTTGCGCAGTTCGCCTTCCCACGGGCCGGGATCACCGCGCGTTCCCGAACCATAGCCCCAGCATGGGCCGACTGCTTCGGCGACCTCGGGGCTGATCAGCCGCGCCACCCATTCTTCCATCGACCCAAACCCGGTGGCGAAGATAATCCCGTCGGCGGGAACATGGCTGCCATCGGCGAGAACCAGGCCATCCTCGACGATCCGTTCGATCGCCACCCCCGAGCGCAGCGCGACCCGGCCATCGGCAACCATCTCGCACGCGCCAACATCGAGGTAATATCCCGAAGACGTGCGCAGGAAGTTCATCGCAATGCCGGTGCCGTCCTCGCCAAAATCGAGCGCGAAGCCGGCCCTTTCCAGTCGTTCGTAAAACGGCGCCTCATCGATCTTCAGCTGCCTCCACAGCGCCCGCGCGCCCACCTCGGACAGCCGCAGCGGCACCGAGGCGACCATCATGTCGGCCTTTTCGGTGGTCATCCCGGATTCCACCGCTTCCTGCGAATAGAGCGGCTTCAGCATCACATCGGTCATCGTTGTCTGGCGCACGATGTGCGTGGACGAGCGCTGGATCATTACCGGATGCGCGCCGTGCACCACCAGATCGGCGCAGATATCGTGCGCGCTGTTGTTGGCCCCGACCACGGCGATGCGCTTGCCAGCCATGCCTTGCCCGCCGGGATGCGCGCTCGAATGGCACAGCGTGCCCTTGAACGTTTCCTGCCCCGGAAAAGTGGGCATCTTGGCGAAGCCGGCGTTGCCCAGCGCCATGACCAGATGCGCCGGATGCAGGACGATCTCGCCGCCATCGCGCCGCAAACGCACCGTCCATCGCCCGCGCTCCGCGTCATAGGCGGCTTGGGTGCATTCAGTCGACGTCCAGACGTTAAGCTCCATGGTGCCGGCGTAGGATTCGAGCCATTCGCCCATCTTGTCCTTGGGCGTATAGACCGGCCAATGCTCGGGAAACGGCACGCAAGGCATATGATCGTACCACACCGGATCGTGCAGCGTGAGCGAGGCATAGCGCGAGCGCCATTGGTCGCCTACGCGCGGATGCTTGTCCACCAGCAGGCAAGGCACGCCCAGCAGCCGCAGCCGCGCGCCGATCGCCAGCCCGCATTGCCCCGCGCCGATCACCAGCACATAAGGCTCGGTTCCGTTTGCAAAACTTTCCGCTTCGGCGCGGCGCACGTCCGCCCAGCTGCGCCCCTGCGGATCATCGATCATGCCCGAGGTGCGCCGCGCGCCGATCTGCTCCTCGTGGCCCTTGATCTCATAGAGCATGGTGTAGAGCGCCAACGCCTGATCGCCCACCAGCCGCAAATAGCCTTTGCCCCGCCCCAGCGCGGTTTCGAACGCGATGTAGCCTTCGCTCGCCCCGGCCTCCGCCTCGCTCGACCACTGGACCGCACCGACGTCCGCTCCGCGCGCGGCAATCATCGCGGCAATCGCATCGGTGCCTTCGTAGGTGGCGAGCGTCCAGCCGAACGCGAGATGATCGCGCCACAGACCGGTTGGGACAAAAAGCGCGGCGGCTGCGGCGCTGTCGTTTGCCGCAAGGGTCTGGCCCAGACGTTCGAGCCACCCGTGTACATCAATCATCAATGCAGGCCTGTGTGAGAGGGATCGCAAGCAAGCGGCGGCGCGGAACGGCACTGCTGCCTGCACCGCCATAGGCGATCTGGTCGCGCCTGATGACTGGCGAAAGTGAGGTATGCAGCGGCATAAGACGTGCCTCCCTTGTCTAGCGGAAGCATAGAAGCTGTTCGGCTGCCGGCAAGGGCTTGGCCAAATGAATGGATGCCGGTCGATGCGGGCATTCTCGGGCCCAGCGATCCCGTAGCTCGGGGAAGGCATCGCCTCCCAAGGATTTGTACCACCCGGCGCGGCGCGATATTTCGCACCCTCTCCCAAGGCCGCGCCGGGCAGTCCTCTTTTTAGAGAGGTGCGGAATAGCGTATTGACCGGTGCAAGTCAGGCGAAAAATTGACTGCGCAACGATGGCGCGAGTGCTGATGCCCGCTTGCAACACTTCGGGTCCGAACGCCGCGCCCATGCGCGCTTTCAAATCGCGCGGGCCGGCGCAAGTCCGCCTCTGGCAGATTGCGGACTAGTCGCGCCGGGCGGCCATCCCGCAAAAAGCTCTTGCCTGTCGCCGCGGATCTCGCTTATCGAACAGGCACGTAGCAGGTTCCCAGCGATGGGATGAAAAGGGAACCCGGAAGCGAAGCTTGCTTCGTAGTCCGGGGCTGTACCCGCAACTGTGACCGGTGAGTGCTTGCTCCATATGCCACTGCGGCTTCGGCTGTGGGAAGGCGGGGCAAGGATGATGACCCGGAAGCCAGGAGACCTGCCTGTTACGGTCGATCCTTCGCGCAGACGGGATGTTCTGTGTGATCGAGGCCAGTCCTCGTGCGTTCGGCGTCGTTGGGGTCGTACGTGCCGCCCGGCCGAAAGCCCGTCGCTGCGTGCGCTCCCTTTTGTCGTAACAGAAGGGCTTATCATGCGCAGAAAATACCGGGTTGTCCCCCTCCTATCGCTTTGCATTGCTACGCCGGCGCTTGCCGAAGCGCCGGAGTCCAACGGTGAAACCATCGTTGTCACCGCCAATCGCGAGGCGCAGCCGCTCTCGCGTGTTGGCCAGTCGATCACCGTGATCGAGCAGACACAGATCATCACCGCACAAAGAAACGTAGTCTCGGATTTCCTGCGCGATGTTCCGGGCCTCACGATCGCGCGCAATGGCGGCGTGGGCGGGGTGACCACGGTGTTCATCCGCGGCGCGGAGAGCGATCAGACCGCAGCGCTAATCGACGGCGTCAAGATCAACGACCCCTCTGCACCCGGCGGCGGCTTCGATTTCGGCAATCTGCTCACCGGCAATATCGAGCGGATCGAGGTCTTGCGCGGCGCCTCTTCGGTGCTCTGGGGCAGCCAGGCGATCGGCGGGGTGATCAACCTTATCACCGAGCGGCCAACCGAAGCCTTGCGGGTCAACGCGCGCGCCGAGGGCGGCTATCGCGGCACCGCGCAAGTCGTCGGCAATGTTTCGGGCAAGTTCGGCCCGGTCTCGGCCAGCATCGGCGGCGGCTATTTCCGCACTGACGGCGTATCCGCATTCAGCGCCGCGCGGGGCGGGAGCGAACGCGACGGATATCGCAACTACGGGGCGAATGCGAAGTTCATCATCGCGTTGAGCGAGGCAATCGCGATCGATTTGCGCGGGTATTACTCCAATGCCAAGAGCGGGATCGATGGCTTCGCGCCGCCGACGTTCGCATTTGGCGACACGTCCGAATTCAGCCGCACTAGGCAGGTGGTGGGTTATGCCGGAGTCAATGCGGCCCTGTTCGGTGGCCGCTTCCGCAACCGGTTCGGCTATGCCCTGACCGACTCGCGCGCGCGTTTCACCGACGCATCGACCGCCGTGCCCTTCGAAACTTTCGCTGGAAACGGGCGCAACCAGCGGCTCGAGTATCAAGGCGTGTTCGACATTGCCAAAGGCTGGCAGGCCAATTTCGGCGCGGAACGGGAGATTTCGCGCTACAGCACGTCCAGCTATGGCGGTCCCGCCGATCGCGGGCGGGCCTCGATCGACAGCGTTTACGGCCAGCTGGTGGCAACGCCGCTGACCGGCCTGACGGTAACCGGCGGCGTCCGCCATGACCAGCATAACCGCTTTGGCGGCGCCACCACGTTTGCCGCGAGCGGCGTCTATTCGCCTAATGACGGCGCGACCACGTTTCGCGCCAGCTACAGCGAGGGGTTCAAAGCACCGTCGCTCTATCAGTTGCAGAGCGAATACGGCAACCAGCTGCTCCGGCCCGAACGCTCGAACGGGTATGACGCGGGCATCACGCAAACGCTGCTCGGCCGGGCCATCGAGGCAAGCGCGACATGGTTTCGCCGCGACAGCAACGATCTGATCAATTTCATTTCCTGCCCGGTTCCGCTTACCGGGATCTGTGCGGGCAGACCATTCGGTACTTATGACAATGTCGCGCGGGCGACCGCGCAGGGGGTTGAACTGTCGCTGGTGCTGCGCCCGGTCGAAGCGCTGACCCTGCGCACCAATTACAGCCTGATCCATGCCGAGAACCGCACGCCGGGCGATGCCAATTTCGGCAATCGGCTGGCCCGCCGCCCCGGCCAGAGCGTCAACAGCGCGGTCGATTATCGTTGGAGCTTCGGCCTTTCGGTGGGCGCGAGCGTGACCCATGTTGCCAGCACTTTCGATAATGCGGCCAATACCGCGAAAGTTCCGGGCTACGTTCTGCCGATATCCGCGCCGCGTTCGATCTGTCCCGCCAGCTGAGCCTTTATGGCCGAATCGAAAACCTGTTCGACGAGCAGTACGAGACCGTCTTGCGCTATGGCACGCTGCGCCGCGCCGCGTATGCCGGTGTCAGGCTGCGCTACTGATGCGCCCCCGCGCCCGCCAAGGTCTGCACAGCGCGAAGCGGCTTCGCGCCTGGGCCTGGCGGGCAGCGCTGCTTGGCCTGTTGTGCGCCAGCACCGTATCGGCAAGGCCGGTGCGCGTGGTATCGATCAATCCCTGCCTCGATGCGATCCTGATGGAAGTGGCGGACCCTGCGCAGATCGCGGGCATCAGCCACTATTCGCATGATCCCGCCGCGACCTCGATCCCGCTGGCACAGGCCAGGCGCTTTCGCGCAACGTCGGGCACGGCAGAGGAAGTGATGGCGCTGGCGCCCGATCTCGTGATCGCCGGCGGGCACGTCTCGCCCGCCACGGTCAGCGCGCTGGAGCGGCTGCACGTTCCGCTGCTGCGGCTCGGCGTGCCCGAAACGATCGCGGAAAGTCTTGCGCAAATCCGCCAGGTTGCTGCCGTCATGGGCCACCCTTCGCGCGGCGAGGCGAGCGTCGCGCGCATCGAAACGGCCGTCCGGTCAGCGCGTCCGGCTGATCGCCGCAAAGTCCCCGCCCTGATCTGGTTGGCCGGCGGGCTGGTGCCGGGCAAGGGCACGCTTGCCAGTCAGTTGCTAGACCAGGCCGGATTTGAAAACCTCAGTGCGGCTTATGGCCTCACCAAGTGGGATGTGCTTCCGCTCGAATATCTCGTTGCCCGCCCGCCCGCGCTCCTGCTGTCATCGGGCACCAGCGACCCACAGCCCGACCGGATGCTGGCACACCCCGCCATCGCGCGGCTAGGCCAACGCATTGCCATTCGGCCCTATCCCTTTGAACTGCTGCAATGCGCCGGACCGACAATCGCGGTTGCAATGACTCGGCTCGCCGCGCTGCGGCGCAGTTTGCCGCAATCCGTGGCGGCAAAATGACCGCGCGCGGTCTAAACCTGTGGCTACTGGCGGGGCTGCTCGTCGCAGCCGCCTTATCGCTCACCATCGGCAAAGTCTGGGTCCCGGTGTCCGCCTGGTGGGGTGAAGACCCGCGCTGGCTGATCATTGCCGAATTGCGCAGCCCGCGCACTGTGCTGGCCATGGTCATCGGCGCGGGACTGGGCGTTTCGGGCGCGGCGATGCAGGGCTTCCTGCGCAATCCGCTGGCCGATCCGGGCCTGTTCGGTGTTTCGGCGGGCGCGGCACTGGGCGCGGTATTGTCGCTCTATTTCGGGTTCGCGGCCACGGCTCTGCTCTTGCCCGGGTTCGCGCTCATCGGCGCGGCGTTCAGCATGGCGCTGCTCGCGTTGCTGGCCGGGCGATCGGGCAACCAGTTGTTGTTCGCGCTTGCGGGCATGATCCTGTCGAGCGTGGCGGGCTCGCTCACCGCCCTTGCCATCAGCCTCGCGCCGACGCCATTCGCGGTGACCGAGATCGTCACCTGGCTGATGGGCGCGCTGACCGATCGCAGCTGGAACGATGTTCAGATCGCCCTTCCACTGACCTTGCTCGGGGTCAGCGTATTGGCGATGACCGCCCGTTCGCTCGACGCTTTGACGCTAGGCGAAGCGGCGGCGCGGTCGATGGGCGTCGATCTCGTCCGCCTGCAATGGCTGATCGTGGTGGGGGTTGGCCTGTGCGTCGGCGCGGGTGTGGCCTCGGCAGGGGTCATCGGCTTTGTCGGCTTGATGGTGCCGCACATGGTGCGCCGGGTGGTGGGGGGGCGTCCTTCGGACACGCTGCTCTCTTCCGCGCTTGGCGGCGCGCTGCTGCTGCTGCTGGCCGATACGCTGGTCCGCGCGATCCCGACGGTAAGCGAGCTGCGGTTGGGAATTACCATGTCGATGCTCGGGGGACCGTTTTTCCTGTGGCTGCTCACCTCGCTGCGGCGATCGCTGCCATGACCGAACCGCTCATTTGCGACGGTGTCGGTGTGCGGATCGGCGCATCGGCCATCCTGCACGACATCAACCACCGCTTTGCGCCCGGGCGGGTGACCGCGCTGCTCGGGGCCAATGGCGCTGGCAAGAGCACGCTGCTTGCCTGCCTCGCGCGGCTTCGCGTGCCCGACAGCGGGAGAGTGCTGCTAGGCTGTCGCGCGCTGGTTACGATCGATCGCCGCGAGCGAGGGCAGCGGATTGGCTTCTTGCCGCAGATCAGCGATGTTCACTGGGATGTCGATGTCGCAACATTGGTGGCGCTCGGGCGCTTTGCCCGTCAGCGCGGCTGGGGCTCTGACGATGCTGACCGTGCGGCTGTCAAAGCGGCGATGGCCAGCACAGACGTGACGCGTTTTGCGGGCCGCGTGGTCAACAGCTTGTCTGGCGGGGAACGCAGCCGGGTGTTGCTCGCGCGCGTGCTGGCAGGTCAGCCCGAATGGTTGCTTGCCGACGAACCGCTGGCGAGCCTCGATCCTGCGCATCAGCTCGATGTGCTCGATCTCCTCCGCAAGAGTGCGCGCGGCGGCATGGGCGTCATCGCGGTCATGCACGACCTGGCACACGCCCTGCGGATCGCGGACGATGTCGTGCTGCTGCGCGAGGGACGTGTGGTTGACGCGGGAGCCTGCACCGAGGTGCTCACGCCCGCCGCGATCGCTGAAACGTTCGGCGTGGAAGTCGAGATTGGCCAGACAGCCACCGGCGAGCGCTTCCTCGTCCCCGTGCGGCGAATGGCCCGCTGACAATCGAAGCTACGCCGCTTCCGGACAAGCAAAAGCCCCGATCTTGCGACCGAGGCTGTTCTGCTTTGCCAGATTATTCCCTGGTTGCGGGGGCAGGATTTGAACCTGCGACCTTCAGGTTATGAGCCTGACGAGCTACCGGACTGCTCCACCCCGCGCCGGGGTCCGTCCTGATAACACGATCCGCTGTTGGCAGATCTCAGAACGATAATCGCAAAGCACAAGGTGCCTCACGAAAAACGTGAATGGGTTTTTAAAATTCGCAACCTGCGCCGGCTGTAATGCCTGGCGACGACCTACTCTTCCAACGCTTGAGCGTTAGTACCATTGGCGCTGTCTGGTTTCACGGCCGAGTTCGAGATGGGATCGGGTGGGGCACAGACGCTATGGTCACCAAGCAATAAAGCCGGCGCAGTTCGCGAAATCGATGCTTGTAATCGTTGTGCAAGATTGGCTGGAGATGACCGTCCGCCATCTCAGCAAACCGGATAATCCGGACAAAGCTGTTATTGATGGTGGAATTCTCAAGCATGAATTGAGTTATTAGGACCGGTTAGCTTCATGCGTTACCGCACTTCCACACCCGGCCTATCAACGTGGTGGTCTACCACGACTCTATGATACCTTATCTCGAGGGAGGCTTCCCGCTTAGATGCTTTCAGCGGTTATCCCGTCCATGCATAGCTACCCTGCTGCGCTCCTGGCGGAACGACAGGTACACCAGAGGCATGTTCATCCCGGTCCTCTCGTACTAGGGACAACTCCTCTCAAGTATCGACGCCCACGGCAGATAGGGACCAAACTGTCTCGCGACGTTCTGAACCCAG
>CAZGWR010000001.1:227519-834445 GCA_964529505.1 uncultured Novosphingobium sp. | reverse complement strand
ACCTCACCAACAAGGCCTACCGCACCCAGTCGCTCCCCACCGTGTTCTTCCAGGGCTGGGCCGCGCCTGCGACGGTCACGGTCTCGGTCGGCGCGAAGTTCTGATTGCGGCCCCCTCGCTCCGGGATGGCTCGCCCTGCCTAAGCGGGCGACCATACCGAGGCGAGGGGGCGGTGATGGTCAACCCGATGTGCGGCGCATCGCGCGCTAATAGCTTTACGCCATTGTACCCTGTCCGACAGCTGGGCATTCTGACAGGCCAGCGCTCGGTCTTCGCTTCGCGTTTGCCCTATGGAGATAGTCGCAGCGCGCGGGGTGGACTAAATCCGGTCGATCTTTCCGGTGCCGGAGTGCGCGAGCGGATGAACGCCATTCGCCTCTACCGCGCCGATCGCGGTCTTGCCGGGCCAGTTTGTAATCCCGATCGATCGGCAGGGGATTCTTGATTCTGTTATCGGACATTCTGCCAGTAATCCCGATGGGGGATCGGATCAGCCGCCTCCCTAAGATTACCCCCGGAATGGGTGCCCGCGGATGGCATGGGCTGGCAAGTCGGGCTGGCGGAAGAGGTGGGATTCGAACCCACGGATGGGTTTCCCCATCGCTGGTTTTCAAGACCAGTTCCTTAAACCACTCGGACACTCTTCCAAACCGATTGCGCGGCTGCGGGGTCGGTCGGTTTCCTCGATCCCTGTGCTGAATCGCGCTGCCTGCCGATAGCGGCCTTGCGGCTTGTCGCAAAGGGGATTCACAGAACGGGGCGGTGTGTGCCACAAGCGCGGGTGATGATGCTTGCGCAAACGAAGCCTGCTCTAAAGCCGTCCAAGGTTTGGCGCGCTGCAACGGCGGCCCTGGCCCTGTCGCTGATGGCGGGGCCAGCCCGCGCGCAGGACGGCACAGAAGGCGGTTTTCAGGGGTATTTGCAATTGCTGGCGGCGCGCGCGCGCGGGGCGGGGGTGAGCGAGGCAACGATTGCGGGGGTAACCGGCGGACTGACTTTCAACCCCCGCGTGATCAGTCTCGACCGCGCGCAGCCTGGTGGCGGCGCGGCCAGCTCGCTGCCTTCGTTCGAGCCCTATCGCCGCAAACATGTCGATGCAGCGCGGATCAGCGGCGGGCGGCGGATCTATGCCGCGTCGGCTGCGGCGCTGGCCGACATCGAACGGCGTTACGGCGTTCCGGCCAAGATTGTGCTGGCGATCTGGGGCCACGAGAGCAATTACGGTGCCTATACCGGCGATTTCGATCTGGCGCGTTCGCTCGCCAGCCTGGCGTACGAAGGGCGGCGGCGCGAGCTCTTTGCGAGCGAGTTCATCGCGCTGCTCAAGATGATCGACCGGGGCGTACCGCGCGCCAAACTGGTCGGCAGCTGGGCCGGGGCCTTCGGCAATCCGCAGTTTCTGCCCAGCGTCTATCTTAAAGTGGCGCAAGACGCCGACGGCAACGGGTTTGCCGATATCTGGGCAAGCAAGGCCGATACCTTGGCCTCGATCGCCAACTATTTTCGCGACGCGGGTTGGCGGCCGGGCGAGCCTTGGGGCTTTGCCGTGACGACACCGCCGGGCCTCGATCGCGCGGCGCTGGGCACGTCGCTCGCATCACCGCGCTGTCCGCAGGTCTATGCGCGGCATTCGCGTTGGCGCACGATGCGGGAATGGCGGGCGCTGGGGATGGTACCGCGCGCCGGCAGTTGGCCCGATGATGGCATGATGGCCAGCTTGATCGAACCCGATGGCCCGGGGCGCACCGCCTATCTGCTAACCGGAAATTATCGGGTTATCCTCGATTATAACTGCTCGAACCTCTATGCACTTTCTGTGGGATTGCTGGCCGATGAAATCGCGCGTTAGTTTCGGCGTTGTCTGTGTTGGCTTGGGATTGCTGGCGGCCAGCGCGTTGGCGGCACGTCCGCCCGCTCCGGCGCTCGAACGCGAAACCGGGCCAGGCGGCGATTACCCCGTGCTGATCGGTGAACCGTTTGTGGTTGGCGGCAAGACCTACACGCCGGCCGATACGATGAATTACGACGCGGTCGGATATGACGCGCCCTCGGAACTGGACGACACGCTGACGGGCGTGAGCGGGGCACACCGCACGTTGCCGGTGCCGTCCTATGTCGAGGTCACCTCGCTCGATACCGGCCGCACAGCGCTGGTGCGGCTCGAGAAACGCGGGCCGATGAGCGGGGATGGGCTGGTTGCGCTCTCCGCCATGGCGCGCGGCCTGATCGGGATTGCACCGGGGCAACGCGCCCCGGTGCGGGTGCGCCGCGTCAATCCGCCCGAGCAGGAGCGCGCGCTGCTGCGCACCGGCCAGGCGGCACCGCTGCGCATGGACACCCCGCCCGGGTTGCTCACTGCGCTGCGGCGCAAGTTGGGCGTTGTGGCGGTAGCCGAGCCTGCGCCTGTGCCAACACCCATCAAAAGCGGGCCGATCAAGAGCGCGCCGGACAAAAGCGCGGCGCTGAAGCCGCCTGCGCCAAAGAAGCCCGTGCCGGTGCCGGCGCTCAAGCCGCTTAGTACGGAATCCGCCGCTCCCCCCAAAGCGGCAGCTGCAGCGGCCAAGGCGGGCGGATACTACGTTCAGGTCGGTGCCTATGCCAACAAGATGAGCGCCCTTGCGGTGGCCAAGCGCGTCGGCGGCAACGCGGTGGCGGCGGGGAAGGTCTGGCGGGTGCGCATCGGGCAGAATGTTGCCCGCTCCGCAGCTGACGCCGCGCTGGCGAAGGCGCGCGCCGCAGGCTATGCCGATGCACGGATCCTGAGCGACAAGTGAGCGCAAGGACTGTCCAGCGGGGATGACGCTTGCGCCGAGAGTTGATACTAGCAGTTTTGATAGCAGCGATGGCGGGAGTTCCCACCAGCGCGGCACAGCAGCCAGCTGCGTCAGATCCCAGGGTCATGCCAGTTCTGACCGCACCGATCGCCCTGATGATCGATGTCAATTCCGGGCGGGTGTTGTTCGAACGCCAGTCGCACCGGCGGTTCGTGCCCGCCTCGCTGACCAAGATCATGACCAGTTATGTCGCGTTCGAGCTGATCGCGGCGGGCAAACTGAACCTGGCCAGGCGCATCCGGATAAGCCCGCAGGCTTTTCGCGCGTGGCACCGGGTGGGCAGCACGATGTTTCTGGCCGATGGGAGCGATACGACCGTCGCCGAACTGCTCGACGGGATCATCACCGTTTCGGCCAACGACGGCTGCGTTGTGCTGGCCGAAGGCGTGGCGGGAAGCGTGCCGGGCTTCACCGCGATGATGAATGCCGCCGCGCGCAAGCTGGGGCTTAAGGATACGCATTTCAACACACCCAACGGATGGATGGACGACGGCGAGACTTATACCAGCGCGGCTGATCTGGCAGCGCTCAGCACCGCGCTGATCACCCGCCATCCAGCTCTCTATCGGCGATTCTACGGCCGCGATCGGCTTGCATTCCGAGGGATCGAGCAGCCCAACCACAATCCGCTTTATGGCTATACCGCTGGTGCCGATGGCGTGAAAACAGGGTTCACCAACGAGGCCGGATATGGTCTTGTCGGTACCGCGATACGGGGCGGGCGGCGGCTGATGATGGTCGTGGGCGGGTACGACCGGCCAAAGGACCGTGCGGCGCAGGCGCGGGCGCTCATGGAATGGGGCTTTGCAGCATGGGGGGCCCATCCACTGTTTGCGCAAGGTGTCCGCATCGGGCAGGCGCAAGTGCAGGGCGGTGTGGTGCGCGCGGTCGATCTGGTGGCACCTTTGCCGATCGCACTGACGCTGCCGAAAGGCGTCGGCGCACGGTATAGCATTGCAATCCGCTACAAAGGCCCGCTTAAGGCACCGATTGCCAAGGGCGAGCCGGTGGCAAGCCTTGTGGTGCGCGCAGAGGGTCAGGCGGAAGAACGGGTCGCGCTGGTAGCGGCGCAGGCGGTGCCCAAAGGTGGCCTGTTCGCCCGGTTCGGCAATGGCTTTGCCGCGTTGACCGGTCAATGAACGGGCGTTTCATCACTTTCGAAGGCGGCGAGGGCGCCGGCAAATCGACGCAGGCGCAGCTTCTGGCAAACACGTTGCGCGGCGCCGGGCGCGAGGTAGTGGTTACACGCGAGCCGGGCGGCACATTGGGGGCCGAAGCAATCCGCGCCTTGGTGCTGGACAACGCTGGCCCCGGATGGGGGCCGCGCGCCGAGGCACTGCTGTTTGCCGCCGCGAGGGCCGACCATGTCGAACGCCTGATCCGGCCAGCGCTGGCACGCGGCGCGTGGGTTGTCTGTGATCGCTATCTCGACAGCAGCCGCGCCTATCAGGGCGGGGCGGGCGGGCTGCGCGATGAAGACATCCTGACGCTGCACACCATCGGCAGTGAAGGGTTGTTGCCCGACTTGACCGTGCTGCTCACGCTTAACCCGCAGCTAGCGCAAGAGCGTTTGCGATTGCGCGATTCAGGGCAGAGCGACCGAATCGGGGGGCGCGATGAAGCGTATCATGCGCGCGTGGCCTCCGCGTTCGAACGCTGCGCCGCGCACTCGCCCGAGCGATTTGCGCGCATCGATGCCGCCGGGGCGCCCGAAACCGTGCATGCCCGCGTCATGGCCGCGCTGGACCGCCTGTGAACAGTTTGGGCGTTCGCAATTTGGCCGGGCACGACGAGCCCTGGCGGATCTGGCGCGCGGCAGCGCAGGGCGAGCGTATGCACCATGCGTGGATCCTCGCAGGCCGGGAAGGGTTGGGGAAGGGGCTGTTTGCCCGGCAGGCAGCTGCCGAGCTGGTCGCTGTGCCCGGCGGCCAGAACCCGGCGCTGGCCCATCATCCCGATATCCATGTGCTGAGCCCGCTTCCCGCCAACGAAGATGAAGTGAAAAAGCATGAGGAGGGGAAGCCCTACCTCAAAAAGCGCAACATTACGGTCGATCAGGTGCGCGAGATGCAGCGCCGGCTGGTGACCCGGCCGACGCTGGGCGAGCGGCGAGTCGTATTGATCGATGCTGCCGACGCGCTGGAAAAAGGGGCCGTGAACGCGCTGCTCAAGAGCCTTGAGGAGCCGCCCGTAGGCACGTTCTTCATGTTGGTGGTGCATCAACTAGGCCGGTTGCTGCCCACTGTCCGCTCACGGTGCATGCTGTTGCGGTTTCATCCGCTCGAAGAGACCGAGCTTGCTCGCGTGCTTGGGGAAGCAGCCCCCGAGCTCGATGGCGCCGCGCGCGCGGCGGCGATCGCGGTAGCGGGAGGTTCGCCCGGCCGCGCGCTCGGCTTTGCGGCCCAAAATCTGGGCGCGGCCTGGAAAGTGATGCAGCGCTTGATCGAGCAGGGTGATCCGGACTTTGCGCTGCGCGGCGAGCTTTCGCAAGCGCTGGGTCAGAGGCCTGACCGCGAGCGCCAGCTTGCCGCGATTGAAGCGGCGCGGATGGCACTGGTGCGCGCGCTCGGTGGAGCCGATGAGGCTCGGCGGCTGCGCATTGCCGATGCGCATGGCGCGCTGGCGGGGATCGCGGCGCAGGCCCCGACTTACAACTTCGAGCCGGCGCTGCTGCTCATCGAAATCGGTGCCTTGCTGGCGTCGGTGGCGCAGACTAGGGAAGGCGCACACTGATCGCAATGCTGCCCGAGGAAGCGAACATCCCGATGGGGGAACCGTATTACATCACTACCGCGATCAGCTATCCGAACGGCAAGCCGCACATCGGCCACGCCTACGAGGCGATTGCCGCCGATGTGATCGCGCGGTTTCACAAGGCGATGGGGCGCGAGGTCCGCTTTCAGACCGGAACCGACGAGCACGGCCTCAAAATGGCGCAAAAGGCGCGCGAGCTCGATCTGACACCGAGTGTATTGGCAGACCAAATGTCGCAGCATTTCATCGATATGGCCGCTGCTTTGCATATCGACTACGATGTCTTCCTGCGCACTACCGAGGAGCGCCATCATGCAGCGTCCCGCGCACTGTGGCAGCGGATGGAGGCCAATGGCGATCTCTATCTTGATCGCTATGAAGGCTGGTACTCGCTGCGCGACGAGGCGTATTACGACGAGACCGAACTTATCGCAGGCGAGGGGGGCGAAAAGCTCTCGCCGCAGGGTACGCCGGTCGAATGGACAGTCGAAGAAAGCTGGTTTTTCCGGCTGTCGCGCTATCAGGAACCACTCTTGGCACTCTACCGCGATCAGCCAGATTTCATCCGGCCTGACACGCGGCGCAACGAAATGTCAGCCTTTGTTGGTCAAGGCCTGCGCGATCTTTCGGTGTCGCGCACCAGTTTTGATTGGGGTGTGAAAGTGCCCGGGAGCGAGGCCCACGTCATGTATGTCTGGGTCGATGCGCTGACAAACTATCTCACCGGGCTAGGCTGGCCGGACGAGACGGCCGAGTTCGAGAAGTTCTGGCCGGCCGATCTGCATCTGATCGGCAAGGATATCGTGCGCTTTCATTCGATCTATTGGCCCGCCTTCCTGATGAGTGCGGGCTTGCCGTTGCCGAAACAAGTGTTTGGCCATGGGTTTCTGCTCAATCGCGGGCAGAAGGAATCGAAATCGCTGGGCAATGTCACCGATCCCATTGCCTTGGCTCAGACTTTCGGCGTCGATCCTCTGCGTTATTTTCTGATGCGCGAGGTCGCTTTCGGGCAGGATGGTTCGTATTCAGCCGAAGCCATCGTCACCCGCTGCAATGCAGAGCTGGCCAATGGCTATGGCAACCTGGTTCAGCGCACTTTGTCGATGATATTCAAGAATATGGACGGCGAAATTGCCGCACATGCGAGCAGCGCCGCCGATACCGCGCTGCTGGCAACGGTAGCGGATGTCTGCCGCAACGAAGTACCGCGCGAGTTTGCCGCGCTCAATTTTTCAGGAGGGATCGACGCGTGGATGCGCGGCGTCTTTGCGTGCAACCAATACGTCGACGAACAGGCCCCGTGGGCATTGCGCAAGAGCGATCCCGAACGCATGCGCGCTGTGCTGCTGACGTTGTTCAAGGCGATCCGCGACCTTACGGTCGCCATCCTGCCGGTTGTGCCGTCCACCGCCAACGGGGTGCTCGACCAGCTTGGAATTCCTCCGCAAGATCGCACGTTCGCCGCGCTAGCAGACGCGAATTGGTACGAAACCCGCGTTGCTGCCGGTATGTCCATCGCTGCTCCAGTCGCAGCGTTTCCCCGGCTCGATGTGCCGCTCGCGGCCGAGAATGCGTGATGCTGATCGATTCGCACTGCCACCTCAACTACAAGGGGTTGATCGAGGAACAGGCTGCGGTGCTGGAGCGCGCGCGGGCGCGCGGCGTGCGCGGCTTTCTCAATATCTCGACGAAGCACAGCGAATGGGAAGCGGTCGTGGCCACGACGCGGCGCGAGAGCGATGTCTGGGCCAGCGTCGGAATTCATCCTCACGAAGCCGATGGTCATGCGGGGATGGACTCCGCGATGTTGCTGGAGGCAGCGCAGGATCCCCGCGTAATTGCGCTCGGCGAAACCGGACTGGATTACTATTACGACAAGTCCGACCGCAAGGTGCAGCAGGACTTGTTCAGGATGCACATCGCGGCGGCGCGGGAGTCCGGGCTGCCGGTCATCATTCACACGCGCGATGCCGAAGAGGACACGGCCTCGATTCTTGCTGAGGAGATGGAGCGCGGCGCTTTTCCTGCGCTGATCCACTGCTTTACCGCATCGGCAGCGTTCGGTCGGCGGGTGCTCGATCTGGGTCTGACCATTTCGATCTCGGGGATCGTGACTTTCAAGAATGCCAAGGATCTACAGGCCTTTGCCGCCGAAGTACCCGAGGATAGGTTGCTGGTGGAAACCGACGCACCGTTCCTCGCGCCGGTCCCGCGCCGCGGGCGCGTGTGCGAGCCGGCTTTTGTCGCCGATACTTGTGCCTTTGTGGCCGGTCTGCGCGGTACCGACAGCGCGGCGCTCGCGGCGCAGACCGGCGCAAATTTCTTTCGCTTGTTCGGCAAGGCCGCGCTGTGAAGCTCGTCGTGCTGGGCTGTGGCACCTCGACCGGTGTGCCCCGGATCGGCAACGATTGGGGCGATTGCGATCCTTCCGAACCACGCAACCGGCGGACCCGCGTGGCAATCACGGTAGAAGGAAACGACGGCGCGCGGCTGCTGGTCGATACGCCGACCGATCTGCGCCACCAATTATTGGCGACCGAGATCGACCGGATTGACGGCGTTGTCTGGACGCATGATCACGCCGATCACACCCATGGCATCGACGATCTGCGCCCGCTGCGCATGGGGCGCGGCGCCCCGATACCAGGTTATGCGGCAGACGAGACCGTGCGGCGGTTGCGGCAGCGCTTCGGTTATGTTTTTGCCGGCCAGTTCGGTTATCCCACGATTTGCAATCTTGAGAATCTCGATCGAGTGCGGATGATCTGCGGGATCGGCGTTAGCCATTGCCAGATGCCGCATGGCCCCGCGCAATCGACCGCATTCCGGTTTGATCAGGACGGAAAATCAATTGGGTATGCGACGGACTTCAGCGAGATTACGGCAGAGATGGTGGCGCTGTTCGAGCGGGTTGACGTGCTTGTGGTCGATGCCTTGCGGCGCAAGCCACATCCGACCCATGCGCATTTGGCCATGTCGCTCGAGCTGGTCGAGGCTTGCCGGGCTGGCCGCGCGGTGCTGAGCCATCTTGATAAGAGTATGGATTACCGGACATTGTGCGATGAAATGCCGGCGCACGTCGAGCCGGGATATGACGGTCTGGAAATAGCGCTGTGACAGGTGACCAGATCGTTGCGATCATCGGCATCGTGATGGCGCTTGTCCTGCTGCTGGCGAACGGGCGGCTGCGACAGCAACCGTGGCGCGCGAATGCGTGGATGGCAGGTGTATGGCTGGTGCTTATCATCGCGGCCGCCGTGCTGTTTGCCGGGTTTCGGCGCTGAGTTGTTCGCCCGCGTTATTTAACATAATAATTATTATCAATCTTGAGGAAGCCGATCATGGATAAGCCCGGCAGCGAAGCTCCTCCCGCTGCGAACCTTGCGCCAAATGGGATCGCGCGCTTGCTCGGAATCATGGCGCGGCTGCGCGATCCGCAGTCCGGCTGCGAGTGGGATATCGCGCAAAACTTTTCGAGCATCGCGCCCTATACGATTGAAGAGGCTTACGAGGTGGCGGACGCGATCGCGCGCGGCGACCTTCCCGCCTTGCGCGAGGAATTAGGCGATCTGCTGCTGCAAGTGGTCTTTCATGCGCAAATGGCGCAGGAACTCGGCGCGTTCGACTTTACCGCTGTCGCCGATGCCATTTCCGACAAGATGGAAGCGCGCCATCCGCACATCTTCGGCGGCGAGGACGATGCCGGTCAATCGCGCGAGAACCGTTGGGAAGCGCGAAAGGCAGCCGAGCGCGCCGCCAAAGGCGCACCCGGTGCGCTCGATGGCGTGGCGCTGGCGCTACCAGCGCTGATGCGCGCGGAAAAGCTGCAGAAGCGCGCGGCGAGAACCGGGTTCGATTGGCCCGATGTGGCGGGTCCGCATGCCAAAGTCCTTGAGGAGATGGATGAGCTTTCCGGGGCATCGACCGACACCGAAAGATTGGAGGAAGCCGGCGACCTGCTCTTCGCAGTGGTCAATCTGGTGCGGCGCTACGGGGTCGCGCCCGAGGACGCGCTGCGCCATGCCAACGCCAAGTTCGAGCGGCGATTTCAGGCAATGGAAACGCTTGCGCATGGCGCTTTCGCCGCGCTGTCGCTGGATCAGCAGGAGGACTTGTGGCAGGCGGTGAAGTCTGCCGAGTTGAAATAGCAACCCGCCCCCTCGCCCCTGTCACATCTGCGCGAAGCGGCCCAGCTCGCGCGGGCTCAGCCGTACCTTGAGGCGCTGAGCCGGTGCACCGAAGTTGTCTTCGGTCTGGCTCTCGGACAGGATCTCGCCATGCGCATGAAGCCAGGCAAGCCGCTGACCGTCCGACATGGGCACTGTTAATTCAAGCACTTGTGCCCCGCCTGTGAGCAGTCGCCCGAGCAGTTCCAGCAAATCATCGACCCCTTCCCCGGTCAGCGCCGAAAGCGGGACGACCGGAAGATCGAGAACCTCAGCCGAGATCAGATCGCGGCGCATGGCACGTTCATCGCTGGCGAGCAGATCCCACTTGTTCCACGCCTCGATGATCGGGATAGTGGTCCCCTCTTCGCCAATCACGCCAAGCTCGGCCAGGATCTGTTCGACCTCGAGCTTCTGCTGCGCACTTGCAGGATTGGAGATATCGCGCACATGGACGATGATGTCGGCGGCGGTCACTTCTTCAAGCGTGGCACGGAACGCGGCAACCAGCTGCGTCGGCAAATCGGAAATGAAACCCACCGTGTCGGACAGGATCGCCTTTTCGACCGCCGGTAGCCGGATGGCGCGCATCGTCGGGTCAAGCGTGGCGAACAACAAGTCTTCAGCCATGACTTGCGCGCCAGTCAGGTGATTGAACAACGTCGATTTGCCAGCGTTGGTATAACCGACAAGCGCGATGACAGGCCACGGCGCGCGCTGACGGCGCTCGCGGTGGAGGCCGCGCGTGCGTCGGACCTGCTCAAGCTCGCGGCGGATGCGGGACATCCGGCCGCGAATCAGCCGCCTGTCCGCCTCGATCTGGGTTTCGCCGGGACCGCCCAGAAACCCGAAGCCGCCGCGCTGGCGCTCGAGGTGGGTCCAACTGCGCACCAAGCGGCCTGCTTGATAGTCGAGGTGTGCCAATTCGACCTGGAGCCGGCCCTCTGCGGTTGCCGCGCGCTCGCCGAAAATTTCGAGGATCAAGCCAGTACGGTCGATCACCTTGCGCGCCAGCTTTTCTTCCAGATTGCGCTGCTGAATCGCAGAGAGCGCGCCATCGACAATGACCAGTTCGGCATCGCTCTGATTGATCGCGATGCCGATCTTCTCGACCTGCCCTTCCCCAAAAAGCGTCGACGGCCGAACGGCGCGGATCGGCAAGATGAAAGCATCCACCACATCGATGCCGATCGCGCGCGCGAGGCCTTGCGCCTCTTCGAGCCGCGAGTCGGCATCTTCCCCAAGCCCGCCGCGCTGGCGCACATCGGGAAGCACCACCACCGCCCGCGCGCCGCGAGAGACCTCGCCGGTGAGCGCGTCGTCGCTGCGGCCGAATTCGAAACCACTCACAGGTGCAGGCTCAGGAGGCTTCGCCCTCCCATTCGCCCGACAGATCGACATGCCCCGCAGGCTGGATGGTCGAGACCGCGTGCTTGTACGCAAGTTGCACGTAGCCCTCGCGTTCGAGCAGCATACAGAACAGATCGTAGGCCGCGACTTTGCCTTGCAGCATCACGCCGTTGACAAGAAACATCGTGACCTGGACACCGGCGTCGCGGACGCTCGAGAGGAACACGTCCTGCAGCAGCCGCCGCTTGCCGGAATCTTCCAGTCCGGTCTGGAAATGGGCGACAGACAGCTGCTGGCCCGGCATGATGGTCGAGATCGCGTGTTTGTAGACAAGCTGGGTTTGACCATCGCGGCGCAGCAGGATCGAGAAGTTGTCAAACCAGGTGACGATGCCCTGCAGTTTGACACCCTTGACAAGAAACATGGTTACCGGGGTCTTGCTCTTGCGCAAATGGTTGAGGAACAGATCCTGCAGGTTCTGCGGTTTGCCTGTGCCGCTGTGCGGGGCGGCAACCACCGGCTCGGGCTGAGCGCCTGCTTCCGCCGCTGGCGGCGCTGCAGTTGCGGTTTCAACTTTCGCGCGGGGGCGCGCAGTCAATGTTTTGCCGGCCATTTGATCAGCCTCCTTTTTGTGTTGGCCCGGACGCGAAGCGGCATCCGGGCAAGCTAGCCTCCTTGCCATTGACCGGTTTCATCCGGTAAAAAGCAATCAGCCGGGATAGTTGCGAAGTTGTCTGGTCAGGTGCGCCGTCCAGCCTCGCATGCGTAAACCACAGTCAGGCAAAGTTCAATCCAGATCCTCGTCACCGCGCCGTTCGGCCATCCCAAGCAGCTTGAGCTTGCGATGCAAGGCCGAGCGTTCCATTCCGATAAAGCTCGCCGTCTTCGAAATGTTCCCGGAAAACCGGCGTATTTGCACTTTCAGATATTCGCGTTCAAAGTTTTCGCGGGCTTCGCGCAGCGGCACCCCCATCAGCGCGGACGCGGCCGTGTCACCGCCCAGGCGCGTGCTGACGATTTCAGACGGCAGCATATCGGCGTCGATCCGGGTGAGCCTTTCGCGCGGGGCAAGGATGATCGTGCGCTCGACCACGTTGCGCAGCTGGCGCACATTGCCGGGCCAATCGTAGCTTTGCAGGGCAGCCACGGCCTCGGATGCAAGGATCGGCGGCGCAACGCCTTGCTCGTTGGCATAGCGCGCAAAGAAATGCTCTGCCAGCGCCGGGATATCGTCGCGGCGATCGGTCAGCGAAGGAACGGCGACCGGAACGACGTTGAGCCGGTAGAACAAGTCTTCGCGAAAGCGGCGATCGGCGATCTCGCGCTCGAGCGGCCTGGAGCTGGAGGAAACCACCCGCACATCAACTCTGATCTGCCGGTGCCCGCCCACCCGCACAAACGACTGCTCGGTAAGCACGCGCAAGATCCGCGCCTGGCTCGATGCGGGCATCTCACCCACTTCGTCGAGGAACAATGTCCCGCCATCGGCCATCTCCAAAAGGCCTGCGCGAACCAGTTTGCCATCGCTCTCCTCGCCGAAAAGCTCCTGTTCGAAACGTTCGGGCGTGATCCGCGCGGAATTGACGGTGACGAAGGCATGCGCGCTGCGGGGGCTCCACGAATGGAGCAAACGTGCCGCCACTTCCTTGCCGGATCCTGCCGGGCCAGTGATCAGAAGGCGGCTTCCGGTATTGGCCACGCGTTTCAGCGTGGCGCGGACATGGTTGATTGCGGCGGAATTGCCGGTGAAGCCGTCGGCCATCGAAAAGCCCTGACGAAGCCGCGCATTCTCGCGGCGCAGGCGCTCGGTCTCGGTGGCGCGCTCGACCAGCAATAGCAAGCGCTCCGCCTCGAATGGCTTCTCTATGAAGTCCATCGCGCCGCGACCGATCGCGGAGACTGCGGTATCGATATTGCCATGCCCGGAAAAGATGATCACGGGCAGCTCGGGCTCGCGCTTCTTGATCTCGTCGAGCACCTCCAGACCGTCCATCGCGCTGCCATGAAGCCAGACATCGAGCAGCACGAGGCTCGGACGCCGCTCGTCGATGGCGGCAAGCGCGCTGGTGCTGTCGGCCGCGAGCCTGCAGCCATAGCCCTCGTCGCTGAGCACGCCTGCGACAAGTTCGCGAATGTCGCGTTCATCATCGACGATGAGAATATCGAGTGCCATCGGGGAGACTGTTCCTGTTTGTTTGGTGTTAGCGCGTGGCGCGCCCCGTGAGGGTATCGGCGAGGTCGGCGTTGCTGCCTGGAGCCAGCTGGCGGCGCGCAAACCGCATTGTAACGCATGTGCCGCCATGCGCGGCGGCGGCAAATGCCATGTCGCCGCCATGTTCCTCGACAATCTTGTTGACAATGGCGAGCCCCAATCCGGTGCCCTTCTCGCGGGTCGTCATGTAGGGCTCGACAATGCGATCCTTGTCGGCGGGAAGGCCGATACCGTTGTCGGTGACCGAGACGGTCACGCTTTGGTGATCGCCGGTCAGTGCAACTGCGATCCGCCCGCGAAAATCGATGTCCTCAGCGCCCGCGCGCTGCTCGACCGCTTCTACCGCATTCTTGAGCACATTGGTCATGGCCTGGCCGAATTGGTGGCGGTCCGCTTCGATCGGCATTTGCGGGGCGCCATCGAAGCTGAAATCGATCGCGGAATGCGCGATTTCCTGAAGGAACAGCGCCTGACGAACCAGATCGCTGGCGTCTTCATCGCGAAACACCGGCTTAGGCAGCCGCGCAAACGAGGAAAACTCGTCGACCATCCGGCGCAGCGCGCCAACTTGCCGGATAATCGTCGCGGTCAACTCCTCGAACAATTCGGGGTCGGTTTCAATTTGGCGGCGGTAACGCCGCTTGAGCCGTTCGGTCGCGAGCTGGATCGGGGTAAGCGGGTTCTTGATCTCGTGCGCGATGCGCCGGGCGACATCGGACCACGCCGCGCGGCGCTGATCGAGCAGCTGGCGGGTGATATCTTCGAAGGTGATGACGTGACCGTTGCGATCTGCGGTTGCCTTGACCGCAAGGGTCAGCAACTCCCCCGCCCGCGCCAGATGGACGATGCCATTGACCTCTCCGTCGGCAATGAACTTGGCCAATTGCGGCGCGGCGTCCGCGAGCGGCGTGGCCACCGGACTTGGCGCACCTGGATCGAGCAGGAGCTTCTGCGCCGAGCTGTTCATCAAGCGGATCTGGCCTTCCCGGTCGATCGACAGGATGCCCGCCGTGATCGATTCAAGCACCGCTTCGATGAAGGCGCGGCGCACTTCCAATTGCGCATTGGCTCTGACAAGCGCCTGGGTCTGCGTTTCAAGCTGCACGGTCATGCGATTGAACGCACGGGCGAGCATGCCAACTTCATCAGTGCCGCTGCCCACCGCGACCCGCATCGCGAAATTGCCCCGACCGACATTGCGCGCGGCGGCAACCAGCTCGACCAGCGGAGCCACCTGACGGTCGGCAAAGCGGAGCGCGGCCCAGACCGCCAATCCGACAAGTGCCAGACTGATAACCAGCAGCGCAAGGTTGAACCGCAATTGCAAGGCACGCGCGCGCCCGGTCAAGACATCGTAGGCGCGCAACACGCTCTGCGCACGTTTCCACTGGTTGAGCGCGAGCGCGTCCGACGTTCGGGCGACGTAAAGATAGATGCCGCGCTCCCGATCGACCGAGGTGACCGCCTCGATTCGCTCGGCCGAGGCATTGACGACAACCGTCTCGCCGCCGTCGAGCTTGCGCAATTGCTCGGGCGTGACCCGCTGGCGCTGCTCGTTCTGGTTGGGATCGACGATGGCAGCGGTGCGGATGGCACCATCGCTGCCGCGTTCGAGGATTGCCGACTCGTTGAGCTTGCGATTGATCACCTGCCACGAATAGCCTTCGGCAAAGTCCTGGCTGGTGATTGGTGCCTGCCCAAGATAATCGCGCAAGTCTCCTGCCATCGCGACGCTTTCGTTGCCGACATCGCGCAGCTTGTCGGTGTAATAGCCGCGCGCGAGGCTGTTGGCGTTCTCGAGCATGCCGCGCGAATTGTCGGAAAACCAGAACTCCACGCCTGACTGAAACAGCAACGAGGCGAAGATCACCACCAGCAGCGTGGGGATCGCGGCAATCAGTGAAAACAGCCAGACGAGCCTGACGTGGAGCCTGCCGCTGCTGCCGAGCACCCCGAGCATTGCGCGGCGCAGGGCAAGACGCCGCCCGACCAACACGATCAAGGCCATCGCCGGTACCAGCGTCCCGATCAGCAGGCTGCTTGTCAGCCGCGCCGGGAGCAACTGGTTGCCGGCATTGTTGGCCGACAGCGCGAGCCAGCTGATCACGATCATCATCGCCAGCGCAAAGGCGGCGGCGAGCTCAAGTAGCAGGAAAGCATTGGCCCGGCGCAGCGCGACCAGCAGTCGCCGGTACCACCGGGGCAAGCGCCGCGAACGTTGTTTGAGAGGGACGCTCATCGTTGCCAATAAACAACACCGCTGTTGCAGCAATGCAAGTGCAATTGTCTCAATTTGCCTTCCCGGCGCGCTTTTTATCGCAGCGACGCAACATCGTCGGGGTTTATAGCCAGTTCCGACAACCGCTTGCGCAACGTATTGCGGTTTATCCCCAGCAGTTGCGCCGCGCGCAGTTGATTGCCACCGGTTTGCGCCAGTGCATGCAGAAACAGCGGGGCTTCGAATGCGGCGATAGCCGCATCGTAAAGCGCGCCGGCCTCAGGCTGATTCTTGGCCAGCCAGCGCCCGAGCGCCTGCGCCAAGTCGGTGCTCCCCGCTTTCTCCGGCGCTGCCGCAAGTTCCGGCACGGAAGTTTCGGAAAGCAGGAGCGGCTCGATCGCCGCTGCATCGATCACGTCTTCGCGCGCCAGCAGCGCAAGGCGAAAGACGAAGTTGCGCAGCTCGCGCACATTGCCGCGCCAGGGCTGGCGGGCAAGCAGAGCGATCGCTTCTGCGGTCAATTGGCGGCGTGGCAGTCCTTCAATGGCTGCGCGGGCAAGGAAATGGCGCGAAAGCTCTTCAATGTCCTCGCCGCGTTCGCGCAAGGGGGGAAGCTCGATCGGCACCACGGCAATGCGGTAATAGAGGTCTTCGCGGAAATGCCCGGCCGCAATCATCGGCAAGAGATCGCGGTTGGTGGCGGCCACGATCCGGCAATCGAGCGTGATTTCGTCGGTCCCGCCGACCCGCCGGATCTTGCCCGATTGCAGCGCGCGCAGCAGCCGGGTTTGCGCCTGCAGCGGCATATCGCCGATCTCGTCGAGAAACAGGGTTCCGCCGTTGGCCAGTTCGAACTTGCCGATGTGGCGCGCGGCGGCACCGGTAAAGGCGCCCTTCTCGTGGCCGAACAGTTCGCTTTCGATCAGTTCGGACGGGATCGCGGCGGTGTTGACCGCAATGAACGGGCCGCCCGCGCGGTTGCCGAATTGATGGATCGCCTCGGCTACAAGCTCCTTGCCCGTGCCCGATTCGCCCAGAATGAGCACGCTGAGATCGTTACGCAGCACGCGGGTAATCATGCGGTAGACCGCCTGCATCGCATTGCTGCGCCCGACCAGCGGGAGCCCTTGCGCGACCTCGTCGGTATCATCGGGCGCGCTGGCAAGGCTCGCCGCGCCTATCGCCCGGTGCGCGGTGCTGATGAGTTCCTCAAGATCGAAGGGCTTGGGAAAGTATTCAAACGCGCCGGTATCGCTCGCCCGCACGGCCGTATCGAGCGTGTTTTGCGCCGAGAGAATGATCACCGGCATTTCCGGGGCGCTTGCTCTTGCCCGCGCCAGTGTCTCGATTCCGTCGCCGTCGGTCAGCACGACGTCGGTCAGCATCAGGTGATACGCGTTTGCAGCCAGCAAGCGATCACGCCCGGCGATCGAATCGCAACGATCGACCGTGAAACCGTCGGCCTCCAGCGCGGCGGTGATAACCATCGCGATCGAGGCATCGTCCTCCACCAGAAGCACGCGCCGGGTCATCGCTTGGCCGAACTGGCAACGGGCAGATGCACGCGAAAGTGCGTCCAGCCTTTGATCTCGTCGCGGTCGTGGGTCACACGCCCGTTCATTTCGCGCACCAGCTTCTGCACCAGCGCGAGGCCGAGGCCCTGGCCGTTCTTTTTGGCTGTGACGAACGGTTCGAAGATGTGATCGCGCAGCGCTCCATCGATCCCCGCGCCGTTGTCGCTGATCCTGAGTTCGATGGGCAAACGCACCGGCTTCTCGCCCGCGCCTGCATGCAATTGAATGCCGCTCGCAAACCGCGTGCGCACCGCAATGCGCGGTACTGGCGCGCTTTCGCTGGCCTCGCGCGCATTGGTCAGAAGATTGAGCACCACCTGCACCAACGCATCCGGGCTGGCGCTGACGGCCGGCAACGATGGATCGAACTCTTCCTCGACCACGAACGCGCCGTTGCGCCCGGCAGCGATCACCGCCTGCGCGCGGCGCACCGCCTCGTGCAGATTGCATGGGCTGGAAGGCACCTGGCTGCGGCGCGAAAGCGACTGCATCTGATCGATGAGCTTGGCGACGCGATCCACCTCGGCAGTGATCAGCTCGGTCAGCGCCAGCTCCTTTCCATCAAGCTTACGGCCGAGCAGCTGCGCCGCGCCGCGAATCCCCGCGAGCGGGTTCTTGATCTCGTGCGCCAGCACTTCAGGCGCCCGCAGCGCGGTGCCCTCCCCCGCGCCCGCGCTGTCGCCGGATAGCGCCTCGACCCCCACCGGCTCATGCAGCACCAGCATTTGCCAGCCCGGGTAGTGCGCCACAGGCGCGGTGATGACATCGATCCGCCGCGCGCGCTGACCAAGCACGCGCACTTTCGCATCGCGGGCAAACAGCTGCGCCTCTCCTTCGGCGAGGCGGCTGAAGATCAGAGGTTCGGCGAATTCGAACACATCCTCGACCGGCTTGCCATTCAGCCGCCGCGCGCCCTGCCCGGTCAATTGCTCGGCGGCGGGATTGGCCGAGGCAATCGTGAGATCCGGCGCCAGCAGCACCACCGCCAGAGGAAAGCTGGAAATCATGCGCTTGGGATCAGGACGCGCGGTCTCCCCCTTGCGCCAGTCGGATGGACCGCTCATGCAGCGTTGAGACGTTCTAGGGGACGTTCTGGGACCGGATCGGAGATCTGCTCCGGCGCAGCGAGCAGGCGCTCGTAGAACGCGGCGAGGCTGGCCAGCACGGCTGCCGGATCATCGATGAAATTGACCCGATTGCGAAACTCAGCCGAACCGTTCAGTCCCTTGGTGTACCAACCGATGTGCTTGCGCGCCATGTTGACCCCGATCACCGGTCCGTAGTGGTTCTGCATCGCCTCGTAATGCTCGATCATGATGGCATACTGCTGGGCCAGCGACGGATCGGGCAATTGCTCGCCGGTTTCGAGCCAGTGCATGATCTGGCCCAGCAACCATGGCCGGCCATACGCGCCGCGCCCAATCATCACGCCGTCCGCGCCGCTTTGCTCGAGCGCGGCGGCGGCATCGGCGATCTCGCAGATATCGCCATTGACCAGCACGGGGATCGACACCGCCTCTTTCACTTTGCGGACAAAGCGCCAATCGGCCGCGCCTTTGTACATCTGGTTGCGGGTGCGGCCGTGAACGGTGATCATCTGCGCGCCGATATCCTGCGCGATCCGCGCAAGTTCGGGCGCGTTCAGGCTGTCGTGGCACCAGCCCATGCGCATCTTGACCGTGACCGGCACTTTCACCGCTTTCACCGTGGCCTCGATCAGCGCGGAAGCAAGCCGGATATCGCGCATCAGCGCCGACCCTGCGTCGCCGTTGACCACTTTGCGAACCGGGCAGCCCATATTGATATCGATGATCGCCGCGCCCCGGTCTGCCGAGAGCTTGGCGGCTTCTGCCATCTGCGCCGGATCACAGCCCACCAGCTGCATCGAGACCGGCTCTTCGCTCGGGTCCCACGCCCATTTCTGGATCGATTGGCGTGTTTCGCGGATCGCGGCGGGCGAAGCGATCATTTCGGTCACGTTCAGCCCCGAGCCAAACCGGCGGACCATGGTGCGGAAGGGCAGATCCGAGACCCCGGTCATCGGCGCGAGCACGACCGGGCTGGGAATCTGCACTGGACCGATATGGATCGGAGCCAACTTGGGCGGGAGGGGGAGCGCGGTCATGACGAAACGGGATCTGCCTAAAAAACAGGCACGCGCTTACTAGATTGCATCCCCCTCGGCAAGTTCTGTAAGGGGCGGTCGCAATGACCACTCCCCCTCCCCTACGCCGCGCTGCGGGCGTTGGCCCGTCCCGGATCGCCGCGCTTGTAGTTGCCGGCGGCAAGGGGCTTCGGGCGGGCGGCTCCGTTCCCAAACAGTTTTTGCCCTGGCGGGGCAAACCGCTGCTGCGCCATGCGGCCGAAGCACTGGCGGCGAGCGGCATTACTCCGATTGTTGTTGCCATCCCCGAAGGTTTCGAGACGGCTGCCGAGGAGGCGTTGGCCGGTGTCCCCGGCGTAGTGTTCGTGTGCGGAGGAGCCACGCGGCAGGCCTCGGTGAAAGCCGGCCTTGAAGCGCTGGTCGATGCGGCACCTGACGCGGTTCTGATCCACGATGCCGCGCGCCCCGATCTGCCGCCTGCGGTCGTCGAGCGCTTGGTCGCGGGGCTGGACGTTCATCCAGGGGCGATCCCGGTACTGCCGGTGGTCGACAGCGTCGTGCGGGGCGCTGGCGGCATGCGCGCCGCTGCAGTGCCACGCGATGAGCTTTACCGGGTGCAGACACCGCAGGCGTTTCACTTTCACGCCATTCTTGCCGCCCACCGCACATGGGCAAGCGATGCTGAAGCGAGCGACGATGCTTCGGTTGCCGAAGCCGCCGGGCTTGCCGTCGCCCTGGTCGAGGGCGACGAACGGCTGCGCAAGATTACGTTCGCCAATGATTTTGAGGATTTGCCGATGACCGCTTTGATGCCGCGCACCGGAATGGGCTTCGATGTGCACCGGCTGGTCGCTGGCGAAGACCTCTGGCTGTGCGGCATCAAGCTCGATCATCCCTTGGGGCTATCGGGGCATAGTGATGCCGATGTTGCCATCCACGCGCTGGTCGATGCGCTGCTCGGGGCGCTGGCGGCAGGCGATATCGGCGATCATTTCCCGCCGTCCGACCCGCAGTGGAAGGGCGCGGCGTCCGATCGATTCCTCGCTCATGCCGGCGCGCTGGTGCGGGCGGCCGGGATGGTCATCGCCAATATCGACGTCACGATCATCTGTGAGGCACCGCGCATCGGTCCGCACAAGCTGGCAATGCGGGCGCGGCTTGCGCAAATACTGGGGATCCAAACCGGGCAAGTGAGTGTTAAGGCGACAACCACCGAACGGCTAGGCCTGACCGGGCGCGGCGAGGGCATCGCCGCTCAGGCGGCAGCGATGCTCGTTCCCGGCACCTGAGGCAAGAAGAGGCACGCGATCATGAGGCTGCGTTTGTTATCAGGTCTTGCCGCCATTGCCGCGCTCGCCGCAGGGCAATGCGCGAACGCGCAGGATGCTGCCTGCCTGTCAGAGCAGGAGGTGGTCAGCCTTGTCGGGTACGCGCTCCCGGCGGTCGTGGACAGCACGATCAAGACCTGCCAGCCGCAGCTGTCACCGCAGGGGTATTTTGCGGTGGAAGGACCGGCGCTGGTCGCCCGGTTTGCCGCGAACAAGCCCGCGAGCTGGCCCGGCGCAAGGGCCGCATTCCTCAAGCTCGGCACCAGCAGGGACGCCGCAACGCGGGACATGCTGGCGAAACTGCCCGATTCCGCCTTGCAGCCTTTCGCCGAGGGCATTGTCGCGCAACTTGTCACCAGCCGGATCAAGCCCGATCGATGCAAGGCTATCGAGCGCGGTGTCAGCCTGATTGCGCCGTTGCCTGCCAAAAGCACCGCTGAGCTCATCGCTTTTGTGGTTGTGCTGGCTGACAAGGCCGGAGCGGACAAGGCATCGAAGCTGCCGATCTGTCCGGCGCGGAGCTGACTGGCACCATGGACACCCTGCTCCCCCCCGATCTGATCGCGCTGGCTGAGAAAGTCATTGCCGCCAACCTTGCCGCTGGACGGACGATCGCGGTTGCCGAAAGCTGCACCGGCGGGCTCGTCGCCGCCGCGCTGACCGAGATCGCGGGCAGTTCAGCGGTGTTCGATCGCGGCTTCGTGACGTATTCGAACGAGGCCAAGCATGAGATGCTGGGCGTATCGCTCGATCTGATCGATGCGTTCGGCGCGGTATCGGTGGCGGTCGCGTGGTCGATGGCGCAAGGCGCACTCAAGCATTCACGCGCCGATGTTACCGTGGCCATCACCGGGGTGGCTGGGCCTGGCGGCGGAACCGAATTGAAACCGGTGGGCACCGTCGTGTTTGCGCGCGCCGAGCGCGGCGAAGACCAGCAGGCGGTCAATTCGGAAATGAAGCTGTTCGCCGATGCCAAGACCCGCGCCGCGGTGCGCCATCAGGCTGCTGTCGTGGCGCTCGAGTTGCTGCTGCCATAAAGCTTCTGCGCGCGCGCTTCGAACGCCGCCACCATCTTGCGAAAGGCGCGGTCGAGATATTGCCCGGCCAGCTTTTCGAAAATGATGTTGCGAAAGCTGAAATCGACGCTGAAATCGATGATGCACGCATTTGGGCCAGCGGGCGCAAACTGCCAGACATTGCGCAGATTCTTGAGCGGCCCGTCGATATATTCGACGGCAATCTGCTCGGCGCGCAGCTTGCGCACGCGCGAGGTGAATTTCTCGTTGATCACATTGAAACCGACCATCATATCGGCGACCATCTCATCGGCACTGTCCGACTTTATCCGGGTGGCGACGACCCACGGCAGGAACTCAGGGTAACGCTTCACATCGGCTACCAGATCGAACATCTGCTCGGCCGACCACGGCAGATGGCGCGTCTCGGCGATCTTTGGCACGTCTGCTTCAGCCTTTCGCCGCAGCTTTGGCCAGATTGGCACTGCGTGCCGCGCGCATGGCCGCAAAATCTTCGCCGGCGTGATAGCTCGAACGAGTCAGCGGGCTCGACGCAACTTGCAGAAACCCTTTGGCACGGGCAATCGCACCAAACGCCTCGAACGCCTTGGGCGTGATGAAATCGATCACCTTGGCATGCTTCGGGGTGGGCTGCAGATATTGGCCCATCGTCAGAAAATCGATCTGCGCCGAGCGCATGTCATCCATCACCTGATGCACCTCGAGCCGTTCTTCGCCCAGACCGAGCATGATTCCCGACTTTGTGAAGATACCCGGATCGTGGCGCTTGACCTGCTCGAGAAGCCGCAGCGAGGCATAGTAGCGCGCGCCGGGACGGATCGTGGGATAGAGCCGCGGGACGGTTTCGAGATTGTGGTTGTAGACATCGGGACCAGCCTCGACGATCGCCTCGACCGCGCTTTGCGCCTTCCCGCGAAAGTCCGGAGTGAGGATCTCGATTGTGGTTGCCGGGGTCAAAGCGCGCAGAGCGCGGATCACCTTGACGAACTGATCCGCCCCGCCATCGGGCAAATCGTCACGATCGACGGAGGTAATGACGATATGCTCAAGCCCGAGCTTCGCCGCCGCCTCAGCCACATGCCCTGGCTCGGCCAAATCGACGGCGCGCGGCATCCCGGTCTTGACGTTGCAGAAGGCGCAGGCGCGCGTGCACACATCGCCGAGGATCATGACCGTCGCGTGCTTCTTGGTCCAGCATTCGCCGATGTTGGGACATGCGGCCTCTTCGCACACCGTCGTTAGGCCAAGGCCGCGCATCAGCGACCGGGTCTCATGATAACCCTTGCTGGTGGGCGCTTTGACGCGGATCCAATCCGGCTTGCGCGCCCGGGCGGGCGCAGTGTCGGTGCTGCGTGCTTCGATGCTGCTCATCAGAAGCAGATAGGCGCTCGATTGCGCACTTGAAAGTGGCAATTAGAACGGCCAAATTGTCGTGCATGACGATCACACCGACACCCGAGCTCGAACACTTGCTGAACGGCTACCGCCATTTCCGCAAAGAGGACTGGACCCCGAAGCTTGAGCGCTGGAAGCAGCTGCGCAAAGGGCAGGATCCGCAAGTCATGGTGATCGCCTGCTCTGACAGCCGGGTCGATCCAGCGCAGATCTTCGATACCGATCCGGGCGAGATATTCGTGGTACGCAATGTCGCCGCGCTGGTCCCGCCGTTCGAAACCGCGCCGGGGCATCACGGCGTTTCGGCCGCGCTCGAATTTGCGGTGCATGTGCTCAAGGTCAAGAAGATCGTGGTGATGGGCCACGGCGCTTGCGGCGGTTGCCGCGTGGCACTGACGCGCGAGATGCAGGGCGCGCAGCTGGGTGAAGGCGGTTTCGTCGCCGACTGGATCAGTCTGCTCGATGATGCGCGCGGTCCGATCGCGGCAGATCTGGGCACAAGCGGCCCCGCCGCCGAACGGGCGATGGAACTGGCCGGTGTGAAGGTAAGTCTTCAAAATCTGCGCAGTTTTCCCGGCATCCGCCAAAAGGAAGCCGAAGGTTTGCTGCGGCTGCGCGGTGCCTACTTCGCCATTTCGGATGGCGTGTTGCACTTGCTCGATGAGAGCACGGGCGAGTTTGAGGCTGTCGTATAAACCAGCAAAAAAGGGCGGCCCCGGGGCCGCCCTTCTCTATAGCGCTAATCGATGATTTAGCGCGGAGCGAGCCTCACTTGGCGGCCTTGCTCGATGCATAGACCGACCAGAGCTTGGCCAGCGGCGCGCGGATGCCGGCGACTTTCGCAAACGTAGCTTTCGCCTCGGCAAACTTCGCGCCGTCCGCTTGCGCAATACCGAGCCGGGTAAGCGTGCGGTCCTGATCGATCCCGCCCTTGGCGATGGCGACCGTGTACATTTCCTCCGCTTTGGCCGCATCGCCGTAAGAGAGGAAGGCATCGCCCGCGGCCTGCGCGGTCTTACCGGTGGCTGCCGTCTTGGCATCGCGCTCGAGCGCAGGCAGCGAGGCCTTGTCGGCAACGATGCGCCCCTTTGACTGGCTCAGGGCATCGGAAACGAACATGTCGTTCGACTTCAAAACACCCTTTGCCACACCGGCCTCGGCGATCTTGAGCACTTCGCCCGGCAAGCGGCGCGGATCGGCCGACTCGATATATTCGATGTACTCGCGCTCAACCACTTTCGGGCTCTCGTCGAGCGCTCCGGTGCGCAGGAACAGCCGACCGAGATCGAGCGACTCCTCCTTGCCGAACGTGCTGAACTCGCGCACGAGCTGGCCTGCGCCGAGGAAATTGATCGCAGTCGGTTCGGCCTCGACCTGCAGGATCGACCATTCGATCGCTTGCGGACCGAGCTTGCCCTTGTACGCAATGACTTGCGCGCGCTTGAACCAGGCCGCTGGAACGGGCGTTCCGGCAGCCTTGCGCACGTCGATCGCCTGGCGCAGCGCCGCCAGTCCTTCTGCACCCTTGCCTTGCTGCGCATAGGCATCGGCGAGCATCTCGGCGGCGGCGTTCTCGGCGATATTGCCCTGAACTGCCTTGGTCAGCGCATCGATCGCGACGGGCCAATCGGCTTCGGCGTAGGCAAAATTGCCGAGGTAAAAGTTGAACAGCGGAACTTTGTCCGCTTCGAGCAGGCCGCTGTCGATCATGTTCTTGATCCCGCGCTTGCGCATCGGAGTATCGCCGATCCAGCCGCCGAGCTGGACGGCAAACTGGCCGGCGGCAAGGCGATCCTGCGAGGTCTTCACCGCTGCTTCCGATGCCGCAAGTTCGGCTGTCGCGCCGCCAAGAGTCGCTTTGAGGTCGGCGTCGGAGGTGCCCTTGGCCTTGGCCGCACCGGCTGCTGTCAGCGTCTTCTGGATCGGACCGGCTGCGGCAACGAACTCTTTGGAATAGGATTGCTTGGGCGCTTCCTTTTCTTTGGCAATCGCAGTCGCTGGAGCCACGGCGAGAGCGGCAGCGCCGCCCGCAAGCGCCAATGCGAGTGCAGCATGTGCACCACCAACCAATTTCGAACGTGAAAGCCGCATCCCATTCTCTCCTGTTGAGCCCCGGCCAAACGAGCGGACTGATTGTCGCCGCGCCGCCGTCAGCTCGATGATCATGCGCCGCTGTGTGACGCGATATTGCGCCCTTGGCAACGATTTGTGATTAATGTCGCTCGGGTGAACGCGGTTTGAATGCAAATTCATCGCGCGGTTCAGGCAGGTGAGCGCAAATGTGGAAAACAGCGGCTTATCCCCGGCGCTTGCTGGCGTTTCCGTCCCCATTGCCCTAGTCAGGGGACACTTCCCCTCAGACAAGCGAAAACCACCGCTGTGAGCGACGACACCGACATCATTGATCCCCTCACGCCGCCCAGGGAACCCGAGTTCCAGCAGATCGACATCGTCGATGAGATGAAAACGAGCTACCTCGATTACGCAATGAGCGTGATCGTGGCGCGCGCCTTGCCCGATGTGCGCGATGGTTTGAAACCAGTGCACCGGCGGATCTTGTGGACGGGATACGAAAGCGGCTTCGTTGCGGGCAAGCCTTATCGCAAATCGGCGCGCATCGTGGGCGATTGCATGGGCAAGTATCATCCGCATGGCGACAGTGCGATCTACGATGCGCTGGCCCGCATGACGCAGGACTGGTCGATGCGGCTGCCACTGATCGATGGGCAGGGCAATTTCGGCTCGATGGACCCGGATCCACCGGCTTCGATGCGCTATACCGAAGCCCGCCTGGCCAAAGTCGCGGATTTCCTGCTTGGCGATATCGAGAAAGACACGGTCAACTTCCAGCCCAACTACGACGGGCTGGAGAGCGAGCCGCAGGTCCTGCCCGCGCGCTTCCCCAATCTGCTGGTCAATGGCGCTGGCGGCATCGCGGTGGGCATGGCGACGAACATCCCGCCGCACAATCTGGGTGAAGTGATCGACGGTTGCCTTGCCTATATGGACAATCCGCTGATCTCGATCGACGAGCTTATGCAGATCATCCCCGCCCCGGATTTCCCCACCGCCCCGCTCATTCTGGGCACGAGCGGCGCGCGCAAGGCCTATACCGAAGGGCGCGGCTCGATCGTGATGCGTGCGCAGCACAAGATCGAGGAAGGGCGCGGCGACCGGCGCTCGATTATCCTGACCTCGATCCCCTATCAGGTGGGAAAATCGGGGCTGGTCGAAAAGCTTGCCGAAGCGGCCAAAGACAAACGGATCGAGGGCATCTCGGACATTCGCGACGAATCGAGCCGGGCCGGTGTGCGGGTAGTGATCGAGCTCAAGCGCGATGCCACCCCCGAAGTCGTGCTGAACCAGATCTGGCGCAATACGCCGGCCCAATCGAACTTCCCCGCGAACATGCTCGCAATCCGCGGCGGACGGCCCGAAACGCTGTCGCTCAAGGATATTATCGAAGCCTTCGTGCGCTTCCGCGAGGAAGTGATCACGCGCCGCACCAAGTTCGAGCTGAACAAGGCGCGTGACCGGGCGCACATTTTGCTCGGACTTGTCGTTGCGGTCACCAATCTGGACGAGGTGGTGCGGATCATCCGCGCTTCGGCCAACCCGGGCCTTGCCCGCGAAACGTTGCTGGCGCGCGAATGGCCGATGGGCGAGATCGCGCCTTACATCAAGCTGGTCGAGGCCATCGAGGACGAAGATCTGGCCGCCGAAGGCAGCAGCTACAGGCTTTCCGATCTCCAAGTGCGCGCTATTCTGGAACTCAGACTGGTGCGCCTCACCGCGCTTGGCCGCGAAGAGATCGGGGCCGAGCTCGAGGTCCTGGCCGAGGCGATCGCCGGGTATCTCGCCATTCTGGGTGACCGGGTCAAACTCTATGCACTGATGCGCGAAGAGCTCATCGAAGTGCGCGACAAGTACGCGACACCGCGCCTTTCGCTGATCACCTCGCCCGCTGATGGCATAGAGGACGAGGACCTGATCGAGCGCGAGGACATGGTCGTCACGATCACGCTCGACGGCTATATCAAGCGCACGCCGCTTTCCACTTTCCGCGCGCAGAACCGGGGCGGCAAAGGCCGCAGTGGCATGGCGACCAAGGAAGAAGACGCGGTCGCGACGATGCTCGTCACGTCGACCCACACCCCGGTGCTGTTTTTCTCGACCGCAGGCAAAGTCTATCGCCTCAAGGTCTGGCGTCTGCCCGAAGGCGGACCGACCACGCGCGGGCGGCCTGTGGTCAATCTGCTCCCGGCGCTCGATCAGGGGGAGACCATCACGTCGGTCTTGCCGCTGCCCGAAGACGAAAGCACCTGGGGCGCGCTCAATGTGATGTTCGCCACCGCCAAGGGCAATGTGCGGCGCAATAGCATGGACGCGTTCGCCAATGTGCCCAGCAACGGCAAATACGCGATGCGCTTCGACGATGCGCCCGATGACCGGCTTATCGGAGTTGTGCTGCTCTCGGACAGCGACGATGTTCTGCTTGCGAGCCGCCAGGGCAAGGCGATCCGCTTTCCCGGTGACGATGTGCGCGAGTTCACCAGCCGCACGTCCACCGGGGTGCGCGGCATGCTGCTGAAAGACGGCGACGAGGTGATTTCACTCTCTGTGCTGCACCGCGCCGGGATCGCCGATCAGGACGAGCGCGAGGATTACTTGCGCCATGCTCCCTGGAAAGGTGACGACGCGGACCGCGCCCCGCGCGTGATGGACGATGCGCGCTTCGCCGATCTGGCGGCGCGCGAGCAGTTCCTGCTCACGGTCTGCTCGAATGGCTATGGAAAGCTTTCTTCCGCCTATGAATACCGGCGCACCGGGCGCGGCGGCCAGGGCATCACCAATATCGACAATATCGCGCGCAACGGCCCGGTTGTGGCGAGCTTCCCGGTGGAGCGCGCCGATCAGCTGATGCTGGTAACCGATCAGGCCAAGCTGATCCGTCTGTCGCTGACCACCCTGCGGGTGATCGGGCGCGGCACCGCGGGTGTGCGGCTGTTCAATGTGTCGGACAGCGAAAGCGTTGTCGGCGCAGTGCGGCTGCTTGAGCCCGAAGGCGGCGAGGACGAGAGCGAACCGGAGATCGATGCTCTCCCCGAAGCCGGTCCCGAAGCCGAGTGAGCGGTCAATTGAGCGACCGGCCGAGCGTCGCCTACAAAGTCCTTACCGGCCCGCAAATGATCGAGCTCGAGCGCGACGGTGTCTTCGAGGGCGCGCCGATCGATCTTGCCGATGGCTACATCCATCTATCGACCGAAGCGCAGCTGGCAGAAACGGTAACCAAGCATTTTGCCGGTCAGGAGGACCTTCACCTCGTTGCGGTCGATCTGGCGGCGCTGGGCGACGCGGTGAAATGGGAGCCATCGCGCGGCGGGCAATTGTTTCCGCACATCTACGCGCCGTTGCCGCATTCTGCGGCGCTGGCCTATGGCCCGTTGGAGCGCGCGGCTGACGGCACGGTGGCACTTCCCGTCGCCGGCTGACGGGCATTGAAAGCGCCGCGTTGCCGCAACGTGCGGATGACACCGACGCAGATCAGCAATTGGCCGATGTAATACAGCGGCCAAACCAGCAGGCCCGGCACCAGGCTGCCTTCCAGCGGCCCCATCCTTGCGAAGATGAACATGTCGGAAACCGCGAACATCATCGCACCAAGAGCGACCCGGTTGCGCGGAAAGTCGCTGCGCCAAGCCGCTGCCGCCATGCCGCCGAGTCCAAGTGCATAGAGCGCAACCGAAGCCGCGCCGGTGAGGACATAGGCGGCTGACGGTATGCCGAGCAGAAGCGCGATAGGCACGGCGACGCCGCCATTGGCGCGGCGATGACCGACATAGAAAGCGATGGCAACGAGATGCCCGGCGAGAAACGCGAGCGCTCCGCCGGTAAAGCTGATTTCCAGCACCATATCGCCCAGCGCGCCCAGCGCGAGGACAAGCGCAATCATGCGTGCGCCGAGCGTTGGGTGGTGCGCCCACGCATAGGCGGCGAGCAGGCCCACCCCTGCCCCTTTCCATGCAATGAGGTAGACCCCCGGCACGGTATCCGGTCCGGCGAACCAGTAGCTGATGCCGCACATCAGGCTGGCGAGCAGCCAGGGCCGGCGTTCGATGAGCGCTCTTCGTGGCATGTTATCCCCCTTGCCGTGCGCCCCATAGTGGGGTTGCCCGCGGCGGCGCGCAATGCCAATGCCTTGGCGATGACGCATCAGGTCCATATCATCGGCGGGGGCATGGCCGGCAGCGAGGCCGCCTGGCAACTCGCGCGGCGCGGCGTGCGCGTACGGCTATCGGAAATGCGGGGAGGCGGCGACAGCACGGCCGCGCACAATGGGAACGGTCTTGCCGAACTGGTGTGCTCCAATTCGTTTCGATCCGATGACGATGAGAAGAATGCGGTTGGCCTGCTGCATTATGAGATGCGCCAGTGCGATAGTGTGTTGATGCGCGCTGCGGAAAGGGCGCGGGTACCGGCAGGATCGGCGTTGGCAGTCGACCGCGACCTGTTCTCCGCTGAAGTCGAAGCCATGCTGCGCGCGCAGCCGACGCTGGAGATCGTGCGCGAGCGGATCGATGCTTTGCCCGCCGAGGGTTTGACCATCGTTGCAACCGGTCCGCTGACCGCCCCGGCCCTCGCCGCCAGCATTGGCGCCGCGACGGGGGCGGACGCGCTCGCGTTCTTCGATGCGATCGCGCCGATCGTCTATCGCGACTCGATCGACATGGATGTGGCGTGGATGGCCTCACGCTGGGACAAGGGCGCAGAGGCCTCGCTCGCCATGGGCGGTGATGGCCGCGATTACATCAACTGCCCGATGACCCGCCCACAGTACGAGGCTTTCCGCGAGGAGCTGCTCGCGGGCGAGAAGACCGAGTTCAAGGAGTGGGAGGCCAGCACCCCCTATTTCGATGGCTGCATGCCGGTCGAAGTCATGGCCGCGCGCGGGGTGGAAACGCTGCGTTTCGGGCCGATGAAGCCGGTGGGGCTCGACAATCCGCATTGGGCGACCGCGCAGTATCCCGGCGGGCGCTGGCCTTATGCGGTGGTGCAGCTGCGCCAAGACAACAAACTCGGCACGCTATGGAACATGGTCGGCTTTCAGACCAAGCTCAAACACGCCGAACAGGTTCGCGTGTTCCGCACCATTCCAGGGCTTGAGAATGCCGAATTCGCGCGGCTCGGCGGGCTCCATCGCAATACTTTCCTCAATTCCCCAACTTTGCTCGATCGGCAGTTGCGCCTGAAGCGCGCGCCTCACATCCGTTTCGCCGGGCAGATCACCGGCTGCGAGGGCTACGTCGAAAGCGGCGCAGTGGGGTTGCTCGCGGGCCTGATGACCGCTGCACAGATTGCCGGGAATGAGTGGCGTGCGCCCCCGCGCACCACCGCACTCGGCGCGCTGCTCGCGCATATCACCGGCGATGCCGAGGCCGACAGCTATCAGCCAATGAACGTCAATTTCGGGCTGTTTCCACCGCCCGACGCTGACGTGAAGAAGAAGGTGCGCAAGGAGGCTTATACCATGCGCGCCAAGGCGGATCTTGTTGGCTGGTTACCTGCCACCGCTTGACCCTATCTGCATTTGCAGGCGGGCTTTCTTGCAGCCTTGGTTTTGGTCGTCGCATACTCTGCGCGATTGAGCGCCTGGTCGCCATCGCCATCGGCTGCCTTGAACTTGTTCGAGGTGGCGATCGCCCATTCCTCGAACGTCAGCAAGTTGTTGCCGTCGGTATCCAGCTTCCGGAAATCCTTGACCCGGGGGCTGAGCATCTCGTTGCGGGTGATGCGATCGTCGCGGTCTTTGTCGAGCCGGTCGAAGCGGCGCTGCTCGCGCGTGGCCTCGTTTGCCTGCGGCAATCCGGGCCCAACCATATCGCCCGGATCAGCTTCGGGAAGCTCCTCGGCTTCGCTGGGCGCCGCGCTGGCAAGCGGCAGCGGCGCGACCGAAGATCCCGCGCCGTCGCTGGCGCGTCCTTGCCACCAGAATATGCCCGCCGCCACCAGCATCAGCGCGGCCAGCGCACCGATCACGATCCTGTTCATGCACCGCCCTCCGTCAATGTGCTTAGGGATCAAGCCGGGTTAGCGGCAGGGAAAGTCACACCATTTTGGCATCAAGCGCTATCGCCCAAGCACGCCGAGCCGAAGGATGCCAAGGAATGCGCGCCAAGGCGGATCAGCGCGTCCGCTCGCCGCACGCAGCGCCATGCCGCGCAAGACCGCCAACGGGCGCATCGCGCGGGGCAATCTTGGCGTGATATTCGCTGTGTCGGCAAGCCCGAGCCATTGCGCGGCGGCAAGGCGGATTTCCGCATAGGCATCGGCATCGACGCCCGACAGGCGCGCCAGCGCGGCGATGCCTTCCACCCTTGCTCCATCAAGCTGCGCACCGCTGCCCTCGCCGACATTGCACGCTTCGTAGGCATCAACCAGCGCAGCCAGTACCCCCCGTTCGCGGTCCCAGGCAGCGAGGATCGCCAGCAACGGCTCGCCCTGCGGCCAGGCCGATGCCGGCTCGCCAAGGCGATCCCGCCACCACGCCAGGCGCAATTGCACCATGATGGGCTCGCGGCCGGGCTTGGCCGCATCCGCCAGCCTATTGTCCAGCGCAAGAAACCCGGCCCATGCCGCGCGCATTGCCTTTGGCGCATAAGCAATCGCCAAGCGTTCGGGCGGGGTCAGCCAATCATCGAGCAGCGCAAGGTCGTTCGATACCGGCGTCAGCGGTAGCACACCTTCTTCACCGCCGCGACGATCCGCGCCGCGTCGATGAGCGCCGCTTTCTCAAGATTGGCCGCATAGGGGAGCGGAACGTCCTCGTTGCAGACGCGCAGCACCGGCGCGTCGAGATCGTCAAAACCCTCTTCCATGGCGATGGCGATGATTTCGGACGCGATCGAACAGACCGGAAAACCTTCCTCGACCACCACCATGCGGTTGGTCCGCGCGAGGCTCTCCAGCACCGCCGCCTTGTCGAGCGGGCGCAGCGTGCGCAGGTCGACGATTTCGGCCTCGATTCCCTCTTTCGCCAAAGTTGCCGCGGCTTCGAGCGCAAAGCCCACTCCGATGGAGTACGTCACGATGCTGACGTCGCGGCCCGCACGCACAATCCGGGCCTTGCCGATCGGCAGCACGCAGTCTTCGATCTGCGGAACATCGAAGCTGCGTCCGTAAACCAGTTCGTTTTCGAGGAAGATTACCGGGTCTTCGCTGCGGATCGCGGCTTTGAGAAGGCCCTTGGCATCAGCGGCGTCATAAGGTGCGATCACGATCAACCCGGGAACCGACGCATACCAAGGCGCAAAATTCTGGCTGTGCTGCGCGCCGACGCGGGTGGCCGCGCCGTTTGGCCCGCGAAACACAATCGGACAACGCATCTGCCCGCCCGACATGTAGTTGGTCTTCGCCGCCGAATTGATGATGTGATCTATCGCCTGAAGCGCGAAATTGAACGTCATGAATTCGACAATCGGACGCAGACCGCCCATTGCAGCGCCCGCGCCGATGCCGGCAAAGCCATATTCGGTGATCGGCGTGTCGATCACCCGGCGCGGCCCGAATTCCTCGAGCAGCCCTTGCGTGACCTTGTAGGCCCCCTGATATTCAGCGACCTCTTCACCCATCACGAAAATGCGGTCATCGGCACGCATTTCCTCGGCCATGGCATCGCGCAAGGCTTCGCGTACGGTTGTCGAAATCATCGCGGTGCCGGGCGGGATTGCTGGATCGGCGGGTGTCTGCGCGACCGGTACGACGACCTTTTCTGCCACCGCCGGGGCGGGTTCCGGGTCCGCCGCCGGTGCGGCAGCAGGCATCGCCTGAGCAGGTGCAGGTGCAGATGCAGGTGCCTCATCATCGCCCTGCAGCGTGGCGATGACAGTGCCGACTTTTACGCCTTCGGTCCCTTCGGCGACCATCAGCGCGCCCATCACGCCCTCATCGATCGCTTCGAATTCCATCGTGGCCTTGTCGGTCTCGATCTCGGCGATGATGTCGCCCGATTTCACGCTGTCGCCGGGTTTGACCAACCACTTGGCCAGCGTGCCTTCTTCCATGGTCGGCGAAAGCGCAGGCATTTTGAGCTCGATGGCCATCTCAGTAGGTCTCCACCAGCACGTCGGTATACAGATCCGCCAATGCGGGTTCGGGTGAGCTTTCGGCGAAGTCTGCCGCTTCGGCAACGACTTGGCGAATGCGCTTGTCGATCTCCTTGATCCGCTCTTCGCTCACCCCGCGCTTCAGCAGTTCCTGCCGCGCGGCCTCGATCGCATCGTGCTTGTCGCGCATTTCCTGCACTTCCTCGCGGCTGCGATACTTGGCCGGGTCCGACATCGAATGGCCGCGATAGCGATAGGTGGTGAGCTCCATCAGCACCGGCCCATTGCCCGCGCGCACATAGGCCAGCGCGACCTCGGCGGCCTGGCGCACTTCGAGCACATCCATCCCGTTTACATCCATGCCGGGAATGCGAAAGCCGGTGCCACGGCGATAGAAATGGGTTTCGGCCGAACCGCGCTTGACCGAGGTGCCCATGGCGTAGCCGTTGTTCTCGATCACGAAAATGATCGGCAATTTCCACAAGGCGGCCATGTTGAACGCTTCGTAGACCTGACCCTGATTGGCCGCGCCATCGCCGAAATAGGCCAGACAAACCCCGCCGTCGCCGCGATATTTGTGGCCGAAGGCGAGGCCGGCACCCAGCGGCACTTGCGCGCCGACGATCCCGTGCCCGCCAAAAAACTTATGCTCGGTCGAGAACATGTGCATCGAGCCGCCCTTGCCGCGCGAGATGCCTGCAGACCGCCCGGTGAGCTCGGCCATGATGATCTTGGGATCGATGCCATAGGCGAGCATGTGGCCATGATCGCGGTACCCGGTGATCACGCTGTCGTGGCCTTCGCTCAGCGCGGATTGCAGACCTACCGCGACCGCTTCCTGCCCAATGTAAAGATGGCAAAAGCCGCCGATGAGCCCCAGCCCATAGAGCTGCCCGGCCTTTTCCTCAAATCGGCGGATCAGCACCATCTGCTCGTAGAATTTGAGCAGCTCCGCTTCGGAGGCATCGTAGCGCTTGTTGTTGGCATGCGCATGCTGAAGGCTGCGCAACGCAAAAGCCGCTTCCTCGTCGGAGTCTGTTTCGGTGACAGCGGGGACATCTTGCACGGCGGGCGATGATGCAGGCTTAGCCGACGCTTTCGGGGTGCGCGGCGCGCGTGGGGTGGCGGATTTGGCCAAGGCGGGTTTCCTTTAGTGGCAGCCATGGATGCAGCTTAAGCCACGGCCGACGCTGCTATAGGACCACCCGGCACCGTTCGGCAATCTCTCACGCACGCGATGAACGCGCACCGGAATACCTATGCAAAGCAGCGAAACGCATACCGTCGGCGGGTGGTACCGCCCACCTGCGGCGCAGTACAAACTTTGCGGAAAAGGAATGGTGCGCCCGGAGCGATTCGAACGCCCGGCCCTCAGATTCGTAGTCTGATGCTCTATCCAGCTGAGCTACGGGCGCTTAAGAGTGGCGGGCTTTAAGAGCGCTCCTGCCCCTTGGCAAGTCCTTAAATGCTGGTTTGACCATCGCGCGCAACGCATTTCCCAGCGGCACATCCAGCGGCGGCATCGGGAAACTGGCCAAAGTATCAAGGTCGACCCACGCGAGCATAGCCCCGTGTTCGCAGACCGGCTCGCCCTGCCAGACGCGGCAACCGAAAAGCATCAGGACGACCTCCCCGTCCTGACCGGGCGGGCTGGCGGCAAAGCTTATGGGAAACAGATCCCCGGCCGCGATCGTCAGGCCCAGCTCCTCCCCTATCTCGCGGATCACGGCGCTGACCGGGCCCTCACCAGGCTCGACCTTGCCGCCCGGGAACTCCCACAAGCCGCCGTGGTGGCGCCCATTTGGCCGCCTTTGCAGCAGCACCCGCGATGCCGGGTCGATGAGCGCAGCTGCCGCAACCCAAACCGTGTGCGAGTGCTCAAACATAATCGCGGCCTTATAAATCGTTTCTTAGGCACACCGGGACTACGTGCGAAAACGCCGAAGAAGAACAGGATTCGTCTTGATGTGGATGATCGCGCGAAAAGTCCTGGAAGACCAGTCGGCGGCGACAGCCATCGAGTATGCCATGCTTATCGGCCTCATCGGAATGGCGCTGGTATTCAGCATGGGCACGATCGCCAACGAACTTGGCGACCTCTATGTGCTCATCGAAAACAAGACGACCAACGCGCAAAGCAAGATCTGACGGCAATTAACGGCATCTTAGGTTTTGAGCCCTATTCCACCAAAAGCTCGTTGACGGGACAACATGATGCGAGCCGGGTAGAAGACATCATTAGGAGACTGACCATGAAGATTTTCCAAGACCTGCTCATCAACGAAGAAGGCGCCACCGCAATCGAATACGGCCTGATCGCCGCTCTCATCGCTGTTGCTGCCATCACCGCCATGGGCGCACTGGGCAACTCGCTCTCGAACACCTTCCTGCTGGTTTCGGGCCAGATGAACAACGCTTCGGACGGCAAGCTCTAAGCTTCGGCGTTTTAAGACGAAAACGAAACGGGCGGGGATTTCCCCGCCCGTTTTTTTGTGCCCTTGGCGCGCGTAATCAATAAACGACCAGCTTCACCTTGCTGCCGGGGGCCAGCTGGCTGTTGGCGGTCAGCGCGTTGAGCACCAGAAACCGATCGAGTTGGCGATCACTGTAAGCCATCCGCGCCGCGAGCGATGTCGGCGTATCACCCTTCTTGACCGCCACAACGGCAAGTTTGCGCACACGCACCCCCCGGGCTTCCGCCGGGGTGATTCGTCGGAGCGAGCTGAACATCGAATTGAACTCGCCGGCCTGGCCCGCCTGGCTGATGGTGGTGAAATAAAGCGTCTGCCGCGCGCTCCAGGCATAGGCGAACACTACGATATCGACCGGATTACCGTCGCTGCTCGAGCGGAGCGTGCCATAAGCAGCCGGGATTCCAGCGACGTTGGCCGTCTGGATCGAATCGGGCACGACCTGCTGCTGGCTGGAAAGACCGGCGAACACGGCACGGATATGTGCCGCCAGATCGCCGTTATAGGCCGCGCTGGCGAACTGGCCTTTGCCCGATTGACCATTGATCGAGACCGACTGCGTGCCGTTGAGCAGCGTAAAGCCAGCGGGTGCCTGAAAGGCGAAACCGATCACCGGATGCGTGAAATTGCGCCCGTCAACCACCCCTTGCGCCGGATCGTCGCCATACGTCAGCCCATTGATCCGGCTCAGAAACGAATCGCGGTTGGTCAGTCCGCGCGGGTCGGTGCCCGCAAGCGCCAGCGCGGCAGACACGCGCGAGGCAGGGTCCGGGTGTGTGCTGGCCCACGCGGGAAGCCGGTCGGGCGTGCCGAGAATCTGGGCATCGAGCGCATTCTGATTGGCGAGGCTGCGCAGGACCGAGGCCATCGCGCGCGGATCGTATCCCGCGCGCCGCAAGTAGGCCACGCCCAGAGCATCTGATTCGGTTTCCTGGCCGCGGGAATATCTCAATGTAAGCAGCTGGCTGCCCTTGCTGAAAACCTGCTGCCCGATCTGGCCCAGGGCCGAATTGCCCAGCAAAGCTCCGGTCAGCACGGAACCAAGCACGCCGAAGATCGTGTTGCGGGTGGCCGCGCTTTCGCGTTTGGCGGCATGGCGCGCAGCAACATGGCCGACTTCGTGGCCCAGCACGCCGGCAAGTTCGGCCTCGTTGTTCATCAAGGCGACCAGCTGCCGGGTGACATAGACATACCCGCCGGGCACCGCGAAGGCGTTGTTTACCGGTGAATTCAGCAGTGTAACGGTGAAATCGCCGCGCGCGTTGCCGAGCCCGGATTGGACCGCAATGGTCTTGCCCACCGCTTCGACATAGCTCGCCTGCGCACCGCTGATCGCGCCGCCGAATTCACGGACCAGTTGAGGGTGCGCTTTCGCGCCGGCGGCCTTGTCCGACGCACTGATCGACTGAACCGCTCCGCCCGGCCTTGCGGGCGACAGCACAGGAGCCTGGCCGCTGCTCGCCAATGAAATGACCGCGCAGGCCGGCACAATGAGCCAGGCCCGACGATAGCGCGAATGGATCATGCTGTTCTCCCGATAGGGCGGACCCGTGCTTCTGCCAGTTGGTCCTGCCTCGATTGCGCTTATGGTTAAGGCATATTTTGCCCGCGCATTCCAGCCTGCAAACCGCGTTACGAAGGCGAGCCACGCAGCGGGTGCCGCTCGTTGACGAGGGCAATCAGGCGGGCGGCGTCGACATGCGTGTAAATTTGCGTGGTTGCGATATCGGCATGGCCCAGCAAAGTCTGCAGCACGCGCAAGTCCGCCCCGCCCTCCAGCAGATGGGTCGCAAAGGCATGGCGCAGCACGTGCGGGCTCACCTTTTCCGGATCGATCCCGGCACGCGCGGCCAGCGCGCGCAGCAATTGAAACAGGCGCACCCGGCTGAGATGCCCCCCGCGCGGGCTTGGAAAGACAAAACTACCGGAGCCGGGCCGGACCGCCAACCACCCCCGCAGCGCCGCCGCCGCGCGAGCGCCAATGGGTACGAGCCGCTGTTGCCCGCCTTTGCCCGTGATCGACAGCAAGGGTGCATCGCGAGGGGCGGCAGCGAGCGGGAGCGATACGAGTTCGGTGGCGCGCAACCCCGAACCATAAAGCAATTCGAGCAGCACGAGCATGCGCAATGCTTCCGTGCCGCCCACCACCGCATCGGCTTCTGCAAGCGCGAACAACGCACCGATCTCGCCATGCCCCAGCAAACGAGGCAGCGGCCGCCGCGTGCGAGGGCGGGGCAGCGCGCCGCTCGGATCATCGCTGCGAAGACCCTCAGCATGAAGAAAACCGAAATACTGGCGCAGCGCGGAAGATCTCCGCGCAAGGCTCGATGGCGCAAGCGCCGCCCAAGCCCGCTCCAATCGCGAAAGTGCAGCTGCGTCGGCGCGCGCCAACTCGCCGATCTCGCGCTGTGCCGCGACCAGATCGCGGCGGTATGCGGCCAAAGTATTGGCCGCCGCGCCGCGCTCCGCCGCGAGCATCGCCAGAAACGCCGTCACGTGCTCGCCCAGATCCGAAGGCGAAGGCGCTTGCGGTGCCACCCGGATCAGACCCGCGCCACGGCCTCCGCCGCGATCATCCGCGCCTCGCCATCGAGGCCGACACGGCGCAGCGCCGAGACGATGTGATAGAGATGCAGCGCTGTCATCTTGTCCCACCCGCTGCCCTGCATGCCAAAACCGGCCAGCATGGCCACCAGCACGGGATTGTCCGAATCGGCTGCCGCATCGATCGCGCGGGTCCAGCGCGTTTCGCGGGCAAGATCGATCTTGAGCGTGCTTGCAAAATTCCGCGCCGTGCCCGGATCGACCCTTCCCAGCCCCATCAGGCCCGCCAGCAAGAAGCGCGAACGCAGACTGTCGCTGCTCGTATCGGAGGATTGGAAGCGCGTCAGATTGTCGCCGCTGACCGCCGCAAACTTGGCAGGCGCAGCCAGCGCCAACAGGCCCCAGGCGTCGCTTCCCGCGGGTACGAAGGGCGCCCAGCGCAGCGCATTCTGGTCGAGCCCCGCAGCCAGCATCGCGGCCAGCAACCCAGGGGCATCGCTCGCCCGCTGCCGATCAGGCGCGATGCGCGCCGCCGCATAAGCGGTCAGCACCAGGCGCGAATAGGCACGCACCGGATCACTGCCGTCGCCCCACAAGCCCTTGATCGCGGCCAACCGCGCACCTGCATCGGGCGCAACATAGGCTGTGCGCAATTGCTCGGCGAGCGGACCCCAGGTCGCATCGGATTGATCGAGCGCGCCGATCTGGCTGTAGAGATCGACCATTGCAGAGGCTGACAGAACCCCGCGCGCCGCCGCCACATCCGCCGCCGCCGCCCGGGCGACCAGCGGCAGCATCGGCGCACGTACGGCATAAAATGCGTAAGCCGGGCCCGTCTTGGCACGCAAGGCCTCGGGGGGTTCCAGCCCGGTGGCAAGCGCCAGCCCGGTGCGCCACGGTGTCAGGGTATCGACCCTGCTCCATTCGATAGTGACCGCCCTGCGACCCGAGAACGCGGCGCCGGCAAATTTCTGCGCGAGAAGGATGTCGATCCGCGACGCCGTCCCGCGCCGCATCGCCCGATCGAGCTGCGCAAGCGCTGATGCGCCTTCGCCGCTGGTGAAGGCCGTGCAGATCGAGCGCGCGAGATCCCATTCCCAACCCCTTCTGCCCGCCGCGGTCAGTGCGGTGATCGGGCACAGGCCAACCGGGTCCGCTGTTGCCAAAAAGCTGCCCATGGCGGCATTTTCAAGGCTGGGAGTGTAGAAGCCGCTGTCCACTTCCTGGACCATGGCGCGAGCCGCGTCCGCCTCGCCCATGCGAAGCAAGACATCGGCACGCAGCGCCGCCCAATCTGCCCCGTTCATGCCCACCGGCGTGTCGAGCCGCGTAGCCAGCGCGCGGCGCAGCAGGATATGGCCCCAGCGCGAAACCAGCGGTCCACGCATTCCCTCGAGCAGGCCGCCAACAAACGGCCCGTTCAGATAATGGCTTGATGATGCAGGAAAGCCGCCGTCGGCCTCATCGAGGAAGCCGACTCTTGCCAGGCTGCGCTGGCTTTGCGGCGGGGTGTCATAACGCGGCCGCGCGCTGGCCACGATCTGGTCAAGAAATGCCGGGTCGATCGCATCCAGCGGGTCGCGGCTTGCCGGCGCGGCATTGCTTGCATTGGCGACGGCTGATGCCCCCGGCACCGGCTGAATTATCGGCGAGGATACGACAGCCGAGGTGTCCTCCTGAACCGGTGTTGCAGGCAGCTTGCGCGGCGCGCTTGTCGCCACGGGCGGCGGCGCGCGGCGCGTGGGGCTTGGGCTGGGCGCAGGTTTATCGTCAAATCCAGGCGGCAGCAGCGAAACCTGCGCCGTCACCGCACCTGCCATGGCGAGCAGCGCCGCGCAGGCAAGCAATCCGGATCCCGCCGCGATGCGCCGCTGACGGGGGTTCATGAAGCACCTGTCGGCACGGCAACCGGCACTTCGATCCAGCGGGTCGGCTGCGCGCCGCCGAGTATCCATGCCACCACCAGTGCTGCCATCACCACCAAAGCTACGCCTACGCCAAGATATTTCGTGTTCACGAGACCTCGAACCCCAGCCCCGCACGGTGCTTGCACTGCGCTCTAGCGCAACTATAGGCTTGGCGGCAATGGAGCACGACAGCACCGCCCTCTCCCCCGCAGAAATCGCCAATCTGGCCAAGGCCATCGATCGCCCGTTGGTGCTGGTGGGCATGATGGGCGTGGGGAAGACCACGGTCGGGCGCAAGCTCGCATCGATCTTGAGCATGCCGTTTGTCGATGCCGATGAGGAAATAGAAAAAGCGGCGCAAATGTCGATCCCGGAAATCTTCGCAACGTATGACGAAGCCTATTTTCGCAGCGGAGAGCGACGCGTGATCGCACGCCTGGTCGGGCAAGGTCGCCCAGGCGACCGCAAAGTGCTGGCCACGGGCGGCGGCGCGTTTGTCGATCCCGCAACCCGCGCGCTGATCCTTGGCTCCGCGATTTCGATCTGGCTCGATAGCGACATCGATACCTTGCTCGACCGCGTTGGGCGCAGGGACAACCGCCCTTTGCTGAAACAAGGCAACCCGCGCGAGATATTGACCCGGCTGCTGGACGAGCGACGCAGCGCTTATGCGCAGGCCGCCATCCACATCACCAGCGTGAACCAACCGCACCAGATGACTGTGCTCTCGATCCTGAAGGCGTTGCAAGCATGGCTGTAATCTCCGTCGCGATCGCGGGAGCGCCTTATGACGTGCGCATCGAAGCGGGCCTGTTGCGCCGCGCCGGCGAGCATTGCCGCCCGTTCCTGCGCGGAAACAAGGCGCTTGTGATCACCGATGCCCAAGTCGCGGCGCAGTGGCGCGCGCCGGTCGAGGCGTCGTTTTCGGGCGCGGGCATTGCCAGCGAATGGCTGGAGTTGCCCGCCGGAGAAACCACCAAGAGCTGGCACTTTCTGGCGCAGACGGTCGATTGGCTGCTGGCGCGCGAGATCGAACGCAAAGACAACGTAATCGCGCTCGGCGGCGGCGTGATCGGCGATCTGACCGGCTTCGCCGCCGCCGTGGTCAAGCGCGGCTGCGGGTTCATCCAGTTGCCGACCACGTTGCTGGCGCAAGTCGATTCGAGCGTGGGCGGCAAAACCGCGATCAATACGGCGCGGGGCAAGAATCTGGTCGGTGCGTTTCATCAGCCATCGCTGGTGCTCGCCGATCCGCTGGCGCTCGACACCTTGCCACCGCGCGAACTGCGCGCCGGCTATGCTGAAGTCATCAAATATGGCCTGATCGATGATGCGGCGTTTTTCGCATGGTGCGAGGCGAACGGCACCAACCTGCTTGCAGGAAACGCCGCCGCGCGCGAGCATGCCATCGCGGTAAGCGTAGCCGCCAAGGCACGGATCGTCGCCGCCGACGAGAAGGAAACCGCCGGCCTGCGCGCGCTGCTCAATCTTGGCCACACTTTCGGCCATGCACTCGAGGCGGAGACCAGATTTTCAGACCGCCTGATCCATGGCGAGGCGGTGGCGCTAGGCATGGTCCTGGCGGCCCGATTCTCGGTCGATCAGGGGCTGATGCCAAGCAGCGACGCGCAGCGGATTGCCGCGCATGTCGCGGTATCGGGTCTGCCCGCCGAACTGCGGGAGCTCGGCCTTGATTGCGACGGCGAGAAGCTGGTTTCGCACATGCTTCACGACAAGAAAATGGAAGCGGGGCGTCTGCCGTTCCTGCTCATGCGCGGAATCGGGCAGTCGTTTCTGGCAAAGGATGTCGATCTGGGCGAAGTGACGCGGTTTCTGGATGGGGAGCTGCGCTCCGCCTGATCCGAAGCCGAGGTCAGAACAGGCGCGAACCATTGGGCACCGGGGTGTCGGGCGCAAACAGCACGACGCGGCCCTCGCTATCGGCAAAGCCCAAAGTCAGCACTTCGGAGATCATCTTGCCGATCTGGCGCGGCGGAAAATTGACCACGGCGGCAATCTGCCGTCCGACCAGCTGCGCCGGCTCATACAGCAAAGCGATCTGCGCGCTGCTTTTCTTCACGCCGATTCCGCCGCCAAAATCGATCCGCAGCTTGATGCTGGGTTTGCGTGCCTCGGGGTAAGGCTCGGCCTCGATAATGGTCCCGATGCGGATATCCACTTTGAGGAAATCATCAAAGCCGATGGCCTCGGCAGGTAGCGCAGCGGGATCATGATCGAGGTGCATCGTGCTTTTCCACCGGACGGCGCGGTCTTACTTGCCCTGAAACGCAGCCTTGCGCTTGCCCAGAAACGCCGCGATGCCTTCGCGCGAATCCGCGCTGTCGCCCGCAATCTTCTGGCCCTCGGCTTCGGTTACCAGCGCAGCGGAAAGATCGCATTCCAGCGCGCGCGCCAGATTTTGCCGCATGATGCCGAGCGCCACTGTCGGCCCTGCGGCAAGTCGCTCGGCCAGCGCCATGGCTTCGGCGGCGAGCACATCATCGTCCACGCATCTGTAGACCATGCCCCAATCGGCGGCCTGTTCGGCGCCGATCCGTTCGCCCAGCATCATCATCTGCGCCGCGCGCGGCTTGCCGATCAGGCGGGGCAGGACCCAGCTGGCACCGCCATCGGGCACCAGTCCGATGTTGACGAACGCCTGCAGAAAATAGGCACTGCGCGCCGCCAGCACGAAATCACCAGCCAGCGCCAACGAGCACCCGACCCCGGCGGCGACGCCGTTCACCGCGCAGACCAGCGGCACCGGCAGCCGCGAAAGCTTCATCATCAATGGATTGTACGATTCGGTCAGCGCTTTGTAGCTCCCTGCCCCGCCGGTAATGCTCCGCTTGCCCGATGCGGCAAGGTCCGCACCGGAACAAAACGCCCGCCCCTCGCCCGTAAGCAGGACTGCGCGCGCGCCTTCCAGATCGGCGAGCGCATCGGCAATCTCGACCGCCATGTTCGGCGGGCATGCGTTGAGCCGTTCGGGCCGGTTCAGCGTAATCTTGCGGACATCGCCCAGGGTTTCGACACGGATCGTTTCAAAGTCCATCCCACATCCTTCTCTTCGCATGCGACATTTTAATCGCCCGGTTAAGCAGGGGCTATGCGAGCCGAACGGGCTTGGCAAGGCGCAAGCGTATCACCCTATCATTTGTTTTAAGACCGGGCCGATCAGACCATTTGTGCCTGCGCGAATGCAGCAGCCGCACCGAACAGGCCGGGCTGCGGATGCGTGATGAGCTTTACCGGAAGCGCTGCCATCAGCCCTTCGAACCTGCCTTTGGCGGTGAACCGGGCGGCGAAACCTGAACGCACCAGCGTGTCCTTGATGCGCAGGCCAAGCCCGCCGGCCATGACCAGTGCCACCGCGCCATGCGCCAGCGCCAAATCGCCAGCCACACTGCCGAGCGAGAGGCAGAACCGGTCGATGGCCAGCGTGGCAAGACTGTCTTCGCCCGATGCGCCGAGTTCCCACAGCTCTTTATCGGTGCGCGCGGCAATCGGGCGATTCTCCAGACCTGCCAGCGTTTCGTAAATGTCGACGATGCCGGGGCCGGCCACCACGCGCTCGACCGACACGCGCCGGTGCCGCCCGCGCAGCCGCGCCAGCACGGCATCTTCGATCCGGTCGAGCGGCGCGAAGTCCATGTGACCGCCTTCGGTCGGCTGAACATGATAGCTGTCGCCGTCCTTCCACAATTGGGCCACGCCCAGCCCGGTGCCTGGGCCCACGACGCTGATCGTGCCGCGGCTCGGCAGCGCCACGTCGGGCCCGGTCAGGTGGATGAAATGTTCGGGCGCCGCTTGCGCCACCGCATGCGCAACTGCGGCGAAATCGTTGACCACGATGAAGCGATCGGCGCCAAGCCGCTCGGGGATCAGCGCGGGGCGGATGATCCACGGGTTGTTGGTGAACTTGATGATCTCCCCGCCGACCGGACCGGCCACGGCGATCGCGACAGCGCCGGGCAGCGGCGCTCCCGAAATCCGTTCGAACTCCTGCCAGGCCAGCTGGAAACTGGCATGGTCGGCGGTCTTGAGCGTTACCGCCTCGCCCAGCGCCAGCACCCGCCCCGCATCCACCTCGGCAAGAGCGAAGCGCGCGTGCGTTCCGCCAATATCAACGGCAACCAGTTGCATAATCCGCCTCTCCAAGCCATTCTTCCCGGCTTTTTGCCGGTTGTTCAGAGCCCCGCTGCGGCGAGCATGGCCGAACCGCCGCGCTCTGCCGGATCGGTGTAGTGCCGCATCAGCGCAAACAGCTCGCGCCCGACGCCAAAGTCCTCGGGCGGTGCCTCCGCCAGCGACCGCGCCGTCCATTCGGCGGGATCGACCAGCGCTTCGAGCACGCCCGTCTCGGCACAAACGCGGACCATATCGCCATCGACGAGCCGCGCCAGCGGCCCGGCCATCTTAGCCTCGGGCGTGATGTGGATCGCGGCGGGCACTTTGCCCGAAGCGCCCGACATCCGCCCATCGGTGACCAGCGCCACTTTGAACCCGCGATCCTGCAAAACGCCAAGCGCCGGCGTGAGCTTGTGCAATTCGGGCATCCCGTTCGCGGCAGGTCCCTGAAAGCGCACCACCACGACCACGTCGCGCTCCAGCTCGCCCGCCTTGAACGCCGTCAATACCGCGTTCTGATCGCTGAAAACCCGGCAGGGGGCCTCGATCGTCCAACGCGCGCGCTCGACCGCGCTCACTTTGATCGTGCCGCGCCCGAGATTGCCAGTGAGCAAACGGAACCCGCCCTCGCCCTGAAATGGCGCGGCTACCGGACGCAGCATCGTTTCATCGCCGCTAACAGCTGGCGCGGGATGCCAGACCAGCGCTTCATTCTCGATCACCGGCTGCTGCGCACCTTCATCCAGCGAAGTGCCATAAACGGTGCGAATATCGCCATGTGCGAGACCCCCGCCGATGAGTTCGCGCAGCACATAGGGCATGCCGCCAGCGGCCGCGAACCCGTTTACGTCGCCAGACCCGTTGGGATAGATGCTGGCGATCAGTGGTACGGCGCGCGACAGCTCATCCATGTCATCCCAATCAATCTGCACCCCGGCCGCGCGCGCTATCGCAGGCAAGTGAATCACATGGTTGGTCGAGCCGCCGGTGGCAAGCAGGCCGACAATCGCATTGATGATCGCCTTTTCATCGATGCAGACCCCGAGCGGGCGGTAGTCCGCGCTATCCCAGCCGATCGCGGCGACCCTGTGCACTGCAGCGCGCGTCAATTCCTGACGCAGCTTCGTGCCCGGCGCGACAAAGCTGGCTCCCGGCATATGCAGCCCCATCATGTCCATCATCATCTGGTTCGAATTGGCCGTGCCATAAAACGTGCACGTACCCGGCGAATGATAGCTGGCGCTCTCGCTTTCCAGCAGCTCGTCGCGCCCCGCCTTGCCTTCGGCAAAGAGCTGGCGGATGCGGACTTTCTCCTTGTTGGGAAGGCCGGTGGGCATCGGCCCTGCGGGAACGAGGATCGTCGGCAAGTGGCCGAACCGCAGCGCACCGATGAGCAGCCCGGGCACGATCTTGTCGCAAATGCCCAGCAGCAGCGCCGCTTCGAACATTCCGTGGCTCAGCGCGACGGCCGTGCCCATCGCGATGGTGTCGCGGCTGAACAGCGACAGCTCCATCGAAGACTGACCCTGCGTCACCCCGTCGCACATCGCCGGGACACCGCCCGCCACTTGCGCGGTCGCACCGATTTCGCGCGCGAACAGCTTGATCTGCTCAGGGTACCGTCCATAGGGCTGATGCGCCGAAAGCATGTCGTTATAGGCTGTCACGATCCCGATATTGAGCGCGCGGCCCCCGCGCAGCGCGGGCTTGTCTTCGCCGGCCGCGGCAAAGCCATGCGCAAGATTGCCGCACGACAGCGCATCGCGGTTGACCCCCTCATCGCGCGCGCGCGCGATCAGCGCCAGATATGCTGCGCGCGAATCCTTGGACCGGGCGATCACGCGGTCGGTCACTTTGGCGAGAACAGGATGAAGAGCCATCATTCGCTCCAGTATATAGTCACGGGGGGGCCTGCGCCGTGCAGGAAATCGGCAACCGGATAAACATCGCACGCATCGGCGGGGGCTGCCAGAACACGCTCGATCAGCGCACGCTTGGCCTCGCCTGTCACCACCAGAATGATCGCTCTGCTGGCTTTGAGCGCGCTTTGGTTCAAGCTCAGCCGCTCGAACGGCGCCTCGGGTGGAAGCGGGATCGGCGTGGTGGCAATGACGCAAGGTCCGGGACGCACAACCGCGCTCATGTGCGGAAAAAGCGAGGCGATGTGGCCATCCTCGCCCATGCCCAGCCACACCAGATCGAACGGAGCAATCGCGCGGCCCTCTTCGAGCCGTTCGAACCGTGCGCCGCTCTGGCCCAGCGCCGCGTGCAGCTTGCCAAAATTGCTCGCTGGATGATCATCGCTCACCCGCCGGTCGTCGGTCAGCGTGATCGTGACCGCCGACCAATCGAGATCGCGCGCCGCCAGCAGCGCAAACACTTTGGCCGGCGTGGAGCCGCCGGGCACGGCCAGCCGCTTGCGCCCAGGCTGTGCGAGCGCTGCGGCGATCCCGTCCGCCACACCGGCCGCATCACCGCGCTCCGCCCAGCGAACCTCAGTCATGCCAGCTTCGCCCATCGCGTTCGGTCAGCGCGATCCCGGCATTGGGGCCCCAGCTGCCCGACGCATACGGCTTCACATCCCGCTCGCCATTTGCCCAGACGGCGCGGATCGCATCGATCCATTTCCATTGCGCCTCGACCTCATCACGGCGCACGAACAGCGTCTGCTCGCCCTCGATCAGATCGAGCAGCAGGCGCTCGTAAGCGATGCGGCGGCGCGTCTTGGCAAACGCATCGGTCAGCGAGAGATCGAGATTGACCTCGCGCAGGACAATGCCGTTGCGGTCCAGTCCAGGCTCCTTGGCCATCACTTGCAGCCGCACATATTCTTCGGGCTGGAGCCGGATAACAAGCCGATTGGCGCGCAGCTTTCCGCCCCGCCCCGAGAAAATGTTATGCGGCACCGATTTGAACTGGACGACGATCTCGCTGCGCCGCTCCGCCAGCCGCTTGCCGGTGCGCAAATAGAACGGCACGCCTTGCCAGCGCCAGTTATCGACATGCGCCTTGATCGCCACGAATGTCTCAGTCTCCGAGGCGGTGCCCAGTTCGCCGACATAGTCGCCGACGCTTTCACCTTTGACCGCGCCAGCGCCATATTGCCCGCGCACCATCTCGGCCGCCTGCACCGGGCGCAGCGCGCGCAGCACCTTGACCTTTTCATCGCGGATCGAGGTTGCATCGAAATCGCGAGGCGGCTCCATCGCGGTGAGCGCAAGCAACTGGAGCATGTGGTTCTGCACCATATCGCGCAGCGCCCCGGTATCGTCGTAGAAGCCTTTGCGCCCCTCGAGGCCGACGGTCTCGCTCACCGTGATCTGCACGTGATCGATGTTCGCGCTGTTCCACAGCGGCTCGAACAGCATGTTTGCAAAGCGCAGCGCCATCAGGTTCTGCACCGATTCCTTGCCGAGATAGTGGTCAATCCGAAATATCTGACGCTCATCGAACCCGGCGGCGACCGCGTCGTTGATCCGGCGACTTGACGTCAAATCATTGCCGAGTGGTTTCTCCAGCCCGATCCGCACGCCTTCGCTGGCCAGCCCGGCGCTGCGCAGCCCTTCGATCGTCGCTTCGAACAATCCCGGTGCGGTCGACAGGAAAATCGAGAGCCCGCACGAGATATCGCCGAGCTTGGCCGCCAGCGCCGCAAAACCATCGAGCTTCGACGCGTCGAGCGGCTGATACTGGAGCCGCTCGAGAAAGCCCGCCAACCGTGCCTCGTCGCGGCGATCGCTGGGCAGGAACTCCTTGAGCGCTTCGCTCGCAAAGATACGGAACTGCGCATCGTCAAGTTCGGAGCGGGCGGTGCCGACAATGCGCAAGTCGGGATCGATCAACCCGTCTTCGTGCAGCGCATAAAGCGAAGGCAGAAGCATCCGCCGCGAAAGATCACCCGTAGCGCCAAACAAAAGCAGGGCGGAGCAGCTTGTCGCAGCCATTACCGGCGATCTCCCAATCAGCACCAAACGGTCGTCCGGCCCAGGCCCGTACCCTAGAACCGTTTGGCCAGCATTTCACCACGCATAAGTATGCAATTTGTCCGGCGCTGATGCCGCACGTTCTCAATCAGTTCCCTGCGGTTCGTCAAGGGCGCGTCCCGAGCGCCACAAATAGAGTCCGGCGGCAACAATGATCGCCGCCCCGGCCAAAGCGGTGGCATCGGGCCTTTCGCCGAAGATCAACCATCCCAGGAGGCCGGCCAGAAGCAGCTGGACATACGCCATCGGCGCGATTGTTGCGGCACCGGCGCGCGTAGTTCCCATATAGACCAGAGCATGCGCGAAGCTGGCCAGAATCGCGACTACCCCGCATCGAGCGACAACCGACCAATGCGGCACCGCGATACGGGCACCGGGGATCGCGCCAATGTGGCCTAGGGTCACAAGCGGGATCAGCACCAACGTTGCGATGACGGCAACGCTGAATTGCATCGACAGCGCGGAAGCGCGCCCAGCCACCGCGCGATTGCCAACCAGTAGCATCGCCATCCCCAATGCAGCGAGCAATGGCAGCAACCCGGCCGCGCCAATCGTAGACAGGCTGGGTTTGAGGACCAGCAAGACGCCCCCAAATGCGGCGATACTCGAAATCCACGTCGCCCATCGCATGGGCTCGCGCAGCAGAACAGCGGCGAGCAACGCGGTCATGATCGGGCTGGTAAACGCAATCGCGGTCGCTGTCGCGAGCGGCAAGTACTGCAAGGAGGAAAAGAACGCCACCGATGATATACCGACGCCGACACCGCGCAGGATCTGCCATCCCGCCCCCGGCAGGACAAACCCGCGCAGCCCTTCGCGGGCCATCAGCGCAACCATCAGAACCAAGGTGCCCAGAACATAGCGCAGCGCCGCAATCGCTGTTGCTGGCCATTCATCGACAATCGATTTCACGAAGATGTCGCCGACTGAGAACAACGCAAATCCGCTCAGCGCGAATAGCAGGCCAGCCGTTTCCCTGCGTAGCACCGGCAATGTGTTTGCTCCCCTTTCATCTGCGCAATGGACGCGGCACCAGCGTGGTTCGTCCATGGCACAGACCGTCCCTGCCGGGGAAACAAAGAATTAACCATTCTTTCAGCGATGCTGTTTAACACCGAGGCATGTCCACGACAGACTTCATGCTCGGCCAGGCAGCGCGGCCAGTGCCGCTCCTCGTCGCGGGAACCCGCCAGATCGCGGTGCGCTGGCTCGCCGTCGCGGTAACCGCGTGGCTGTTCCTCAGCCAGGTCCTGCTGCTGGCATTTCTAGGGCAGCCGCCGCTGGTGATTGGCGGCGCTGCAGCGCTTTCGGTGGCGGTGTGCGCCGCAATGGGCCGAGTGGGCGATTGGCATACGGTGGGTACGGTGTCCGCCAAGGGCTTCGCCGGCTTGCTGGCCTTCAGCTTCGCGGTGTTCCTGCTCGGCGGCGAGGGCGGGCTGTTCTATGCCAATACCGATTGGCAGGTCCGCTATGCGGTGCTGCACGACCTGACCACGCATCCCTGGCCTTGGGCATATGACACCGGCCATGGTCTCACCATTCTGCGCTGCCCGGTGGGCATCTATCTCCTGCCGGCACTGATCGGCAAGCTTGGCGGACAAGCTGCTTCCGAATTTGCGATGCTTGCCCAGAACGCAACCATCCTCGCCATGATCCTCGCGCTCGCCGCCCCACTGTTTCGTCCGGGCCGGTCACGGGTCATCACCCTGCTGCTCATCACGGGATTCAGCGGTATGGATCTGCTCGGCGCGATCTTCGCGCGGGCCAACCTGCAAGGCCATCTCGAGGCGTGGGCCGGATTGCAATACACCGCCAATCTGACCTTGGCCTTCTGGGTGCCGCAGCATGCGCTTGCCGGTTGGCTCGGTGCGGTGCTCTTTCTGCTCTGGCGCGCGGGCAAGCTGCCGCTGCACGCGCTTTTGCTGGTCATTCCTGCAATCCCCTTGCTCTCACCGCTTGCAGTGTTCGGCGTCGTTCCGTTTGTGGCTTATGCCGGTATCGAGTGCCTGCTAAAGCGCCGCATCAGCGCTGCGGATATCGTGCTCCCGGCGCTGGCGTCGCTGCTGGCGGTCCCCTCGCTCCTGTATCTCTCCGCCGGGTTCGGCGACGTCCCGGCCGGCTCGTCGCAGTTTCCCGCGCTCAATTACCTCGCGTTCTACGCCGTCGAAGTCGTGCCGTTCCTTTGCATCTTGTGGGCAGCACGAGGCCATTGGTCGCTTGACCGCATGACCGTGCTGATCGCTGTAGCGTCAATGCTTATCCTGCCATTTGTCAGGGTGGGTGAATCGATCGATTTCATGATGCGCGCGGGGATCGCGCCGATCACCATCATCGCGATTGTGGTCGTCGGCATCCTGCAGGAACGGCGCGCACGGCATTCGCCGAACCTTCAGGCCGCCCGCCGCATCGCATTGATCGCGTATATCGTCGGGCTCGCGGTGCCCTTTGGCGAGACCGCGCGCGCGGTCTTGCTGCCAGCTTCGCCCCCCCTGCACTGCGGCTACTACGGCGTCGTGCCAACTGGCTATGTGACCTATACTTCCGCGTTCGACCGCTTGCCGGGCTCGATCCGCCCGTCCGCGCCCGCAATCGCTGCTTTGCGCGAGCCCAGTCCGTGCTGGACCGGCGCATGGCCCAACGTGATGTCGCCCGACTTCAAGCTTTTCGGCCCGCAAAAATGACCGCTGGACCGGCTGCGCCATCGCGCCTTCTGCCAAACTTAGGAATTCCTGAAGGTTTCAGCGCTATTCACCACGCTTGGGAAATTTGAACAGAGACCTTCGGGTCCAAACCTCTTAACTGGCAAAACGGGAAGTCCTGCATGAGCGCATTTGGTCGCAAGCCCGGAACCGGTGGCAGCAGCGCGGCAATGCGTCCGTCGTTCGGTGTCGCGCGTCCGATGACATCAGGCGATACAGCAGCAAAGCCGGCAGTCCCCGTGCCGGTCGGCGGTGAGCAGTTTCCGCCGCTGCCGACCATGGAAAGCACCGATCAGGGCGCTGACCAGGGTCCGAACAAGTCCGATGCGCTGACCCGGCTCTCGGACCGCGCCAATGCGGTCCACGAAGGCAATTATCAGGCCGAAGGTTTCGAAGCCTCGGTGCACAAGATCAAAGAGCAGGTACTGCCCCGCCTGCTCGAGCGCGTCGATCCCGAAGCCGCGGCCACCTTGAGCAAGGAGGAACTTTCCGAAGAGTTTCGCCCGATCATCCTCGAAGTGCTGGCCGAGCTCAAGGTTACACTGAATCGGCGCGAGCAGTTCGCGCTCGAAAAGGTGCTGATCGACGAGCTATTGGGCTTTGGCCCGCTCGAAGAACTGCTCAACGATCCTGACATCACTGACATCATGGTCAATGGCCCCGAGCAGACCTACATCGAAAAGAAGGGCAAGCTGGTCCTCGCCCCGATCCGGTTCCGCGATGAAAGCCATCTGTTCCAGATCGCCCAGCGCATCGTCAACCAGGTCGGCCGCCGTGTCGACCAGACCACACCGCTGGCCGACGCCCGCCTCAAGGACGGCAGCCGTGTCAACGTGATCGTCCCGCCGCTCTCGCTGCGCGGCACCGCGATCTCGATTCGTAAGTTTTCCGAAAAGCCGATCACGATCGACATGCTGCGCGATTTCGGATCGATGTCGGACAAGATGGCAACCGCGCTCAAGATCGCGGGCGCCTGCCGCATGAACGTTGTCATCTCGGGCGGTACCGGTTCGGGCAAGACAACGATGCTCAACGCGCTTTCCAAAATGATCGATCCAGGCGAGCGCGTGCTGACCATTGAAGACGCGGCCGAACTTCGCCTGCAGCAGCCGCACTGGCTGCCGCTCGAAACGCGTCCGCCAAACCTTGAAGGCCAGGGCGCGATCACCATTGGTGACCTTGTCAAGAACGCGCTGCGTATGCGTCCTGACCGGATCATCCTGGGCGAAATCCGCGGCGCGGAATGCTTCGATCTGCTTGCCGCGATGAACACGGGCCACGATGGCTCGATGTGCACGCTCCACGCCAATAGCCCGCGCGAATGCCTCGGCCGTATGGAAAACATGATCCTGATGGGCGACATCAAGATCCCCAAGGAAGCGATCTCCCGCCAGATCGCCGAGTCGGTCGATCTCATCGTTCAGGTGAAGCGTCTGCGCGATGGTTCGCGCCGCACCACCAACATCACCGAAGTGATCGGGATGGAGGGCGATGTGATCGTGACGCAGGAACTGTTCAAGTTCGAGTATCTCGACGAAACGCCCGAGGGCAAGATCATCGGCGAGTTCCGTCCGTCAGGGCTGCGGCCCTACACGCTTGAAAAGGCGCGCATGTTCGGGTTCGATCAGGCATACCTCGAGGCTTGCCTCTAAGGTCCGCCGCTAAATCGCTTGTCTGAGCGAGCGGTTCGCCTAGAGCCGCTGACATGCCCGCCCAGCAACGACCGATGCTCGCGCTTGCGCTGCGCCTGTGCGCGATGTTGGTTCTTTCGAGCATGCTGCTTCTGGTCAAGCTGAGCGGCCAGCACGGTATCTGGCTTCCTGAAATGCTGTTCTGGCGCCAGCTCATTCCCGGCGTCTTGATCCTTTTCTGGCTGGCCGGACGCGGCGGGCTGCGCAGGCTCCGAACCGAGCGGCCTTGGGTCCATGCCCGCCGCGCATTCATTGGCGGCGTCGGCATGTTCATGACGCTGGGCGTGGTGCAGATCCTGCCGCTGGCAGAGGCGACAGTGCTGGGTTTCACCGCCCCCATCTTCGCGGTCATTCTTTCCGCGCTGTTTCTGGGCGAGCGGGTCGGGGTCTGGCGGTGGAGCGCGGTCGTGCTCGGCCTCATCGGCATTGTGATCATTGCGGGACCAGACCGCGCGCATATCTCGTTGCTCGGTCTGTGCGTCGGCATTGGCGGTGCCTTCATGGTCGCGCTCATTTCGATCCAGTTGCGCGATCTGGGGCGAACCGAAGAGCCTATCACGATCGTCTTCTGGTTTTCTGCCTTTTGCGCACCGGTGCTGGCCCCGTTTGCCCTCTGGACCGGCGCGCAACACGACTTGATCGGTTGGGCCATGATCGCCGGCATCGGCATTGCCGGTTTGTTCGCGCAGCTTCTGATGACCTCCGCGCTGCGCTTTGGCGATGTCGCCAGCGTGATCGTCATGGATTACTCGCAGCTGGTCTGGGCAACCTTGTGGGGCTGGCTGATCTTCGCCCACCTGCCCCCTCCGACGACCTGGATCGGCGCGCCGGCGGTTGTGGCGGCGGGCCTGATCATTGCCTGGCGCGAACACCGGTTATCGCTGCGCCGAACCGCAACGGTATTCCAAGCCTGAGCAGAGGAACGAATTCCATCGCGGTACGTTGTGCGCAGATACCCCGCATGGTGCCGTGCATCAGCAGGGTACGCCGCCAAACGAAGGAACGAACCTCATGCTCCGTAAAACTCTGATTGCTGCGACGATGGGCGCGCTTTTGCTCACCGCAGCTGCTTGCAACACCGTCAAGGGCGCTGGCCGCGATATCGAGTCCGTCGGCAAAGCAGGGCAGGATGCAATCAACAAATAACGCATGATCGGTCAGCCTGGGCGGTGCCGGTTAATCCGGCGCCCACACAAGCTTGGGCTTGCGCGCGGCAAGCGTCTCGTCAAGCCGCCGCCGGGGCGCGAAATGAGGCGCTGATTTGAGCGACGGATCCCCCGCCCGCGCCCGCATTGCCACCGATCGCATCGCGCCGATAAACTGATCAAGGCCCGCCTTGCTCTCGGTTTCGGTCGGTTCGATCAGCATCGCCCCGTGCACCACCAACGGGAAGTAGACCGTCATCGGGTGAAAGCCCTCGTCGATCAATCCCTTGGCCATATCGAGGGTGGTGAACCCTTGGGCCAATCCGTCCTCGCTGAACAGCGCTTCGTGCATGCAATGGCCCGCATGCGCGAACGGCGCATCGATAGCATCTTCGAGGCTGCGCAGCACATAGTTGGCATTGAGCACCGCATCGCCCGAAACCTGCCGCAAACCATCGGCACCGTGGCTTAGAATATAAGCAAGGGCGCGGCTGAACATGCCCATCTGGCCATGGAACGCACACATCCGGCCAAAGCTGGGCGAATGGCCAGCGTCATCTGAAGCATCCTCGATCAGCCGGACCGAGCCATCGGCCTCGCGCACCGTAAAAGGTAGCGGCGCAAACGGGGCTAGCGCTTCGGAGAGGACCACCGGTCCCGAGCCCGGCCCTCCCCCGCCATGCGGCGTGGAGAACGTCTTGTGCAGGTTGATATGCATGGCATCGACGCCGAGATCACCCGGCCGGACACGGCCAACGATCGCGTTGAAATTGGCTCCGTCGCAATAGACAAACCCGCCCGCCGCGTGGACGGCATCGGCGATGGTCTTGAGATCACGCTCGAACAGCCCGCAGGTGTTGGGGTTGGTTATCATCACCCCCGCCACATCGGGGCCGAGCCGTGCGGTGAGCGCTGCCAGATCGATCCGCCCCCCGGCATTGGCTGGAATAGCCTCTACCCGGTAGCCGGCAAAGGCGGCGGTAGCAGGATTGGTGCCATGCGCGCTTTCGGGAACCAGAATGACTTGCCGCGCATCACCGCGCGCCTCAAGCGCCGCGCGGATGCACAGAATGCCGCACAGTTCGCCGTGCGCGCCGGCCTTTGGGGTCATCGCCACCGCATGCATGCCCGTGAGCGCGATCAGCCAGCGCGACAGTTCGTCGATCACTTTCAGCGCGCCCTGCACGGTTGATTGCGGTTGCAGCGGGTGCGTGTCGGCAAAGCCCGCCATGCGCGCCACCTTTTCATCGAGCCGCGGATTGTGCTTCATCGTGCAGCTCCCCAGCGGAAACACACCGAGATCGATCGCGTAGTTCTGCCGCGACAGCCGCGTGTAATGCCGCACAACCTCGGGCTCCGAAAGCCCGGGAAGTTCAAGCGGAGCCGCGCGGCGATTTGGCAATTGCAGGAGCATTTCGCCATCATCGGCTTCGAAATCGACGCCGGTACGGGCCGCGGAGCCAATCTCGAAAATCAGCGCTTCTTCAAGATGCAGGCCGCGGTTGCCGGTGAACGTAGCTGCTTCAGGGCCGAACGCGCCGCCATTGCCCATCGCCGGGCGCCAGCCTGCTGGATTGAGATCGTTCATGCCAAAATCTCCGTGAGGGCTGTTGCCAGCGCTTCGATATCATCGGGTGAGGTGCATTCGGTGACCGCCACGAGCAGCCCGTGCGCCAACGCCGGATCACCGGGGTAGAGCCGCCCCAGCGCCACACCGCCCAGCACGCCCCGGTCGGCAAGGCTCTGCACCGCGCCGCGCGCATCGCGTGGCAGCAGCACGGTAAACTCGTTGAACCAGCTTTGATTCAGCACATCAACGCCGGGTATCTGCGCCAGTCGGCGCGCTGCCATGACCGCCCTGGAATGGCAGAGCCGCGCCATGCGCTCGAGACCGAGGCCGCCGAGCAGGCTCAGATGGATCGAGAAGGCCAGCGCACAAAGCCCCGAGTTGGTGCAGATGTTGCTCGTCGCCTTTTCGCGGCGGATATGCTGCTCGCGGGTGGAAAGCGTCAGCACGAACCCGCGCTTGCCATCGGCATCGACCGTTTCGCCGCACAAGCGCCCGGGCATTTGCCGCACGAACTTTTCGCGGCAGCCGAACAGCCCGAGGTAGGGGCCGCCGAACTGCAACCCAACGCCCAGCGCCTGCCCTTCGCCCACCACGATATCCGCGCCCAACGTGCCCGGGCTTTCGAGCAAACCCAGCGCGACCGGCTCGGTCACCACCGCCACCAATAGCGCGCCGTGCGCCTGCGCCGCCGCTGCAATCCGGGCAAGATCGGGAATGCGGCCAAGCACATCGGGATACTGCACCACAACGCACGACGTCGCCGCATCGATCTCGGCGATCAGGCGCTCGTCATCGGGCTCGGGCACCAGCAGCGGCGCGCGGACCGAGAGCGTGTCTCCGGTAAACTTCGCCATTGTCTGCGCGGTTTCGACATAATGCGCATGAAGCCCGCCCGAGAGCACCGCCTTGCGGCGGCGGGTGATCCGCGCGGCCATCGCGATCGCTTCCCAGCATGCGGTCGAGCCATCGTAGAGCGATGCATTGGCGATCTCTGTGCCGAACAGCCGGGCAACCTGCGTCTGGAATTCGAACAGGACCTGCAGCGTGCCTTGCGCGATTTCCGGCTGATAGGGGGTATAGGCGGTCAGGAACTCGCCCCGCTGGATCAGGTGATCGACGCTGGCCGGGATATGGTGGCGATAGGCCCCCGCCCCCAGAAAAAACGGCACCGACCCTGCCGGCACCGTTTCTGCGGAAAGCCGGGCCATATGGCGTTCGACTGCCATCTCGCTGGCATGGTCCGGCAAGCCATGCAAAGGCCCCGTCAGCCGCGCATCAGCGGGAACATCGGCAAAAAGGGCTTCGATCGAATCCGCCTCGATCACATCCAGCATGGCGGCGCGGTCGGCGTCGGTGAGCGGCAAGTACCGCATCACAGGCCCTCCAGATACGCGTGATAAGCCGTCTCATCCATGAGCCCTTCCAGCTCGGCAGGATCGGCGAGCGTCATCTGCCACAGCCAGCCCTCGCCCTCCCCATCCGCGTTGACGATCTCAGGGGCGTGTTCGAGCGCGGAATTGGCCTCGGTCACCGTGCCGGAAACCGGCGCAAACACATCCGACGCAGCCTTGACCGAATCGACGACCGAAGCGCTGTCACCCTTGGTGAGCTCCGCGCCGATGGCGGGCAATTCGACAAAAGTGATGTCACCAAGCTGGGCCTGCGCATAATCGGTGATCCCGACCGTGGCGGTATCGCCTTCGACGTCGATCCATTCATGGTCCTCAGTGTAATAGCGCGGCATCAAACGGCTCCTTTGCGGGCATAACGATGGGGGATGAAAGGCAATGCGGTGACGGTAGCGGCCAGACTGCGGCCGCGCACAGCGATCGAAAGGCGGGTGCCGACAGCGGCATGCGCGGCCTCAACGGTGGCCATCGCGATCGGGCGCTCGAGGCTGGGCGAAAATCCACCCGAAGTGACTGCGCCGATGGTCCGGCCTTCCAGCACCACCTCCGCACCTTCGCGCGCCGCCATGCGACCTTCGAGCAGCAGGCCGACGCGGCGGCGCTGCGGCCCCTCCGCCAGCGCCGCGAGCACGCGATCGTAGCCTGGAAAGCCGCCTTCCGCGCGGCGGCGCTTCGCGATCGCAAAAGCCAGGCCCGCTTCGACCGGCTCGGTATCGGGGCTCAGATCATGTCCATAGAGCGGCAATCCCGCTTCAAGCCGCAGCGCATCGCGCGCGCCAAGCCCGGCAGGCTTTACCCATTCCAGCGCGCAGAGCGCATCTGCCAGTGCCGCGGCGTGCTCGGCTGCGAGCGAAATCTCGAACCCGTCCTCGCCGGTATAGCCCGAGCGCGAAACGATCAGCGGCACATCGCCCCACAGACAGCGCGCTGCCTCCATAAACGCCAGAGTGTCCGCCGCTATGCCCAGCGCAGCGAGCGACGCTGCCGCATCGGGGCCCTGCAGCGCGAGCAGCGCCTGCTCCGCACAATGCGCAAGAGCCACCCCCTCGGGCAGCGACGCGCGCAAGTGGGCAATATCGTCCCACTTGGTCGCACCGTTCACGACAAGGCCGAAGTGATCGTCCCAGCGCGTGACCATTAGATCATCGAGAATTCCGCCGGAAGCATCCAGCAGCAACGAATAGCGCATCCGCCCTGGCGGCTGCGCGGCAAAATCGCCCGGCATCAATGCTTCCAGAGCCGCCGCTGCGCCCGGGCCTGATACGATCAGCTGCCCCATGTGCGAGACATCGAAAAGCCCCGCTTGCGCGCGCGTCCACAGGTGCTCGGCAATGATTCCGTCGTACTGGACTGGCATCCAGTATCCGGCGAATTCGACCATCCGCGCCGCCCGCGATCGGTGCCAGTGATCCAGCGGGAGCGCACGCACGCCATCGCCGTGCGCAGGGGTGTTCGGGGAATTATGCACTCGATTGGACTCCGCACAGCGTGGCACCTGATCGGTGCCCCCTCTGTCACGGAAACCTGAGAGCTTTCCCTTGCTTCCACCGCCAGGATGGACGGGCAAGGTTACCCCTTCGGCGGCCATTTCCGACTAAGGAAACGGCTCTTTCCAGAGCATCGCTATCGACCAGCGCGGTCCATTTGCCTGAGAGATTCCGGGGCGGTTGCTCCTTCGGCGTCCTCGGATACGCCCAATTCCCAGTCAGGAACCGACGAATCCGCGGAACTCTCCCGCGCTATCAGCGACGCCATGAGTTTTGCGCATAGAGCTATGCCGCGTCAACCCCCGCGCTGCGTATTGACAAGCGCCAAGCGGCTAATTGACCTGCCGCTGCATCCCTTCCCAATATGGATCGCGCAAGGATCGGCGCAAAATCTTGCCTGAGGGATTGCGCGGCATCGCGGCGATCACATCGACCGACTTGGGCACCTTGAACCCGGCAATGCGCTCGCGCGCCCACGCGATCACGCTATCGGGATCGACCTCCATGCCGTCGCGCGGCACGACACAGGCCTTGACCGCCTCGCCCCACTTGGCATCGGGCACGCCGATCACGGCGACTTCCGCCACTTGCGGATGGCCATAGATCGCGCTTTCCACTTCGGCAGGATAGACGTTCTCGCCGCCCGAGATGATCATGTCCTTGATCCGGTCCTGGATGAAGAGATAACCCTCCTCGTCCATGTAAGCCGCATCGCCGGTGCGCACCCAGCCTTCGGCGCTGATCGTCCTGGCAGTTGCTTCAGGCAGTTTCCAGTACTGCAGCATGTTCGCGCTCGATCGGGTTTCGATCTCGCCGACCTGCCCGCGCGGCAGTTCATGGCCTTCGCTATCGACAATGCGCAACTCGACCCCGGGCACGGCTTTCCCGGCCGAACGCATTCGTTCCGACCCTGCCAGATCGTGATCCCACGGCGGCAACACGCAGATCGTGCCGGTGGTTTCGGTCATGCCGTACATCTGCATGAACTGGGCGTTGGCGATGGTGCCGACCGCCTGGCGCAGCAACTCCAGCGGGATCGGCGCGGCACCATAGAACACATACCGTAACCGGCTGAAATCGGTCGAAGCCGCCAGCGGATGCTGGATCAGCATTTGCAATGCGGCCGGAACGATAAAGAACCGCGTGATGCCCTGCCCGATCGCGGTGAGCGCGCCTTCGGCGGTAAATTCCGCCTGAATGATCGCCCGCACCCCCGCGCTGAAAGCCATTGTCACCATCCCCGTGCCGCCGATATGCGCGCAGGGCATGCATGCCAGGATGCACTCGTCGGCATCCCAGTGAGACCACGGGAGCGCCGCTTCCAGCGCCGCGCGGCGCAGGCCGAAGAAATTGTTCTGGCACAGCACGGCGCCTTTGGGATTGCCTGTTGTGCCCGAGGTATAAAGCTGCAACACCGGATCATGCGGGGCCGCCGCCACGACCGGATCGGCGGGGCATGCCGCCACCGCGCGCCGGGCATCGGCTTCCTCGACCACGCGCTCGATACTGGCGACTTGCGCGACCAGCGCATGCGCCGCAGCGGCGAAGCCATCGCCCGCAAACACCACCCGCGCTTCGGTGTCGCGCAGGATATAGGCCATCTCGGCCGGTGCGAGCCGCCACCCCACCGGCACCATAACCACACCGATCCGCGCGCACGAAAGCAGCATCTGGAAATAGAGATCGGCGTTCTTGCCGATCCAAGCCACTCGGTCGCCCTTGCCCACTCCTTGCTCGCGCAGAAATGCGGCAAAGCGGCGTGAGAATTCTTCGAGCGCGCCGTACGTGGTGATCCGCCCATCCTGTTCGTGCGCGACCGCATCGGGACGCTCCGCCGCCCAATGGCGAAAGAAGGCGTCGAAGGTATTGAACAGAGCGGTTTCGCGCATCGGATGGTCCTCGTCCCTCGGCGCGGGTGTACCATCGCTGTCCTGCGCAGGGCCCCCGTCGCCTCTCGCCGCAATTAAGCGGCCAAGCGCCGCCATGCGCAAGGTGTTTCTGTGCCGGGAGATGGCTTTGCAGCGCCGAGCCGCGCCTGTTCAGACATTCTGCAATCCCGCAGGCGCACTGCCGAACAGCCGCGTGTAGCAATTCATCGCATAGCGGTCGGTCATTCCGGCGATGTAGTCGGCAATGCAGCGGCTGCGCTCTGGTTCGCTCTCAGGCAGCGCCGCATGCCAGCTTTCGGGCAATGCCGCCGGATCGGTCTGGTAAGCGGCAAACAGCCGCGCGATTACCCCGTGCGCGCTGGCCGCTGTGGCGACCTGATCGGGGTGGTAGTAAAGCTGGTCATACATGAACCGCTTGAGCGCGCGCTCCTCGCGCGCCATGTCCGCCGAGAAGCTGGCGAGCACATGCGGGGCAGCGCGCACATCGTCCGGCGTCACTACGCCATTGGCCGCGATCCGGCGCCCCGTTTCGGCGATGACGTCGTTGACCATGCGCCCGATCTGCCCGCGCACCAACTCGCGCTGCAGGCGCGCGCGCGGCGCACCGCGAAAGCGCGCTTCGATGAGCTGCCATTGCGCCGCGATCGAGGGCAGTTCGAGCAGCGCTTCGAGCGTCAGGAACCCGGCCCGCAACCCATCGTCGATATCGTGATTGTCATAAGCGATGTCGTCAGAGATCGCGGCGACTTGTGCCTCAAGCGAAGCGAAGCGATCAAGTTCCAACGGGAACGCCCCGTCCAGTTCGGCCAGCGCCCACGTCGGCGCGCCGACCGGGCCATTGTGCTTGGCCAGCCCCTCGAGCAGCTCCCAGCTCAGATTGAGCCCGTCGTGCTCCGGGTAGGGGCTTTCCAGACGCATCAGCACGCGCAGCGTATGTGCGTTGTGATCAAACCCGCCGTGCTGCGCCATCGCCGCCTCAAGCGCGCTTTCCCCGGCATGGCCGAATGGCGGGTGCCCGATATCGTGGGCCAGGCACAATGCCTCGGTGAGATCTTCATCGAGCCCCAGCGCGCGCGCGATCACCCGCCCGATCTGCGCGACTTCGAGGCTGTGCGTCAGCCGCACGCGGTAATGGTCCCCATCCGGCGCGATGAACACCTGGGTCTTGTGGCGCAGGCGGCGAAACGCGATCGAATGGATGATCCGGTCGCGGTCGCGCTGAAACGCAGTGCGCGGGCCGCGCTCGGTATGCGTTTCGATCCCGAACTCGCGCCCCCGCGAGCGCGCGGGATCGGCCGCATATGGCGCTCTGGCGTGCACTAAGCGCCCAGAATCCAGTCAACCGCCGCCTCGGCATGGATGCGCGTGCCATCGTAGACCGGCAAGACATTGGCATCGACATCGATCACCATGTCGAGCTCGGTGCAGCCCAGCACCACGGCCTGCGCGCCGGCCTGATCCATCGCGGTAATGAACGTCTTGAACGTCCGCTCGGCCGCGCGCGTCGCCCGGCCCTGCATCAGTTCTTCATAAATGATCCGGTCGAACTCGGCGACATTGTCCATCACCGGCGGCATCAGGCTGATCCCATGCGCGACAAGGCGCTTGCGATAAAAGCTCTCCACCATCACATTGCGCGAACCGATCAGCACCGCGTTGGTCACCCCGTCCGCGCGCATCTTTGCTCCCACCACATCGGCGATATGGAGGATCGGCACATCGACCGCGGCCGCCACTGCGTCATAGACCTTGTGCATCGAATTGGCCCCGATCAGGATCGCGCTGGCCCCCGCCGCTGCAAGCCGCTGCGCGCTTTGGCTCAGCACGGTGCTGGCATGCTGCCATTGCTCGGGTGTCGAAAGCGCCGCCAGCTCGCTGAAATCGAGGCTTTCGATCAGCATCGGCGCGCTGGCGAGCTTGCTGGTGCGCGCCTGCACCGCGCGGTTGATATGCTCGTAATAGGTGCGGGTCGAAACCCAGCTCATGCCGCCGATCAAGCCGATTTTGCGCAACGTCTTTGCCCCTGGAAATGAATGGCCTTGCCCTGCCTGCCTTACGCGGCGGATGGCGCAGGGTCCAGCTTGCGGCCTTGCAATCAGGGGACATCGAGCGTGGGTTCAGCGCCTTTCGGGCGCAAGCCCTGCGGCGCACAGCGCGGCCGAACTGGCGGTCACGTTCAGCAAGGCGCTGTCATTGAGCCGCCGCACCGCAAAGACATAGTCCGAAAGCGAACGCTTGGGGGCCTGCAGGACCTGAAGTTTCTGCAACTGCCCGATGGTCAGCCGATCGGTCATCCGCTCGGCCATACAGGCGGCGATCGGCTGCGGCAGCCCTGCATCGACCAGCGCGGAACGCACGCGGCCTTCCGCCAGCTTGGAGACGCAGCCCGCCATGGCCAGCACCAGCGCAATCGCCAGAATGCGGCGTGGCCCGAAATTCCGGGATTGCCGCTGGCGGGGTGCGCGCATCAGTGCGCGAGCGCCTTGTTGATATCCTCGACCATCTTCTTGGCGTCGGCGAGCAGCATCATGGTCTGGTCCATGTAGAACACGTCGTTGTCGACCCCGGCATAGCCCACGCCGCCCATCGAGCGCTTGATGAACATGACCGTCTTGGCCTTGTCGACGTCGAACACAGGCATGCCATAGATCGGCGAGGACTTGTCGGTCTTGGCCGAAGGGTTGACCACGTCGTTCGCGCCGATGATGAACGCCACGTCGGCTTGCGCGAACTCGCCGTTGATGTCCTCCAGCTCGAACACCTCGTCATAGGGCACATTGGCTTCGGCCAGCAGCACGTTCATGTGCCCGGGCATGCGCCCGGCCACCGGGTGGATCGCGTATTTCACATTGACGCCCTGCTTCTTGAGCAGATCACCCATTTCGCGCAGCACGTGCTGCGCCTGCGCCACCGCCATGCCGTAGCCCGGAATGATGATGACCGTCTCGGCCTCTTTCATGAGATACGCTGCGTCTTCCGCCGCGCCGCGCTTCCACGGGCGCTGCACTTTGGCCGCGCCGCCGCTGCTGGCTTCCGGTGCCGCGCCGAAACCGCCCGCGATCACCGAGATGAAGCTGCGGTTCATCGCCTTGCACATGATGTACGAAAGGATCGCGCCCGACGAACCCACCAGCGCGCCGGTGATGATCATGGCGGTGTTGTGCAAGGTGAAGCCCATCGCCGCCGCCGCCCAGCCCGAATAGGAATTGAGCATCGAAACGACCACCGGCATGTCTGCGCCGCCGATCGGGATGATCAGCAGAAAGCCGATCAGGAATGAGAGCGCGGTGACGACCGCGATCACCCACGGGCTCTGGTCCACGGTGAAATAGGCGACGAGGCCAAGAATGCCCGCCAGCGTGGCCAGGTTGATGACATGGCGGCCCGGCAGCATGATCGGCGAGCCGCTCATGTTGCCGTTGAGCTTGAGGAACGCGATGACAGAGCCCGAAAAGGTGATCGCGCCGATGGCGATGCCAAGGCCCATTTCGATCCGGCTCTGCACCTCGATCACCCCGTCCGCACCGGCAATGCCGAAAGCGATGGGGTTGAGGTAAGCGGCGAGGCCGACCAGCACCGCGGCCATGCCGACAAGGCTGTGGAACGCCGCGACGAGCTGCGGCATATCGGTCATCTTGATCTTGCGCGCCGTCACAAACCCCAGCCCGCCGCCGATGGCGATCGCGCCCGCGATTTCAGGCAGGCTGGCGACGCCGTGCGTGAGCAAAGTGGTGACCATCGCGATGGTCATGCCGATCATGCCGTAACGGTTGCCCGCGCGTGATGTTGCGGGGCTCGATAGCCCGCGCAGCGCCATGATGAACAGCACGCCGGCGGCGAGATAGGCAAGACCGACCCACGCGGGGGGAGCCGAAGCGAGGTGTTCCATCACTTCTTCTCCTTCTTCTTGTACATCGCGAGCATGCGCTCTGTGACCGCAAAGCCGCCGAAAATGTTGACACTGGCGAGCACCACTGCCGCCAGTCCCAGCCACTTCGAAGCGAGCGAACCCTCAGCCGCACCCGCCACGAGCGCGCCCACGACGATGACCGAGGAAATCGCGTTGGTCACCGCCATCAGCGGCGTATGCAACGCAGGCGTGACCGACCAGACGACGTAATACCCCACGAAACAGGCCATTACGAACACGCTCAGAATTGAAATGAAGTCCATATTTGCCCCTCAGTTTCCGCCAATCATGCCGCGATGCGGCGTGGTTGCGGAACGGTCCGTCCCAATTCCATGTTATGCCGCCGACTTTACCGGATGGGTCATATCGCCGCGTCCCGCCAGCAATCCGGCGATCGAGATATCTTCGTCGATCTCATCCCAATGCAACCCGCAGCGGCTTAACTCGCAAGCGTTGCGTTGGTCTGGAGTGGCATGAAAAAGGCGCGGGAACCACGCGAGCGGGACACCAATCGTCCGGCCATCTTCAAGCTCCACCCACATCGCGTCGTCGTCGAAACGCACGCTGGTGGGTTCGGGTGATATCGCCATCGGATCAGGAGAAGAAGTCATTCCAAGCCCTTTCCAGCCTTGCCCGATGCTGCTCCACCAATCTTTGTGCCCGGTTGAGTGTTGGACCGTTCAGGCCCCGGTTGTAAGCCAGAGCCACTTGCGGCGACAGCCAGAACTTTGCTTCGTCTCTGCCTAGTTTGACATGTATATGAACCGGCTCGCGCGGATTGCCCTCGTTCCCGTAAAACAGGAACTTGAAGCTGTCGATCCGCAAGACAACCGGCATCGAACCTCAACCCAGGAGCCTTTCGTTCACAACCTTGCCGCCTTGCGTCAGGCGCACGGCATTGCCGATTTCCTCGTCGAGCACCGGCTTGCCCGCTTCCTTGTCCCAGAAGGCGGAGAGGAAGTTGAAGAGGTTGCGCGAAAACAGCGCCGAGGCGTCTGCCGCCAGATGCGTCGCCGTGTTCGAATAGCCGATGATCTTGACCCCGTGCTTCTCGACCACCTGATCTGCTACCGATCCTTCGACATTGCCGCCTTGTGCAACCGCAAGATCGAATATGACCGAGCCCGTCTTCATCGTCGCGATCTGGGCGTCGGTGATCAGGCGCGGCGCGGCGCGGCCGGGAATCAGCGCGGTGGTGATCACGATGTCCTGCTTGGCGATATGGCTGGAAACCAGCTCGGCCTGCGCCGCCTGGTATTCCGGGCTCATCTCGGTGGCATAGCCGCCCGCGCCTTCGCCTTCGATACCGGCCACATTCTCTACGAAGATCGGCTTGGCACCGAGCGACTGGATCTGCTCCTTCGTCGCCGAGCGCACGTCGGTGGCGGAAACCTGCCCGCCGAGGCGGCGCGCGGTGGCGATCGCCTGGAGGCCCGCAACGCCAACGCCCATGACGAAGACTTTGGCCGCGCTAACCGTGCCCGCCGCAGTCATCATCATTGGAAAGGCGCGGCCATACAGATCGGCCGCCACGATCACCGCCTTGTAACCAGCCAGGTTCGATTGCGACGATAGGATATCCATCGACTGGGCGCGGGTAATGCGCGGCATGAATTCCATCGCCAGCGCTTCATAGCCCGCCGCCGCATAGGCATCGACGCGCTCGCGCTGCATGAACGGATCAAGCGAGGCCACGATCCACGCGCCCGGATTGGCCCCGGCGAGCAGACCGGTTTCCGGTCCCTGGATGCCCAGCACGATATCGGCGCCTTGCGCCGGGGCATCGCCGCGGATCTCGGCTCCGGCAGCGCGATAATCGTCATCGGCAATCGAAGCGGATGAACCCGCGCCGCTCTCGACCGCGACCGAAGCACCCAATGCGATGAATTTCTTGACGGTTTCGGGAGTTGCCGCAACGCGGTGCTCCCCGTTCGCGCGCTCTTTGAGAACGGCGATCCGCGTTGCGGGTGCTTTGGCTTCCATCAGGCGATGAGCACAACGACAACCGCGACGATCAATATGACCACCGGGACAGACACTTTGATCAGGCTGATGAAGCCGTCATAAGTCGCCTTGGCGGCCTTCATGTCATTGGCAGAGCCCATTGTTCACTCCCTTCAGCACGTTACGGGTGCAGATTAACCGGTCCCTTAACCGCTGTAGTCGCGCGGCTCAAGCCCAAGCATTCCTAATGCCCTTAATCCGAAGTTTACTCAATTCGACTAGGCCGTCTCCTGTGCAAATGACCGGGGAATCCATGGCGGAGCCGATTGATCGCCTATTGATGTTGATCGACGACGAACCCGCGCAGTGTCGGCTGATCACAGCCCTCGCCGCGCGCGAGGGCTGGCGCACGATCCTCGCTCGCGATTCGGAAACCGCCATCGCGATGCTGGGCACCCGGCAGGGGATGCAACTGGGCGCGATCATCCTTGATCAGTGGGTGCCGGGCGACGAGGCCTGCACCCTGATCGCCGAACTCAAAGCGCGCCGTCCCGCCTTGCCGATCCTCATGCTCACCACCAGCGCATCGCCGCTGCTCGCGGTCGAGGCGATGCGCGCGGGTGCAACCGACTATCTCATCAAACCCGTGGCTCCCGATCGGCTGCTGCAGGCGCTGCGGTCGGCAACGATGAGCGAATCCACCGGCGATGAACTGCAGCCGCTGACCGAGAAATTCGCCGCCACGCTCGATTTCGATTCGATGATCGGTGCCGCATCCAGCTTTCGCACCGCGCTGGCGGTCGCCGCCAAGGCCGCGCGCACGCAGCATACCGTGTTGATCGAGGGCGAAAGCGGCACCGGCAAGGAAATGCTGGTGCGCGCCATGCACGCCGCCAGCCCGCGCGCCAAGTCGCCGCTGCGCATCATCAACGCCGGCGGCATTCCCGCCAACCAGATCGAATCGGTACTGTTCGGGCATGAGAAGGGCGCATTTCCCGGTGCGTTCGAACGGCACATCGGCGCGCTGCAGAATGCTGATGGCGGCACGCTGGTGATCGACGAAATCGATCGCCTGTGCCCGCTCGCGCAAGTGCGCCTCGCCCAGTTCGTCGCACGCGGCGATGTCCAACCGATCGGGGCCCGCCACAGTTTCCGGCTCGACGTGCGGCTGATTGCGTGCAGCAATTCCTCGCTGCGCGATCTGGTCGACAGCCAGTTGTTCGAGCCCGCGCTGCTCGAAGGGCTGAGCGCGGCGCATGTCTATTTGCCTGCCCTGCGCGAGCGCGCCGGCGATATCCCGGCGCTTGCCCGCCATTTCCTCGCCCGCATCGGCGAACAGCCAGGCCTGCGTCCGCTCGGGATCACCGATGGCGCGTTGTCGCTGCTTGCCGCTTATGACTGGCCGGGCAATGTCCGCCAGCTTCAGGCGACGCTGTTTCGCGCGGCCGTCTTTTGCGACGGCGAAGCACTGACCGCGCTCGATTTTCCCAATCTCTCCACCATGCTCGGCGAGACACCGCGCGCGCAGCCCATCAGCAGCGAAGGCGCCGGGATCACGCTCTATGCGGCAGACGGCAATCTGCGCCCGCTGGAAGACATAGAGGCCGACGTGATCCGCCTTGCCATCGGCCATTATCGCGGCCGCATGACCGAAGTCGCGCGCCGTCTCGGCATCGGTCGCTCGACGCTCTACCGCAAGCTGGCCGAACTCGGGATCGACAACGCGGCCTAAGCTGGCCGCAACGACCACGCGCGCGTCGCCATGTCCGGATTGCCTTGGCTTAACTGGTCGCTTAACATTGCGCCGCGCGGAGCTTTTTCCGCCATTCAGGAGCGCCGTGTTGGCCCAGCAAAAGCTGCTCGAAGGCATTCGCATCGTTGACCTGACGAGCGTTGTGTTCGGCCCTTACGCCACAGAGATTCTGGCCGATCTGGGCGCGGACGTGATCAAGGTGGAGGCGCTGACCGGGGATCAGTTCCGCTACGCCGGCAAGCCTGCACAGACGGCGGGCATGGGGCCCGGCACGCTCAATCTCAACAAGGGCAAGCGTTCGCTCGCCATCGATCTCAAGACCGAAGAAGGCAAGGCCGCACTGACCGCGCAGCTGGCCGAAGCCGACGTGTTCATCCACAATGTGCGCGGCAAGGCGATCGAGCGGCTCGGCTTTGGCTATGAGGCGGTGCGCGCGATCCGGCCCGAGATCGTTTACGTTCACTGCGTCGGCTTCGGGTCGGCGGGCCCGTACGGCGATCTGCAGGCCTATGACGATGTGATCCAGGCGGCCACCGGAACCACCACCTTGCTGCCGCGCGCCGATGGCAATCCCGCGCCGCGCTACCTGCCCTCGCTGATCGCCGACAAAGTGGCCGGGCTCCACGGCGCTTATGCCGCGCTGGCGGCCATCATCCACAAACTGCGCTTTGGCGAGGGACAGCTCGTCGAAGTGCCGATGTTCGAGACGTTCACCCACTTCATGATGCAGGAGCACCTCTATGGGGCTACGCTGGTGCCGGCCAGCGAGACAGCAGGGTATCCGCGGCAGGTCGATCCGCATCGCCAGCCATTTCCCACCGCGGACGGCCACATCAGCATCGTGCCCTACACGCCCGACAGCGTGGGGTTGTTGATCACCCTGCTGGGCGATGAGGATCTCGCTGGCGATCCGCGCTTTGCCACGACCAAAGGCCGGATCGTCAATATCAGTGCGTTCTATGAGGAACTGGCCAAGCGCACGCCGCGCAAGACAAACGCGGAATGGTGCCGCCTCCTGTCCGAGCACCAGATTCCCGCGATGCCGGTGCGCGATCTGGCCGATGTCACCGCCGATCCCCACCTGCAAGCGGTCGATTTCTTTCGGCACAGCGAGCATCCGAGCGAAGGCACCTATCGCCAGATGCGCGCGCCGGTCACGTTCTCGGTGGGTGCTATCGAAGTTCGCCCGGCGCCCTCCATCGGCCAGCACAATGCCGAACTGGGTGCCCCCGCGCTCAGCCCTCGAGCTGGCTGAAATCGGTCAGCGCGGCGTCGCGCAGGCCGCGCCACACGTGCAGCGCCTGCACCGTCTCGGCCACATCGTGAACCCGCACCATCTGCACCCCGGCGTCGAAAGCGCGGGCGGCGAGCAGGATCGACCCGCCCAGCCGCCGGTGCGCGGGCGCTTCGTGCGACAGCGCGCCGATCATGCGCTTGCGGCTTGCGCCAACCAGCAGCGGCTGGCCCAGCGCGTGAAACAGCGGCAGCGCGTTGATCAGCGCGAGGTTTTCGGCGAGTGTCTTGCCAAAGCCGATGCCCGGATCGAGCAGGATCTTGCCCCGCGCGATTCCGCCTGCCAGCGCGGCATCGCGGCGCTCGCGCAAGGCGTCGAACACATCGAGCACCACATCGCCGTAGTCCGCCTCGGCATGGAGATCCTCGCCGCCGCCGGGGGCATGCATGAGCACGACAGGCGCGCCGCTTGCCGCCACCAGCTCCATCGAACGGGGGTCGTGGCGCAGCGCGGAAACTTCGTTGACCAGATGCGCGCCTGCTTCCAGCGCGGCCTGCACCACGCTCGAGCGGCGGCTGTCGATCGAGATCGCCGCGCCGCCGGCACCCAGTTTCTCGATGACCGGAACCACCCGCCTGGCCTCATCGCCTTCCCACACCGCTGCCGCGCCGGGCCGGGTGGATTCGCCGCCGACATCGATGATCGCCGCGCCCGCCTCGAGCATCGCGGCGGCGTGCTCCAGCGCCGCTTCGGGCTTGTCGAGGAATGCTCCGCCATCCGAAAAACTGTCCGGCGTCACGTTCAAAATGCCCATAATCTGCGGCTGATCGAGCCGCAGGGTGCGCGCGCCGCATTGCAGCGGAGGATGCGCGGATTGCAGGTTGGCCCACTGGGCGGCGGCTTCGGCAGCGAGCGCCGGTGCCACTCCGGCGAGAACCTCGGCAGCTTCGGCAACGCCGAACCGGCGGCGCGAAACCACGCGGCCATTTTCGCGGATAATCAGCGCGAAACGGGCCGCGTAGACCAGTCCACCCGCCAGGCGGATAGCCCCGCCCTCCTCGCCCTGCGGGCTTTCGGCCATGCCGATGGGGCGGATATAGAGCGTTTGCATGTGCATTAGCGCCGCAATAGCGCCGGGATAGGACGCAGTTTGCGCAGACGCGCGATCACCACGTGCCGCGTCCAGCGCGCATGCCAGCGCAGCAGCAGCGGATCCTGCACGAGCCCCAGCAACGGAAACATCTCAATCTTCCACCGACAGCAGATAGAGCTGGCGAAGCGCATCGAGCGGCTTGATCTCGCCGCCCTGTTCGAGATGCCAGAACGTCCACCCGTTGCACGAAGGCGCGCCCTGGAGCCGCGCGCCGACCCCGTGGATCGAGCCCCCCTCGCCGCCCGCCAGGAGCGAGCCATCGGCGCGCACGGTCGCGGTGAAGCGGCGTTGGCGATCGAAAAGCTGCGTTCCGGGTGCGATCGAGCCGCATTCGACCAGCTGACCGAAGGCCACTTTGGGCGCGCTGCGCCCGCTGGCCATCGTGGTCAGCGCGCTTTCATCGAGTGGCAGCGCCGATGCAATCCGCTCCTCGGCGACCGCGATATAATCATCCTCGCGCTCGAGCCCGATCCAGTCGCGGCCCAGCCTGCGCGCGACAGCGCCGGTGGTGCCGGTGCCGAAAAACGGATCGAGCACCACATCGCCGCGATGCGTGGTCGCCAGCATCACCCGGTAGAGCAGCGCCTCGGGTTTTTGCGTGGGATGCGCCTTGACGCCGTTGCGGCGGATGCGCTCCGGACCGCCGCACACCGGCAGCACCCAATCCGAGCGCATCTGCAGCTCGTCGTTGAGCGTTTTCATGGTGCGGTAGTTGAAGGTGTATTTCGCCTTTTCGCTGCGCGCCGCCCAGATCAGCGTTTCGTGCGCATTGGTGAAGCGTGTGCCGCGAAAATTGGGCATCGGATTGGCTTTGCGCCAGACGATATCGTTGAGGATCCAGAAACCCAGATCCTGCAGCAGTGCGCCCACCCGGAAAATGTTGTGGTAGCTCCCGATCACCCAGATCGCGCCATCGGGTTTGAGCAGACGCCGCGCCTCGATCAGCCAGGCGCGGGTGAAGGCATCGTACGTGGCGAAACTGTCGAACTTGTCCCACGCGTCGGTGACCGCATCGACATGGCTGCCATCGGGGCGGTTGAGATCGCCGCCAAGCTGGAGATTGTAGGGCGGATCGGCAAAGATCATGTCGACCGAGGCATCGGGCAGCAGACGCATGCCTTCGATGCAGTCGCCCCGCAGGATCGTGTTGAGCGGCAGCGCGGCGCGCGCGGCGGCAGCGGCGCTGGCCCTGGCGGCGGATTTTGCCGACGCCGGACGCAGTCCCCGCACCTGTTCCTTGACCAACGCCATGCCCTGCCCGCCCCGTCTGGAAGAATGCTGTCTTTGCCGAATGGCCGGATTCTGAATCATCGGGGAGTCCCCGTCAAGTCACGACTCGCGGATTTCTGCCGAGTCGCGGCCTATTGCGCGCCAGAACGAAACGAGTCCGCGCGCACATGTTGTGCTCTGGCGCATGATTACCGGCTAGATGTGGTGGCCCGGCGATGGACATCTGCCGAAGAATTATTTGCCGAAGGGCAGCGCGGCCTGCGCCACGGGGGCAAAGCTATAGCGGTGCAGCGGGCTTGGCCCATGCGCGCGCAGCGCGGCGAGATGTTCGGCGGTGCCATAACCGGCATTGCGCTCCCACCCGTAATGCGGATGGTCGCGCGCCGCGGCGGCCATCAGCCGGTCGCGGTGCTCCTTGGCAAGGATCGAGGCGGCCGAAATGCAGGGTTCGAGCGCATCGCCTTTGACAATCGCGCGAGCGGGCCAACACCACTCGGCGCAGCGGCCTTGCGGGGTCAGGTTGCCGTCGATAAGCACTTCGTCCGGCAGCACCCGGCCGGGAGACAGGCACAGCGCCTGCACCGCGCGGGTCATCGCCAGCATGGTCGCGCCGAAGATGTTGATCCGGTCGATCTCTTCAACCTCTGCCACACCGACCGCCCAGTAGCACGTCCCCTTGATCGCCGCTTCCAGCACCGCGCGGCGCGCGCGCGACAGTGTTTTGGAATCGGCCAGGCCCGGCGGATGCCCCGCGCCCAGCACCACGGCAGCGGCCACGACCGGCCCCGCAAGCGGTCCGCGCCCGGCCTCGTCGACGCCGACCCGGCACGCGCCGGTTTTCGCGGCTTCGGCCGATTTCAAGCTTTCAACGCCCACAAATAAGGGTATTCCGGTGTGCATGACCCGTCCATTCCTCGCAGCGCTATCGCTGATCGCCCTCGCCAGCTCAAGCTGTTCAGCAGCAACCCCCCAGCAAACCGGCGTGGTGGCCGCGCCCACCGATCAGGTCACGCAAGTGAAGATCGAGGACATGGCCAGGTTCGATGAGCCCTGGGCGATGGCGTTCCTGCCCGGCTCGGATGGCGCCCTGATTACCGAGAAGGCCGGAAAGCTCAAATTCTGGCGGCCCGGCCAGCCACCGCTGGATGTGGCGGGCGTGCCCAAAGTCGATTACGGCGATCAGGGCGGCTTCGGCGATGTCGTGCCCGCGCCCGATTACGAGACCAGCAAGATGATCTATCTCAGCTGGGTCGCCGCCGGAAAAGGCAATACCCGCGGCGCGGTGGTCGGCCGCGCCAAGCTCGAATTCACCGCCACCGGCCCGCAGCTGCAGGGCCTCACGATCATCTGGAACCAGTCGCCGAAGGTCACCGGGCGCGGCCACTTTTCGCACCGCATCGCCTTCTCGCCCGATGGACAATATCTGTTCGTTGCCTCGGGCGATCGCCAGAAATTCACCCCGGCGCAGGATCTGACCAACAATCTGGGCAAAGTGCTGCGCCTGATGCCCGATGGCACGCCCGCGCCGGACAATCCCTTTGCCGCGAAGCCCGGCCAATCGCCCGAGATCTGGTCCTATGGCCATCGCAATGTTCTGGGCCTCAAGTTCGATGCGCAAGGCCAGCTGTGGGATCTGGAGCATGGACCGGCAGGCGGCGACGAGCTCAACATGGTGCGGCGCGGCGCGAATTATGGCTGGCCGCTGGTTTCGAACGGCGATCATTATGACGGCAAGCCGATCCCGCGCCATCCCACCCGCCCCGATCTGGCCAGCCCGGAGATCAGCTGGAACCCGGTCATCGCGCCGGGCGATTTCATCTTTTACAGCGGCCAGATGTTTGCCGGATGGAACGGACAGGCGATCATCACCGGGCTCGGCTCGCAAGGTCTCGTTCGCGTCGCCATCGATGGCGAAACCGCGCGCGAGATCGAGCGCATCCCCCTGTCCGCGCGCATCCGCGAAGTGAAACAAGGTGCGGACGGCGCACTCTGGATCCTTGAGGACGGCGCGGGCGGGCGTTTGCGCAGGCTCACGCCGGGTTGATAACGAGGCGGCTGAAAGCGGACGACTGAGCGCATGACATTCGATCCCCACCGCGTCGATTGCTGGATTTTCGATCTGGATTACACGCTCTATCCGCCCGCGATCGGGTTGTTTGGCCAGATCGATGTGCTGATGGGCCGGTTCATCGAGGAATTGCTCGGCTGCGACGCGATGGAAGCCAGACGCGTGCAGAAAATGTACTTCCACGATCATGGCACCACTTTGGCGGGCCTCATGCATTATCATGCGATCGATCCGCGCGAGTTTCTGGATTATGTCCATGCGGTCGATCTGGGCGGCCTCAAGCAAGCCCCGCCGCTGGCCGATCGGCTGATGGCGCTCCCTGGCCGCCGCCTGATCTTCACCAATGGCGATGCGCCCTATGCCAATCGTGTGCTCGATGCGCTGGGCATCGCGCCGTGCTTCGAGGGCATGTGGGACGTGGTGGCGATGGAATACCGCCCCAAGCCCGAGCCATCGGCCTACACCGGCTTGATCAAGGCCTTCGCTATCGATCCCGAGCGCGCGGTGTTCATCGAGGACTCGGCGCGCAATCTTGCCCCCGCCAAGGCGCTCGGCATGCAGACGGTGTGGATCGATTGCGCCACCGAATGGGGCGACCGCGCCAAGGACGATGCCGCGATCGATCTGGTGATCGATGATCTGCCGGGGTGGCTCGATAGCCTCGCCCCGCAACTTGCCGAGCGCGCTGCGCTCGGCTAGTCGCCGCGCAACCCGAGGGAGACGCGCGTGACCGCCATGCTTGAAGCCGCCATCGAAGCCGCGTGGGAAGAGCGCGACGGCATCACCCCTGCCCGCCACGATGTGCGCGCCCATGTCGATGCGGTGCTGGCCATGCTCGATGCGGGCGAGGTGCGCGTGGCCGAGAAGATCGATGGGGCCTGGCAAGTCCACCAATGGCTGAAGAAAGCGGTGCTGCTCTCGTTTCGGCTCAACGACAACGCGGTGATCGAACACGGCGCGGGCGGCGCTCCGGCTTTCGACAAAGTGCCGTCCAAGTTCGCCGGCTGGGGCGAGAACCGCTTCCGCGACGCAGGTTTTCGCGTTGTTCCGGGTGCTACTGCGCGGCGCGGCGCGTTCATTGCGCGCGGCGTGGTGCTGATGCCCAGCTTCGTGAACATCGGCGCCTATATCGACAGCGGCACGATGGTCGATACCTGGGCCACGGTCGGCTCTTGCGCACAGATCGGCAAGAATGTGCATATTTCGGGCGGCGCCGGGATCGGCGGTGTGCTCGAACCATTGCAGGCGGGTCCGGTGGTGATCGAGGACGGCGCATTCATCGGCGCGCGCTCGGAAGTGGCCGAGGGCGTGATCGTGGGCGAAGGCGCGGTGCTTTCGATGGGCGTCTATCTCGGCGCATCGACCAAAATCGTCGACCGCGCGAGCGGCGAGGTCCACATCGGCCGCGTGCCGCCCTATGCGGTGGTCGTGCCCGGCGCGCTGCCCGGCAAACCGCTGCCTGATGGCTCGCCCGGCCCTTCGCTCTACTGCGCGGTGATCGTTAAAACGGTGGACGCGCAGACCCGCAGCAAGACCGGAATCAACGAACTGCTGCGCGATTGACCGATCGTTCGCGCCCGGCCCTGTTTTCACCGCGCGGGCTGACATGTGTTCTCCTTGCGCTGTTCTATGCGCTGGCCGGGGCGATCCATATCGCACAGCCTGCGCCGTTCCTTGGCATCATGCCCGGCTGGGTGCCCTTCCCCGGCCCGGTTGTCCTGCTCACCGGCGCGGCCGAGCTGGCGGGCGCCGCCGCGCTGCTCCAGCCATGGTCGGCGCGGCTGCGCGCGGCGGGCGGATGGGGCCTGGCGCTCTATGCCGTCTGCGTGTTTCCCGCCAACATCCAGCATTTCGCGCTCGACATGGCGCGGCCGGATCATGGGCTGGGGCTCGGCTACCACATCCCGCGCATGTTTGCGCAGCCCGTGCTGGTGTGGCTGGCGCTGTGGGCATCGGGCGCTGACCGCTATTTCAAAAGGACCTCCGCATGAGCGATGACGACTATGTCTACGACGAGGACAGCGGCGAATGGATCGAAGCCAGCGCGCTGGCGGCCAAGCAGGCGGCGGCGGGCGCAGTTGAAGTGCGCGATGCCGTGGGCAATCTGCTGGCCGACGGCGACCAGGTGACCCTGATCAAGGACCTCGACGTCAAGGGGGCAGGCCAGACGTTGAAACGCGGCACGCTGATCAAATCGATCCGGCTGACCGGCGATGCGCAGGAGATCGACTGCCGGTTCGACGGGATCAAGGGCCTTGTGCTGCGCGCGGAGTTCGTCAGGAAACGGTAATCGGTCGACAAAGCCGGGCGGCTGGCCCAAGCTTTTTGAACGCAGGGCAATGCCTCCTGCCGGAGAACGGCGATGGCCAAGAGCCAGAAGAAATCGAGCAAGGAAATCCGCAAGCCGAAGGCCGAAAAGCCCAAGAAGCTGAACGCCTCGAACCCCACGCAAAAGGGCGCGGTGGTGCCCGAGAAGAAATAACGCGGCATGCCGCCGGGACCGCTGCAGCCGCCGCACGATGCCACCGTGTCCATTCTGGTCGATGGCGATGCCTGCCCGGTGAAAGAGGAAATCTACAAAGTGGCGTTCCGGCACGGCGTGCCCGTCGTGATGGTCAGCAATGCGCCGTTTCGCGTGCCGCTCCATCCGCTGGTCCGGCGGGTGGTGGTGAGCGATGGTTTCGATGCGGCGGACGACTGGATCGCCGAGGCCGCAACGCCCCTCACCGTCGTGATCACCGCCGATATCCTGCTGGCCGACCGGTGCCTGAAAGCGGGCGCTACCGTGCTCTCGTCCACCGGCAAGCCGTTCACCGCCGGCTCGATCGGCGGCCAGATCGCCACCCGCGCGATCATGGCCGATCTGCGCGCGGGCGGCGACGTGATCGGCGGCCCTGCGCCGTTCTCGAAAGCGGACCGGTCGCGGTTTTTGCAGGCGCTTGATACGGCGCTGGTTAAGCTCAGCCGCTAAGCTGGGCGCACGTGGGTGCGGAACCAATCGGCGAGTTCGTCTTCGGTGAGTTCGCCTGCGGCAAGGGCCAGGATGGCGACGACCAATTCCGCATCGGTTGCGATCAGCGCGAAGCCATTGAGCACCAGAAAGGTTTCCGCGACGACTGCCGCCGTGCGCTTGTTGCCGTCAACGAACGGATGGTTGCGGGCGATCCCGAATGCATAAGCGGCTGCAAGCGCGGCAGCATCGGGTTCGCCATAATCAGCCAGATTGCGCGGGCGTGCGAAGGCACTTTCGAGCAGACCATCATCGCGCACACCCTCAGCGCCGCCATGTTCGGCCAGTTGCTCGGCATGCGCCGCGCGCGCCACATCGGGCGCGACCCAGATCCAGCCTTGCGGCATGATTACTTCGCGAGTTCGCGCAAGGCCCGCTTGCGCCGCGCCATGACTTCGCGCGCGGCAGCCATTTGCGCATCGAAGTCCGGCTCCTCGGCGCGCAGCTCGATCCCGCCCGGCGTGGTGACGACGGTGAGCGTCTCGCCGACTTCTGCGCCGAGGTGTGAGAGCATCTCGCGCGGGAGGATGACCCCTGCGGAATTGCCGATCTTGGTGATTTTGAGAGTCGCGTTCATACGGGAGTTATAACGAACATTGAGCTATTTGGCAAGGTTTGGAATTTTGCGTCTTCCCGCATCGACCTCCAAACGACCACATACGTCATTCACTGGATAGTTACCAAGACATGTCATCAAGCTTTTCATGCCCGCAGAACTCGTTGCCTTGATCGACAAACCGCATTTGCTGGCGCTGCTTTTGGCGCTGGGCGCGGTTATTGGCATTGCAGTTGAGCGGTTCGCAGAGAGACAAAAACGCGCAGAGCGCCGAGCATTCTTTCAGGGGCGCAATTCGTCGGGCAGTGGCAAAGTTCTTGGATCACGGAACAGCGCAAGCGTGATATCAATGAAGGGCACACCGCAACCTGCGACCTTGAACGCTGCTGAGCAACTGCGCTGTGTGATGGAGTCAACCTTCAAGGCACGACCCTTGCTGAATCAGCCCGAGCGCAGGCTGCTTTCGGTCATTGATCAGGCCTTGCAAGAGGAACGCCCCGGTTGGCGCGCCATGGGTCAGGTCTCACTTGGCGAAATCCTTTGGAGCGACGACAAGGATGCCTTCTTTGCGATTAACGCCAAACGTGTGGACCTGTTGATCGTTGATGAGGCTTGTCAGCCGCTCCATGCAATCGAGTTTCAGGGAACGGGGCACCATATCGGCAATGAAACGGCGGCCCGCGACGCGGTCAAGAAGGAAGCTCTTCGCCGCGCAGGCATCGGTTATGTCGAAGTTGTGAGCGGAGATACGCCGGGACAAGTGCGCGAAGTCATCAGACGGCTGGTATTGCGGGCGGCATAAATTTCTGCAGATCGAATGGAGCTCTTCTGATTTGCAACCGCTAGGCGAGTTTTGCCTAGATCAGATTTGGCGCTGAGGCACCCCTCCACCACCCTTCGGGCGGTCCCCCTCCCCGAGCAAGCTCGGGGAGGAATTTGGCTGCTACTCCGCTGCTGGCAGATACAGTTCACTTCCCGCCAGGCGGTACTTCTCGCTCATCTCCGCCATGCCCTTTTCGGCGGTGGCTTCATCCAAGATTGCGGGTGCCCCTCCACCATCCTGCGGATGGTCCCCCTCCCCGTTTCGGGGAGGAAAGGCGAGGAAGCTTTCGATGGGTTGGTTCTGCTTTGCCGCGAACTCCCTGACCTCCTGGCTGATCTGCATCGAGCAGAACTTGGGGCCGCACATCGAGCAGAAGTGCGCGGTCTTGGCGCCTTCTGCCGGGAGCGTTTGGTCGTGGTATTGCTCTGCGGTATCGGGATCGAGCGACAGGTTGAACTGGTCGCGCCAGCGGAAATCGAAGCGGGCGCGGCTGAGCGCGTCGTCGCGCAGGCGCGCGGCGGGGTGGCCTTTGGCGAGATCGGCGGCGTGGGCGGCGAGTTTGTAGGTGATCACGCCGACTTTGACATCGTCGCGGTCGGGCAGGCCGAGGTGCTCCTTAGGCGTGACGTAACAGAGCATGGCGGTGCCATACCAGCCGATCATCGCCGCGCCGATGCCGCTGGTGATGTGATCATAGCCCGGTGCGATATCGGTGACGAGCGGCCCCAGGGTGTAGAACGGCGCTTCGCCGCAGACTTCGAGCTGCTTTTCCATGTTCTGCTTGATCTTGTGCATCGGCACGTGGCCGGGCCCTTCGATGATCACCTGCACGTCTTGCGCCCAGGCGCGCTTGGTGAGCTCGCCCAGCGTGTAAAGCTCGGCAAACTGGGCCTCGTCGTTGGCATCGGCGACGCTGCCGGGGCGCAGGCCGTCGCCCAGCGAATAGGAGATGTCGTAAGCCTTCATGATCTCGGTGATCTCGTCGAACCGATCATAGAGGAACGATTCCTTGTGATGCGCGAGGCACCATTTGGCCATGATCGAGCCGCCGCGGCTGACAATGCCGGTGACGCGTTTTGCTGTCATCGGCACATAGGCGAGGCGGAGGCCCGCGTGGATGGTGAAGTAGTCGACGCCCTGCTCGGCCTGTTCGATCAGCGTGTCGCGGAAGATGTCCCAGGTGAGGTCTTCGGCCACGCCGCCGACCTTCTCGAGCGCCTGATAGAGCGGGACAGTGCCGATCGGCACGGGCGAATTGCGGATGATCCATTCGCGCGTGTCGTGGATATTGCGCCCGGTGCTGAGGTCCATGACGGTATCCGCGCCCCAGCGCACCGACCACACCAGCTTGTCGACTTCGCTGGCGACATCCGAGGCGACCGCGGAATTGCCGATGTTGGCGTTGATCTTGACGAGGAAATTGCGCCCGATCGCCATCGGTTCGCTCTCGGGGTGGTTGATGTTGCTGGGGATGATGGCGCGGCCGCGCGCCACTTCGTCGCGCACGAATTCGGCCGTGACGTAATCCGGAATCGACGCGCCCCAATCGTTGCCGTCGCGCGCGGCGGCTTCTTTCAGCTGCTTGCGGCCAAGGTTTTCGCGGATCGCGACATATTCCATCTCGCGGGTGATGATCCCCTGGCGGGCATAGTGCATCTGGCTGACGTTCTGGCCGGGCTTGGCGCGCAGCGGCCGCCGGACGAAGTTGGTGAACCCGGGGACGCCGCCCGAGCGGTCCGGTCCGAGCTGGCCGTTGTCTTCGGGCCGCACGGCGCGGCCGTCATGCTCCTCGACATCGCCGCGCTCCAGAATCCAGTCGCGCCGCAGCTTGGGCAGGCCGGCGGCGATATCGATGGCAACGGCGTTGTCGGTGTAGGGACCCGAGGTGTCATAAACGCGCAAGGGGGGCTCGCCCGCCGAGGGTTCGAGCGCGATCTCGCGCATCGCCACGGTCATGCCGGGAAAGCGCGGCGATTCGACATGGATCTTGCGGCTGCCGCGAATGGGGCCAGACGTGACGCCAATTTCGAGGCGGGAATTGATATCGGCCATATGCGCACTCCAACAATGTGGACGGACGGGGGGCGCGAATACCGGCCCTTCCCTCCGCCCGTGCTAACGGGTTCAGGTTCGACGGGTCGTGGGGTGCGAAACCCACCTCTCAGCCAATCTTGTCAGGCTTTCGCGAAACTTCGCTACGGCCCGGCGGCTCCCCGGGGTGTGAACTGTTTCTAGAAGCAAAATAACCGGGCGTCCACCACGATCGACGGGACCGGAAGGCGCAATCGGTGCTGGACTTTAACCGGTCGCTTAAACATAGTCGCGGCGCATCCGCGCCCGATGACCCGTGCGGACCGATGGAGCAGGACATGGCCAGCCAGACGCTGACACGCGAACGCGCGATCAACCCTTTCGATGTCAGCGCCAATGCGCTTTACACCGAGGATACCTGGCGCGAACCGTTCGCCTTTCTGCGCGCAGAGATGCCGATCAGCTGGCGCCCGGAAAGCCCGTTCGGCGGCTATTGGTCGGCGGTCAGCCATGCCCATATCCAGGAAATCGAGCTGATGCCCGAGGCGTTCTCCTCCTCGTGGCAGCGCGGCAACATCACGATCGCCGAGACGATCAACGATTTCGACTTCCCCAACTTCATTTCGCAAGATCCGCCGATCCACACCGCGCAGCGCAAGGTGATCGCGCCCGCGTTCGGCCCCGGGCAGATGGTGGGGCTGGAAGCGCAAGTGCGCGAGCGGGCGCGCGCGCTGATCGACGCGCTGCCGCTGGGCGCGCCGGTCGACTGGGTCGAAAGCCTCGCCATCCCGCTCACCTTGGGCATGCTGTGCAGCCTGTTTGCCATGCCGTTTGACGAGTGGCGCGATCTCAAGCGCTGGTCGGACTGGGCGAGCGGGGTTTCGGCGGACAATCTGACCCCCGAATACCGCGCCGAATTCATGACGCAGATGGGCCAGATGCTGCAGCGTTTCGACCTTGAGCTCGATGCGCGCCGGTCGCTGCCGCCGAGCGATGATCTGCTCAGCCGGATGGTTCATTCCGAAGCGATGGGCCAGCTGCCCCCCGCCGAGCGGCTGGCCAATATCGCGCTGCTGATCGTGGCGGGCAACGATACCACGCGCAATTCGATCAGCGGGCTGGTCGAGGCGTTCGACAAGTATCCCGCCGAGCTGGAGCGGCTGCGCGCCGATCCCGCGCTCAGCGCCAATGCGGCGCAGGAGATCATCCGCTGGCAATCGCCCGTCACGCACATGCGGCGCACCGCGACGCGCGATGTCGAGGTGGGCGGGCAGCTGATCCGCGAGGGCGAGAAGATCGTGATGTGGTATATCTCGGGCAACCGCGACGAGAGCGTGTTTCCCGATGCCGAACGGTTCGACGTGACGCGCGAGAATGCGCGGCGGCATGTGGCGTTCGGGCATGGCATTCACCGCTGCGTGGGCGCGCGGCTGGCCGAAGTGCAGATCGCCGCGGTGATCGACGAGCTGGTGGCGCGCCGCCTGCGCGTGGTGCCCACCGCGCCGCCGACGCGGCTGGCGAGCCCGTTCCTCCACGGGTTCAGCACGATGCCGGTGCGGCTGGAGCAGGATTGAGCGGCGCAGGCCGCGCCTATTCCGCCGCTTCCGCCTCGGCCATTGTCGCCGCCACCGGAGCGGCGGCGCGCTTGCCGTCGTAGACGAACTCGCTGCCGGCAGGATCGATCGCGGGGATCTCGTCCTTTTCGCGCCAGTAATCCTGATTGTGCCGCCACATGGGATCCGCCCCGCTCATCGGCAGCTTGTCGATATCGCGGACCAGATAGCCCGGATTGAAATCATCGGGCTCGATCCACGGCAGCAGCGCCATGCCGGCATCCTGATCGCGGAAGGCGACTTCCACCTTGCGCGCGCCCACCGCATCCATGTGGCCCAGCAGCTTGCAGATGAAATCGGCGACGATATCGACCCGCAAAGTCCACGACGCGCGCCAATAGCCGAACACCCACGCCATATTGGGCACGCCGGTGAACATCATGCCGCGATAGGTGACGGTTTTGCCCCAGTCGATCGCCTGACCATCCACCTCGAACGGAATGCCGCCGAGCACCGACAGCCGAAAGCCGGTGCAGGCCAGCACGATATCCGCCTCGATCTCCTCGCCCGATGTGGTGAGCACGCCCTTGGCGGTAAAGCGGTCGATCGTATCGGTGACCACTACCGCATTGCCGGCGGCCACGTGGCGGAAGAGATCGCCATCGGGCAGAGCGGCAAGGCGCTGCTGCCACGGACGATAGCGCGGCGCAAAATGCGGCTCGAACTGGAAGTCTTCCCCGGCATAGGCGCGGATGAGGCCGCGCAGATCCTCGGCAAAGGCTTCGGGTTCTTCATGGCTGCGCCGGTCGTTCTCGTGGAACTGATGGATATAATCGGCGCGCACGCAGCGGTGGATCGTCGGCTCGTCGATCCCGATCTGCCGCAGACGGTTGGCCAGATCGCTCTCGTTGGGGGCGCAATAGAACCATGTCGGCGAGCGCTGGAGCATTGTCACTTTCGCCCCGCTGTCGCACATCGCGGGCACCACCGTGGCGGCGGTTGCGCCCGAGCCGATGACGAGCACGCGCTTGCCCGCAACGTCGATCGCCGGGTCCCACAGCTGCGCATGAATGAAGGTGCCGCCCGCCGCGACATAGTCCTGCGTGCCCTGCCAATCGGGCAGATAGGGGTGTTTGTGATCGTAGTATCCCTGGCACATCCACAGGAACGAGCAGGTGAAGACCAGAGACTCGCCCTCCCCGCGCACGGCGTCGACCGTCCAGAGGTTTTCGGCGCTCGACCAGGTGCAGCGGGTGATCGTGGTCCCATAGCGGATGTGCGGCGCGATCCCGTTTTCCGCGATCACTTCGCCCAGATAGCGCAGGATCTTGTCGGCCTGCGCGATGGGCTCATCGACCCATGGTTTGAACCGGTAGCCGAACGTGTAGAGATCGGAATCGGAGCGGATGCCGGGATACTTGTGGGTTTCCCATGTGCCGCCGAAAGTGTCCTTGGATTCGATCACCAGATAGGTCTTGCCCGGACATTGATCGCCAAGATGCTTGGCCGAACCGATCCCGGAAATACCGGCCCCGACGATGAGCACATCGACATGCTGCGCGCGCCTGTTGTCGTCCATTTCTCTCTCCTGCATCCTTTGTGGGCTGGATTTCTTCATCGCGGCTTATCACGCCGCGTTTGCGCTAGAAGGCCTTGATCCGCAGCATTTTGCAACAAGAAACCGCAGCCTTCCCGATCCGAGGGCGCGCCAGCGGTTGCGAACGCGGCGGCATTGGCCTACGCCCTTCAACCAATGAACGCGCGACAATGCGATATCGCAATCCTGGGCGGCGGACTGGCAGGTGGGCTGGTTGCCCTTGCGTTCGCGCGGCACAGGCCCGACCTCAAGGTCTTGCTGGTCGAACGAGACGGCCGCATGGGCGGCAACCATGTCTGGTCGTTTTTCGAGACGGACGTGGACGCCGAGGCCCTGTCAATCTTGCGTCCACTGATCACAGCCAGTTGGCAGGGCTATTCGGTGCGCTTCCCGGAATATAGCCGCGATCTGCCGACCACCTACCATTCGATCAGGTCGGAAGATTTCGACGCGCACTTGCGCGCCGCGCTGCCCGAAGATGCGATCCTGACCGGTGCGCAAGTGGCCGAGTGCAGCGCCAATGAAGTAACCTTGAGCGATGGCGCGCCGATCCATGCCGGCGCGGTGATCGATGCGCGCGGGCTGGGCACGGTCGCGGGCCTGACCGGCGGCTGGCAGAAATTCGTCGGCCAGCGGCTGAAGCTGACCGCACCGCACGGGCTCGAACGGCCGATCGTGATGGACGCAACGGTGACGCAGATTGATGGCTACCGCTTTGTCTATGCGCTGCCGTTCACGGCTGACGAGGTCTTTGTCGAAGATACTTATTACTCCGATCACGCGGGGCTCGATCCTGTTGCCCTGCGCGGGAGGATCACTGCCTATGCCGCCTCGCAAGGGTGGCAGATCGAGCGGGTTCTGGCCGAGGAGCAAGGCGTGCTCCCGGTGGTTTCCGGCGGAAACTTCGCCGAATTCTGGGCTGCGGGCCAGGATGGAATTGCCCGTGCGGGCACGCGCGCGGGGCTGTTTCACGGCCTCACCAGCTATTCGCTACCCGAAGCGATCCTTCTGGCGCTGGCGCTGGCAAGGCACCCTGATCCCAGCGCCGCGAATCTGGCGCAGTTTACGCAGGAATGGGCGCACCGCCATTGGCATCAGGGACGCTATTACCGCGCGCTCTCGGCGCTGCTGTTCGATGCGGCGGACCCGGCCGAGCGCTACCTCGTGTTGCAGCGATTCTATAGCTTCGACGGTGCGCTGATCGAGCGGTTCTATGCCGGGCGCTCGACCATCTTTGACAAGGCGCGCGTGCTGATCGGCAAGGCGCCCTTGCCGGTGCACCGCGCGATCGGCGTGCTGTCTGGATTGGGCGCAAGGCCCACGCTGCTGAACGCCACGAAGATCGGCTCATAACATGAAGCGGGCCTGCGTCGTCGGAGCCGGGTTCGGCGGGCTGGCGCTTGCCCTGCGCCTCCAGTCCGCGGGCATCCAGACCACGGTGATCGAGGCGCGCGACAAGCCGGGCGGGCGCGCGTATTATTGGGAGAAGGACGGCTTCACCTTCGACGCGGGCCCCACGGTGATCACCGATCCGCCTTGCCTGCAGGAGCTCTGGGCGCTTTCGGGGCACCGGATGGAAGACGACATCGAGCTGATGCCGGTCATGCCGTTTTACCGGCTGAGCTGGCCCGATGGCACCAGCTTCGACTATGCGAACGACGAGACCGCACTGCGCGCCGAGATCGCCAAGATCGAGCCGCGCGATGTGGCGGGGTATGACGAGTTTCTGCGCTATGCGGCCGGGGTCTACGAGGAAGGCTATGTCAAGCTGGGCGGGACAGCGTTTCTCGATTTTGCCTCGATGATCAAGGCAGCGCCTTCGCTGGCGCGCTATCAGGCCTGGCGGTCGGTCTATTCGGTGGTTTCCAGTTACATCGAAAACGACAAGCTGCGCCAGGCGTTCAGCTTTCACACCATGCTGGTCGGCGGCAATCCGATGAAAGCCAGCGCGATCTATGCGCTGATCCACAAGCTGGAGAAAGATGGCGGCGTGTGGTGGGCGCGCGGCGGCACCAACCGGCTGATCGCCGCGATGATCCGCCAGTTCGAGCGCATCGGCGGCGAAGTGCGGATGGGCGATCCGGTGGCGCAGATCACTTCGCTCGGCAACCGGGTGACCGGCGTGGTCACCAAAAGCGGGTGGCAGGCCAATTTCGACGCGGTCGCCTCGAACGGCGATCTGGTGCACACTTACGGCGACCTGCTGAGCGACAATACCCATGCCCGGCGCGAGGCGGCGCGGCTCAGGCGCAAGAGCTTCTCGCCCAGCCTGTTCGTGGTCCATTTCGCGATCAAGGGCAGCTGGCAGGGCATTGCGCACCACACGGTGCTGTTCGGGCCGCGCTACAAAGGGCTGATGGACGACATTTTTGAGCACGGCGTGCTGCCGCAGGACATGTCGATCTATCTGCACCATCCGACAGTTACCGACCCATCGATGGCGCCCGAGGGCATGAGCACGTTCTATGCGCTGGTGCCGGTGGCGCATATGGGCAAGATGCCGCTCGATTGGAACGAGGTTGGCCCCATCCTGGAAAAGCGCGTGCTCGACGAGATCGGCCGCCGCCTGATTCCCGACATTCATGATCGCATCGTCACGAAATTTCACTATGCGCCCGATGATTTTGCCGCCGATCTTTCCGCGCACCTGGGCAGCGCGTTCAGCCTCGAGCCGCTGCTCACGCAGAGTGCGTGGTTTCGCGCGCACAACCGCGACGATGCCATTGCGAACCTCTATCTGGTCGGTGCAGGAACGCATCCGGGGGCCGGCATTCCCGGCGTTGTCGGCAGCGCAAAGGCGACGGCGCGCCTGATGATCGAGGATCTGGCATGAAGCGACTTGCGGTCTATTGCGGCTCGGCCTCGCCCGCCGATGGTCGTTATGTGGCGCTGGCGCGGACCGTGGGCGCCGATCTGGCGCGGCGCGGCATCGGCGTGGTCTATGGCGGCGGCAGGCTGGGGCTGATGGGCGCGCTCGCGGCGGGCGCGCTCGATGCGGGCGGCGAGGTGATCGGCGTGATCCCGCAAGCGCTGGTCGATGCCGAAGTCGCCAACCCCGATTGCACCGAGCTGCGCGTGGTCGCCAATATGCACGCGCGCAAGCAGGCCTTCACCGACCTGTCCGACGGTTTCCTGACGCTGCCCGGCGGCGTGGGGACGATGGACGAGCTGTGGGAAGCGATCAGCTGGGCGCAGCTGGGCTATCATGCCAAACCGGTCGGGCTGCTCAACGCGTTCGGGTTTTTCGATCACCTGCTCGCGTTCAATGCAAAGATGATCGAGACCGGGTTTGTGCGGCCCGTGCATGCGGGCATCCTGCTCGCGGAGCATGATCTCGACCTGTTGCTGGCGCGCATGGCGGGGCACACGCCGATCCGGGCGATCTTCCAGATGAAGGCGCAGGATTTGTGAAAGTGCCGTGGGCTCGGCCATGATCGCGTCACGAAGCGAACTGGTCGAGGCGGCCGAGCTTTCGATCCGCAAGGGATCGAAGAGCTTTGCCGCCGCAAGCCGCCTGTTCGACCGGACGACGCGCGAGCGGGTGTGGATGCTCTATGCCTGGTGCCGGCGCTGCGACGATCTGGCCGACGCGCAGGACCATGGCGGCGTGCTGGGCGATCAAGCGGGCGCGGCTGACCGGCTGGCGGCGATCCGCAGCAAGACCGCGCTGGCCTTTGCCGGTGAGCCCAGCGGCGAAGCCGCGTTCGACGCGCTGGGCGTGGTGGCGCGCGAGACCGGGCTGACGCTCGCCATGGCAGACGCGGTGATCGAGGGCTTCGCGCTCGATACCGCCGATTGGCAGCCGCGCACCGAGGCCGATCTGATGCGCTATTGCTGGCATGTGGCGGGCGCGGTTGGCGTCATGATGGCGGTGGTGATGGGCGTGGCGCCCGATGACGAGGACACGCTCGACCATGCCTGCGACCTGGGCCTGGCGTTTCAGCTGGCCAATATCGCGCGCGATATTTCCGAAGATGATGCGGCGGCGCGCTGTTACGTACCGCTTGAATGGCTGGTCGAGGCCGACATTCCGCCGGGCGAGCAGATGAAGCCGCGCTACCGCGATGCTCTGGCCGCGCTGGTGAAGCGGATGTGCCAGGCGGCCGAGGCCTATGAATGTTCGGCCCGGATCGGCGCGCGGCAACTGGCGGCGCGGCAGCGCTGGGCCATTCTCGCGGCCGCCGGAATCTATGGCGAGATCGCCCGCGAAGTGGAGCGGCGCGGCACCCATGCATGGGATCACCGCGCCGTGGTCAGCGACATGCGCAAGGCCTGGTGGATCGCCCGCGCCGGGCTGCGCGCGCTGCGCCGCGTGCCCCAGGCCTGCGAGAGCCGCGCGGCGCAGCGGCGCTTTACCCGGCGCGATCTGATGGCGATCGCGCGGCGCTGAACGGGGCGCAAGAAAACGGCGCAAAGCTGGCCGAACTTGTAACATTTCCTCGCTCTGCTGCGAAATGCCCTTAGTAACTTGGCATGTCCAGCACGCTTGGGTATGGCATGCAGGCGACAACGAGGGATGAGCGAGATGGCCACCATATCAACAATCGGCGCTGTTCCGGATACCGTCCCCCCCTCGCCCTCGCCGCTGGTCTACCGCACCAAACTGCCGGTGCGCATCTGGCACTGGATCAACGCCTTCTGCATTTTCGTCATGCTGATGACCGGCATGATGATTTTCAACGCCCATCCCCATCTCTACTGGGGCCACTACGGCGCGAACTTCGACGGGCCCTGGCTGACTATCGGCAACCGCATGCACGAGGGGTATCTGCGCATCGGCAGCCTCGAGATCCCGACCACCGGGATCATCGGCTATGCCGGCGGGTCGATGCGCGCCTTTCCGCCCGGGATAACCCTGCCGGGCCACTATGACCTTGCCGGCGCGCGCCAGATCCATTTCGCCGTGGCGTGGCTGCTCGGAGTGAGCGGAACAGCGTTCTTCCTCTATGCGCTGGTTTCGGGCCATCTGCGCCGCGATCTGGCGCTCAAGCGCGAGGAGCGCAGCTTTTCGCACTTGTGGCACGACATCAAGGAGCATGCCCGCCTGCGCTTTCCCAAGGGCGAGGCCGCGCGTGCCTACAATCCGATCCAGAAAATCGCCTATATGGGCGTGATCCTGATCCTCATCCCGGTGGTGATCCTGACCGGCCTGACCATGTCGCCGACGATGGACGCGGCCTGGCCCTGGCTCACCGAGGTGTTCGGCGGGCGGCAGTCGGCGCGTTCGATCCACTTTCTCTGCGCCGCCGGGTTTGCCGGGTTCATCGTTGTCCATCTGGTGATGGTGGTCCTGGCAGGACCGATCAACGAAATGCGCTCGATGATTACCGGCTGGTACCGCCTGCCCAAGGAGAACGCGAAGTGACCTTGATTACCCGCCGCAATGCGCTCGTTGGCGGCGCAGGCCTGCTGCTCACCGGGTGTGACCAGATCATCGCCTCGCCCACCACGCAGAGCCTGCTCAAGCTGGGCGAGAAGACCAGCTACGGCGCGGCCCGTCTCGTAACGGACCGCAACGCGCTCGCCCGCGAATTCACCCGCGCCGAAATGTCGCCGGTCTTCCGCGCCAACGGTACGCTCAATCCGGGTACGCCCGAGTACAACGCGATGGTCGCCGAAAATTTTGCCAACTGGCAATTGCGCGTCGATGGCATGGTCGCCAAGCCCTTCACGATGGGTCTGGCGCAGCTCAAGGCCGCGCCGCAGCGCACCCAGATCACCCGCCATGACTGCGTCGAGGGCTGGAGCGCGATCGGCGAGTGGACCGGGGTGCCGCTCGGCCTGCTGCTGCGCCACGCCAATGTCTCGAGCAACGCGAAATATGTCGTGTTCCACTGCGCCGATCTCTTTTCGGGCACGCCATATTACGAGAGCGTCGACATGATCGATGCGTTCCATCCGCAGAGCATTCTCGCGCACCACATGAACGGTCAGCCGCTCACGGTGAACCACGGCGCGCCGCTGCGTCTGCGCGTCGAACGCCAGCTGGGCTACAAGCAGGCCAAGTATGTCATGCGTGTCGAGGCGGTCGCCTCGCTCGATGGCATTCACGGCGGCCGCGGCGGCTACTGGGAAGATCACTCCGGCTACCAGTGGTTTGCCGGGATCTAACTCCCGTCAGACTTTGACCACGCCGCGTTCGATCAGGCTGCGCGCGCAATCGGTGATCGATTGCTCGGGCGGCCGGGTTTTCCAGCCGAGCCGTTCGAGCGCATGCGCGCCGCTCGCATCGCGGACATTGCCCAGTTCGCCAACCACCTGACGGATCACCGGATTGAACCGCGCCGAAATCCGCACCAGCCAATTGGGCAGGCCGCGCGTCGGCACCTTGCGCGATTGCGCAGGCATCTGCGCTTTGAGAATGCGCGCGACATCGATCATCTTCATGAACGGGCCGGCGGCGATAAAGCGTTCGCCATCGAGCTCCGGCGCGGTGAGCGCGCGCACGTGCAGATCGGCCAGATCGCGTACATCGACGATCCCGAAGCCCATATCGGGGCACCCGGGGAGCGCGCCCGACAGCAGCTGCTTGACCACCTCGATCGAGGGCGAGAAATCATCGCTCCACACCGGGCCGAGCACAGCGGCCGGATTGATCGTCAGGAACTCCATGCCTGCTCCGTTGGCCGCCATCCAGTCGCGCGCCGCGCGTTCGGCGATGGTCTTGGACTTGACGTAGGCATAGGCATCGGGGCTGTCGATATTGGTCCAGTCCTTCTCGGTGAAACGGTGCGTGCCCTTGCCGTGGCCATAGGCGATCGCGGCAACCGAAGACGTCTGCACAAAGCGCGTGACCCCGGCGTCCTTGGCAAAGCGCAGCGCGCGCAGCACGCCTTCGCGCGCGGGCACGATCAGGTCGTCTTCGTGGCGCGGCGGCTCGTTGGAGAGCGGCGAGGCAACGTGCGCGACATGGCTGCACCCGGCCATCGCCTCGGCCCAGCCGGCGTCCGCCGTCAGGTCGGTCGCGAAGAATTTGAGCGTTTCGGACGTGCCGCCGAGCAGGGGGCGCAGCTTGGCCTCGCGCGCGAGATTGCGCACCGTGGCGTGGACCGTCCAGCCTTCGGCGAGCAACTGCTTGATCGTGAACCCGGCAATATAGCCGCTGCCGCCGGATACGAGGACTGTCTTGGTCACGGGCGTTCCTTTCCGATCAGAAATTGAGCATGAAGCGGCGCGCCAGTGCCGGGGAGATGGCGTGAACCGCCGCCAGCAGCTTGACCATGCCGACATTCACTTGCGGCGCATTGCGCTCCATCGCGGCAATGATCTGCGCGGCGCAGGCTTCGGGCGTCATCTTGGACTTGGTCATGTGCGCGGTCATCGCGGTATCGACCACCGGGGGCAGCGCTTCGATCACATGGACGCGCGAACCTTTCATCTGCGCGCGCAGCGACTGGGTATAGCTGCGCATCGCCGCCTTGGTGGCGCAATAGATCGCCGAGGCGGTGCTGGGCGCAAGCGCGAGGCCCGAGGTGACATTGACGATCATCGCTTCGGGGCGCGCGCGCAGCATCGGCATCAGCAGCACGATCAGGCGGATCGGCGCATGGATGTTGAGCCACAGGATGCGCTCATCCGCTGCCGGGTCGGGCAGCGCTTCGCGGAAATCATGGTCCGTTCCCATGCCGGCATTGTTGATCAGGATATCGATCTGCCGCGCGCCCAGCCCGGCCAGCACCGCATCGACCCCTTCCGGCCCGGTCAGTTCGGCGGGGATGACGTCGAGCCCTTCGGCCCGCGCGGCGCCGATCCGCGCGGGCGTGCGTCCCGTAACGATCACCTGCGCACCTTTGGCCTGCAACTGGCGGGCGAGCCTGAGCCCGATGCCATCGGTGCCGCCGGTTATCAGCGCGGTCTTTCCGGTCAGTTTCATCAGGTCCCCCAAACAGTTGGTGGAGGACTAGCAAGCCAGTTGCAAATTGCAACCCGCTATCACCGCATCAGCACGAGTTCCTCGGCCATCGAGGGATGGAGCGCCATCGTCGCGTCGAAATCGGCCTTGGTCAGCCCGGCCTTGATCGCGATCGCGGCGGCTTGAAGGATTTCGGGCGATTCCGGCCCGATCATGTGGAGCGCGATGACTTTGTCGGTGCTTGCATCGACTATCATCTTGTAGAGCCCGCGCTCGGGCCGGTGCGCGAAGACATTCTTCATCGGGCGGAAATCCGAGGAGAACACCTTGATCGAGCCATACGTGGTGCGCGCCTTGCCCTCGGTCGGGCCGACCGAGGCGATCGGCGGCTGCGAGAACACCGCGCTGGGGATGCAGCCATAGTCGATATGCACATCCTTGCCGCCGAACAGGCGGTCCGCGAAGGCATGGCCTTCGCGGATCGCGACCGGCGTGAGCTGCACGCGGTCGGTCACGTCGCCCACCGCATAGATGCTCGGGCACGAGGTCTGCGCATGTTTGTCGACCTTGATCTCGCCGCGCGTGCCGACCTCGACTCCGGCAGTTTCCAGCCCGAGCCCATCGATCTTGGGGCGGCGGCCGGTGGCGACCAGCACCTGATCGGCGATCAGCGGCTCGCTCTGCCCGCACAGCCAGACTTCGAGCGCGCCGTCGTCGCGCCTGACCACTTTGTCGAACGGACAATTGAAGCGGTACTGGATGCCGCGCGCCATGGTGATCTGGAGCAGGCGGTCGCGCAGCGATTGATCATAGGAGCGCAGCAAAGTCTCGCTGCGATTGACCACGGTCACCTGGCAGCCCAGCGCATTGAAAATGCCGGCAAACTCCATCGCGATATAGCCCGCGCCCGAAATCACCACGCGCTTTGGCAGATGCTCCAGATGAAACACTTCGTTCGAGGTGATGCAGTGCTCCGCCCCTTCGAATTCGGGCATGACCGGCCAGGCCCCGGTGGCGATCAGGATGTGCTTGGCGGTGATCTCGCGGCCGCTGCCGACAAGGCGCACCGCGTTGGGGCCGGTGAGCTCCGCGCGCTCGAGAAAACGCTCCACCTTGTGCGTTTCCAATGTGGCGGTGTAGCCTTCGTTGATTCGGTCGACATCGCGCAGCACAGCATCGCGCAAAGTGGGCCAGTCGAAGCGCGTCTGATCTACGGTCCAGCCATAATTGGCCGCGTCCTGCAGTTCCTCGGCAAAGTGCGAGCCATAGACGAGCAGTTTTTTGGGCACGCAGCCCCGGATCACGCAAGTGCCGCCGATGCGGTATTCCTCCGCCACCGCGACGCGCGCGCCGTGGCCCGCGGCGATCCGGCTGGCGCGCACCCCGCCCGATCCCGCGCCGATGACAAAAAGGTCGTAGTCGTATTGCTTCTCGGCCATCATGTCCTCCTGCTCGGTGCCGCGCTTATGGCGGCTTCCGCAGCCTAACGCCAATAGCAACTGGGCATGGTTTCGCTAGCGATCAATGCCTGCCGCCGCGAGCAGCGCCTCGGTCGAGGCATCGAACCGCTCGCGGCCGCCGTCGATGGCTTTGGCGATCGCCTTGCCGAGCTCGACCCCGAACTGGTCGAACGGATTGATGCCGAGCATCGCTGCCGAGACGAACGTGCGGTGCTCGTGAAACGCGATCAGGCTGCCCAAGGTCGCGGGATTAAGCGTCTCGCACAGGATCGTGGCCGACGGGCGGTCACCGGGATAATCGCGCGCCAAATCCTCGCTTGCCTTGCCCGCCATCAGCGCCGCGCCTTGCGCAAAGCAATTCGACAGCAGGATATGGTGATGGAGCGGATCGAGATCGTGGCCCGGATCGATCACCGCGAGGAAATCGACCGGGATCAGGTGCGTGCCTTGATGGAGCAGCTGGAACACCGCATGCTGCGCATCGGTGCCCACCCCGCCCCAGGTGACAGGTGCGCTCGGGCGGCCGAGCGGCGCGCCCTGCGCGGTGACGCGCTTGCCGTTCGATTCCATTTCGAGCTGCTGGAGATAATCGGGCAGCAGTTTCAGCCGCTCGTCGTAGGCAAATACCGCGCGGCTCTGGCAGCCATAGGCCTGCGCATAGAGCAGATCGGCAAAGGCGGCGCGGATCACCACGTTCTCGGCCATGGGCGCGTCCTGAAAATGCCGGTCGATCGCCGCTGCGCCGGCAAGAAATTCCTCGAACGCCGCATTGCCCAGCGCTAGCGCGATGGGAAAGCCGATCGACGACCACAGCGAATAACGGCCGCCCACGCTTTCGGCAAAGGGCAGCACCCGCGTCTCGTCGACGCCCCATTGCACCGCCTTGTCGGGCGCGGCGGTGAGCGCGATGACCCGGCCATAGGGATCGAGCACCCCGCCCTCGCGCAGCCATTCGAGCGCGCTCAGTGCATTGGTGATCGTCTCGGTGGTGGTGAAGGTCTTGGAGGCCAGCGCGATCAGCGTGGTTTCGGGATCGCACTGGCGGAACGCGGCTTCAAGCGCGCAGCCGTCGATGTTGGAGACGACATGCACCGCAACTTTGGCATGCTCGCGCGCCAGTGCCTCGATCGCCAGCGCGGGGCCGAGCGCCGATCCGCCGATGCCGATGTGGATCAGGCTGCGCACTTCGCCCAGCAGGCCCTCATGAATGGCCTCGACCAGCCCGGCCATGCGCGCATGGAGCGCCTCGGCCTCGACCACCGCGGCGGGCGGGCCATTGCCGCGCTCGGCGCAGTGCGTCGCGGCGCGGCCTTCGGTATTGTTGATCAGGGCACCCGAGAAGAGCGCCTCGCGCTTTCCACCAAGATCCATCGCTTCGGCGATTCGCGCCAGGATCTCCGCGCTCGGCGCGGCCAGATGCGTTTTGGACCAATCGAACCGAATCGTCCCGCCGGGCAGCGCGAGCACGCTGCACTGGTCTTCCAGCCGCGCGCCGTCGGCGAACAATGCCGCAAGCTGCGGACGCGGAAGATCCGCAAGCTGGGTCCACAAAGACGCGCATTCTGCCATTCTCGAAAACCCCATCAGTGTAGCGCGATCATCATGCGCGCCGCAGCGGCATGCGCCAAGACCGTGCGGCCATCAACTCCGCACCTGCATTCGTATTTGGACATTCGTATCAGGCACAGACGAAACCATCGTGACAACACGGAACGGATGGGCTTGACGGATGCGCGCGCCCTTCACATGACCGCGCAGATGACCGACATTCCCGAAAACGCCCGTGACGAGGCTGCCATCCCTGCGCCGGAAGCGCCCGCTCCTGCCGCTGCCGCAGAAACGCCGGCACCGGCCAAGCCGCGCAAGGAAAAGAAGGAAGACAGCTTTCCGGTTTTCCTGATCAAGCTGGTGCTGATCGTCGCGTTTTTCCGCAGCTTCGTGTTTTCGCCGTTCAACATCCCGTCCGAATCGATGCTGCCACGCCTCGAAAATGGCGACTATCTGCTCGCGGCGAAATGGCCTTATGGCTATTCGAAGTATTCGCTGCCGTTCAGCGCGCCGCTGCTCCCTTTTCGCATTCTCGCCAATCAGCCCGCGCGCGGCGATGTGGTGATTTTCAAGGCCCCGCCGGGCAACGATGTCGACTATATCAAGCGGGTGATCGGTCTGCCGGGCGACACCGTGCAGATGGTCGGCGGCGTGCTGCAGATCAATGGCAATCCGGTGTCGAAGCGCAAGCTGGATGACTTCGTGATCCGCACCTCGGCAAATACCAACTGCCTGGCGCCCGAATTCGAGGCGACGGAGGCCGATGGCGCGGCCAGTTGCCACTACCCGCAGTTTCGCGAGACTTTGCCGGAAGGCAAGAGCTACAACGTGCTCGATCTCGGCTACCGGCCGCAGGACGATACCGCGCCGGTGATCGTCCCGCAGGGCCAGCTGTTCCTGATGGGCGACAACCGCGACAATTCGCTCGACAGCCGCTTTCCGGCGGTCGAGGGCGGCGGGATCGGGCTGGTGCCGCAAGACAATCTCGTCGGCAAGGCGATGATCGTGATGTGGTCGACCGACGGTTCGGCCAACTGGTTCCTGCCGTGGACCTGGTTCACCTCGGCGCGATTCAACCGCATCGGCGGCCTGTTCTGAGCGGCGAGCCGGCCAAAGCCGCGCAAGCAGAGGGGCGCGCAGCCTTCATCGCGGCGCTGACCGGCGGGCCGATCCGCGAGGAGGCGCTGTGGCACGAGGCGCTGACTCACGGCTCGATGGGCGAAGCGCGCGATTACCAGCGGCTCGAATTTCTGGGCGACCGCGTGCTCGGCCTTGCCATTGCCGAATGGCTCCACGAAAAGAGCGACGCGGCGGAGGGCAAGCTCTCGCAGCGCCTCAATGCACTGGTCAGCCGCGAGACTTGCGCGGCGGTGGCGCGCGCGCTGGGGGTGGCGGACCACATCCGGCTGGGCAAGCAGGCGCGCGACGATGGCGGCGCGAGCAGCGACAATATCCTGGGCGATGTGATGGAAGCGCTGATTGGCGCGCTGTTTGTCGAACGCGGGTTCGAGGCGGCGCGCGCGTTCGTGCGCCGCGCCTGGGATGCGCCGATGCGCGGCGGGACCGGCCATGCCAAGCACCCCAAGGCGGCCTTGCAGGAATGGGCCGCAGGCAATCGCCGCCGCCCACCCGAATATGCCATGGTCTCGCGCTCTGGGCCGGATCATGCGGCGGTGTTCACCGTGCGGGTCTCGGTGCACGGCGTCGGCGAGAGCGAGGCGGCAGGCCCCAGCAAGCAGGAGGCCGAAACGCGCGCGGCGCGCGACTTCATGGCGAGATTCGGTTAGGCGTCAGGTCACGCGCCAAGGCGCGGACGAAAGGAAATCCGGTTTGGACAATTCTGAGAAAGCCCAGCGCTGCGGCCTCGTCGCGGTGATCGGCGCGCCCAACGCGGGCAAATCGACGCTGGTCAACGCGCTGGTCGGGCAGAAAGTGGCGATTGTCTCGTCCAAGGCGCAGACCACGCGCGCGCGGCTGATGGGGATTGCGCTCGAAGATGTGGGCGAAGCGCGCGCGCAGATTATCCTGGCGGACACGCCCGGCCTGTTCGAGCCCCGGCGGCGATTGGACCGGGCGATGGTCCACGCCGCGTGGGAAGGCGCGCAGGAGGCCGATGCGATCCTGCTGGTGGTCGATGCCCGCAAGAAGAACCGCGCCTACCTGGCATCGATCCTCGAGAACCTGATCGAGCGCAAAGAACGCAAGATCCTCGTGCTCAACAAGGTCGACGCCGCGCCCAAGGAACCGCTGCTGATCGCGGCCGAAGAACTGGCCCCGGCGGGCGGTTTCGACGAGGTGTTTTTCGTGTCGGCGCTGACCGGGGACGGCGTGGCCGAGCTCAAGACCCGGCTGGCGAACTTGATGCCCGAGGCGGCTTGGCACTATCCCGAGGATCAGGTGTCGGATGCCTCCGAGCGCCTGCTTGCCGCCGAAATCACCCGCGAGCAGCTCTACCGGCAGCTCCACGACGAACTGCCTTATGACAGCGCGGTGCGGCCCGAGAGCTATACCCCGCGCAAGGACGGCTCGGTCGAGATCCACCAGCAGATCGTGATCGCGCGCGACAGCCAGAAGGGCATCGTTCTGGGCAAAGGCGGCTCCAAGCTCAAAGCGATCGGCGAGGCCGCGCGCACCGAGCTGGCGGCGTTGCTGGGCGTGCCGGTGCACCTGTTCCTGCATGTGAAGGTCGAGGAAAACTGGGCCGAGAGCCGCGAGATCTATGAGGAAATCGGGCTCGACTGGGTGAAGTAGGCAACCCGCACCCCGGCCTTCGCCGGGGCGCGAACGTGGTTCAGGCCTTCGCGGCGCTGGATTTTGCTGCTGGTTTCGCCTTGGGCTTGGCTTTGGCTTTGGCGGCAGGTTTGGCCGCGGCCTTCTTGGCCGGAGCCTTGACCGCCGCCGCCGCTTTCTTCGGCGCGGCCTTCTTCTTGCCCTTGGCCGGCGGTCCCTTCGCGGCGCGTTCGTCGATCAGCGCGATCGCTTCTTCGAGCGTCAGGTCTTCAGGCTTCTTGTCCTTGGGCAAAGTCGCGTTGGTCGTGCCATCGGTGACATAAGCGCCGTAACGCCCCGCCAGCAGCTTCATCTCGCCGCCCGAGACCGGGTGCGGGCCGAAGGTGTTGAGCGGCTCGGCGGCCGCGCGATTGCCGCGCGCGCCCGCACCTGCGGCGGCTTCGGCGAGCAGGACCACCGCTGCGTTCATGCCGGTGTCGAACACTTCGGCAGTCGAACGCAGCCGCGCATACTTGCCCTCGTGCGTGAGATAGGGACCATAGCGGCCGATGCTCGCGGTGATCGGCTTGCCGCTCTCAGGGTGCATGCCAAGCTCGCGCGGCAGCCCCAGCAGCTTGAGCGCCCATGGCAGATCGAGCTCGGCCAGATCCTTGGGGATCGAAGCGCGCTTGGCATCCTTGCCCTCGCCCAGCTGGATATAGGGACCAAAGCGCCCGGTGCGCCGGGTCACCTCCAGCCCGCTGACCGGGTCCTGACCAAGGCTGGCATCCTCGCCTCCGGCGTCTGCGCCATCCGCGCCGCCTTGGGCAAACTTGCGCGTGAACTTGCACTCGGGGTAGTTCGAGCACGCGACAAACGCGCCGTAGCGCCCGCCGCGCAGCGAAAGCCGCCCCGCTTCGCATTTGGGGCAAAGCCGCGGGTCCGATCCGTCCTCGCGCGGCGGAAAAAGATAATCCTGCAAAAACACGTCGAGCTCGGCGGTCACCTCGCTCGGCTTCTTCTCCATCGTCTCGTCGGCTTTGGGCTTGAAATCCTTCCAGAACGCTTCGAGCACGGCTTTCCACGCAGCGCGCCCGCCCGACACGTCGTCAAGCTCGTCTTCCATCCCGGCGGTGAACTGATACGCAACGTAACGATCGAAAAATCGCTCGAGAAACGCGGTCAGCAGCCGCCCGCTTTCCTCGGCGAAGAAGCGGTTCTTCTCGGTGCGGACATAATTGCGGTCCTTGAGCACCTGCAAGGTCGAGGCATAGGTCGAAGGCCGGCCGATGCCGAGTTCCTCTAGCTTCTTGACGAGGCTCGCTTCGGAATAGCGCGGCGGGGGCTGGGTGAAATGCTGGATCGCCTCGACCCCGCGCTTGGCCGGCGTATCGCCCGCCGCCAAGGCCGGCAGCAAGCCGCTCTCGTCCTCGCCGTCCCCATCGGGCCCGTCCGCCTTCTGGTCGCGGCCTTCTTCGTATACCGCGAGGAAACCGGGAAACTTGATCACCTGACCATTGGCGCGCAGCTCGTGCTGGCCGGTGCCGTCGCGCAGCGTTACCGTGGTGCGCTCGATGCTGGCCGAGGCCATCTGGCTCGCCATCGCGCGCTTGTAGATCAGATCGTAAAGCCGCGCGTCGTCGCCCGCGCCGTGGCGGTCCTTACTGAAATCGGTCGGCCGGATCGCTTCGTGCGCTTCCTGCGCGTTCTTTGCCTTGGTTTCGTAGATGCGCGGCTTCTCGGGCAGGTAGTGCCCGTTGTAGCGGTCCGAGATGGCCTTGCGTGCCTCGCTGATCGCGCTGGGGTCCATCTGCACGCCGTCGGTGCGCATGTAGGTGATCGCGCCCGCCTCGTAGAGTCCTTGCGCCACGCGCATGGTGTGGCTGGCGGAGAAGCCAAGCTTGCGCGCGGCCTCCTGCTGCAAGGTGGAGGTGGTGAACGGCGGATAGGGATTGCGCTTGGTCGGCTTGGTCTCGACCTCCTCGACGCGGAAGGTCGCGCTCTCGACCAGCGCCTTGGCGCGCATCGCGGTGCCTTCATCGCCGAGCGACAGCCGCTCGAGCTTGTTGCCCTCGAACTTGACCAGCCGCGCCTTGAAAGCGGTTCCGCCCTGCTCAAGCATCGCGGCCACCGACCAGTATTCCTGAGACACGAAGACTTCGATCTCGCGCTCGCGCTCTACGATCAGCCGCAAGGTGACAGACTGGACGCGGCCTGCCGACTTGGCGCCGGGCAGTTTGCGCCACAGCACCGGCGAGAGCGTGAAGCCGAACAGGTAATCGAGCGCGCGCCGGGCAAGATAGGCGTCGATCAGATCCTGATCGAGCGCGCGCGGGTGCTTCATCGCCTCGGTCACCGTGGCCTTGGTGATCGCGTTGAAGGTAACGCGCTCGACTTCCTTGGGCAGCGCGCGCTTCTTGGCGAGCAGCTCGCGGACATGCCACGAAATCGCCTCGCCCTCGCGGTCGGGGTCGGTGGCAAGGATCAGCCGGTCGGCGGTCTTGGCCGCGTCGGTGATCGCCTTGATCCGCGCCGCCTTGTCGCCATACGCTTCCCAGTCCATCGCAAAGTCTTCATCCGGACGGACCGAGCCATCCTTGACCGGCAGATCGCGGACATGGCCATAAGACGCCAGCACCTTGAAGCCGGGGCCGAGGTATTTCTCGATGGTTTTGGCTTTGGCGGGAGATTCAACGATGACAAGTTGCATTATCTAAAACGGTTCCCTCACGTGTACGCGCGAGGGTGGCGGGTTTGACCGGCGCGCGTCAACCCCCGCCACACCTTAAGTTTACAGGCCTGCGTTGCGCTGGGCCATCTGGCCGATGAAGGCGGTGTTGGCGCGCACGCCCGCAGCAATCGCGCTGTTCTTGAAACCGGTGGGGTCATTGACCGTGAAATCGAACCGCTTCGACAGCGTGCCAGCGCCGAACCCTCCAAAGAATGCGCCGCCGACGATTGTGGCGGTGCGGATGCCCTTGGAAAGCCCGCTGGTGCGATCGGTGACGGTCGCAAACTCGCCGCCCTCGCTGATTGGGGTCGTCAGGAGCAGATTGCCCTGTTTGCCATTGGAATCAACGAGATTGATGCGGCTGCCAAACGGAGAGACCGCCAGTTCTGCCGTAATCTTGAGCGATTGGAAGATGCCGCCGGCGCTGCTTTTTGCCGGTCCGGCAAAATCGACAAAATAGACGACATTGATCACCGGAATGCCGCTTTCCTTGGCATAGACATATTCGGCCGTGTTGAGCCCGCCCATGCCGAAATCGAACATCCCCGATTGCAAGAGCGCATTGGCAGGTGCGCCGAGCGCGGTCGGGCTATAGGCAACGGCGTCGGCCTTGTCCTTTTTCTTGAGCATCGTGAACACCTTGGACCCTTGAGGATAAGGCTTCACTTTCGCGTAATAGGAATTGGCCATCAGCCCGGCGCGGTCCTCGATGGCTATGCCGCCAGCGGCCATTTGCGCGGCAAAATCGGCATAAATCGCATCGGTGGCCGCCTGAAATTCTTCGGGGCCGACGCCCGAAAGCTCGCCGATCGCCTTGCCTTCGTTGCTGACCGCCAGAAACCCGCCGCCGTCATAATCGATCTTCTTGGTGAAAAAAGCGACGCTGAACTGTCCGATAACGACCTTGGTGATGTTCTGAAAACTTTGCGGGCGCTCTACTTTCACGTTTGCCGCAGCGGGGGCAACTTTCACTGCAGCGTCATCCGCTGCGTGGGCAAGTGCAGGAATGCCCAGCGCAAATACGCCCGCACATACAGACGCGAAAATATTATCGAAATGTTTCATGCAATCCCCCGGCTTATCACGCTTCGCTACGCCGCGAAGTCGTCTCACCGGTAAGGCAGTATTAAATTTTGAATACTGTCAAAAAGTGTCAAAAATGTGCAAGTGTTTGCCGTGATCAAGTGGCGTTGATCGACACGCGGCCGCCGGCATGGCGCTGCAGGCGGCCGGCCAGTTCGAGTTCGAGCAGGGCGAATTGCACCGCGCTTGGCGGCGCGCCGCTTTGGCGGATGATCTCGTCGATGCTGACCGGTGCCGCACCGAGCATGCCCGCGATGTCGGCGGCGGGCGCAGCGGAGCCAGGGCCCAGCGGCTCGTAGTCCGGCATCATCCCTTCCTGAAACGTCGCGCGCGGCTTCCCGTCGAAGCGTTCGAGCAGTTCGGCGACATCGTCGGGCGATTGGACCAGCACCGCGCCGTCGCGGATGAGCTGGTTGCACCCGCGCGAGCGGCTGTCGAGCGGCGATCCGGGCACGGCCATGACCTCGCGGCCGGCCTCGCCCGCCAGCCGCGCGGTGATCAGCGAACCCGAGCGCGGGGCCGCCTCGACCACCACCGTGCCGCTGGCGAGCCCCGCGATGATCCGGTTGCGCCAGGGGAAATGGCGCGCGAGCGGCTGCGTGCCCGGCGGCATTTCCGCAATCAGCAGACCGTGCACGGCGACCTCGTCCTGCAGCGCGGCGTTTTCGGGCGGATAGGCTACATCGATGCCGCTGGCGATCACGCCGACGGTGCCCCCGCCCTGCGCCATCGCCGCGAGCGCGCCCTGATGCGCCGCCGCATCGATGCCGCGCGCCAGCCCGGAGATGACCGCATAGCCGCGCGCGGCCAGCGCCGCGCCGAATTCGCGCGCGAGCTTGACCGCGCCCGCCGAGGCATTGCGCGCGCCGACCAGCGCCACGGCGGGCTGGCGCAGGATGGCAGCGTCGCCGCGCATGGTCAGGATCGGCGGCGGGTTTTCCAGCGCGATGAGCGCCGCCGGATAATCGTCCGCATCGTGAAACAGATAGCGCGCGCCCGCCGCACGGACGGCGGCGATCTCCGCCTCGATCCGCGCGGCGGGCGCGGGTTGATAGCGCCCTCCCCCCCGCGCGGCGAGATCGGGCAGAGCGTCGAGCGCGCTGGCCGCGCTGCCCATGCGGCGGATGAGCTGGAAATAGCTGACCGGGCCGATGTTGGGGGAGCGCAGCAGCCGGATGCGGGCGAAAGCTTCGGCCTGATCCAGCCTTGGCGCAGCGGCGGCATTCATTCCCTGGTGCCGACCTGCGGTTCGGTCCCTGCGCGCAGCCGTGCGATATTGGCGCGGTGCAGCCACAGCACCAGCAACGCCAGCCCGCCCAGCACCGCGCCGTAACGGCCATACCCCAGCACAAGCGCGGCGATCGGGGCCGAGACCGCAGCGCTCATCCCGGCCAGCGACGACACGCGCCGGGCATAGAGCACGCCGAGCCAGACGCCGGCAAATACCAGCGCGACCGGCCAGGCAAGCCCGAGCACGACCCCCATCATCGTGGCCACGCCCTTGCCGCCGCGAAAGCCCAGCCACACCGGGAAGCAATGCCCGATGACCGCGCCCAGCGCCGCCAGCGCCTCGGCCCCCGGCACGAAGGCGCGGGCCGCCGCCACCGCCGCGCAGCCCTTGGCCAGATCGAACAGCAAAGTTGCGGCAGCCAGCCCCTTGCGCCCGGTGCGCAGCACGTTGGTGGCGCCGATGTTGCCCGAGCCGATAGCGCGCAGATCGCCCGCGCCGAACAGCCGCGTGAACAGCAGCCCGAACGGAATCGAGCCCAGCAGATAGGCGGCAGCAAAGACAAAGCCCGAGGCTACAATGGGTTCCACCCCTGCGTCCTTAGCCGCGCGCGGCGACAAAAGGGAGAGGCGCTATTTTCTTTTTGCCTCCACACCGGATAAGGAACCCCGATGCAGGGGACGGATACCGCAACAGGGGCAAGGCACAGCGGGCGCAGCGGCGCGATCGAGCCTCGACCGATCGATCCCGCCGCGCCGCTGCTGGTGTTCGATTCCGGCGTGGGCGGGCTTTCCGTGCTCGATGAAGTGCGCCTGCTGCTGCCCGAAGCGCCGGTGATCTACGCCGCCGATCTCGCCGGGCTGCCCTATGGCACCAAGACCGAGGCGCAGATCGCGGCGCGGGTGGCGGGGCTGCTGGGCCGCATGACCGAACGGTTTGCCCCCCGGCTGGTGTGCATCGCCTGCAACACCGCCTCGACCATCGCGCTGGCTTCGGTGCGCGAAGTGCTGGAAGTGCCGATTGTCGGCACCGTGCCCGCGATCAAACCCGCCGCGCTGCGCACGCAGAGCGGCGTGATCGGCCTGCTCGGCACCGAGGCGACGATCCGCCAGGGCTATGTCGACCGGCTCGAGGCCGAATTTGCCGCGGGCAAAGTGCTGCTGCGCCACGCCGCGCCCGAACTGGTGGGGGCAGCGGAGGCGAAGCTGCGCGGCGCGCCGGTCGATCCGGCGATCTTCGCGCGCGCGGCGGCGGCCTTGCGCGCGATGCCGGGCGGCGCGGCGATCGACACCGTGGTGCTGGCCTGCACCCATTTCCCGCTGGTCGCCGATGAACTGGGCGCGGCATTTGGCCCCGGCGTTGCGTTCGTCGATGGCGCGGCGGGCATCGCGCGGCGCATCGCCTTTCTCACCGCGGGGCAGCCATGGCGGCGCGAACGCCCGGATCGCGCCATCTTCACCGGCGGCAGGGACGACATGCAAGCGCTCGCGCCCGCGCTGGCCGCGCGCGGGCTGGACCAGGGGTTCGTGTTTTGAGGGAACCATCCGAAACCGACGTCTGGGAAGGCTGGCGCATCTCCCCGCTGACCAAAGCGGCGCTTGTGCTAGCGCTGCTCATCGCGGTCCCTTACTATTGGCTGCTGATCGATACCGGCCCGCGCCATGCCCCTGCCCGGCCGATCGATCTCGGCCGCCTGCGCGCTGCGGCGGGCATGCTCGAGGGGCCGCTGCCGACCGCGATCGAAGCGGCGCTGCCCGCGAGCGATGCCTATCCCGGCACCCTGCTGGTCGCCAGCGGCGGGCTGAAGAGCGACGCGGTGGGCGCCGTGGTCTACCGCCTTGTCACCCCCGGCGGCGATACGGTGATCGATGCCGGATTGAGCCCGGATCAGGCCATGGCGGCCGGCTTTGCCGATTACGATGCGGCGGCGCAGCAGACCGTCGATGCGTGGCTGCGCCAGGCGCGCCGGATCGTGTTTACCGGGCAGGATATCGACCATATCGGCGGATTGACCGCATCGCCATCGCGTGCGCTGCTTGCCGCGCACACGATCACCAATCCCGATCAGGCCAAGCGCATCTCGCAGCTGGTCCCGGCGCTGGCCATCGCGCAGGCGGTCAAGCAGCATTCCGGGGACTATGCCGCGATCGCGCCGGGGGTGGTGATGCTGCATACCCCGGGGCACACGCCGGGCTCGCAGATGATCTACGTGCGCCTCGCCAGCGGGCGCGAGCTGCTGTTTGCGGGTGATACCATGCCGATGGAGCGCAACCTCACCTGGCTGCGGCCGCGCTCGCGCTATATGGCGGAGTGGAACGGCACCGAGGACCGCGGCGCGGTCATCGGCTGGCTCAAGGGACTGGCGGACCTGCAACAGCGCGCGCCCCGGCTGATCATCGTGCCCGCGCACGACGTGAGCTGGCTCGAGCAAGCCGAGCGCGAACTGGGGATTGCCGTGACAAGGTCGCACCCGCCGAGCACGCCGGGCAAGTGAAACGGCCCCGCACCACCATGCGGGGCCGCTCTCGTTCCGGCGATCGAGCAGTGCGGCTCAGAACCGGTCGGCGTTCATCACCTTGTTCCACGCCTTGACAAAGTCCTGTGCGAACTGCGCCTTGCCGTCTTCGGCGGCATAGGCTTCGGCCACCGCGCGCAGCTCCGAATTCGAGCCGAAGATCAGATCGACCGGGGTAGCAGTCCACTTGAGCGCACCATCGGCGCGGCCGCGCCCTTCGTAAAGCCCCTCGCCCGTGGCCGCCTTCGACCACTTCGTTTCCATGCCGAGCAGGTTGACGAAGAAATCGTTGGTGAGCGCGCCGGGGCGGCTGGTCAGCACGCCGTGGGCCGATCCGCCGGCATTGGCCCCAAGCACGCGCAGCCCGCCCACGAGCACGGTCATTTCGGGCACGGTCAGCCCCATCATCGACGCTTTTTCAACCAGCGCCTGAACCGGCGGAAGATAGGCGTCCTTGCCGTACCAGTTGCGGAAGCCATCGGCTTTCGGTTCGAGCACCGCGATCGAGGCGGCGTCGATCATCGCCGCATCGGCATCGACTCGGCCCGGAGTGAACGGCACATCGAGCGTGAACCCGGCTTTGGCCGCGGCCTGTTCGACAGCCGCATTGCCGCCGAGCACGATCAGGTCGGCGATGCTGACTTTCTTGCCGCCGCCCGCGCTCTTGTCGAAATCAGCCTTGACCTTGCCCAGCGCCGCCAGGACTTTGGCAAGCTCGGCCGGCTCGTTGGCCGCCCAGTCCTTCATCGGCGCAAACCGGATGCGCGCGCCGTTGGCCCCGCCGCGCATGTCGGTCGCGCGAAACGTGGAGGCCGAGGCCCAGGCTGTCCTGATGAGCTGCGCCGGAGCGAGCCCTGCACCGAGCAGTTTGCCCTTGAGCGTCGCGGCATCCGCGGCGCTGATCATGGCATAGTCCGCCTTGGGCAGCGGATCCTGCCAGGCAAATTCGACCTTGGGCACGTCCGCGCCGAGATACCGCGCGCGCGGCCCCAGATCGCGGTGAGTCAACTTGAACCACGCGCGGGCAAAGGAATCGGCGAAGTATTTCGGGTCCTGCTTCATCCGCATGGTGATCTTGCGGAAGCCCGGGTCCTCGCGCATCGCGATGTCGGTGGTGAACATGATCGGCGCGTGGCGCACATTGGGATCGTGCGCATCGGGCACCAGTCTGGCTGCAAATTCAGTGCTCGGAATCCACTGCGTCGCGCCGGCCGGGCTCTTGGTCTTGACCCATTCGAAGCCATAGAGGTTGTCGAGGTACTGCGTCGTGAACGCGATCGGGTTGGCCGACCAGGCGCCTTCAAGACCGCTGGTCACCGCATCGCCGCCGCTGCCCTTGCCGCACTTGTTCTGCCAGCCGAGGCCTTGCTGCTCGATCGGCGCAGCGGTGGGGTCCGCGCCCACGCATTCATCGGGCTTGTGCGCGCCGTGCGCCTTGCCGAAAGTGTGGCCGCCCGCGATCAGCGCGGCGGTTTCCTCGTCGCTCATCGCCATGCGGCCAAACGCCTGCCGGATGTCGTGCGCGGCGGCCAGCGGATCATGATTGCCGCCCGGTCCTTCGGGATTGACGTAGATCAGCCCCATCTGCGTCGCGGCCAGCGGCCCCTTGAGCTGGCGCTTGTCGTCAAACCGCTCGGCGGCAGCGGCCAGCAGCTTGGTCTCCGGGCCCCAGAACACCAGGTCCGGCTCCCACGCATCGACCCGCCCACCGGCGAAGCCCAGCGTCTTGAAGCCCATGTTTTCGAGCGCGACATTGCCCGAAAGCACCATCAGATCGCCCCACGACAGCGCGCGGCCATATTTCTGCTTGATGGGCCACAGCAGGCGGCGCGCCTTGTCGAGGCTGGCGTTATCGGGCCAGGAATTGAGCGGTTCGAACCGCTGCTCGCCGCCATCGCTGCCCCCGCGCCCGTCGATCGAACGATAAGTGCCCGCGCTGTGCCAGGCGAGGCGGATGAAGAACGGGCCGTAATTGCCATAATCGGCCGGCCACCATGGCTGCGAGGTGGTGAGCGCCGCGTTGATGTCCTTCTTCACTGCAGCGAGATCGAGCTTGGCGAACGCCTTGGCGTAGTTGAAATCCGCGCCATAGGGATTGGCGCCTGCATCATCGTGGCGCAGCGCCGACAGATCGAGCAGATTGGGCCACCAGTCCTTGTTCGTCAGCGCCTTGGCCGCAGCCGGTGCGGCGGTGTCTTGCGCCAGCACAACCGCCGGAGCCATAGCCGCGGCAAGCGCCAGTGCCATTGCCGAAATCGAAACTCGCAACATGGTCGTCTCTCCCTTTTTTATGAGCCCTTGCTCGGGGCTCGCGAACCCGGTGTCGCTGCGGCGCGCGCGGTATTCCCGGCGCAGGGAATGGCGCAGTGCGCAGCGACAGATCGAATGTGTCCCAGCCAATATGCAAACGATAACGTATTTCTTCGCTCAGTGATATCGGCTTACCCGATCAACGATTGCACACGCAAGAAGGGCCCCGCGATTGCTCGCGGAGCCCTTGCCTGATCCATCCTACCTGAGCGCGGCTTACCGCAGCGATACGACGTTGTTTGAGACGCGGGTATCGCGCCGGTCGCCGCGATACTGGCTCGACATCGGCTCGTCGCTCACTTCGAAAACATCGTTCGCGCCGAACCCGTTGAACGCCGTTTTCATCGCCGCGCCATAGGCGCCGAGCATGCCGATCTCGATGAAATCGCCCGCTTTAACATCGCCCGGCAATTCGAACGGACCGTCCATGTGGTCCATGTCGTCGCACGTCGGACCCCAGAAGCTGAACGGCTCCATCGCCTGCTCGCTCGCCTTGGCGCGCAGCAGCTTGACCGGGAAGCGCCAGCCCACGTGCGCCGCATCGAACAATGCGCCGTAAGCGCCGTCGTTGATGAAAAGTTCGCTCCCGCGGCGCTTTTCGACGCGCACGATGATCGAATTGTATTCGGCGCACAGCGCGCGGCCGGGCTCGCACCACAACTCGGCAGAGTAAGACACCGGCAGCGATTCGTAAGTCCGGTCGATCAGGCCGAAGTAATCCTCCAGCGCAGGCGGCTCCATGCCCGGATAGATCGAGGGGAAGCCGCCGCCGACATCGATAATGTCGACCGTCACCGCCGCATCGACAATCGCGGCGCGCACCCGCTCCAGCGCCTGCACATAGGCGTGCGGGCTCATCGACTGGCTGCCGACATGGAAGCAGATGCCCAGCGCATCGGCCACCTGCCGCGCGGCCTGGAGCAGCTCTGCCGCGCCGGTCAGGTCAACGCCGAACTTCGAGGCGAGGCTGAGCTCGGACCCTTCGGACGACACCCGCAGGCGCACGCACAAGGTCAGATCCTCAGGCAGCGTGCCGCCATTGGCCGCCGTCGCAGCGAGGCGAACCTTTTCCAGTTCCTCGAGCGAATCGAGGCTGAACACGCGGACGCCGTGGTCGCGGTAGGCTTCTTCGATGGCGCTGGATGTCTTTACCGGGTGCATGAAGCACAGCACCGCCTCGGGCAGCGTGGCGCGCACGAGGCGCGTCTCACCGATCGAGGCGACGTCGTAATGCGTCACGCCAGCATCCCACAGCACGCGGAGCAGATCCGGCGAAGGATTGGCCTTTACCGCATAGAGCGGCTTGCCCGGAAACTTCTCGACGAAGAAACGGGCAGCGCGCGCGGCGGCGTGCGGGCGATTGAGAATGGCGGGTTGATCAGGCGCGTGCGCGCCAACTACAGCCAATGCGTCATGATGGATGTGCAACTCAAGGGACCCCCAAACGGAACAGTGAAAAAAGCTGCCTTGCGGTTTGGAAGTCCCCATGGGGCAGCGAGGGCGTAAATAGAGGTCCCAGTCTGAACATCAAGTGAAAAAAGGGGTCGCGCAAACATCTGTCAAAAAAATGTCTTATTTAAGACATATCAGTATTTTTTCAGGGATTTAGCGCATCTGCAAGCGCACGCCACGCGGGCACCGAGTGCGGATCGTTGGCAAGGCTGGTCGCGATCGGGTGCGAGGCGAATCGCGCGACCACCATTTCGGCTGCCGGATCGATCCACAGGGTCTGACCATGGATGCCGCGCGCGGTGAACGCGCCGTGGTTGTCGTGCGCGTGCCACCACTGGCTGCCATAGCTCCAGCCTGGCAGATGCGGATAAGTGACCGGATCGAAATGCGCCGGATTGCCCCCGGCGCGGATGCGCGCAACATCGGCTTCGGGGATAACCCCTGCCCCGTCCAGCCGCAGCGCCTCACCGAAGCGGAGCAGATCCTCGAGCCGCAGATTGAGCCCGCCGCCCGCGAACGGCGAACCTGCCTCGTCGACCATCAGATCGGCATCGCCCAGCATGCCCAGCGGCTGCCACAGGCGCTCGGAGAGCAGCTGGTGCAATGGCTTGCCCGCAGCGCGCGTGATAATCCACGCCAGCACATCGGTGTTGGGTGTGCGGTAGACGAAGGCGTCGCCGTGCTGCCCCTTGCCCGGCACCGTGGTCAGGTAATCCCACAGGTTGTCCGGACCGGCATAGCCCGCCGGCCGGGGGGTGAGGCCGAGCGCGGCGCTATAGGCCCCGATGCCCGAATTGGGATCGGCATAGTCTTCCGAATAATCGAGCGCGGTGGTCATATGGTGCACTTGCCCGATCGTCGCGCTGCCAAAGCCGCTGGAGGCGAGTTCGGGCACAACCGAGTCGACCCGCGCGGAAAGGTCGATCAACCCCTCGCCGACCAGCATTTCCGCCAGGGTGCCGACAAAGCTCTTGGTCACCGAAAAGGCGATATGGCGCGTGAGCGGGCCGGTGACGCCGAACCAGCGCTCGAACACCACTTCGCCTTTGTGCAGCACGAGAATGCCGTCGGTATAGTTGCGGATCAGCGATTGCTCGAAGGTCGTCTCCGCGCTGCCGCCGATCGGCAGGAAGCGCACCTCGGCCAGTTCGGGCCGCAGCGCGCGCGGAAACGGGACACCGGTGCCGCTTGCCGCGACATTGGCGGTCGCAGCAAAACTGCGCATGTTGGAATAGGACCAGCGGATCATCGGAAAGCGCATGTGATCGGCGCGGCCGGCGAGGATGCGCTTCTCGGGCGGCGGCGGCGCGCCGACCATCCAGCCCATTGCCACCGGGTCGCTGGTCACGCCATCGAGCTGCACATCCGCCATTCGAACTCTCCGCCTGTCATTGTCCTTGGCCAGACAATGGCTCACGAGAGCCGGTCGCGAAAGTCCTCATATTGAAATCGGCGGACGCATTCGAGGCTGTCGGTCGCGCTGTCCCACAGCCAGATCGAAGGCAGCGGCACGCCGTTGAACGTGGTGGTCTTGACCATCGAATAGTGCGCCTGGTCGAGGAACGCGAAGCGCGTGCCGGGCGCGCAGGGCGTGCCCATGCGGTAATCGCCGATCACGTCGCCCGCAAGGCACGATGGCCCGCCGAGCCGGACGGGCGCTTCGCCCTCGCCGTCCTCGTACTCGTCGATGGGCAGTTCGCCCAGCATGGCGGGGCGATACGGCGCCTCGATCACATCGGGCATGTGGCAGGTGGCGGAAATGTCGGTGACGGCGAGCTTCATGCCATTGTCGAGGGTATCGAGCACGGTGCCGACCAATATGCCCGCATCGAGCGCGACTGCTTCCCCCGGCTCAAGGTAGATCTCGCACCCGGTTTCGGCTTTGACGCCCCGCAGGAAAGCGACAAGCTCGTCCCGCTGGTAATCCGCGCGGGTGACATGATGGCCGCCGCCGAAGTTGAGCCAGGAAAGCTGGCCGAAATAGGGCGCGATATGCGGTTTGAGCGCCGCCCATGTGCGTTCGAGCGGCGCGAAATCCTGCTCGCACAGCGAATGGAAGTGGAGCCCGCTGACGCCTTCGAGATGCGCCGCAGTCAATTGATCCACCGGGAACCCCAGCCGCGAATGCGGGGCGCAAGGATCATAGCGCGGCACTTCGCCGGTCGGGTGCAGCGGATTGATCCGCAAGCCGATATCGAAGCGCTCGCCCGCCGCGCGCGCTTGCTCGAGCTCGCCTGCCATCCGGGCATGCTGGCCCGGGGTGTTGAAGATGACATGGTCCGAAAGCGCAAGGATCTGCGCCATGTCCTCGCCCTTGTACGCCGCGCAGTAAGTCGCGACCTCGCCCGCATAATGCTCGGCCGCCAGCCGCGCTTCCCACAGCCCCGACGTGCACACGCCGTCGAGGTATTCGCCGATGACCGGCGCGACCCGCCACATCGAGAAAGCCTTCATCGCGGCCAGCACCTTGATCCCGGCGCGGTCGCGGATATCGCTCAAAACCTCAAGGTTGCGCCGCAATGCCGCGACATCAACCACAAACGCCGGGCTGTCGACGCGGTCAAGGTCGAAGTGGGCAAAAGCACCCGGATCGCCGGCTCTGGTTTCCATGACCTTCTCCATAGGACTTTCCCGTTCACGGGAAGCGGTCAAAACGCCAGCGGCCCTTCAAGCTCCTTCACCTGCCAGGGCAACCCATGGGCATTGAGCATGTCCATGTAAGGATCGGGATCGAGCTGTTCGATGTTAAACACACCCGCACCGCTCCAAATGCCCTGCACCATCAGCGCCGCGCCGATCATTGCGGGAACGCCGGTGGTGTAGCTCACCGCCTGGTTGCCGGTTTCGGCATAGGCGTCTTCGTGGTCGCAGATATTGTAGATGTAAAAGGTCTTCTCCACCCCGTCCTTCAGGCCCGTGGCGATATCGCCGATATTGGTCTTGCCCTTGGTCGTGGCCCCCAACGATGCAGGCTCGGGCAGCACGGCTTTGAGGAACTGGAGCGGAATGATCTCCTGACCATTATACATCACCGGATCGATCCGCGTCATGCCCACGTTCTGCAGCACGGTGAGATGCGTGATATAGGCATCGCCGAAGGTCATCCAGAAGCGGATGCGCTCGATCTCGGGCAGATGATGCGCGAGGCTTTCGAGCTCTTCGTGGTACATCAGATACATGTTCTTGGGGCCGACCGCCTCGAAATCGAAGGTCTGACGGATCGTCAGCGCAGGCGTCTCGACCCATGCGCCGTTCAGCCAGTGGCGCGCGGGCGCGGTCACTTCGCGGATGTTGATTTCGGGGTTGAAATTGGTGGCAAAGTGCTGGCCGTGATCGCCGCCGTTGCAATCCAGGATGTCGAGCGTGCGGATCGTATCGAGCTTGTGCTTGCGGAGCCAGGTGGCGAAGACCGAAGTCACGCCCGGATCGAAGCCCGAACCCAGCAGCGCCATCAGGCCGGCTTCCTTGAACCGCTCGTGATAAGCCCATTGCCAGTGATACTCGAACTTCGCCTCGTCGATCGGCTCGTAATTCGCGGTGTCCATATAATTGACCCCCGCCGCAAGGCAGGCGTCCATGATGTGCAGATCCTGATAAGGCAGCGCGAGATTGACCACGAGCGCGGGCTTGAGCTCGCGCAGCAACGCCGTGGTCGCCGCCACGTCATCGGCATCGAGCGCATAAGTCGCGACGGTCACCCCGGTGCGCTCCATGACCGAGGCGGCAATCGCCTCGCACTTGGAAACCGTGCGGCTCGCCAACGCGATGTCGCTGAAGATGTCAGCATTCATGGCCATCTTGTGGACGGCAACCGAACCGACGCCGCCAGCGCCGATAACGAGGACTTTGGCCATAGGGGCACTCCCAATCGATTGCGCGCCGCAGCCGCGCTGGCGCTTCAGAACCAGCGCCTTTAAGGTAAGGGCATGACAAACCCAAGTCCCCAATTCGCCCCTGCCCCACAGCCCCCAGCTCCGGAGCTTCGCGTGCCAACCCGCGACGGCGTGCTGCGCGCCGCTGCCAAAGTGGCCGCGCTCCTGCCGCAGACGCCGCTGCTGCCGCTCGAACTGCCCGGTGGCGCGACCGTGTGGTGCAAGGCCGAAAGCCTGCAGCCGATGGGCGCGTTCAAGGTTCGCGGCGCCTGGCACCGCCTGACCGACATGACCGAGGAAGAACGTGCGCGCGGCGTGGTGGCGGTTTCCAGCGGCAATCATGCGCAAGGCGTGGCCTGGGCAGCGCGGCGGCTGGGCATCGCCGCGACCATCGTCTTGCCGTCAGACGCGCCGCAGGTGAAGCTTTCGGAAACGCGGCGGCTCGGGGCGGACGTGGTGCTTTACGAGCGCCTCACCCAATCGCGCGATGCCATCGCGGCGGAGATCTGCGCGAAAAGCGGCGCGGTGCTGGTGCACGCCTATGGCGATGCGTGGGTGATCGAAGGTCAGGGCAGCGCCGGGATCGAGCTGGCCTCGCAGATGGAGTGCTTTGCCGGCGGGCTCCCGACCCGGATCGTCACCCCGTGCGCAGGCGGCGGGCTCGCCTCGGGGCTTGCGCTGGCTTGCCCGGAGGCCGCCATCGTGCCGGTCGAGCCAGAGGGTTGGGATGATGTCCGGCGCAGCCTGGCCGGCGGCGAAATCGTCGGGGTCGGGGCCAATCCGCCGCCAACGGCGTGCGATGCCTTGCAGGCCATGACGACCTTCCCGATCAATTTCGCGGTCATGACGGCGCGCGGAATGCAGGGGGTGGCGGTGAGCGAGGCAGCAGTCCGGGCGGCGCAAGTCTATGCCTTTGCCAAGCTGCACCTCGTGCTCGAACCGGGCGGCGCGGCGGCTTTGGCGGCTGTCCTTGGCGGTCAGGTGCCGAGCGACGGGCGGACGGCGGTGATCCTGTCGGGCGGAAATGTCGATCCGGATGCCTTCGCAAGGGCGATCAGTTGCAATTGACAATCGAATTGGCGCTGTTCACCTAGGTGCCGGCAACATTCGGGGGAAATGCAATGGAAGGCATGGAGATTCTAAAGCCGGTGGTGGCACTGGCGATCTGGACGATGGTCATGTGGGTGTGGATGTATGCAACCCGCATCCCGGCGATCACCGCGCTGCCCAAGTCCAATGATCCCAATGCCGATGTGGGCTGGACGGGAGCCAAGCTGGAAGGGCTGATCAAGCCGAGCATCCAGTGGAAAGCGCACAACTACAACCACCTCCACGAAGCGCCCACGGTGTTCTATGCGGTCGCGCTGGTGCTTGCGCTGATCGGCCAGGGCGGCGGCATCAATCTCGCCATCGCATGGGTCTACGTCGCCTTGCGCGTGGCGCACTCGATCTTCCAATCGACCGTGAACAAGGTCGCGCCGCGTTTCGGGCTGTTCGTGCTGTCGAGCCTGGCGCTGATGGCGCTGGTGACCCATGCCGCGATGGCGGTGTTCACGCGCTGACGCTTCGTGCCTGGAACCTGAACCTAGCCCGCTCACCCCGTGCTTGGCGAAGGGCGCTGCCGCAACCGGCGTGTCCCATGCTTCGACAAGGCGGTTAGGTCTCTTGCAAACGCATGGCGGGTTGATGGCCGCTTTCGCCCCAGTTGCGGACGTTCCGCGTTATCTTTATAGTCCTACTCGATGTGTGACGACGACTCCAACTGGGCCACGCCGATCACGCTGGCAGCAGCCAATCGAGCAGAGATCGAGTGGAAGTACTTTCGCGAGAGTGTTTATTGGGACGATGAACGGCCGCTTGGCGACTTGATCAACGAGTTTGTCAACTTGTTCGGAGAGGGGGTAATAAGCGTCCAAGGCTGTTCCAATTTTGACGACAGGACCATAATGCTTATGGCAATGATTGGAATTGAACAGACTGGCACGTTTACCTTTGAAGAGATCGAGGCCGCACTGGGTTTAGGGCCGCCGCCAGCCCACAATTGTTAAGTAGCCACCCGGCTGATGTCCGCGCTCCACCAAAACCCGACCGGCAGCTATCGGGTGAAAAGCCGGAAGGGCGGCAAGCGCTCCATTTGCGGCCATTCGCTCTTGGCTGCATCATACTTTGATGAATGAAGCACCAAGCCCTTGCTGCTGCGCATCCCTGCCGGACTTGGCCGCAGTGCCAATGGGCGGCGACGGTCTCGACGAGCGAGTGTTCGCGACCGTCGAAAACGTTGTCGATCATGGCGGAGCAGCTTGGTGGCTACACCTTTCGCAGTGCCGCGCCTGCAATCAGCATTGGATGATTGCTCAGGAAGAACGCATTTTCGATGAGCACTTCCTACGGCGGTTGACCGTCGATGAGGCCACCCGCATTTCTGTCAACGCTGAATGGCCGGTCGAGTTTCTCAGCTACGAGCGCGTGTTAAAGACGGGCCACGCTTTACGCATTCGACCCTGCATCTTTCTAGAGCGACTTGCTCCGTCGCTGATTTGGACTGCGGAAGACCTGCGGAAGGAACGACCCGAAATCTCAGTGAAGGAGATCGCGCATCTGCTCGGTGTCACCGTAACGCAAGCGAAGCGCCTCTTGGCAGTGGCCTCTTCGGGGCAGGGTTCATGGTGGCAGCGGACGCGCCAGCGTCTGGGGCGCTAGCGTTTATTAGGCGAAGCAGAAATGTCCGCTCCCCACCATTTCCGGCCATAGCGGCTCACCAAATCACCACCCAAAACCTGCCGTCGCCCCGTGCTTGACACGGGGCTTGGCTACCTTTCGGCCTCGCCAGACCGCGCATCTCCCGCCTGATACGACTGGTCCCAGAGGTCAAGCCAATCGCACGACAGCAAGGGAAGCCAAGCCCCGTGTCAAGCACGGGGCGACGGACAGGGTGTTTGCAGAGATGTCCGCTCCCCACCAATGACGGTCATGCCGGCATCGCGTTTGCAAAAGCCCACCCTGCACAACGCTCCTTGCCGAGGAGCTTCCAAGGGCAATCACGGTGGGCCAAAGTCATGGCATCAGTCTCTAGCGCACGAACAGGCTCGCCAGCTCGACATGCGTTGACCAGCGGAACTGGCCAACCGGTCGCAGCGCGGCGAGCCGGTAGCCGCCCGCCAGCAAAGTGGCGGCGTCCTTGGCCCAGCTCGCCGGGTTGCAGCTGATATAGACCACGCGCGGCACGGTGGATGCGGCCAGCTGGATCACCTGCTCGCGCGCGCCGGAGCGCGGCGGATCGAGCAGCACGCCGCTGAACCGGTTAAGCTCTTCGGTGCGCAGCGGATTGCGGTAAAGATCGCGGTGCAGCGCATGGACCGGCGCGCCCGCCTGGCGCGCCGCCGCTTGGCACGCGAAATGGGCATCGCGCGCGCCCTCCACCGCAAGAACTTTGGTCCCGGGGCCGGCGAGCGCAAAGGCAAATGTGCCGAGCCCGGAAAACAGATCGGCCACCGCCGCGCTGCCGCCAAGCCAATCGCGTGCGGCGGCGGCCAGCGCGTCCTCGCCATCGCGCGTTGCCTGCAGGAACGCGCCGACCGGCAGCGCCACCGGCACAGTCCCGAACGTCACCGTGACCGGTTCGGGTTCCCACGTGGTTTCAGGGCCGTCGCCCGCATCGACCGTGAGCCGCGCCAGCGCATTGTCCTTGGCAAAATCGAGCATCGCCTCGATCTGGACGAGGCCTTCGATCTTGAGGCCGGAAAGGTTCATCGCCGCGCCCTGATCGGCCAGCACCAGCTCGATATCCACCGCCAGCTTGCGGTCGCCGCGCCGTTCGAGCAGCGCGCGCAGCGGCGCGACAAGCGCAAACAGCGGCGCGGCGATCACCGGGCATTCGCGCATATCGACAATCCGGTGCGCGCCGGCTTCGCGAAACCCGATCACGACGCGCTTGCCGATCGCTTGCGCATGAAGCGTGGCGCGGCGGCGCGTGGCGGGCGGCGAGAGATGCGGCGCGGCCACCTCGCCCGGATCGATCCCCTGCCCGCGCGCCGCGCCCGCCACCCGGTCGCCCACATATGCCGTGAGCGCGCGCTCCGAGAGATGCTGCAACTGGCAGCCGCCGCAGGTGGGGAAATGGCGGCAGGCGGGCGGCACATGATCCGGGCCAAGGGTGAGCGAGCCATCGGCTTCGAGCACGTCGCCGGGAGCCGCGAGCGCGACATAGCGGCCATCGGCGGTAGCGCCTTCGCCTTTGGCGGCAACGCGCACGATCAGGCCATCCGCGCTCATCGCAGCGCTGCCTGCATTGCGCCGGTGGTCGCCGCCGCGAGATCGCTGGCAGTGAACGCCGCGCCGCATTGGCGCGCGGCCTCGCCATGGAGCCAGAGGCCTTCACGCGCGGCCTTTAGCGGATCGCGGTGCACGGCAAGGCGGCTGACGATCATCCCTGCCAGCACATCGCCGCTTCCGGCAACCGAGAGCCATGAGGAAGCGAGCGGGGACATCGTTACCGTGCCTTCGGGCGAGGCGATCACGCTGTCGGGGCCTTTGAGCAGGACAACGGCTCGCGACTTCTGCGCCATAGCAAGCGCGCGGTCGCGGCGCGGTCCCGTTGCAGCCAGGCCGAACGCGTTTTCCAGGGCCGCCATTTCCCCTTCGTGGGGGGTAAGAACAAGGCTTCCATTGTGCGGCATATCCGGCCCTAGCAGCATCAGCGCATCAGCGTCGAGCACCGCTGGCACGCCGCATTCCAGAACCGCCCGCAACCGCGCGCGCGCGGCATCATCGCGGCCCAGCCCGGGGCCAACCAGCACCGCGGCGATCCGCCGATCATCAAGCGCGGCAAGATCGGGTGCCGCCTCGCACACCAATCCGGCAGGCACGCCTTCCGGCCGCGCCGTGCTCATCAGCTTCACATAGCCAGCGCCCGCACGCATCGCGGCTTCGGCTGACAGCAATGTCGCCCCCGGCATCTGGCCGCCGACAATTGCGAGCAGCCCGCGCCGATACTTGTGCGAATCTGCGCCAGGAGCGGCAATTTCCGGCTTTTCGAGGAGCAGATCGGCATTTTCGAGCGTCGCCACGCCCAGATCGACCAAACGCAATGCGCCCATGTGCGCGGCCGCCGGCATCGTCCAATGCGCGCGCTTCCAGGCGCCGAGCGCTATCGTCAGCTGATAGCCGGGCAGTCCGGGATTGAGGCAAGCACCGCTGTCGCTGTCCATCCCGCTCGGCAGATCGATCGCAATCCGCATCGGGTGATCGAGCGACAATCGCAAAAGCCGCTTGAGCGTCTCGTCCGAAAGGGGCCGCTTGAGCCCGGTGCCAAACAGGCAATCGACCAGCACATGGCCGCGCATGCTTGCGTCGCTGGCACGAATTTCCCCGGAAAAGCGTGCTTTTGCCGCCTGCGCCTCTGCCGTTGTCGGCTCACCTGCGGCAACCACGCAGACAGGCACACCGCGCTCGTGCAAGGTCCGCGCGATCACATAGCCGTCACCGCCATTGTTGCCCGGCCCGCACAGCACGGTAACAGCGCGTCCCGCAGCCATGCGGCGCACCCATTCACCCGCGCCGCAGCCTGCCTGCTCCATCAACTGCGCGGCGCTCGTACCTGCGGCGATCAGCGCCTGTTCGGCGGCGCGCATTTGCGCAGCGGTCAGGATCTGCTGGGCGATGCCGTCTCTCCAATTCCTCGATAACTACGCCCTAAGTGCGCGCTATTGCGGTGCTAAGCGGCCCTTAATTTGCGACACATCGCGCACCGCGCCGCGCGAGGCGCTGGTGGTCATCGCGGCATAGGCCTGCAGCGCGGGCGAAACCTTGCGCGGGCGCGGCTTGGCGGGCTCCCAGGCGGAAGCGCCTTTTGCGTCCATTGCGGCGCGGCGTTCCGCCAAAACTTGGTCGGAAACCGCCAGATGGATGGTGCGCGCCGGGATGTCGATCTCGATCCGGTCGCCGTTCTCGACCAACCCGATCGCGCCGCCCTCCGCCGCTTCGGGCGAGGCATGCCCGATCGAAAGTCCCGAAGTTCCGCCAGAAAACCGCCCATCGGTAAGCAGCGCGCAAGCCGCGCCGAGCCCTTTGGATTTCAGATAGCTGGTGGGATAGAGCATTTCCTGCATGCCCGGCCCGCCCTTTGGCCCTTCGTAACGGATCACCACGACATCGCCCGCCACGACCTGCCCGGTCAGAATGGCGGTGACAGCGGCGTCCTGGCTTTCATAGACTTTGGCCGGCCCCGCGAACACCAGAACCGACGGATCGACCCCGGCGGTTTTCACGATGCAGCCTTCCAGCGCGATATTCCCGTAAAGCACCGCAAGCCCGCCATCCTGGCTGAAAGCGTGGGCGGCGGAGCGGATCACGCCGTTCTCGCGGTCGAGGTCGAGCTCCTTCCAGCGGCGGCTCTGGCTGAAGGCGACCTGCGTCGGCACGCCGCCCGGTGCCGCGCGGTAAAACTCCTGCACATGCGGCGCGGCCGTGCGCGACACATCCCACAGCGCGAGCGCGTCGCCCATGGTCTTGCTGTGCACGGTCGGCAGATCGCGGTGCAGCAACCCGGCGACATCGAGCTGCCCCAGCAGCGCCATGATTCCGCCAGCGCGGTGCACGTCTTCCATGTGGACATCGGCCTTGGTCGGCGCGACCTTTGACAGGCACGGCACGCGGCGCGAGATCCTGTCGATATCGCGCATCGTGAAATCGACCCCCGCCTCATGCGCGGCGGCAAGCAGATGCAGCACGGTGTTGGTCGATCCGCCCATCGCGATATCGAGGCTGACCGCGTTTTCGAACGCTTCAAAGCTGGCAATCGCACGCGGCAATACGCTCGCGTCGTCCTGTTCATAATGGCGCTGGCACAGATCGACGATCAGGCGGCCCGCTTCGAGAAACAGCCGCTTGCGATCGGCATGGGTCGCCAGGGTTGAGCCGTTGCCGGGAAGCGACAGGCCCAGCGCTTCGGTCAGGCAGTTCATCGAATTGGCAGTGAACATGCCCGAGCACGAACCGCATGTGGGGCACGCCGCCTTTTCGATCGAATCGACTTCCTCGTCGGTCATCGTATCGTCAGCGGCCGCGACCATTGCATCGACCAGATCGAGCGCATGCTCCTTGCCTTTGATCAGCACTTTGCCCGCTTCCATCGGCCCGCCCGAAACGAACACCGCCGGGATATTGATGCGCAGCGCCGCCATCAGCATGCCCGGCGTGATCTTGTCGCAGTTCGAGATGCATACCATCGCATCGGCGCAATGGGCGTTGACCATGAACTCGACGCTGTCGGCGATCAGCTCGCGGCTGGGCAGGCTATAGAGCATCCCGTCATGGCCCATGGCGATGCCATCATCGACCGCGATCGTGTTGAACTCCTTGGCCACGCCGCCCGCCGCTTCAATCTCGCGCGCGACCAGCTGGCCCAGGTCCTTGAGGTGGACGTGGCCGGGCACGAACTGGGTAAACGAATTGACCACCGCGATGATCGGCTTGCCGAAGTCGCCGTCCTTCATCCCCGTCGCCCGCCAAAGCCCCCGCGCGCCCGCCATGTTGCGGCCATGGGTGGTGGTGCGTGAGCGGTAGACAGGCATTGGAAGAACTCCGAAACGTTGCAATTGCGCGGACCAGGTGGTGGGCGGGCTTTACTCCAAGGGCACGGCGGCGTCGAAAGTAAATTTTGGAACGATCCGCCGCAGGCCCCTAGCCGCTCATGGCGAGGGCCACGTGGTTGGCAATGCGCGCGAGCCGCTCGGCCCAGAGCGCTTGTCCAGCCGCATCGGCAATCGCATCCTGCCGCACTTCGACGCCGAGATAGGGACGCCCTTCGGCCTCGGCGTGGCGGTTCATCGTCGCGTTGAGCAGGCGGCCCGAATAGGGCTGCTGATCGCCCACGATCAGCCCCTCGGCCTCAAGCAGCGGAATGGCGAGACGCGGCGCGCGGTCATCCTGGTTATAGAGTACGCCGACATGCCACGGACGCGCCTCCTCCGGCTCGCTTGCCAGGTGGGGGGTAAAGCTGTGGAGCGAGAGGATCAGCGCGGGCGGCACGCTGTCCAGCACATCGGCCAGCGCGGCGTGATAGGGGCGGAAGAACCGCGCAAGCCGCACCTCCCGCGCCACCGCATCGAGCGCATTGCCGGGGATGGCATGGCCGTCGCTGGCCACCGGCATGACGGCAGGCTGATGCTCCTCGCGGTTGCAATCGCACACGAGGCGGCTGACACCCGCCAGAAACGCCGCAGTGCCGGGCCGCTGCGCCATGCGCCGGGCGACCGCCGCAACGCCGATATCGACCGCAATGTGCTGATCGAGCAGCGCCGGATCGATGCCCAGATCGATATCGGACGGCACCCGGTTCGACGCATGATCGCAGACCACGAGAATACCGCCAAAGCGCGGCGTGCCGACAATTTCAAAGGCTTCGCTCATCGCCGCATCCTAGCGCAGCTTGCCGGCAAGCTGCCACCAAGCGGCGGGGAGCGCGGCGCGCGCGGCCGCCAAAGCCTCCGCCGTTTCGTAGAGCGCAAAGCAGGTTGCCCCTGATCCCGACATGCGCACCAGCCATGCCCCGCTTGCCCGCAGTCCCGCGAGCACTTCACCGATCGCGGGCACGATGCCAAGCGCCGGAGCCTCGAGATCATTGCGTCCCTCGTTCGCCATCGTGCGCACGTTGCCAGACGGCAAGGGCCCGCGATCGATCCCGTCCCACGCCTTGAACACCGGGCCGGTGGCGAGCGGAATGCGCGGATTGACCAGCAGCACCGGCATCCCGGAAAGGTCGCTCGGGATCTCCTCGAGCTCGGTGCCGGTGCCCACGCCGATGCAGGTGCGGCTGAGCACGCAGGCGGGCACATCGGCGCCCAGCGCGGCGGCCCTGGCGCGCCAATCCTGCGGCAGGCCCTGTGCGCGCTCGACCATGCGGAACACCGCGCCGGCATCCGCCGAACCGCCGCCCAGCCCCGCCGCGACCGGCAGACGCTTTTCGAGCATGACCGACCAGCCCTGAGCGCGCGGCAGCGCAGTCAGCGCCTTGGCAACAATGTTCGCCGCAAAATCAGATAGCCCCGCGCCGAATTCCCCAACCGTCGTGAGCTTGTCCTGCGGTGCGAGAACAACGGCAAGTTCGTCGCCCGCATCGACAAAGGCAAACACGGTCTCAAGCTCATGATAGCCATCATCCCGCCGCCGCCGCACGTGGAGCGCAAGGTTGATTTTGGCGTAGGCGGTTTCTTTCACCGTTCCTCCCCCCACGGGGGAGGGGGACCATCCGCAGGATGGTGGAGGGGCACACTCCGGCTGGCAGCTAACTTCGCCGCACGCTCTGCGCAAACTTCGACAATCCGTCCAATAGCTGACCCAGTATCTTGCAGAACCACCTTTGCCGGCACTCTCAAAGTCGCGACGCCTTGTGAACGCAGGAAATGCGAGCGCGCCGCATCTCGCTTCACCGCGTCTGCTGAATCGTGCACAAAGCCATCCACTTCAATCGCCAACCTCGCCGCTGCACAATAGAAATCGATCACATACATGCCCGCCGGATGCTGACGGCGGAATTTGAAACCGCCCGGTCGTTCGCGCATGGCTTGCCACAGGAGCCCTTCTGGCAAGGACATCTCGCTGCGCAGCTTACGAGCGAGTTTGATTGTGGTCCTAGATCCGGTGATCACTGCGCGTGCCCCTCCACCACCTGCGGTGGTCCCCCTCCCCCAAGGGGGAGGAACTAGCCTCACATGTTCGGATAGTTGGGTCCGCCGCCGCCCTCGGGGGTTACCCAGTTGATGTTCTGGGTGGTGTCCTTGATGTCGCAGGTCTTGCAGTGCACGCAGTTCTGCGCATTGATCTGGAGGCGCGGGGCGCCTTCTTCGACACCGACGAACTCATAAACCCCGGCCGGGCAAAACCGGGCTTCCGGCCCACCATACGTCGGCAGATTGATCTGCGTCGGCACTGCGGGGTCTTTGAGCACGAGATGGCAGGGCTGATCTTCCTCGTGATTGGTATAGGAAAACGCCACCGAAGTCAGCCGGTCGAAGCTGATCACGCCGTCGGGCTTGGGATAGACGATCGGGTTATACAAGTCGGCGCGCATGGTCGCCTCGCTATCGCGATGATGCTTGAGCGCGGGCACGGGATTGATGCGCAGCACACGCGCCCACATGTCCATGCCGGCCAACGTGGTGCCGAGCGCGCCGCCGAACTTGGCCGCCAACGGCTGCGCGTTCTGGACGAGCTTCAATTCCTTGGCGATCCAGCTGCCGCGCACGGCGGCATCGTAATCGGCGAGTTCATCGTGCTCGCGCGCCGCGCCAAGCGCCGCGGCGATCGATTCCGCCGCGAGCATGCCGCTCTTCATTGCGGTGTGGCTGCCCTTGATGCGCGGCACGTTGACGAATCCCGCCGAGCACCCGATCAGCGCGCCGCCCGGAAACGCCAGCTTGGGCACCGATTGCCAACCGCCTTCATTAATCGCGCGCGCACCATAGGCCACGCGGCGGCCGCCTTCGAGAATGGGGCGGATATCGGGATGCTGTTTCCAGCGCTGGAATTCCTCGAACGGATTGATCCACGGGTTGGCGTAATCAAGAGCCGTTACAAAGCCGAGCGCAACCTGGTTATTCGCCTGATGATAGAGGAACCCGCCGCCAAAGGCGCCGTTTTCGGAAAGCGGCCACCCTTGCGTGTGGAGCACGCGCCCGGGCACATGCTGCGCAGGGTCGATATCCCACAATTCCTTGATGCCGATGCCGTAAACCTGCGGTTGGCAATCGCGCTCGAGATCGAATTTGGTCTTCAGGGTTTTTGTCAGGCTTCCCCGCGCACCCTCTGCAAACAGGGTATACTTCGCATGAAGCTCCATGCCCGGCTGATAGTCGCCCTTGTGCGATCCGTCCTTGGCCACGCCCATGTCGCCGGTGGCAACACCGATCACCGCGCCCTTGTCATCGTACAGCACTTCCGCTGCGGGAAAGCCGGGGAAAATCTCGACACCCAGATCGGTGGCGCGCTCGGCAAGCCAGCGGCACAGATTGCCCAGGCTGCCGGTGTAATTGCCATGGTTCGACATGAACGGCGGCATCATCGCATGCGGCAGCGCGGTCTTGCCGGTGCTGCTCAGCGCCCAGTGCCAATTGTCTGTCACCGGAACTTCGGCCATCGGGCAGCCGTCTTCGCGCCAGGTCGGCAGCAATTCATCGAGCGCCCGGGGATCGATCACCGCCCCCGAAAGGATATGCGCGCCGATTTCCGAGCCCTTTTCCAGAATGCACACCGATATCTCGGAATTGACCTGTTTGACCCGGATCGCCGCTGCCAGGCCCGCTGGCCCGCCGCCGACGATCACCACGTCATAAGGCATTGATTCCCGTTCGCTCATCGTCTTCAGCTCCGGCTGACCAGTTTGGCAGACTCTCAGAGTTTGCCTTGAAAGCTGGCGCAAGCAAGGTCAATACCGCTTCGTGATTGGATCAAGCGCTCCTGCAAGCACCGGAACCTCCGGCACCATCGCCGCTGCGGTTGCCGCCGCGCTCGACTGGTGGCGCGAAGCGGGGGTCGATGACGATTTCACCGATCTGCCGCAGGACTGGCTGGCCGAGGCCGTGCCCGCAACAGCGGTGGCCGGGGCGGACGCACCGCAAGCGCCCACCGAGCCTGCCAAGCCTGCGCCCCGGATCGGCGGCGATCCGGCGGCATGGCCGCGCGAACTGGCGGAGTTTCCCGCGTGGTGGCATTCCGAACCATCGCTGGCGGCGGCGGGCATTGGGCGCATAAGCCCGTCGGGACCGCATGACGCCAAGCTGATGGTGCTTGTCGCCATGCCCAGCGAAGGCGATAGCGAGACCCTCCTTTCGGGGAAAACGGGCGTGCTGCTCGACGGGATATTGCGCGCCATGGGGCTCGATCGCGGCCAGATATACCTCGCTTCCGCGCTGCCAGCGCACACCGCCCTGCCCGATTGGGAAGCGCTGGCGGACGCTGGTCTGGGCGCGGTGCTGGCCCACCATATCGCGCTGGCCGCGCCGCAGCGGCTGCTGGTGTTCGGGCGCGGCGGCATTTCAACGCTGCTCGGCAACGGGTCAGCGCAAACCGCTGCAACTTTAAGGAATTTTAACCATGACGGGCACAACGTGCCGCTCATGGTAGCCGTTGATCTTGAAGCGTTGCTGGCGTCGCCGGGGCTGAAATCGGGACTATGGAATCGCTGGCTCGAATGGACGGGAATTCCGCAGCAATGATCACATGGCAGTTCCGGCGCGCAGCGATGGCCAGCCTCGCCGTGCTGGCAGCCGCAGGCTCGGCGATGCCCGCCTTTGCCAACAGCGCGGCCGCCGAGTATTTTCGCTCGCGCGCGGATCGCACTGCGGTTCCCGCGCTGCTGAGCCAAGACGACCGCGACTATTACAGGCAGCTGTTCGGCGCAATCGAGCGCGAGGAATGGAGCGGCGTGCAGGCCTTGCTCGCCAAGCGCGATGAAGGCCCGCTTCATACAGTCGCGCAGTCGCAGTTTTACCTTGCGGCGACGTCGCCCAAGGCAGCGCTGCAATCGTTGAGCGCATTGCTGGCGGCAGCGCCAGAATTGCCGTGGTCCGAGCAAGTAGGCCGCCTCGCGATCAAGCGCGGCGCGAGCGAGCTTCCGGCTCTGCCCAGCGCGCAGCCGATGTTCACCCTGCCGGGCATGTCGAAGCGCATCAAGCCGCGCCCGGTTGCCGACGGGACAATGCCCGAAAGCATCGCACTGGCAATCCAGGAGCGGATCAAGAACGACGATCCAGGCGCAGCGCGGCTGTTGCTCGATGGCATCGATAGCGGGCTCTCGCGGGCGGCGCGCTCTGAATGGCGGCAGCGCGTGGGCTGGGCCTTCTATATCGAGAATGACGATACGAACGCGCGGCTGCTCTCGCTCAGCGCTGCGGAGGGCGGCGGGGCTTGGGCTGCCGAGGCCATGTGGACGGCAGGCCTTGCGGCATGGCGGATGAACGATTGCGTGGGTGCGGCCGAGAGCTTCGAACAGGCGTCGGCGATGGCGCAGAACGAAGAGCTGGGTTCGGCAGCCAGTTTCTGGGCCAGCAGGGCGTGGCTTCGCTGCCGCAAGCCGGAAAAGGTCGCCGCCGCACTCCGCCGCGCCGCCCGCAGCACCGATACGCTTTACGGCATGCTCGCCGCCGAGTCGCTGGGTCTGCGCAGCGACGCGCCAAAGGCAGCGAGCGCCGACTTCTCGAACGATGACTGGCAGCAGCTGCGCACGGTCAACAACGTGCGCATTGCGGTCCAACTTGCCGAAATCGGCGAGGACCGCCTCGCTGACGAGGTGCTGCGCTATCAGGCCCGCATCGGCGCGCCTTCGCAATATGCGCCGCTGTCGCGGCTGGCGCGCGATCTCGGGCTTCCGGCGACACAGCTGTGGATGGCCTACAACGCACCGGTCGGCGCGCGGCCCGATGAAGCAGCGCGCTTCCCTGCGCCCAAGTGGGTTCCGGCAAATGGCTGGAAAGTCGATCCAGCGCTGCTCTTTGCCCATTCCTTGCAGGAATCCAATTTCCGCGCTGCGGTGACCAGCCCGGCGGGGGCAAAAGGGCTCATGCAGGTCATGCCGGGCACCGCCCGCGATCTTGCCCGCGCCCAGCCCGAGATGGCCGGACGCGATCGCCAGCTCGATCTGCCGCAAGTCAATCTCGCATTCGGCCAGACCTATCTCGCGCAGCTCAGCCAATCGGATGCCACCCGCGGTCTGCTGCCCAAAGTCATCGCGGCTTACAACGCCGGGCCAGCGCCGATCAGCCGGTGGAACAGCGAAATCCGCGACTCGGGCGATCCGCTGCTCTGGATGGAATCGATCCCCTATTGGGAAACGCGCGGCTATGTGGCGATCGTGATGCGCAATTACTGGATGTATGAACGCCAGGCTGGCGGCGTTTCGCAAAGCCGGATGGGCCTCGTGCAGGGGTTGTGGCCCAAGTTTCCGGGGCTTTCGGGCGCGGCCAGCATCAGGATCGCGGCCAATGGCAATTGATCCCGAACGCGCGTTCAAGCCGATCAATATTGCGCTGCTGACCGTGTCCGACACGCGCGGCCCCGGCGACGACACCTCGGGCGATATCCTGGCCGAGCGGATCAAGGCAGCGGGCCACCATCTGGTGACGCGCGCCATCGAAAAAGACGAAGCGCCGCGCATCGCGACCCGGCTCAACAACTGGATCGATGATCGCGCCGTGGATGCGGTCATCATCACCGGTGGAACGGGCCTGACCGGCCGCGACGTGACCCCCGAGGCGCTCGATCTGGTCAAGACGCGCGACATTCCCGGTTTTGGCGAGCTGTTTCGCTGGCTGAGCTACAAGACCATCGGCACGAGCACGATCCAGTCGCGCGCCTGCGCGGTTGTGGCGCGCGGGACCTATATCTTCGCGCTCCCGGGCTCGAACGGCGCGGTCAAAGACGGCTGGGACGGTATCCTTGCCGAACAGCTCGACAGCCGCAACCGGCCCTGCAATTTCGTCGAGCTGATGCCCCGCCTCCTCGAAAGCTGATTGCGCCAGCGCGCGCGGACCATTGCATCCCTGTTCTCTTTATGTTCTAGTTCAGCCATGACGATTCGTGGCAGAGGAGCGCAGTCTGCGGTTGGCCCGGTCCGCTTCGGGCTCGCCGTGCGCGAGGACGACGGCGATTGGCGGGATGACCGCGCCATTGTCGATGGCGCGCCCGCGTCCACCCGCACGACGGTGGTCGAGGAGTTTCCCAAGTCCATCCTGAGTTTCAACCAGTCGCCCGATGTGCCGTTCGACCGCTCGCTGAACGCCTATCGCGGCTGCGAGCACGGCTGCATCTATTGCTACGCCCGCCCGACCCATGCCTTTCACGATCTGTCCCCCGGGCTGGATTTTGAAACCAGGCTGTTTGCCAAACCGCAAGCGGCGGCGCTGCTGCGCCAGACTTTTGCCAAGCGCGGATACAGGCCGCGGCCGCTGGCGATGGGCACGAACACCGATCCCTATCAGCCGATCGAAGCGCGCTACCGGATCACCCGCGCGGTGCTCGAATTGTGCCTGGAAACCCGCCACCCGGTGACGATCACCACCAAGTCCGCGCGGGTGCTGGATGATCTCGACCTCCTGCAGGCCCTCGCCCGGCTGGGCCTTGTTGCCGTGGCCATTTCGGTGACCAGCCTTGATCCGAGGCTCTCGGGCATCCTCGAGCCGCGCGCATCATCGCCGGCCAAACGCTTGGATGCTCTTCGAAAGTTGACCGAAGCCGGAGTGCACACGCATGTCTCGGTTTCGCCGATCATCCCGGCAATCACCGACCCGTTCATCGAGGACATACTGGCGAAGGCCGGGCAGAGCGGCGTTTCATCGGCCAGCTGGATCATGCTGCGCCTGCCGCACGAAGTCGCACCGCTCTTTCGCGAATGGTTGGAGGTTCATTTCCCCGATCGCGCGGCCAAAGTCATGGCAATCGTCCAGTCGGCGCGCGGCGGGAAGGACAATGACCCGGCGTTCTTCACCCGGATGAAGCCGCAAGGCGTCTGGCCCGATCTGATCCGCGCGCGCTTCCGCATCGCCTGCCAGCGCGCCGCCATTCCGCAGGCCAAAGCCGCGCTCGATTGCAGCAAGTTCAGAGCGCCGTCGCAGGACGGGCAATTGAGCATGCTATGAGTGGGTTCAACCAACCGGATCCAGGCCGCCCGGCGCAAACCGCACCAGACGCGAATCTTCCACCGCCGCCTGCCGGTGCACGACCACGGGCGCGTAGTCCGGGTCCTTGACCATGCCCATGAACGATGCCGCATCAGGATAGCTCATCACGAAGCTTTCATCCCATGGCCATTCGGCAGGGCCGGTAACAACCGCTTCAAAGGCGCCCTTCCACACGATCTTGCCGCCCGCGCGCGCCAGGACGGGCTGGATCGTGCGCATGTAGTGCGCGTAGGCCTCGGCCCCGGTCAGGCCTTGGCCCGCCAGCTCATGGCCCTCAGGATAGGCAGCCAGGGCTTTGAAACGAATAAGATTGAGCATATGGATCGGAGTGTCGCGCGGCAAAGCCTTGAACACGTCGAAATTCTCGCGGCTCGGATCGATGTAATTGCTCATGCGCTTGTCCTTTCAGGCGTCCCAGCGGTAATCGCGGAATTGCTCGCGCAGATCTTTCTTGCTGATCTTGCCAGTGCCGGTGTGCGGAATCTGGTCAACGAACGCGACGGCATCAGGAAGCCACCATTTGGCCACGCGTTCGCCCAGAAACGCGCGCAAGGCGTTTTCGCAGACGTCCGCGTTTGCGTGCTTGACCACGATCAGCAGCGGGCGCTCGTCCCAGCGCGGATGCGCGATGCCGATGGCGGCGGCTTCGGCCACACCGGGGAAGCCGATCGCCGCGTTTTCCAGTTCGACCGAGCTGATCCATTCGCCGCCCGATTTGATCACGTCCTTGGTCCGGTCGGTGAGCTGCAGCGTGCCATCGGGATGGATCACGCCGACATCGCCGGTATCGAACCACTGGCCGGGGCCGACAGCATCGGCTTCGGCCTTGAAGTAGCGCTTGATGATCCACGGCCCACGCACTTGCAAGGCGCCCGCCGTGATCCCGTCGCGCGGCAACACATGTTCAGGATCGCCGAGATCGACACAGCGAACCTCGACCCCGAACGGCACGCGCCCTTGCATCGCCTTTGCGCTGACTTGCGCGTCGAACGACAGACCGTCCCAGTCCCAGGCTTCGGCACCGGTCGTTCCGATCGGCGAGGTTTCGGTCATGCCCCAGGCATGCGCGACCCGGATGCCGCGCTTCATCAGGCGCTCGATCATCGCGCGCGGCATGGCCGAACCCCCGCACACGACGGTCTTGAGGCTGGAGGGAATCTCCTGCCCGGTTGCATCGAGATGCTGCAACAGGCTCAGCCAGACAGTCGGCACACCTGCCGAGGTGTTCACCCCTTCGCGCTCGATCAGCGCGTGGAGCACCGCCGGGTCGTTGACAGCACTGTAGACAAAGCGCGCGCCCGCCGCCGCTCCTGCCCAGGGCAAGCCCCAGCTCGCGGCGTGAAACATCGGCACGATCGGCATCATCACCGTGCGCGCATCCATCCCGAATACGGCCGGGATCATGCCCGTCATCGCATGCAGCACGGTGGAGCGGTGTTCGTAAAGCACCCCCTTGGGATTGCCGGTCGTGCCGCTGGTATAGCACAGCATGCACGGATCGCGCTCGTCTCCGTCCGCCCATTCGCCGAGGCCGTCCTCGCCAGCGATCCACTCCTCGAAGTATTCGGCAGGCTCGCTGCTGTCAAAGCAGATGTAGGTTTCGATGCAGGGCCAGCGCGGCTTCATCCGCTCGACCAGTGAGGCGAAGGCCTTGTCGAACAAGAGCACGCGGTCTTCGGCATGATTGACGATGTAATCGAGCTGGTCGTCGAACAGCCGCGGATTGATCGTGTGGAGCACCGCGCCCACGCCCACCGCGCCATACCAGGTGACCAGATGGCGATGATGGTTCATCGCCAGCGTGGCAACCCGGTCGCCCGGCATGATGCCCATCCGGCGTAGCGTCTGCGCCATGCGCATCGCATCATGGCGAATGCTGGCCCAGTTGGTGCGGCTCTCGCTGCCATCGGCCCAGCGCGACACGATCTCGCGCGCGCCATGCTCGCGCGCCGCATGATCGATCAGATGCGTAACCCGCAGCTTCCAATCCTGCATCCCTCCCAATTGCATCGTAACACCCTCTCGAAGTTCTTGTTATTCAACCAGCCGCAAATGGCGCTGCGGCTTGGCCGAGAGCGCCACATTGCCAAGCCCCTGCACCGGAAGCAATCGTTCGATGAGGTCGCTATCGAGACGAAAGTTGTTTCCCAGCCGGATCAACGGTTCACGCACGCCGCCAGTGCGCAGCCGCGCGAAGACTTCACCGCGGGCGTCGGGCGCGCGCGGCAGGAGCATGGCAAGTTCCGAGATGGCCTCGACCCGTGTCACATCGAGCCGCAGCTGCATGTGCGCCGCGCTGGTAATCGAGGCGAGCGGCCGCGCGCCGCGCACGGTAATCCGGGGGGGATCGGCCGGATTGGGCCGATCAAGCTCGACCGTGAGCAGCACGCAAGTGCCATCGCGGGCCCACTGCTGGAGCGGATCGACTAGCGCCTCCTCGAAACACGACGCGGAGAACTGTCCGCTGCTGTCCGAAAAATCGGCGAGAATGAAATCGTTGCCGCGCTTGGTCTTGCGCCGCTGCGCATTCTCGACCAGCACCGCCATCTGCGCGCTGGTGCGCGCGCCGGCGCCGCCTTCGCTATCGCCCGCCATCAGGCTGCCATGCGTGCGCGCGCCATTGGCCGAGGCAATCATGCGGTATTCCTGCGTGGGATGCGCGGCGAAATAAAACCCGAAGTTCTCGCGCTCTGCAGCCATTTGTTCAGCCCGGGTCCAAGGTTTGGCCTCGGCCAGCCGGGTGGCGGGCTCGGCATGATCCTCAGACCCGAACAATCCGCCCTGCCCCGAAGTGCGCGCGCGCGCCGCCTCGTCGGCAACCGCCATCAGCAGCTCGGCATTGGCGGTGATCTTCGCGCGATTGGGCTCGAGCCCATCGAGCGCGCCGCTGGCCGCCAGCGCTTCCAACCCGCGCCGGTTCATCGCGCCCGCCGGCAGCCGGCGAAACAGTTCATCGAGGCTGCTGAACGGCCCGTTGGCCCGCCGCTCGGCGACAATCGCGTCCATCGCCTTCTCGCCCACATTGCGAAGTCCAGCGAGCGCATAGCGCACGGCATAACCTTCATCGGTCCGTTCGACAGTGAACTCGCCTTCGGAAAAGTTGATATCCGGCCCCGCCAGCGCGACTCCGCTTCGGCGCATGTCATCGACAAAGATCGCCAGTTTTTCAGACTGATGCATGTCGAAGCACATGGAAGCTGCGAAGAACTCGTGCGGATAATGCGTCTTGAGCCAGGCGGTTTGATACGCCAGCAGGGCATACGCAGCGGCATGGCTCTTGTTGAAGCCATAGCCGGCAAACTTGTCGATCAGGTCGAACAGCTCGTTGGCCTTGGCCGCCTCGATCCCCGAAACCGCCTTGCAGCCATCGACGAAGCGCTGGCGCTGCGCGTCCATCTCGGACTGCACTTTCTTGCCCATCGCGCGGCGCAGCAGGTCGGCATCGCCGAGCGAATAGCCCGCGAGCAGCTGCGCGGCCTGCATCACCTGTTCCTGATAGACGAACACACCATAAGTCTCGGCCAGAATGACCGAGAGCTTTTCATGAGGATATTCAATGCTTTCCAAGCCGTTCTTGCGACGGCCAAAGAGAGGGATATTGTCCATCGGCCCCGGGCGGTAGAGCGAAACCAGCGCGATAATGTCACCGAAGCTGGTGGGCTTCACCGCCGCCAGCGTGCGCCGCATGCCTTCGGATTCGAGCTGGAACACGCCGACCGTGTCGCCCGCCTGCAGCAGCTTGTAGACTTGCGGGTCGTCCCAGGCGAGCCGGTCAAGATCGATGGTGATCTCGCGCAAGGCCAGCAGGTCGATGGCCTTGCGCAGCACCGACAGCGTCTTGAGGCCAAGGAAGTCGAACTTCACCAGCCCCGCTTCCTCGACATACTTCATGTCGAACTGTGTGACCGGCATGTCCGAACGCGGATCGCGGTAGAGCGGGACAAGCTGCGCCAGCGGGCGATCCCCGATCACCACACCAGCCGCATGGGTCGAGCTGTTGCGCGGCAGGCCTTCGAGCTGCATGGCAAGGTCGATCAGACGTCGCACTTCGGGGTCGCGGTCATACTCGCGGCGCAATTCGAGCACACCGTTGAGCGCGCGCGGCAGCGGCCAGGGGTCGGTCGGGTGGTTGGGCACCAGCTTGCATAGCCGGTCGACCTGCCCGTAGCTCATCTGCAGGATGCGGCCCGTATCGCGCAGCACCGCGCGGGCCTTCAGCTTGCCGAAAGTGATGATCTGCGCGACATGGTCCTCGCCGTACTTGCGCTGAACATAGCGGATCACCTCGCCGCGGCGGGTTTCGCAGAAATCGATATCGAAGTCCGGCATCGAGACGCGTTCTGGATTGAGGAAGCGTTCGAACAGCAGGCCGAGCTTGATCGGATCGAGATCGGTGATGGTGAGCGCCCACGCCACCAGCGAGCCCGCGCCCGATCCGCGCCCCGGCCCCACCGGGATGCCCTGCTCCTTGGCCCACTTGATGAAATCTGCCACGATCAGGAAGTAACCGCCGAAGCCCATGCGGTTTATGATCGAGATTTCGAACTCGAGCCGGTCGCGGTATTGCTTGACCTCGTCCCAGTGGCCCGCAGCCCGCATGTGCTCGAAGGGGCGTGCGTCCATCTCATCGGCCGGACAGGTCAGCGCCTCGACCAGTTCCTCCCATACCGCTTGCGGGTAGTAAGGCTTCATCCGCGCGACGAGGCCGCGGCGCGAATCCTCGCCCATCATCCGCGCCTCGCCTTCCTGGTCACCCGCGAGGCTGGGGAGGATCGGTTTGCGATAGGGCGGCTTGAATGCGGTGCGCTGGGCGACGACGAGCGTGTTCGCCAGCGCCTCGGGCACATCGGCGAAGATCTCCTCCATCATCGGGCCGCCCTTGATCCACCATTCGGCAGACGATCGCGGCCGGTCGGTGCTGTCGACGTGGGTCGAGCTGGCGATGCACAGCAGCGCATCGTGCGCGGGGTAGAACGAACGCTCGGCAAAGCAGGCCGGGTTGGTGGCGACGAGCGGGATGTCGCGTGCATAGGCCAGATCGATCAGCGCAGGCTCTGCCGCCATTTCCGCCGCATCGCCCCGGCGCGCAAGCTCGATATAGAGCCGCGCAGGGAACAGCGCCTCAAGCTCTGCAAGATAAGCTTCCGCCGCGCTGGTCTGTTCGCCCGCAAGGAGCCGCACGAGCGCGCCCTCCGCCGCCGCTGTCAGGCACAGCAACCCATCGGTGCGGCCCTTGAGTTCGGCAAGCGGGACATGCGCCTCGAATTCGAGCGGGCGGCCCAGATGCGCATGGCTGACGAGGTGGCACAGGTTCTGATACCCCGCCTCATCCTGCGCATAGAGCGCGAGCCAATCGATGGTGGGGGCGCTGGCGCCGAAACCGGTCGGCGCGGCCCCTTCGCGCGAGGGCCGCGCGACGGCGAGCATCGTGCCGATGATCGGCTGCACGCCGGCATCGAAGCAAGCCTTGGCAAAGGCGACGCTGCCATAAAGCCCATTCCGATCCGTAATCGCGGCGGCGGGAAACCCCCGCTCCGCCACCGTCTTGGCAATCGCCTTCGGATCAATCGCGCCGTCGAGCATCGTGTAGGAAGAAAAGATGCGCAGCGGAACGAAGGGGGTGTGGGGCATGGGGGGAGGTTAGGGTTCGGGGGGTGATTCTGCGAGGTGTGGGGCGGGCTTTTTCCACTTGGGATTGGACGTCCCCCACCCTATCCCGTTCTTGTCGAGCCCCTCGTCTTCGCTCGGGATAAACTTCCGGCCGGAAGGGCCGGAAGTCGAGACACCAAACGCTGCGCCCGGTGTCTCGACTACGCTCGACACGAACGGACTTGGTTCGGTTGGAAGCAACGCAGGCCTAAAGCAAAGCCTCGATATCCCCCTCAAGCTTCTCCGGCTTGTCCGTCGGCCCATAGCGGCGCACGACCTTGCCATCCCGCCCGATCAGGAATTTCGTGAAGTTCCATTTGATGCCCTTGGTGCCGAGCACGCCGGGGGCGGCGTTTTTGAGCCATTGGTAGAGCGGATCGGCGCCCGCGCCGTTGACGTCGATCTTGGCCATGAGCGGGAAGCTCACGCCGAAATTGACCTTGCAGAAGCTCTCGATCTCGTCGGCCGTGCCCGGCTCCTGTGCGCCGAACTGGTTGCACGGGAAGGCCAGCACTTCGAAGCCGCGCGCGCCATATTTGCGCCAGAGCGCTTCCAGCCCGTCGTACTGCGGGGTGAAGCCGCATTTGCTGGCGGTGTTGACCACGAGCAGGACCTTGCCCGCCTTATCGCTAAGACTATGCGCCTCGCCATTGGGCAGTTTGACGGTGAAATCGGCGATGGTCTGCGGGCTGGTCATGGGCGGTTCTCGCGGTTCTATAAAACGCGAGCGTTGCACGCGGATGCGCGCGGATCAAGGGGCGTGCCGATTTCCGCGCCCCGGCGAAGGCCGGGGCCCCAGGCGGTTTAAGCGCGACGGTCGTGTCTGTCTGACTGAGGCCCCGGCCTGCGCCGGGGCGCTGTTTGCCTTACGCCAGCAAACCCTCATGCAGCCGAAAGACCCGGTCCATCCGCAGCGCCAGCCGCTCGTTGTGCGTGGCGACGATCGCGGCGCTGCCTTCCTCGCGCACCAGCTTTAGGAATTCGTCGAGCACGCGGTTGGCGGTCGCCTCGTCCAGATTGCCGGTTGGCTCGTCTGCCAGCACGAGCGCAGGGCGATTGGCCAGCGCGCGGGCGACAGCAACGCGCTGCTGCTCGCCGCCCGAAAGCTGGCTGGGCCGGTGGGTGAGGCGGTGGCCGAGGCCGAGCGCGCGCAGCAGATCCTGCGCCCGCTGCTGCGCGGCGGCGGCGCGCTTGCCCACCACGAGCTGCGGCAGGACAACGTTCTCGGTGGCGTTGAAATCGGGCAGGAGGTGATGGAACTGGTAGACGAAGCCCAGATGATCGCGCCGCACCGCCGTGCGCTCATCGCCCGAAAGCTTCGCCGTTTCGATCCCGGCGATCTCGATATTGCCTTCGAAACCACCTTCGAGCAGGCCGACCGCTTGCAAGAGCGTCGATTTGCCCGAGCCCGATGGCCCGAGCAGCGCGACAATCTCGCCCGGCCGGACATCCAGATCGATGCCGCGCAGCACTTCGATGGTCTCGCCGCCCTGCGTAAAGCTGCGCTTGAGGCCGCGCAGCCGCACCACGGCCTGAATACTATCACTCATAGCGCAGCACCTGCACCGGATCGGTGCTTGCGGCGGTCAAAGCGGGGTAGAGCGTGGCCAGAAAGCTCAGCACCAGCGCCATCACGCAGATCATCGTGATCTCGAAAGGATCGCTGCGGCTGGGCAGATCGGTGAGAAAGCGGATCGAGGGGTCCCACAAGTTCTGCCCGGTGACGAACTCGACCGCACGGACCACCGATTGCCGGTAATAGAGGAACACCAGCCCGAGGCCGAGGCCCACGGCAGTCCCCAGTGCGCCGATGACAAAACCGATCGTCACGAACACCTTGAGCAGGCTGGTGCGCGTCGCCCCCATCGTGCGCAGGATCGCGATATCGCGCGTCTTGGCGCGCACCAGCATGATCAGCGACGAAAGGATATTGAACACCGCCACCAGCACGATGATCGAGAGCACCACGAACATCGCCACGCGCTCCACCGCGAGCGCTTCAAACAGGCTGGCGTTGATCGTGCGCCAGTCGGTCACTTGCGCGCGGCCCGCCAGCTCCTGCTTCAAGGGGGCCATCGTGGAAACCACGGTATCGGCGTTGACCGTGGTCACTTCAATCATGCCGATGGTATCGCCGGTCAGCAGCAGGGTCTGCGCGTCCGCGATCGGCATGACCACATAGGCCTGATCGTAATCATACACCCCGATCTCGAAAATCGCGCCGACGCGGTAGGCGATTTCGCGCGGGACTGTGCCGAACGGAGTCGCGCGGCCCTGGGGATTGATGATCGTGATGATGTCGCCCAGCTGCGCGCCGAGATTTTCAGCGAGGCGCGAGCCGATCGCGACGGTGGAGGTGCCCGGCTGCAGCGCGGCGAAATTGCCCGCCACGCGCTTTTCCGACAGGCGTTTGAGATCGCCGGTGGTGTTGCCGCGCACCAGAATGGCCTCGACCCGCCCGTTGAAGCTGGCCAGCAGCGGCTGCTCGATCAGCGGCGAGGCGCGGGTCACGCCGGGGGTCTTTTCGACGCGCGCCAGAATATCCTGCCAATCATCGAGCCGTCCGCCATAGGCCTGGATCACCGCGTGGCCATTGAGGCCGACGATCTTGTCGAGCAGTTCGGCGCGAAAGCCGTTCATCACGCTCATCACGATCACCAGCGCGGCAACGCCAAGCATGACCGCCACGAGGCTGATCCCCGCCACCATCGCAATGAAGGCCTCGCCCCGCCCCGGCAGCATATAGCGCCTGGCGATGGTCCATTCGAAGGGCGAGAGGATCAAACGGGGGGACTTTCGCTCATGGCGGGGCAGATGCGCGATGTAGGGGCAGTTTCCCGGAGAGGCAAGCTGCACCATAGCGGGCCAGTGGGGCCTCGCGTCGCCATGCGGACTCCGCTTGCGTTATGCTGCAAAGGTCGGCACAGGCTCGCACACCAAGGCCGGAGCGCCGGCGCCCATGCGGACCAACGCCCAACTCATGAGCTTCACCGATCTCATAGCCGACGCAGACCCTGACGCGGACGGCGACAAGCTGCGCGAAGAGTGCGGCATTTTCGGTGTGCTCGGCGCGCGCGATGCCGCCGCGATCGTGGCTCTCGGGCTCCACGCGCTGCAGCATCGCGGCCAGGAAGCGGTCGGGATCACCAGCTTCGATGGGCAGGAATTCTATTCGCGGCGCGGGATCGGCCATGTCGCGCAGAATTTTTCGAGCGGCCAGGCCATTGCCGAGCTTCCCGGTCTGATGGCGGCGGGCCATGTGCGCTATTCCACTACCGGCGGCTCGGGGCTGCGCAATGTGCAGCCGCTGTTCGCCGACCTTGCCTCGGGCGGATTTGCAATCGCGCACAATGGCAACATTTCCAATGCCATGACGCTGAAGCACGAGCTGGTGCGCAAGGGTGCGATTTTCCAGTCGACTTCCGACACCGAGGTGATCATCCATCTGGTCGCCACCAGCCGCTATCCCACGCTGCTCGACCGGTTTGTCGATGCGCTGCGGCTGGTCGAGGGTGCCTATTCGCTGATCTGCATGACCAACCAGGGCATGATCGCCTGCCGCGATCCGCTCGGCATCCGCCCGCTGGTCATGGGCCTGCTCGGCGATGCACCGGTGTTCGCCAGCGAGACGGTGGCGCTCGATGTGATCGGCGCGGATTTCGTGCGCGAGATCGAGGCGGGCGAGCTGGTCGAGGTCGATATGGATGGCACCATCCGCTCGCACCGGCCGTTCGGCACGACCACCGCGCGCCCGTGCATTTTCGAACATGTCTATTTCAGCCGGCCGGATTCGATCATGGACGGACTGTCGGTCTATCAGGTGCGCAAGGCGATCGGGGCGGAACTTGCGATCGAGGCGCCCTGCGTCGCCGATCTGATCATCCCGGTGCCGGACAGCGGCGTTCCCGCCGCATTGGGCTATGCCCATCAGTCGGGCATCCCCTTCGAGCTGGGCATCATCCGCTCGCACTATGTCGGGCGCACTTTCATCCAGCCTTCGGACGGCGCGCGCCATGCCGATGTGAAGCGCAAGCACAATGCCAACCGCGCGCTGGTGGCGGGCAAACGCATTGTGCTCATTGACGATTCGATCGTGCGCGGCACCACGTCGATGAAAATCGTCCAGATGATGCGCGATGCGGGCGCGGCCGAGGTCCACTTTCGCGTCGCCAGTCCGCCCACGGAAAACTCGTGTTACTACGGCGTCGACACGCCGGAGCGTTCGAAGCTGCTGGCCGCGCGGATGGATGTGGCGGCGATGGCGAAATTCATCCAGGCCGACAGTCTGGCGTTCGTCTCGATCGGCGGGCTTTACCGCGCGGTTGGTGAAAGCTCCCGCAACGCGGTGCGCCCGCAATACTGCGACGCCTGCTTTACCGGCGACTACCCCACGCGGCTGACGGATCTGGCTGAGCGCGATGGCTCCGATCAGCTTTCGCTGCTGGTAGAGAAAGTCGGATGAGCGAGCCGGAAGGTCGGCCATTGCAGGGCCAGCTCGCATTGGTCACGGGGGCGAGCCGCGGCATCGGCGCAGCAACTGCCAAAGCACTGGCGGCGGCCGGCGCGCATGTGATCCTCGTGGCCCGCTCGGCCAAGGAGCTTGATGCAGTCGAGCAGGCGATTTTCGACATCGGCGGAAGCGCCACGATCGCGCCGGTCGATCTTGGCGAGGTTGATGGCATTGCCCGGCTGGGGACTGCAATTGGCGAGCGCTGGCACGCGCTCGATATCTTGGTGATCAACGCGGCCGTGCTGCCGCCGCTTACCCCGGTGTGGCAGATGCCCTCGCAAGACCTCGTCCGCGCGATGACGCTCAACGTCATGGCGACGCAGGCGCTGATCGCGGCTTTCGACGCGATGCTGAAACGCAGCCGCGATGCCCGCATTGTCGGCATGACCAGCAGCGTCGGCCAGAAACCGCGCGCCTATTGGGGGGCCTACGGCGCTTCGAAAGCGGCGTTCGAAAACCTGCTCGAAACGTATGCGCAGGAAGTCGCCGCGATCTCGCAGATCAAAGTGGCCATCCTCGATCCGGGCGCGACGCGCACCGCGATGCGGGCCAAGGCCTATCCGGGCGAAGACCCGGCCAGCGTGCAACCGCCCGAGGCGGTGGCGAGCCGGATCGCGGCGCTGCTCGCGGCAGGGTTCGCCACGGGCCATCGTGAACGCATTAACCATCCCTGATAACCTGACGGCCACACTGGAAAGTAAGATTTTCGGCGCACACTGAGATCAGCATCAATCCTTCAGAGGGTTTCGCCGAGTCAGGAACATGCCGATGATCAAAACCCGGTCAGTGCGAAAGGTCGCCCTGCCCTCGGTCGCCGCAGCCCGCTATGAAATCGCGGCGCAAGAAGACCGTTGCGCCCCGCGGCAAAGGGTCAAGATCCCCGCAAAGCTGCGCCGCTCCGGCGCGCGGGGGTCCTTCACGGTGGTGCATGATCTCTCGCTTGCCGGCTTCAGCAGCAGCTCGCCGAGCCGCATGCATGTCGGCGCAATCTGCTGGCTCACGCTGCCGGGGCTCGAATCGCTGCAATCCGAGGTGGTGTGGTGGCAAGGCGGCGTGGTCGGCTGCGCTTTCTCGCGCTTGCTCAATCCGATCATTCACGAATTCATCGTCAATCGTTATGCGGTCGTGGACGCCATCTGATTGTCATATTGCCCGCGCGCGGTACCTCAAGTTAACTTGACGTTAACTATTTCCGCTTGATCAGCGTCACCTGGCTGGCGGTAATGCCGCCTCCGGCAAAGCCGCCTTCGCAATACATCAGATAAAAGCGCCACAGCCGGACAAAGCGCGCATCGAATCCGGCCGGAAGGCGGCCAGCCTCCACCGCCGCGTCGAACGCGCGCCGCCAGCACCGCAGCGTGCGCGCATAGTCCGCGCCAAAATCCGCCTGATCGCACCAGTCGAAACCGCGCGCTTCGGCAAGCCGGCGAAATTCGCGCGTGCTCAGAAGCATCCCGCCGGGGAAGATGTACGTCTGGATAAAGTCGGCGCTGCGCGCATAGGCACCGAACAGCTCCTCGCGGATGGCGATGAACTGGATCGCGGCGCGCCCGCCGGGCGGCAGCGCGCGCGCGAGGCAATCGAGATACGACGGCCAATAGGCCCGCCCCACGGCTTCGACCATTTCCGCGCTGATCACGGCATCGAATTGCCCTTCGACATCGCGGTAATCCTGAAATTTGAAGGCGGTGCCGGGCACTGGATCGATCGCCTGGCGCGCATGCGCCCACTCAACCTGCTGGCGCGAAAGGCTGATCGCGGTGACCTCAGCGGCGTGCCCGGTAGCCAGCTGCCTTGCCAGAAAGCCCCAGCCGCAACCGATCTCGAGCACCCGGCTGCCGGGCACCAGCGCCAACCGCTCGGTCAGCAGCGCGACCTTGTTGCGCTGCGCCTGCTCCAGCGGCGCATCATCGGCAATCCCTTCCCAGCGCGCGCCAGAATAGCTCATCGTCGGATCGAGCCACAGCGCGTAGAAGTCATTGCCGAGGTCATAGTGCGCGGCGATGTTATGCTGCGCGCCTTGCCGGCTGTTGCGGTGCCACCAGTGATAGAGCTTGGCCGCGACGCGCCACGGCCCCTTGGCGCGCATCGTATCGCCCAGATGCACGGCATTGCGCATCACAAGCGCAAACAGCGCCGCCGGATCGGGGCTGTCCCATTCGTGCGCTTCGAAAGCCTGATAAAATCCGGCCGAACCGCCCGTGGCAAAGCGCCGGATCGCGCGCCAATCATGGATCGTCAGCTCTGCCGACGGGCCATCACCACGGCCTCCGAGCAGCCGCGACTCGCCCTCAGGAAGGTGGACCAAGAGCGCGCCAGCTTGCAGCCCGCGATCGATCCGGCTGAGCACATGCTCGATCCGGCCCGCGATGATGCGGGCCAGCCACCCGTTCGCCGCGGGTTCAGGCGCACTGCCCGCACTCGATTGCCCAGCCCTTTCGGGCGCCTGCGCGTTCATGCGGCCGCTATGCCGCCAAGTCCGCCCCGGGGCAACCGCGCCGCGTCAGTTGTCCCGCATCTCGGCAAACGCCGCCAGCGCGCGCGCGCGGGCCTCTGCATGTGGCACGATCTTGGCCGGATAGCCGCGCGGCGGCACGGGCGGATCGTGGATGGCATCGTCGCCCAGATGCGCCAGTTCGGGCACCCAGCGCCGGATATAGTCCGCCGCCTCGAACTTGGGCGATTGGGTGAGCGGGGCCATGATCCGCACGAACATGTTCGAATCCACCCCCGATCCCGCGCTCCACTGCCAATTCACCGCGTTCGAGCCGTAATCGGCATCGACCAGCGTGTCCCAGAACCACCGCTCGCCCTCGCGCCAATCGATCAGCAGATGTTTGATCAGGAAACTCGCCGCGATCATCCGCACCCGGTTGTGCATCCACCCGGTGGCCCACAGCTCGCGCATTCCGGCATCGACGATCGGATAGCCGGTGCGGCCTTGTTGCCACGCGCGCAGCTCATCCGGCGCCTCGCGCCAGGCGAACGCGGCAAAGCCGCCGCGCGCGGGCTGCGTGCCATAATCGGGAAACTGCAGGATCACGTTCTGCGCATAGTCGCGCCAGCCCAGCTCGCCCTGAAACGTGCCGACCGAACCGCCCGCAACCGCCGTGGCGTGCCACGCCGCGGCCGGCGATATCTCGCCGAAATGGAGGTGCGGCGAGAGCTTCGAGGTGCCCGCCCGCGCGGGCAGATTGCGCTGCTCGGCATAGCGCGATGCGCGCGGCGCAAAGGCATCGAGCCGCGCCTGTGCGCCGGCCTCGCCCGGCGTCCACTCGGCGCGAAAACCCGCCGCCCAGTCGGGCTTTGTCGGCAAGAGCCCCCAATCGCCCACTTCGTCCGAGGATGGCCAATGAGCGGGCGCAGGAATGATATCGGGCGCGGGCCGCGGCACAGGCGGCGGCAGATGCTGGCTGAGCGCGCGCCAAAACGGCGTGTAGATCCGGTACGGCGTGCCCGATCCGCTGAGGATCGAGCCTGCGGGAACCAGCGTGAGCCCGTGATGGCAGCGCAGCTCGAGCACTTTACCCACCGCCCGCTCGGCATTGCGCCACCACGGCTCGTAATGCGCGCAGCAATGCACGGTTTGCGCGCCGGTTTCGCGCGCGATGTCGCGCAGCACTTCCTCGCACCGCCCCCGCCGCAGGATCAATCGCGAACCGCGCGCGCGCAGCCCCTCGCTGAGGCTGAGCAGGCTGTGATGCAGCCACCACCGCGTGGCAGCGCCCATGCGACGGTGACGCGGCGTCTCGTCATCCAGCACGTAGACCGGAATGACCGGCCCCGCTTCCGCCGCCGCGAGCAAGGCGGCCTGATCGGCAAGCCGCAGATCGCGGCGAAACCAGACGATCGACGGGGCGGCGGTCGGGGGCGATGACGTCATGGGGCAAAGCCATGGCAGAGCGCCCGGCGCGCGGCCATCCCCCCGATAGTCCGTATCGACAGGACCGCGCGCAGCCACGGCGATCCGAGATGCAAGCAGGCACCACCCCCCGGCAAAAGCGCGCGACGGACCCGAAACGGTCGGTCCCGGCTGGTCAAGACGGCCCGCGCGACTTACCGCAAGGCAATCGCCCGAATCCGGGCTATAGCGAACCTCAGATTGGGAAAGGGAAAACCATGGCCGATAGCGAAACAATCGCACCCCACTTCGTCCGCCCGGATGTGAAGATGTTCCTCGATTTTCTGGCGACGACCGGCGGTCTGGCGATGAGCCAGATGAGCGCCGCCGATGCCCGTCAGGCCTATGTCATGATGGGCGCAGTCGCCGAACTCCCGCCGCGCGATCTCGCGGTGATCAAGGATCTGACGTGTCCCGGACCGGCGGGCGACATCCCCTTGCGCCTCTATGATCCGCGCGATGCCCGCGAGCCCGGCCCGGCGGTGGTCTTTTTCCACGGCGGCGGCTTTGTGATCGGCGATCTGGAAAGCCACCATGCGCTGTGCAGCGAGATCGCGGCCGAACTCGATCTGCCGGTCATCGCGGTGGATTACCGCCTCGCGCCCGAGCATCCCTTCCCCGCCGCGCCCGACGATTGCGAGGCTGCCTCGCGCTGGATCGCCGGCAGCCCGGACGCACTCGGCCGCGAGATCACCGGGCTGATCCCGATGGGCGATTCGGCCGGCGGCAATCTTGCGATCGTGGTGACGCAGGCGCTGACGGAGCGTCCGGCCGCCGCGCCGGTGGTCGTGCAGGTGCCGATCTACCCGCTGAGCGATGACAAGCCGGATCACCCCTCGTTCATCGATTTTGCCGATGGATTTCTGCTGACAGCAGAGACCATGAACTGGTTTTCGGCCGCCTATCAGGCCGTGCCGGGCGACCGGCGGGCCTATCCGATCTACAGCGATCACAAGATGACCCCGCCGACCGTGCTGGTAACGGCGAGCCTCGATCCGATCCGGGACAGCGGCCGGGTCTATGGCGCCGAGCTTATCCGGGCGGGCGCGGAAGTCGTGTTCCTCGAAATGAAGGGCACGATCCACGGCTTCACCCAGGTGCGCAAGGCCATCCCGAGCGCGCAGGCCGATCTCCATTCGATTTTCGCCGCGGTCAAACTGCTGCTGGAAAGGACCCCATGAGCGACGACCACGAGAGCCTACCCTATCGCCCCTGCGTCGGGGTGATGCTGGTCAATGCCCAAGGCCGCGTGTTCGTCGGCAAGCGCATCGACAACAAGGAAGGCGATGCCTGGCAAATGCCGCAGGGCGGGATCGATGAAGGCGAAGACCTTCATCCTGCGGGCCTGCGCGAGCTGTGGGAAGAAACCGGGATCGGCGCTGAGCTTGTGACTATTCTGGCCGAAAGCCGGGAGGAACACTTCTATGATCTGCCCCCCGAACTGCTGGGCAAGCTGTGGGGCGGGCGTTTTCGCGGCCAGCGCCAGCGCTGGCTGCTGCTGCGCTTCACCGGCGAAGATCGCCAGATCAACCTCGACGCGCACGACCATCCCGAATTTCTGGAATGGAAATGGGTCGATCCAGAAACGTTGCCCGACCTGATCGTGCCCTTCAAAAAGCGCGTCTATCGCCAGGTTGTCGAGGAATTCCGCGCGCTGATCTGAGTGCGGCGCGCGGCACTCAAATCCTGCAAAACCCGCGCAAAACGCCGCTCATGCCGAGCTGGTCGAAGCCCTTTCGCGCGGCGCTCGCTTTAGTTCGCTTCGATTTTTGGCGCAGGTTTGATCGCCTCAGCGGTCACCACTTTGGCAATCGGGCCTTTGGCGATCGTCCCGGCCAGTTGCTCTGCCTCAGGGCAGGCCTTGCCGCACAATCCCTGAAGGCGCGCAAGGTTCGCTTTGGCGCGGTCGATCGCGCCCTTCTCGGCCAAAGCCCCGCCTTCGCCCGAAATCGCGGCAAGGTTGTTGGGCTCGCGCGCCAGCGCCTGACGGAAATAATGGATCGCCTTGCCCTGCAGCCCGGCGCGCCGCGCCGCTTGCCCCAGCGCCAGATACGTACCCGGATAGCCTGGATCGACCGCCAGCGCCGCCTCGAAACTGTCGATCGCTGCGTCGATCGCACCGCTGGCAAGCTGGCTGCGTCCGGTTTCCAGCAGCACTTGCGCGCGCGGATCGGCCGCCTCGTTCACGCCGGCTGTCCCCGTGCTGGCAGAAAGCACGGCGAGGATCGACAAGGCAAACGCAGCAGGCCAATAACGCATCAATACCTCCATCAGCCGACCCGCAGGCTTCGATGATCGACCGGAATCCATACCGTAAGGTGGTATCACAGGCGCTGCAAGGTTGTGAAGAAAAAGCCGTCGGTCCCGTGGCTGGCTGGTGTCAGCCGCAGGCCCGGGCCATGCGCGCTTCCGGCCAGCGCTGCGCCATTGGCCGCGGCCCAGCCTGAGTTTTCAGCGAGAAAGCCGTGGACCACATCCGCGCCCTCCTCGTCGAGCAGCGAGCACACCACATATGTCAGCCGTCCGCCCGGCTTCACCAGCTGCGCTCCCAGCCGCAAGACATGCGCCTGCGTCGCTGCATAGCGGGCAATCCCGGCCGGCGAGAGCCGCCAGCGGGTCTCGGGGCTGCGCCGCCATGTGCCGGTGCCCGAACACGGTGCATCGACCAACACCGCATCGGCCGCGCCCAGCCAGTCTTCGAGCGCTGCCGCCTCGCGGCCGGGATCGAGCAGCCGGGTTTCGGCGAGCGCACCGGCGCGCGCGGCGCGCAGCGGAAGCCGCGACAAGCGCGTGCGATCGACATCGCAGGCGAGCAGGCGGCCGTGGTTGCCCATCGCGGCGGCCAGCGCCAGCGTTTTGCCCCCGCCCCCCGCGCACAGATCGACCACCGACTCGCCCGCGCGCACGTCGAGCGCCTGGCACGCCAGCTGGCTGCCGCTGTCCTGCACTTCAAACAGCCCGTCGGCAAAGAGGTCCCACGCCTCGGCGTTGGTCCCGGAAGGCAGGCGCAGACCGTCGGGCGCGAGCGTCGGCTCGGCGGCGACCGGCAGCAGCGCCGCAAGCTCCTCCCGGGTCGTGCGCAGCCGGTTGGCGCGGATGTCCAGCGGCGCGCGCGCCAGCAGCGCGGCCTGCTCATGCGGCGCAAGACCGCTCGCAGCCAAGCGCGCCTCGAGCCAGACCGGTGCTACCCCGCCGCCCGCAACCCGCTCGCCCGATCCGATCGGCGGCGGCCCATACTGCGTACCGTCGAACAGCGCGCCAAGAACCGGGTCGGCCGCGGCAAGCCGGAGCATGGCAGCCCGGCCGCTCACCGGCACCTCGCCGCAGGCCCTGATCGCGTCCCACGCCAGATCGCGCACGGCACGCCGATCCTTTGAGCCGACAAAGCGGCGCGCGCGAAACCAGTCGGCGGCGATCCGGTCGGCCGAGGCACCTTGCGCCCGCGCCGCCGCAATCACCGCATCGAGAATGTCGATCGCGGCTTGCACACGGGCAGCCGGGGTCATGCGAGCTGCTCCATGGTCCGCCGGGCGAGGCGGATGTTCCGATCAGCGCGAGGGATAGTTGGGCGCCTCGCGCGTGATCGACACATCGTGGACATGGCTTTCCTGCAGGCCCGCATTGGTGATCCGCACGAACCGCGCATTTTGGCGCAGATCGTCCAGCGTGCGGCTGCCGGTATAGCCCATCGCCGCCTTGATCCCGCCGACCAGCTGGTGCACCACATCCTTGGCCGCGCCCTTGAACGGCACCTGCCCTTCGATCCCCTCGGGCACCAGCTTGATCGAATCCTTGATATCCTGCTGAAAATAGCGATCGGCCGAACCGCGCGCCATCGCGCCGACCGAGCCCATGCCGCGATAGGCTTTGTAGGCGCGGCCCTGGTACAGGAACGTCTCGCCCGGCGCTTCCTCGGTGCCCGCCAGCATCGAGCCGATCATGATCGTGCTCGCGCCCGCCGCCAGCGCCTTGGCCGCATCACCCGACGTGCGCAGCCCGCCGTCGGCGATCACCGGGATATTGGCCTTGTTGGCCTCCTCGGCGCATTCCATCACCGCGGTCAGCTGCGGCACGCCAACGCCGGCGACAATCCGCGTGGTGCAGATCGAGCCCGGACCGATGCCGATCTTGATGCCGTCCGCGCCAGCATCGATCAGCGCGCGGGTCGCCTCGGGCGTGGCGACATTGCCCGCGATCACCTGCACGGTGTTCGACAGGCGCTTGAGCGCCTCGACCGCGCGCGCGACATCGCGGTTGTGGCCGTGCGCGGTATCGATGATGATCACATCGCATTCGGCCTCGATCAATGCCTGCGTGCGGGCAAGGCCTTTCTCGCCCACGGTCGTGGCCGCCGCCACGCGCAGCCGCCCGGCCGAATCCTTCGTGGCGTTGGGGTAGGTTACAGCCTTCTCGATGTCTTTCACCGTGATCAGGCCGATGCAGTGAAACTGTTCATCGACCACCAGCAGCTTTTCAATCCGGCGCTGATGGAGCAGGCGGCGCGCTTCGTCGCCCGTGGTGCCCAGCTTTACAGTGGCGAGGTTTTCGTGCGTCATCAGCTCGCGCACCGGCTGCGCCGGATTGTCGGCAAAACGCACATCGCGGTTGGTCAGGATGCCGACCAGCGCGCCGCTGCGCTCAACCACCGGAATGCCGCTGATTCGGTTCACGCGCATCAGCGCCTGTGCTTCGCCCAAAGTGGCGTCGGGCGTGATCGTGATTGGATTGACAACCATCCCGCTTTCGAAGCGCTTCACCGCGCGCACGGCCGCGCATTGCTCCTCGACCGACAGATTGCGGTGGAGCACGCCGATGCCGCCCACTTGCGCCATGACAATCGCCATGTCGGCTTCGGTCACGGTATCCATGGCGGAGGAGATCACCGGGATGTTCAGTGCGATCGTCTGTGTCAGGCGGGTCCGCGTGTCCGCCTCGGTCGGCAGCATGTCGGACGCGGCCGGGCGCAGCAGCACGTCGTCGAAAGTAAGGCCGAGGGGGATTTCCATGCGGGACTGCCACTTCGAGAAAGGGAAGATTCGTGGCGGCCCATGTAATCAAGCCCCGCCCAAAGCGCTAGTGGCTTGGGGCTATGGGCGAGAGGTAAGCGCCGCGCTGCCCGCAATCGGCGCAACGGCGCGCGGAAACGCCCGCGGGTCGGCAAAATGGCGCACCAGCGCCACTTGCAGCTGCACATCGTCGGCAAGCCCGCCGTACTCCACTTTCGCCGCATCGTCCGCTGGCCGATGATAGACGTTGTCCATAAACCGTTCGAGCCGCTCCGGGTCCGAATAGCTCGTGCTCACCATGACTGTGGGCAGATCGTGCTGCATGAACACCCAGCCATCCTGCCGCTTGGCAAAGGCGTTGGCGGCATCGCCGGAGACCATCTTGCGCTTCATCGCCTTGATGACGCGGGCAATCCCGGCATCGAGGCCGGTGGTACCCTTGCCGATCACGCTGACGGGAAGGCCCGCCGGGACCAGCCCGGTGCTGTCGACATTGAACGCGGCCACAAATCGGTCCAGCGGGATCGGCGGGTTTTCCGCGAACGCCAGCGCGCCGAGCAGGCCCAGTTCCTCCCCGGTGGTGGCGAGGAAATAGACGTCGCGGTCGAGCGGCCGCCCGCTCGCCAGCAGCCGCGCGGTCTCGGTCATCACCGCCAGCCCGCTGGCGTTGTCCACCGCCCCGTTGCAGATCAGATCTTCGGCGGGAGGCGCGGCGCATTTGCCGAAATGATCCCAATGCGCGATCATCAGCACCGCGCCCGCATCGCTGCGCCTGCCTTCGAGCTTGCCGATCAGGTTGTGCGTCTTGATCCGGGTCTCGCGGCTGGTCGCCTCGAACGTGGCATTCACACCGATCAGCTTGGGCACAAAACCCGATGCCTCGCCCGCCCGGCGCAGCGCGGCAAGATCGCCTGCGGCAGCGCCAGCAAGCAGCGATTCCGCCACGGCCGGTGTGACATAGGCCTCGATATCGCCGCCCAGCCGCTGACCCGCCAGCGCATAGCCCGCGCGGCGGCGGCGCGCGATCACGTCCTCGATCCCCCGCTCGCCATCAAGGATCGTCAGCACCGCCGCGGCCCCCCCATCGAGCAACCGCCCGACCCGGTCGATCTCCTTCTCGCCGACGGGCAGGGGTGCCTGGCTGTCGAGCACCACGGCAATGCGCCCGGCAAGCTCGGGCCGCGCCCCCGCGCCGCCCGTGCCGCGGCCGACATAGAGCATCGGCGCGTTCTCGATCAGGCTGCGGATGCCCGAGGTCACCACGAACACACCATCCGCCGGAACAGCAAGTTCGCGGCGGCCGCGCAGAAACTTCGCGCGCGACACCAGCGGTTCGCGCTCCACCAGATCGACCGGCGCGAACCATGCGTTGCCCGGTTGATTTGTGCCCGATGCCAGCCCGATATCGAACCACTGCCCGGCCAGATAGCGCAGCGTCTTGGTCTCGCCGTCGGTCCCCGGCTCGCGTCCGCCGAAATCATCGCTCGCCAGCGTTTCCACATGCTGGCGCAGCGCGGCGACGAGCGGGGACTCGCGCTTGGGCTTCGCGGCATCGAGCGGCGATGCAAGCGCGGCAAGCGCCAGCAGTGCCCCTCCCCAATGCCGCTTTGTGCCCCAACGACTCATCGACATCCCTAAACGCTTCGCCGCACCACTGTGCTTGCAAATGTCGCCGGGCCGCGCAAGTTGCCATTGGCGCAGCGCTGAAAATCGCTTCCCGGGCGTGACATACGGGGCACCTATGCCTAACTCGTGAAAGTATGGGGCCTTGGCCCGGCAGGCGAACGAGAGGGAGCACAATGCGGCTCGACGATTCCGACAACTCGATCGATGTGGAAGATCAGCGCGGCAGCGGCGGCATGTCCTTTGGCGGCGGAGGCGGCGGCGGCTTGCCGTTTGCGCTGCTCTCGATGATCGGCAGCCGCTTTGGCATTGGCGGGGTCATCGTGGTGGTCATCGGCATGGCGCTGTTCGGCGGCCTCGGCAATCTGGTCGGCAGCGGTTCGCAATCGGCGATCGGTCCGCAAGGCGGCGGCACCTCGGTCACCGAAAGTTGCAACGTCGATGCCTTCAGCCGCGAAAACTGCAACGCGCTCGCCTCGCTCAACAAGACCTGGGCACCGATTTTCCAGCAATCGGGCGCGCAGTTCGCTCCGCCCAAGCTGGTGTTCTATGCCCAATCGGGCAGTTCCGGCTGCGGCGCGGCGCAAAGTGCGATGGGGCCGTTTTATTGCCCGCCCGACCGGGGCATCTATATCGACACCGAATTCTATACCGAGATGGACAAGAAGATGGGCGCGGGCGGCGATTTTGCCCGGGCCTATGTGATGGCGCACGAATATGGCCACCACATCCAGAACCTCACCGGGCTGTCGGCCAAAGTGCAACGCGCGCAGCAGAGTGACCCCAGCCGCGCCAACCAGATGTCGGTGCGGCTCGAACTCCAGGCCGATTGCTACGCCGGTGTATGGGCGGCGCTTAACCGGAATCGGATCGAGCCGGGCGATGTCGAGGAAGGCATGCGCGCGGCGCACCAGATCGGCGATGATGCGCTGATGAAAGCGGCGGGGCGGCGGCCGGTCGAGCAAGCCTTTACCCACGGCTCCTCCGAACAGCGCATGCAATGGCTCCGCCGGGGCCTCGATACCGGCGATCCGGCGCAGTGCGACACGTTTGCGCAAGCGTAGCGAGGAACGGAAGCCAAGCTCGCGCGTTGAGCGGAAAACAAGGAACTGCCCATGACCAAACGTGCCCTACTCTCTCTAGCGCTTACCGCAGCGCTGACCACGCCGGCGTTTGCGCCCGCGTTTGGCCAGACCGCCGTCGATCCCGGCAATGTCACCGCCAACGATGTCGTGACCAAGCCGCTCAGCGACATCAACCTCAAGAAGAAGCCCGTGCCCGAAGTGCTCGAAGCCGCGATCGAGCGTCCCTATACGCTTGCCGGGCTGAAAAGCTGTGCGCGCATCCAGACCGCCGTGCGCGGGCTCGATGCGGTGCTGGGCGACGATATCGATGCCGTCGAGGAACTAACGCGCGGCCAGAAACGCGGCAACACCGCCGGCAACGTCGCCAAGTCCGTCGTCGGTTCGCTGATCCCGTTCAGCGGGGTTATCCGCGAGATCTCTGGTGCCAACAACAACGAGCGTCGATGGCAGGTCGCGATCTACGCCGGATCGGTGCGCCGCGCGTTCCTCAAAGGGGTAGGCCTGCAACGCGGCTGCCGCTACCCGGCGCGGCCGGCGAGTCAGTAGGGTCGCGCAGCTCCCGCTACGACGCCCCAACTTTGAGGCAAAATCGCCGACGAATTGACGACGCTACCAATATTTAGTAACATCTCAATATGGCGTCCAAAACTACATCAGTCGCGCTTGGGGATCACTTTGCCGCTTATGCCCGGCGCAAGGTTGAATCTGGCGAGTTCGGTTCGACCAGCGAGGTGATCCGCGATGCGTTGCGCCGCGCGGAAGAGCGCGATGTTCGGATTGAGGCGCTTCGAGCAGCCATCCGTGAAGGCGAGGAGAGCGGACCGGCGACGCCCTTCGATTTTGATAAGTTTTTGGCGGCGGCGTTCAAAGCGAAGCTGATTGCGGCGATTGATGAGGGGCTGGCCAGTCCGATCGACGAGAGTTTTGATCTAGACCGCTGGTACGACGAAGAATTTCCGCGCCAATTATCCACCTGAAGCGATGCGCCTGAAATTCCGCGCAGCGGCTTCTGCCGACATGCGCCGCGTTTCAGCAGAAACCCGCGCCCGATGGGGCGATGCGCAAGCTGCAATTTATTCCGCCAATCTGCGCGACGACATCAAATCGCTCGTCATGTTTCCGCTGCGATTTCCCGAGTTTGAAGGCCACCACCCCGGCTTGCGCCGCATGAACAGCGGCCGTCATGCCGTGTTCTATCTGGTTTCGTCCGATCTCATTGAAGTGGTCCGCATCCTGCACACGGCGATGGATTTTGATGAGTGGTTGGGGTGAGCCTGGGCGTTGAATGTGGTGTCATCAGAATTCTGCGATAACCCCAACTGCGATGTGCCTCATCCATCCAGCGTCGTTGCAATCGGAGATAGAAGCGCGGCGCGAGCCGATGCCGTGATGTAAATAAGCGTGAGATAGCCCGGAACGGCCAAGAACCCTGAAGAAAACGCGCTAGAAAAAGCGACCAAGATCAAAAGGAGTGCTATCGGGGCCAAGCATAGGGTTACTCCCCACGAACGCAACGGCCGCTCCGCATCCCAGATCATGATTTCAATCGGCAATTTTCCAAACCACCGGACCAGCAACAGACCAACTACACCGCAAATCCCGAAAATAAATGGGAGTATGGCAATCAAGCCGCCAATCGGAATGCCGATACTGTCCGCGCACCAAGGAAGCTTATTGCGCGATAAATCGAGACTAATCCCAGAAAAAATTCCAAACGCACAGCATGTCAATGCGGCGATACCCAACACAAAAAAGTGAGCCCGCTTTGATGGGGTAGCTAACAAATGTCCTCTGCGCACAATATCCCAGCGAGCCAACACTGCGATTGACCCAGATATCATAGCAAGACTTAGCCCGCTGTTCATTAGAGGCCAGCGCATGGTTTCTTGCGCCGCCAGTCTATCGGCCCAACCGGGCCTAACTTGCGAAGCTTCATCACACGCATCAACTATCAAGCGGCGCGCCGCGTCAGCGTCGATATACGGATCGATCGTGACGCCCCACAAGAAAAGCGCGATCCCAGCCAAAGCCAGAACCGCGCTAATTTTATCCGGCTGGGTCACAACCGCAGCGGCAGATCAATAAACCCGCTTCTTCGGCTCGATATACGCCACATCATCCGTCAGAGTATATTCGTGCACGGGGCGGTAGTCGATTTTCACCGCGCCGCCCTTTCCGCCCCAGCCGTCGAACCACGCGGCGGTGTGCTTCATCCACTCGCCGTCGTTGCGATCGGGGAAGTCCTCGTGCGCATGCGCGCCGCGGCTTTCCTTGCGGTTGTAGGCCGAATGCATCGTCACGACCGATTGGCCGATCAGATTGTCGAGCTCGAGCGTCTCGATCAGATCCGAATTCCAGATCAGAGAACGGTCCGAAACCTTGATGTCCTGCATCCGCTCATAGGTTGCGGCGAGCTTGGTCTTGCCCTCGGCCATCAGCTCGTCGGTGCGGAACACGGCAGCATGCGCCGACATGGTCCGCTGCATTTCAAGCCGCACTGCCGCTGTCGGCGAACTGCCATTGGCGTGGCGGAAATGGTCAAGCCGGGTGAGCGCCAGCTCCGCGCTGTCGGCGGGAAGCGAGGCATGCGCCGTGCCGGGCTTGATCAGTTCCTTGAGCCGCAGACCGGTAGCCCGGCCAAACACGACCAGATCGATGAGCGAGTTCGATCCCAGACGATTGGCCCCGTGCACCGAAACACACGCCGCCTCGCCGACGGCGAACAGGCCGGGAATGATCGTTTCAGGATTACCATCAGCCCCGATGGTGACGACTTCGCCATGATAATTGCAGGGAATTCCGCCCATGTTGTAATGCACCGTGGGCACAACCGGCAACGGTTGCCGCGTCAGATCGACCCCGGCGAAAATCTTCCCGCTCTCGGTAATGCCCGGCAGACGTTCGCCAAGCACTTTTGCATCGATATGATCGAGATGCAGGTAGATATGGTCCTTGTTCGGGCCAACCCCGCGTCCTTCGCGGATTTCCAGCGCCATCGAACGCGACACCACATCGCGGCTCGCCAGATCCTTGGCCGAAGGGGCATAGCGCTCCATGAAGCGCTCGCCTTCGGAATTGGTGAGATAGCCGCCCTCGCCGCGCGCGCCTTCGGTGATCAGCACACCCGCGCCGTAAATGCCGGTGGGATGAAACTGCACGAATTCCATGTCCTGCAGCGGCAGTCCTGCGCGCAGCACCATGCCCGCGCCATCGCCGGTGCAGGTATGCGCGGACGTTGCGGTGAAATACGACCGGCCATAGCCGCCGGTAGCAAGCACCACGGCGTGGCTGCGGAAGCGGTGAATCGAGCCATCATCGAGGCACATCGCGATCACGCCGCGGCACAACGGCACGCCGTCTGCGCCCTTTTCCATGATCAGATCGATGGCGAAGTACTCGATGAAGAAGTCCGCGTCGTACTTCAGGCTCTGCTGATAGAGCGCATGGAGCATGGCATGGCCCGTGCGGTCGGCGGCAGCGCAGGTGCGCTGCACCGGCGGGCCGGCGCCCATGTTCTGCATGTGCCCGCCAAACGGGCGCTGGTAGATAGTGCCCTCGGCGTTGCGGCTGAACGGCACGCCTGCGTGCTCCAGTTCGTAAACCGCCGCCGGGGCTTCGCGCACCATGTATTCGATCGCGTCCTGATCGCCCAGCCAGTCAGACCCCTTGACGGTGTCGTACATGTGCCAGGTCCAGTGATCGGGGGTATTGTTGCCAAGGCTGGCAGCGATGCCGCCTTGCGCGGCCACCGTGTGGCTGCGGGTCGGGAAAACCTTGGTGATGCAGGCGGTGCGCAGGCCGGCTTGCGCCGCGCCCATCGTGGCGCGCAGGCCCGAACCGCCTGCGCCGACAACCACCGTGTCATAGGTATGGTCGATGATCTTGTAGGAAGGCTGCGATGATTGCGTCGTTGCCATGGTTCAGGCGCTCCCAAGCGCGATACGGATTACCGAGATGATGCCATAGGCGGCACCCGCGAGCGGCAGGGTGTTGACCAGCAGCCAGGCCCCCACTTTGCCGCTATCCTCGTGGATATAGTCTTCAAGCATCACCTGCACGCCGAGCCGGGCATGGTAAAACGTGTTGATCATGATCAGCACCAGCGCCGTCGACGGGATCGGCTTGGCCGCCCATGCGTGCACCGTGGCGTAGTCATGCGCGGGCATCAGTGCGAGGCTGACAATCAGGAACGGGATGAGAATGAGGTTGCCCACTGCGCTGAGCCGCGAGCCAAGCCAGTGGTGCGTGCCCTGATGGCTCGAACCCAGACCGCGCACACGGCCGATAGATGTACCGTTACCCATGAAACCCCCAAAGGCCCAATTGATGTTGCATCCGCTCGCTCCGCCGATCAGCGCAGCAGCACGAATGCCCAGAACAATGCGGTGGCGAGCGCCGAGAACGCCAGAGTGATGACCGACCAGCGCGCATTGGCGTTAAGTTCGAAGCCTGCGCCGATATCGAGCACGAAGTGGCGCAGCCCGCTTGCCATGTGCTGAAAAAATGCCCAGGTCAGTCCGATCAGGACAACCTTGCCCAAGAGCGAGGTAAACAGTGCCACGCCGCCGCTTTGACCGGTCCATACGAGATCCAGAAACGAGTCATACGCGGCAGGACCACTCGCCAGTGCCCCGACCCACCACAAGAGCAGACCCAGCCCGGCAAAGGCGAGCCCGTTGCCGGTAACGCGGTGAAGGATCGAGACCAGCATGGCCGGGCTCCAGCGCCATATCTGAAGATGCGGCGAAAGTGGCCGATTGCTGGGCGCTTGCGCCATCCAAACCTCCGTACAAATAACCAGATGCGCGGGAACGCGCGCTTTCAACACCGCACCTATTAGTCGAATTGCTCCTTCACGCAACCATGCCGAAGGGCAAATGTGGTCAGGACCGGCATGGGCTGTTACAGCACCGCTACATGACCCCAGCCACCATCCTGATTACCGGCTCATCGCGCGGCATTGGCGCTGCGATCGCCGAAACGCTGGCCGCGCGCGGTGCGCACGTGTTGCGCCACGCGCGCCGCGCCGCGCCCGGCGTGATCGGTGCAGATCTGGCCGAACCTTCGGCCCCGCAACGCCTGTGGGAAGAAGCGCTCGATCAGAGCGGCGGCGTGATCGACGTGCTGATCAACAATGCCGGGCTGTTCGAGGCCAATCCGCTCGATGGATCGGACATCGGCTGGCTCGATGGATGGGAAGACACGCTGCGGATCAACCTTACCTCTGCGGCGCAACTGTCGCGCTTTGCCGTGCGGCACTGGCTCGAGCGGGGGGTTGCGGGGCGGATCGTCCATATCGCGAGCCGGGCGGCCTATCGCGGCGATTCGCCCGCGCACTGGCATTATGCGGCGGCAAAGGGCGGCATGGTTGCGCTGCACAAGACAATCGCGCGCGGCTATGCGGCGCACGGCATCCTGAGCTTCGCGATCACCCCCGGCTTTACCGCGACCGCGATGGCCGACGATTATCTGGCAAGCCGGGGCGGCCCGGCCCTGCTCGCCGACATCCCGCTGGGCCGGGTTGCGACCCCGCAGGAGATCGCCACCGTTGCCGCGTTCTGCGCGCTCGATGCGCCGCCGAGCATGACCGGCGCGGTGATCGACGCGAACGGAGCAAGTTATGTCCGATAACCTCATGCGAGCCTGTTTGCTCGCTATTGCGCTGCTAATGGCTCCTTATGCGCACGCTAAATCGCCCCCGCGCGCCGCCGATCCCGCCGCCGGCGCGGCGCTGGCGCGGCAATGCGCGGGCAAGGAAGACTTCTCCGACCCCGCCCCACCCGCCCGAATCTTCGGCAATGTCTGGTATGTCGGCACCTGCACCGTCTCGGTTTTGCTGCTCACTTCGCCCAAGGGACACATCCTGATCGACGCGGCGACGGAGCAAGCCGCACCCTCCATATTGGCGAACATCAGAACCGCCGGGTTCGATCCGGCGGAAATCCGCTGGATTATCACCAGCCACGAGCACTTCGACCACGTCGGCGGGCTCGCCGCGCTGCAGCGCGCGACCGGTGCGAAGATCGCGGCGCTCGGCGCGGCGGCCCCTGTGCTGGCCAGCGGAGAAGTCAGCGCCGCCGACCCGCAAGTACAGGAAATCAATGGGTTCGCTCCGGTCAAAGTTAATCGGCTGCTGGCTAACGGCGATCAAGTACGGACCGGCCCCATCGTCCTTACCGCGCGCGCCACGCCGGGCCACACCGAAGGCTCGACCAGCTGGACCTGGACGAGCTGTGCGGCAGCGAACTGCCAGAAATTCACCTACCTCGACAGCTTGTCCGCAATCGCGCTGGGCACCTACCGCTTTGCGCAGCACCCGGAGCGGGTTGCCCTGTTCAAACGCACTTTTGCGGCAGTGGACAACTGGCGTTGCGGCATTGTGCTCACGCCGCATCCCGGCGTCAGCACAATGTTCGAACGGATCGCCGGAACCGCGCCACTGCGGACCCCGCAAGGCTGCGCGCCCATAGTACAAGTGGCGCGCGAACGCCTTGCCAAGATTGAAAACTGATGAGTTGGAAAATTACCGCATTTGCATCGGCCGATATCGTTCGCGCTGCACTGGTCGCGCACGAGGATGCGACCGATTGGCCTGCAGATTTGGTGCTCGCAGGGAGCGAGATTGCCGAGGACAAGCCTGACGATTGGCAACTGGAAGTGTGGCTGGAAAATGCACCGACCGAAATCGAACTTGCCGCAGTCACCGCGCTTTTTGGCGGAAACGCGCCCGAGCTCATCACGCAAGAGCTGGCCGATGAGGATTGGGTAACCCTGAGCCAGCAGGGTGTCGAACCGATCCGCGAGGGCCCGTTCTACGTCCATACCCCGGATTATCCGGCCCTGCCCGGGCGCAAGAACTTCGTCATCCCGGCCAGTCAGGCGTTCGGCACAGGGCAGCATGCGACGACGGCGGGCTGCCTTGCGATGCTGGCGCATATGCGCGCGCAGGGCGTGCGCGTGCGAAACATGGCGGATATCGGCACAGGCACTGGCCTGCTGGCCTTTGCCGCGCTGCATCTTTGGCCGCGCGCACGCGTCATCGCCAGCGACATCGACGCGGTTTGCGCGCCGGTCATTGCGGCGAACATGGCGGCCAACGCGATTGAAGCAGGAGAAGGCCCCGGACAACTGGCGGTGGTAATCGCACCGGGCATGGCGCACCCTCTGCTGCGCGCCGCCGCACCCTATGATCTGGTCATCGCCAACATCCTTGCGGGGCCCTTGATCGCACTCGCGCAGGATTTTGCGAGCAGCGTGATGCCGGGCGGAAACCTCTTGCTCGCCGGGCTGCTCGAAACGCAGGAAGCGGCGGTGCGCGCGGCTTATCGCCGGGAGGGTTTCCGAATGTCAGCGCGGATGGTGCGCGGCGATTGGTCGATCCTGTGGCTGCGGCGGCGGAGCGGGCGGTTCACGCGCTGAGCGTGTCGCGCAGCAAGGCGAGGCCGCCTGCGGCAAACGCGGCCATATTGGCCAGACGGTCATCCTGCCCGGTTTCGATGATGATCGACGCAGCTGCTTGCGGTCCGACGACAGCGATGGCGCTGCGCCCGGACGGGACTCCATAGGGATGCACACCCGGCCCCGCCGCGCCCGATTCGGCAATCCCCCAGTCGGCCCCGAAGCGCGCCCTGACCGCTTCGGCAAGCGCGCGCGCGTATTCCTCGGTAACCCCTTTGAACGCGCGAAAGCTGCCCGGCTCGTGATTCAGCAACAGTCGCCGGCCCTTGATCGTGTAGATCACTCCGCCGCCGAGATAGAATGCCGAAGCGCCCGGCATGGCCAACAAACCCGCTGAAATCAGCCCGCCGCTGGCGCCATCGGCAACCGCGATTGTCTGCCCGCGCGCCTTGAGGAGTACGCCCGCTTCGCTACCGATGCGGGCAAGGTCTTCAAGGTTCATGCGCGCGATCCTGCCATGGCCAGACCAAATGCGACGAACAATCCGCCCGTCACGCGATTGAAGGCTTTGCGCGGCCCGGGGCGGCGCAGAAACGCGGCCATGCTTTGTCCGCCCAGCGCATAAACGAAATACCAAGCGGTCTCTATGGCAGCGAAAGTGACCACCATCACGGCAAATTGCGGAGCCTTGGGCAAGGCAGGATCGATGAACTGCGGCAGAAACGCAGCCGTAAACAGCAGGGCCTTTGGATTGCTGATCCCCACCGCAAAGCCCCCCCGAAAGACCCGCCACGCTGGTACAATGGACCTCGCAGTGTCGCTGCCGGCCTCAATGGCCGCGTCGCGTGATGTCCACGCCCGGTAGCCAAGATAGATAAGATACGCCGCCCCTACATACCGCAGCGCCGCAAAGGCACCGGGCACGGCCAGCAAAAGGGCGGTCAAACCAAGCGCCGATGCGCAAAGCAGCGTGAGCACTGCGATCAGGCAACCCAGCATCGCAGCAAGACTGGCGCTCAGCCCCAGCTCCACGCTGCGTGACATCACATGGAGCATGTTCGGCCCCGGTGTTCCCGAAACGAAAAACACGGTGACCACAAAAAGCCACCAAGTGTGAAGCGCCATGCCCATTATCCTGCCTTCCTAACGATCTCTGCCCAGGCCGCCTCGTCGATTACCTCGATCCCGAGCGCCGCCGCTTGCTTCAACTTCGAGCCCGCGCCGGGTCCCGCCACAACCAGATCGGTCTTCGCCGAAACCGAACCCGCCGTGCGCGCGCCGAGCGCCTCGGCCTGCGCTTTGGCTTCATCGCGGCTCATGGTTTCGAGCTTGCCGGTGAAGACAACCGTTTTGCCCGCGACCGCACTGGCTCTGGTCTCGACGATATAGGGCGGCGGCGAAATCTCGCGGAGGAGGTCTTCCCAAACCGCGATGTTGTGCGGCTCATGGAAAAAATCACCCAGCGCTTCGACCACAACGGGGCCAACGCCATCGATGGATAGCAACTCGGCGCGCGCCTGTTCCTCCCCCGGCGGCGGAGGGGGGCCATCCGCAGGATGGTGGTGGGGCGCGGCCGGTGAAGCATTATCGGCGAGGTCCACCGCCTGCGGTGGCCCCCCTCCCCGTTCCAGGAAGGACCGCGTAGCTTCTGCCACCGCCCGCAGTGCCGGAAGAGTGGTGAACCGTTTCATCAGGTCGCGCGCGGTCACCGCACCGACATGGCGAATGCCGAGCCCGAACAGCAGCCGCGCGGCATCGGGCGCACGCTTGGCTTCGATGGCCGCCAACAGGTTATCCACAGACTTGTCCTTCCACCCCTCGCGCCCGACGATCTCAGCGCGGCGGCGGTGGAGGCGGAAGATGTCGGCCGGGCTTTCGAGCCAACCGGCGGCGAAAAACTCGGCGATGGTCTTGTCGCCCAGCCCTTCGATATCGAGCGCGCCGCGGCTGACGAAGTGCCGCAACCGCTCGGTGCGCTGCGCCGGGCAGACAAGCCCGCCTGTGCAGCGCACATCGACCTCGCCCTCCTCGGCCACAGCTTCGGATTTGCACTCAGGACACTGCGCGGGGAAGTCGTACGCCTCGCGGGCTTCTTGGCGCGTCAAGTTATCCACAACCTGCGGGATCACATCGCCCGCGCGCTGCAACACCACGCGGTCGCCGACGCGCAGGCCAAGGCGGCCGATTTCATCGCGGTTATGCAACGTTACGTTAGTAACGGTTACGCCGCCCACCAATACGGGCCGGAGGCGACCAACCGGGGTCAGCTTGCCCGTCCTCCCAACCTGAATATCGATCGCCTCGATGACCGTCTCGGCGCGCTCGGCGGGAAACTTGTGCGCGATGGCCCAGCGCGGCGCCTTGGCGACAAAGCCCAGCCGTTCCTGCCAATCGAGCCGGTCGACTTTATAGACCACACCGTCGATGTCGTAAGGCAGGTCCGCGCGCGAGGCCTGGATTGCGCGGTAATGCCCGGTCATTGCCTCCACCGATGCGCTGCGCACCAGCAGCGGCGAGACCGGCACACCCCAAGCCGCGATGCGCTGCATCATTTCGAACTGTGTCGCCGCCGGAATGTCGCTGGCCGCGCCCCAGCCATGCGCGAGGAACCGCAAGGGCCGCGCTGCCGTGACGCTGGCATCCTTCTGCCGCAACGATCCGGCGGCGGCGTTGCGCGGATTGGCAAAGATCTTGTCGCCTTTCGCCTCCTGCGCGGCATTGAGCGCGAGGAAATCAGCCTTCGCCATGTAGACTTCGCCGCGAATTTCGAACACTGCGGGCGCATCCCCGCCAAGCACTTGCGCGATATCGGGAATATGCGCGGCGTTCGGCGTCACATCTTCGCCCACTTGCCCGTCGCCGCGGGTGGCGGCGCGCACCAATACCCCGTTTTCGTAACGGAGCGAGCACGACAAGCCGTCGATCTTGTCCTCCGCCGTCATGATCACTTCGGCGTCCGGCGAAAGATTGAGGAACCGCCGCACCCGCGCGGCGAACTCCTCTACTTCCTCGTCGCTGAAAGCGTTGTCGAGACTCATCATCCGCACTTCGTGCGGCACTTTGCCAAGCGGCGAGGCGGCGATCTCGTGCCCCACCTTCTGGCTCGGGCTGTCGGGCCGGATCAAATGCGGAAAGGCCGCTTCCAGTTCGGCATTGCGGCGCACCAGCGCATCATATTCGGCATCGCTGATCTCGGGCGCGTCTTGCGCATGATACAATTCATTATGGCGCGCGATGGCACGGGCCAGCCGCATCAGCTCGTTGGCGGCCTCTGCCTCGCTGACCAAGTTAGCACTCATTGTCTCAAGCCAACCCCACTATCGTCGCCACCATTTCGCGGCGCGGCCGGAAGCCAAGCGACTCGTAAAGCCGGATCGCGCCCGCATTGCCAGCATAGCTATGCAGAAACGGCGTGTCGCCGCGCGCAATCATTGCCGTGATCACCCGGCGGATCAACCGCGCTGCAAAGCCTTGGCCGCGAAATTCGGGGTATGTGCACACTGCGCTGACTTCAGCCAAACCAGGCGCCGGACGCATCCGCTCGCCTGCCATGGCGACTAGCCTGCCTTCGCGGTACACGCCGTAGAACGTGCCGTAACGGTGGGTTGCCAGGCCCCAGGGTCCCGGCTGGGTCGCCTCGGCCAGCGCAGTCATTGCCGGTGCATCAGCCTCACTCAGCTCGGAAATCTCTGCTTCAACTTCCGAGCCGACTGGTTCGCCATCAGCAATCATCTGCAAAAGCGCAGCCGTTCGGATCACGCGAGTACCGGTGGGCGGCGTTATGGCTTCGGGTCGCACGATCCAGAGTTCATCCGATGGACCGCTGAGGAGCAGCGCAAGCTCGGCTTCATGACCCGGCGCGGCAGCGGCAAACGGGCCGTAAGCCGGCTCGATCCGGCAAGCTTTCCCGCGCCAATGTGCCAAGTGGCGCTGCGGTCCGTTCAGCATGTTCCAGATCGGATGATCAAGCGGGTGCCCCCCGATTTGGGCGGTCATGCCTGCTCCAGCAACCGGTCCGCCTGCGCGCGGGCTTCGGGCGTGATCTCTGCCCCCGAAAGCATGCGCGCTATCTCCTCCTGCCGCCCGGCCGCATCCAGTGCGACCACAGACGTGCGGGTAACGGTGCCCTCGCTCGATTTCGCGATCAGATAATGCGCCGTACCGCGCGCCGCGACTTGCGGGCTGTGAGTCACCGCCAGCAATTGCCCGCCTTGCGCCAACCGCGCCAACCGCTCGCCGATCGCACTGGCCACCGCGCCGCCGACGCCGCGGTCGATCTCGTCGAAAATGACCGTCGCCGCGCCGCCTTCCTCGGCCAGCGCAACTTTGAGCGCGAGGATAAACCGCGAGAGCTCGCCGCCGCTGGCGATCTTGGCAAGCGGCGCAAAGTCCGCGCCGGGATTGGTCGAGATCAGAAATTCGACCGCATCGACGCCGTGCGGGCCCCAGCGATCTTCGGGCAGACGCAGCACGGCGGTGCGGAAACGCGCGGCATCCAGCTTGAGCGGCGCAAGCTCGGCGGCAACTGCGGCATCGAGACGCTGCGCCGCTTCCGCTCGGGCAACTGAAAGCGCCTCGGCCTGCGCCTGATAGTCGAGCGCTGCCTCGTGCGCGGCGCGCGCAAGGCCCGCCAAGTGCTCCTCGCTGCTCTGGATCGCATCGAGCGCGCTGCGCATCTGATGCATTCTTGCGGGGAGATCATCGGCCGCGCAGACATGCTTGCGCGCCGCTGCCCGCAATTCGAACAAGCGCGTCTCGATCTGGTCGAGCATGAGCGGATCATGCGTCAGCGCGTCTGCCGCTGCGGCAAGCTTGTCTTCCGCCTCGCCCGCTTCGATCACCGCGCGATCGAGCGATTCGAGCGCATCGGCGAGCAGCGGATGCTCGTGGGCGATGCGGTCCAGCCGCCGCGCGGCGCTGCGCAGCGAGGCCAAGGCGGAGTCCGAACCGGCCCACAGGTGCTGGAGCGCCGCCAGATCGCCCGACAGGCGCTCGCCCTTTTGCATGCCGGCGCGCTGCGCGGCGAGTTCTTCCTCCTCCCCGATGATCGGTGCCAGCGCGGTCAGTTCCGCCAAATGCGCGAGCAGCAGATCCTGCTCGGCGGCGGCAGCGGCGGTCTGCGCGCGGGCGTTGGCCAGATCCGCTTCGGCGCGGCGCCAATGATCCCACGCGGCAGCCACGCCGGCTCCGGCAACACCGCCGCCGACCCGCGCAAACCGATCGAGCAGCGTCCGGTGGCCGCGCGCATTGACGAGACCGCGATCATCGTGCTGGCCATGCAGCTCAACGAGGCTGCGCGCCATTTCGCGCAGCAGCGCCACCCCGACCGGCTGATCGTTGAGAAAGGCCTTGCTGCCGCCATCGGCCTTGATCCGCCGCTTGACAATCAGCGGCTCGCCCGCATCGATCTCGAGGCCCGCGTCGGCAAAAATGGCGCGCAAGGTTTCGGGCAGCCGGTCGAACTCGAACGTGGCGGTTACGCTCGCCTGCTCCTCGCCCGCGCGAACCAGCCCGGTCTCCGCGCGGTCCCCCAGCACCAAACCGAGCGAATCCAACAGGATCGACTTGCCCGCCCCGGTTTCCCCGGTCAGCACGCCGAGCCCGCCGGAAAATGCCAGATCGAGCGCTTCGATCAAAACGATGTTGCGGATGGATAGACCGGTCAGCATTGCTTTCGGCCATTAACGGCTGGCCGCACTAAAGTCACGCTTTGTTCCGCGTTTTTTTGGCGACGCATCATCAGACCTTGCCCGTATTTCAATCCAATGACACTGTGCAATGCGAACGAAACGTGATTGTGACAGAGCGACGCAACGGTAACTTTGTGCAAAGGGGCATTTTATGCCGCAGCAAGCAAAACTTCAGGGAAAACTTCCCTCCGTGACCGAACTGGCCACCTCCATTCCAGCTTGGCTCGATCTCCCCGAACCGCGCGGCTTCCGCCCCAAGCGCAAAGTGCGCACCGTCTGGATTTCCGACGTTCATCTCGGCACGCGCGGTTGCAACGCCGATATGCTGATCGATTTCCTCGCCTCGATCGAATGCGAAACCTTGTATCTGGTCGGCGATATCCTGGATGGTTGGCGTTTGTCGCGCGGCTGGTACTGGCCCGATGCGCATAACGAAGTTGTCCGCCGCATCCTGAAAATGGCGCACCGGGGCACCCGCGTGGTGCTGATCGCGGGCAATCACGATGAGATGTTGCGCCCTTATGCGGGGCTCAGCTTTGGCGGGGTTGAATTGGCGCTCCAGGCGATCCACACCACGGCCGACGGTCGCCGCCTGCTTGTCACGCACGGCGACGAGTTCGACGGCGTGGTGCTCTATGCCCGCTGGCTCGCGTTTCTGGGCGACAAGGCCTATGAAATTCTGCTCAAAGCCAACCGCTGGGTCAATCTGGTCCGCCGCCAGTTCAAGCTGCCGTATTGGTCGCTGTCTTCCTATATGAAGAAGCGCGTCAAAAACGCGGTGCAGTTCATCTGCGCTTATGAAGAAGCCGTGGCGCACGCCGCGCGCGACATGGGCGTCGAAGGGGTGGTGTGCGGCCACATCCATTGCGCGGAAATCCGCCAGATCGGCGATGTCACGTATTACAACGATGGCGACTGGGTTGAAAGCTGCACTGCGCTCGTCGAAGATTTCGCAGGCGCGCTTTCGATTGTCGATTGGGCCGACGTTTGCGCCAAGGAAGCGGCGGCGGCAACCGCGCGCGGCAACCAGACCAGCGCGCCGCGCGCGAAAGAGAATGCATGAGGATCGCGATTTGCACCGATGCCTGGCACCCCCAGGTCAATGGTGTCGTGCGGACATTGGCGACCACGGTAGATCGGCTGACTGCGCTCGGGCATGACGTGACGATGGTCACGCCCAACCAGTTTTTCACGTTCGGCATGCCGGGTTATCACGAAATCCGGCTGGCGATGCTGCCCCGGTTCGGCACCCGGCGCAAACTGCGCAAGTTCAGGCCGGATATCGTGCACATCGCCACCGAAGGGCCGATCGGGTGGAGCGCGCGCGGCTGGTGCAAGGCCAATGGTGTGCCGTTCACCAGCGCATTTCATACGCGCTTTCCCGATTATGCCGCGATGCGCACAGGCCTGAGCGCCGAGCGTTTCTGGCCGATCATGCGCCGGTTTCATCGGACCAGCTATGCGGTGCTGGTATCGACCCCCACCCTGGCCGCCGAGCTGGCGGGGCACGGCATTCACCAGACAGCGCTCTGGTCGCGCGGGATCGACGCGAGTGTCTTTCATCCAGCCAATCCCCCGCTCGATGCACTGAAAGACCTGCCGCGCCCGATCATGCTCAATGTCGGTCGGGTGGCGGTCGAGAAGAATCTCTCGGCCTTTCTTGATGCGGACGTGCCTGGAACCAAAGTCGTGGTGGGCAATGGCCCTGATCTTGCGCAGCTGCGCACGCGTTATTCGGGCGTACATTTTACCGGCGCGCTATCGGGGCAAACTCTGGCGCGCGCCTATTGCTCGGCCGACGTGTTCGTCTTTCCGAGCCTGACCGACACCTTTGGCCTGGTCATGATCGAGGCGCTGGCCTGCGGTGTCCCGGTGGCGGGTTTTTCAGTTCCCGGGCCGATCGATATCGTCGGCAAAGAAGGGCGCGGACCACGCGGCCAACTGGCAGAACCGGTGGGCGCGCTCGGCCCGGATCTGGCGGTTGCGATCAAGGCGGCGCTCACTTGTGACCGCGCAGCGGCGGCGCAGCACGGGGCTAGCTACAGCTGGGAAAGCGCCACCGAACAGTTCCTGACCGCGCTCAGCGATGCAGCCGCGTCGCGCCGGAGCAAAACGGCGGCCTGAATACGGCCGCGTTCAGCCGACAACCGTACCCGGCGCCTTGTTGTTCATCAGTTTGAAGGCGCGCGCATACCAGTCGCCGCCCGGGTAATTGTTCTGCAGAACGGCCGCGGCTTTCTGCGCCTCCTCGGGCAGCCCGAGCGCCAGATAGCTCTCGACCAGCCGGTAAAGCGCTTCGGGCGTGTGGCTGGTCTGCTGATACTTGTCGATCACCGCGCGAAATCGCAGCGAACTCGCCAGCCATTTGCCGCTACGCTGATAGAAGCGGCCGATTTCCATCTCTTTGCCGGCAAGGTGATCGTTCACCAGATCGAGCTTGAGCCGGGCATCGCTGGCATATTTGGTGGCCGGATAGCGGCGTGAGACTTCGGTCAGCGCGGTCAGCGCCTCCTGCGTGATCTTCTGATCGCGAGTCACATCGCTGATCTGCTCATAATAGCACAGCGCGACAAGGTAATAGGCGTAAGGCGCGTCCTTGTTGCCCGGATGGATCGAGAGGAAGCGCTGCGCGGCCTGCACCGACTTGGGATAATCGCGCGCCGCATAATAGCTGAAGGCGCTCATCAACTGCGCGCGTCTGGCCCAAGGCGAATAGGGATGCTGGCGCTCGACCTCGTCGAACAAGGCCGCCGCTTGCTTCGGATCGCCCCGATTGAGCCGCTCGCGGGCGGCCGCATAGAGTGTATCGACATCGCGCGCGACATAGGCGACATCCTTTTTCGCCTTGGTCCCGGCGCAACCTGCGGTCACCCCCATGGCCGTGACGGCTGCAGCAAGAACGACGGGGCGCAGCACACTGCGGCCAAAAGCATGAAAGATCATCCGCGCTCTATAGCCAGCGGCCACGCCAACGCCAAGCAAAGTTCGAACAAAGCGCCGGAAAGCCTCGCGCCCGGCCCCGACGTTCATTGTTCAAAGGGTAGCCGCCAGTTCGTCGTCCGCAAATGCCGGCACGAGTGGAATATTGTCTGCCAGCGTGATCCGGTCCAGCATGGCCGCCATTTCATCGCGCAATTGCAGCATCACCGCGCGCAGGCGGCATTCCGCTTCGGGCAGACAATTGGCGCAGTGCTCGTGCGCATTGCGGCTGGCGCAGGGCGTGAGCGCAAGGCTGCCGCGTGTCAGCCGGATAATGTCGCCGTAGCGGATATCCACGGGTTGCAGCGCCAGCTCATAGCCACCGTCGCGCCCGCGATGCGAGGCGACAACCCCCTCCCGCGCCATTTCCGAAAGGATCACGGTCAGGAATTTGCGCGGGATGTTTTGCGCCGTGGCAATCGCATCAAGCCGCACCGGCCCTTGTCCGAACGTATCGGCGAGGTGTTGCAGGGCGCGGATGGTATATCGCGTTTTCTGCGAGAGCATGGAGCGTCAATGGCGATTGCAGCCAGAAAGTCAACGGTATCAGTAGTAATTAAAGAGCCTGCGCGCCGATCCCTCAGCGCGCGGCCTTGGTGAGATAGGCAATTAGATCGGCACGGTCCTGTGCATTCGGAATTCCCGCAAATGGCATCCGGGTTCCGGGAATATACTTGATCGGGCTGGTCAGAAACGCGTCAAGCGTTGCCGCGTTCCAGACCTTGTTCGAAGCCTTCAAAGCCGGCGAATAGGCAAAATTCGCAATGCTGCCCGATTTCCTGCCGACAATGCCTTTCAAAGACGGCCCGAGACGGTTGGCGCCCGTGTTGAGATCATGACAGGCCACGCAGCGTGCAAACACGGTCTTGCCATGTTCGGCATCGTTACCAGCGGCCGACGCGTTACCGGCGGCAAGCACTACCGCAAGACTGGAAATTGCCACAACTGCGCTCATGATCTTCATAACAAACTCCCGCTTCACGCCGTGCTATGGCTCCTTGTGCCTGAGCGCTGGCTTAACGGGTTCGCGCTGTCAACCGCCCCGCCACAAAATTGCCAACACCGCGCGCGGTCAATGCCGGATCAGGTAATCAAACGCCGAAAGCGCGGATTTCGACCCCTCGCCCATCGCGGTCACGATCTGCTTGTAAGGCACCGTAGTCGCATCGCCCGCAGCAAATACTCCATCGAGGCTGGTCGCGCCGTGGGCATCGATTTCGATCTCGCCGCGATTGGTCAGCGCGAGCGCGCCTTTGAGCCATTCGGTATTGGGTACCAGCCCGATCTGAACGAAAATGCCGTCGAGCGCGATCTCGTGCATCGAATCGTCGGTCCGGTCGCGATAGACGAGGCCCGTCACTTTGTCGCCGTCGCCGCGCACTTCGGTCGACAGCGCCGAGGTGATCACGTCGACATTGGGCAGGCTGCGCAATTTGGCCTGCAGCACTGCATCGGCGCGCAGCTGGCTGTCGAACTCGATCAGCGTAACGTGCGCGACCAACCCGGCAAGGTCGATCGCGGCCTCGACGCCTGAATTGCCGCCGCCGATCACCGCGGTGCGCTTGCCCTTGTAAAGCGGACCATCGCAATGCGGGCAATAGGCGACGCCCCGGTTACGGTACTCGTCCTCGCCCGGCACGCCCATTTGCCGCCAGCGCGCGCCGGTCGACAGGATCACGGTGCGTGCTTTCAGGCTCGCGCCGCTGGCAAGCTCGATCGTGGTAAGGCCATCGCCGTTGGCAGCTTTGAGGCCGACCGCCTTCTGCTGGTTGATGATGTCGACCTGATTGTCCTTCACATTGCGCTCAAGCTCCGCGGCAAGCTTCGGCCCTTCGGTGTGCGGCACCGAAATCAGGTTCTCGATGCCCATCGTATCGAGCAATTGCCCGCCGAAATTTTCAGCGACCACGCCGGTGCGGATGCCCTTGCGCGCGGCATAGATCGCCGCCGCAGCGCCCGCCGGACCACCGCCCACGATCAGCACGTCGAACGGCGCTTTCGCCGCGATCTTCTCCGCCGCGCGCGCCACCACCCCGGTATCGAGCTTGGCCATGATTTGCGCCAGATCCATGCGGCCCTGCCCAAACGGCTCGCCGTTCAGGAAAATCTGCGGCACCGCCATGATCTGGCGGCGCGTGACTTCATCCTGGAACAGCGCGCCATCGATAGAAACGTTGGTGATCGCCGGATTGAGCGCCGCCATGATATTGAGCGCCTGCACCACATCCGGGCAATTCTGGCACGACAGCGAGAAGAACATCTCGAAATCGAGCGGGCCCTCCAGCGCGCGCACCGCATCGAGCAGCTCGGCGTCTTCCTTGGGCGGATGCCCCCCCACATGCAGCAGCGCGAGGATCAAAGAGGTGAATTCGTGCCCCATCGGCAAACCGGCGAAGACCGCCTTGGCGCGGCCTTCATCGCCCAGGATCGCAAAGCTGGGCATGCGCGCGTCACGGCCATCGAAGCGCGCCGTGATCTTGTCGGACTGCGCCGCGATTTCGCTGACCAGCATGCGCATTTCGGCCGACTTTGCGCTGTCGTCGAGGCTGGCGACGAGCTCGATCGGGCGGCGCAAGTTGCCAAGATAGGTCTTGAGTTGGCCGGTGGCGGCAGCATCGAGGAGAGGCATGGCGAAGGTCTTTCAAAGAGGCGCAGATCTGCGCCACCGGAAACAGCTCCCGGTGTTGGGGTTTGAACTTACAAAAAGAGGGGCCGGGCGGCGCGGCGCACAAAAATGCCAGCGCCGCCCGGCGGCCCGGGAAAGGAAACCCCGGGCCGAATGCTCAATCAGATCTTGCCGACAAGGTCGAACGACGGGGCCAGCGTTTCCGCGCCCTGCTCCCACTTCGCCGGGCACACTTCGCCGGGATGCGCGCGCACATAAAGCGCGGCCTTGATCTTGCGGACCAGTTCCTCGGCATTGCGGCCCACGCCCTCGCAGGTGGTTTCCATGATCTGGATCACACCATCGGGATCGACCACGAACGTGCCGCGATCGGCAAGGCCTTGACCTTCGCGCATCACGTCAAAATTGCGCGTGATCGTGCCCGTGGGGTCGCCGAGCATGTAATAGTTGATCTTGCCGATCGCCGGGCTGCTGTCGTGCCACGCCTTATGGCTGAAGTGCGTGTCGGTCGAAACCGAATAGACTTCTACGCCCAGGCCAAGCAATTCATCATGCTTGTGCGCGAGGTCTTCGAGTTCGGTCGGGCAGACGAAAGTGAAGTCGGCCGGGTAGAAAAAGAACACCGCCCACTTGCCCGCCACATCAGCCTCGCTGACGGGAACGAACTTGCCCTGATAATAGGCCTGTGTGGAGAACGGCAGGATCGTGGTTCCGACGAGTGACATTGTGAAATCCCTTTATCTTTCGACTCCAGACACGCGCGCCGAAGCCTGAGGGGGAGTTAGCTGGCGCTGCCTGATTCGGCTAACGATGAAGTCTGATCAAAGTGATTGAGCCAATCGATCAATAGTGCGGATGAGCGGACCGATCCGGGCGAAGCCGGCAAACACTCCCGCTGTCTTTTGAGTGCGTGATCGGTATCATGGCGGCGCAATCCTTCAGGAGAATCGTCATGGCATCGAACAATCCCTGGCATCACGCGCGCAGCGCAAGCATCGCTGACGATATCGACTTCGACATCAAAGGGCAGGAGCTTCAATTCGTCGAGATCGAGCTCGATCCCGGCGAAAGCGCGGTGGCCGAGGCCGGCGCATTCGTCTGGAAAGACGCCAGCATCGACATGACCACCGTGTTTGGCGATGGCAGCGCCGCCGCAAGCGAAGGCGGTTTCATGGGCAAGCTGCTCGGCGCGGGCAAGCGGCTGATCACCGGCGAAAGCCTGTTCATCACGGTGTTCACCCACAATGGCAGCGGCAAGGCGCGCGTCGCGTTCGCCTCGCCCACTCCTGGCGCGATCCTGCCGATCAAGCTGTCCGATGTCGGCGGCACACTGATTTGCCAGAAAGACAGCTTTCTGGCCGCTGCACGCGGTGTTTCGATCGGCATTGCGTTTCAGCGCAAGGTGATGACCGGGCTGTTTGGCGGCGAAGGCTTCATCATGCAGAAGCTGGAAGGTGACGGCTGGGTGTTCGTGCAGATGGGCGGGACGCTGGTCGAGCGCACGCTGGCGCCGGGCGAACAGCTGCATGTCGATACCGGCTGCCTTGCGGCATACACCTCCACTATCGATTTCGACCTGGTAACCGCAGGCGGGGTCAAAAGTGTGTTGTTCGGTGGTGAAGGCCTGTTCTTTGCAAGGCTCACCGGCCCCGGCAAAGTGTGGATACAGTCGCTGCCGTTTGCGCGGCTGGCAGGGCGCATGGTGGCCGCCGCGATGCCCGGCGGCGGACAAAACCGCGGCGAAGGATCGGCGCTGGGCGTGCTCGGCGATTTCATCCAGGGGAATCATTGAGCCAGTGGCAACGATCGAAGGGACTTGCCACTGCGGCGAAGCGGGCTGGTCGATCACCGGCGATCCGGGTTCGGTCACAGCGTGCAACTGCACGGTCTGCCGCCGCTATGGCGCGCTGTGGGCCTATGATTATGAGAACGAGCGTTTCAGCACGCATGGCCAGACGCGCTCCTACATCCGCGGCCGGACAACCGAGTTCCACTTTTGCGAGGGCTGCGGCTGCATTGTCTGGTGGCGCGCCCGGTCGCCCGACGCGGAGGGTCGCACCCGGCTGGCGGTGAACATGCGCATGGCCGAACCGGCAGACGTTGCAGCGCTGCCCATCGATCACTTCGATGGTCTCGACACGTTCGAGGACTTGCCGGCAAGCGGCAAGCAAGTGCGCGACTACTGGGCCTGAATGGGGGCCAGCGGATTGCTCCGCTGGCCCCTCCTGCTTCATCAGAACGTGAGCTTGACCGTGCCGCCAAACGTGCGCGGATCGCCGACATTGCCGACGATCAACCCGGTGCTGCCCGGCCCCACGGCAAGCTGATCGAAGTAGCGAACGTCGAAGGCATTGCGCACCCAGCCGAACACATCGAACCCGGATTCGCTGCGCAGGCCAAATCGGAAATTGCTCAGCGCATAGCCATCGACCTGAGTATAGACCGACTGGCTCGGGTTGGACGACCAAGCGGAGCGATAGTTGCCATCGAACCCGACATAGGCCTGTGAGTCGCGGCCGAAGACTTGCACCGGCAGATTGGCCTCGGCCCCATATGAAAATGCCCATTTGGACACGCCCGGCAGGCTTTGGCCGGAAATGTCGCAGCTGAGCGGACTGACGCCGCCGGGCGTTCCCGGGGGGCTGGCGGGGCTGGTCAGATTGCCATTGACGTCGATCGGCTGGCTGCCGCCCGACAATTCGGGTGGGCACGGGGCATTGGTGAACCGGACGTACTTGGTGTCGGTGTAAGCACCGTTGCCATAGATGTTGAAGCGCGGACTCGGGCGGAACGACAGGTCGGCCTCGATACCTTGAGAGCGCGCCTTGTCGGCATTGGCCAGATAGCCACGCAGCGCGCCGACCGTGTAATTGGACACGAGCGCCTGATAATTGCCGATGTCGGTGCGGAACGCCGCCAGATTGAAAGTCGCCTTGCGATCTAAGAACTGCGTTTTGACGCCGACCTCGAAATGATTGACCGACTCGGGCGCGACTGTCGCCAGCTCAAGCAGCGGCACCCCCGCCGAATCCGCCGGAACCCCGTTGAGGTTGATCCCGCCGGTCTTGAAGCTCTTGGCATAGGTCGCATAGGCGTGAATATCGGGCGTCACGTCCCATGCCGCAGTGATGTCATACGAGAAGTTCCAGTCGCTGAAATTCGCTTCGAAAAACTGCGGCGACAGCACCGCAAGCTGCGCCCGTTCGCGCGCCGTATTGCCGCCTTGCGCCGCGCTTCTGAACAAAAGCAGGTCTCCTGCACCGGTGGTGACAACCGAGCTGTAGCGGCCTTCCTTCTTGTCATAATTGACGCGGAAACCGGGCTGCAACGAGATTGTGTCGGTCAGTTTCCAGGTCAATTTGCCAAAGAACGCCGCGCTCGTGTTCTTGAACGAAATGTCGTTCCGGGCGGTCAAGCCGTCGAGGACCGAAGGATCCCGTGACAAGGCATTCGACGGGGTGATCAGGAACCGGCTGGCCGCCGCTCCCTGCTCTTGCGTGCCATTGGTCTGGATCTTCTGATAAAAGCCAAACGCACCAAGCACATAGCCAAGACGTCCACGTTCACCCGAGAGCCGCAGTTCCTGCGTATACTGGTCTTGCCGCGAGGGGTTCTGCGATCGCGTGGTGATTGGCAGTCCGAGGAAATCTCGGTCGTTGGAAGGGTCCCAGTCCCAGAACCGCCACGCGGTTACGGAGGTCAGATCGCCGATGCCGGTGTCGAACTTCGCGCGCAGCGAGACGCCGCCGATCTGGTTCTTCGCGCGCAGTTCCGCATCGACGTCGGTTACCCGGTCGAACGGGTTGGTGCTGGGCACAGCGTAGTTGAGCGCAGTGGCCAGCGCCGCGTACTGGCGATTGAGCGGGCGCTGGGTAGCGCCAGTGCGGACATAGATCTGCGCGCAGCATTCCGGATTCTGGCGGCTGTAGTCGCCGGCCAGTGTCACTTCGATGCGTTCAGTCGGCTTGAACAGCAATTGGGCGCGCAGGCCTAGGTTATCCTGCTCGTTGATTGCGCGGTTGGTGGTCACATTGAACAGTGTCCCGTTGCGTTTGGTCAGCGAGATCGCCACGCGCACCGCCAGCTTGTCCGACAACGGCCCCGAAAGCGCACTCTTGAGCTGCGCAAAGCCGAGATTGCCGACGCTGACTTCGGCGCGGCCTTCAAAATCGAAGGTCGGTTGGCGGCTGGTGATATTGATCGCGCCTGCTGTCGTGTTCTTGCCATAGAGCGTGCCCTGCGGCCCGCGAAGCACCTCGATCTGCTTCACATCGAGGAAATCGAAAGTGGAGGAGGCCACGCGCGCAAAATAGACGTCGTCGACATAGATTCCGACGCCCTGCTCGATGCCATCGTTGGTCAGGCCGAACGGCACGCCGATACCGCGGATGTTGACCGCCGTGTTGCGCGGGTTCGACGAATAGAACTGCAACGTCGGGGTAAGCTGCTGCAAGCGGCCGACGTTGAAACTACCGGTGCTGTCGATGCGGTCGCCGCCGACCACCGAAATCGCCAGCGGCACATCCTGCGCAGTCTCGGCGCGGCGACGCGCAGTAACGACGATCTCGTCGGTGTCGTCTTGGCCGGTGCCGGCCGAGGTTGTGCCGCCGATCGTAGATTGCGGTTCGCTCGGCAAGGCGGCTGCGGTGGGTTCGCTCCCGGCAAGCGCCGGTGTTGCAAGCAAGACAAGCGGGGTTGCCCCCAGAAGGAGGGCAAAACGGGAAATCATCGCAAGATCCTTTTGTTTCAAGGGTCACGATGCCTCCAGTGGTCCGGTTGGCAATGTGAAGGTGGGGTATGGGTTTGGCCGGAGCCAGTCCGGCAAATAAACTCAGGTCGGTTTGAGGCGCTTCTTCTCGGTCACGTCGATCTGGACGACGCGGCCTTCGTGAACGGTGAGCAAAACAGTACCAAAGCGCAGGCCGGTCAGGGCCTCGCGCACGCTGGCGATGCTCTCTTCAAGATGCCGCTGCGCTTCGCCGTGCGGCGCGGCGGGGTCGGTGGTCATGGGTTTTCTCCTTTGGTCTGAGCTCCTGCGCTGTTGAAAATTCGGGATTGGCGGGGACGGATACGAATTGTCTCGCCCAGCACCGGCGGGACCGACGCCGCATCGAGGTCGATCTCGACCAGAGTCTGCTGGCCATGCAACATGCCTTCGATCCGCCAGGCCCCGCCCTTGCGAAAGATGTTGTCGACCAGCACCGCCTCGCCGCCTGCGCTCACCAATTCGGTGTCATGCGGGCGGAAATGCAGCTCGCCGGTGCCATGCGCCACGCGGTTGGTCTCGCCGACAAAGTGCGAGACGAACGATGTGGCCGGGGACATATAAATCTCTTCGGGCGTGCCGATCTGCTCGATCCGGCCCTCGTTCATCACCACGACCCGATCGGCCAGTTCGAGCGCTTCTTCCTGATCGTGCGTCACGAAAATCGAGGTGAGGCCCATCGCCTTGTGCAGATCGCGCAGCCAGCGGCGCAAGTCTTTGCGCACTTTGGCATCGAGAGCGCCGAACGGTTCGTCGAGCAGGAGGAGCTTCGGCTCGATCGCCAGCGCGCGCGCCAGTGCCACCCGCTGGCGCTGGCCGCCCGACAGCTGCGAGGGATACCGCGCGCCCAACCCTTCGAGCTGGACCAGCCGCAAAAGCTCTTCCGCGCGGTCCTTGATCGCAGCGCGACTGGGCTTGCCACGCCCTTTGCGCACCGACAGACCGAACGCCACGTTGTCCGCCACATTCATATGGCGAAAGAGCGCATAGTTCTGAAACACGAAGCCGACGTGGCGATCGGCAACATTGCGCTTCGAAACATCCTCATCCGCGAACAGGACCTGGCCCGAATCCTGAAATTCAAGGCCAGCGATGATCCGCAGCAGGGTCGTCTTGCCCGATCCTGATGGCCCGAGCAGCGCGACGAATTCGCCCGGCCGGACATGCAGATCGATGCCATGGAGCGCGGCAAAGCTGCCAAAGCGCTTGGTGATGGCGTTGCAGCGGATCAATGGCCTGCTCCTGAATTCAGCTCGAAGCGCCATTCCAGCACGCTTTTGGCGACAAGCGTAACCAGCGCCAGCAGCGCAAGCAGCGACGCCACCGCAAATGCACCGACGAAATCATACTCGTTGTAGAGGATCTCGACGTGCAGCGGCATGGTGTTGGTCTCGCCGCGGATGTGCCCCGAAACCACTGAAACCGCGCCAAATTCACCCATCGCCCGCGCGTTGCACAAGAGCACACCGTAGAGCAGGCCCCAACGGATATTGGGCAGGGTCACATACCAGAAGGTCTGCCAGCCGTTCGCCCCCAGCGAAAGCGCGGCCTCTTCCTCGGACTTGCCCTGTTCCAGCATCAGCGGAATGAGCTCGCGCGCGACAAACGGAAAGGTGATGAACAGCGTTGCCAGCACGATGCCCGGCACCGCGAAAATCACTTTAAGGTCATGCGCGGCCAGCCATGGGCCGAGCACGCCGTTCGCGCCGAACAGCAGCACGAAGATCAGCCCCGAAACCACCGGCGAGATCGAGAACGGCAGATCGATGAGCGTGATCAGCAGCGCCTTGCCCGAAAACGTGAACTTCGTGATCGCCCAGCTCGCGGCGATGCCGAAAACCATGTTGAGCGGCACGCTGATCGCGGCGATGAACAGGGTCAGCCGGATCGCGGCAAGCGCGTCCGGGGTCTGGATTGCGACGGCAAATGCGCCGATGCCCGCCTTGAGCGCCTCGGCAAAGACTGCGATCAGCGGCAGCGCCAGAAAGAAGCCGAGGAATGCCAGCGCCGCGCCGATCAGGAGCGCGCGGGCCAAACGGCCCTCGCTGGTTGCGCGAAGCGCTGTCTCGCGGCTCATATCCCCATCCTCCGGCGACCGGCGGCCTGAATGCCATTGATCAAGAGCAGGATCGCGAACGAGACGAGCATCATCACCACCGCAATCGCGGTCGCGCCGTCATAGGCATATTGCTCAAGCTGGGTGACGATCAGCAGCGGAGCGATTTCGGTGCGCCCCGGCATGTTGCCCGAGATGAAAATGACCGAGCCATATTCGCCGACACCGCGCGCAAATGCGAGCGCGAACCCGGTCAGCAAGGCGGGGCCGATGGCGGGCATGATCACCCGGTTGAATGTCTGAAACCGCGACGCGCCGAGCGTGGCTGCGGCCTCTTCGACATCGCGGCCAAGGTCGGCCAGAACCGGCTCGACCGAGCGCACGACAAACGGAAGCCCTACGAAAATCAGCGCAATGGTGATCCCGAAGGGGGTAAATGCGACCTTGATTCCCAGCGGCTCGAGAAACTGGCCGATCCAGCCGTTGGGCGCATAAAGTGCGGTGAGCGCGATGCCCGCAACCGCCGTGGGCAGCGCGAAGGGCAAATCGACAAGCGCGCTAACCACGCGCTTGCCGGGAAAGCTGTAGCGCACCAGCACCCACGCGACGAGCAGGCCAAACAGCGCGTTGACGAGACCAGCCGCCGCCGCCGTGCCGAAGCTGAGCCGATAAGCCGCCAGCGCGCGATGGGAGAGCCCCACAGCGATAAATTCGCTCCACCCCATCTCCGCCGCCTTGAGCAGGATGGTGGCAAGCGGGATCAGCACGATCAGGCCAAGCCAGGCCAGCGTGAACCCGAAGGTCAGGCCAAAGCCGGGCATGACCGACGGTTGCAGCCAAGTTGGCCTTTTATTGAGGATTGGCGGCATCTGCAGTGATCTGCTCAATGAGAGGGTCTGAAACTTGCAAAACGCGAACGCGCTGGATTACTTTGAGCCGGTGATGCGGTCGAAAACGCCGCCGTCGTCGAAGTAGGTCTTCTGCGCCTTGCTCCATCCGCCGAAATCGCGGTCGACAGTGACCGTTTCGGTCGCCGGGAACTGCGCCTTGAACTGCTCGGCAATCTGCGGATCGCGCGGGCGGTAGAAATTGCGGGCAATCGCGGTTTGCGCCTCAGGCGTATAGAGAAAACGCAGATAGGCTTCGGCGACCCCGCTGGTGCCATGCTTCTTGGCGTTTTCCGCTACTACCGCGACAGCAGGCTCGGCCAGGATCGAAATCGACGGCGTGACGATGTCGAACTTGCCCTTGCCCAGCTTGTCGCGCGCCAGCAACGCCTCGTTTTCCCAAGAGATCAGCACATCGCCGATATCGCGCTCGACAAAGGTGGTCGTGGCCCCGCGCGCGCCGCTATCGAGCACCGGGACATGCGCAAACAGCTGCTTTACATAGCTTTCCGCCGCCGCCTCGTTGCCGCCGGTCTTGCGGCCATAAGCCCACGCCGCGAGGAAATTCCAGCGCGCGCCGCCGCCTGTCTTGGGATTGGGCGTGATCACCTGCACGCCCGGCTTGATTAGATCGGCCCAGTCCTTGATCCCCTTCGGATTGCCCTTGCGCACGAGAAAGACGATAGTCGAGGTGTAAGGCGCGCTGTTGTTGGGCAGCGCCTTTTGCCAGTCGGCGGGGAGCAGCTTGCTTTTGGCGGCGATCGCATCGATGTCATAAGCCAGCGCCAATGTCGCCACGTCGGCCGATAGGCCATCGATGATCGCGCGGCTCTGCTTGCCCGAGCCGCCGTGACTCATCTTGAACGTGACGTCCTTGCCCGTCTTCTGCTTCCACAGCGCGGCAAAGGCGGGATTGATGGCTTGATAGAGCTCGCGCGTCGGATCGTACGACACATTGGTCAGCACGATCGCATCTGGATTGGCTTGCTGGCCCGAGCAGGCCGCCAGGGTCAGGCCGGCAGCCAGCGTGGTCGCGATGAAAGCACGGCGATGCATGATTTGGCCTCCCGGTTGTTGCACTTGGGTATATACTCAAGTGATAAAGTAGACATTACAGATTTGCTTCTTAATCCACAAGTCTGGCTTGGCCGCAAAGTTCCGGCCGGGCGTTCCGGTGCCCGCGAAACGCGCGGCGGTTCGCAGCGGGCGGGAATTCTGTTCATACGGCAGCATCGCCCGCTTGCCCTGCCCCATCGGCTTTGTGCTATGCGGCTTGAGACACGGTGTCGTGGTCACCCGAACGCAACAGAGCAAGCTCATGGCCCCGCCAACGGGATCAGCTGAACCAGGAACGCTGTAGATGGAAGAGCAGGGTCAGAACGTAGCGCAGGGGCAGCACGAAGAGCATGTGCAAGCGGAAGCCACTCCCGCCGATGCCCGTCCCCCCGCGCGCTTCTTCAACCGCGAGCTCAGCTGGCTGGCGTTCAACCGGCGCGTGCTGGCCGAGGCGCAGAACCCGCACTATCCGGTGCTGGAGCGGCTGCGCTTCCTGTCGATCTCGGGAAGCAATCTCGATGAATTCATGATGGTGCGCGTGGCCGGTCTGGCGGGCCAGGTACGCCAGCGGATCGACGAAACCTCGATTGACGGGCTGACCCCCAAGCAGCAACTTGAAGCCGCCTATGTCGGCGTGAACGAACTGGTCCACGCGCAGCAGGAAATCATGAAGGACCTCTCCAAACTGCTGGCGGACACAGGCATCCGCCTGATCAGCAACGAGAAGCTCGACAAGGCGCAGACCGATTGGCTGGCGGACTATTTCAAGGCGCACGTCTTCCCCGCGCTCACGCCGCAAGCGATCGATCCGGCGCATCCTTTCCCGTTCATCACCAACCAGGGAACGGGCATGATTTTCACGCTGACCCGCGTCGCCGATAGCGCGCCGGTCAATGAAATGATCCTGATTCCGCCCGCATTGCCGCGTTTCGTTCGGCTGGAAGGCGCTGCGGCCAGCTGGATCAGCATCGAGGAACTCGTGCGGCGCAATGCGGCAAAGCTGTTTCCCGGCTATCGCATCAATGGCTATGGCACCTTCCGGCTGCTGCGCGACAGCGATCTCGAAATCGAGGAAGACGCCGAGGATCTCGTGCGCTATTTCCGCACCGCGATCCAGCGCCGCCGCCGCGGCAAAGTCATCCTGCTGCAATTGCAGGAAGGATTTGATCCCGATGCCGAGCAACTTCTGCGCGAACAGCTTGGCCTCGATCTGGCGCTCGTGACCAAGTCATCGGGCTTGCTCAACATGAGCGGCCTGTCCAGCGTGGTCGATGAAAACCGCCCGGAGCTCAAGTTCGAGCCTTACAATCCGCGCTACCCCGAACGGGTCCTCGAGCACAACGGCGATGCCTTTGCCGCGATCCGCGAGAAGGATCTCGTCATCCATCATCCGTTCGAAAGCTTCGATGTGGTGGTCGATTTCCTGCGCCAGGCCGCCGCCGATCCCGATGTGGTCGCGATCAAGCAGACCCTGTACCGCGCGGGCAAGCAGTCTGCGGTGATCGGCGCGCTGATTGCCGCTGCCGAAGAAGGCAAGTCGGTTACCGCGGTGGTCGAGCTCAAGGCCCGCTTCGACGAAGAGCAGAACCTGATGTGGGCCTCACAGCTCGAACAAGCGGGCGTGCAGGTGATCTATGGCTTTGTCGATTGGAAAACCCACGCCAAAGTATCGATGGTGGTCCGCCGCGAAGGGAACGCCTATCGCACGTACTGCCATTTCGGGACGGGCAATTATCATCCGGCAACCGCCCGGATCTACACCGATCTCAGCTTCTTCACCGCCGATCCCAAATTCGGGCGCGACGCCGGTCTGCTGTTCAATTTCATCACCGGTTATATCGAACCCAAAGCGACCGAGATGCTCGCGATCGCCCCGCTGGGCCTGCGCAGCAAGCTTTACGAATGCATCGAGCACGAAATCGCGCTGGCGCAGAGCGGCAAACCCGGCACGATCTGGGCCAAGCTCAATTCGCTGACCGACAGCCAGTTGATCCTGCGGCTCTATGCCGCGAGCAACGCCGGGGTCGATGTCCGGCTCGTGGTGCGCGGGATTTGCTGTCTGCGGCCCGGCGTCCCCGGGATGTCGGAAAACATTGCGGTCAAATCGGTCATCGGCCGGTTTCTCGAACACAGCCGCATCTGGGCATTCGGCAATGGCGGCCCGCTGCCGAACCGCCGCGCCAAAGTGTACATAACCTCGGCGGACGGCATGACTCGCAATCTTGACCGGCGAGTCGAGATTCTGGTGCCGATCCGCAATGCCACTGTGCACGATCAGGTGCTCGACCAGGTCATGCTCGCCAATCTGCTCGATACCGAGCAAAGCTGGGATCTGAGCGCCGATGGCACCTATCACCGCACCGATCGCGGCGAGAACCCGTTCAATGTGCACCGTTATTTCATGACCAACCCTTCGCTTTCCGGGCGCGGTGCGGCATTGACCAAGGGACGCAAAGTTCCCAAGCTCGCGCTGCGCCGCGGCGGAGCGACCCGGGCCTGATCCGATGCCAAGATACGACAGCAGTTCGCCGCACAAGCCGACGCGCGCGATTATCGATATCGGATCAAACACCGTTCGTCTGGTGATATACGGGGGTCCGATCCGCGCACCCGAAATACTCCACAACGAGAAAATCACCGCGCGGCTCGGCAAAGGTGTGGCGGAAACCGGGATGCTGGCCGAACGCGCCATGGCCGCGGCGCTCTCCAGCCTGGCACGCTATCGCACGTTGCTCGAGCTGGAGCGGATCAGGCAGGTCGACGTGGTTGCCACGGCCGCCGTGCGCGACGCGGCCAATGGCCCCGAATTCCTGCGCCAAGTGCGCGATCTGGGCCTCGACCCCCGCCTGCTCAGCGGCGAAGACGAAGCCATCACCAGCGCACATGGGGTGATGGGAGCCTTTCCCGGCGCACGCGGCGTGGTTGGCGATCTTGGCGGCGGCAGCCTCGAACTGGTCGACCTCGATGGCAATGGGTGCCGTCACGGGATCAGCATGCCGCTCGGTTCGCTGCGGCTACCCGCGCTGCGCGCCGATGGCGAACGGGCTTTTGCCCAGCGCATCATCAAGGCCATCAAGAAAGCCGACTGGAAGGCCGAACCCGGTTCGGCGCTCTATTTGGTCGGCGGTTCGCTGCGGGCCTTCGCGCGCTATGCGATCCACGCCACCGACTGGCCGATCGACGACCCTCATGGTTTCGAGATCGCTCCGGACGAGGCATTCAGGATTGCGCGGGCGCTTGCGCGCAAGAAGCCGGATGCCATGGTCCCGCTCGCCGGCGTCGCCAATGCCCGGCTGGTCAGCCTGCCCGATACAGGCGCATTGCTCGCAGTGCTGATCCGCACTTTGCAACCCGGCCGGTTGATCTTTTCCTCATGGGGTCTGCGCGAGGGCATCTTGTGGCAATCGATGCCGCCCGCGATGCAGGCGCTCGACCCGCTAGTCGCCGGGGCTTTCGCTTTTGCTGCCGAGTATACGGTAACCGAGACCATCGCGCGGATGGTCGCCGATTGGATCGATCCCGCGGTTCAGACCGCCACCGAACCTGCTGCCGAACCTGCCGCCGTCAGGACGAACAAGGGCATCCGGCTCGCCGCTATCATGCTGTGCCTCGCCTCGACCAAAGTCGAACCCAATCTGCGCGGCGATCTGGCCCGCGACTGGGCACTGCGCAAGCGCTGGATCGGCGCCGATGCGAGTGCCCGGGTAATGCTGGCGGCGGCAATGGGAGCGAACACTGGGTCGCTTGGCCTCGCGCCCGAGTTGGCCGCGCTGGTCTCGCCCGCGCAGCTGCGCGAAGCGCACGCAGTGGGCCTTGCCACGCGGCTGTGCCGCCGCTTCAGCAGTTGCACCGTCGAAGGCCTGAACGGCAGTTCGCTCAGCATCGCGCGCGGCGTGCTCCTGCTGTCGGTGCAGCCGGAGCTCGCCGCGCTCGTCAACGAGGGAGTAGAGCGCGATCTCAAAGCCCTTGCCGCCTATCTCGGTCTGAAACCCGAAGTATGCGCCAAAGCACCGGCCGAGGTTGATTAGGCCTTACCGCTTGGCAGCCGCCTCGGCCGCCGCCAGCACGCGCAGCACGTTGCCCGACCAGATCTTGGCGACATCCTCCTTGCTGTAACCCGCAGCAAGCAGTGCGCCGGTCAGCTTGGGCAGATCGGCCACGTCTTCCAGCCCGACCACCCCGCCGCCGCCGTCCCAATCGAGCCCGATACCGACATGATCGACCCCCGCCACTTTGATGGCATGGAGCAGATTGGCCATCACATCGGAAAACGTGGCGCGATCCTCGGGAAAGTTCCGGTCGATCGCATGGCGCTGCGCGAGCAGATCGGCGCGTTCGGTCAGTGTCAGCGGGCGGTCTTCGGGAAACTTGGCTTCCAGCGCCTTGTTCGCGGCATCGCGCTGCGGCGTGGGCTTGGCCTGTTTCACATAGACCGAGTTGATTTGGATCACCCCGCCTTGCGCGGCGAGCGCGCGCAGATGCGCATCGTCGATATTGCGCGGATGGTCGAACACCGCCTTGCACCCCGAATGCGTCAGGATCAGCGGCGCTTTCGAGAGGCGCAGCGCATCGTCGAGCGCACGGTCGGAGCTATGCGAGAGATCGGGCACCACGCCCAGCCGGTTCATCTCGGCGAGCAGCTGCACGCCCAGCGGGCTCAGACCGTCCCATTTGGGCTGATCGGTCGAACTGTCCGCAAACTGATTGGTGCGGAAATGTGCGAAACCGGCCATTCGCACGCCCATTGCGTAGAACGAACGCAGCAGGCCGGGGTCATCGCCCAGCGGCCAGGCGTTCTCAATCGCGAGATAGACCACCCGCTTGCCGCTTGCCGCCACCCGTGCGGCGTCGGCAGCGGTGCCGGCCAGGGCGAACTGATCGGGATGCGCCGCCACCATTTCGCGGATGGCAACCCCGCGCATCAGCGCGAAATCGCGCGCTTTCAGGGTTGCTTCGGGCTCGAGCGGCCCTTGCGGGGTATAGATCACCCAGAACCCGCCATCGAGCCCGCCCCGCTTCATCCGCGGCACATCCACTTGCGTGTAGTCCTCCCGCACATCATGCGCCGCGGTGATCGACCAGCCCGGAATGGCGAGCGAGGCCGGCGTATCGAGGTGTGTGTCGAGCGTCAGCAGGCTGTCGTGAAACGCCATGAGCGCTCGATCAGGCTCCCCTTTGTCCGGCCGCGCTGCCGCGCTCGATGCCAACATGGCCAGCGCCGATAGGCTGGCGGCAAAGGATATCAGGCGCATGGCGGTCCCCATCAGGCTGCGGTGTCGATCAAACCCCGGATAGTACGCCCCGCGCCGCCATGCACAAACTATATCGGCCAGCCAGCTTCAGCGCGCAAATTGTCCCTGCCCGCCGCGCCCGCTGGCGGTCCCGCAAAAATTTGCATTCCAACGCCTTAACGGATTCTAAGGGATACTGCGCTATTGGCAGACGGTCCGTCATCAATCCGGGCCCGAATGCGGGAGTCGCCATGTCCGCCCAGCAACCTAGAACCGAAGCGCTGAACTTTCGCCGTTCCGAACGGCACAAGATTGCTGTCCAGGTGCAATACAAGCGCAAGATCGTGCGGCTTGTCGCCAAAGCGCTCGACCTGTCGGTGCATGGCTTGCGGATCTCGGGCATGGAGCGTCTGCGCGAGGGCGAAACCGTCTGGATCACGTTGCCCGGGCTCGAGCCGCGCCAGGCGACCGTCGTGTGGAGCGACCAGTTCGAAGCCGGTTGCGCCTTTGCCGAGCCGCTGCAGCCAGCGGTGTTCGAAGCGGTGCTCTCCGGCCAGATCGACTGAAGCCCCTTCTCCGATCAGGCAAAGCCGGTTCGCGGCAGGCCTGCGTTTCTGTTTCGCGCACCGTCAAAACGCATTAGGGCGAAGCGCATGCTCCGCCTCAATGAACTCAAGTTACCCCTCGATCATACGGCCGCGGACCTCGAAGCCGCGATCTGCGCGCGGCTTGAAATCGCCGCGGGCGATCTCTTGCACTATGCGGTTGTCAAGCGCGGCAACGACGCGCGGCGCAAGTCGGCAATCCAGCTGGTCTACGCGCTCGATCTGAGCGTTGCGGACGAGGACCGCGTTCTGGCCCGCGCTTCGGGCAATCAGCTGCGCCCCGCGCCCGACACCACCTATCACTTCCCGGCCAAGGCACCCGCCGCTTGGTCCGGTCCGCGCCCGGTGGTGATCGGGGCGGGCCCCTGCGGGCTCATGGCCGCGCTCATCCTTGCGCAGATGGGGCTCAAACCCATCATCATCGAGCGCGGCAAAGCGGTGCGCGCGCGCACCAAGGACACCTGGGCACTCTGGCGGCAAAGCGTACTGACGCCCGAATCCAACGTCCAGTTCGGCGAGGGCGGCGCGGGCACTTTCTCCGATGGCAAGCTGTACAGCCGGATCAAGGACCCGCGTCATCTCGGCCGCAAAGTGCTGCTCGAGTTCGTCAAGGCAGGCGCACCCGCCGATATCCTGACCGAAGCACATCCGCATATCGGCACTTTCCGGCTGGTCACCATGGTCATGTCGATCCGCCGGACGATCGAAGCGCTCGGCGGCGAGTATCGCTTTGAAACCCGCGTCGATGATTTCGAGATCGAGCGCGCGCCGGGCGGGCAGCGGCAGCTCGCCGGCCTGCACTTGTCCGGCGGCGAATATCTGCCCGCCCGCCATGTCATCCTCGCCGTCGGGCATTCGGCGCGCGATACGTTCGAGGCGCTGGTGCGCTGCGGCGTCCATGCCGAAGCCAAGCCCTTTGCCATCGGCGTGCGCATCGAGCATCCGCAAAGCCTGATCGACAAGGCCCGTTACGGCACGTTTGCCGGCAACAAGATCCTCGGACCCGCCGCCTATTCGCTCGCGCACCAGAGCGCCAATGGCCGCTCGGTCTATAGCTTCTGCATGTGCCCCGGCGGCCAGGTCGTGGCTGCCGCGTCAGAGCCGGGCCGCCTCGTTACTAACGGCATGAGCCAGCATTCGCGCGCCGAATTCAATGCCAATTCGGGACTCGTGGTCGATATCACCCCGGAGCGCGATTTCCCCGGCGGGCCGCTTGCGGGCGTCGCCTATCAGCGCCGCTGGGAAGAGCTGGCGTTCAAGGCGGGCGGCTCCAACTACCGGGCGCCGGGGCAAAAGCTGGGGGATTTCCTCGCGGGACGCGCCTCGACGCAGCTTGGCACGGTGATCCCATCCTACCAGCCGGGCGTGCATCTCACCGATCTTGCGGCCTGCCTGCCCGCGTTTGCCATCGAAGCCATGCGCGAGGCATTGCCCGCCTTCGGCCGCCAGATGCCTGGCTATGACCATCCCGACGTGATCCTCACCGGGGTCGAGACCCGCACCTCCTCGCCCGTGCGGTTCACGCGCGGCAAGGATTTCCAGAGCCTGGGCACGACGGGGCTCTTTCCGGCCGGCGAAGGCGCGGGCTATGCGGGCGGCATTCTGTCGGCAGCGGTCGATGGCATCAAGGCGGCCGAGGCGCTGGCGGCCGATCTTCTCGGCAAGGTGCAGGAAATGCAACTATAAGCGCCCTCTACGCACTTGCACAAAATGCGCCCGAGTTGCAATCAAGCTGAGCCTTTCAGGCATCCTCTCCCAAACTTTCCAGGCCGGGCAGGCAACTGCCCGGCCTTTTTTTGCGCTTGGGTCAGCCTCCGGCTTCCTTGGCGTAGGCTGCCAGGATCGATTTTCTGAGATCGCCGAGATCGGGCAGATCAAGCCCCGCCAATTCGGCGACGCCGACAATCTCGTCCGCACCAAAGCAGCGCGCCAGCGCGATGGTCTCGCCCTTGATCCGCTTCGCGCTGTCGGCCGCATAAAACGTGCGCACGATCGGCAGAGCATGATCTTCGGGGTCTTCGTCCACCACCATGGCAAGACGGCCCGAACGCAGCGTTACAAACGCGCCGATCGGATAGACCCCCAGCATCTCGATGAAATGGCACATGATTTCAGGATCGAGCCCGCCGCCTGTCTCGCCGAGCGTGCGGATCGCTGCGCCGGGATCGAGGCCCATGCGCTCGCCATCGGACGACACAAGGTAGTCGTATTCATCGCAAATCGCGGCCATCCGCGAGAACAATCCGATGGTCTCGCCCGCGATGCCGTTGGGATATCCTGTTCCGTCGAGCCGCTCGTGGTGCTGCAGGCTCACGTCGAGCACCCGCTTGGGAACCCCGCCCGACGCTTTGAGCAAGGCAAAACCGAGCAGCACATGCTGCGCCATCATCTCTTCCGAAAGCTGGCGCAGGTTGACCATGTTGCCGATGCTCTTGTCGGGCAGTTGCCCGATCCCGATGTCCATCATCAGCCCGGCCATGCCCGCCTCGCGGATATCGAGCGGCGAGAGCTTCATCTGCCGCGCCAGCGAAATCATCAAGGCGCTGACCGCAAGCGCGTGCCGGTAAACAAAATCGCGGTCCTGCTGGCACCGCAGCAGGCCATTGAATGCATAGAGATTACGCTGCACCGAGGCATAGATCTCGTCGATCACCGGCTCGATTTCGCTGGCCTCGAATGCCTTGCCGAGGCGCGCCTTGAGAAATACCCGGCTGACGACTTTTCCGGCCCGCTGCGTTATCTGACGCGCCTTGCCGAATTCGGCGACGGTGCTCGACTGGGCCGCAGCACTGCTGATGGGGAGACGGGCCGCGGCCGGCGGCATGCTGCGCGCCGGATTAAGGCGGCCTCCACCAAACACCCGGGCAACGGGCTGCGAGCTTGGCGCGCTCGGCTGTTCGAAAAAATCGATCCCGCGCTCGGTATCGATCATCACGCTGGGCACATCGCTGCTGGTCAGCGTCTCCAGCATTTCCTCGTCGGCCAGGAGAAACTTTGACTTCCAGAAAGGATGCTGGAACCAGCTGCCCTCCAGCTTGTGGATGAACATGCCAAGTTTGATCTGATTGGTCGGAACACGTTTTAGCATGCAGCGCATATGGGCCGAGAGCACCTGCAACCGCCTAATTGCCACCATGGGGGAAACCACTTAGGTCAAGTGCGCGGCCGCGCGGTGCAAGGGAGCGCGAGCGCGGCAAGCGGGCCTATCCAAAACACGTAAAAGTATCCCGGGCTGTTGAAATGCTGGCACGCGCGGGTAAGCGAGTGCATTCTGCGCTTGGGAGAGTCGGATATGGCCGGGATACTGGAAGGCAAAGTTGTCGCCATCACCGGCGCCGGGCGCGGCATTGGCCGCGAAGTTGCCTTGCTCTGCGCGCGCGAAGGCGCGGCGGTCGTGATCAACGATCCGGGCGTAGCGCAAAGCGGCGATGGCGGCGATGCCGGGCCTGCGGACTCTGTCGTGGAAGAAATCAAGGCCGCCGGCGGGCGCGCTTGCGCCAATCTGGCAAGTGTCGCCGATCCGGCGGGGGCAACCTCGATCATCGAGGATGCCGTCGCGCAATTCGGCCGGATCGATGCGGTGGTCAACAATGCCGGCATCCTGCGCGACGGAATGTGGCACAAGATGAGCCACGCCGACTGGACCAGCGTTATCGAGGTCAACCTGACCGGCGCGTTCAACGTTTCCAAGGCAGCCACCCCCTATTTCCGGGAGCAGCAATCGGGCAGCTTTATCCACTTCACCTCGACCAGCGGCCTCATCGGCAATATCGGCCAGGCCAACTATTCCGCGGCCAAGCTGGGCCTTGTCGCGCTGTCGCATTCGATCGCGCTCGATATGGCGCGGGTGGGCGTGCGCTCCAATTGCATCGCGCCGTTCGCGTGGAGCCGGATGACCGCCTCGATCCCCGCCGAAACGCCCGCGCAAAAGGAGCGCGTCGAGCGGCTCAAATCGATGAGCGCCGACAAGATTGCGCCGCTCGTCGCCTATCTCGCGTCGGACCTTGCCAAAGCGGTCACCAACCAGATCTTCGCCGTGCGCAAGAACGAGATCGTGCTGTTTTCCAAGCCGCGCCCGATCCGCTCGATGGTCAAGGCCGAGGGCTGGACCCCGCAGTCGATCGCGGACGAACTGATCCCCGCGTTCAGCGCCTCGTTTGCGCGCGAGGATGAAGTGACCGCGCATGTCTTCCCTTACGATCCGATCTGAGGACTTACCGATGAGCACGCCCAATCCTGGAATGGACGCTGATACGTTCGAGCAGTTTCACGGTCAGCTGAAGCGCTATGTGCGCGAGCGGCTGATCCCGGCAGAAGAAGACGTGATCGCCGCCGATGCGATTCCCGAGGATCTGCTAAGCGAAATGCGCGAAATGGGCCTGTTCGGGTTGACCATGCCCGAAGAATACGGCGGCGCGGGCATGAACATCAGCCAGTACATCACCTCGATGCACACGATGAGCTATGCCATGCCGGCCTTCCGCTCGACCATCTCGATCAATCTCGGCATGGTCTGTTCGGCAATCAAGAACGCCGGAACGCCCGAACAGAAAGCCGAGTGGCTGCCGCGCCTTGCCGCCGGCGAGATCGCTTCATTCGGCCTGACCGAGCCGGGCTCGGGCTCGGACTCGGCAGCGATGGCGACCACAGCCGTGCGCTCGGGCAACGGCTATGTGCTCAACGGCACCAAGCGCTACATCACCAACGCGCCGTTTGCCAAAATGGCGCTGATCATGGCGCGCACGTCGAAGGAAACGCTGGCCAAGAACGCGCACGTCTCGGCCTTTCTCGTGCCGCTCGATACGCCGGGAATCACGCGCGGCAAATCCGACAAGAAGATGGGCCAATCGGGTAGCCACATCGGCGACATCATCATGGAAGATGTGCACGTTCCGGGCGATGCGCTGCTCGGCGGCGAGGAGGGCAAGGGCTTTGCCATCGCCATGCAGAGCCTCGACAACGGGCGGCTTTCGGTTGGCGCGGCAGCCACGGCCTATGCCCGCCGCATACTCGATACCGCCACGCTCTACGCCACCGAGCGCAAGGCGTTCGGCGAGCCGATTGCCCAGTTCCAGCTGATTCAGGCGATGCTGGCCGACAGCCAGGCCGAAATCTACGCGTCGGAATGCATGATGCACGACGCCATTGCCAAAGCCGATCAGGGCCAGAAAATCTTGATGGAAGCCGCCTCGTTCAAGATGTTCGCGTCCGAAATGTGCGGCCGCGTGGCGGATCGCTGCGTGCAGATCCACGGCGGCGCGGGCTATCTCGCCGAATACGCCGCCGAACGGTTTTTCCGCGATAGCCGGATTTACCGCATCTACGAAGGCACGACACAGATCATGCAGCTGGTCATCGCCAAGCAGATGCTGCGCGATTTTGCCGCCGGGGCGCAGGCGTGAGCGGGCATTGCGCGGGAGCACGCTGAGTGTACGATGTCCTTGCCGGGCTCGCGGTGGTCGAGGTCTCGTCCTTCGTCGCCTCCCCCACTGCCGGCCTCTACTGCGCGCAGTTCGGCGCCGATGTGATCCGGGTGGACCAGATCGGCGGCGGGCAGGATTTCCGCCGCTGGCCGGTCACTGCGCGCGGTGATTCGCTCTCGTGGGAAAACCTCAACCGCGCCAAGCGCAGCCTCGCGCTCGATTTCACCCGGCCCGAGGGGCGCGAACTGCTCACCCGGCTCGCACAAAGCGTCGGCAATCTCATTACCAACCTGCCGGTCGGCGGCTTTCTGGCGCATGACAAGCTGGCAGCTGGCCGTGCCGACATGATCACCGTCCGCGTGATGGGCTGGCCGGACGGCGCAATCGCGCTCGATTATACCGCCAACGCCGCGGTCGGTTATCCCGCGCTCACCGGGCCGCTCAAAAGCGATGCACCGGTCAATCATGTGCTCCCGGCGTGGGATCTGCTCACCGGCGCTTATGCGGCTTTTGCGCTGGTCTCGGCGGTGCGGCGGCGCGAGCTTACCGGGCTCGGCGGCGAAGTGCGCCTGCCGCTTACCGACATCGCGATGGGCTCGGCCGCCAATCTCGGCCGCGTGGCCGAAGTGCTGTACGACGGCAAGGACCGTGAGCGGCTGGGCAACGGTGTCTACGGCACCATTGGGCGCGATTTCGTTACGCGCGACGGTGTGCGCGTGATGATCGTGGCGATCAACGAGCGCCAGTGGCAAGGCCTTGTGCGCGCGCTCGATCTGGGCGAGGCGCTGGCCACTATCGAGGCAACGCTGGGCATTGCGTTTGCGGGCGATGACGGGATGCGCTTCACCCACCGTGAGGCGATCTACCGCCTGATCGCGCGCGCGGCCGAAGGCCTTACCCATGCCGCGCTGACCACCCGGCTCGATGCCGCAGGTGTGACCCACGGTGCCTACCAGACCATGCCCGAAGCTGTTGCCGATCCGCGCCTTGTCGGCGACAATCCGATGTTCGCGATGAGCGATAACAACCCCAGCGGGTTTGCCTATCCCGCCGCCGGGCCTTTCGCCACCATCCCCCAGCTGGATCGCCAGCCCCCAGCCCCCGCGCCGCTTATCGGCCAGCATTCCGAAAGCGTGCTCGCAGACCACCTCAAACTCTCGTCCGGCGAAATCGCCCGCCTGATCGACACCGGCATTGTAGGAACCGCCTCATGACCACCCGCCCAAACTTGCGCCGCGCCGCCATTGTCGCTCCCATCCGCACTGCCGTCGGCAAATTCGGCGGCGCGCTTGCCCCGCTCACTGCCGCCGATCTGGGCGCTGTGATCCTGAAAGCGCTGATGGAGCGGACCAGGATCGATCCCGCGCGCGTCGATGACGTGGTCTTCGCGCAGGGCTATGGCAACGGCGAAGCTCCGGCCATTGGCCACTGGTCGTGGCTCGCCGCTGGCTTTCCGCTCGAAGTTCCGGGCTATCAGCTCGATCGGCGCTGCGGCTCCGGCCTTCAAGCAGTGATCAATGCAGCCATGATGATCCAGTCCGGCATGTCCGACGTGGTGGTCGCCGGCGGCGCGGAATCGATGTCGAATGTCGAGCATTACACCACCGATATCCGCAAGGGCGTGCGCGCCGGAAACCTCGTGCTTCACGACCGGCTGACGCGCGGGCGGGTGATGTCGCAGCCCGAGGCACGCTTCGGGCACATCTCCGGCATGATCGAAACGGCAGAAAACCTCGCCAAGGACTATGGCATCACGCGCGAGGCCGCCGACGCCTATGCCGCGCGCTCGCACCAGCGCGCCACAGCCGCGTGGGAAGCGCACCTGTTCGACGACGAACTCGTGCCCGTCCCCGTCCCCCAGAAAAAGGGCGACCCGCTGATCTTCGCTCACGACGAAGGCTACCGCGCCGACGCCACCACCGAGAGCCTCGGCAAGCTGCGCGCGCTCGAAGGCGGCGTGGTCACGGCGGGCAACGCCAGCCAGCAGAACGACGCTGCCGCCGCCTGCCTCGTTGTGGCCGAAGACAAGCTCGAGGAGCTGGGCCTCGAGCCCATCGCATGGTTCCATTCCGCCGCCGCCGCAGGTTGCGAGCCCAGCCGGATGGGCATCGGCCCCGTCCCCGCTGTGGCGCGTCTGTTCGCCCGCAACGGACTGTTGTGGAGCGATATCGACGTGGTCGAGCTCAACGAAGCCTTTGCGCCGCAAGTCCTTGCGGTGCTCAAAGGCTGGGGCTGGAGCGAGGACGACAGCCGCCATGACATCCTCAATGTCAACGGCTCGGGCATCTCGCTCGGGCACCCCATCGGCGCGACCGGCGGGCGCATTCTCGCCAATCTGACCCGCGAGCTGGTCCGCCGCCAGGGGCGCTTCGGCCTCGAGACCATGTGCATCGGCGGCGGCCAGGGCATCGCGGCGATATTCGAGCGCGCGTGATGCTCGCCGGGGCGCTGGCGGCGGCGCAGGGCTATGCCGAAAACGCCAAGGCCGCGCTCGCCCGGCGGCTCGAAGCGCGCGCGATCAAGGACGAACAGCACGCCGCGCATGGCTTCGCGTGGATCGCCACCAGCGTCGCCGCGCTCGAAGCGACGCTCGCGTGGGCTGAACGCGGCGCGGGCGGCAACCCGGCGGACATGCTGGTTGCCAGGCTGGCCTTTGCCGAGATCATCGCCCAGCTCGTCGGCGGCCTGCCGATGGGGCCGGGCGAAATGGTCCGCCCCGCCGACCTCGGGCTCGCCGATGCCGCAGGCGCGCTGGAACACGCCGCAGATGTGCTGCTGAGCGCTGACCAGGCCCCGCTGCGCGCAGAGCTTGCCCACCTGCTCGCCGAGGGCCAATGGCCCAGCGAAAGCCTGCACGACAGCGATCTTGACGCCATCCGCGACCAGTTCCGCCGGTTTACCGAGGCGGAGATCCTGCCCCATGCCCATCGCTGGCATCTGGCCAACGCACTGATCCCCGAACAGACCATCGCCGCGATGGCCGCGCTCGGTGCATTCGGCGTGTGCATCCCGCCGGAATACGGCGGCCTCGGCCTCGGTAAACTGGTGATGTGCCTCGTCACCGAAGAACTCTCGCGCGGCTGGATCGGCGCGGGCTCGCTCGGCACCCGTTCGGAAATCGCAGGCGAGCTCATCGCGCTGGGCGGCACCGATGCGCAAAAGGCGCAGTGGCTGCCGCGCATCGCCAGCGGCGAGGTGCTGCCCACAGCGGTGTTCACCGAGCCCGATACCGGCTCCGACCTCGGTTCGCTGCAAACCCGCGCGCGACGAGACGGCGCAGAATGGCAGATCACCGGGGCCAAGACCTGGATCACCCACGCCGCACGGTCCGACATGATGACCCTGCTCGCGCGCACCTTGCCCGATGAACGCGGCTATGCCGGGCTGTCGATGCTGCTCGTGCCCAAGCCGCGCGGCACCGAGGCCGATCCTTTCCCCGCCGCGGGCATGAGCGGCAGCGAAATCGAAGTGCTGGGCTACCGCGGTATGCGCGAATATGCGCTGCAGTTCGATGGCCTGCGCGCGCCTGGCGATGCGCTGCTCGGCGGCGAAGAAGGGCAAGGCTTCAAGCAGCTGATGCGCACGTTCGAAGGCGCCCGGATCCAGACCGCCGCCCGCGCGGTCGGCGTCGCCCGGCGCGCGCTCGAACTCGGGCTCGATTACGCGCGCGCCCGCAAGCAATTCGGCACGGCCATCATCGCCTTCCCGCGCGTGGCTGACAAGCTGGCGATGGGTCTGGTCGATATCGTGATGGCCCGCGAGCTGACATATGCGGCCGCGCGCGCGAAAGATGAAGGCAAGCGCTGCGACATCGAGGCCGGCATGGCGAAGCTTTTCGCCGCGCGCAGCGCCTGGAGCATGGCCGATGCCGCGCTGCAGATCCACGGCGGCAACGGCTATGCGCTGGAATACGAGATCAGCCGCGTGCTTTGCGACGCGCGCATCCTCAACATCTTCGAGGGCGCGGCGGAGATTCAGGCGCAAGTGATCGCGCGCGGGCTGCTGGAAGGGCGAAACTGATGGGCGAATGGGATGGCTGGATCGGGCGAGAGGAACGGCGGCAGGATCAGCTCAACCCGGGGCTGATCACCCGCTGGTGCGCCGCGCTCGATCGGCCGGTGCCTGTCGGCGATCACGCGCCGCAAGGGCTGCACTGGTGCCTGTGCGTGCCCGATGCGCCCACTGCCGCGCTGGGCGAGGACGGTCATCCGCGCCGTGACGACAGCCCCGGCAGCCTGCTTCCGCCAATCCCCCTGCCCCGCCGGATGTGGGCGGGCAGCAAGCTGGAGTTCGTGCGGCCGATCCCGCGCGGCGCGGCGGTCGAGCGCGTGTCGAAAGTTGCGTCGGTCACCGAAAAATCGGGCGGCACGGGGGCGCTGGTCTTCGTCGAGATCGCGCACGAGACCCATGTCGATGGCGTCGCAGCGGTCCGCGAAGTGCAATCGCTGGTCTACCGCGAGGCATCGCCTGCGGGCGCTGCGCCGGTTCCGCCCCCTCTCGGAAACAGCGTGTTCGATCCCGCCGGTTGGCATGGCACCCGCGCGCTGGTGCCCGGCGAAACGCTGCTTTTCCGTTACTCGGCGCTCACATTCAACAGCCACCGCATCCATTACGACGCGCCATATGCGCGCGACATCGAAGGCTACCGCGCGCTGGTCGTGCACGGACCGCTCATCGCCAGCCTGCTGCTCGATCTGGCGCGCCGCGAACTGGGCGAAAACGCTCTGGCCACGTTCAGCTTCCGCGCGGTCTCGCCCGGCATGTGCGGCGAACCGATGCATCTCGCGCTGCGCCGCGAAGACGCCGGCCTCGCGCTCGCCGCCTTTGCACAGGACGGGCGCCAGCTGATGACCGCGGCGGCAACGATAGCCTGACGGGGCTTAAACGTCCGCGAGGCCGCCGCTCTCGCCGCCCCCGTCCGCCGCGCCGAGTGCGGTGAACTGCTCCAGCAGCCACCGCGCCGCAGGGCCAGGCGGTGTGTCGCGCCGCCAGATCCCGGCAAATCGGAAAATTCCCCCCGTAAAATCCGGCATGGCCAGGCGGACCAGCCTGCCCGCCGCCAGATCGTCGGCGACCATGGGCAGCGGCATGTTGCCCCAACCGATGCCCTCCTTGAGCAGCGCGTGCTTCGCGCCCAGGTCCGCCAGCCGCCAGGTCTTGGCGCTGAGCACCGCAAAATCCTGCCCCTCGGTAAAGCTGGAGCGGTCGGAAAGCACCAGCTGCGTATGCTCGCGCCCCGCCCCCGGCGCAATGCGGGGCATGCGCCCCAGCGGATGATCGGGCGCGGCCACCGGCACCAGCACGGTTGATCCCGCAGCGGTGCTGTCGAGATCGGCGAAGCCCGCGACGAATGGCCCGGAAATGCCGATGACCGCGGTCTGATCGATCACCATTGCCGCCACCGCGCCCAGCGCCTCGACATGCAGGCGCAGCTTGACCGTCGGGAACTCGGTCGCAAACTGGCGCAGCACTTTTGCCGCGCGCGCGGGCGGAAACATCACGTCCACTGCCAGACCGACTTCCGCCTCCAGCCCGCCGAGCAGGCCTTTGGCTTTGGCGCGCAGCCCGTCAAACCCTTGCGCGATGCCCCGCGCCTCGGCCAGCAGCGCGCGCCCCGCCTCGGTCAGCTGCGGGCGGCGCGTACCCTCGCGGTCGAACAGCGCGAGCCCGAGCTGCGCTTCGAGATTGGCAATGCCATAGCTGACCACCGAGACCGCGCGATTGAGCTTGCGCCCCGCCCCGGCAAAGCTGCCGGCATCGACAATCGCCAGAAAAATGCGCAACTGATCGAATGTCGGCAATCCGGGATCGGCCATAACTGCGATTCTTTCGAACGTTTGGATGCAATTTATCCTACTGAACGGGCAAGGTCGATGGGCCTATATGGGTTGCAACAACCAGCGGGCCCCGGGCGTTCTGCCGGGCCTCATTCTGCCGGAGACCTCATCATGATCGAACTTCGTCCTTTTGCTTCGCTTGGCGGTGAAAACCATGGCTGGCTCGATGCCAAGCATCACTTCTCATTTGCCGGCTATCACGATCCCGCGCGGATGAACTGGGGCAACCTGCGCGTCTGGAACGACGACCAGATTGCGCCGCGCACGGGTTTTCCGCCCCATCCGCACAACGACATGGAAATCATCACCTATGTCCGCGAAGGCGCGATCACCCATGAAGACAGCCTGGGCAACAAGGGCCGCACCGAGGCCGGCGATGTGCAGGTGATGAGCGCGGGCACCGGAATCCGCCATTCGGAATACAACATGGAAGATGTGACCACCCGCATTTTCCAGATCTGGCTCCTGCCCACCCGCACCGGCGAGGCGCCCCGCTGGGATGCCCGTCCTTTCCCCAAGGGCGACCGGGCGGGGCGGTTCGTCACGCTGGCATCGGGCTATGGCGAGGACGAAGCGCTGCCGATCCGCACCGATGCCCGCGTGCTGGGCGCCTCGCTCAAGGCGGGAACCAGCGCCGAATACCCGCTGGGCAAGGCGCGCAAGGCCTATCTCGTTCCGGCCACGGGCAAAGTCGAGCTCGAGAACGTGATCGTGAATGCGCGCGATGGCGCGGCGATCCGTGACATCGAAGTGTTGCGTGTCACTGCGCTCGAAGACAGCGAAGTGATCATGGTCGACGCCGCCTGAGCCTCGCGCGACGTATTTTTTCGCGCCGTTGTAACCCGTTCATCACTTGCCGCGAACCTGCCATGTAGGCTTGTTCGACACGGAGATTGATCCATGCGCAACCATTCCGCTTTGCCCAGCTTGAGCCAGTCCGAATGGCGCGACGTAAAGTCCGCTGTCCAGGCCGCAGCCGATTGTGGTTGCGCCGAGGCGGCGGGCGCGTCGATGCGCACGCGCCTTGTCGCTGCCGTTACCGGTCGCCGCAAGCAGCAGGCACCAGTGCCCGAACATGTGCGCCCGATGCGCGATTTTCTCTGCGCCAGCGAGCGCCTGCGCCGCCCGGCGATGCAGTACGCGCCGGCCTTGGCGGCGCAGGGCTACACGTCCGCGCAAATCGAGGCGATCGGCCTGATCAGCGCCTGACAGGCCGCCGGGGCTCTGGCGGCGCGGCGCCCCGTGCCTGATACGCAAAAATTTATCCTCTATAACCAGACGTTTACGTTTTCGGTTTAGTATCGCGACCAGGGGAAGCGTGGGAGCTTAGGCTCCCTTGTCGGGTATTGGTCGCGGCTATGTCGTTCATGGAAGATCACTTCCCAGTCGATAAGACTGTGCGCGATACGCGCCAGCCCCGCATCGTCAGTGCACGGCTGGTGCGGCGCGGCGGCGACCAACAGGACATCGTGATCCGCAACATCTCGCCCACCGGGCTCGGCGCGCGCACCAAGGCGGCCGCGCCGGCTCGCGGCGAGCAGGTGACTGTCATCTTGCCGGGTGATCAGATCCTGACCGGCACAGTGCGCTGGTTCACGCGCAACGCCTTCGGCCTCGAACTGGACACACCGCTTTCGCCGGCAGCCTTGACCGAGGCGCTGCAGCACAAAGCCCACGTTGCGCAGATCAACGGGGAATGGCGCGTTGAATCGCGCCACCGTGTATCGACGCCGCAAACCAATCTGTCGCGAGTCCGGCGGGTCTGATCATCCCGCGCCGAGGATGATCTCCGCAGCACCATCGACAATCGCCTCGCTGCCAAGGCGGTAGGTGCGATAGAGATCGGGCAGATCGCCGGTCTGGCCAAAGCGGTCCGTGCCCAGCGGCGCCACCCGTTGCCCGCGCACGCCGCCGAGCCACGAGAGCGCGGCGGGCGACCCGTCGATCACCGTGACCAGCCCGGCATCCGCCGCCAACGCGCTCAGCAACTGTTCGACATGGCATGGCGCGCGCGCGCCGCCGGTCCACCGCCGGGCCTGCGCGGCCGACCAATCGCGGTGCAACAGATCGGGCGAAGTTACCGCCAGCAGCCCCAGCCCCGGCACATCCCCGGCCAATTCCTCCCACGCGGCGAGCGCTTCGGGCATCATCGCGCCGATCGCGACAACCGCCAGCTTGGCCCCTGCGGCGGGGCGGCGCAGCCAATAGCCGCCGCGCAGCGCATCGGCCTGCCAGCCATCATCATCGCGCGCCAGCTGATCGATCGCGCGGGTGGACAGGCGCAGATAGACGCTCCCGCCATCAGCCGCCTGCATATGGCCAAACGACCAGTGCATCAGCAGCGCCACTTCGTCGGCATAGGCAGGCTCGAAATAGGTGAGCCCCGGCTGGCCCATCCCGATCAGCGGCGAATTGATCGACTGGTGCGCGCCGCCCTCCGGCCCGAGCGTGACGCCCGATGGCGTCGCCACCAGCAGAAAGCGCGCATCCTGATAACAGGCATAATTCAGCGCATCGAGCCCGCGCGCGATGAACGGATCGTAGACCGTGCCGACGGGCAGCAGCCGCGACCCGAACAAGGGCCCGGCAAGGCCAAGCGCGGCGAGCATCAGGAACAGGTTGTTCTCGGCAATGCCCAGCTCGATATGCTGGCCCGCCTCGTGCCCCGCCCATTTCTGCGGGCTGGGAATCTTGTACCCGGCAAAAATGTCCTTCAGTTCCTGCCGGCGGAAAAGTCCACGCTGATTGACGAAAGCGCCGAGGTTGGTCGACACCGTAACGTCGGGCGACGTGGTCACGATCCGGTCGGCCAGCGGATGGCCCGACTTGGCCAGATCGAGCAGGACCCGGCCAAACGCAGCCTGCGTCGATTGCACCGCGCCATCGGGCGCGGGCAACATTGCAGGCAGCGCAATCGCCGGCGCGGGCCGCGCGCTGGAGCCGAGCGCGGGGCGCGCCCGCTCGATTGCCGCGCGCACTTTGGCGGCCACATTGCTGCCCAGCCCGCCGAGCGGCTCCCACTCGGTGCCCTCGGCAATCCCGAGGCTCGCGCGCAGATCGGCCATCTGCGTCGGGTTCATGAGGCCGGCGTGGTTGTCCTTGTGGCCCTGAAACGGCAGGCCGTAGCCCTTGACCGTATAGGCGATGAACATCGTCGGGCGCTCGTCGGCCGCCGCCTCGAACGCATCGAGCAGCGTTTCGACGCAATGGCCGCCCAGATTGAGCATCAGCGCGGACAGCGCCTCGTCGTCGAAGCTCTCAATCAGCGCGAGCGCGGCCTTGTCGCCCGCAAGATCGGCGGTCATTCGCGCCCGCCAGGCGCCGCCGCCTTGATAAGTGAGCGCGGCGTATTCGGCATTGGGGCAATCGTCGATCCAGCGCTCGATCGCAGGCCCGCCCGCGCGCGAAAAAGCCGCGCGCTGCATCTTGCCGTGCTTGAGCGTGATCACCCGCCAGCCACAGGTTTCGAAGATATCGTCGAAGCGGCGGAACATGCGGTCCGCGGTCGTGCTGTCGAGCGACTGGCGGTTGTAATCGACGATCCACCAGCAATTGCGGATATCGTGCTTGTACCCTTCGATCAGGCATTCGTAGATATTGCCCTCATCGAGCTCGGCATCGCCCATCAGCGCGATCATCCGCCCGGTCTCGCCCTGCGCCAACTGGCCATGCGCAACGAGATAGTCCTGCACCAGGCTGGCAAACGCGGTCACCGCCACGCCAAGCCCGACCGAACCGGTGGAGAAATCGACCGGGATGGTATCCTTGGTGCGCGAGGGATACGACTGCGCCCCGCCCAGCGCACGAAACGCCTCGAGCGTTTCGCGGCTTTGCTGACCCATCAGGTAGTGGATGGCGTGCAGCACCGGCCCCGCATGCGGCTTGACCGCGACTTTGTCGGCGGCGCGCAGCGCATGGAAATAGAGCACCGCCATGATCGTGGTGATCGAGGCGCACGACGCCTGATGCCCGCCCACTTTCAACCCGTCGCGGCTCTCGCGCAGGTGGTTGGCGTTGTGGATGGTCCACGAGGATAGCCAGCGCAGCCGCTGCTCGATCGCCTCGAGCGTGGTGACGAGGTCGGCGCGATCTGTCGCCGGAGCGGCTTTGACGGTGGTTTTGCTCATCGCCTTGCATTAGCAAAGCCGCCACCGCATTGTCGCGGTCAAATCTGCGATCGGGCTATTCAAAAATTGCCACAGCAGCGCTTACGAGACACCGAGCCATGACCCGCAGCATCGCAGAACCTGCCCGCCGGATCGACGTGATCCACGAAACCGACGTGCTGGTGGTGGGCTCCGGCCCCGGCGGGCTGGCAGCCGCGCTGGCCAGCGCCCGCGCGGGGGTAAAGACCACGCTGGTTGAGCGCTACGGCTGCTTCGGCGGCAATATCACCCAGGTCGGCGTCGAAGGCTTTGCCTGGTATCGCCACCCGCAAACGATCGACAGCGAGGGCATCGGCCGCGAATTCGAAGACCGCGCCATCGCGATGGATGCGGCGATGCCCGAGCCGCAATCGATCAGCCATTCGCTCGATGCCGAGGCCTTCAAATATGTCGCCGACGTGCTTGTCGAGGAGGCAGGCGTGATCCCCATGCTCCACCGGCTGGTGGTTGCGCCGATCATGGAAGGCAGCGTGATGCGCGGCGTGATCGTCGAAAGCAAGGCGGGCCGCGAGGCGATCCTCGCCCAGCGTATCGTCGATGCCACCGGCGACGCCGATCTGGCGCATCGCGGCGGCGCGCCCACGATCAAGCACCCGGTCGACGAGATGATGTCGGTCTCGGTGATGTTTTCGATGAGCGGGGTCAACAAGCCGCGCTTCATTGAAGCGGTCAAAGCGGATCCGCAAACCTATGGCGATTGGGCGGGCAATGGCGAATGGGACATCACCACCGATGGCAAGGAGGACGCGCTGTTTTCGCCGTTCCTGCGCAAGCCCTTCCAGCAGGCGCTCGATGCGGGGCTGCTGCCGCCCAATCTTGCGACCATCGCCGGCACCTGGGGCACGGTGTCGGACCAAGGCGATCTCACCTACCTCAATCTGGTGCACTTCACGCTCGATGGCACCGACCCCGCCGCGCTGACCGAGGGCGAAATGCGCGGGCGGCGCGATGCGATGCTCGCGATCCAGGCGCTGCGCGGCTTCATGCCAGGCTGCGAGACCGCCAAGATCCGCAATTTCGGCATGACCTTGGGCATCCGCGACACCCGCAAGATCGATGCGGCCTATAACATGACCGCCGATGATGTACGCGGGCAAGCCCGGTTCGAGGATTCGATCGGCATCTTCCCCGAATTCATCGATGGCTACGGCCTTCTTATCCTGCCCACCACGGGCCGGTATTTTCACGTGCCCTACCGCGCGCTGATTCCCCAAGGCATCGACAATCTGATCGTTGCCGGGCGGGTGATCGGCGGCGACAAAGTGAGCCATGCCGCGGTGCGCAACATGATGTGCTGCGCCGTATCGGGCCAAGGCGCGGGGACGGCGGCTGCAATTGCGGTGAAGACGGGACGCGGTTTTGCCGATATCGATCTGGGCGCGGTGCAGGCCGAACTGCGCAGGCAGGGTGCGCGCCTGCATTGACCTTCGCCTGCACCGGCAATGAGCGCACAAAGGGGAGCAGATGGCCGAAAGCCAAATGAAATGGGCCAAGTGAAGTGGATCGTGCTGCTGCTCGCCGCGCTGACCATCATGGGCAGCTACTACACCTACGATTCGATTGCGCCGATCGCCGATTTGCTGCGCGATCAGCGCGGCTTCAGCCAAAGCCAGATCGGCGCGCTGGGCGCGGTGTTCAGCCTGCCCAACATTCCGCTGGCGATAATCGGGGGGGTGCTGATCGACCGGATCGGCGCGGCACGCGCAGCGCTCGGTGCGGCGATTTTGTGCACTTTGGGCGCGGTGCTTACCGCTATCGGCGATCCCTACAGCCTGATGATCACCGGGCGGCTGTGCTTCGGGCTGGGCAACGAGACGCTGTACATCGCGCTTCTCGTCATGCTGGCGCAGTGGTTTCATGGCGGCGGCGGCGCACTCGCGGTCGCGCTGTTCTTTTCGCTCGCGCGCGTCGGTTCCTATGCCGCCGATACTTCGACGAGCTGGGCCGCACCGCTCTATGCCGGCGGCTGGCAACCGCCGCTGTGGCTCGCCGCCGGGCTCACCGCCTCCGGCGTCGTAACCGCTCTGGCGCTCTATCTGCTCGATCGCCGCCTGCCGCATCTGCGCGAGGTCGGCAGTGCGAGCGAGCGCTTCGTGTTCGCCGATCTGTTCACTTTCAGCCGCTCGTTCTGGTATATCCTGTGGCTCAATGTGCTGTTCGCCAGCGTGTTCTTCCCGTTCCGCTCGACCTTCTCGATCCAGTTCTTTCAGGATGTGAAAGGGATCACCCTCGCGCAAGCCGGGATCGCCAACAGCTGGGTTTTTGCCGCCGCGATCTTCGCCACGCCGGTTTTCGGCCTGATCGCCGACCGGATCGGCCTGCGCGCCAGCCTGCTCACCTTGGGGGCGGCCTTGATGCCGCTGACTTTCGTGGTGCTCGTGTTGACGGATTGGGGGCTATGGGTCTCGACCGTGCTGATGGGCATCAGCTTCTCGGTCATTCCCGCCGTGATCTGGCCCGCCACCGCGATGCTGGTCGACAAGCACCGCATCGGCACCGCCTATGGCCTTATCAACATGCTGCAAAGCCTCGGGCTCGCGGCGGCAAACTTCGCGGCAGGCGGGCTCAACGACGCGTTCGGCGCGGGACCGACAAACCCGCAAGGCTATGACGCGATGCTCGCCATGTTCGCCGGGCTCAGCACGATCGCTTTCGCCGCCACGCTGGCGCTGCGCCGCCGCGAACGCCGCCAACCCGGCGGCGGCATCGAAGCGCGGGTCATAGCATCCGCCCACGATCCCCTGCAGGCACGCCCCTAAAAATTCTCCCGCACCCCGGCGAAGGCCGGGGCCTCAGTCCTGCTGCCGCCACGTTGCAATTACCCGATCAAAACCCCTGCCCGCACCGGAGCGAAGCGATCAGACAGTGCCGACCACCGGCAGCACCTCGTGCCAGAAGTGCAGCATTCCCGCAGCATAACTGGACGGCACATAAGCCAGGCAGGCGTCGTCGCTCTCGACAAAAAGCCTGACCGCGACATGATCAATCACCGTCGCCGCGCAGCACCCGGGCGCAAACGCAGCGGTTTCCGCGTCGAACACCGCGCCTTGCATCAACAGCGCGCGCCAGCCCGGCCCGGTGATGCGCACGCGCACAATGCCCCCGCCGATCGCAGTGATCGCGCCGTCGCCCGCCAGAACGGCCTCAATCGGCGCAACATCGCCCTCGCACAGCCATACTGTCGGCTCAAAGCGCAGCAAAGTCACCCCATTGCCCGCCGCCGATTGCCCCATCGCAGGCAGCGCAAAGCCCAGCGCCGCCGCGCACCGCGCTGAAACCTCGGCGGGGTTGCTCCAGATCTCGACCACGTGCAGTGGCGCGGGCGGCAGCGCAGTTATCGTCAAATCAGTCACGATAGCGCTCCCCGGCGGGGTCATAGAAATGCGGCGCAACAACGCGCACGCGTGTGCTGATGCCGCGCGTCGGCGAGGTCGCGGTCAGTTCCTCGCCGCGCCGCGCGTGGCCTCCGGCCAGCAGCGCCAGCGCGATCGAGCCGCTCTCGATCACGCGTCGCCCTGCCGCGGTCACATGCCCTTGCGGCGCGCCGCCTTCCGCGCCGATCATCATCGCCCCTTCGGCAATCTCGCCGGCCAGCGCTTCGAGCCCGACCAGCTCGATCCGCCCCGCCTCGCTCAGCGCGGGCCGATGCAGGCCATTTGCGCCGATGAAGCCGCCCGCCTTGTTCAGCATCTTGTCGAGGCCAAGATCGCGCGGGGTGGTTCGCCCATCGACTTCGCCGCCGACGACCACATGGCCCTTTTCGATGCGCAGCAGTTCCATCGCGTCCATGCCGAACGGTGCACCGCCCGCCGCTTCGACCGCTGCGGCAAGCGCCTGCCACACCGGCTGCGCCTGTGTTGCCCCTGCGTAAATCTCGAATGCGCGCTCGCCGCTGTAGCTGGCGGCAAGGAGCAGGACCGGCACCCCGCCAATGGCGGCGCGGGCCAGCGACATATGGCGCGGCGGGGCCTCGCCGATCAAACCGGCGAGCAGCGCGCTGGCTTGCGGACCAGCAAGCGCGATGCCCGCATGGTGCTCCTGCACATTGACCACCGACACCCGCAGATCGGGCCGCAGCACATTGCGCACAAACGAAAGATGGCTCGCCATCCGGTCCGCGCCGCCGCTCGAGCTGGTCAGCAGGTAGCGATCCTCGGCCAGCCGCCACACCGTGCCGTCGTCGAACACCATGCCGTCTTCGCGCAGCATGAAAGTGTACCGGCCACGTCCCACCGCCAGCTTGGCGACGTTGGTCGCGCAGACCGTCTCGAGCAGCGCCGCCGCATCGGGGCCGCAAACCTCGAACTTGGCGAGCGTGGACACATCGGTAAGGCCCGCGCACGTGCGCACCGCGCGCGCCTCGCGCAGCGCTGCTGCGGCCAGCGTCTCGCTGCCCAGCGGATAGGCGCGCGGACGGAACCAGTAGCCCAGCGGCTGCCACACCGGCCCCCGCGCCTCGTGCACGTCATACAGCGCCAGCCGCCGCTCGTGCGCGCCGGCGTTGTGCGCACCGGCCCCGGCGAACAGCCCCATCGTCACCGGCGTGAACGGCGGGCGGAAGGTGGTGAGGCCCGCCTGCGGCACTGTCACATGCCCGCGCTCGGCAAGCCGCGAAAGCGCCACCATATTGCTGGTCTTGCCCTGATCGGTCGCCATGCCCAGCGTGGTGTAGCGCTTGAGATGCTCGACCGAGCGATACCCTTCCTGCCACGCCAGATCGATATCGGCGAGGCTGACATCGTTCTGGAAATCGACGAAGCTTTTCTTGGGAATGCCGGCCGGGGCGGCGGGCATGGCCGGAACCGGATCGGCAGCCGCGCCGATGGTGACGCAGTTCTGGTCGATCGCGCCGGGCACGAAGGCTTGGCACCCTTCATTCCAGTCCAGCTTCCCGCCCGCCTGCATATGAAGATGCGCAACCGGCACGAACCCGCCCGAAACCGCCAGCAGATCGGCCGCCCAGCTTTGCTCGCGTGTCCCCACAAGCGCGGTCACGCGGGTCAGGCGATGCGCCGTGCCGGTCACTTTGGCGGGCCTTGCATCAAACAGCACCGGCACGCCATCGGGCGCCCTTGCCGCAGCCGACGCGCGCGAATCGAGAATGGCAAGCACCTCTGCCCCCGCCTCGATCAGCGCGAAGGCCGTGCAGTAGGCATCGTCGTTGTTGGTCGCGATGACCACGCGCTGACCGGGCAGCACGCCGAAGCGGCGGACATAAGTCCGCACCGCCCCTGCGAGCATCACCCCCGGCCGATCATTGTTGGTGAACGGGATCGGCCGCTCGAACACACCCGTGGCCAGGATCACCCGCCCCGCGCGCAAATGCCACAGCTGCTGCGCATAGCCATGCCCCGGCACCGCGCCGGGCTCGGCCAGCCGCTGCGTCAGCGTAAGGAAATTGTGGTCCCAATAGCCCGACGCAGTTGTGCGCAGCAAAATCCGCCCGCCCAGCGCAGCAATGCGCGCCGCCGCCGCAGCGATCCACGCCGCGTCGCATTCCGGATCGGGGTCGCGGTGGAGCGAGCCGCCCAAGACCGCGTCCTGCTCCACCAGCATGACCTGCGCCCCGCTCTCCGCCGCTTCCAGCGCAGCCTTGATCCCGGCAGGCCCGCCGCCGACTACCAGCACGTCGCAAAATCCCGCGCGGTGTGCGAACTTGTCCGGATCGGGCAGGGTCGGCGCATTGCCAAGGCCCGCTGCACGGCGGATCAGCCACTCATAGCGCATCCAGCGCTTGGCCGGACCGAAGAATGTCTTGTAGTAAAACCCGGCGGGCAACGCGGGCGAAGCCAGCCCAAACACCGCGCCCGCATCGAGCGACAGGCTTGGCCACGCATTCTGGCTCCTCGCCACCATCCCTTCGTAGACGAACAGATCGGTCGCGCGGGTATTGGGCTCGGCCCGCCCGCCCTCGCCCACCGTGACCAGCGCGTTGGGCTCCTCGACGCCTGCCGCCATGATCCCGCGCGGCCGGTGATACTTGAAGCTGCGCGCCACCAGCCCGACGCCATTGGCCAGCAGCGCCGCCGCCAAGGTATCGCCCGCTCTCGCGCGGTATGTCACGCTGTCGAACGAGAAGGTGACGGTCTCGCCGCCCGGCGCAATGCGCGATGGACCGGCAATCGTGCCCCCGCTCATGGCAAAGTCTCCGGCCCCACGGCACGCACCGCGTCGATATCATGCGTCACGCGGTGGCGCGTCAGCACCAGCCACGCGCGGCAGCCATAAGTATGGCGCCAGATCTCCTCGTCGATGCCCATCGGATTGGCGCGGCTATAGAGCACGCGCATCGCCTCTTCCGGCTCGGCCCCGGCCGGCGCGATCGAATCCATCGTGCGCTCGTAAGTGAACTCGAGCTGCGCGCGCGGGCCGCAATGGGGGCAATCGATCAGATACATCTCTTCGCCAGCCCTAGCGGTGGTTCGGCATCGGGCCGACCCCGTTTTCATCGACCGTCGCCCCGCGCACGAACCGGTCGAGCGCAAACGGCGCGTTCAGCGCATGCGCCGCCCCGGTCGCCAAAGTGTGCGCATAAGTCCAGCCCGAGGCCGGCGTCGCCTTGAACCCGCCATAGCACCAGCCGCCGTTGATGAAGAGATTGCGCACCGGCGTCGGCCCGATGATCGGCGCGCCGTCAAAGCTCATGTCGGTCACGCCCGACCAGGTGCGCAGCATGCGCAGCCGCGAGAGCGCGGGCATGATCGCGATGGTCTGGGCAATCGCCGTCTCGATCACCGTGGGCTGGCCGCGCCGCGCATAGCTCGGCCAGTTATCGGGATCGCCGCCCATCACAATGCCGCCCTTGTCGGACTGGCTCACATAGCAGTGCAGCGATTGCGAGATCACCGAGCTGTTGACCATCGGCTTCACGCCCTCGGTCACCACCGCCTGCAAAGTCTGCGATTCGATCGGCAGCCTCAGCCCCGCCAGCCCCGCCACATGGCCGCTGTGCCCCGCCACGCAAATGCCGACGCGGCCCGCGCCGATCCGCCCGCGCGTGGTCTCGACCCCGACAACGGCCTCGCCATCGCGCACGAAGCCGGTCACTTCGCACTTCTGGATGATGTCAACGCCCAGCGCATCGGCAGCGCGCGCATAGCCCCAGGCCACCGCGTCGTGCCGCGCGGTGCCCGCCCGCGCCTGCATCAGCGCGCCTTCGATCGGGAAACGGGCGGAGCGCGACATGTCGATCAAGGGCTCGACTTTTGCGACCTGATCGCGGGTGAGCAGTTCGCCGTCAATCCCGTCGCAGCGCATCGCATCGCCGCGCTGCGCAAGCATCGTCATGTCAGCGTCCGAATGGCCCAGCCACAACGAGCCGCGCGGCGAGAACATCACGTTGTAATTGAGCTCGTCGGAAAGATGCTCCCACATCTTGAGCCCGAATTCGAACAGGTTGTGCAGCGGCGCAAGCCGGTAGTTTGAGCGCACCAGTGTGGTGTTGCGCCCGGTGTTGCCGCCGCCGATCCAGCTCTTTTCCAGCACCGCCACATTGCGCACGCCGTGCACTTTGGCGAGGTAATAGGCAGTGGCCAGCCCATGCCCGCCGCCGCCGATGATCACGACGTCATAGTTCGCGCGCGGCTCGGGATCGCGCCACGCGGGCTGCCAATGCTTCTGCCCGCCCAGCGCGCCGCGCATCAGGCCAAAGACGGAATATTTGTTCATGCGGCTTCTAGAGCATTTGGAAGCCACCCCCGCTGCGCGCGCCAATCGGGCGCAATGCCGTCAAAGCGGGACAGCGCGAGCTTGCCAATATCGGTAAAGGTGCAATGCCCTTCGAGCACCAGATCGCGGATGGCATGGCCCGATGCGGGCGAGAGGCCAAAGCCCACGCCCGACATCGTCGCGACCACGACGTTTTCCGGATCGCGCATGCGGTCGATGATCGGGCGGCCATCGGGGGTGTTTTCGATCACCCCGGCCCAGCTGCGGATCACGCTGAGATGCGCCGCTTTGGGCAGCAATTCGGCCACGCGCCGCGCCAGATTGCGGGTGAGCGGCGACGTCGGCCGCGCCGCCGGACCGGCTGCGTCCACATCGATCCACTCATGCGGACCGCCGCCATAGGCCAGATTGCCGCGCATCGTCTGGCGGCCATAGAGCCCGTTGCCGTCCACCCCGCCCAGCGGCATCATCGGCGCGGGCTCGGTCACGATCATCTCGGCGCGCGCCGCCGCCAGCGGCACATCGACCCCAAGCTGCGCCATCAACCCGCTGATCTGCGGTCCTGCCGCCACCACCACCGCATCGCAGTCATAGCGCCCGGTGGCCGATTCGACCGCAGTCACTTTGCCGCCCTGCGTTTCAAATCCGGTGACCGGGCTGTGCTGCACGATACGCCCACCCAGATCCTGCAGCGCCCACGCATAGGCCTGAACCGTGCGCTGCGGGTTGGCATGGCCGCCAAAGCGATACTGCATCCCGCCCAGGCAATTCTCGCCCGCCAGCGGCACGGCGGCCTGCGCCTGCTTCGCATCGAGCACATCGACCCGGTGGCCCATGTCGTTGTTCATCTTGGCGATGTAGTGGTATTGTCCCAGCTGCTTCTCCGTCACCGCGATGACGATGCGCTCTTTCTGGTGTTCGGTCGGATAGCCGAGCAGTGCGTCCATCTGCGGCCACATCCGCTGCTCTTCTTCGAACAGCGGGCTTTGATAATGCGATGCGCCGCCGCCATTACGGCCCGAAGCTTCCCAGCCGACGATAAACTTGTCGAGCACAGTGACCTGAACACCTGACCGCGCCATCCACCATGCCGCGCTCAGACCTGTCACCCCGCCGCCGACGACGACAACCTTCATCGCCGCGCTCACAGGCTCATGTTCCCGGAGATCATGTCCTGATGCACTTTTTCGCGCGGCGTGCCGATGTCGCGGTAGGGCGTCCACTGCGTCGGAATGCCGAACCACACATCCCAGCCCGCGCGCATGCCCGCATCCTCTTCCCAATCCGCCAGCACCTTGAGCGGGATCGGGCGAACCGGTGCGCGGTGCGAAGCCAGCGGGATGGTGCCAAACGGCTTGTCCGATTCGAGCGCCAGGATCATCGCCACAGAATCGCGGCAGCGGCGGCCCTGGCACACACCCATGCCCGCGCGCGTCAGCCGCTTGATCTGATCCTGATTGGCCGGGCCATCGCCCAGCAGGCTTTCGAGCGAACGCGCCGCCATCGGATCGGGCCGCGCGAGATAGTGCGGCGGCTGCACCCCGATCAGGTCGGCGCGGGTCACTTCCTCGCATTGGCACACGATCGTGTCGGGCTTGCTCAGCGCGCCCAGCGCCCGCGCCCAGTCCATCCGGTATTCCACATGGTCAAATCCGGTATCGGCAAGGCCGGCGCAATCGCCCACGAAGCTCACGCCGTCCTCTATGCCCGGCACATAGCCGCCGCGCATGCCGTCAAGTCTGCGCGCGCCGCCCATCGCATCGACCAGTTCGATCGCAGGCACGGTGCCGAATGCCAGGCAGATCGTATCGCAGGCAATCGCCGCACCCGAGCGCAGCACCGCGCCCGAAACGCCGTCGAGCCCGCCCTTGGCCTCGGCAATCGCATCGTTCAGATAAAACGGGATCTGCGCCTGCTCCAGCGCGCCAACCAGATCAGCGCGGCCTTGCGGCGCATCGCGAATTTCGACCAGCCCGGCCACATCGATGCCCTTCTCGCGCGCCAGCAGCGCGGTTTCAAGCGCTAGGTCATGGCTGCCGATGAACAGCACCCGCTTGCCCGCAAACGCCTCATAGCGTGCGAGCAACATCGTCAATGCCGCCGCGCCCATCACGCCGGGCTGGTTCCAGCCGGGAAAGCCGATCGCCAAATCGCGCGCGCCCGTCGCCAGCACGAGGTGATCGAAGCCCACCATCCAGGCGCGGCTCGCGTCGGCGAGGCCCACCACGCGCGCGGGCAAAGCGGCCATCCCCGGGCCGTTGCGATAAACGCCCCAGGCGCACGTGCCGAGCAGCACTTCGACGCCAGCCTCCATCGCCGCTTCGAGCGCGGGCTCGGTGACGAAAACGGTTTCGACCATGCGCTCCGGGTTGAGCGTCGCGGTGGTCATCCGGCCGCCGAACAGCAGCGGCACATCGTTGCCCATCATCGCGCCGGGCACGGGGTGTTCGTCCACTAGCAGCACCGACTTGCCTTCGCCCGCGCCCGCCATCGCGGCGGCAATGCCCGCTGGGCCAGCGCCGATCACGACAAGGTCATAGCGCTGCGTTGGCGCTTGAAACCGGCCATTGATTGCCGACTCATCGATTCCGTTGTTTGCGTGCATATCAAACAGCCTCGAGCGCCTGTGTCAGGTCAGCAATCAGATCGTCGGGATGCTCCAGCCCGACCGAAAGCCGCATCGTGCCATCGGTGATCCCGCCTGCCAACCGCATCTCGCGCGGCACCGCATAATGCGTGGTGCTCGCCGAATGGCAGATCAGCGTTTCCGAGCCGCCAAGGCTCACTGCCAGTTTGAGCAGCCTTAGCTGATCGAGCATGCGAAACGATTCGGCCTCGCCGCCGTGGAGATGGAACGAAAAGGTCGAGCCCGCGCCCTTGCATTGCCGGTCATAGACCGCGCGCCGCCGCGTGCCTTCGGGCAGAAACCCGAGATAGGTCACCCCGGCCACTTTGGGATGATCACGCAGAAATTCGGCTACGGCGCGCGCATTGCGCATCGCCCGCTCGATCCGCACCGAGGCGCTTTCGAGACTGCGCACGACCAGCCACGCGGTGAACGGGTCGAGGTGATTGCCCCAGGTGGTGCGCAATGTGCGCAGCTGATGGATGAGTTCGAGCCGCCCGCTGATCCCCCCTGCCAGCAGATCGCTGTGCCCGGCGCAATACTTGGTCAGCGAAGTCATGCACAGATCGACCCCGTGCTCGATCGGGCGCTGGGCAAAGGGGCCGAGCAGGGTGTTGTCGACCACCACCAGCGGCCGGCGGCCGGTTTGCGCGCCGATTTCGTCCGCCACCGCCACCATCAGATCGAGATCGACAATCGCGGCGGTCGGGTTCGCCGGAGTTTCGGCTACGATCAGCGCCAGCGGGCCTTGGGCCAGCGCCGCCGCGGCCGCCTTGCGCACCCCATCGGGATCGGTGCCGTCGAGATAGGTTTCGAAGTGCACGCCGAACTGCGGCATGACGTTCGAATAGAGCATGTCGACCCCGCCGTAGATCGGGCGGCCATAGAGCACGCTTTCGCCGGGGCGGACAAAGGCCAGCGCGATCGACGAATGCGCCGCCATGCCGCTCGAAAATGCCGCCGCCGCCTCGGCGCCATCGATCGCCGCCAGCCTGCTTTCCAGGATATCGAGCCCGGGATGGCCGAGCCGCGAATAGATATGATTGCCCTGCCCCACCAGCGGGCCTTCGCCATCGAAGAACGCGCGGTGCACATCCTTGGCGTGCTGCGCGGACGGGTAAATGAACGTCGAAGTCAGGTAGACCGGCGGCTTGACCGCGCCCATTGCCGTCTGCGGGTCGTAGCCAAAGGCGACGGCCAGCGTTTCGGGGTGATACTGACCGGGATTATCTGTGGCCATGGGTCTCGACATAGTTGCGCGCGGTAGCGACGTACCAGTCGGTAAAGCGCAGCGCCAGCATCTCGGCATCGCGCGAATAAGGCCCCGGCGTATACCCCGGACTGTTCACCCCCAGCTGGTTATTCTCGGCCAGTTCCTTGTCCTGCAGATTGGTGCGCGTCCACAAGTCCGACAGGCTCTCGATGGTGTAATCGACGCCCTCGACCGCATCCTTGTGGACGATCCACTTGCCCGTGACATGCGTTTCGCAAGCCGACACCGGCATCGCGCTGAACATGAACGTGTGATCGGCAACCGAATGCATGAAGCAATGCGGATCGACCGCCAGCCGCATCGAACCGACATAGCCGCCATTGAGGTCGGTCATCAGTTTCTTGACGACATGCTGCCCATCCATCGACAGCGACACGACATCGCGGTTGAGCGAAAACCGCGCCAATTGCCACCAGCTGCCCTCGATCGCATCGGTGGCGAGGCCGCAAGCCTGCATCTCATCGAGAAACGCCTGCGCCCGCGCATCGTCGGACACATCGAAATGCTTGGACATGCCCACCGGAAACGTGCGCGAAAGCTCGGGGTGGCCGGTCGCGCAATGATAGCATTCGCGGCCGTTTTCCATCACCAGCTTCCAGTTTGCCGATTCGGAGATCGTGCTCTGGTAGGCCAGCTTGCCGTCCTTGAGATTGCTCGGCGCAAGGTAGGTTTCCAGCTTGGCCGCGAAATCGGTGAACGGCGGCGGGTTGTCCGAAAAGCAGATGAATATGGTGCCCGCGACGAGCTCGATCTTCACCGGCTGCAGCCCGTGCTCGTCCTTGTTGAAATCGTCGCCCATGCGCATCGCGGCAAACAGCGAGCCATCGAGCTCATACGTCCAGCGATGATAGGGGCACACCAGCTTGGGCGAGGTGCCGCTGCCCGGCGGGCAGATCATCGAGCCGCGGTGGCGGCAGCTGTTGTGAAAGGCGCGGATCTCGCCATCCTTGCCGCGCACGATCAGCACCGGCCACTTGCCCACCATTTGCGAAATATAGCTGCCGGGCCGCGGCAGCTCGCATTCGAAGCCGGCCATGATCCAGCTCGTGCCGAAAATCGCGGTCTGGTCGAACGCGAACGTCTCGGGGTCGTTGTACAGACCCTGCGGCAGGCAATAACCCTCGCGCCGCTGCGCGAGCAGCGCGCCAATTCGGCTTAGATCGTTCATGTCGTTGGTCCAATGCAATGCTGCCCGAGGCGTGAACCAACGCGCGGGGCGCTTCCAATCCGATTTCAGCATGAACCCATGGCAAAATAACAAATTGGCGGCAGAAAAGATGCTTATGGCGCGCCTGCCTGTGCGCACCCGCCTGGCGCGCCTGCCGCCGCTATTGCTGCAAGCGGCGCAAATCCGCCGGTTTCCGCCTGGTCCACCCACGCGGTCGGCGCAGACCAAATCCACGGATAAAGCGCTTAATGCCGCGCTATGTGGCTGCTAATGCACTGTAGCGCGTGTCCCGCAATCGCCGCGCCTGCGCTACCGCGCGCTTGACTATTCCGGCCTGCCGTTCAAGCAAGGGCATCGCGATCGGATAAGACGGACCGGGGGGGCCACACCGCAAGGTCTGGCGCAGGGTCCGCGACAGGACAGGATTTGGAATATGGCCGGTATCGGCATGGCAGACAGCGCACCGGCGGGCGAGGCATCGGCCTCGGTCGCGCTGCGCTGGTACGTTTTGATGATCATGATGCTGGCCTACACGATCAACATCGCCGACCGCTATGTGATGTCGACCGTGCTCGAGGAAATCCGGGTCGAGCTTAACCTAAGCGACGGCGGCGTGGCCTTCCTCACCGGCGTCTCGCTCGCACTGTTCTACGTCACCATGGGCATCCCACTGTCGTGGATTGCCGACCGTTCGAACCGGCGCAATGTGCTCGCGATCTCGATCACACTCTGGTCGCTGATGACCACGCTGTGCGGATTGTCGCGCAGTTACACGACCTTGCTGCTGGCGCGCATGGGCGTCGGGATCGGCGAGGCAGGGGGAACGCCGTCGTGCACCTCGATCATCTGCGACTATTTCCCGGCGGCGCGGCGCCCGATGGCGATGACGATCTTCTGCCTCGGTGCCCCGATCGGCGCATGGCTGGGGGCCGACATGGCCGGCGCAGTGGCGCATGCTTATGGCTGGCGCGCCGCGTTCCTCGTGCTCGGCGTTCCCGGCATCCTGCTCGCGCTGCTGATCATGGCGACGATCAAGGAGCCCAAGCGCGGCCAGCTTGATAAAGTAGATACGGAAAAGTCGCCCTCGCTCGGTGAGACCATCCGCTTTTGCCTCAGCCAGCGCGCGGCAGTCCATGTGATGATGGGCAGCGGCGTCTCCGCGCTGTGGGGTTGGGGCCTGATGTGGTTCACGCCGACCTTCCTCCAGCGCACTTACCACCTCGATGTAGGCGCGGCGGGCGGCATCGTTGGTCCGATCCATCTGGTCATGGGCATCGGCGCATCGCTGCTCACCGCCTGGCTGCTGGGGCGGCCTTCCTACGTGGATCCGCGCAAGATCGTGTATCTTCTAGGCGGCGTGACGATCGCCGCGACGATCCCCTCGATCCTTGCCTTCTACACCAATTCGCTCACCATCGCGACGATCTCGCTGTGGTTGTTCATCCCGGGCATCTACTTCTACATTGGCCCGGCCTTTGCGCTCGGGCAAAATCTGGCCCCGCCCAAAATGCGCGCGATGTTCAGCGCGATCGCGCTTTTGGTCGCCAATGTGTTCAACCTGATCGTAGCGCCACAAGGCGTCGGCATGCTCAGCGACTACTTCGCGGGCCCCGCAGGACCTGACGCAGCATCGCTGCGCTCCGCGCTGCTCATCCTCGCGCCCACCGGTTTCTGGGCTGCGTTCCACTATTTCATGGCTGCGAAGTATATCGTGGCAGATCAGAAACGAGCGATTGGTTATGTCGACGAACTTCCCCGCGCCGCAGCCTGACGTGCCGCTGCTCAAGTCCTACATCGGCGGCGTTTGGTCGCTTCCCGCCACCTCAAGCCAAGTTTTCGAAGCGATCAATCCGGCCACCGAGGAAGTCTGCGCGCAAGTCGCGCTATGCGGACCGGACGATGCCGATCGCGCGGTGCGCGCCGCACATGCCGCCTTCGATGGCTATGCCGCGCTCAGCCTCGAGGAGCGGATCGCGCTCACCGAAAAGCTGATCGCGATCTTTGAAGCGCGCTATGATGAAATGGTCACGGCGATCACGACCGAGATGGGCGCGCCGCTCGATCTCTCGCGCGAAGCGCAGGCCGAATGCGGCCCCGGCCACTTGCGCGAAACGATCAAGGCAGCGCGCGCCATGGAGTGGGAAAGGCCGATGGGCAGCCACGCCTTGCTGGTGCACGAACCCGTCGGCGTGTGCGTATTGATCACCCCGTGGAACTGGCCGATCAACCAGCTCGCCGCAAAGATCGGCCCTGCGTTGATCTCGGGCTGCACCATGGTGCTCAAACCCAGCGAAATCGCCCCGCTTTCCGCGCAGCTTTTCGCTGAATTCATCGACGCGGCGGGCTTTCCGGCGGGCGTGTTCAACATGGTCCACGGCACCGGCGCGGGGATTGGCGACGCGCTGACGGGTCATCCGCTGGTCGACATGGTCTCGTTCACCGGTTCGACCCGCGCGGGGGTTCAGGTTGCCAAAACGGCAGCGGAAACGGTCAAGCGCGTATCGCAGGAACTCGGCGGCAAATCGGCCAATATCGTCTTTGCCGATGCCGATCTGCCCAAAGCGATCGCACGCGGAGTCCGCCATTGCTTCGAGAACGCGGGCCAATCGTGCAACGCGCCAACGCGCATGCTGGTCGAGGCCTCGGTCTATGACGAAGCCGTCGCGCTCGCAGCGGCGGCGGCGGACAAGGTCAAGGTCGGCAATCCGCGCGAACCAGGCAGGCACATCGGCCCGGTGGTCAGCAAAGTGCATTACGGCAAGATTCAGCGGTTGATCGAGGCAGGCATAGCCGAAGGCGCGCGCGTCGTGGCGGGTGGTCCGGGCAAGCCTGAAGGCTTCGAGCAGGGTTATTTCGTCAAGCCCACCGTGTTCGCCGATGTCACCAACCAGATGACCGTGGCGCAGGAAGAGATTTTCGGGCCCGTACTGGTCATGATCCCGTTTGCCGATGAAGCAGAAGCCATCGCGATCGCCAATGACACCCCCTACGGCCTTGCAGGCTATGTCCAGAGCGGCGATTTGGACAAGGCGCGGCGGGTCGCACGGCGGCTGCGCGCGGGCAGCATCAAGATCAATGGCGCGGGCCAGGACTATGGCTCCCCATTCGGCGGCTACAAGCAATCGGGCAATGGCCGCGAATGGGGCGAATTTGGCCTGCATGACTTTCTCGAGCTCAAAGTCGTCAACGGCTTTCGCGCGGCATGAAGCTCGCCGATATCGAAACCTTTGTCGTCGGCAATCCGCCGCCGCATTTCGGCGGGCGCTATTTCGTGTTCGTCAAACTGACCACGGACGATGGCATTTCCGGGATTGGCGAGGCCTATTGCGTGCCGTTTTCGCCGCATCTGGTGGCCAAGATGATCGAGGATGTGTTCGCCCGCTATGCCGCAGGCACCGATCCGCACGACATTGAGGCGCTGTGGCGGCGCGTCTACTCCAGCGGCTTCACCCAGCATCCCGATCTCTCGCTGATGGGCGTGCTCAGCGCGCTCGAAATGGCCTGCTGGGATATTGTCGGCAAGGCGGCGGGGCAGCCGGTCTACAAGCTCCTCGGCGGGCAAGTTCACGAGAAGCTGCGCTCGTATACCTACATCTACCCGCGCCCCGGCGATCAGACCGATGTCTATCATGACCCCGATCTCGCTGCGATCCGCGCTGCCGAATATCTGGAGATGGGCTTCACCGCGCTCAAGTTCGATCCGGCGGGGCCTTACACTGCGTTTGACGGACGGCAATTGTCATTGGAAGCGCTGGAGCTCAGCGAACGCTTCGCGCGGACCTTGCGCGATGCGGTGGGCACCCGGGCCGATCTCCTGTTTGGCACGCATGGCCAGATGACCGCCGCCGGAGCGATCCGGCTGGCGAAGCGGCTTGAACCCTACGATCCGCTGTGGCTGGAGGAACCCGTCCCCCCCGATGCGCCCGAGGAAATGGCCAAAGTCGCGCGCGCGACCAGCATTCCCATTGCGACCGGCGAGCGGCTCACGACCAAGTATGATTTTGCGCGGCTGATCGAGGCGGGCAGCGCCGCCATCCTCCAGATGAATCTCGGCCGTGTGGGCGGGTTGCTCGAAGCCAAGAAGATCGCCGGAATGGCCGAGGCGCGCCACATCCAGATCGCCCCGCATCTCTATTGCGGCCCCGTGGTGGGCGCGGCCAATGTCCAGCTTGCGACCTGTTCGCCAAACTTTCTCATCCTTGAAAGCATCGAGGAGTGGGGCGGCTTTCACAGCGAAATCCTGAAAACACCGATGCGGTTCGAACAAGGCCATGTCATCCCGCCCACCGCGCCCGGGCTGGGGGTCGAGCTCAATGAGGACGTGGCCCGCGCCAATCCCTACACGGGAGCGATGCTGCACCTCGAAATGACGCAGCATCCGGCTTACTGAAGGCGAGGCCATGCACATCGAAGAAGCCGATTACGTCATTGTTGGCGCGGGCACGGCTGGATGCGTGGTGGCGAGCCGTCTGACCGAAGACGCGGACGTCAAGGTCGCGCTGCTGGAGGCGGGCGGATCGGACATGTCGATCTGGATCCAGCTGCCCATCGGCTATGGCCGCACCTTCTTCGATCCGAAGATCAACTGGATGTTCGATACCCAGCCGATCGCGGCTTTGGGCGGGCGCAGCAGCTATTGGCCGCGCGGCAAAGTGATCGGCGGGTCGGGCTCGATCAATGCCATGGTTCATGTGCGCGGCTTTCCCCATGATTTCGAGGATTGGCGCGCGGCGGGCAATGTCGGCTGGGGGTGGGACGATGTGCTGCCTTATTTCATCCGCACCGAAGACCACGATCTTGGGCCGAGCGACCGCCACGGCCGGGGCGGACCGCAGCATGTGACCGACATCAGCCGCCATGTGCATCCCCTGTGCGACTGGTTTTTGAGCACGGGCCGCGAAATGGGCTTTCCCGAAACGCGCGATTTCAATGGTCCAGCGGGCGAAGGCTTCGGCATCTACCAGATCAACACGCGCGGCGGCTGGCGCGCCTCAACCGCCAACGCCTATCTCTGGCCCGCGCGCCGCCGCGCCAATCTCAGGCTGATGAAGCATACACAGGCCACCCGCGTGCTGATCGAAAATGGCCGCGCGGTCGGTGTAGTCTACGCGCAGGGCAAGCGCGAAAAAGTGATCCGCGCGCGCCGCGAGGTGATCTTGTGCGCCGGTGCGATCGGCTCGCCGCATCTGCTCCAGCATTCGGGCATCGGCGACGGCGAGACCTTGCGCAAGAACGGCATCGCTGTGGTGCATCACAATGCGGCGGTGGGACGGAACCTGCAAGATCACCTCGCGGTGAGCTACTTTTACCGAACGTCTGTGCCCACCTTGAACAATGAACTGGGCCCCTTCCGTGGCAAGGCATGGGCGGCGCTGCATTACCTCTTCAACCGCCACGGTCCGCTATCAATGAGCGTCAACCAGGCCGGCGGGTTCGTGCGCTCCTCACCCGAGCTGGCCCGCCCCGACTTGCAGCTCTATTTCAGCCCGGTGAGCTACACCAAGACCCCGCTGGCCTCGCGGCGGCTGCTCAATCCCGATCCCTTCCCCGCATTCCTGCTTTCGTTCAACAGCTGCCGACCGACCAGCCGGGGGCATCTGGCGATTGCTTCGCCCGATCCTTTTGCCAAGCCCGCGATCCATCCCAATTATCTCGCGACCGATCAGGATGTGGCCGAAGCGCGCGCCGGAGTGCGCCTGCTGCGCCGGATCGCACAGAGCCGCCCGCTGTCGGAAGTAATCACCGAGGAACTGGTGCCCGGCTTGCAATACGCCGACGACGAAAGCCTGTTTGAGGACTTCCGCGCCCGCGCCGACACGGTCTATCACCCCACTTCGACCTGTATGATGGGCAGCGATCCGGCGCGCAGCGTGGTCGATAACCAGCTGCGCGTGCATGGCATCGAGAGCCTCCGGGTGATCGACGCCTCGATCTTTCCCACGGTCACCTCGGGCAATGTCAACGCGCCCACCGTCATGGTGGCGGAAAAAGGCGCGGCGCTGGTCCGCGCGGCCGTGCGGGCCGCTTAGCGGCGCGGCACCACTTCATAGCCCGGCTCTTCGGGCTCATCATCGACCATCTGATCCGGGAAGCCGGTGCCCAGCACTTTCACGCCGACCGGCTCCTCATAGCGGCGGATGATGTTGGGCGAAAACTCGCGCGGGCCGTAGGCGGCCTCACCTTCCTTGAACAGGCGCACGATCAGCGGCGACATTTCGACCGGAACGCCGGTTTCCTGCGCGATCTTGTCGAATAAACCGACATCCTTCGAGACAAGGTCCATCGTGAAATTGATGTCGCGGCTCCCATTGAGGATCACCTGGCTTTCAGTCTCGTGCACGAAGCTGTTGCCCGAGGAGATGCGGATCGCCTCATAGGTCGTGTTCATGTCGAGGCCCATCGCCTTGCACACCGTCAGCGCCTCGGCGAGCGCGACGAGGTGCGCGGTGCACAGGAAATTGGTCATGACCTTGAGCTGCGAGGCGGTGCCCCAGTCGCCGGTGTGGAGCACGCGGCGGCCCAAAGTGGTGAGCACCGGCAGCACGCGCTCGAACCCTTCGCGCGGGCCGGCGGCGAAGATCGAGATATTGCCGGTATCCGCGCGGTGGCACCCGCCCGAAACCGGGCATTCCATGAACAGGCCGCCGCGCGCCGCGACCAGCGGGCCGAGCCGCAGCACTTCGGCATAGTCGGTCGTGCTCATTTCCATCCACACTTGCCCGGGGCGCATCACTTGCAAAAATCCGTCCGCGCCCTCGGCCACGGCAGCGCTGGCTGCGGGGGACGGCAGGCAGGTGATGATCACGTCGACCGCCTCGCCCAGCGCGCACGGGCTATCGGCAGCAGTCGCGCCGCGCGCGACATACTCGGCCATCAACGCGGCATCGAGATCGCGAACGGTGACATCGTGTCCGTTGCGGATGAGGCTCCCGGCGAGCTTGCCGCCAACGTTGCCGAGGCCGATGAATCCGATTTTCATGGGGAAGAGCTTTCTTTCAGGGGATGAGGACAATTTTGCCGACATGGTGCTTGGCGAGGAAGGCGCGCTGCGCCGCGACAATGTCCGCCAAAGGCCACGTGGCCGAAACCAACGGACGGATTTCGCCGCGCTCGATGTAGCCGACCAGATTCGGAAACACTTCAGGCTCGAGGATCGTGCAGCCGAGCAAAGTCAGGTCTTTGAGGTACAGCGTGCGCAAATCGAGATCGACAATCGGCCCCGAGATCGCCCCCGCCGCCGCATAGCGACCGCCGCGCTTCAGGACATGCAGCAGCGCGGGAAAGCCCGGCCCGCCAACGATGTCGATCACCACGTCGAAGTGATCGGCCCCGCAGATCGCCCCGAGATCGGCATCGCGCGGCAAGACCTGCGCGGCGCCCAGCGCCACAACGGCATCGGCCTTGTCCGCGCTGGCAAGTGCGGTGATTTCGGCCCCGCGCCGCCGCGCGAGCTGGACCGCCGCCGAGCCGACCCCGCCCGAAGCGCCGGTGATGAGCACGCGCTCTCCGCTGGCCAGTCTGGCTCGTGTGAGCATGTTCTCCGCCGCCGAATAGGCGCACGGGAAGGAGGCCAGTTCGGCATCGCTGAGCGGAGAGGCGATCGGGTGCGCATGAAGCGCGGGCACCCGCGCGAACTCGGCAAAGCCGCCATCGACTTCCGAGCCGAAGTACGTTGCTTCAAACCGGCTCGCCCCGCGAAACACCGGCTCGACCAGCACCCGCTCGCCGATCCGCGCGGGGTCCACTCCCTCGCCCACCGCGACGATCCGCCCGCAAGCGTCCGCCCCCTGGATGCGCGGGAATTGCGGCAGATTGCCGGTCCAGCCTGAATCCTCGGTCCGCGCCTCGGCAAATCCGTCGCCCCCGCCGACTTCGGTCGCTGCGGCCACCGCCTTTGAATACCAGGCGGTGCGCGTGTTGATATCGGTGTTGTTGACCCCCGCCGCGCCGACGCGGATCAGCACCTCGCCAGCGCCCGGCGCAGGCAAGGCCACATCGCTGCGGATATCGAGCATGTCGAAGCCGCCATTGCCGGTGAGCAGCACGGCGGTCATCGTGGCAGGCAGGCCGATCATGCGCGTCAGTTCAGCACGCCGAGCGTGGATTTGAGGTAGTCGAAATGGGCAAAAGCCATGCCCTTGTAATCGTCCCAGCCTTGCGCGGTTTTCTCGGCGATCTCGTCGGAGAGCACATTGAGCGGCTGGCCCGAAGCATAGGCCAGCATCAAGGTCTGCGCAGCACGCTCGAAGAAATAGAGGTCTTCGAACGCCTCGGCCACCGTGTCCCCGATGCAGGTCAGGCCGTGATTGCCCATCATCAGCGTTTTGTAGTTGCCCAGCGAGGCTGCAAGCCGCGTACCCTCGGCAGCCTCATCGGCGATCCCGCCAAAGCCCAGATCGATGCCGACGCGATTGAAGAAGCGCGCAGTGTTGTTGTCGAGCGGCAGCATCGCGGGATTGCGCAATGTGGCGAGCGCGGTGGTATAAGGGGGATGGCAGTGCAGGATCACGCGCGCGCGGGCGCATTCGCGGTGGATCGCGCCGTGGATGGTCCATGCAGATGCATCGGGGGCATCGGGACGCGTCATCACCGCAGAATCATCGGCATCGAGCAGCATCAGATCCTCGGGACGGATCGATGCAAAATGCTGCCACTTGCGGTTGAGCAGGAAGCGCCGCCCATCGCCTGACACCGCCGCGCTGAAATGATTACCGACCGATTCGTGCCAGCCGAACTGGGCGGTCAGCCTGAACGCCGCCGCCAGATCGACGCGCAACTGGTACAATGCGTCGCCGTCCAGGTCGCTCACGCGAAGCGGCCCTTGCTGGTCAGCGCGCGGTAAGTGCTGCGCATCTCGCCGCGATCGGCATAAGTGCCGCGCAGATATCGGTCGCCGCTCGTGGCCGAATAGGCCGAGCGGCCATGAACGATGCGGTGATTGTCGAACACGATGCATTCGCCCGCCGCAATGCGGAACCGCATGAGGTACTTGTCCGCCTGCAGCATCCGCCCGAAGCGGCAGAAGGCAGGGTAATAGCTGTCCATGAACCGCTGCGGCAGATCGAACACATCGGCCATGTGCTGACTGATCGTCACGCCGGATACATCGCCGTTTTCATCGAGCTCGATCACCCGCTGGCGCGCGCGGACATCCTGATTGTCGTGCTCGAAGTAAAACGGCACCGCCGTTTCCGACAGCAGCCGGAAGTCTTCCGGAAACTGATCGCGCAGATCGTTGGCAACCGCAAGCCCGTCGAGGAACAGGTTCTCGCCGCCCTCCACGCTGTTGGCGCGGCAATGCAGGAACTGCACCCCCGGCGCGAGGTCTTCAGCCGGAACATCGGTGTGCAGCTCCAGCGCCTTCGCGGTGTAGGCAAGATTGGTCGGCGCGATATGCGTGCGCACGTCGAAGTAATCGCCGAAGAACGTGGGCCGAATTTGGCCCATCAGGCCGACAAGATCGGTCAGCGCCTGATCGCTGTCGGGCATGTCGGTGACGAGCGAAACGCCTTCGACCAGCATCGCGCGCAGCCACTGTGCCACCAGCGCGCGGTCCGCCATCAGGTCGGCATGGGCAAAGCGGGCCATTTTCGGATAATGATCGCCGTACCACGAGACGCGTTTCAGATCGGCGGGATCGGCGCGGCGCGCGCCCTTGCTGTAGCTTTCCAGCCAGCCGAGCGGATAGCGGCTGGTGTGGTTTTCCCCGGCCCAGACGATCTCCAGCGCCCCTTCCGCCACGCGCGCCGAAGCAGGGCGCGGCGGCTGCGCCAGATGAAAGATATCGAACACCCGCTCGCGCGTTTCGGGATCGAACGAGGTGGAACAGTTGTCGCGCAGCCAGTAGTGATTGAAATACCCCGTCTCGCCGCCGGGCAGCGCAACCTCGAGGCCCTTGTCCGTGACGGTAACCGGGGTTGTCATCAGGTTCATCGTCGCACCCATTTCTAGCAGCAAAGCGCATTTCCCGCGCGGCGCCCGCGCCCCGATCGGCTTATCCTGTTTCGGTGGCCCGTTCAGCCCATGAAAAAACTTAATGCGCGATATCGAGGTGGATAATGCCGCGATGGCCGAAGCGCGTTCACTTCGGCTCCAGCAAGTGCTTTGCCCAGGGCAGCCGCTCCAGAATTGGCGGCAAGCTCTGTTCGCGGATCACCTTGCCCGCCAGTTCCGCTGTCCGCGCCGCCAGATCGCCCAGTTCCCCGGCGCGGCTCACGACCTGAACCCGCCGCGAGAAGCGCGCGCGCGGCAGCGGCTCGGTTCTCAGCTGGGCAATCACTTCGGGCATCGCGGCCAGACACAATAGCGACGTGATGCTCCAGCCGATGCCATGCGCCACCGAATTGAGCTGCTGATGAATGCTTTCGACCTCGATCACATTGGGCAGCCGCAGCCGCATGCGCAAAAGCTGGCTTTCGATGCGCTGGCCCATGCCGGTTTCGAGCGAATAGCGCACGAACGGCAGGCCCTGAATGGCTTCGATATCGTCTGCCGAACCGCGATAATCGGATGGAAACACCAGCAGGAAAGGATCATCGAGCACGTCGTGATGCTCAATCCCATCGTGCCGTTCGAGCGCGCTGCTGCCGGTGACCAGCATGTCGCAGCGCCGCGCCAGAAAATCCTGCTGCTGACCCAGCGAAATGCCCGAGCGCACGCGCCAGCGGCCAACTTTCATCCCGAGCTGGACCAGCAAGGGCGCGGTGAGCAGGATGGCGGCCGTTTCGGACATGCCCACGGTCACTTTATCGATCGGCTGGTTTGCGCCCTCGCGCACTTCGTCGACCACAGCGCGCGCGCTGGCGAGCAGACGCCGCGCGCGCTCATAGAGCGCGCGACCCGCCGGGGTCAGCCCCAGCGGCCGCAAGGCGCGGTCGAACAGCACCGTGCCGATCCCCTGTTCGAGCCGCGCGATGGTTTGCGAAACCGCCGACTGGGTGATCCGAAGTTGCTGCGCGCTCGCGGTCATGCCGCCCAGATCGACGGTCAGCACAAACACTTGAAGCGCATGGAAATCAAACTCTGGCGGCAGTTGCATCGTTGGGTTCCATTACGATCGGCTGATGCCTATATTATATCTGCTTATGATCGGGCAAGGCCGTACCGAAAATGGCCCGGATTGACGTAGATCAATGCGCCGGGCAATCTGCCGCGAACGAGGGAGCGACGAAATAGCCAACGACCGCCTTATCAATCGCCGCTGGCTGCCGCTCAACGCTTTGCGGGCTTTCGAAGCGGTGGGCCGTCACATGAGCTTTACCGGCGGAGCTCAGGCGCTGACGGTCTCGCAAAGCGCGATGAGCCGCCATGTCAGCAGCCTTGAAGACCTTGTCGGCAAGCCGCTGTTTGAGCGCGGACCGAGCGGCCTCAAACTGACGCCGGCGGGCGCGATCCTGCTTCCGGTCATTGGCAAATGCCTCGACCGGATGGAGCAGACGATCAACACCATCCGCAACAAGGATCTCGAAAGCCGCCCGCTTCGCCTGCACATCCCGCCCTCGCTGCTTCTTCAGAACGCGCTTCCACTGATCCGAGATTTCCACAAGGAGCATCCCGAGGTGCGCATCGATGTCACTTCCTCGAACGTGACCGGCGAGCCCAAGGCCAATGTCGATATGGCGATCGTGTTCGATCGGCCCAACGTTGACGACAAAGTCGCCGATCTTCTGTGGATGGTGCGGGTCGCCCCTCTATGCTCGCCCGCCACGGCCGCGGCGCACAAAGGGAAGGGACTTGAGCAATTCCTGCAGGATAACGAGCTGCTGCATGTCAAGCTGGAGGGCGAGCCGCGCGGGCTGCTGTGGAGCAGTTATGCCGATCAGCAGCGCCTGGCGATCGATACCAATGACGGCCTCGCGTTCGACACCGCCTTTTCGGCCGTGCGCTACGCAATGAGCGCTGCGGGCGTGGTGCTGGCCGATATCGACATGTTCGCGCAGGAAATCACCAAGGGCGAGCTGGTCATGCCGTTTGACCGAATATCGGGCGACGGCTTCGGCTATTACCTCAAGACGCATGCCGAGGATCTGGCCGATCCGGCGATCTACATGCTGCGCGACTGGATTATCCGCCATTTCAGCTATGGCGCGCCAAATGGGGTCGCGCAGCCGCCCGCGCTGTCGGCGGGCTGAATCCCTGATCAGGGCGTGGGCGCAAGGCGGCGCAACACCAGCCCGTCCTGATGATCCTTCACAAATCCCTTCCACGTGGGGTTGTCGCCGCCCTGGCTGACCGCCCCGTAAGGCCCCGGGCCGCCGTTCCAGCTGGCCCCGTCGGAGCTTTCTCGCGGCACGGCAAGGTAGGCCTGCTTGCCGGTATCGCCCTTGAGATGGATATCGAGAAACGCGGTGATGAAATGGATCGCGATTCCGTTCACGCGCGATTTGCGCCAGACGCGGTCTTCGAACCAATCGAAATTCCACAGATTGTCGCGCATCTGGGTGGGAGGCGGATTGGTGCCGATGGCATGGCCCGCGCCCTGAAAAGCCAGAAGATAGCGTTCCGCGCCGGTCGCCTGCGCAAAGATTGACGCCGGGCCAGGGTCATAGCCCACCGTCCGGTCGGCGGTGCCGGCAATGACCAGCAGCGGCGCGCGGACGTTACCCAGCCCCTTCCCCCACGCCGAAGCCGGGGCCCCGCCGGCCGGAGCGATCGCCACAATCGCTTTTACTTCAGTATCTTGCAAACTGGCCGCTTCCGGCCCGCTGCCTGCATAGCGATCGGTCAGCACCGGCGGCAGGCGCTTGGCGGCAGGTCCATCGGGATCGAGCCCGGCCCCGGCCACGGTGATCACCCCGTAACCGCCGAACGAATATCCGGCGAGCGCGATCCGCTTGGAATCGCCCAGTTCGCCCAGCAAACCGGCCTTCAATTGCCGCAAGACGAAGGCGATATCGAGCGGGCGGCGGATCAGCGTCGCGGGCGTCTGCCGGGTATCGGTGATCGGCGGATCGCGGTGCTGGATGGCCACGACGACATAGCCTTTCGTCGCCAGATTCTCGGCCAGCCACGTGAGCATCGCCGGATCATTGTTATAACCATGCGATAGGAGCACGATAGGGAAGGCTTTACCCGCAGGAGGCGCACCGCGCACGGCGATGCCGGGCACGGAAAACCGCGCTTGCGTGCCCGGCACTTCGCCCACAAGGCTCGCATTATACGTCGCGCGCTTCGATTTTGCGGCGATTTTGGCCGGATACCACACCATCAGCGGCAGAACTCGGTCTGCGCGCAGCAGTTTGCCGCTGGCGAAGCTGCCCAGCGCTTCGACCTGACCGCGATCGACCACGGTGCGCACCATCACCCCCGCCCCGTCCGGCCCAAGCGCGGCAAGTTCGGGTGCGCCCACTTCGGGCACGCTGGGCGGGGCGGCCGCTGTCATCAGCAAGGCGCCAAGCCCGATCGCCGCGCGCCTCATGCCCGCTGCGCCGCTGGCGAGAGCGTGCGCGCCACCGCATCGTGCCAGCCCGCCACGAGCGGATCGCGCTGCGCGGCGCTCATCTGCGGGGTGAAACGGCTGCCGCTGGTCCAGGTCCGTTCCAGCGCGGCCAGATCGCTCCATACGCCGACCGCTAGCCCTGCATGAAACGCAGCGCCCAGTGCCGTGGTTTCGAGATGCGCTGGTCGCTCCACCGCCGCGCCCAGCAGATCGGCAAGGAACTGGCACAGCCAGTCATTGGCCGCCATACCGCCATCGACGCGCAAGGTTGCCGGGGCCTGCGCCCCGTCGGCGGCCATCGTGCGGGCCAGATCGAGCGTCTGGTAGCCCACCGCCTCAAGCGCGGCGCGCGCCAGATGCGCCTGCGTCGAGCCCAAGGTCAGCCCGAAGATCGCGCCGCGCGCGTCCGGGTCCCAGTGCGGCGCGCCCAGCCCGGTGAACGCGGGCACCATGTAGACCCCGTGGCTGTCGGGCACTTGCGCCGCCATCCCGTGCGTGTCGCTGGCATGCGCGATCACGCCGATTCCGTCGCGCAGCCACTTGATCGCCGCGCCCGCCACGAAGATCGAGCCTTCGAGCGCATAAGTCATCTTGCCGCCGAGCCGGTAGGCCGGGGTGGTGAGCAGCCGGTGGTGCGAGGTGAAAGCCGCCTCGCCGGTATTGAGCAGCATGAAACAGCCGGTTCCATAAGTCGATTTGGCCTGCCCCGCAGCAAAGCATGCCTGCCCGAACAGCGCTGCCTGCTGATCGCCCGCCATGCCCGCGATGCGGATCGGCGCGCCCAGCAAGCTGGTTTCGCCAAACACATGACTGTTGTCGCAAACCGTGGGGAGCAGCGCCATGGGCACGCGCAGCAGGCGGCACAGCTCCTCGTCCCAGCATTGGCGGTGGATGTCATAGAGCATGGTCCGGCCAGCGTTGGTCACGTCGGTGGCATGGACCGCGCCGCCGGTGAAGCGCCACAGCAGGAAGCAATCGATCGTGCCGAATGCCAGCTCGCCGCGCTCCGCCCGCGCCCGCGCACCGGGCACATGATCGAGCATCCATGCCACTTTGGTGCCCGAGAAATACGGATCGATGAGCAGACCGGTGCGCGCGCTGACCATTGCTTCCGCGCCATCGGCTTTGAGTGCCGCACACGTTTCGGCCGTGCGCCGGTCTTGCCACACGATCGCGCGGTGGATCGGCTCGCCGGTGGCACGGTCCCAGATCACCGCGGTTTCGCGCTGGTTGGTGATGCCGATCGCGGCAATGTCACGGGCGCTAAGCCCGGCCTTGCCGATCGCCTCGCGCGCGGTGGCCAAAGCATCGCGCCAGATATCCTCGGCATCGTGTTCGACCCAGCCGGCTTGCGGATAATGCTGCGCAAATTCGGCCTGCGCCGTAGCGATCGGCACGGCGGCCGCGTCAAAAACGATGGACCGCGTCGATGTCGTGCCCTGATCGATCGCCAGAATATGCGTTGCCTTTGCCATCACCGCTCTCTTTCGTTTCGCGTTCTTTTGCGCTCCATAGCATTTCGTTTCACCTTCGTATCCATTGTTTTCGTCCCCCGAAGCGCGTAAGGCGCACGCAATCGGAACAAGGATTTCCAGCATGTCAGGAGATGCGCAAGCGCCTTTGCACGAGGCTTATGATCTGCTGATCATCGGCGGTGGGATCAACGGCGCGGGAATCGCGCGCGATGCCGCCGGGCGCGGGCTGTCGGTGCTGCTGGTCGAGGCGGAAGATCTCGCCAGCCACACTTCGTCGGCCAGCACCAAGCTTATCCATGGCGGCCTGCGCTATCTTGAATACTACGAATTCCGGCTGGTGCGCGAATCGCTGATCGAGCGTGAGCGGCTGCTCGGCATGGCCCCGCACATCATCTGGCCGCTGGCGTTCGTGCTGCCGCAGCTCAATTCGCCGCGCCCCGCGTGGCTCGTCCGCCTCGGCCTGTTTATCTACGACCATCTCGGCGGGCGCAAGAAACTGCCCGCCACCAAGACGGTCGACTTGCGGCGCTCGGCATTGAACAACGGGCTGCTGCCCGGCGCAAAGACCGCGTTCGTCTATTCCGATTGCTGGGTCGAGGACAGCCGGCTGGTGGTATTGAACGCGCGCGATGCGGCCGAGCACGGCGCGCGGATCGAAACGCGCACACGGCTGGTCTCGGCGGCGCGCAACGGCGCGCAGTGGAGCGCGCTGGTCGTGGGTCCGCAGGGCGAACGGACAGTGATGGCAAAAGCGCTGGTCAACGCGGCGGGGCCCTGGGTGGAAGACGTGCTCCAGCGGGTGGCGAACGCGCGTCAGGATCGCGGCGTGCGGCTTATCAAGGGCAGCCACATCGTCGTGCCCCGGCTCTATGACGGCGATCACGCGTTCATGCTGCAAAATCCCGACAAGCGCGTGGTCTTCGCCATCCCCTACGAAACGAACTTCACGCTGATCGGCACGACCGACGAGCCATGGGAGGGCTTGCCCGGTCGCGCCGAAATCTCGCCCGCCGAGACCGCCTATCTGTGCGAGACCGTGCGCCGCTATTTCAAGACGCAGATCCAGCCTGAAGACGTGGTGTGGAGCTATGCCGGCATCCGCCCGCTCTATGACGATCACGCCGCCAGCGCTTCTGCCGTGACGCGGGACTATGTGCTCGATCTCGATGCCGCCGAGGACAAGGCGCCGCTGCTCAGCGTGTTCGGCGGCAAGATCACCACGTTTCGCAAGCTGGCCGAACACGCGCTTGAGAAGCTCACGCCGTTCTTCCCGGCGGCACGCGGGCCTTGGACAGCGGGCGCGGACTTGCCCGGCGGCGACATTCCGGGCGATGATTTCGATGGTTTCGTCGCGGCGCTGGCCGCCGAGCGCCCCGCCCTGCCCCGCGCGCTGCTGCGTCGCCTCGGGCGCGCCTATGGCACGCGGGTGCAATCTCTGCTCGGCGGCGCGCAAGTGCTGGACGATCTCGGCACCGATTTCGGCGGCGGGTTGACCGCAGCCGAAGTCGATTACCTCGCGGAGATGGAATGGGCGTGCAGCGCGCAGGATATTCTCTACCGCCGCAGCAAGATGGGACTGCATGCGCCGGTGGGCACTGCCGCTGCTATCGACAGCTACCTCGCCGAGATGCGCACCGCGCCGGACCATGTCGAGCAGGCATGATCTCGCCGCCCGGCACGCCGCCATCCTGGGCAGCGTGCGCGAGGCGGGCGAGGTGGACGTGGCCGCGCTTGCGGCGGCACATGCGGTAACCCCGCAGACGATCCGCAAGGACCTCAACCGGCTGGCCGAGCGCTCGCTGCTGGCGCGGGTGCGCGGCGGCGCGGCAATCGGTTCGGGGATCGCCAATCTGCTCTATGACGAGCGCCGCAGCCTTGCCGCCGCAGCCAAGGCGCGGATCGGCGCGGCGGCGGCGCGTCTCATTCCCGAAGGGGCCTCGTTGTTAATCAATATCGGGACGACCACCGAGGCCGCCGCGCGGCATCTGGCGCATCATCACAAGCTGATGGTGATCACCAACAATCTCAACGTGGTCGATCAGCTTGCCGGGCGGCCCGGCCTTGCCGTCATTGCGGTCGGCGGCGAAGTGCGCGCCGGCGACCGCGCGGTGGTCGGCGCGTTGGCGCATCAGTTCCTCGACAATTTCCGCGTCGATTATGCGTTGATCGGCGCATCCGGGCTGTCGCTCGAGGGCGATCTGCTCGATTTCGATCCCGATGAGGTGCAAGTCTCACGCAGCATCATCCGCAATGCGCGCGAGGTCATCCTGCTTGCCGATGCCACCAAGATCGGCCGCGCCGCGCCGCTGCGGATCGCCGGGATCGATGCGCTGCGGCATCTCGTCACCGACCGGATCGATCAGCCGCAGCTGCGGGCCAATATCGCCGCGGCAGGCGTCAATCTGGTTGAAACCGGATAAACCGCGGGGAGCAAAAATGTGCCGTTCAGGAAGCGCGCTGTAGGGGAGCGGTCAGAAACTGCTTTATGGACACTGGCCCCATGTTGATCCGCCCGTTTCATACCCTGATGGTCTGCGCCATGCTGATAGCACCCGGTGCGGCCGCTGCCGCGCCCGATCTTGGCAAGCGCGCCTGCGCGCAGGAGGCGCGGCGTCTTTGCCCGAAAGAGATGGCAAGTTTGAGCCGCAAGCGCGTCGAAGCCTGCATGATTGCCAAAGTCGAACAAACCTCGCCGATCTGCCACGCCGCGATGCTGCGCATCAAGGCCGAGCGCGAGGCGATGGCGAAGCCTCAGCCTTCGGCGGTCGCCACCGGCAAACCATAAAGCGCGCGCGCTTCTGCGCCGATCCGCACCCACAGCATCGCGGCATTGAGCAGCGAAAACAGCACAGCGATCCACGTCAGCCCGAACACCAGCGGCAGCACCGCGATTTCACCCACCACAACGCAATAGTTGGGATGGCGCAGGAAGCGGAACGGACCGCCGGTGACCAGCGGCGCGCCGGGCAACACGATGATCCGCGTGGTCCAGCGCCCGCCAAGCGTAGCCAGCACCCAGATGCGCAGCGCTTGCAGAATTGCGAACACACCCAGCAGCGGCAGATTGACCGCCTGGCCTCCGACCGACAACCATAGCGCGACAAGCCACGCCGCATGCATCGTCACCATCGCCGGATAGTGCCCTTGCCCGATCTCGATAGCGCCGCGCGCGCGCAAGGCGCGGGTGTTGCGGCTGGCGATGATCAGTTCGCCAAGACGCTGCAGGGTAACCAGCGCCATGATCACATAGGGCAGGCTCATGCCGCGCGCTTCAGCGTGACGGTGCTGGCGGTGAACCCCGGCCCCAGCGCGGTGAGGACCGAAAGCGGCGGCATTTCCTGCGCGCGCACGCGGTCCAGCACGAACAGCACGGTGGGGGCCGACATATTGCCGTGCCGCCGCAGCACCTCGCGCTCATGATCGAGCGATCCCTGATTGAGCGAGAGCGCGGTTTCCATCGCATCGACCACTTTCGCGCCGCCGGGATGGCATATGAACCGGTCGATTTCGCCGATCCGCAAATCCTGCCCGGCGAGCATCTGCTCCATCGCCTGGGTCATGTGCTGGCGCGCGAACGCTGGAATGGCGCGATTGAGCACCACCCCCAGCCCGCTCGGCTCGATGTTCCAGCCCATGATATCGAGCGTATCGGGCCAGGTTTTCTCGGCATTGCCGACGATCTCGGCAAAGCCTTCATCACCGGTGCGCACGATGCAGGCCGCAGCGCCATCACCAAACAGCGCGGTGGCAATGATGTCTGCCTTGCCCACCCCATCGGTGCGCAAGGCCATGCTGCACAGCTCGACCGTGACGAACAGCACTGTCGATCCGGGTGCCGCCCGCGCCAGCTTCGCCGCAAGCGAAAGCCCGGACACGCCGCCCGCGCAGCCCAGACCGAACACCGGCACGCGCTCCACATCGCTGCGAAAGCCCATGCGGCCCATAGCCCGCGCCTCGATACTGGGCGTGGCGATGCCGGTCGAGGAGACGGTCACGATCGTGTCGACAGCCTCGGCACCGAGGCCCGCTTCGGCTAACGCGGCGCTGGCCGCCACGACAAACAGATCGAGCGCCGCATCGAGATAGGCGGCGGTGCGTTCGGGAAAGCTGCGTGGTTCGAGATACCATTCGACCGGGCGGGCCAGCTGGCGCGAGGCGATGCCGGAATTGGCAAAAACCGTGCTCATCCGCTCGAAATCCCGGAATTGGCCGGCGAGCAGCTTGCGCGAGCACTCGAGAGCCGTTTCTTGCGACAATTCATGCGGCGGGGTGGCCGAGGCCAGCGAAAGAATCGTCACAGGGCGTTTCAACCAGTTTTCCTTCAAACATCCGGCGGCTGGCCCTGCGGCTCATCCGATGCGCATTGCTCTCAAACCCGTTCGCTATCATAGTTGTTCCCGGTTACGGATACCGCAATGAGAGCAACCCGCAAGCAATGGGAGCGGCCCGGCCGGGCCTGCGCAAGGGCACCGGGGTCTATTGCCCCATTCTGGATATCTCGGCGATGAACGACCTTCCCTCTCCCGCCCGAACCAGCCTGCGGATATGGGCCGGTTTCGTCGTAATGTGCCTGGGCATGTTCATGGCGATCCTCGACATCCAGATCGTTGTCACCTCGCTCCCCACGATCCAGAAAGCGCTTGGCATCACTCCGGACCGGATGCTCTGGGTGCAAACCGCGTATCTCACCGCCGAAATCGTGGCGATCCCGCTGACCGGCTACCTCACCGCCCGGCTGGGCATGCGCTGGCTGTTTGTCGGCGCGGTCGCGGCGTTCACGCTGGCTTCAGGCGGCTGCGCGCTGGCGCAGAATTTCGAGACGCTGATTGTCTGGCGGATCGTGCAGGGGTTTGCCGGGGGGACGCTGATCCCGGCGGTCTTTTCGGCCGTTTTCCTGCTGTTTCCGGAGCGCGCGCAGGGCACCGCGACGACCATCGCGGGGGTCGCGGCGGTGCTGGCGCCCACAGTCGGGCCGATTGCGGGCGGCTGGATCACGCAGACCTGGTCGTGGCACTGGCTGTTTGCGATCAATATCGCGCCGGGGCTGCTGGCCGCGCTCGGCGCTGCCGTGCTGCTGCGCGGCGATTCGGCCAACCGGCGCAGCCCGCGCGCGTTCGATCCCGCCGCGCTCGCGGCGCTGGCGCTGGCGCTCACGGCGTTCGAGCTCGGGCTCAAAGACGCGCCCGGATTGGGATGGGACGCGCCGCGCGTGCTCGTGTGCATGGCGCTGTTTTTCGGATGCGGGGCGTTCTTTGTGGTCAAGACGCTGCGCTCGCGCTGGCCGTTGGTGGAGCTCGGGTGCTTTGCCGACCGCAATTTCGCGATCGGCTGCGTGCTGAGCTTTGTCCTGGGGATCGGGCTGTTCGGCACCACTTACCTGATGCCGTTTTTTCTTGGGCTGGTGCGCGGCGAAGGCGCGCTGCGGATCGGGGAGATCATGCTGGCCACCGGCGTTGCGCAGCTCGTCTCGGCCCCGCTCGCGGTCTATCTCGAGCGGCGGGTCGATCCGCGCGTCCTCACATTTGCTGGTTTCATGCTGTTCGCTCTGGGCATGGCAATGAGCGCGCGGCAGACGGCGAACACCGGTGCGGCCGAGATGATGGTGCCGCAGATAGTGCGCGGCGCTGCGACGATGTTCTGCCTGCTTCCGCCTACCCGCATGGCGCTCGGCTTGCTGCCGCCCGCGCTCGTCGCCGATGGCAGCGGGCTGTTCAATCTGATGCGCAATCTGGGCGGCGCGCTGGGACTTGCTCTGATCGATACGGTCATTTTCAGCCAGAGCACCGCGCATGGCCTTGCCATCGCGGCCAAACTGCGCGCGGGCGATGTCGCGACGGCGGTGGGCATCGGCATCCCACGCGATGCGTTCATCGAGCAATTGGGCGAGCCGCCGGACGAGTTCACCACCGAGCTGGTGCGTCCGCTCGTCGAAAAGGCCGCGCTGGTGCAGGCGATCAACGATGCGTGGCTGATGATCGCGGTGCTGACAGCAGCGGCGGTGCTGCTGGTGGCGCTGGTCCGGCGCGGGCAGAGCGCGGCGGATAGCGCGGCAGCGGGTATTTTGGCGGAATAGTTGATCGGTTGCCTTTTTTCACAAGAGCGGGGAACTTTTCAAGACGAGATGCGTTCTCGAACGGTTTGACCGGGCAAAGGGGACTGCTGCCATGAGTGCAAGCGCCCGGTGCAAGCTGAAATATCGCGAGGGGCTGGCCTTGGTCGGCCGGTTTCCCGTTGGTGCAAGACAAGCGTATTGTGCTTGTAAATCTGATGGCCGAAGGACGTTTGTGGATCGCGGCGCAGTGTCGGATCTTGGCGGCGCAAGTTTAAGGGCAGGCATGATGCAGGGGGATTATGATCGGGCGGCCGGCGGGGCGATGCTGGCGGTGCTGATCGCGCTGCTAGTACCAATGGCATCGGGCTGCGCGCCGAGCGCCCCGCCCCCGCCGCCACCCACGCAGGTGACGGTGGCCAACCCGCTCCAGCGCAATATCGTCGATTGGGACGAATATATCGGCCGGTTCGAGGCAATCCAGGATGTCGAGCTGCGCCCCCGCGTGTCGGGCGCGATCGACCGGGTGCTGTTCGCCGATGGCCAGATCGTGCGGCAGGGGCAGACCTTGTTCACTATCGACCCGCGCCCTTACCGCGCGGCGTTGGCGCAAGCAGAAGCGCAACTGGCCAAGGCGCGCGCAGCACAGGCTAACGCCAGCAGCGAATTTGCCCGCGCGAAGACGCTGCTTGATGCGCAGGCGATTTCCAAGGAGGAATACGAAGCCAAGCTGGCCGCGACGCGCAGCAGCGGCGCTGATGTTGCGGCGGGGCGTGCTGCCGTCAATATCGCCGCGCTCAATCTTGGGTTCACCAATGTCACCTCGCCGATCACCGGGCGGGTCTCTGACCGCAAAGTGAGCCGGGGCAATTTGGTGGCAGAGGGGCAGACGGTGCTCACCCGCGTGGTCTCGACCGATCCGATCTGGTTTTCGTTCGATGGCGCCGAATCGTTCTACCTCAAATACCTCCGGCAGGATCAGGAAGGGTCGCGCGGATCATCGCGCGATACCCCCAATCCGGTCGAGATCCAGCTTGCCGACGAAAGCGGCTATCGCTGGCGCGGGCGGATGCAGTTTGTCGACAATGCCATCGATCCGAATTCGGGAACGATCCGCGCCCATGCCGTCGTCGCCAATCCGACCGGATTCCTGACTCCCGGGCTGTTCGGCCGCGCGCGGCTGCTTGGCTCGGGCACGTATCATGCCATGCTCGTGCCCGATGAGGCGATCATCACCGACCAGACGCGCAAGCTCGTCTACGTGGTGGGCAAGGACGGCAAAGTCGCGCCGCGCCCGGTCGTGACCGGCCCGCCGATCGAAGGCCTGCGCGTCATCCGCGAAGGCATCGCGCCGACCGATCGCGTGGTGATCAACGGGCTCACCCGGTTGCAACCCGGCATGCCGGTCAAAGCCACGCAGATCGCGCTCAAGCCGCGCGCCGCCAATACAGCGCCGGTTTCAACGCCCATTTCGGCCCCGCCCGCCGCCGAAGCGCAAGCGAAGTAAACGGCTGATGCGCTTTCCCCATTTCTTCATCGACCGACCGATTTTTTCGGCCGTGCTCTCGGTGCTGATCATCGTATTCGGATTGGTCGCCTATCCGAGCCTGCCGGTTGCGCAGTATCCCGAGATCGCGCCGCCGACGGTGGTTGTCAGCGCCAATTACCCCGGTGCCAATGCCGAAACGCTGGCCGAAACCGTGGCGGCCCCGCTTGAGGAGTCGATCAACGGCGTTGAGAACATGCTGTACATGTCTTCATCGTCGACCGGCGACGGCGCGATTGCGATCACGGTAACATTCAAGCCCGGAACCAAAGTCGATCAGGCGCAAGTGCTGGTACAAAACCGCGTCGCCACCGCCGAACCGCGCCTGCCCGAACAGGTCCGCCAGATCGGCGTGACTACGCGCAAGAACACGCCCGATCTGCTGCTCTGCGCCACGCTCTTTTCTCCCGACAAGACGCTGAGCCAGCAATACATTTCCAACTACGCCACCACCCAGATCATCGACCGGCTGGCGCGCATTCCCGGCATCGGCGGCGCGCGCATCTTCGGCGCGCGAGATTACAACATGCGCGTGTGGATCGATCCCGATCTGGCCGCCGTGCGCAATCTGACGGTTGATGAGATTACCGGTGCGGTCCGCGCGCAAAACGCACAAGTCGCGATCGGTTCGATCGGCCAGCCGCCGTTCAACCAGGGCGGCACCGCATTCCAGCTCGGCCTCGAGACCGAAGGGCGGCTGACCCGGCCCGAACAATTCGGCGAGATCATTGTCAAGCGCGACGCCGAAGGACGGATGACGCGGCTGCGCGATGTCGCGCGGATCGAACTGGGCGCGCAGGATTACGGCATCAATCCGTTCTTTTCGAACCAGCCGACAACCGCCGTCTGCCTTACCCAGTTGCCCGGATCGAACGCGCTGAAAACCGCGCAGACGGTCAAGGACGAAATCGCGCTGTCTTCGAAAAGTTTTCCGCCGGGCATGACATATGAGATCGCCTACAATCCGACCGAATACATCGAGGCCTCGATCGCGGCGGTCGAGGAAACGCTATACGAAGCGCTGATTCTGGTCGCACTGGTTGTGCTGCTGTTTCTGCAGAGCTGGCGCGCGGCGATTATTCCGCTGATCGCCATCCCGGTCTCGCTGATCGGCTCGCTCGCGGTGCTCGCGCTGTTCGGTTTTTCGCTCAATAACTTGTCGTTGTTCGGGATGGTGCTGGCCATCGGCATCGTTGTCGATGACGCGATTGTCGTGGTCGAGAATATCGAGCGGCTGATGGAGGAAAAAGGCCTCAGCCCGCTGGCCGCCGCGCATGAAACGATGGACGAGGTTGGCGGTGCGCTGATCGCCATCGCGCTGGTGCTGTGCGGCGTGTTCATTCCGACCAGCTTCATTCCGGGCATCTCGGGGCAATTCTATCAACAGTTCGCGCTCACCATCGTGTCCGCCACCGCAATATCCGCGTTTGTCTCGCTCACGCTGTCGCCGGCGCTGGCCGCGCTGATCCTGAAGCCCAAGCCGCATGGGGACACCCCGCCCCCACCGGGGCTGCGCGGGCTAGGCACCCGCTTTGCGCGTGGGTTCAACGACGGATTCGATCGCCTGGGCCGCCGCTACGGCAAGTTCACCGCGCGGGCGGTGCGCGCGCTGGGGTTGATCGCGATTGTCTATGCGGGATTGATCGGGCTTGCCGCATGGCGATTTACCGCGACACCGACAGGGTTCATCCCGGCGCAGGATCAAGGATATCTGATCGTGGCCACACAATTGCCGCCGGGCTCTTCGCTTGAGCGGACGACGGATGTCCTGCGGCGCGTGCAGGCGATTGCGCTCAATAATCCGGCAACGGTATCGACTGTCGCCTTTGCCGGGCTCGACGGCGCGACATTCTCCAATGCGCCCAACGCGGCGGCGATGTTCATCGGATTGAAACCGAGCAGCGAGCGCCTGCACGCGGATGTGGTCGCCAATCAATTGCGCAAGGCCTATGGCGCGATCACCGATGGCGTGGTGCTGGTCATTCCGCCGCCGCCCGTGCGCGGCGTGGGCACCGGCGGCGGTTTCAAAATGCTGATCGAAGACCGTCAGAACCAAGGCTACGCTGCGCTTGAAAGCGCCGCTTTCGCAATGATGATGAAAGCGAACCAGACCCCGGGCATCGCCAATGCCTTCACCACGTTCAACGTGCGCACACCGCGGCTCAAGGCCGAAATCGACCGCGAACGCGCCGAGCAGCTCGGGGTTCCGGTCGCCAATATCTTCAGCACCCTGGGCACTTACCTCGGCTCGACCTATATCAACGATTTCAATTTTCTCGGCCGAACTTACCGCGTCACCGCGCAGGCGGATGCGCCCTACCGCGACGATATCGCCGACATCGGCAAGCTGCGCACCCGCTCGGCATCGGGCGCGATGGTGCCGCTCGATGCGGTGATGACGCTCAAGAACGGCAGCGGGCCCTACCGCGTCGTGCGCTACAACCTCTACCCCTCCGCCGAGCTTCAGGGCGATACCGCCTATGGCTTTTCCTCGGGCCAATCGCTGACGACAATGGCCAGAATTGCCGAGGAGACACTGCCGGCGGGCATGCGCTTCGAATGGACCGAGCTGGCCTATGCGCAGCAACAGGCGGGCAATACCGGCAGCCTTGTCTTCGGCCTTGCTGTCCTGTTCGTGTTCCTGCTGCTCGCGGCCAATTATGAAAGCCTCGTGCTGCCATTGGCGGTGATCCTGATTGTGCCGATGTGCCTGCTCGCCGCGATCGTCGGGGTGAATCTGATGGGGCTCGACAACAATATCCTGACCCAGATCGGGCTGGTTGTGTTGATCGGCCTCGCCGCAAAGAACGCGATCCTCATCGTCGAATTCGCGCGGCAGAACGAGGATACCGGAATGGGGCTGCGCGAGGCGGCCGAACATGCCGCCGCGCAGCGTCTGCGCCCGATCCTGATGACCTCGATCGCGTTCATCCTGGGCACTTTGCCGCTGGTGATCGGCTCGGGACCCGGCGCGGAATTGCGCCGCGCGCTTGGCGTCGCGGTGTTCTTCGGCATGATCGGCGTGACCACGTTCGGGCTGCTGTTCACGCCAAGCTTTTACGTGATCAGCCGCCAGCTGGGCGACCGTGCAAGCGCGCTGTTCAACCGCCGCAAGCCCGATCCTGATCCGCCCGCGCCGGTACCTGAGCCGGAGCCGCTGCCATGAGGGGTCTATCCGTGCTGGCGCTCGCCGCGCTGCTGGCAGGGTGCGTTGTCGGGCCCAAGTACGCGCCTCCGACGCCGCCGGGCGGCACTGCGATCGGCCCGTTGACCGAGGCGGCGCGCAGCCCGAGGGCGATCTCGGCCGCGCCGCTGCCCGAGCGCTGGTGGCAATTGTATCAAGACCCGGTGATCGACCGGCTGGTCACCGAGGCGCTGGCGCACAACACGTCGATCCGCGAAGCCGCGGCGAATCTCGCCCGCGCGCGCGCCGTCCTGTCCGAGCAGCGCGGGGCGCGGTTGCCCTCGACCGATCTATCGGCGCAAGTAAGCCGCCAGCAAGGCAACAGCGCGGCAGCGGCAGCCTTTGGCGGTGCGGGCGGCGGCGTGCGCACATTCCGCTTCGATCTTTTCCAATCGGGCTTCGATGTCGCGTACGAACTAGATCTGTTCGGCGGGGTCAGCCGCGCGGTGGAGGCGGGCCGCGGCGATGTCGAGGCCGCCGCCGCGCAGCTGGATGCGGCGCGCGTGGCTGTCGCGGCGGAGACCGCGCGGGCCTATGTCGCGGCCTGTACCAATGCCGCGCAGCGCGCGGTGGCGCGCGAAACGGTCGATCTCCAGCAAAACACGTTCAAGCTCACCACCACGCTGCTCGATGCCGGGCGCGGCACGCGCCGCGATGTCGAGCGCGCCGATGTCCTGCTGGCGCAGGCGCAGGCGCAATTGCCCGCGTTCGACGCCGAGCAGCGCGCGTCGCTCTATGCGCTGGCCACGCTGACAGGGCGGCCGGCCGAGGAGATCGATGCGCAGGCGGCGCAGTGCACCGCGCCGCCGCGGCTGGCCACCGTGATCCCGGCGGGCGACGGTGCGGCACTGATCGCGCGCCGCCCCGATGTGCGCGCCGCCGAGCGCAGCCTTGCCGCCGACACCGCGCGGGTGGGCGTGGCGATTGCCGATCTCTATCCCAAGATCCAGCTGCTGGGCAGCATCGGCCAGAATGCCACGCGGGGCAGCCAGTTCTTCCAGCCGACCGCCGTGCGTTATTCGTTCGGCCCGCTGATCAGCTGGACTTTCCCCAACCAAACGGTCTCGCGCGCGCGCATTCGCCAGGCACGCGCCAGTGCCGACGCCAGCCTCGCGCGCTTCGATGGCGCGGTGCTGACCGCGCTCAATGAGACCGAGCAGGCGCTCGCGCGCTATGCCGGCGCGCTCGATCGCAATGCCGCGCTGGCGCGCGCGGAAGCTTCGAGCACCAAGGCCGCGCAGCTGTCGCGGCTGCGGTTCGATGCCGGGGCAGACAATTTCCTCCAGCTGATCGAGGCAGAGAGCGACCGCGCCAATGCCCGCGCCGCGCGCGCCGCCTCCGATGCTGCGGTGGCCGAGGCGCAGATCAGCGTGTTCAAGGCGCTGGGCGGCGGCTGGCAGGATGCGCCGGTGCCCACCCGGCGGGGCGATCCGGCCAGCGCGCCGAAAAACTAGGGCCTGCCGGGCGAAAACTCCGCGATCAGATCGAACCGGTCCGCCGCAAAGGTTTGCTCGACATACGTGATTCCGGCGGCCTCGCGCCACGTCCAGCGCTCGAGCCGCAGACCAGGCGCGCTTCCGGGCAACCCCATCTGACACGCCACCTCCTCGCGCAGGCTGCATGCCGAAATGCGGTGCCGCGCCCGCGTCCACGGGATATGCTGCAAAAGCCAGGTCCCGGGGGCCTGCGAGGCAAAATCCTCGGTCTGCGCCTCGGGCACTTGCGCCAGCGCGATTACCCGGCGCTCGGCGGCAAACACCGCCTCGTCGGCATAGTGCAGCCCTGCCAGCGCGATCAGCGGACCGCTTGCCATCAAGTCGCGCTCGTTCTGGTTGGCAGGATCGGCCAAACGGGTGTCCCGGCTGCTCAGTTCGAAGCGATAGGCCTGCCCCCGCGCCGCCATGACTTCGGCAATATCGGGAATGGTCAGCACGGCGGTGTGGACGCGCGGCGCGGCGACCATCGTACCTGCTTTCTTGCGGCGTTCGATCAGGCCGGCATCGGCCAGCGCCGACAGCGCTTTTCCGACCGTTGCGCGGGCGCAGCCATAGCGCATCTGCAATTCCTGCTCGGTCGGCAGGCGATACCCCGGCGGCCAGTGCCCGCCTTTGATCTGCGCCTCGACATCGGCGCGGATACGGCGGCCGAGAGTGAGCGGCTCACCCATCAATCGTTCAGCAGCTTGAGCATCGTGCGGCGATAGCGCGCCGCAATCGCCTCGCGCGCGATATGCCGCCCGCCAACCACCACCCGCTGCCCGCGCCGCCAGACGTCGCTGACCACATCGCGGCCGCCCGCGAAGATCCAGCTGTCGAGCGCCATCTCCGGCCCCCGGCCGACCAGCGCGAGCGCGTCTGGATCGAGGCCGACGATATCGGCAGGCGCGCCGACCGCGAGGCCCCCGCCGCTCTGACCCAGCGCCTGCGCGCCGCCCGCCAGCGCACCGGCAAACAGCCGCGCGCCCGTCGAGGGTTGCGCGTCGCTCGCCAGCAAGTTGCGTTTGCGCAAGACCAGCCGCTGGGCATATTCCATTGTCTGCAATTCGCGCGCGGGATCGATCGCGATGTTGGAATCGGTGCCGATTGCAAACCGTCCGCCCGCCGCGAGATAGGCGGGCGCGGGAAAAATTCCGTCGCCGAGATTAGCCTCGGTGATCGGGCACAGCCCCGCCACCGCGCCGCTGCGGGCCAACCGTGTGGTCTCGTCCGCATCGAGATGGGTGGCATGGATCAGGCACCATCGCGCATCCAGCGCGGTGTTATCCAGCAACCATTGCACCGGCCTTGCCCCCAGCGCTGCCACGCATTGTTCGACCTCGCCGGTCTGCTCGGCGGCATGGATGTGGATCGGGCCATCGGGCGCCAGCGCGAGGATCTGCGCCAGATCGCCGGTGTCCACCGCGCGCAGGCTGTGGGGGGCGATGCCGATGTTCGCATCGGGCAAGCCGGCTATCGCGGTGCTGCTCCGCTCGAAGAGGCGGGCAAAGCCATCGGGATCGTTGATGAAGCGGATATGTCCGTGTTCGGGCGGGCGGCGGTCAAACCCGGCGTAGCGATAGAACACCGGCAGCAAAGTGAGCCCGATGCCGGTCGTCTCGGCCGCTGCCGCTATGCGCGCCGCCAGTTCGGCGGGATCGGCATAAGCGCGGCCATCGGGCGCATGGTGCAGATAATGAAACTCGCCGACGCGGGTGAACCCAGTTTCCAGCATTTCCGCATAGGCCAGCGCGGCGATGGCTTCGATATCCTCGGGAGCGAGCCGGTCGAGAAAGCGGTACATCAGCGCGCGCCAGCTCCAGAAATCGTCGCTGTCCGATCCGCGATATTCGGCCAATCCCGCCATGCCGCGCTGGAACGCGTGGCTGTGGACATTGGCCAGCCCGGGCAGCGCGATCCCGCCGCGCTGATCTGCCGCGTCTGCCTGCGCGCCCGGCTCGAGGGCCGCAATCAAGCCATCCTCGCCGATGGAAATGCGCACCGCCCTGGTCCATCCGCCCGGCAGGAGCGCGGCCTCACACCAGATCGTCTGCATGCCCAGCCTTCCCTTCCCGAATGGTTCGAATTTTATGTCTAGACATTATAGCCGATTTTGCAATTGTATTGCGTGATGAGCACCGAGTCCAAAATCTGCGATCGCATCTGGCGCGGTGCCCGTCTCGCCACGCTGGCGGGCCAAAATCTCGGCCTCATCGAAAACGGCATCGTCGCCGCGCGCGGCGGCCGGATCGTCTATGCCGGCGCGCAGGCCGATGCGCCGGTGCTGGATGCGCGGGAGATTGTCGATTGCGGCGGGCGCTGGATCACTCCCGGACTGATCGATTGCCACACCCACCTGGTGCATGCGGGCAACCGGGCGCACGAGTTCGAGCTGCGGTTGGCCGGCGCATCGTATGAGGAAATCGCGCGGGCGGGCGGCGGCATCATCTCGACTGTTCAGGCGACGCGCGCGGCGAGCGAGGACGAGCTTACCGCGAGCGCGCTGCCCCGGCTTGATGCGCTGATCGCCGAGGGTGCGACCACGGTCGAGATCAAATCGGGATATGGTCTGACAACTGCCAGCGAAATCAAGATGTTGCGCGCGGCGCGCGCGGTGGAGCAGGTGCGCCCGGTGTCGGTCCGCACCACCTTTCTGGGGGCGCACGCCGTACCGATCGAATACGCCGGCAACGCGGACGGCTATGTCGATCTGGTCTGCAGCGCGATGATTCCGGCCGTCGCCGAAGCCGGTCTGGCCGATGCGGTCGATGCCTTTTGCGAGACGATCGGGTTCACACCGGCGCAAGTGGAGCGCATCTTTGCCGCCGCAAGAGCGCACGGATTGCCGGTGAAACTCCATGCCGAGCAGCTTTCCAACAGCAATAGCGCGGCATTAGCAGCGCATTACGGCGCACTTTCGGCAGATCATCTGGAATACCTGGATCAGCCCGGCGTGGCCGCGATGGCCCAGTCCGGGACCGTGGCGGTGCTGCTGCCCGGCGCGTTCTACTTCATGCGCGAAACCCGCTTGCCCCCCATCGCGGCGCTGCGCGAGGCCGGTGTGGCAATTGCGATTGCGACCGACTGCAATCCCGGTTCCTCACCGCTCACCTCGTTGCTGCTGACGATGAACATGGCCGCGACGTTGTTTCGCCTGACGGTGGACGAATGCCTTGCCGGAGTGACCCGCGAGGCGGCGCGCGCGCTGGGTCTGCTGCACGAGACCGGCACGCTGGAAGCGGGCAAGGCCTGCGACCTTGCCATATGGGATATCGAACGCCCGGCCGAGCTGGTTTATCGCATCGGTGCGAACCCGCTGCACGCGCGCGTCTGGCGCGGCCAGTGACCGATTATGCGATCCATCGCGGCGATGCGCCGCTGGTGCTGGCGATACCGCACAGCGGGACCGAGATTCCCGACCAGCTGCTGCCCCGGTTCGTTTCGCCATGGCTGGCGCGCAAGGATACCGACTGGTGGATCGACCGGCTCTATGCCTTCGCCGCCGATCTAGGCGCGACTATCGTGCGCACGCCCGTCTCGCGCAGCGTGATCGATGTGAACCGCGATCCTTCGGGCGTGTCGCTCTATCCGGGGCAGGCGACCACCGAACTGTGTCCGACCACGACCTTCGATGGCGAGCCGCTGTACCATGCCGGAGCCGAACCCGATGCCGCCGAGATCGCCGCGCGGCGGGCCGCTTTCTTTGATCCCTACCACGGCGCGCTTTCCGCCGAGATTTCCCGGCTGCGCGCGCGGCATGAACGCGTCGTGGTGTACGATTGCCATTCGATCCGCAGCCATGTGCCGCGCCTGTTCGAAGGCGAGCTGCCGCAATTCAACATCGGCACCAATGGCGGGGCGACATGCGATCCGGCGCTGGCATCGGCAGTGCTCGGCATCTGCGCCGGTTCCGGGCAGCCCCATGTGCTCGATGGGCGTTTCCGGGGCGGCTGGACCACGCGCCATTATGGCCGCCCGGCGGAGGGCATGCACGCCATCCAGATGGAGCTGGCCTGCCGGGGCTACATGGCCGAACCGGACGGCCCGGCCACGCCCGAGAACTGGCCCCCGCCGCCCGATCCGGCCACGCCGCTCACCGCGACGCTCCGCGCCATCCTGACCTGCTGCCTTGCCTTTGCCACGGGGAAACCATGACCGAACGCCTTGACAACCGCCGCGTGATCCGCAGCCCGCACGGACCCGTGCTCAGCGCCAAAAGCTGGCTGACCGAAGCGCCTTTGCGCATGCTGATGAACAATCTCGATCCCGATGTGGCTGAAAACCCGCAAGAGCTGGTGGTCTATGGCGGCATCGGCCGCGCCGCGCGCGATTGGCACAGCTATGACACGATCGTCAGCACTTTGCAGCGGCTGGAGGAGGACGAAACGCTGCTCGTGCAATCGGGCAAGCCGGTGGGGGTGTTCAAGACGCACAAAGACGCGCCGCGCGTTTTGATCGCCAATTCGAACCTCGTCCCCAAATGGGCGACATGGGAGCATTTCCACGAGCTCGATCGCGCCGGGCTGATGATGTACGGCCAGATGACCGCGGGATCATGGATCTACATCGGCACGCAGGGGATCGTGCAGGGCACGTACGAGACCTTTGTCGAAGTCGGGCGGCGGCATTATGGCGGCAGCTTGGCGGGGCGCTGGATCCTGACCGCCGGCCTTGGCGGCATGGGCGGCGCGCAGCCCTTGGCCGCGACGATGGCGGGCGCGTCGTGCCTTGCCATCGAGTGCCAACCCAGCCGGATCGAAATGCGCCTGAAAACCGGCTACCTCGACCGCGCCGCCGACACGCTCGATGAGGCGCTGGACATCGTCACGAACGCCAAGGCGCCGGTATCGGTCGGCCTGCTCGGCAATGCAGCGGATATCTATCCCGAACTGGTGCGCCGGGGTGTGCGCCCGGACGTCGTGACCGACCAGACTTCGGCGCACGATCCGATCAACGGCTATCTGCCGCAAGGGTGGAGCCTCGAACGCTGGATGGAGGCGCGCGAGAACGACCCCGCCTCGGTCGATCGCGCCTCGCGCCCTTCGATGGCGGTCCACGTGCGAGCGATGCTCGATTTCCACGCGCAGGGCATTCCCACGCTCGATTATGGCAACAATATCCGTCAGGTCGCCAAGGACGAGGGCATCGAGGATGCCTTCGCGTTTCCGGGCTTCGTCCCTGCCTATATCCGCCCGCTGTTCTGCCGGGGCATCGGCCCGTTTCGCTGGGCGGCGCTGTCGGGCGATCCGGAAGACATCTATCGCACCGATGCCAAAGTGAAGGAGTTGCTGCCCGACAACGCGCACCTCCACAACTGGCTCGACATGGCGCGTGCGCGGATCAAGTTTCAGGGTCTGCCCGCGCGGATTTGCTGGGTCGGGCTTGGTGACCGCCACCGGCTCGGCCTCGCCTTCAACGAAATGGTCGCCAGCGGCGAGCTGAAAGCACCGATCGTGATCGGCCGCGATCATCTCGATTCGGGCTCGGTCGCCAGCCCCAACCGCGAGACCGAGGCGATGCTCGATGGCTCCGACGCGGTTTCCGACTGGCCGCTGCTCAATGCGCTGCTCAACACCGCGAGCGGCGCGACCTGGGTGTCGCTGCACCACGGCGGCGGCGTCGGCATGGGCTATTCGCAGCACAGCGGCATGGTCATCGTCGCCGATGGCACCGAGGACGCGGCGCGGCGCATCGCCCGCGTGCTGTGGAACGATCCCGCCACCGGCGTGATGCGCCACGCCGACGCGGGGTATGAAAGCGCGCGGGAGTGCGCAGGCGAGCAAGGGCTCGATCTGCCGTCGCTGGCCTGAAGCTTTACGCGCCCCGGCGCAGGCCGGGGCCACGGGCGGTGAAACACAAGGTAGTGGCAGATGGACGGGGGTCCCCCGGCCTTCGCCGGGATGCGGTATTGCTGGTGATTTATGATCAAGCGAGAACGGGATAGCCCAGCGCGGCGGCCTCTTGCTCCAGGGCGATCACCGCGTCGAAGCTGCTCTCCGGCAGAACCTCGAAGCCGCGCAGGCCAAGTGTGTTGCAAATTTCGCCGGCTGCGGGATCGGACAAAACGCCCAGCAGGGCCTCGCGAAGCGCCGCCAGTTCGATGTCGCTGGCCGAGGCGCGGGTGATGAACGGCAAGGAAGGGGTGCGCGCTGTCTCGGCCAGGACCCGCACCTCGCGCAGGCGCGCCGGATCGAACCGCGCCAGATTGCCATACGTCACGCAGTCGATCGCCGCGACGTCTGCATCCCCCTTTGCCACCATGGCGATGCTGGCAACGTGGCCCCCGCTCACGATCACCTGCTTGAAGAAGCGCCCCTCGATTGCATGCGGCGCGATCAGGTGGCGCGGCAGATTCATCCCGGAATTGCTGTGCCAATCGTTGATCGCAGCAATCCGGCCGCGCAGATCGGTGATAGCGGTCGCCGCTGAATCCGCGCGGACAATGACCACACTGTTGCTGGTCGCCCCCACGCAGCCAGGATGATCGTAGACCGGGTTTGCCACCACGCGCACCCTGCCCCTGAGCAGCGATGCGTAGGGATAGCTGCAGGTCTGCGCGAGGAGCAATCGCGGATCGAGCCACGCTGCGTCATGGGCGATGGTCTCATCCAGCGCCTCTGGCACTTCCGCCAGGCCGGAGGCGCTCAGCCGCGCTCTCACCAAGCCCCACAGCGCCCGCGTTGCCGCCGCGATCTCGGGCGGATCGCGGTACATCGCAATGCTGGCGATCCGGCCGGCCGCGCCGCCGCCTTCACCGGACATGGAGCGAGCGCACGAATTGCGCGGCCTCGTGCGCATGAACGCGGGTGTGGCGGATCAATCCCTCGAACTGCATCTGCATCGTGCGTATGGTCTCGGCGCTGCTCAGCACCAGATACATCTGCCCGGCAAACACCGCGACACGGGTCGAACCAAAGATTGTGTAAGGAATGGAGAAACGTTCACGCCCGTCAAACAGGAACAAGCGGAACGAGGGGTAGAGCTCGTCGATCAGCGCGGTCATGTGCGCCAGTTGCGCCTCGCGCGCGCGCTTTGGCAAGCCGCTCCAGATACCCGACCCTTCGGCAAACTGCTCCAGCGTCTGAAACGGCATGCACGATTCCATGTCGGTGCCCGCGGCGCGGTTGTAATCGAGCCGGAATGCCGCGTCTTCCACTTGCGCCACAGCGTTCTGATGCGAGGCGGAGGCTTCGTATGCGATCACTTCATTCGTTCGCAGCAGATCGGGAATGCGCGCCGGTACATAGCGGATCTTGGTCCCCGCCGCTTCGGCGTGCCAGCGCATCAGCAAAGTGGCGCCGTCCTCTTCGGAGGTCTCGATCGTGCCGCTCGACAGCATCGCCCCGGTTACGCCCTCGTCTTCGGACACGCCGAGCAGCCAGTCGAGCGTCACGTTGTGGCGCTCGGCAATGAGCAGCAAGGTCTCGACGCGCGGCAGCCGTGTGGTCTTGCCCGAAAGCAGCAGGGACAGCGCCGAGCGATCGACGCCGATGGTCTGCGCAAAGGCCGACTGGCTCTGCCGCGAACGCTCGAACAATGCCACGAGGCGGCTATGAAAGATGCCGGCAAGCTTGCGTTTGTCCATATTCCTTCGCCCCACCACACAAAATCGTGATTATAATCACATAATGCCCGAAATTGTGCGCACTATCAACGTTTGATCATCACTATCGCGTTGCAGCCGCGCGCGCATCGGAGAATACTGCGTGTCGAGGGACTGAGGCAAAGCCGGGGGAAGAATGGAAGGTCGCATACTACCCAGTGACAACAGCGTGTTGCGGCCGTCGCTGCACCATCCGGCCGAATGGCGCACGCTTGCCCTTGTTGCCGGGTGTCATGCGGGGTGGATTGCCGCCGGTCTGTCGTATGCGATTATCGGCTGGCCCGCCGCCATCTTGCTCGCGCTGGCCATCGCGCTTCATTCCTCGCTCCAGCATGAGGCGATCCATGGCCACCCGACCACGTCTGCGGCGTGGAACGAAGCGCTTGTGTTTCTGCCGATCGGCTTGCTCGTGCCCTTTCGCCGGTATCGCGATCTGCATCTGCAGCACCATAACGACGAGCGGCTGACCGACCCGCTCGACGATCCCGAAAGCTTTTATCACAGCGGCGCGGATTGGGAGCGGCTGGCCTGGCCGCAGCAGGCCGTGCTGCGCTGGAACAACACGCTGGCCGGGCGCATGCTGATCGGCCCGGTCATCACCACGTGGCGCTTCCTCGCGGGCGAGCTGCTCGGGGCGCAGCGGGCGAGCGGGCGCGAAGGCAAGGAACTGCGCAAGGCATGGGTGCTCCATGCCCTGGGGTTGGTGCTGGTCGCCGCGATCGTGCGGTTCGGCTTCGGCATGCCCGCGAGTGTCTATCTTGCCGCAGTCTATCTCGCGCTTTCGCTGCTCGCGCTGCGCGCGTTTTGCGAGCATCAGTGGGCCGAAGACCCGCGTCACAGAACGGTAATCGTCGAATCCACAGCGCTTGGCCTGTTGTTTCTCAACAACAACCTCCACGTCGTGCACCATGCGCGGCCGATGCTTGCATGGTATGAGCTGCCTGCCGCGTACCGCGCGCGCAAAAGCGAATGGGCCGCGCTCAACAATGGCTACGTCTTCCCCGGATATCGTGCGATCGCGCGCAAATTCGGCTTTCGCCAGAAAGAATCGGTCGTCCATCCCAGCGTGACCGAAGCGACACACCCGGCACGATAAATGCGCCGCAGCACCCCATATGGGCGGCTCCGGATAGACAAAGTTCGGATGGCGGGATAACAATTTTGGATATGCAATTGGGCTTGCAAGCCGACTAAGTGCCACAGGTGTGGGTTTGCTTTGCAGACTTGATAATGGGGGGAATCAATGAAATCGCAGTTCCTTATGTCGTGCGCCGTGGCCGCTGTGTTCAGCAGCACCGCGCTTGCCGCTCCTGCCTGGGCGGCCGATGCGCCGCAGGCCGCAGCAGGCGAAGAAGCCCCCGCTGTCGAAGGCACCGGTGACATCATCGTTACCGCGACCCGCCGCAACGAAAGCATCCAGAAGGTTCCTCTGACGATCCAGGCTTTCAGCGGTGCCACGCTGGGCGCGCTCAACGTCAAGAATTTCAACGAACTGGTGAAGTACACGCCGAACGTGACTTTCGGCAACAACGGTCCGGGCGCCGGCGCGATCTTCCTGCGCGGCCTGTCGACCGGCTTTGCCGGCACCCAGTCGGGCGCATCGATCGCGCCTTTCCCGAACGTGGCGCTGTATCTCGATGATCAGTCGCTCCAGTTCCCGGGCCGCAACGCCGACATCTATGTCGCCGATCTTGAGCGCGTCGAAGTGCTCGAAGGTCCGCAGGGCACGCTGTTCGGCGGCGGCGCGCAGGCCGGCGCGGTGCGCTACATCACCAACAAGCCCAAGCTCGACGCGTTCAGCGGCCACTTCGAGGGCAGCGCTGGCGGCACGATCGGCGGTGCGGCCAACGCCTCGTTCAGCGCCACGATCAATGCGCCGATCATCCAGGACAAGCTCGCGGTGCGCGCCGTGATCTACAACGATCACCGCGGCGGCTACATCGACAACGTGTTCGGCACGTTCACGCGTTCGGATTTCGACGCATACAACTATTACTTCAACAACGGCGGCAGGACCCTGCCCGTCACCCAGCAGGCCAACCTGGGTCAGTATGACAACGACCCGCTGGTCGAAGACAACTACAACCCAGTTGATTATGTCGGTGGTCGCATCGCCGTCAAATGGCAGGTCAACGACGACTGGGACGTGCTGATCACCGAGGCTTACCAGAAGCTGAGCACGCGCGGCTCGTTCGCGCAGGAACCGCGCAGCCCGGATCAGGTTGTCGGCATCACGCCCGGCTCGCTGCGCAAGCTGCAGACCGTTACGTTCACTCCGGGCTTCTCGAAGGACGAGCTTTACAACACCGCGTGGACCATCAACGGCAAGGTGGGTCCGCTCAAAGTCGTCTACACGGGCGCATATACCACCCGCAAGCTTGACGCGCAGCAGGACTACACCAACTATTCGCGCGCTTATGGCCTCTATTACCAGTGCATCGGCGGCGGGCTGCCGGTTGGTGCGGGCCAGACGCCATACTGCTATGAGCCCTACAGCTCGTGGCGCGATACGACGCGCAATACGCACCACTCGCAAGAAATCCGCGTCAGCACGCCGGAAAACGAGCGCATCCGGGTGATCGCTGGCGCGTTCTACGAGCGGTTCCTCATTCAGGACAACATGGAGTTCAACTACCAGACGGTCCCGACCTGCACGACCGGGCTGCTCGCTGCGAACACGCCCTGCCGCGGCCGGGTGATCCCGGATCAGAACTCGACCTTGATCAACCCAAATCCGCGCGGACCCAACACTGCGTTCGGTCAGGACCTGACGCGCGGCTACACCCAGTATGCCGGTTTCGGTTCGGTTGACTTCGACATTCTGCCCAACCTGACGATCACCGGCGGTACCCGCTACTTCTACTACGACGTGACTTCGGTCGGTTCGCAGTATCAGGGTTCGTATGGCGGCTGCGTACAGGTTATCGTCTGCACCGGCGGTGGTTCGGGCAACATCAACATTGACGCGCTTGGTCTGAAGATTTCGTACAAGGGCTTCCGCAGCCGTGCTTCGATCACCTGGAAGCCGACGGACGACATCACGACCTACTTCACCTTCAGCCAGGGCTTCCGTTCGGGCGGCTTCAACCGTACGCCGCGCCTGATCCTGCCCGATGCCAACGGCACCCCGCAGTATCGCCGCCCGCGCGGTTGGGATCCTGACAACCTCAACAACTACGAAATCGGTCTCAAGACCAATCTGTTCGACCGCAAGCTTCAGCTTAACCTTTCCGCTTACTTCATGCAGTGGAAGAAAGTTCAGATCGGCTTCTTCAATCCGGTCGGCGGCTTTGGCAACACGGCGTTCGTGACCAATGGCGCGGACTTCGATATCAAGGGCGTCGAAGCACAGTTCACCGCACGGCCGATCGAAGGCGTCACCATTCAGGGTGGAGCCACCTATAACGATAGCCGTCAGGTTTCTTCGCCGTGCCTCGTTTCGGACAATCCAGGCTCGCTGACCTTCGGCCAGTGCATCACAACCCGCCTGGCAGGTGGTGTTCTGGTTCCGGTTCAGGCGCCTTTCGGCAATCTTGGTTCGACGTTGCCGTTCGCTCCTAAATTCCAGGGCAACCTGCGTGTCCGTTATGACTGGACGGGTGCGAACGAGCTCAACTGGTTTGTCGCCACCGGCGTTACCTACACCGGCGTCACCTACAACCAGCCGGCTACCTACCCCTCGGGTGAGAACGTCGTGGTTCCGGGTACGACGCTGCTGCGTTATCGTCAGCCCGGCTACGGTCTAGTCGATGCCCAGATCGGCGTGAAGAAAGACAGCTGGAGCGCCTCGATCTTTGGCGACAACATCACCAACAGCAACGCCAGCCAGTTCACTTCCTCGGCACAGTTCATCAAGTCCGAGACGGTTGTTCGTCCGACGACTTATGGTCTGAGGCTGACGTTCGACTATTGATCACGACATTGATGCTGGCCATTTTCAGTGTCTGGCAGTTGACGATTGCAGCGGGCAGCTCCTTGAAAGGGCTGCCCGTTTGCGTTGCAGGTCGCGCGCACCAATGACCGATCAGACGGTGACAAGCCCGCCTTTGCCACTTGAGCAGGAAATTGCCCAAATTCAGCAGCTCATCGATGGCGATGATCATGCCGGTGCGCTGGCGCGTCTGCGCCAGCCACTGCAGAAGTTTCCAGAAAACCGCGACCTGCTTTTGCTGAAAGTCCATTGCGAGCGGTTTTTGCGGCGCATCGACGACGCGCTGGCAACGCTCGACGTGCTCGCCGCACTACAACCCAATTTCAGCCTGATGCATCAGGAACGCGGGCTTTGCCATGTTGCGCGCAAGGATGCCCCGGCCGCGCTCGACGCGCTTTTGCGCGCGGTGACGATCAATCCGGCGTTGCCGCTCAGCTGGCAAATGATCGAAGGAGTCTCGCGCCTGATCGGCAACACCGCGCAAGCTGCGCTCGCGGCGACGCACCGCGCTTCGCTTGCCTCGATGCCTGAAACCGTGGTGACCGCGACATCGCTGTTTTCCGACGGCGATCTTGCGCCTGCCGAGAACATGATCCGCGCCTTTCTGCTGCGCCACGGCGATCATCCCGAAGCGATGCGCCTGCTTGCCCGCATCGGCATGGCGCACGAGATATTCGACGACGCCGAGATATTGCTCGAAGCCGTGATCCAGATGGTGCCCGACCACGCGGCGGCGCGCTATGAATATGCGCGGTGCCTGATATTCCGCCACAAGCATGCGGCGGCGCGCGATCAGCTCGACATCCTGCTGCGCACCGATCCGCGCAATCTCGATTATCGGACATTGTCGGCCACCGCGCATGTCGGGCTTGGCGAACACGAGCATGCGATCACGCTCTATCGGGATCTGCTGATCGACCAGCCGCAATCGCCCGATCTGCATCTGTGGCAGGGTCATGCTCTGAAGACGACCGGGCGGCTTCCCGAATCGATCGACTCCTATCGTCAGGCGGCGGCGGCGCGGCCCGATTTCGGCGATGCTTACTGGAGCCTCGCCAATCTCAAGACCTATCGGTTCACCGACGAGGAAATCGCTCGGATGCGCACCGAAGAGGCCAAGCCAGCAACCAGCCTCGATGACCGCCAGCACTTGTGCTTCGCGCTCGGCAAGGCGCTCGAGGATCGCGGCGCATTCGAGGAATCCTGGCTTTATTACGAGCGCGGCAACGCGTTGAAACGCGAGCAGAGCCAATACCGCGCGGCGATTCTGGAGACCAACACGCGCAAGCAGATCGAAGTCTGCACGCCTGCGTTCTTTGCGGCGCGCGCTGCATGGGGCGATCCCCGGCCCGATCCGATCTTCATCGTCGGGCTGCCGCGCTCTGGTTCCACTTTGCTCGAACAGATCCTCGCCTCGCATAGCCAGGTCGAAGGAACGCAGGAACTGCCCGATATCCAGCGCTTTGTGCAGGACATGCAGGACCGCGAGCCCGATTACGACAATCCGCGCTATCCCGGCTGCCTGACCGACCTGACCGCGGCGGAGATCAATGCCTATGGCGCGCGCTATCTGGCCGATACCGCCATCTACCGCAGCGACAAGCCGAACTACATCGACAAGATGCCGAACAATTTCAGGCACATCGGCTTTATCCACCTGATCCTGCCAAATGCCCGGATCATCGATGCGCGGCGCGAGCCGATGGCGTGCTGTTTCAGCAATCTCAAGCAGCTGTTCGCCGGCGGGCAAGAGTTTGCCTACGGCACCGAAGATATCGCGCGGTATTACCGGACCTATCTCGACCTCATGGCGCACTGGGATGCGGTGCTTCCCGGCCGCGTGCTGCGCGTGCATCACGAAGATGTCGTGGCCGATCTCGAAGGCAGCGTGCGCCGCCTGCTCGATCACTGCGGGCTGCCGTTCGAGGAAGCCTGCATCGATTTTCACAAGAGCAAGCGCAGCGTCCGCACGCCAAGCTCCGAGCAAGTGCGCCAGCCGATTTTCCGCGACGGGCTCGACCAATGGAAGAATTACGAGCCCTGGCTCGGCCCGCTCAGCGAAGCACTGGGCGACGCCAAGGAGCGCTATCGCAGTTAATGCAAGACGGCGGCAGGCTGCCCGGGCGCGCCCGCGCCCTCCCCGCCATCGAGCCGCCGCGCCACCGGCCAGACGATCGCGATCGCAACCAGACAAGCCCCCAGCCCCAGCGGCCCGATCAGCCAGTAGCTGCCAAAAAGCTGCGCGATCACGCCCGCTCCCAGCGATCCGAACGACTGGAACAGCAGCCATGTGCCCGTGGTCATCACTGCAAGCCGACCAGTAGGCTCGGTCGAATAGGCCAGGCCGAGCAGCAGCGGATAGGTGATGAACCAGCTCACATTGAACAGGATCAGCGCCGCTGCAAACGCGGGCGCGCTCGATACTGTGGTCAATAGCGCGCAGGCCGTGCCGCAGGTGCCAAGCGCCAGCGCCAGGGGCCGCGCGCGGGTGAGCCGCGCCGCAAGCGCGAAGAGCGCCAGATTGCCCGCCGCGCTCAGGATCGTCGCCGCGCTCTGATACTGGCCGAACGTGGTCGCCGACAGCCCGATGGCGTGGGCCGCCCGCTCCATGAACGGCCAGATGGCAAGGCTGCCAAACGCGAAAAACGCCATCGCGGCGAGAATACGCCAGCCCTCCGCGCCCAGCGGCGGCGCGGGGGGTTTGGCGCTGGTCACTGCGGCCGGATCCTCGCGCTTGCCCGGAAGCAGGAACGTGCCCAGCCCGAGCAGCGCGGACAACCCCGCCAGGCCCGCAAACATGCCCTCCACCCCATAGCGCACGCCCAGCACCGGAAGGCCGATATTGACCGCAGCGAACAGGATGGTCTGGAACGCAATTCCGGCCGAGATCGCGCGCGCCGGGTGGTGGGTCTGCCCCGCCGCCAGATTGACCGCGCTGTTCATCAGCCCGAAGCCGAGCCCCGCCGCGATCCGCCCGAGCAGCAGCGGCGCATAGGCCCCGGTCAGCATCGATCCGATCTGCGCCGCCACGACCATGAACGTCGCCAGCACTCCCAGCGTCCGCGCGCTGATCGTCTGCGCGCGCGGCGCGACCAGAAACATCGCGGCGGCATAGCTCAGCGTTTCCGCCATGCTCCACGCCCCCATCTGGATCGGGCTGAACGCGTAACGATCGATCAACCCGCCCACCAGATAGGTGGTGAAGTTGTTGCCGATATGCGCCGCGCCGGTCGCCGCGCCGATGCCGATGATCGCCAGCACCGGAGCGCGCGCGCCGCCGCGAGAGGGCGCGCTCATTGCGAGCGGACGCGCGGAAAGCGGGCGGCGGCTTCGAGCAATTCGAGGTCCATATGGTTGCGGATATACTCGCGCGAGGCATCGCGCGGCGGCTGCCAATCCCACGATTGGTGCGTGCCGGTGGCATTGGCCGCGCCCACCAGGCGGCGGCGGCGCTGGCTGGCGAGCACGTCTTGTTCGACCGCGGCAAGATCCCAGCGCGCCGCAACCTCGGCGCGAAACGCCGCCAAGACCGCCGCATGCGCCGGATCGGGCGCTAGGTTGGTCAGCTCGTCCGGATCGGCGGAAAGATCGAACAGCAGATCGGGATCGACCGGCGAATGGATGAATTTCCAGCTGCCCCGGCGGATCATCACGACCGGCGCGATCGCCCCTTCGCCCAGATACTCGCCGATGACCTCGTCATGCCCCGTGCCGCCGACAAGATGCGGCAGCAGGCTGCGACCATCGCAGGGCATTGCCGCATCCAGCGCCGCACCGGCCAGATCAAGCAGCGTCGGCAAGAGATCGACCAGCGAGACGCTGGCATCGACCGCGCGCGGCGCAAAACGCCCCGGCGCATGAACGATCAGGGGAATGCGCGCCGCGCCTTCGAAGAAGTTCATCTTGTACCACAGCCCGCGTTCGCCAAGCATTTCGCCGTGATCGGTGCAGAAAACGACGATGGTGTTCTCCGCCAGTCCGCTTTCTTCCAGCGCGCCAAGCAGCGCGCCGACCTGCTCGTCGACAAAGCTGATCGCCCCATAATAGGCGCGGCGCGCGGCGCGAATCTGCACATCGGTAACCGGATCGAGATCGTTGCCGCAAACATGGCGCAGCCGCCGTGAATGCGGGTCTTGCGCTTCGGGCGGGATCGCGACACGCGGCATTCCAATCTCGTCGTCGCGGTAGAGGTCCCAATAGCGCTGCGGGATGGCATAGGGATCGTGCGGGTGCGTGAGCGAGGCGGTGAGGAAAAACGGGCGGTCGTCGCCGTCCGCCTGCCGCGCCAGATCGAACAGCTTGCGGCGCGTGGTGAACACCACCTCCTCGTCGAAATCGAGCTGGTTCGAGCGGATCGTCGGCCCGGCGGTCAGGACCGAATCCATCGAATGATACCAGGTCGGGCGCTCGTCAAAGCGGGTCCAGTCTGGGGTCCAGCTGAAATCGGCGGGATAGATGTCGGTCGTCAGCCGTTCTTCGAATCCATGCAACTGATCGGGCCCGACAAAGTGCATCTTGCCCGAAAGGATGGTGCGATAGCCGCCCAGCCGCAGACAATGCGCCATCGTCGGTGTGGTCGCGGAAAGCTCGCAGGCATTGTCATACGCGCCGATGCGCGAAGGGAGCTGGCCCGCCAGCATGGAAAAGCGCGAGGGCGCGCAAAGCGGACTGTTGCAATAAGCCGAGCGGAACAGCACGCCTTGCGCTGCGATCCGCGCCAGATGCGGTGCCTTGACCGGCGAATTGCCCAGAAACGGGAGCGCGGACGCGGACAACTGATCCGCCATGATCATCAGGATATTGGGCTTCGATGACATAGCGGCACCCTATCGGCATTGCTGGCGGGCACCTCGGCGCGCGCTGCGAACGCTTTGCGGTCTTGCCTTGAAATGCGCAAGACCTTAGCCCGAAGCGGATTTCAGGAGCGCCCGTTTATGACCGAATGCCCCCCCGCTGCTCTCCTGCTCGATGGCCCGGCCAGCTGGCGCGAAATTGCCGCCATCGCGCGCGGCGCGGCGCCCGTGCTCTCGGCCAAGGCGCAGGAGAAGCTGGACGCGGGCTGCACGCTGTTGGGCGAGATCGTGCGGCGCAAGATCCCCGCTTATGGCATCACCACCGGCATCGGCGCGCTGTGCGACACGGTGGTGGACGGCGACAAGCGCGCCTCGCTCTCGCGCAAGATCGTGCTCAGCCATGCCTGCGGCGTCGGCGCGCCGCTTCCCGCCGAAGAAACGCGCGCGGTCATGGCCGCGCAGATCAGCAATTTCCTGCATGGTGCCTCGGGGATCAGAGTCGAATTGGTGGAAGCCTTGTGCGCGCTGCTCGCGGCCGATTGCCTGCCGCTGGTGCCTTCACGCGGGTCGGTCGGCTATCTCAGCCACAGCGCCGCGATTGCGCTGGTGCTGATCGGGGCAGGCTCTGCCCGCCATCGCGGCGAGATCGTCAGCGGCGCAGAAGCGATGGCGCGGATCGGGCTCGCTCCCTTCGTGCTCGGCGCGAAAGAAGGCCTGAGCCTTGTCAACGGCACCCCGTGCTCGGCCGGGCTCGCCTGCCTTGCGCTTGCCCGCACCGCACATCTGCTCGATTGGGCCGATGCGGCGGCCGCGATGGCCTATGAAAACCTGGGCAGCCAAAGCGCCGTTTTCCGAGCCGAAACGCTGGCACTGCGCGTTTCGCCCGGCATCGCGGAGACCGGCGCAGCCATGCGTGCCTACCTTGATGGCAGCGCCATGCTGGCCAGTCGCGTCGGTGCGCGCACGCAAGACCCCCTGAGCCTGCGCACCATACCGCATGTGCACGGCGCGGTGCGCGATGTGCTTGGCGCGGCCGAAGTTACCGTGGCACAGGAACTCGCCAGCGTGACCGACAACCCCGCGCTCTGCGGCACGCCCGATGCGCCGCAAGTGCTGATGGGCGCGCAAGCGGTGGGCGTTGCGCTTGGGCTGGCGATGGACCACCTCGGCACCGCGGTGGCGGACCTTGCGATGATCGCGGAGCGCCGGATCGACCGGCTGGTCAATCCGCTGGTCAGCGGCCTGCCCGCGTTCCTCGCGGATGAAGGCGGCGACTGTTCGGGCTTCATGATCGCGCAGTACACCGCCGCCGCGCTCGTGGCCGAAAACCGGCGCCTCGCCGCGCCAGCCAGCCTCGACGGCGGGATCACATCCGCGCTGCAGGAGGATTTCCTCGCCCACGCCACGCCCGCAGCGACCAAGGCGCTCGCCATCCTCGACAATTGCGCGCAGATACTTGCGATCGAATGCCTCTGCGCCGCGCAGGCTTACGACATCGGTGGGCGCAAGGCGGCCCCTGCCCCGCGCACCGCCGCCGTCCATCGCCAGATCCGCGCGGGCATCGCGCCGTACCGCGATGATCGCCCGCTAAGCGAAGACTTCGCCGCCATGCGCGCGCTGATGGAGCACCCGCCGCACGCCTGAGCCATCGTGCTGGCAAGCGGCGACAGGCTCACAATGAGCGGGTGTCGGAACTAAGCGGCGGCGACTGTGGTGCACCGCCAGAGACGCCCTCAGATCAGCTGATAATCCTGAATGTAGATCGTCCAGGCATTCGGCACGACCTGGTTAACCACCGCACCGTTGTCGACAAACCCGCCGTGTGCGGTGCCCAGCCACTCGCTCAGCTGGCCGCTGACGTTGCGCCAGGCGATATCGGCGCGGCCATCACCGTTGAAATCACCGGTCCCCTGGATACGCCACGCGGTCGGCACGAACTGGTTGACCACCGCGCCGTTGTCGATGAGTCGACCGCCAGTGGAGCCCAACCATTCACTGAGCTGGCCATTGTCGTTGCGCCAGAGCACATCGCTGAACCCGTCGCCGTTGAAATCACCCGTCCCTGCGATTTTCCACGCGTTCGGCACGAACTGGTTTACGTTCACGCCGTTGTCGATCAACGCGCCGCTTGCGCTGCCGAGCCACTGGCTGAGCTGGCCATTGTCGTTGCGCCACAGCACGTCGCTGAAGCTATCGCCGTTGAAGTCGCCGGTCCCCGCGATTTTCCAGGCGGTGGGGACAAACGCGTTCACATTGGCGAAGTTGTCAGAAAGCCCGCCATTGGCCGTGCCGAGCCATTGACTGAGGCGGCCATTGTCGTTGCGCCACACGATATCGGCGCGGCCGTCGCCGTTGAAATCGCCCGTGCCCGCGATCTTCCAGTCGAGCGAGACGAACTGGTTGACGACGTTGCCATTGTCGGCAAGCCCGCCATTGGCGGTTCCAAGCCAGTTCGAAAGCTGGCCGTTGACATTGCGCCACAACACATCGCTGCGCCCATCGCCGTTGAAATCGGCAGTACCCTGAATGCGCCACGAAGTTGGCACGAACTGGTTGACCACCGCGCCGTTGTCGTTCAGCGCGCCGTTGCTGCTGCCGAGCCAGCTCGAAAGCTGGCCATTGCTGTTGCGCCACAAAAGATCGCTGCGCCCGTCGCCGTTGAAGTCGTTGCGCACAATGGCGCGTTGCAACGTCAAATCGACGCCGGTTTCCGCCGCATTCGGGGTCGCAACGAAGCGATAGCCTGCGGGCATCGAGTCGAAGCCGAGCGTCCCGCCGGTGTAAGTCAGGAATGCGCCGTTCAGCGAAAACGTGAAGGGCGCGCTGCCTGGGGCACTGACTCCCGAAAAGGTGATCCGGTCGCCAACTGCAAAATCGGTGATGGTATCGGAATTGAGCTCGGCCGCCGTACCCCGGAAGACATCGGCACCGGCACCGCCGGTCAGGAAGTCGCGGCCGGTGCCGCCCAGAATTGTGTCGCTCCCGCCGCCGCCGGTCAAGGAGTCGTCACCGCCGCCGCCGCTCAGCGTGTCGGCGCCGGCACCGCCGAACAGGACATCGGCTGCTGCGGTCGACGCTGGCGCTACCGGCGTGCTGGAGGTGCGGAAGACAAAGTCCCCCGCCGACAACTGGTTGGGCAACACGCCGGTGATCGTGATCGCCTCGGGCACCCCGGCGAAAAAGAACTCGATCAGGCTGTTGGCACCGACCTGATAGATGAAAGGCGCGAGCGAAGCGAAATCGGCAACGCCGAACGCCGACAAATTGATCCGGTCGACCCCGGGCACAAAGTCGGTGATCACATCGTCGTCGAATTGCCGTGCGTTGAAATTGAAAATGTCGCTGCCGCTGCCGCCGGTCAGCGTGTCATATCCGAACCCGCCGATGAGGGTATCACCGCCCGCTCCGCCCACCAGCGTGTCGTCGCCCTGCCCGCCATTCAGCTGATCGCCGCCGCTGCCACCGAACAATATATCGTCGAGGCCGGTTGATGCCGGTGTCAAAGCGGTTGTCGCGACGTTGAAAATGAAATCGTTTGCGGTCAGCTGGTTGGGCAGAACGCCTTTGATTTCGATGTTTTCGGCCTCGGAACCATAGAAAAACGAGATCAGGGTATTGCCCAGGTTCTGCGTGATAAATGGCGCGAGCGTGGCCAAATCGGCGATGCCGAGCGCCGCGAGATTGATCCGATCTTCGCCCTGATCAAAATCGGTAATCACATTCGCATCGAACCGGCGGGCCGTAAACGAAAAAATGTCGCCGCCGACGCCGCCGGTAAGCGTGTCAAACCCTGCGCCGCCAACGAACGTATCGGTGCCAGCGCCGCCGATGAGCGTGTCGTCACCCTGCCCACCGCCGAGCGTATCGTTCCCGTTCCCGCCAAACAGCAGATCATCGGACAGGCTCGACGTCGGCGTGAGCGCGGCCGGATCGGTATTGAAGATGAAATCGCCCGGGGCCAGCTGGTTCGGCGCCACGCCGACAATCGTGATCGATTCGAACTGGCCGTTGAAAAAGAAACTGATCACGCTGTCCGCGCCAGAGCCGGCGATGAATGGCTGAAGCAGCGCAAAATCGGCGATCCCCAGCGCGGACAGGTTGATCCGGTCCTCGCCTTGTACGAAATCGTTGATCAGATCATCGCCAAACAACCGCGCGGTGTAAGCAAAAACGTCGTTGCCGGTATCTCCGGTCAGCGCATCGTCGCCGCCAAAGCCAGTAATCACATCGTCGCCCGTTGAGCCGAACAGATCCTGACTGCTAGAATTGCCGTCGACTATGGCCATGGGAGACTCCGGTACATCAGGACCCGAACGCCTAGTTTACGGTTGGGTCAGAACTGTGACAATCAGTCATCCCTTGATCGCAACCGGGGGCGCGGCCATGGGCATGAGCAATGGATATCGCAAAGGATCCCGATTGTTGCTTCGCAGCCATAGCAGCGCCGCCCCCCGCATGAAACCGGGTCATTTGCGGCGCGGGGCGAAGCTGACAGTGAACGAAGCGATGGCGCCATGACAAGTGCCGCGGCGCTGACGCTGCTCGCAGCCGTGATCGGCATGATCATCGGCAGCTTTCTCGGGCTGGTTGCGGACCGTTGGCCGCGCGGCGAGTCTGTCATCGGTGCAGGCTCGAAGTGCATCGCTTGCGGCATGCGGCTGCGCCCATGGCATCTTGTGCCGGTGCTCAGCTTCTTGATCCAGCGCGCGCGCTGCAGCCGCTGCGGCGCGGCGCTCTCGATCGACTTGCTTCTGGCAGAACTGGGCGGCGGCGTGGTCGCCTTGCTGGCGTTGCACAGCGGGGAAAGCGTGGCGGCGATGGCGGCATTGGCCGTGCTGGGGTGGAGTTTGCTGCTATTGGCTTTGCTCGACGCGCGCCACTTGTGGCTGCCCGATGCGCTGACGGTGCCGCTGTGCCTTGCCGGCCTTGCCAGCGCCGCAGTGCTGCCGGCGCTCACTTTGCCGGAGCGGCTGGTGGGCGCGGCCGCTGGCTTCGTCAGCCTCGAGCTGGTGCGCCGCGCCTATCGCTGGCTGCGCGGACGCGAGGGGCTGGGCGGCGGCGACCCGAAGTTGCTCGCGGCGATCGGCGCTTGGCTGGGCGCACCCGCCCTGCCGATGATCGTGCTGTGCGCCGCGCTTCTTGGCCTTGGTTGGGCCGGGCTGCTCGTGCTGCGCAAAGCCGCGATCGACGGTGCAACGCCCCTGCCGCTTGGCACGCTTCTCGCGCTAACGGCAATGGCGGCGGTGCCGCTGATCTATTGACCGATCAATTACCGGAGGACTTCGGCTGGCATGCGGGATCCTTCGAGCCATCCTCGCATTGCGCGACATTTCCAGCAAAGCCGAGCACGTCAACCGAGATGATCGAGCGCCGGTTGCCGGTATCGTTGGTGTTGTTCGAATTGTTGCTTTGCGCCTGCACTGCCGAAGCCGCCGCGCCCGGGGCGACCGCGGCGGGCGTCGCCGTCTGGCTCGGCACACCCGAAATCGAGCCGCCCGCGCTGAACCCTTCGGAGTTCGCGACGCGCGCCGCCGCCACGAGCACGTTGCCCGTGGCACGCACACCGGCGTCGCCGGCATCGACCTCGCCCGCCGGAGCCACCAGAATGATCGACGAGGCGGGATCGGTCGGCCGGCGCTGGAAGGCACCGATACCCGCGCCGGAGACGCTTCCCGCGCTATCGACCTGGCTAAAGCCATCAAGATTGAAGCGCACGGTTACCGGCGGGAAGTTCGAGGCACTGCGCGGCCCTTGACCTGCGTTGAGATCGCCGTTCGATGACCACGCGGTGATATCGCCGCCCGCTTGCGTGAACACGCGGCTCTGATTGACGAGGACATTGCCGTCGGTAAATGCATTGACCGCGCCGCCGTTCAGCGTCAGCACGCCTTCAAAGCCGATCGGGATCGCGCTGATCCGGTTGGCATTGCTGTTCGTGAGCTGGCCGTACGCCAAGCTCGCCGCCTGATTGACACCAAACCGGGTGACGCGCTGTGCGGCCTGTGTCGAGGTGCGCACCACCGAGCCTGCGATGAAATTGCCGCCCGGGCCCAGAATGGAGAGATCCCCGCCATTCAGGGTCTGCAACGTCGCGAGGCGCAAGTCGGCGTTCCCGGTGGCGACAGTCTGCGCTCGCTCAGGCTGACCATCGACCAGATTGCGCGTCGGGATGCCTTGCGGGCTATCAGCCGTGACTGTCGAGGGATCGGTAGTGTAGACCGCAAGGTTGTTGGTGTATCCCGCGCTGACCGGGAACAGGGTCTGGATCGCGCGGTAGCCGCGATAATATTGCAGGTAGGACGGACCGTCGGGCAGAGCGGGCTGTTGCAGTTCGTTGAACAGCAACTGGTTGCGCAGGAACTGGTTCTGCAACAGCGGATCGAGCGCCGCAAATGCGGTATAGAGCGCGGCGGCCTGCGGATAGGCCGCGTTTGCCAGCGCGGTTTCGCCCGCTGTGGTATCGGGAAATACCGCCGTGCCAAAGATTGTCGCAAAGCTGGCGGGAGCATTGGTCCTCAACCATTTTGCGAGGATCGGCGCGTAAATCGGCTTGGCGCGATCCGGCCGGTTGATCCCGAGGTTGTCTGGCGTGAGAACGAACAGAGCCCGGTCCAGATCGGCGGCATTTGCCGGATTGAGGTAGGTCTCGCGCAGCGCGGCATAGTCAACGCCGCCCGCCACGCCGAACAGCACGGTGAGATTGGCGCCGCCATCGCTGAGCCACGGATTGAAGAAATTGCCGACGGTCTGGATACCACCGGGGTAGCTGACATTGTTGACGACCGCCGAATTGATGAACGGACCGATGTCGCGCCCGGCTTGAACGACCAGATTGCCGCGCCCGCCGAGTACGAAATTGTTGCTCACCAGATAAGGCAGGTTGTCGATGGTCGAAGTGGCCGTGGTCGTGGTGATATCGCGCCCGGCGCTGATGACCGTGGTATCTTGCGCATTGGCATTCTGGCCAGTGAAATAGAGATTGGAGATATCACGCCCAGCGACGATCTGCGCCGCTTTGGGCAAGTTGATCAGCGACTGCGTGATGTCTCTTCCGGCGAATATCCTGATCGGGTCGGTATCGCCGGCATGTGTCAGGTTCTCGTTGTGATAGAGCCGCAGGAGATACTCGCTGGTGGTCTGCTCCACGCCGGGTATGCCAAAGCCAAGCCCGACCGACGCAGTCACATTGCCGCCGCCGGTGGCGTTGATCGAGGCAAGATTGATGCTGGCTGCCGAGAACGATCCGGGCAGCAACGAGCGATCGGTATCGCTCATTGCAATGACAAGCGAGGCAATATCGCCCGCGCTGAACAACTCGAGATTGCCGGTCGCCGATGGGTAAAGCAGCAAGGGCACGCTCGGCGCATCCAAGGTGCTGGTCAAGGCCGCCAAAGTTAGCGACGGCGGCAACACCGACCCGCCGAACACACCGGCACTGCCCGTGCCGATCTGGAACGGCACGGCCTGATCGAGGCGATTGTTGACATAGCTCAATCCGCCCGTGGCAATCGCGCTGAACGATGCCGTCGGCGTGAAGAAGCCTGCCTGATTATACCTGTCGATGTTGTCGTCCGAGCGTGTCGCGCCCAGCGCGGACGCGCCCGCAATCGCGATCGAGCCTTGCGCCGACAAGGCGACATTGGCCCCTGCCAGTCTGATCCGCAGATATTGCGTGGTTTCGCCGGTCGAGGAATTGGGCTGCCGGCCGAAGCCGACCACACTGCCCGTGACATTGATCCGAGCCTGACCTTGCGCAACATCGATTTGCCCAGCTTTGAGGTCTCCGCCGATCGTGGCCGACAGATCCCCTTGCCCAAGCGTCAAAGACACCGCGCCAATTCCGCCCGAAGTCGTCGTGGTCGTGGTCGCGGCATCGAGCGCGATGGTCAGGTCACTCGCCGAATCGCCCGCGGACAAGAACACATCGCCGCCCGCCAGCGCGCCGATCCCGCTGGTGAAATACTTCGGAGCGATCGCAATTTCGGTATCCTGGCCGACAACGCCGGGGCGCCAGCGTTGAGCCGTGTCACCAACGGCATTGCGGTTATAGCTGCTGACGAAGTTGCCGGCCGCAGTTCCGCCGCGGTTGAGGAACTGTTCGGTCCACTCGTCGCGCCGCCCCAACACCGAGCCTCCCGCAATCACCGACAACGATCCACCGTTGTTCGCGATGACGGCTGCCTGATCGTCAAGCCCTTTGGGTGAGGGCAGGAACGTGATATCCTGTCCCGCAGTAGTGATATACGTGCTGTCGGGGGTGATCGACGCCTGCGCGCCGGTTCCCACAATCGTTGCCGCCAAAGCTTGCGACGAAACTCGTGCACCGGCCGTGTAGATCGCCGTGCCGCCAATCTGCGCTCCGCCGCCAGCTAAGACGCTCGTGCCGATTTCGTTGCGATAGATTGCGGTTACACCATTGCGCAAGTCGACATCGCCCGAAGCTGCCACCGCGATGGTGCCGTCGCCAGTGCGGACAAAGGAACGCGAATAGGCCGCGCGCTGCCCATAGTCGATCGGATCCGGCGCGGTTGACCGACCGACGGGATAGCCCGCGACGTTTCCGCTCGCGGTTCTGGCGAGGAAGTTGGGCGTGATCGACTGCAAGAACGCCACCATGTCGCCGAGCGGCGCCGCCACCCCGACGAGCACGCCGCGTGCATTGTTCTGGAACTGTACGTCGGTCCCGGTGAAGAAAGCCCGAGAAGCAGCCCGGAAATCTTCTGCTTGCCCGCCATCCAGCGCACCCCAGCTGATCGAGGTGTAGGAATCGTCGGTGAGCGCATTTACGCTCCCCCTTGTGTCACCTGTGCCGATCAGTTCGGACAACGCATATGCAGGCAGCGCGGCATTTGTAAGCCCATTGAGCGCAAGCTTGAGGTCGATCGAACTGCCCAGGCTGGTGGTGCCTGCGGTTGCTGTCAACCGATACGCTGTCTCGCCTTCGACGGTCAGATTTCGGATGTTAGCGCGATCAATCTGCAGCGGATTGGCCGACGCGGTCGCCCCGGCAACAAGGCGAAGATCGCTCGATCGGATGACATTTCCGTCCGTCAGTCTAGGGAACAATTGGGCAAAGCCGAGCACGTCGCCACCGACCCCAGAGTTGAGCGGATCCGTATTGCTGCCCACAGCCGCAGCAGAATTGGCGAGCGGATTGTAGGGTGCCAATACATTGGCAGCGCTTTCCTGATTGCCAGTGAGGAACCGGGACAGGTTAATCGTCAGTGTGTTGTTGGCGGTGGCGAGGGTCGTGCCCGCGTCAACATCGGTAAACGTCGTGATCTGGCTGCAATCGAGAAAGCTGCCGCAGCTCGTCAACAGCCCGAGATTATAGCTGCGGTCGCCGCCGCCGAGCTGATAGTTGATATAGGCCGCGTCGGACTTGTCGCCAAAATTGAAGAAGCCGTCGCTGATCGACCGGGTGATGGTGAGACCGCCCGCTGCCTTGACATTGAAAATGCCGGCCTCTCCGCTCGCGCTCCCGCCAACCCGATAGAGGAAGGAGACATAGTCGGAAAGGATGGTGCTTTCCGACCCGGGCCGCAGCGCAAAATACTGCGAACCGTCGCTCGCGCGCTGGCCCAAAGTGGGCAGATCGACAATCAGCCCGGCTGCGCGCGCGCCTGTTTCATCGAGGGTGCCTGCGGCAAGATTCCATGCGCTGGTTGTGCGGACCGATCGGCTCGAAACCAGATCGACGCCCGGGCGCAGCCTGATCCCGGCGAGATCGCCGCCATCGGCGGCGCGGACCGCGAAGTTCTGGATAAAGTACGGGATGGACTGCGTGCCATCCACGCCGTTCACGAAAACGTCGCTGAAGATATTCGACCCGGTAGGAGCAAAATCGAGCACGTGGAAATCGCCCGACGCAGTGACCCCATCGTAGACACCGGCAAGATCATCGAGATCATAGCTGCGGTATGCCTCGATCTGCCGCGAAGCGGCGCCCGTCACGGTACCGTTCAGCCGCACATCGACCTGATCCATCGCATCGCCGATGATCGGCGCGCGCAGCGATAGTGAGCCGCCCTTGTCGGCGGCCACGAATTGGTAGACGTCCTCGTTGACCAACGTATCGGGGTCTTTGACGGTGACCCTGATCAGCCGGTTCGGACTGGTATTCGCAGCAAGCGCGGCTTGGGTACGGCGGGCACCAAGGTCGATTCGCGCACCGGCATTGATCGCGATCGCCCCTCCAGTGTCGCCTATGCCGATGCTGACATCGCCCGCGCTGGCCTGACGCTGGTCATTATCGGCATAGCCGCTGGTGTGCGTATCGATGAGCGCAGTGGCATTTATCGCGACCCCGTCCCTGCCCCACAGCGCTACGTTGCCGCCGCTGATCCGCGCGGCCGATATCTGGCTGGGTGTCAGGCCGGTGATCGTCCCGCCCGAAGTATCGATCGTGCCGCCAACAACGATCGAGCCGCCATCGGCCGTAAGGCTGGCGTTTGCCGCCTTGAGCACGCGGCCGCTGCTCAGCAGCAGGTCGCCCGCGCCCGAGCGGATCGATAGGTCTCCCTGAAACTTGCTGCCGTTTCGGCTGACAAAACCATCAAGATCGAACGCCGAGGTCCCGGCATCGAACACCAGCGATGCGGCGCGGGCGCTCGTAACCAACGGATTGAGCGCCGCATCGAACACGATAGCGCCGCGCCCCGCGAGCAGATTGAGCCGCCCGGCATTGCCAATCCCGTTGTCGACAATCAGCGAGCTTGTGGCCGCGAGGCTGATGTCCCCCGTCAGCGACACAAGATTGACGGTGCCCGCACCAGCCGAGATCGTCGTTGTGCTTTGCGCGTCGCCAAAGCTGCGCGAGTATCCTGGCGTGGCAAGCGAAGCCGCCCCAGCCAGCGCAATCGAGCCCGTCGCCTGGATATCGATGACCCCGGCGGTCGCGGTGAGCGCGGTTCCATCGATGGTGATGGAAGCAACGGGGGCCGCCGCCGATCCGAAGCCGATCCGCGCGCCCGGTGCCCTCAAGCCGAGAGGTGCGGCGGTGGTCGTGCCAGCAGCGCTGACGTTCACTGCGCCCCCGGTCACGAAGCGGTAATCCGGAGTGACAGGAATGGTATAGTTGCCCCTGGGCGTGATCCGGTCGCTCGCGGTCCCTGACAGACTGTTCAGATCGACAACGGCCGCACGGTCGATAATGAACGGTGCAGTGAGGCGCAGGGCCGCGCCGTTCGCCTGAAGCGCGCCGCTCCCGATGACATAGACGCCCGATGTTGCCGCAAGATTTACCGCACCATCAAAGCTGTAGGTGCCAAACGACCCGGAACCCAGCGTCAGGGTCTGCGCATTCAGATTGAGCACGTTGCCAGTCGTGCCACATGCGGTCACGCCGCTGAGCGAGCAGGTGCTGTCAGCGATCGGCCCGCTGTTGGCAATGCGCACATCGGTGGCGTTGATGGTCAGGGTGTCCGTGCCGGTCGTACGCCCCGTCAGCGCGATCCCTGCCGCATCAATCGTCAATCCTCTGAATGTATGCGTCGTGCCAGCATCAAACGTGATCGGCGCTGTCGTGCTGAGAATCAACTCCGACGAATTGGCCAGCTGGGATTCCAGCACCGGATTGATCGATCCTTGCGCGCCGAAGCTGATGTTGGAAGCGCTGATCGCGATCAGCGGGGTCGCCAGCCGAGCGGTGTCGGCGATCGAAAACCTGAAATTGGTATTGAGCAGCAAACTGTTGCCGCTCAGATCCGCATCACCCACGTTCAACTGCGAGTTGCGACCGGAGTTGGCCAGTGCGAACGCGCCGAGCCGCGCGACGCTGCGCTGCGGGCCGTTCGATAGGCGGAACACCGAACCGATGCCAGTTGCATCAAACGGATCGCTCGCCGTCGCAGCCGCATCCGAGACGATCACGTAGTTGCCCGCGCGATCGTCCGCCAGCGTACCGGTCGCGGCGATCGTCGATCCGTCGCGGATGTTGAGCGACGAGCCCGCACCAGCCACGGCGAGGATCAGCTCGGGCACTTTGATGTCGGCCCCGGATGCCACCACGATGCGCTCGGCGGTAATGCCAAGCCGGGTCGTGCCGTCCGGGTTCTCAATCCGCTCACCGCCGATCATCAGGCTATTGGCATTGAGATTGGCGATCGACCTGCTGGACAGAACCAGTCCGTCCGAAGCTGAAGTGCCCGCTTGGTCGATCAGGATAGAGTTGCCCAGAATATCAACCGTCGAACCGCGCCCACCGACGGCGGGGGCCATGTCGAAAGTTCCCGCGACATTCAGCGCGTTCAACGGATCGAGCACTACGCGCGCCGCGTCGAGCGGCAAGCGCGGGACGATGGCACCGCTGCTGGCTGCGGCCCGCTGGATTGTGGCGGTTCCGCCAGTGGTCCGGATCGCCGAATATCGCAGGAAGCTTGCTTGCGATTGCAGCGTAAAAGAACGCCGCTGCGAGGACACCATGTCCGTGCCGGCGGTCGAGTAGACGCCGCCCAGCACGATGCTGCCATCGAGCAAAGTTTGCGCGCTGCCGCTGGCCGGAGCGACGGCGCCGGTGTTCTCGACAATGCGATAGGCCCCCGGCAGGAGCGCATAATGCGCGGGCATCAGCACATATTGGCCCGCGGCAAAGCCGCCGCCGCCATCCAAGGTCACGGCAAGCCCGGCACTGGGGCCATAAAGATCGCTCGGACTGCCGATGCCATAATCCGACGAATAGACGGGATCGTTCAGTGCGATTCTGGCCGCGACTTCGCTGGGGACGAGCGCATAGACCTGACGCCTGTCGGCAAACTGGAAACCTTGGCCAGTCGCCGGGTCATAGTCGTTGCTGCTGAACACATCGCTGTTGAAGCGGCTCAGGACATCGCGCGAACCACCCGTACCCGAGACGAATTCATAGGCGAACACATCGCCGCCGCCGCTGCCCACCACTTTGGAGCCTACTGCGAAATCGATCGTCCCGGCGTTCACACGGAAGTTCCCGCTGGGCAATTGAGTCAGAGGCGATGCCGAACCGGGGCTGAAGAAGTACTGCGAGAGGTCGGTCGTGGTGCCATAGGGAACGTTGAGCCCCGCGCCCGAGACCAGAGTGACGCTGCCCGCGCCAAAGGTGATCGTGCCGATCGGATTGTCGGCGCTGCCGAACGCGATCCGACCGAGCGGGGCAGCCAAATAGCCGTTCTGGACGACATTGGCCGCGTTGATCTGGAGGAATGACCCCGCCGAAAGCGGCGCGCGCGTGTCGATGTGGCTGCCGAGAAAAGTGATGGTCGAATTGCCCAGCGCCGAAAGCTGGAAGGGCAACGGGGTCCGCGTGTTGGTTGCGCCTGCGGCGTTTTCGAGGATGCGCTGAAGATTGCCGGTGCCGGTAGTGGTGTAGACGCGCGCCGCATCAAACGTGATGTTGCCGGCGGCAACAAGGCTGCCGTTCAGAGATGGAGCTTGGGTCGTATCGACACGATCATCAACGCCGATCAGGCGCACGTCAGCCGCGCTGTTGAGATTGGTTAGGGCAATCGAGCTATCGAACAGAGTGCTGCCGAAAAAGTCCATGCCAAGAGAGCCGGCAGAAAAGGTCACTGCGGCGTCGCCAGTGGCGATGCCGGAATTGCGCACCGTTCCCGACCGGCTGGCAAAGGCGAGATAAGGCGCCTCAACGACCGCATTTGTTCCGCGAGTTGCAGAGACGGTAACCGCAGCATTTGTCCCGATCGGGGTGTCTTCGAGCGAAGCGGGCGAGCGCACCAGCAACGACTTGCCAAGCTGCAGCGTAAACGCGCCGTCCAAAGTCAGTCCGCCATAGGCGATCAGCGTATCGAAACCGGAAGTGGTGATGGCGTCTGCGAATGCGACATTGTTTGCAGCCGCGCCATCGTCGGTTGCCCGGATGGTCGGCAGAAGCCATTCAAGCGTGCCGCCTGTCGCAGCCGGAGCACCGCCAAGCGCCTTGATCGTCGCGCCTGACAGCGTTCCCCCTGCCCGTAGAGCCACGGTCCCCGCATCGCTCCATTGCAGGCTCGGCGCGTACCGTCCCTCGGACACTTGAAAATCGAAAGTTGCGCTGGTGCCGCTGACATCGAGCAACGCGCCCGGCCTTGCAACAAGCCGGCGCGCCGCGGTCTGCACGAGCAGCGGCGGCGGCGTTGACGAAGTACTGGTGGGATCGGGATAGGTGACGACACCGTAGTCTGGATTCGGGAAAAGCGCCTGCGTAACATCATTGGTGGGATTGAACGCGGCGGCAGTGGTGATGCTGCCACCTGCGATTAACCTGCCGAAATTGTATCTGGTGCCATCCGCGCGTAGCGGCGCCTCAGGATTGGAAAGCGCGATCCCGGCAAGATTGGTCGTGCTGCCAGCGGCAAGCTCAATTCCATCGTTGGCCGCGACCCGGCCCAGAAAATAAAGGAACTGCTCGTTTCCGGGCACCGTGAACAACTGGTTATTGGTTTTCACCGAGCCATCGGTGTTGGTAATGCCAGCAGTATTGAGGCCGCTTGCCGCATAGCGGCCCGATGAGTCTCGCGCACCGAATACCGCGTCGAAATCGCGGCTCTCGCCCGCTAGATCGAACAGCCCGATCCCGCTGAGATTGAGAGCCGGAGGCAAGGTCGCCACTTGCTGGATTGTGCCGCCCGGGAGATTGATCAGTCCGGCATTGTAAAGCTTGGGTGCGACGATTAGAGCTTCAGGCGCTCCGATAATCGACCCGCCCGCCTCAACGTCCAGCTCGGTCAAGCCGCGCAGCAAAAGGCGACCTGGTCTACGATACCACAGTGAGCTGGCGACCCCCGGCTTCAATAGACCATTCAAGCTTCCGCCAGTGGTGAGGCCAAGCAGTTGCGCCTGGGTCGCTGGATCGAGGACATCGGGCAGGGTCACTTGCGTCAGATCCAGCGTCTTGCCTGCGCCGACCACAAATCGGGTCGTTTCGAAGAAACTCGATAGCTGGGTGCTGTCGTTATCAAACAGATCGCGCACCGTGCGGGCGCGATAACTGGTGATGTCGAGCGTCCCGAAACCGGTCCTTTGCAAGAAATCGAGCGGGACAACGGTGGCGTTGGCGTCGCCAGGCGCAGCAAAGGCAATATCAGGCGAGACCAGCTTGAAGGTACCGCCACCCGAAAATCCAAAGCCCCGGATGCTGTCCGCCGAGAACTGCACAACGCTGTTTTGGCTGATCGGAACAAGCGAAGGTATGCCCCTGATAGTCGTGGGCGTTGGCGGGTCCGGTGTAAAAGCGACACTCTGGCCCCGCACGGTTGAGCCGATCAGGTCGGCGTTTACCTGCAACGGCGCCACTGTCGCATAAGTGGTCTCGTTGATCAGACTAACATTACCGCCACTGGCAGCTAGATTGAACGTGCGCGCGTTGGAGACATAGGCACCGGCAGAAACATCGAGCAAAGCGCTCGCGTTCACGCGGACGCTGCCGCTGATATCGCCAGCGACCGAGGCGGTGAAGATATCTCCATCGAGCGGGACAAACACCCTTGGCGCTACTGTCAGACTGATCGAGCCACCGTCAATCCAGCCCGGACCTTGCGCGATAGCGGCCCCCAGATAGTCGTTCACCCACTTGCCGGCGACCGACAACGCGCCGTTTACGACAATGTCAAAGCTGCCCGTCGGCAGGGGGCTGTCGCTGGCATAGTTCAGGGCGATATCGTCATCGCTGCGGAACGGATTGCCAACGGTCCCCGGACCGGCGGCATTGATGTCGGTCAGCTGATAAGTCCGCGCCGCGACCGTACCGCCCGCAATCCGCACATCGCCATTGAAACGGATCGCTCGGCCCGCGTCGACTTCAAGCATGCCGCCATCGGCCAGCGTCAAAGCCGAATCGCCGGTTATCGCCAGCGCCGCCGGATCTGTGAGCAGCGCGTCGGTGGCCGAGGCAAACGTAACCGCGCCGCTGGTTTGCAGCACCAGCCCGGAAAGGCCCGCGTTGGAAAGCATGCGGTCGTCGAGCAGCAATTCGGCATCGTTCGCCGGACCCGGCTTGGTACCCCGATAAACAACGATATCCTGGCCGAGCCCGACCCCGGACGATCCGCTGAACGAACCGATCCTCAGCAGGCCACCCGCAGGAAGCTGGTTCTTGGAATATTGGAGCAGGCGGGGATCACCGGTAATCGCAGAACTGGCGGTCGGCGCAAGGGCCGAGGCCAATTGCCGAGATCCTGCAAACGCATTGGCATGCACCGTCGCATCGAACGTAATCTGGCTCCCGCCGATCTGCAGCGCCCCCGCATCGCGCCCCTCATCATAGGCGTCTTCGAACTGCTGCCCCTGCAGGGCATTGTTGTTGAATGTCTGCGAGATGCCGAACCGGGGTTGCTCGGCCGTATACCCAGTGTAGATGCTGACGAAGACATCATTGGGATCAGCCTGATCTATGGGGACGACACGTCCATCGGCAGTTAGCAGCTGAGTAGTCAGGACAGTTCCTGCGGCATACGTCGTCCAACCGCCGGAGATATCGAACAGCGCCCCATCGGCAATGGACAGCGCAGGAACCGCCGCGGCGGAAAGATTGCCCGAGCCGGTTGCCGCGCCGACGTCGATGCTGATCGTACCGCCTTTGGTCATCAGTTCGGCGGCGCTGACCGGGATCTGGCTCGCGGCGCTGGCGGCTTCCAGGAGCGGCGAGCCGACCCAGACAACGCCATCATCGCGAACACCCGAGGCGCGCGCATCGACAAACAGCGTCTGGCCGTTCAGCGTGAAGCCGCCGTCCGTTCTGACGGAGCGATACGTCGGCGTATCGCGAAGTTCGTTTTGTTTGGCCGGGCTGATCCTGACGCTGTTGTCAGAAACATCGAGCGCCACGGCTTTCATGCCGCTCACATCGATGATTGCCCCATCAGCGATCGTCACCGATCCGGAAATTCCGGGATTGGGCAGGAAAACGCCGGTCGCGAGATCATGACCAATGACAACCTTCGCATTGGGCGCAAGCACGAAAGCGTTCTGCTCCATCGAGAAGCGCGTCGGCAACAAAGCAGTATCCCCGCCACCATCAGCTGCGAGATAAGAATTGATCGTATTGCCGATTGTGATTTGCGAGCTCTTGAATGCGGGCGGGCTATTGGGGCTGCCCTGCGGAATGGTCTCGCCGTTATCATCGGGCAGGATCGAAATGCCGCTGGCTTTTGCTAAATCGGCATTACCGACAAGAGTCACTTCTCCGCCTGTCAGTGCAATCTTGCCATTGCGCGAAACGCTGGTCGTGGCGCTAAGTAAGCCGTCGTTGGTGACCTGCCCATAAATCGACGTTCCCATCGAGATATAGCCCCGGCGCGAGGTGATAAGGCCGGAATTGATTACGATGCCTTGATCCGGGGTCGGATCTTGCGGGAGCAGCGGCACATTAGGTATCTGACTCGACAGGATCAGCCCGCGTACGTTCTCGTCTGCGCTGCCGCTCGCGCCAGTTGAAGTCGTCGCACCAATGAAGCGCCCACCCTGAAGGCTGACTTGCCCTTCAGTGGCCGAGAGCGTCCCGGCATTCTGCACGGTAGGTCCAGCCAAAATGATATAGCCGCCGCTGTTCGACGATATTTGGGCACCCTGATAGACGAGGACGTCCCCTTCAAGGGTCCCGGGCACTGGCAATGGTTGATTGACGTCGTATTGCGGCCCCACCGGCAGGACGGATGACAGCAGCTGACCCTTGAGGCCGGAAACTCCCTGCACGAGCAAGCCGTTCTGCAGGTAAGCGGTAACCCGGTCTTTGATCGTAGTCGGATTAAAGAAGGTGTTAGCACCGACGGTGGTCAGCGACGACGCAAAATTGCCCAGCTCGAGGCTGCTGGCGACCAGCGAGTGAAGATTGACTTGCGCGGTCGGGCCGAACAACACACCCGAGCGATTGAGCACCAGCACGGTGCCGTCGGCAGTGACCGAACCAAGGATCGTGCTCGGCTTGATCGGATTGACCACCCGGTTGACGACCGTCCAGCTCGGCTGCGCCACGCCGCCCTGCTTCTGGTTAAACACCAGCGCGGTGTTCGTGCCCACGTCGAAATTCTGCCAGTTGAGCAGCGCGCGCTGCTGCGTCTGGTCGATCCGGACAGTGACTTTGCCCGAGCTTGCAGTGCTTTGCACCGGGGCAAGCGCCCCCTCCCAAGTGTTTTCGCCGGTCAGATCAGACGCAGCCGAGACCGACAGGGGCGCGCTGTTGCCCTTGACCGTAGCGGCATCGACCCCCGCCGCGACATAAATCGTCGCCGCTCGCACCGCTTGGATCGGATTGAGCCCGCTATCTGCAATGCCGTCGGCAGGCGTCGCGCGGATCGAGGCAAGCGCGGCAGACTTTGCCGAGGTGACATAGGTCGCGAGCGCCTGCGCGCGCGATTGCAAGCTCAATTGGCGCGCCAGAGCACCCTGCATGGTCGCCGAGCGCGGCGGCGTGCCTTGCGCGGAAGGGACCGAGACCGGCGGGGTGATCGTGCCGGCAGCCGCGCGCATCGCCGCCAGCTGGGCATGCGCCGGGGTCGCAATCAGCCCGAGCATCATCGCCGCTATGCTGGTCCCGGCGAGCAACCGTTGCGCGCTGATCCGCTTGTACGCCATGCCTAGTTCACCTTCTCCGGCTCGCCGGTAATCGCCGTTCCGCCGGGCAAAGTACGCAGCGGGACGTCGACCTTGTTGTCGTAAACCGCTTCTGACAGCGCCTGGAGTTCGAACTCGAAGCGCCTGCGGCCCAATTGCAATGGATCGCGGCCATGAACCTTATTGTACCGACCGTTGTAGCCTTCGACGAGTTGACGCCCGATCGAGACGAGCCGTCCGTTGCGCGTGCGGCATTGCTCCAGTGCCACGCCGCGGCTCTTGGCATCCGCCAATTCGCGCTGCAGCGTGGCGATCACCTGCTGCGATGCCAAAAGGCGCTGCTGCAAGGCATCGATATCCGCTAGCGTTGGCGCCGCCGCTGGAGGCGGCGGAGGCGGCGGAGGCGGCGGCGGCGGCAAGGATTGCTGCGCCGCGAGGACCGAACTGCTGCAAAGCAAGGCCAGAAATATCAGCGGACGGCGCATCAGAAGGTCACATTCATATCGAGTTGCAAGACATCTATCGCCAGCGGCTCGCCGCTGATTTCGTTGGCGCTCAACCAGCGCGCACCGAGCGTGACGTTATCATACACCCCTAACGTGCCACCCAGGATGAACCCTTTGACATTTGTGCCGCCGAGCCGGAAATAATCGTTGGTAAAGGCATCGAGCACCGCATCGCTTTCGAGGTAGCGATAACCGAGGTAGACCCGCCACTGGCCCCACCGATTTGGATGATCCCAGCCCGCGCCGATCTGCACGTCAAACCCTTGATTGCCGCCGACATAGGGCGTGCGGTTGGCCGGGACTGGATCGCAGATATTGCCGTTGCCGCCATCGCCGCCATTGTTCACGGGCTGACCGGCAACGCCGAAGCGGCAGGCGTTGCTGCGCCGGAAGCCAAGGTTGCGGATATACTCGCCGGTGAACGTGACGTCGGTCTTCGGGCTAAGCGGCACTTTGACAGAGATGAGCGCATCGAGAACGCGGAACGACTGCGTCAGCCCCAGCAGCTGCGGCTGCGGCTGAACGGTGGTGGCCGGTAGAGTCGGATCAAACGCGATTCGCCGTATAAACGACAGCGTGTTGCCCTTCTGCACGTAAGTCACCGCCGAGCCATCGGTCGAGCACTCGGTCACGCCCAGATACAGCGCGCAAGGTGCTGAGGGGCGTCCCTCGATATTGAGGTAATGGTGATAGCTGGCCGCCGATCTGACCAGAATGTCGCCGGGCAGGTTGAAGTCGGCTTCAGCCTGCGCCGAGAACAGCCAGCGCTGCGGCGCGGCCGTCTTGACGTTCGAGGTATTGGGGAAGTTCAGCCCGCCGAAATCGAGCGGGAAGGCGCCGTACACCAGCTTGTAATTGGCAAACCCATCGCCCTGCTCGGGCAATTTGATCTCGCCGGCAAACCCGTCGAAGGACAGATCGTAATCGAAGAGCGCCTCTGTCGACCAGAACGGATTGTCCATACGGCCGCCGGTAAACTTCAACCATTCTTTAGGCTTCACCTCGATGAAGGCCTTGTGCACAAAGAAGTTGCGATCGACAAAACCACTGGCGAGCGTGACGTTCGAGCTCACCGGCGAGGTATCGTTGCCGCCGCCGAGCATCACCCCGACGCGCACATTCGAACCGATCTTGAAGTCAGCCCCAAGCCGCAACCGGTAGCGCAGCAAGTTGTACTGATTTTGCCGGGTATTGAGCAAGGGGATCGGACTGTTAATCAGATCGAGCGGACCGCCAGCGGCGATGTCCTGGAAATTCGGAACAAGGTCCGAATTGTCCTGACTGTAAAAATGCGACTGCGAGCGCAGGCGCATGTCGCCATAGATGGTGAGATTGTGCACCCAGGATGGGGCCGCTTTACCCGGGGACGCCCAGCCCTGCGCGCTTGCCTGTTTGAGCACTTCGGCCTTGAGCTCGTCGCGGATCTGATCGCGCACGACTTGTGGAATATAGGGCACGCGCACGGTGCCTTGCGGGGGAGGCGGAAGATTGCCGCCCGCATATTGACCGAACGCGGGGGCGGGCAGAGCGCCGCCTGCGGCCTGACCTCCTGCAGCCTGACCTCCTGCAGCTTGGCCTCCAGCAAACTGGCCGTTCGCGGGCAGCGTAGCAGCCGCGAGGCGTGCCTCGGCCGCTTCGCTTTCTGCCTGGACGATAAGCTTCTCGCCGTTTTCGCGGGTGATTGTGCCTTGCGCCACCAGCAGACGCACCAGGTTGATCATCGCATTGCTGGAAGGCGCGGGCTTCGCCGCCGCCGCTGGCGCGTCCGGAACCGCACCCGCCTGCTCCTCAGCCAGCGCCGGTGATGCGGCGAGCGCCCCACCGACCGATGCCGCCAACAGCGATGTCGATGTAAAAGACCACAACCGGCTCATCAAAGCTCCCCTAGACTGCTTGCACGCGCCGTTCATAGCGAACGCCGGCCCCGTACCGTAACGCGCTGCGGAAAACGAACCGCACTTGGTGGCGGATCGAGATTGGATATGGCGAGCAGGATCGACCTGATCGATGCATCACGATCGTCGCGCCCGCTGGATTTGAGTATGCTGACCGAAGTAACCCTCCCACCCGGCGAGATCGTGACGGCGAAATCCGCGCTGAACACCAACCGGTTGATCCGGTCGTCGCGCTGCACTTTCTCCTGCAGGATCGCGCTCAGATAGCGGCGATAAAACACTTCGCTCATGCCCGTGCCGCCGCCGCCGCAGCTTGGGCCGACGCAAGTACCAGTCGACCCGCCGCCACCAATCCCGCTACCGGAGCCCGATTGCAGGCCGAAGGAATCCCCGCCCGCCTGCGCCGGACCGTTGATCGAAACAGCCGCTGGTGCCGCCGCCGCTTTTGGAGGCTCAATGCTCGGCTCGGGCGCGGCCTTTTCCTGCGGCTCGGGCGGCTTTGGCTGCGGCGGGGGAGGCGGCGGCGGTGGCGGCGGTGGTGGCAACATCGAAATCACCGCAGGTGGCGGTGCCTCGACCTTGACCCCGCTTGTCGCGGTCATGGCCTGATAGGCAAACCACAGCAGGACAAGCACGACCACCGCGCCAACCGCGATCAGCAGCCCGCGGCGCGAACCCTGCTCCTCAGGATCAGGAAATGTCGGTTGTCTGGCCACGGTGCGGTCTGCTCAGGCGTTCAGGACGCGGTCGGCTTGCCGGTGACCAGACCGACTTTGGTCAGATCAAGCTGGCGGCACAAATCGAGCACCTCGGTGATCTTGCCATATTGCGCGGTCTGATCGCCCTTGAGCACGATCGGCACTTCGGGATTTGAAGCCTTGGCATTGCGCAGGCGCGTTTCCAGATCGGCCAAGGTCACCGGAAAGGCATCCATGAAGATCTGGCCCTGATTGTTGACCGTGATGGCGATCGTCTTCGGCTGAACTAGGCTCTTGGCCGAGCTCGCCTTGGGCAGATCGACCTTGATGCCCTGCACCGAAGCCGTGGCCATCAGAATGAAGATCACCAGCAACACATATGCCAGGTCGAGCATCGGCGTGATGTTGATATCGTCGTAGGCCTTGCGGCCGCCACCTACTTGCATGGACGTATTCCCTTATTTCGAATCTTGGATGGCTTGCGCAGCGTTGGCCTGAACTTCAGCCATGCGGGTGATCAATTGTTCGATGAACACGCGCATCTGATCGGCCAGCCCGCTGATCCGCCCGTTCAGATAGTTGTATCCGAACAGCGACGGGATGGCGCAGGCGAGGCCGGCGATCGTGGCCAGCAGCGCGGCGGCGATACCCGGTGCGATCGCGTTCACGTTCACGTCGCCCGCCATGGCCACGCCGCCGAACACGGTCATCACCCCGACCACGGTGCCGAGCAGGCCGATGAATGGCCCGCCGGAAATCGCGATAGTCAGGATGACGATCAGATTGTCGAGCCTCTGGTTTTCCTTGACGAACTGCGAGTCGACCGCAGCGCGCATCGAGTTCACCGCCTGGCTCGACAGCGGCCGGTTGCCCGATGCGCTTTGCCGCGCGTCAAGCTCATCGACCCCGACTTCGTAAAGGCGCGCCAGCGGAGAATTGCGATTGAGGAATGCCGCTTCCTGCGGCGTGACCCCTTCGGCTTCCTCGAGCGGCACGAATTCGTCCTGCATTGCCGCGAAATGACGCGTGAAGCGCTGGTTGGCTTTGTCGGCTGCGTTCAGATAGCGGATTTTGACGACCATAAGTGCAATCGCCGCCGCCAGTAGGATCATACACAAACCGATGATCACGGCGTCGATCGGCTCCAGCTTGCTGACGATGAAGGAAAGCACGCCGCTACCCGAGCTTTGCTTCTCAGCGGTTTCCGAAACCGAAACGAGCTTTCCGCCCGCACCTTCGGCTTGTGCCATTGCCAGTATCATCGCTGCCGGGCGAGCCGTTTTGGACAGCCGCACTTCATCGAGCGCCCCGGTATAGGGCTGGCTCGCCTCGCCGCCGATGCTCATCGGACCATCGAGGGCGGGCATTGCCCCCGCAGCGGTGCCTTGCTCGGTGCCGTTGACATAGACGAAGAACGCCTTGCCATCAGATACGAAAGCCACGTGGCTCCATTCACCCTGCTTCACCGCAGTGCTCGCGGTGACCGAAACACCCGGCCCCGATGCATAGAGAACACCGGCATTCAGCCCGATGACCAAACCGCCACGCGCAAAAATGGCTTGCGTCCCGGCAAGTTGCTGCGGCTTGACCCATGCCGAGAAAGTGAACGGCGAACCGGCCGTCACCGCCAAAGATCCGCTGGCGTCGATCGCCAGCGCGCCCTGCCCCGGAAACTGCGCCGCGCGGCCAACGATCCCGCTCTCGTCGACCCCCGGAGGAGCAACTTTGGCGGAATTGGCGTTGGCTGTCGAGTCGAGCGAGGGCTGGCCGGGCTTTTCGCTGAAATGATAGACGGCAGTGTAATCGGGATCGAAGGTTCCCGGCACATCCGAGCCCACGGGCGCCGTCTTGTTGCCGAAATAGAGCCAGATCTGCTTCTTCTCGCCGCCATTCAGATTGGGCACCGAGACCCACAGCGTGGCGATCCCCGTCGTGGCATCATACTGCTCGATGTGGTAGGGCAGCTGGGTCTTGTCATCGGCATCGACCAGCCGGATATCCGCGCCGTTCTGCATGGCATCGGTAAACGTGAAGTTCCCACTGTGCAGCCGGATCAGCACTACCGTGCGTCCGATCGCACCGCTCACGTTGACGCCGCCCGGCGACGTATCGACCGTCACCGCTTTGCGGTAGCTCCACTCTTTGTTCCACCATCCGGCGCTCTCGCCTTCGGCTGCGGCCGGAGAGGCCAGTCCGATCGCGAGAACGATCATCAGGAACAAGCGCATCATCGCTTTTTTCACCGTTGCCTGGAACACTCAGAATTCCCCCTTCACGTCGAAACTTACCCGGGGCGATCCCCGCTTGGTCACCGGACCGCTGGTCATCGCGACCGCACCCAGCACTTCACCGGAAATCCGGTCGAAAATACGCACACGAAAGCCGCCGCCGAGGCCGACCAGCGCAAAGCTCGCGGTCTGTTCGGGCTGCGGGTTGATCACGCGCATGAACGACGCATCACCAAAGGCGAAGAACCGCGCCTCGGTCAGCCATTTGCCGAAGTTTCCGGCCAGCGACGGTGAGCGCAATTCAAGGCTTGGCGCGATGCCGTTGTCACCCACTGCCTCGGACGAGTAGTAGCCGCGCACGCTGCGCAGGCCGCCGCCGGAAAACTGCTCGTTGGTGATCAGATGCGAGTCTGCGAGCTGACCGTTGAGCCGGAACGCGGCGATCATGTCGTTCTTGAAAGCATACGAGAGATCGAACGAGATGTCCCCGCGCACGAAATTCTCGTTGCTAAACCCTTCGCGGTTGCGAAACGCATCGATAAGCACGCAAGGCCCGGTGGGGCTGGCACAAGCTCTGGGGCGGAGGGCGCGAAGCCCCACGGTTGATCCCAAAGTCACCGCATAGTTGACCTGCTCGCTGCCCCCGGCAATCGTATATTGCAGCTCGAGCGGGATGTAACGGATGGGCGTTGCACTGGAGATAGCGCCGCCCACCTGGATATCCTGCTTGAAATTCTTGTAATCGACCCCGAAGCTGAATTGCTGCTGGCTGCCCGAAGTTGACAGATGATAGATTGCACGCGCCCCGATTTGGTAGCCGTTGCCGAGCACGTTGGTGCCCCCCAGCGCGGCGATATTGCTGTTCGAATAGTAGCCCGAAATCGCAAAGCTCCACGGCGTGCGCAGCAGCGGGAACGTGTACGATCCGGCGTAGACTTCGGTCTCGGTGCGGTTCAGCGGCGACACGATGTAGGTAAAGGTCGCGCTTTGGCCGGTCTGGAAGAGATTGGTGTACCGCAATGTTGTAATTGCGCGAAGCTGGGTCGTGGCCGGGCTGGCGTCATTGTTCAAGTTGACGCTCGCATGCAGCGGACGGCTGTCATCGACCTTGATATCGACATCGATCGTTCCGGGGGCCCTGCCCGGCTTGAAAATCGGATTGAGCGTGCGATCGGGAAAGCGGTTGGCCCGGGTCACATCGGCCTGCAACGCGGTGATATCGAGCGGCTTGCCCTCGACCAGCGATGGCAGCTGCTTGCGGGCAACCCATAGCGAATGATAGCGGCTGTCGGTTACGCGGACTTCGCCGACCGGTACCTCGTTAACCGTGATCTGAATCACGCCCTGCGCGAAAACCTCGCGCTCCTGCACGGGCACTTCGACCACCACCGCGCCAAGGCCGCGCGCGGCATAAGCATCCTGCAGCGCCTTGCGCGCCGCTTCGACATCGTCGTTGGTACGATCCGGGCCGGAGTGGGCATAGACCAAGCGCTCGATCTCGCTGACCGAAAGCGCGGTAACGCCCGAAACATCATAGGCTTGAACATAGAATGTTTCCGGCGCGCGCTCTGCGCCCGCTGGCGACGCTTGCGCGGCGAGCGCCGGGGAAGCCCAAGCCATCATCCATGCCAGCATCACGCTCGCGCGTGAAAAAAGAGCACACGGCCCAGCCATTCCAATCGGATCCCCCACGCGCCCGGAATGTGCTCTCTGGAGGGCGAGTGTTTAATCTGTGTGACAGTCAGGTGATGCGCCGCATCGCGGAATCTCGCCGCGACACATAGCAAAGAAAAAGGGCCCCGGATCGCTCCGGGGCCCTCTTCATTTCAGCTAGGCTACGATCAGACGATCAAGCGCCAGTGCGGGTTGCGCAGCTGGGGTTTGCCACAGTCGCAGTGCGGATGTTCGGCCGTTCCGCTCTGAAGAGCGTGCCGGTCGGCCGCGTAGCAGTTGGGGCCGGACCAGAACCGACACCGTAGAATACGGCAGCTGCATAGGTCTGATACAGAGGCAGGGTCCGGTCCTGGATCCAGAGGTTTTGCGAACCAAGAAGAGGTTCGGCCACTGGGTTCGAGAGGAACGTATTGACGATGGCACGTGCCCACGAAATCGGAACAACGCCCGTGTTCGACTGGTAAACGACACCGGGCGCCGTTGGCGTGACACCGTTGATGATGCCGCGCGCGGTAGCCACGCCGTTGCCGTCCCGGGCATACTGACCGAGAATGTAGCCGAGGGTGTTCACCATCTGCTCACGATTGGTGCCATTGTAGCAGGTATACAGCAAGACCTGGGTCGTGCCGGTCATCGGGTAACCCACCGTCGGGTTAGCCAGCGTATTGGCGCTGTCTGCATAGAGAACATCGCCCCACGCAACCGGGTTGGCGCGGGTTGCTGGCACGAGGGTCGTGCCCGTGGTGGGACGAACCAGACGAGTGTCGTTGGCCAAGTACAGACCGGTTGAATCCGCTTGAGGCGGCGCGATTGTACCGATCGCCTGGCGGCCACCGGTTGCAGTCGGGTTCGCATAAAGCGTCGGCGATACACCAACCTGCAGGGTTGCAGCCGTCAAACCGGGAAGCGAGTCGATCGATGGCTGAACAGAGTCTGACGAGATGTAGGTGATCTTGCCGTTGAGCATGACACCGTTCAGAGCATAGTCAGGTGCCAGGTTGATCGCACCGGCAACGCGCGCAGTGCCATCGGCGAGGAGGAACAGGCCGCTGCCGACATTGCCTGTCGGTGCCGCAGTGGTGCCAGAGGTGCTTGGGAAAGTAGCACTGCCGGCGCCGATGTTCACGATCGCGGTTCCGTTGAAATAGTCACCGGAGATCGAGTTGGTGGTACCTGCCAGGTTCACGTTAACATTGGTGATGTTCGTGCGATAGTTGGTGTCACCACGAACGCTGCGGAAATCAACACCGGTCGAAGCCGCGTAAGGAAGCGATTCGGCAGCGTTCAAGAACCTGTTCACGCCGGTGAAGGCAGGAACGCCCGGGTTGATGATACGACCGGTTGTGGTGGTGGTCTGCGCGACGCCAGGTGCGCTGGTGGGGTTGCAAACCGCAGCGAGATGGCGCGTGAAGATGTCGGTCGTGCCCGAACGATCCATACGGCCAACCAGACGGATCGGCGCGCCATCGGCAGCCCAACGCGTGGCGGTGTCGTTCGAGGTATCGAACAGTTCGGTGTTGATGTTCAGCGACCGGAACGCAGGGTGGTTCCAGTTCGTCAGCGTGCCGTTGAAGATCCCGCAATAGGCCGCCTTCGACAGACGGATTGCCGCGAGCGGCGTGCCGTTCACCGAGATGCCGCGACCGCGAGCGTTGAACACCATGGGGTTGCCAGCAGCATTGGTGCCATAAACTGGGTTGTAAGCAATGGCGACCGGCAGAACGAACAGCGGGAACGTAATCGCAGCACCGCCGCTCGGGGCTGCACGGGTGTTGTAGGTGGCGAGGTCACCGGTGGACAAGGGGGTGTCCGAAAAGGCGTACTGCAGGTTCGCCCAGACGTTGGGAGCGGTTACGAACGGGTTGAACACGCCGGTCGTGGGGGTAGCGCCAGCGCCGCCCTGGAAATCGTTGCCGAAATCTCTCCACATCGTGCGGCCAAAGCCCGAGCCCGTCGCAACATACTTCGCCTGAGCGTTAGGCTGCAGGTTCGTCGTGTCGCGGATGAAACCGCCATTGCCGTCTGGCGTACCGCGGCAGTCCAGCGCAGGAGTGCCGACGAAGATACCGCCCGTCAGGGTGGTGAGCGTACCAGCTGGCGATGACGAAGCGCCGCGCGGGTTGTCGATACCGACGCAGTTCATCGCGCGAACAAGGATGTTCTGGATCGACGAAGCACCCGCGCCGCGCAGCGAGGCGTCCGGGGTCGAAGGGGCAGGCAGCGGAATCTGCTGCGCGAAAGCGGGCGAAGCCACCGTGCCAGCGACGATCGTCGCGGCAAGCAGCGTGGATTTGAAGTTAACCATTTACTAATTCCTCCTGAAGGACTTCGTGAGCAAAACTGAAAATTAACCGAACCGCGCTAAACCGAAATCAAAATCGAAACGTTCACGTGAATTTATGGCCCAAAAATTCGTTTAAAATTTATTGCGAATCATACAATCGCAAGCGATATATTTGGAGTCCATAAACAAACGCCTCCAGTGTACCCGAATTTACTTCAGGTCCATTGCAGGCTTCGCGAATTTCAAGATTTTCTACTTTTTAGCGCTTCCCCGATTCCCAACCCGATGTAGGCTGGCGACGTTCTGATAGACTCGGCACATGACAGAAACGTGATTCTTTTGTTGCAGTCCGGGATAATGTGAGCGCGCGCCGGCGCCGCTGATCATTTTGGCACAGTGCGCCGGTCGGTTGAGAAAGCTGTTCCCCACGCACGGCGCAAGAACCAAAGAATGACTTGGGAAAAGCTTACTGTTAAGTCGCGGTTGCGGCGGCAAATCAATGCCGCGAAGCCCTGCGCAACCGCGCCGGCTGGCGGCAGGTCGAAGATAAGTTGCTCGTAACACAAATGACGCAATCGCCCCATAATGCGCTCGATGATGTGCCGGTCGGTCAAGAACCTGACCGCCCCCGGCTTCACCGCGAGGGTTCAGGTGCAGTCTAACGCGATTCTCGCCAACGTGGTTGACACCGTTCCGCCCGGCGCAGCGACCTCGCGCGGAGAAAATGCATCGCCAGGCGATCTTCCGCACGAAAACGCTGCGCCAAAATCGGCACACTTGCCTGTCAGTTCAATCGCCGCTGTGTTGTCCGAAAAAGCCTTGTTGTCGCGCGAGGCGCTTGCGCGCGCGCAATCGGTTCAGCAAGAAAGCGGCGAGCGCATTGAATCGGTGGTTACCCGCCTTGGTCTGATGTCGGAACAGGCGCTGTGCGAGCATCTCTCCCTCGCCAGCGGCATGCCGCAGGCACGCGCGGAGATGCTGCGCGAGCCGATGCCGCTTGCGCGCCCTGTCGCCGCCGAATTCCTGCGCGACATTCGCGCTGCCCCGATCGCGATGGATGATCAGCGGATCTGCGTCGCGGTCGTCGATCCCTTCGACAGCTTTATCGAGCCCGCGTTCCGCTTCGCTTTCGATCGGCGCGTGGACCGGGTCATTGCGCGCGCCAGCGATATCGAGGCCGCAATCGAGCGCCTGTGCCATGACGGCGCCGATCCGGTCGTGCTCGATGACACGGTCGAAACGGGTGACATCGACCGGATGCGCGACCTGACCAGCGATGCGCCGGCCATCCGGGCGGTAAATCGCCTGATTGCCGAAGCGGTCGATGAGCACGCTTCGGACATTCACCTCGAACCCAGCGACGATAGCCTGATCGTGCGGTTTCGCATCGATGGCATGCTCCGCCCGGTCACCCGCCTGCCGCAAGCCATGCGGTCCTCGGTCGTGGCGCGCATCAAGGTCATGGCCGGGCTCGACATCGCCGAGCGCCGCATCCCGCAAGACGGCCGCCTTCGGTTGGCCGTGCGCGGCCACGAGATCGATCTGCGTGTCGCCACAGCGCCATCGATCCACGGCGAAAGCGTGGTGCTGCGCATTCTCGACAGGTCCAATCTCGCGCTCGAATTCAGCGCGCTCGGCCTCGATGACCGCCTGGTGAAGCAATTTCGCGAGGCGATCCGCCGTCCCTATGGCATCGTGCTGGTCACCGGCCCAACCGGCAGCGGCAAGACCACCACGCTCTATGCAGCGCTTGCCGAGCTTAACCAGGTTGAACGCAAGCTGCTGACGGTCGAAGATCCGATCGAGTATCGCCTGCCCGGTGTCGTGCAAACGCAAGTGCAGCCGGGCATCGGCTTTACTTTTGCCACCGCATTGCGCTCGTTTTTGCGGCAGGACCCCGATGCGATCATGGTCGGCGAAATCCGCGATGTGGAAACCGCGCAGATCGCGGTGCAGGCGGCGCTGACCGGGCATATGATCCTTTCGACGCTGCACACCAATACAGCAGCGGGCGCCATTACCCGGCTGATCGACATGGAGGTTGAGCCGTTCCTGCTCAGCTCGGTTCTGGCCGGGGTGCTGGCGCAGCGGCTGGTGCGGCGTCTTTGTCTACATTGCCGGGAACCGTTTGTGCCCGATGATGCGCTGCTGGCCTCGCTCGGGATTGCTGCTGCGCCGACGGCAAAGAGCCACTTCCACCGCGCCACCGGCTGCGTCGCCTGCCATGGCACTGGTTATAGCGGGCGGATAGCGCTGTTCGATTTCCTGCCGGTCGATGATGCGATCGCGCGCCTGATCCTGAAGCGCGCCGATGCCCGCCAGATCGAGGAATGCGCCAGCGCTGCCGGGCAGCGCACATTGCTGCAGGAAGGCTATGCCAAAGCCGCGCAAGGGCTGACGACGATCGAGGAAGTGCTGCGGGTTGCGAGCGGCGAATGAATGTCGTCCCCGCCTTTCGCTATCGCGCGATGCGCGGCGATGGCCGGATTGTAGCCGGGCAGCTTGACGCCGCCAGCGAGAGCGAGGCGCTGGCGCAGATTCGGCGCAGCGGCAATATTCCGGTCGAACTGCGCCTGATCGCGGGCGGCAACGGCCCGGCCAACGCCAGCGAGGGCATTTCCCGGCGCAACAGCGCGATCAGCCGCGCGGTCATCGCCGAACTGGCGGTTCTGCTCAAGGCGGGGCTGCCGCTCGACCGCGCGCTGGCGCTGGCGGTCGGCAATATCGATGATCCAGCCACCGCCGAGGCGATGGGCACGTTGCTCAGCGCGGTGCGCGAGGGCGCGCCGATATCGCGCGCAATGCTCGATAACCCGGCGCTGTTCACCCCCGGCGAAGCCGCGATGGCCGAAGCGGGCGAAGCCAATGGCAAGCTGGGCGAGGCGATGGAGCGCTTATCGCAGATGCTCGAACAGGCGGCAGAGCTGCGGCGGCTGGTGATAACCTCGATGATCTACCCGATCGCGCTTTCGGTGATCGCGGTCGGCGTCATCCTGATGATGTTGCTGTTCGTCGTACCGCAGTTCGAGCGTTTGCTCGATAGCAGCCAGGCCGAGCTGCCGTTCGCTTCCATGGCGGTCATTTCCGCCAGCCAGTTTCTGCGTGCCTATGGCCTGGGGATGCTGGCCGCGCTGGTTCTGGCCGGACTTGCCGTGCGGCAGTTGCTCGGCAGGCCGGCAAGCCGGTTGCGCATCGATCAGGCGATGCTGGGCCTGCCCCTGATCGGTGAGCTGGTCCGGCGGATCGAGACCGCGCGGTTCTCGCATACCCTCGGCGCATTGCTCGAAGGCGGAGTTCCGCTGCCGAATGCGCTGGCCTTGTCGCAGCGCACGGTCAGCAACAGCGCCATCGCGGCCGCCATCGCGAAGATTGCCGAAGGCGTGCGCGAGGGCGGCGGTCTGTCGGGGCCATTGGCCGCAACAGGCATGCTGCCGCGCCTTGCCATCGGCTTTATCCGCACGGGCGAGGAAACCTCGCAATTGGCGCTGATGCTGACGCGGCTTGCGGTGGTGCTCGACCGCGATGTGCGCACCCGCCTCGAGCGCCTTGTCGCTATCCTGACACCGACCATCACCGTCGTGCTGGGCACGGCCGTGGCGGTGATCATCGCCTCGGTCATGTCGGCTATTCTCGGCTTCAACGAACTGGCAGTATCACAATGACCAATCACGACCGAAATGAGCGCGGATTTACGCTGATTGAATTGCTCGTCGTGCTGGCCATCCTGGGGCTGCTGGCGGCCATCGTCGGGCCACAAGTGATCAAGTATCTCGGCAGCTCGCGCACGCAGACCGCCCAGATCCAGACCAAAAACATCGCGGCGGCTCTTGAACTATACAAGCTCGATGCCGGGCGTTATCCCACCGCCGAAGAAGGTCTGGGCTCGTTGGTCAAGGCCCCTGCCAGCGGCACAAACTGGAACGGCCCCTACATCGCCGACGCTGCAGCTCTCAACGATCCTTGGGGCAAGCCGTATTTGTTCAAGTCTCCGGGCGATCATGGTGAAGCTGATGTCTACAGCTTCGGCTCCGATGGCGCTGCCGGCGGCACCGGCGAGGCCAAAGATGTCGGAAACTGGTAAGCGGCGGCACTGGCTGCCGGTTTTCGCAGGCGCAAGGCCAACCTTTGCACGGCAGCACGGGTGCGCAGGTGAAGCCGGATTTACCCTGATCGAATTGCTCGTTGCGCTGGCCATTTCGGCCTTGGTCGCCGGAATTGCCTTCCCGGCGCTGCAGCATCAACTCAAACGAAGCGCGCAGATCGAGGCACGCATGGCGCTTGCCCTGGTTCTTACGCAGGCCCGCGCCGATGCGATTGCCGGAGCTGCGGCAACGCGGGTATCGTGGTCGCCGGCGCGCCGGACACTGCAATCCTCGTCCGGCCGCCCGGAGGTAAAATTGCCGCCGCAGGCACGCCTTGAATGGCCTGAGCAGGGGTTTGTTTTCTTCGCCGACGGCACCGCGCTTGGCGGCTTCGGCGCAATCCGCACGACCGCGCGCGGCGTCCAGTTTTTTGTCGATCCCGCCACCTCGCAGATCGTGTTCAAGCCGTGACTATTGCCGGGGGGCAATCTTCAGGGGCACCGCCAAGCGCGTGTGACCGGGGATTCTCGCTGATTGAAACGTTGATCGCGCTCGCCATCGTCGCTGCAATGACGGCCGCGCTGGTGGGCACGACTGGGCAAGACGCGCGGGTCCGCCTGGCCGTTCAGCAACGGCGCGAGGCGCTGCTGGTAGCGCAATCGGCGCTCGATCAGGCGGCGGACGCCAACGCCCCGAACCGGAGCCAATGGCGAGACTATGTCTGGGCGGTTTCGCGTCAACCGTTCCAGCCTGCCGATCCGCTTGACCGCCACCCGCTCGAACAAATGACCGTCGTCGTTCATGGTGTCGGTGCCGGCAACCGGGAAATCTTGCGGCTGAGCACGGTGCGGATCAAGCCATGAACTGCCGGCGCGACGAAGCGGGATTTACGCTGATCGAAATGTTGGTCAGCCTGGCGATCGTCGCGATGATTTCGGTCGTGCTGATCAGCGGGGTCGGCCGGATCGATCTGCGGCAGCGGATATCGGGGCAGCGGGACGCGCAAATCGACGAGATCGCCAACGCGCAATTCACGCTGCGCAAGCGCATCGCGCATATCCATCCCGCCGTGAACCCCCAGACCGGGAACACGCTCGATTTTTCCGGAAACGAGTTCAGCTTGGAATTCGATGGCGAGCCTCCGGACAACGCCGCACCGGCCGCGTTTCAGCGCTATCGTCTACGGCTGGAGCGCAGCGGCGACCTGACGCTGTACCGCCTGAGCTCGCTGAACGAGACGGTCGACAAGCGACAGCCCGAAGTGATCGGCTGGAACGCGACCCGTCTGCTTTCAGGCGCTAGCGCCTTTTCAGTTCGCTATTTCGGGCCCGAAGCCAATGGCGCTGGCGGCGCGGGGGTGGTATCGCGCTGGCAGCCACGGTGGTCCAACCGGAATGTGCTTCCTTTGCTGGTCAGCCTGCGGCTTGATTTTCCTTCCGGCGATAAGCGGTCCTGGCCGGAACTGGTGGTGCGACTGCGCGCCGCCAATGGCGATTCGTGCGAGCGCGATCTGCGGACCGATGAGTGCAAGGGTACAGTATGAGCGGACGCGGCATTCTGGATGCAGACATGCAAACTGTCGGGCAATGGATCGCCGAAGCCGTGCGCTGGTGGCTTGACCAGTTGCGCACGCTGGTGCCCCAGCGTCTGCAGGAATGGCAGAATGCGCGCAAAATTCTAGCAGATTATCAGCCGGATACAGGCGAGTTCCTGACCCGGCGCGATCCGGCCGCGCCCTATCCGCAGCGCCTCGGCCCGGTAACGATCATTCTGCCTGCTGATCTTTGCCTGACCCGGACAATCGAACGGCCGGTGATGAGCCCCCGCGATCTGGACAGCATGATCCAGCTGGATGGCACACGGATCATGCCGATGGCGGCCGATGACATGATCCTAGCGACGCGGATCGTGTCGCGCGCGCAGGCCAATGGCCGGATGCAGATCGAGGTCGCGGCGATGCCCCGCCGCGCCGCGGAAGCGCTGGGCACTGCGCTGGCGCGGCTCGATCAACCCTGTCTGGGCATCCTCGCGAGTACGCCCGAGCCAATGGGTGCCCCGCCGATCGATTTCCTGCCAAGCCTGCAAAAAGCCGGCCTGGCGCGCGATCTCAGCCGCAGCGCGCTTCCACTGTGGATTGCCGTCGCGGTCCTTTTCGCGGGCAACGTAGGGCTGCTCGTGTGGCGCGACCGGGCGACAGTGGCCGTGCTCGAAGACCGTGTGGCGCAGCAGCAACCTGCGGTAAGCGCCGTGCGCCGGATAAACGCGCAGATCGCTGCGGCGGACCGTTTTGCAGCAGCCACTGTCGAAGCGCGCAAGACCGGAGAGCCGCTCGCGATACTCGCGCGCATCGCCGCCACCCTGCCGCAAGGAGCTTGGGTGCAGCGCTACACCTGGCAAGGCGATGCCTTGCGCATCAGCGGCTATCGGCCCCAACAGGCCGACATTGCCGGCGGCCTGCGCCGCGCCGGTTTGAGCGTGCAGCGATATAGCGATGCCTCGTCAGCGGCGCAAAATCCGCTGGGTCAGCCGTTTGAAGTGACTCTGCGGGCGGCGAAGCCATGACCGCGCGGGCGCTTTCGCCGCGGCAATCGCAAGCCGCCGCAGTGGTGATTTTGCTCGCGCTGGTGGCGTTTGTCGCGTTTGTCATCGTCGGGCCGCTGATCGCAGGATTTTCCGAGCGCGCGGCGCAGCGCAAGCAGCTGGCCCTGCAATACAGCGCCAACGAGCGCAATATCGCGGCCATTCCGCGTCTGCGGCGGATGGCAGAGGCGCACGAGCTGTTGCTGGGCGATTTCGTGCTGAATGCCCCCGATGGCGCAAGCGCGGGAGAGGCGCTGCGCCAGCGGCTGCAAACCGCTATCATTGGCCTGGGCGGCGATTTTCGCGGCGGCGAGGATATTCCGGCGCCGGCCGCCGGGCAGGCCGCCACGCGGGTCACAGCGCGGATATCCGCCAGTCAGCTCAACCTGCTCCTCGCCAGCATTCAGAATTCCAAACCGTACCTCACGATCACCGCACTGGTCATCGGCGCCGATGAAGCGCTGGTGACCGGGCAAGCTTCCGCATTGGATGTTCAAATTGAAGCATCGATTCCCTATCGCCCTGCCGCCAAGCGGTAGCCGCGCGCGGCTCCCCGCGTTGATCGTCCCGGTGCTGGCGGCTGCAGCTTTGCTGCAGGTGATGCTGCCTTATGCCGACGATCTGCCGGCCGGGGGCACACCCGCGCGCCCCAAGCGCATCGCACCGCCGCCGCAATCGCCGCGCGTAACAGTCCCGGCAGTCCTGCTCGCCCGCAGCTTGTTCACCCCGGTCTCCGGGCAAGCCACGGCCGCCGCCGCGCCGACCGACGTGCTGGGCGGCGCCACGATAGCCGGGACGGTGCAGCGCGGCCGCCGAGTGGTTGCCGTGGTGCAAGAGCGAACCGGCAAGATCCGCTATGTCGGCCCGGGCGGCACGATTGCCGGCTGGCGCATTTCGGGGCTGACAGCGCGCGGGGCACGCCTGACCCGAGGCAACGAACAATTCAACGCAGCATATGGCGCGATCGCCGCCGGACCCGCCGCGCCCGCCCCTGAATATCCGGAAGATGGCCAATGATCCCTGCAAATCCGCGCCTCAAGTCTGTCATTGTCATTGCGCTGACGAGCACGGCGGCGTTTGCCGCGGCACCAGACCCGATCCCGATCCCCGCGACCCCCGAACTCGCCCAGATGGGCGACCCCAGTGCCGCGCGCAACAGTCCGCCCCCTCCCCCGCCGCAACCTTCGTCATCTTCCCCTAGCGGACCCGACTATACCGTTCGTTCGACCATCGTGCCCGGCACCGAGCCGCCCCCGGTCATGCCCAAGGCACCCGTCTTCCAGACGCAATCGGGCGACATTTCGGTCAATTTTCCTGATGCCGACGTGGCAGCAGTGGCGCAGGCGGTGCTCGGCGACATTCTCAAGCGCAATTATGTAATTGCCCGCGGTGTCACCGGACGCGTAAGTTTGGTCACACCTGGGCCGGTTTCGAAGTCGTCGCTGCTCGATCTGTTCGAACGCGCCTTGCGGCAAAGCAATCTGGCGATGGTCCCTGTCGCCGGCGGTTTTGAAATCCAGAATTCGGCCAATGCCCGCGCGCTGATCCCGGCGAATTCGACCGGGTTCGGCACAGAAATCCTGATGATGCGCTTCATCAATGCCGATGAGGTCCGCAAGGTGATCGATTCGATCCTGCCCGGCGTGGTCACCGCAACCGACCCGGCGACCGGCGCGATCACCATCGCCGGAACCACCGGCCAGCGCGCCAGCGCGCGCGATGTGCTCAAACAGTTCGATGTCGATTGGCTGCGCAACACCAGCTTCGCGCTGTTCGTGCCCAACCGCACCGACGCGCGCCTAATCACTCCTTCGATCGACAAATTGATCAATGCCCCGGATTCGCCGACGCGCGGGCTGGTTCGGCTGATCACCATGGACCAGCTCAATGGCATTTTGGCGATCAGCACGCAGGCGCAGTACCTGACCGACGTCAAGCGCTGGGTGGAAATCCTCGACCGCGAGGGCGAGAGCAACGAGAGCAAGATCTTTGTCTACCGCGTGCAAAATGGCCGCGCCCGCGATCTGACGCGCACGATCAACGCAGCTTACGGGGTCAGCGGTGGCGGATCGAGCGGAAACGGCAACGATGCCTTTGCCGATCGCGGCGACGGGGCGCAAGGCAGCTCGGCCCAGAACGGCCAGAGCGTGCCCGGGCAAAACGGGCCGGCATCGGGCAGCAGCCTGCCCCGCCCTGCTTTCGGGCAGGCACCGGGGGCCGGTGCCGCTTCGCAGGACGGCGGAGCATCGGGCGGCGGCGGCATGGCTGTGCGGGTAACCGCCGACGAAACCAACAACGCGATTATCGTGCTTGGCACCCCGCGCGAATATGCCACGATCGAGGACGCCTTGCGCAAGCTCGACATCGCGCCGCAGCAGGTGCTGATCGAAGCGGCGATCACCGAAGTGAGCCTGAATGACGATCTGCGCTATGGTGTTCAATGGAATTACCTGAGCGGCTCAAGTCAGGTGGGCTATTCCGAAGGGACCACGCCTTCCCCGGTGCAATCTTACCCTGGTTTCTCCTTCTTCTATGGCGGCAACAGCATCAATGCCACGCTCAATGCGCTGCAGGAACGCACCAATGTGAAGGTCGTTTCCGCGCCGAAGCTGCTCGTGCTCAACAATCAGAGCGCTGCGCTGCAAGTGGGCGATCAGGTGCCGATTTCGACCGGATCGGCCACCAACCTGGTGGGCAACACCAACGCAGTGATCAACACCATCGAATACAAGGACACCGGTGTGATCCTGAAGATCACACCGCGCGTCAATGCCAGCGGCATGGTGCAGCTCGATGTCGCGCAGGAAGTGAGCCAGATCAGCACATCGGCCGCAGGTTCGGCCACGCAGCGCCAGTCGCCGACTATCTCGACCCGCCGGATTGCGACAACGGTGTCCGTGCGCGATGGCGAGGTCATCGCGCTGGGCGGCTTGTTCAGCGACACGCGAAGCTTTGGCAAGAACGGCATTCCGTTCCTCTCGCAAATCCCGGTCATCGGCGGACTCTTCGGCACGCACCGCAACACGGACCGGCGCACCGAGCTGATCGTGCTGCTCAAGCCGCATGTCATTGCAAATCCCGATGACGCACGGGCTGCGACCGACGAATTGCGCAGCAAGATCCGCACGCTCGAACCCTTCAAGAGTACCGGCCGCATTCCGTGACTAGGACGCCGCAAGATCCTGAGGAACGCGGCTATGCCCTGATCGCGGCGGTGGCGAGCATCACTGTTTTTGCAGCGATCGCGTTGGCCATTATCAGCGCGACCAGGATCGACATCGTCAAAGGGCACGGCGAAATCGCCGCCGTGCGGGCGCGACTGGCAGCGGAAGCCGGGCTGGCAATCACGCTGCACGGTCTGATGAGCCGCGATCTCGCAACGCTGGCGCTGCTCGACGGTCGCGCGCAGGAATTGGAATTTGCCGGCTCCAGGTTGGTCATCACCTTGGTTGACGAACGCGGCAAAGTGGCGATCAATGCCATCGAGGCACCGGTGATCGAACGGATGCTCAAAGAGGCCGGGCTCGAAGGCGCGCAAATGGCGATAGCGCGCGATTCGCTCCTAGACTGGCAGGACGACGACGATGAAACTATGCCGGACGGTGCCGAAGCGCCGTTCTACGCCAGACTGGGGACTACGCCGCGCAATGGGCGAGTGCAGAGTATCGACGAACTAGGGGCAATTCGCGGGTTTACCCCGCAAGTCGTCGCCAGGCTCCGCCGCTTTGTGACCGTTGAACAAAATGCAGTGCCATTTTCCCCGCGCTACGCCGGCACGCAGGCGCTTGCGGCGATCGGTGACAGCCGGGGGGCCGTGGCCGGGATCGAACGCGAACGCGAGGCCGCCGGTCAACGAACCGCGATCGGTTTCAACGAGTTGACGACATTGACCGGGCGCCCCATCACGATCTCGGTCGAAGCCACGACTCCCGATCGCGCCCGGCATCATATCGATGCCATTGTTGAAGTGACCGGAAAGGCCGCGCATCCCTATATCATTCGGCGGACAAACTAGCGCTTGGCCAAGAACTCAATTTTGTCTGTTGGCGGATGCGCCTGCAGCAGCCATCGGTACACCCCAGGGCGCAAACATGGGGCGCGGCGCGCTGGGCGACGCGCGGAAGCGCACCTGCTGGCGGGGGCGAGGCTGCGCGGCAAAGCCTTGCAGCGCGGCAACGCTCGGCTCGTTGCTGTTGAGCGAAGCAGTGGCGGAAGTGCCTGCATCGCCAGGCATCCGATAAAAGATATGCGCGCCGATCTGCGTCACGCGGGTGCCTGTGCCCGCCCAATAAGGCGAAACATAATTGGCATGATAATGCGTGGCACCGTTCACCCAATCGGGTGCCTGCCCCGAAAGCACCGAAGTGGCCGCTAGTCGCGCGCTTTCCAGCGTCGTTTCGCGCAAGCGGCGGCGAATGGAGCCATCGCAGGTGAATGTGAACTGGCAACCGGTCATGCGCTGCGAACCATCGAACACGACGCCGCAAACTGAGCTCGGAAAGCGTCGCACGTGCGTCCGATTAAGGATTACCTGCGCGACCGCCTGCTGCCCGGCGAGCGGCTCTCGGCCCGCTTCATAAGCGATCGCCATGGTGAGGCAATCAAGTGCGCGGCTGCGCGAGTTCGCCGTGAAGGCCAGGCTGCCTTCGTCAAGAACGCTGTAAACCGGGGGTGCATAAGCGGGCAGCGGATTATAGGCCGAAGCCGCATTGGCAGGCGGAGCCAGGCGCACGAACAGCGGCGTGCTCGCCGGGCCGATGCGCGCCCGGGTCGACCCGAGCAGTGGGGACGCGGTTGCTGTTTCCGCTTGCGCGGTCGCCGCCCCATCGCTCACCAAATCTTCCGCCCGCACGGTCTGCGGCACCGCTGCGAGCGCGACAAGCGCCACCAAAGCCGCGCGCAAGGCGACCCGATCGTGGCGTTCACCAAAAAAAGAATCCCGAGCTAACATCATAAGTGCTCGTGGCGGGGTTTTGTTTCATTTGATTGACACAATTTCCCGTGATGAGGGCGAACAGGTTTTCCCGAACGAGAATCGTTGTCTATAAACATGACCACCGGAAATCCCATGCTGATCAAAACTATGCTTGTGGCCGGCGCGTTTGCTTGTGCCCTTGGACTTGCACCGCTCCAAGCTGCGAAAGTGACTGGCGCGCGGCACCGGCCCGCTGCAAAACCCGCCCGCATTCCTGACCGGCTGCTTACCTGTTCGATCCGCCACATTACCAATTTCGATCCGGCGAAACAGCAGACGGCGAGCGAATTGAACTATGATTCAGTCCATAATCTCACGATCTTTCTGCCCAGCATCGCTGTACGCACAAAGGGCCCGCCAGAACCCTTCGAAGAGCCCGAACCGGTCGACCCGCGCACGCGGATCCTGGCCGATCCCGATCACATTGCGCCGCAACAAGGCGGCAAGTTTGAACGAATTGTCGATTATTGGCCCGAGCGGACCGAACTCTCGGCCAAGATATCCGGGGAACTGCTTAACGCCATTGTGATCAACGGCTATGATGCGGCAAATCAAACCGCCAATTTTTTCATGACCCGGGCGACCGAGTTGACCCATTTTGAGGCAAACCACATATACCAAGGGCAGTGCCGGGTTCGGATCGGCGTTGCTGCAACCAGGCCGCCAACGATCTGACGGACCGAAACCGCCCATGACCGTCCGGCCTCCAGACCGAAAAACTGCAGGAATAGAGCACGATGAAGACCACATACGTCCCGGCTTTTGCGACCAGGTTTCGCGCACCTTTGCCCGACATGGTCAGCCACATTCCGTCGATGATGTCGCTCGATGAGCGCAAATTGCTGCTCCAACTGGCCAAGCATGAATACCGCGGCCAAGGAGTAATCATGGACGCCGGCGTGTTCTGCGGCGCCTCGACCGCGTGCCTCGGAGCCGGACTGATGGCCAACCCGGCTTATCGTGACTTCGTCGGGCACACGCCCCGTGTTATCCAGACATATGAGTTTGGCGTGGTCAATCCCGGCATGATCACATTTTTCGAGCGCCATGGCGTCAAAGGGCATTGGCAGGTAGGCGATAGTTTTGATGATTATCTGCGGCTCAACATCGAGCCGGTTGATCATCTAGTTGATCTGCACATTGGTGATATTTCGCTGGCCACGTGGGATTCTACGCCGATCGAAATCATGTTCCTTGATGTACTAAAATCGGCGGAGATTCAGTTAGCGATCATGCGCGAATTTATGCCTTCGCTGATCGCAGGAGGGATCCTCATTCAGCAGGATTACTTCATCGATGGTGTGCCCTTTGTGAAATTGATGCAAGAGTTGCTAGCCGATCATTTCGAATACCTCGGTGAAATTCAGTCGAGCGCGGTGTTCCGGCTGATCACACCAATACCTAAGGAGACCTTCACCCGGGATCCGCTTGCGGACCTGACGCTACCGGTAATGCTGGACCTGCTTGACAATGCCCGCAATCGTAGCATCGACCGAGAACGGCAGTTAATCTGTGATCTGGGGAAAGTTCGATTTTTGAGTGAGCTCAAAAAATTCACCGCAGCACAGGATTTGCTGGATCAACTGGAATTGAACTATCCGGACCAGTTCAACGCGAACCAGCGACCGCGGATAAAGAGTGCAATTCGCACAGCAACCAATCGGGCACGCGGCCCAAAGAGGACGGTTGGTCTCGCCGCCTGAGCAAGCAGGTCATCGCCATTTGCTTGATCACCAATTACTGGCCCAATCCATATGTCAGACGAATGACCATCAGGTCGCCGGTTACATTTCAAACACAGATTGATCAGCAGGGTCCAGATCAGGCATCAATGCATAAATTGCAGCCGATACAGCTCGGCCACCGACGAAGAAGGTAGCGGGTGAAGAGACAGGGTTACCAAAACAGTTGTTTGATCCCTGCTCCATCACCCGTCGGCAAGATCGAAAATAGCGATCAGATTCCTTCGAAATAGCATACTAACCTTAAAAATCGTTGTTTCTGAAGGCGTTGAAATTGTTATTCTTAAAGATTGCGCCGATCGAATTGAACAGACCAGTGAGTTTGCCAATCTGCACCGACGGCGAGTCGGATACATAGACCATATCGTGGTCGCGCATCATGAAGCTCTGCGCCAACAATAGCCCATCCGCGTTCTTGAGGTTAAACTGATACACGACCGGAAAGGTTTTTCCGGTGACAAGGTAATCAGGCAAAGGGCTCGTCTGCAATCTCGGTGCCACGACAGTGTCCTCGTAACGCAGCACATAAACTCCGTAGGGATTTGCCAGACGATCGTCGAGTCCACCGCTCCGGCCTAGCGTTTCCGCCAGAGACAATTGGTTCCGGCCAAACGGCACGACATCGTTCTTGTTGGTCGCGCCAAGCACAACCACGCTCTGCGGCTCATGATCCAACGTGATCACGTCGCCCGCGTTGAGAAAAATGTTCTGTGCGGGATCGGCATGGACCGCAGCCAAACGGACGCTCCGGACAACGCCGCCGCGGCCGAGTTGCACGAGCATATCACGCGCCTTGCCCGAACCACCACCAGCGGTCGAGATCGCATCAAGCAACCGCGTTCCCGATGTGGCCAGCGGAAAGCGTCCGGGCTTATTGACGTCACCTGTGACGGTCACCGCGTTCTCACTCGTCTGGACGATCTGCACAAGCACTTGGGTTTGGTTTGCGTTGCCGCGCAGTGCCGCGATGATTGCCTTCTGAACTTGCCGGGTGCTCTGGCCGGCAGCACGGATCTCTCCGGCAAACGGAACCATGATCGTGCCGGTCTGATCGACGGTCTGGGTCGGCACGGTCGCCGATTGCGCACCGACCAATTCCGGCGATGCCAGACCCGAGCCTGGGACTGGCCCGAGCAGGCCGCTGCCGTACTCCCAAAGCGTAACCGAGATCATGTCACCGACGCGGATCACCGAATCGGGTGCTGGCTGCTTTGTCGCCAGCGGGGTGAAATCCTCGGGCGCGACCGTGCCCAGCTCGGCCAAGACCAACCGACTCATCGGCACCAGCAGGAATGGCGGTGCCTCGTCCGCTGCCTCGCGCGTGATCGCCGAAGTCAGCGGACCAGCCGTCGATAGTGTCGAACACCCTGCCAGCGACGTTACGGCAGCAGCGCCCAGACAAAGAGCCGCCATCCGCGAGACAGCGTTCACACGCGCAGACGAGCGGCGGGCAGGTGAAGTGGAGCGAAAGGTTTTGATCACGATAGGCCTCACACAGGTTTTCTTAAAACAAGATGCTGCTTGGTAGTTGCGACGTCCTCGAGCGGCATCGACGAAAACGGTGCCACAAGATTTTCCTTATCTGCGGGCGACATCTCTGCAACAGTCCGGCGATCAACGAGCAATTCAAACCCAGCATCAAGCGCTGCCCGGGCGAATTGCGGCGCTCGCAAACGGTTCATATTGGCCGGAGCGACTGTTTCGGTTAAAAACGAGAATGCGCTATATGTGTCGTTACCGCGGTAGCTGCGATGGTCGGCCAGATCAATGAAGTGATAGGAAATTCCGCCCGGCGCCAACAATTCAAAGCAGCGCGCAAAAATTCCTGCCAAGTCTGTGACATGCTCTAGTACCGCAAACGATGTCAGCAAGGCAATCGAACTGGGCTGCAAATCGCAAATCAGCAGGTCCTCGTCGATCAGCCGAACGCTGCCGTTCATGCTCTCAAGTCCACCAAAAAAATCGCCGCCCTCGAACTTGGCGACATCGATGGTCCCAATCCGTTCGGCCAATGCCCGGGGGTCTCCGCCGCGCCACACATAGCGCTCAGGAAATATCTTCATGTTTGCGAGAATGTCGTACATCGACATCGCCGAGTATTGCTTCACACGCGGCGGCAGCAAATCGACCCCGCACGAGGGCTCAAAGCCATTAAGGTAAAAGAATGTCGACAAGGCGACTGGATCATGCGCACCGCAGCCGAGCTCGACAAATCCGCCTTCGGGCAAATCAAATGGGCGCAGGAAACCTGTCACAGATCTGATCTTCGAGCGAAGCTTGGCATGGCCATACTTCGCGCCCCCGCCATCCTGCACAATCCGCGTTAGGAATAGTAGATTGCTAAGCTTTTCCTTGATGTTGAAGTTTGCGGTGGCGAGCTTGGCGAGATTATCGATGAGAACCCGACCAGCTTTGGCGGTATTCCGGCTGCTCACAAGATCAATAATCTCGGCACGCAGGCCTTTCTCCGAAAATTTCACCGGATCAGACACCGCACCGCGCGAAGCAGACGCTGAGAATTCCCGTCTTACAGGGACCAGATCTTCACCATCGTCAGCCGGAATGTCCACAAGCAACATAGACTCATCGTCTCGCGATGCCGCAAGCTCTGCGAATGCCGCAGTCCTCTCGCGGAAGGGCCATTTTGCCCCCAAGTCGTCTGACGTCGCCATCTCAGCAAGCACCGACAGGTACCGCGCCGCGCACGGATAGCTTGAACAAGCGGTAGATCATTGGGCCTGCCCTAGTGCAATCAGGCCGATCTTTTGGTTAACCGGCGACGAACAAGAACCGCCTTGAAGTGCGCCGTTGCGCCAGAAAATGACACCCGCCAGCTTGTCGGTCTCGATCAATCGGCGAACCAGCCGCGCGTCATCTAGCGTCGTATTTGCAAGTTCAAAGTCTATTAGAATCCGCGAGCCGTCGAAGCGGCCGCCTTGCTCGATGATGGTTTTCTGCGACTGATAGCTTGCAGCAATGTTCCCCTGCACGCTGCGGCTCCACAGGAATATCGTCGTACGATCAAACAAGGAGACGATCGCATTAGCATTCTCTGCCGTGATGCCATTGTAGCGTTGCGTCGGCGCATCAAACGGATTTATCAAGAGGATTGCCTTGCGACCCGCCTTATGAACCAGCCTACTATAGTCGCGCAGAAATGCAGTGGTCTGCTGGACAGTGCGACCATCGTGCGTCTCATAATCGAGCAGCACCCCCGCCCCGTCCTTGGGCAGCCTACCTTTGGCAAGCACGCAGACATCCTGAGGGCCAACCGGCGCGGCAGAAGGTGTTTCAAACGCCAAGGTAAGCCCGACAGCCCGGGCGAAGGCCCTCGTTTCGCGCGGCAAGCCCAACACATTTGCAGTCTGCGCGAGTGTGCAGGCATTGGCGCGGGCAATCGTGGAAAACGGCGTGCGCTGACGACGGGGCAAGCCGAACCCCGACTGCAAATTGAGCTTGCGGGGCACCAACTTGCCTTTGGGATTCAAAAGCGGCGCGTTCGAACGGTTTCCCCATTGAAAGTAATATCGTTGGTATCCCGGCTCTGCACCGCTCAAAGTGCCGAGTTGCATCGATGCCGCCCCGGAAAGCGGATAGAAATCGTATCCCTTGTGGTCAAGGCGTGGTGGCGGTGCCTGCTGGAACACTTCAAAAGTCAGCTTGCGATTATCAGCGGCGGTGAAGCATCCCGGACCGCCTACTGAAATGGCAGCGGTTAACGGACTGTGGAATCCTGCAGCAAAACCGACCACTGCAAGCGCGATACGCACTCGTACGCCCACCTTAAACTTCCTCGGCATCATGGGCCGAATTCCGACAACTCGTCACGATCTTCATCAAATTGCTCACCTTCATCGGTGAGATCGCCTGGCAAATTGGAGTCTTTGGGACCGTTGCGTTCAAAGAACCAAATTGCGTCGTATACATTGTCAAAGTAAAGCAAGCCAAGATCGTAGATGACTACTGCACAATCACAATACTGCTCAGCGACAGATGCATTACGAGTCGATATAATTAGCCCCGAATCGAGTGCACGCGCTTCAAACATCGCCCGGCAGCGGTGAAAGAAATCGGGAATATCGGATCCAACAGGTCCGACGATGTTATCAAAAACATATGTATCGAACGGTAGCGCATATGTTAGTGCGTAGCTGAGACCAATGCGGGTCTGCAAAGAAAGATCTCGCATCGGTTTGTCGAGAGCACCATTGAGGTCCGTAACGGTTCTAACGAAGTCGAACACCTCGCGTTCATCGGCCCCATAAGCGCGAGCGGCGAAGAAGATATTCTGCCGACCCGTATGTGTGAGACGAAAGCCACCCTGGTAGCCTGCGAGGAAAGAGACCCGGGCCCGCCGGTCAATAATGCCAGACGAGGGTTTGAGCATTCCGGTCAAAAGGCCCACAAGCGTCGACTTTCCAGCGTTCTTGTGGCCGAGCAGAGCAACTCGGCGATCCGTCGGAATATCCAGATCGACACCTGAGAAAACAGGCTGCCCATTGCGATAGGCGTGTGAAATGTCGCGAAGCCTGATCATGGCATCATTCCCTTGCTTCAAGGAAATTGCGCGTGCCTGCTTCAAGCAACAGACCAAAGGTAAACAATCCGAATGCGATCATGAGCACATACAATTTGTCTGTGACGAGATCGGGATAGAAAGGATAAAATGCGTGACGAAACCAATTGGTGCCGTGAAGCAGCGGATTAAAGTCAAACCAGAAGCGGATGTGCGGAGGTAAGAATGCCACGACATAAAACAGACCGGAAAAATGCAAAGAAAGCCGAACGACTGCAGGCCATATCACATCCCAAACCGGTAAAATCCGCACTACAACCGAATTAGTGAGGCCCATCCCGAGGCCAAGCATGAAAACGGTAAGAAGCGCTACAATTGCAACGAGAGGCTTTTCAGGCACCGCTTCCGGCACGCCCAGCAGATACAGCCCGCCAAAAAACAACACTGCTGTGATCACGCTAGTAATCAGATGGAGAACTGAATTGACCAGCACGTGATCCAAAGGCCGCTCCAACGGGTAGCGTACCCGGTGTTTGCTCAGACCGACCGATTGGCGCATGCGCAGCGACGTATGAATAAACAGATAGATCGGGAACACACCAGTCCCCAGAAACAGCATCAGGCTGCGTCCGTAAGGGGCGTGTCGATCAAGTACAGAAAAGAGAATTGCTAGCACCAAGGCGACCAACAACGGTTCGATGCCCGAAGCCAGATAACCAAGGGCAAAGCTGCGCCCCCGGCGCGATTCCGATTCTCGGAACAACACAGCAGGCAACACGTTGAATTGGTTGCGAAGCGCCAGACCCCAGCGCCGCTCGTCTCCGCTCGACGAAAAGACTCCGGCTCCGCTCATTACGCGTGATCCATGATGGAATTACCAACCAAACGTCCAACAAGCCAGACCATGCCCGCGATCAAGATGATGATCAGCAGGACAACCCAGCGGTTCGGTGCCTGCGGCGATTCTGGCAGATTAGGTTGCACATATGTTGTCAGGTAAATGCGCTGAGCATCCGAGCTCGCCTGAACAGCACTCATCGCTGCGGTTGCATTGGCTTGGGTAACCAAAGCATCCTTCAACTGTCCATTGATATCCTCAAATCGCCCAACGGTGACGGCTCGGGGAGGCTGACCGGCACCCGCGCCGCCGTTCTGCGATACCTGAGCAAGTTGGTTGTCGAGCGCGGCGATCTGTTGATTGAGCAGCACCACTTGGGGCGCTTTTGGATTATGTAGCTGCTGGTTGATCGTTTCAAGCTGAGCGCTCAATTGCGAACGACGGCTGAGCAGCTGATTGGCCAAGGCCGTATTGCTGGCAACTACCCCTTCACCCGGATCGATCACTTGGGTCTGGTTGCGCAAATTGGAGAGCTCGCCGCGAAGAGCGGCAACCCGGGCTGTCGCTCGGTCCAGTTGCTGCTGAGCAATCCGCACCGTGTCTTGCTGCGAACGCGTGCCTATCGAGTTTACCAAGTCTGACGACAAAGTCACAAGATTGGTAGCGATGGCGTAACTATCGGCGGCAGAATACGCCTTTACACGCACCACGGCGAGACCGGAAGCCACATCGTAGCTCGAGTAAACCATCGATCGCCAATACTGCGCAAGTTCTTCAACCGTTGGCTTCTCGCCGATCTTCGAAAAGGGATCGAACGGCTTGTTGAAAATCGTCCGAAGATTGACTTTCGCATCAAGATCACGCGCAGCTTGTGCGCTGCTCACGTAATCGGCGACCGTGTAATTATCAAGTTCACTAGTGGAAGAATCAGGGCTCCCGCCAAGCGCTGCTGTGATTGCGCCGCCGGCACTGGCACCAGCGCTCTTCTGGCCAACAGGTGAACGGACGCTAAACCGATATTCGGTCACATACTGATCTGGCGCCAGCAAGAACAGATACATCGTACCCAAAACCACCGGAGCTAGAAATGCCAAAACGAACCAAGCTTTGCGGACAAATCCAACCGTGCCGATCATATCCGGCAGGGCGGAACCGCGGCGGGGCGTAATCTCATCTTTCTTCGGCAAGTCGAATTGCCCACGATCCCGCACGCCTCTGCGCGGAATGGGGCTTGATTCGCCTGCCACAAAGGCTTCATGTCCAGAGCCAGGCATGCGGGGTCGGCTGGATTGCGCTGCGCCGCCTTGCGCCCGGCGCTCCGCCGCGCTTGCTTTGGAGGGCATGTTCGGAATGCTCGCACTTGCGGCAGCGCGCGATGCGGCTCCCATGGCCGGCCGGGGTGCAGGTGTTGCCGGCGCCGACACGCGCGCGGTCGGATTGCCGAGCGCAGTCGGCTGTTCCGCCGCTTTGTCCTGCGACGCCGGGTTTCCGGCATCGCTGGGTGTCAGCATGCCCGCCCCGTTGCCCCAAAAGTACTTAGCCATCAAACCTACTCCTACACTTCACTGCTGGCGCTCAAGGTACGAGACGATGATCGGTCGCCCCATAGCCGCGCGCTACAATCAATTGACCAGCTTCAACGCGAACTCCGCATCCGGCTCGCTCCGCGTAAAATTGAACACCGGGACGAGGATCTGCGCGCCGCTGCCCACTTCAACCTGCTCTTTGGCTTCCTCAGATACCCACTTGGAAACGCAAGGGATCTTCGAACGATCGCAGCGATCGGCAAAGCGGCGCGCAATCGATGTAACTTCGTCAGCCAAGCCTTCCTGCAACTTCGTGGGATTCAAGCCAAGCTTCAGAAACGAGTCGTTGCACACGACCAAGTCGTTTTCAACGGCCTCATTGCGCGGATTATGAACGAGTTGATAGGGCTGCCCGGTCATTTGCGAAACCATCACCGCTAGATCAATAACCCGGTGTGTTTCGGTCATCTGGTTCATGATTGCCACGCGTTCGCCTGCCTTGGGCGGATTGGTAATCGCCAGTTCGATGCAGCGCACAGTGTCGCGAATGTGAATAAATGCGCGGGTCTGTCCGCCGGTACCATGAACTGTCATCGGATAACCGACGGCCGCCTGCATCAAAAAGCGATTGAGCACGGTTCCGTAGTCACCGTCATAATCGAAACGATTGATCAGGCGCGGGTCCATCGAGGTCTGCACCGTTTGCGTTCCCCACACGATGCCCTGATGGAGATCGGTGATTCGCGAGCCGAAATTTTTATTGTAATACAAGAAGAACAGCGCATCTTGCGACTTTGTCATATGGTAGATGCTGCCGGGATTGGTCGGAAAAAGGATTTCCATTTCCGTTGGCCCGCGCGCGGTCTCGACGGTTATCGGAAGATAACCTTCGGGAATTGTCATGCCCGCTGCGCCATAACCATAAACGCCCATCGTTCCAAGATGGACCAGATGAACATCTAGGCCCGATTCAATGATCGCCGAGAGAACATCGTGCGTGGCATTGAGATTATTGTTGACCGTGTAGCGGCGTTCGCGCGAGCTTTTCATCGAATAAGGCGCGGCGCGTTGCTCGGCGAAATGGACGATGGCCCGCGGTTTCTCGCGCTTGATAAGATCGACCAGACGGTCATAATCTTGGCCGACCGTCAGCCGCTCAAAGCGAATAGTCTTGCCGCTGACTTCGCGCCAGGCTTCGAGGCGAATCCCGATCGGACTGATCGGGGTGAGCGACTCAGCCTCCAGCTCGATGTCGATTTTGCGCCGCGAGAGATTGTCGACGATGACAACATCGAAGCCTTTTGCAGACAAATGCAGAGCCGTTGGCCAACCGCAAAAGCCGTCGCCGCCCAGAACAATAATTGTTTCCACGATCAAAGACTTTCAGAAGCGAGCATGAATGTTGGGCTGGCATTTTCGCGATCATGCTTGCGGGCGATCCGCAAACCTTCCTGCAATGCGCCGCGAATCCAGCGTTGTTCGGATGGGGTGGCGCCGTCACGATAAAATGCCAGCAGCTCACGGATGGTTTCGGGGAACGAAGCAACGGTAGACCTTAGACGCCCCTGTTCTCCTTCGGCGACAAGCATGAAGGCCGCCTTGACTTCAGCCTCCTCAGAACCTTCGAGCTTGGCCTGAAGCTGGTCATCGATCTTCAGGTCGTTCTTATTGATCCGGCCCAGCATTTCCCGCATGCCACCCTCTTCAGGCTGACGCACGATCCGCAAAAATTTTGGCTCATCAAGAAAGAGAAGCATTATCCCCGACCCCGGCTAAAAAACATCGACAAAATTCAACACAAAAACCCCTTGGGTGTTTGCAGCTTTAAGGACGAAGCCATCCGAAATAATATTTCGGTGAACTGGTCGCCCAGTTTAACTTGAAACCCCCACTTGATTAATGCGAAAGCACCGAATGCTGGGCTGGTGTAACAGAAGCCAAACACCGGAAAGTCTCACAATAAAATATTCAAGCCGACAATTTTTTGTCGATATTGTGCAGTTAACGAATTAACTTTACATTACGCAGCTTTGACCTTTGGGGTACCGACTCAATGTGACAAAGGCGCGACAGCGGCCGCCTAGCCTTACCTCCTCCTGCAACCTGTCCCAAGCCGGAACGATCTTTGGAGCAATCCTTACAACTCAGCTAAATTATTGTTTTTATGCAGTATTACTGCGAAGACAACGCGTCACGACCATCCACGTTTGTATCGCATTCAGGCGGTGACCTCGCAGCGAGCCACATCGCGATCAGGGTTTGGGCGGTCTGCGTACTCGCTAGCAAACCACTGCCAAGCCAGCGCGAGCCCGTCTTCCAGCGGAGTCGGCGCTGAATAGTCCAAGTGCGCGCGCGCGCGGCTTATATCGCACCATGTCCTGACGATCTCTCCGCCGCGCGCAGGCCGATAATCGACGGAAACTGGACGCGGGGCCACAACGCGGCGAATTGCCTCGATCAATGCGTTGACCGACACGGGGATGCCCGAACCGAGCTGAAATACGCCCGATTCTCCGCTTGTCAGCCCGCTCATGATACCAGCACATAAATCATCGACGAAGACAAAGTCGCGCGTCTGTTCGCCATCGCCGTACACCACGAGCGATTCGCCGGCCAGGATACGCTTGAAAAACGCGGCGACCACGCTGCCTTTGTGGAACGAGCGCGGTCCGTACACATTGGCAAACCGCAGCGAAACCGCCGTGAAGCCGTAACTGGCCGAATAGGCCGAGCACAACCCTTCGACCGCCAGCTTGGTTGCGCCATAAGGTGCGATCGGGCGGGGAACCATGTCTTCGTGCACCGGCGGCGTGGCATCGCCGATAATCGCACCGCCGGTGGAAGCATTGACCAGCCGCGTGATCGAGCGCGCGCGCATGGCCTCCATCAGCGCAAACGAACCAACCACGTTCACATCAAAGTTCAGCGCTGGATCAGCAATCGATTCCATTACCCGCGTATCGGCGGCAAGATGAATGACAGCGTCGATCCCGATAAGCGCTGCGTCCAGATCCCGCGCATCGCGGATATCGCCGTGCAAGAACTCACCCTTGAAGCTGTCCAGATGATGCCGTTTGCCCATGACTTCGGAATCGAGAACCCGCACGGAATGACCCGCCGATTCAAGGTGCGGGACAAGATTCGTGCCGATAAAGCCGCAACCGCCGGTAACCAGAACTTTCATGCGCCGAGTTTCCATATGCTTTTCCAGCCGCTGGGGCGGACTTTGAGACCTTTTACCGATACCGGCGAGCGGGCCAGCGGCACACCCAGTTCGGCAACTACGACGTCGATCTTGTGCCCCCCGCTTTCGAGCAACGCCGCTGGCAGAGGGAGCTCGAAGCCGCACGCCTGCGCCTGGGTCGCGTGGTCACGGTTCGCTCGGAACCGGGCAATGAATGCCCCGTCAACGTATGCTGCCAGATCGACCTGGCGATCGACTTCAAAGGGATAGCGGGCCCAACCGAGGATCAGTCCCTCGTCGTTCTTGACGCATTCACCGACGATGCCGCACTGATCGAGCGAGACACCCGGTGGAACCGCCACCCCATCTGCGAGCAGCAATGCGGCGTTCGCGACTCTTAGCGAAAGCGCGACCCCGTCGCGACTTGCGCGGTACTGCTCGGGGAGATCGAGGACAAAGCCGTGGCGGAGAACCTCCGGCGGAACATCGGCAAACGCGGCAAACCGTTGCTTGGCGCGGTGGCGGCTCGTAATGCCTTCTACGGTCAGCTCGAGTTCGATCGTCCGCGCGGGGTCGCCGAGATCGCAAGCCCAGCCATACATGCGCCCTCGGTGTATGCCAAGGAACTGGCCGAACACGGTGCCATCGGCAAATGCCGTCCGGCTCTGCACCAGGGCCGCGAGGTGATCCGAGATATCCAGATCTGCGTAAGTGCCAACACCATCGCTTGCGGGCCGGGCGTAGGGCAGATCGTCCGGCAATGAATTGACACCGTCGTTGGGTGCGCCGCTGCCGGCAAACGGTGCCCCCTGATCTGCCGATCTGCCGAGATAGCTTGCTGAAGCAGGCGCAACGTTGACGGGTGAACGCTGCTTTTTCGTGTTGGTCGAGCTTGTCTTTGCGTCCTTGCCGGTTTTGGAACTTGCGCCCTTGCCCCGGTTGGCTTGCGCGGCGGAATCCGCTGCGGCGGTGGACGAATCGCGGTTCCCCGACCACAGCGCGTCACCGGTCCAGCCGCCCTTGGAGTCATCCTTGGATTTGCCCTTGTCGCCGGAACGGAGCGTGGCATTGCGCGAGAAAAGGAGCAAATCGCGCATAACCATGGGCGCCGAGGCCAGCATTGGCCGCATCGCGCGCAGATTGCTGGCCGATAGATCGTAGCTGTGCGAACGCATCCATGCCGGCGAACGCCCCACAATGCTGCCCAGCTCGATCATCGCTGTTTCGCAGCGCATACCCGCCAGCTGCGCCTTCGCGACCAGCTCGTGATCATATCCCAGCACACGATAATCGGAAGTGAAGCCACCAAGTGCGGCAAATGCCGCCCGCTTGACAAACAACGGCAGTTCGCGCGCGTCATTGCGGAAAAACAACTCGGATGTGCTGCCAAGGATAAGCCCGCGCAATTCGGGCGTTTTCGCGGACGGGCTTGACTTGCTGATGACGCGGTGAAGATACGCGAGCACGTCGGCACCATTCACCGCGCAAACACCTTGCAATACGGTCAGCGCCTCGGAACCCAGTTTGGCCCCTTCCCACAGGAACAGCACATGTTCCGCTTTGGCGTGCGCCGCGAGCAGATTAAATGCGGCACCCGCGTCGAGATCAAATGCCTCGTAAGCGATTGCCGCAATTCCGAGAGACTTAGCTGCTTCCTGAGCGGCTGAAATCGCACCAGCTTCGTCCGCATCGACGCCGATCAGCACTTCAAGCGGGGCAGAGCTCTGGTCGGCTAGGCTGGACAACGTTGCCCGCAACGCGGGCAAATCGCCAGTGAAGTATATGCAAACCGAAGTCGACGGACGGTCCAACGACTTTGCCGCGCTGGCGAGGCGTGATTGCCGCAAAAGATGATCGCGCAGTTCGCCGCCCATCTGGCGGTGGAATTCCATCCATGTTTCGAGATTGGCATCGTTGTCGAAACTGGGGCGGGGAATGAATCCGCCGAGCCGCAACGATTCCTCCAGTTTGTCGCCGAGCGAAGCGGGATGCGGCTGGCACAGCACTTGCTCATGGTCTTCGGCCAGGATCAGCTCGGAATTGCCGCCCACGTCGCTGGCAACGCATGGAATGCCGCAGATCGCAGCCTCGTAGACCGCCATTGAGCTGTTCTCGATGATCGAGGGCATGACCGCCAGCCGCGCGCCGCTCAGCAGGTACTTCACTGCATCAAACTGCTGATACCCGGTCTGGATGTGGACTTCGGTCGGCCATCCTTCGGTCATCATGCGGATGTAATCGGACACCTCCAAATCGGGATGCGAGGGCATCCTGCCGCCCACTTTGCCCATGAACGTGATCTTGGGCGGCAGGCTAACCCCGCTACGGATCAAGCGGCGGACCGCCTGACAGAAAATGAACAGGCCCTTGCGCGGCTCAAGTCGACCGAAAAACACCAGCTCATCGATCGGGATGCGTGTTCCAGCGGGGCGATCGCGGCTTTGCAGGAACGGCGCAATCGCGGTGAATTTCGCGACATTGGGCTGAACAAAGGCACGGTCCCGGGGAATGGCATAGCCCTGGCTGGCCATCCAGCGCAGCAAGTGGAGACTGCCGCCGATCACGACATCAGCCAGTTCGACACTTTGTCGCTCGGCAACCACTTTGGCCAGATCTTCGGCTTTTTCGATAACATGCGCGCCGTAAAGCCGGTTCCAGACCCATGGCGAGGACGTTTTGACTGCGAACAAGGTGTCCGCAAACGCAAGCCCCTGCCGTTTGGCGAGCAGGCAGAGGTAGCTTGAGCCGCGCCACTCCGACACATGGACGACATCCATCGGATGATCGATCAGGTAGCGCAGCATGTTGTAAGGCGCGTGCATCCAGCGGTCAGAGCCCGTCTGAAGATTTTCCCGCGCAGCATAGTCGGGCACTGGAACCAGCTTGACGCCCCTGGCGGCAAAGTCGTCGATCCAGTAATCGATCGAATGCGTTTCGGTAAAGTCACCGCGCAGATAGAGCGCGGTCACATCGAACCCGGCGTCGGCCAGCATGAATGCCAGCGCCGCGTAAGTGTTGCCGATGCCGCCATTGCGCACCGGCCCGGCGAACTGCTCTGAAGCGATGCAGATGCGCGGCCGGGCCGTGCTTTCGGGAAAGCGCGGCAGGCTATCCAGCCCGGGCAGTGTCATCGTCCAGGCATCGGCGGCACGCGGCTGCAGCTTGCCAATCGGGTTAGGGGATTCCGGCCCGCACAGCAGCTGCTCCAGCTCGCTTATTTCAAGCCGCTTCAGCTTGTCGCTGGGTACATCGGAAGAAGGTTCAATCACCCGGCTGATCCACTGAACCCACGGTTGCAGGGAGGATGTCGCGAAGCTGCCAAACCGCGCAGAGTCCGGCACAAAGCCCTGCCATCCACCAAAGAAAATCCACTAAAATCCATAGACTTGCAACCAATTCTTGAAATAGCGGCATTGGCTTGGTGAGCGGTTAAGCGGGCGATATGGCAGATTGATGACATATTGATCCACCGACGCTACCCGGCCGTTGTCCGGACTGTTCGGCCAAGGCCGCGACTTGCCGGGATTTGAAGCGCGTCGGGAACGAACGCTGGCAGACAGTCCGGCCGGGCTTGGGTCCGCAATGGATGTGCTTTTTACCATGCGCAAAAGCCGACCGCACGCGCATCGCAATAAGCTCCTGTTGAGCCGGACCCAAGCGGCAAAGCTGCTCCGTAACGGCTGCCCCTGTGAGCGCGAAGGCAATGCCGCGTGCATGCCACCTTATCAAATTTAACGGTGCGAGGTTAAGGAACATTGTGCAGTTCCGCATTGCCTATTCTGTTACGACAAGGGTTCAGCGAGACTTGGAATCGATTGCTTATGCTCGATGCACTGATCAGGGGTGGAAAGATCATCGACGGCCTCGGCGGCCCCGCGATATTCGGCGATATCGGCATCATGGATGGCCGCATCGCGCACATTGCAACGTCGATCGTGCAGCCGGCCCGCGAGACGCTGGATGCGCAAGGTGCGATCGTTACCCCCGGTTTCATCGATGTGCATACGCACTACGATGGCCAGGTTTGCTGGGATGATCTGCTCGATCCCTCGGTCGGGCATGGCGTCACCACCGTGGTGATGGGCAATTGCGGCGTGGGCTTTGCTCCGGCACCCCCCGGAGGCGAGCGTGAGCTCATCGAGGTGATGGAAGGGGTCGAGGACATCCCCGGGACCGCGCTGTATGAAGGGGTGCCTTGGGGCGCGTGGGAGAGCTTTCCCGAGTACTTGGATTATCTCGCGACCAGATCCTATGCCCTTGATATCAGCGCGCAGATTCCACACGCGGCGCTGCGAAACTATGTCATGGGTGCGCGCGGGCGCGCCAATGAGGTCGCGACTCGGGACGACATGACGCGCATGGCCGCGCTCGTCGAGGAAGCGCTGGCTGCCGGTGCTGTCGGATTTTCCACATCGCGTACGATCGGCCACCGCACGATGTCGGGCGTGCCCATTCCCGGCACCTACGCGGCCGACGATGAAGTGCTACAACTGGCCGAGGCGATGCGCCGCGCGGGCAAAGGCGTATTTGAACTGATCCCGGGCGGGACAGTCGGCGATCTGGCCCAACTCGGCGGGGAACATACCAGCCTCGAGGAAGAAGTCGCGCTGATGGACAAAGTCTCACGTGTCAGCGAGCGGCCGGTTACCTTCACCTTGGTGCAGAATCGCGATCATCCCGAGGGCTGGCGCGATGTGCTAGCTGCAGTCGAACAGTACAACGCTCGCGGCGCGCAGCTCTATCCGCAGGTGGCTTCGCGTCCGATCGGTCTGGTGACCAATATCCGGACCTACCACATGTTTCAGGCACGGCAGACTTACCTCAAGCTTGCGTCGCTACCCTTTGCCGAACGCCTCGAACAACTGCGCAAGCCAGATGTACGCGCAGCAATTCTTTCCGAGCGCGACGTGCGTTCGGGCAAGAGCGGGATGATGGCCAATGCGAACGTGATTTTCAGGCAAGCTCTGCCGCATCTCTACGAATTGGCCTTGCCGATTGATTATGAACCGACGCCCGACCAGTGTTTTGCAGAGCGTGCCAAGAACGCCGGAAAGACGAACGAGGAATTCATGTACGATTTCCTCGTCGAGAATAACGCGCAAAACTTCGCCATTGTGCTTGGCTCCAATTTCTACCACGGTAATTTCGACGTCATTCGCGAAATGCTGCTTCACCCCGATACGATCACTGGCCTGAGCGATGCCGGTGCTCACGTAAACCTGATCTTCGATGGTGTCGCGCCCACTTATCAGATGATCCATTGGAGCCGGGACCGAGTGCGCGGCGAAGGCTTGCCGCTCGAGTTCATCGTGGCCAAGCAGACCAAGCGCAATGCCGATCTCTACGGGATGACTGATCGCGGGTCGCTCGAAGTCGGCAAGCGCGCCGACATCAATGTGATCGACTTTGATCGCCTGAAGCTGGGGCCGCTCGAGGTACGAAGCGATCTGCCAGCCGGCGGCACCCGCATCTTGCAACCGGCGTCCGGTTATCTGGCGACCTTTGTCAATGGCGTGCAAACCCGCAAAAATGACATGGACACGGGCGCGCGGCCTGGCCGCCTTGTTCGCGGCTGAACAGGCCCGGTTGGGCCATGACCATCGCGCAGGCGCTCGCGCTTGGCAGCCATAAACAAGCGGTGCAGATCGGCGCGTTAGCAATTATGGCGATTGCGACAACCATAGCTGACGGTATCCGAGGGGCAGCGACGGGTCCCAACGCTCCGCTCGCCGGCAAGTTGAGAAGGTGCGCGATGAAATATCCCAAGCTGTTTGAGCCGCTCGACCTCGGTTTCACTACCATCAAGAACCGTTCGATCATGGGTTCGATGCACACGGGCCTGGAGGAAATGGACGGCGGCTTTGAGCGGATGGCAGCCTATTTTGCCGAGCGCGCTGCTGCGGGTGTGGGCATGATCATTACCGGCGGCATCTTCCCCAACGCCGAATCCTCACGCGGCGGGGCGATGATGTCCAATGACGAGGAAGCCGCAAACCACCGCCTGGTGACCAGCGCGGTCCATGCGGCTGACCCCGACGTCAAGATCTGCATGCAGATCCTGCACCCGGGGCCGCTCGCGCAAACCCGCGATCTTGTTGCGCCTTCCGCCGTCAAATCGCGCATCGGCAGGCATGTGCCCAATGCGCTCGACAAGGCCGGCATCGCCAAGCAGATCGCCGATCATGCCCACTGCGCCGCAATGGCGCAGAAGGCGGGCTACGACGGCGTCGAGATCATCGGTTCGGCGGGCTATCTGATCTCCACGTTCCTCGTCGAGAAGACCAATCTGCGCGAAGACGAATATGGCGGTCCGTTCGAAAACCGCATGCGCTTTGCGCTTGAGATCGTCGAGGCGGTGCGCGCCGCGGTCGGCCCGTCGTTCATCATTATCTTCCGGATAGCCGCGATGGACATGCTCGAAGGGGGCATGAGCTGGGATGAAATCGTCACACTGGCACAAGCGCTCGAGCGCGTGGGCGTTAACATCATTTCCACCCACTTCACCTGGCACGAGAGCGCGGTACCCACGATCGCGACAATGGTGCCCCGCGCCGCCTTTACCGGCGTTACCGGGCGGCTGCGCCAGCATGTCGGCGTGCCGGTGATCACTTCGAACCGGATCAACATGCCCGACGTCGCCGAGGCGGTGCTGGCACGCGGCGATGCCGATCTCGTCTCGATGGCGCGGCCGTTCCTTGCCGACAGCGAGTTCATGCGCAAATCGATCGAAGGTCGCGAGGATGAAATCAACACCTGTATCGCCTGCAACCAGGCCTGCCTCGATCATACATTCTCCGGCATTCTGACTTCGTGCCTGGTCAATCCGCGCGCCTGCCACGAAACCCAACTCAATTATCTGCCCACGCTCTCTCCGCAGAAAATCGCCGTGGTGGGCGCGGGGCCTGCTGGCCTCGCCTATGCCACAACCGCGGCGCAGCGCGGGCATCAGGTGACGCTGTTCGAAGCGTCTCAGGAAATCGGTGGCCAGTTCAATCTGGCCAAGCGTATTCCGGGCAAAGAGGAGTTTCACGAAACCCTCCGCTATTACAAACGGATGATCGAGGTCCACCAGATCGACCTAAAGCTCGGCGTCCGCGCCGATGCGGCGAGCCTTCAGGCGGGCGGTTTCGATAAAGTGGTCATTTCCACTGGCATCACTCCGCGCCAGCCCCAAATTGCCGGGATCGATCATCCCAGCGTGGTTGGCTACATCGACGTGATCCTAGGCCGCAAGCCGGTCGGCAAGCGGGTCGCCGTGATCGGCGCGGGCGGCATCGGCTTCGATGTCTGCGAGCTCATCACCCATAGCGGGCCTTCTGCTGCGCTCGACCGCAACGTGTTTGCTGCGGAATGGGGCGTTGATTTCGAGAACCATCCGCGCGGCGGCGTGACCGGGGTCGAGCCGCGCGTCGCCCGCGCGGAACGCGAGGTCTTCCTGCTCCAGCGCAAGGATACCAAAGTCGGCAGCGGCCTTGGCAAGACAACTGGCTGGACACATCGTCTCACTTTGGGACGGCGCGGCGTAAAAATGTTGGGAGCGGTAGAATACGTGAGGATCGACGATGCTGGCCTCCACATCCGGCAGGGCGGCATGCCCGAACTGCTTGAAGTCGACACGATCATCGTCTGCGCCGGGCAGGAACCTGCGCGGGGCCTCTATGACGAGCTCGCCGCAATGGGGATTGCCGCCGACTTGATCGGCGGTGCGTACGAAGCGGCGGAGCTCGACGCCAAAGCCGCCATCAAGCAAGCCAGCTACCTCGCCGCAGTAGCATAAGCGGAAACAAGCTTTCGGGCACCGAAAGGCGCGGGCCAGCACCGGTTTAAAAGCGCGCGGCCCACGCCTGCGGAGTTGCACCAAAAGGCGACGGGAGAAGCGCTGCGGCGAAATCGCGATAATGGGCATTCGGCTCCCGCGCCGCGCCAATCCCCTCTCCAGCCAGCGCGCCGCGCCGCAGACTGCGCTATTGTGCGCGGTTCGCAAACCACTTCAAGGATTGGATTCGTCGCTCAACACGCGGCAACCCCGGTATCGGGTTTGGCCCCCACCCCTGCCCCGCCAAAAGAGCGAACCGGGCGATCACGGGATGCCGAATGTGTCACAGGGATTTCACGAATCAGGGTTAACTCGGGGTTGAGTAGGTAATTCTCGCTTGGCCCCGTATGCGCTTCGCATGTTCATGGCGTGCGTCGCAATTATCTGTGCCTATTTCTGGAAAGATGTTGATTTCATCATTTGAACTAGAGGATTAATTATTTCCAGATGCGGCGTATTCGATCTGGAGTTGTCCTGCAGACTTGCCAGAATTCACCCCCAGCACCGTTGTATACAAGCGGCCCCCTTCAATTCGTCTTGTCGCCCCCTTCCCGCCTTTCCTGAAAAACCCGCGTTTCCCCGGAGCCTGTCATGACCAATGCGTTTCATAGCCTCGCCACAAGCAACTTCAGCCAGAGCTGGAGCGCCGGACTAATTACCGTCGCCGATGACTGGTCGGGCGTGCCCTCGATCATTGGATATCGTACTGGCAACGAAACGTCGTTGACCGGTGTCGACGCGCAGACGATCGTGACCGACAGCGGTTTCGCCGTGAACGTGATTGCTAATGCGACCGCAACCAACATTACCGGCGGTGTGCTCGACGTCGATCAGATTGCCAACCCGACGATCGGCCTGCAGGGTTCGAACAATTCGGACTATGCCGCGATCGTGCTCCACCTCGATGCGACGGGCCGCCAGAATGTCCGCTTCCAGGCGAATGTGCGCGATCTCGACGCCAGCGCCGACGATGCGGCGCAGCAAGTCAATGTGCAGTATCGCATCGGTACGTCGGGCAACTGGACCAACGTCTCGGGTGGCTATTTCGCGGACGTGACCACGGCCAACAGTGCCACGCAAGTCACAGCTATTGACGTCACCTTGCCCTCCGCCGTCGACAACCAGTCACAAGTCCAAGTGCGCATTTTGTCGCCGAACTCGGCTGGCAATGACGAACTGATCGGCATCGACGATATCGTCGTCAGCTCGACTCCTCAGGGCAGCAGCGCCACGCTCAGCGTCGCCGATGTCAACATCGTCGAAGGCGACGCGGGCACCAGCTTGTTGACCTTCACCGTCACGCGTTCGAACGACACAACTGCGTTCAGCGTGAATTATGGCACCGCCGACGGCACTGCTACCGCGGGTAGCGATTATGTCTCGGGCTCGGGCACGCTCTCGTTCGCAGCGGGCAATGGCCAGCTCAGCCAGCAGGTAAGCATCATGATCAACGGCGACACCGCTGTTGAAACCAGCGAGACGCTGACGTTCAACCTCTCGGGCATCGCCGATACGACCGGATCGACGACGTTTAGCGACTCGTCGGCCACCGGCACGATTACAAACGACGATGTGTCGTCGACAGCTGGGGTCAGCATCGGCGATGTGATCATCACCGAAGGCGACAGCGGCACGAAAGTAGCGACTTTCCTGGTCACGCGCGACAACAACAACGGAACTTTTTCGCTGGATGCTTCCACAAGCGATGGCACAGCGACGGCGGGCAGCGACTACAATGCAAGTTCCGCGACGATCAACTTCTCGGCAGGCGGCGCGCTAACGCAGTCCTTCTCCGTCACAATCAATGGCGACACTACGTTTGAGCCGAACGAAACATTCAATGTCACGCTCGGCAACCTGATCGACGTCGTCGGCTCCGCAAGCCTGACGGATGCGACCGCGACCGGCACCATTACGAATGACGATGTTGCTGGAACACTTGTCAGCATTCACGACGTGCAAGGCGCGTTCTTCTTCTCGCCGTTCCTGGCGGCCGAAGGCATCAGCAGCTACAATACCGCGACCACCGCGCAGGTCAGCGTGACCGCCATCGTCACCGCCATCGACACCTTCGGTTCGGTTCAGGGCTTCTACATCACCGAGCCGACCGACGAGTGGGACACCAATGCCAACACCTCCGAAGGCATCTTTGTCCGCACGACCTCGGCCGTGTCAGGGTTGACGGTTGGCGAAAGCGTTACGGTAACAGCCAATGTCTTGGAATATCAGGATTTTACCAACCTTCCGCGCACATTCCTGGTCAACGCCACGGTGCTTCAGGGCAACGATAGCAACGCGCTGCCGACGTTTGTCATCGATGGCACCGCCGGTCACAAGATCCCGACGGACATCATCAGCGACGACAATCCCGTGTTCACCGACTCGAACGGTGCCAGCGGCACCTTTGACCCGCTCAACGATGCGCTCGATTTCTATGAAACCGTCGAAGGCATGCGCGTCACGCTGGTCGATACCATTGTCGCCGACGGTTTTGTCGGCGGATCAAACGACAACTTTGTCTTTTTCAACGCTTATTCGCGCGCGAATGCCGACCCCAGCCTGCTGAACAGCCGCGGCGGCTACACCACCACCGGCGATCCGCAGTTCTATCCGGTCGATACCGCCAACCCCAACGACGACGTCAAGTTCGGTGGTGCCACGGTCCATGACGGTTCGACCCACGGCGATATCCTCGAGCTCGATTTCGGCAATGTCGGCCGGGGCGGCGCAGCCGCGTTCGATCAGTTGCTGACGATGGGCGACGAACTGGGCAACGTTTCAGGCATCATCGATTTCGACTTCGGCGTGGCCAAGCTCTTCGTCACCGACGCGATCGCGCAGGACAAAATCGACGCGCTCGGCGGCAGCCCGGTGCAGGAAGTGACCACTCTCACAGCCGATGCCCGTTCGCTCCGCGTCGCCACCTTCAACGTCGAGAACCTCTCGCCTGTCGGCACGACCTTCTCGACCAACAACGGCATCGAAATCAGCACCCAGACCAAGTTCGACCTCCTCGGCCAGCACATCGCGGTCAACCTTGCCGCCCCCGATATCCTCATCATCGAGGAAGTGCAGGATAACAACGGCGTCACCAGCTCCGGCGGCACCGATGCCAGCACGACGTGGGGTCAGCTTGTCGCTGCGGTCAATGCCGCCACCGGCAAAACCTATCAGTGGGTTGACGAAGCTCCGGCTATCTCCGGCGATGTCGGCGGGGCGCCGGGCGGCAATATCCGCGTTGGCTTCCTCTATGACACGGCGCGTGTTTCGCTGGGCAACCTTGCTGCCGATGCCAGCCTCGCGGAACGCCGCCAGTTCACCGACGTGATCGGTGACGGCGAGGCGACGGCAGGCGATCTGATCGCGGTCAACGATGCGGGTCTTGGGATCAACGCCGCCGATTGGGCTGGCACGCGCCGCTCGATCGTTGGCGAATTCAACTTCAATGGCCAAACCGTTTATGCATTCGGCAGCCATCTGCCATCGAAGGGCGGTTCGGGCGATCCCTATATCCTGAGCCAGAATGGCGCAGCAGGCCAGCCGGCCAATGGCGACTGGCAAACGCGCTCGAATCTGGGCGAAGATGTCTGGGCAGTGCAGAACCGCGTCTCGACGACGATTGCCGACGCCAAGGTCATTTCCGGCGGTGATTTCAACGAGTTCTGGTATTCGCGCCCGCTTGAGGTGCTCACCGGCTACGCCAATCCTGACGGCACAGCGCGCGTTGGCGGGACCCGCTACAGCAACCTGATGGTTGACAAGCTCGCCGCGGTTGATCGCTTCTCCTACGACTTCGATGGTCGCAGCCAGGCGCTCGACACACTCATCGCCGATGCGTCGCTTGCTTCGGTCGCGAGTTTCGATGTCGTGCACATCAACACCGGATACAACGACCGCTCGGGCGCAGTTAACCCGGCATCTTCGGATCACGATCCAAGCATTGCCAGCTTCGACCTGCGCAGCTTCGGAGAAGATCTGACCGGCACTACCGGAGACGACACGATCCAGGGCTTTGGCGGCGACGACACGATCAACGGCGGCACCGGCAACGACACCGCAGTCTTCGCCGGGTCGTGGCTCGGGTTCGACGTTACCAACGGCGGCTCGACGGTTGACGATATCAACACGGCCAATGGCGACGAGGGCACCGACACGCTGATCAGCGTCGAACAAGTCAGCTTCAATGGCGTGGCCGTTGCGGCGGCTGCCGCAGTCAACGATGCACCAATCGGCGCCAATGATACGAACGCCAGCGACGCGCTGATCGAAGACGGTGACACGACGGCGACCGGCAATGTGCTGATGAACGATACCGATGCCGATCTGGCGCTTGGCCTTGGCGAAACCATCACCGTCACCGGGGCCCGCGCGGGCAACGAAGGCGGAGCGGGCAGCTTCACCAGCGTCAGCGGCGCAACGATCATCAACGGCACCTATGGCCAGCTGACGATCAACACCGATGGAAGCTGGAATTACGCGCTCGACAACACCCGCGCGGCAACCAACGCGCTGAGCAACGGCCAGACCGCCGTAGAATCCTTCACGTATCGCGTCGCCGACGGGCACGGCCTGACCGACGCGGCTGAATTGAACCTTTCGATCCAGGGAGCGAACGACGTGTATCGACTGCAACTTCTCCACTTGTCTGACGGCGAAGCAGGGACGTTGGCGCCTGATACTGCGCCTTATCTGGCTGCTCTGGCAGACCGGTTCGAGGATCAGTATGCCAATTCGATCACGCTGGCTGGCGGCGACACCTTCCTGCCGGGTCCGTTCCTCGCGGCTGGTACCGATCCTGCGCTGATCCCGGTGATCAATGCGACGACGGGATCGACGATTTCGACTGCGCCGGGCACCACTCCGGCACCGGGCGTTGTCGATACAGCGATCCACAACCTGATCGGCGTCGAAGCCAGCGGCATCGGCAACCATGAGTGGGATCTGGGTTCGAATGTCTATCAAGCGTCGATCACGCCGGGCGGCGGCTGGGTCGGGGCGCGGTATGTCTCGCTCTCGGCCAACCTGGTCCTCAATCCCACACCGCTGGTACCGAACTCGGCTGATGCGCTCAACGGGCGCTTCACTCAGACGGTCGGCACGGGCATTCTGGCCAACGAGGAAGCGCAAGACCTGAGGGGCCGTATCGCGCCTTCGGCGGTGATCAACGAGGGCGGTCAAACCATCGGGCTTGTTGGCGTCACCACGCAGATCCTCGAATCGATTTCTTCTCCGACCGCTGCTGAAATCCTTGGCTTCCCCTTCGGTCCCGGAGCCAATGGCGAAACCAACGACATGGCGCTTCTGGCAGCGCAGTTACAGCCGGTGATCGACGATCTGATCGCGCAGGGCGTGAACAAGATCGTGTTGCTTGCCCACTTGCAGCAGATCACCTTCGAACAGCAGCTGGCACCGCTGCTGCGCGGGGTCGACATCATCCTCGCGGCGGGTTCGAACACCCGCCTCGGCGATGCCGACGACGTGGCGGTCAGCTTCCCTGGCCACGAGGCAAACTTTGCGAACACTTACCCGATCCTGACGGCGGGCGCCGATGGCAAGCCGACGGTGATTGTCAATACCGACAACGAATACACCTACCTTGGCCGACTGGTGGTGGACTTCGACGAGGCTGGCGAGATCATCGTGTCGAGCCTGACCGACAACGTCTCGATCAACGGGGCTTATGCTTCGACCGAGGCAAATGTTGCACAGGCTTGGAACGATCTTGACGGCGATCTTTCGAACTCGGCCTTCGCCGCGGGAACGCGCGGAGCCAACGTCAAGGCGCTGACTGACGCTGTCGACAATGTGATCCAGCTCAAGGATGGCAACGTTTACGGCTACTCGAACGTCTATCTCGAAGGCGAACGTATCCAGGTCCGCAACCAGGAAACCAACCTCGGCAACGTTTCGGCCGATGCCAATGCTGATGTGGCGCGCGATGCACTTGGCTTCACCAGCGAGCAGGCCATCGTCTCGATCAAGAATGGCGGCGGAATCCGCGCACAGATCGGTACCATCCTAAACAACGCCGATGGTACGGTGACCAAGGTGCGTCCGGAAGTGGGCGGTGAGGTGAGCCAGCTGGACGTCGAAAACGCACTGCGCTTCGACAACAAGTTGATGGTGTTCGATACCACGGCGCAAGGGCTGCTCAACATCCTGAACTCGCCTAACGCGCTGGCACCGAACAGCGGTGGCTTTATCCAGATCGGCGGCGTGCGCTTCTCGTACGATCCGACGAGGGCGGCAGGTTCGCGTGTGCAGGACGTTGTGCTCATCAACGAGAATGACGAAATTACGGCCGTCATTGCCGACAACGGTGTGGTCGTCGCGGGGGCGCCTTCGATTATCACGGCAATCGCGCTCAACTTCACCGCCAACGGCGGCGACGGCTATCTGGTCAAGGCCAATGCCGAGAACTTCCGTTTCGTGCTCAATGACGGCACGTTGTCAGCCCCGATCAGCGAAGCGCTCAACTTCACCGATCCGGCGGTAGTCCCGGCCAATGCCATCGGCGAGCAGCAGGCCTTCGCGGAATACTTCGCCGAACGCTATGGCACCCCGGGATTGGCCTACAACACAGCAGACACCGGCCAAGCGCTCGATACGCGCATCCAGAACCAGGCGGCGCGCACCGACACGGTTCTTGTCGGCGACTACCTGCTGGCCGACGCTGCCACGAGCTTTGCCGAAAACGGCACGGCGACGGCGTATCAGGGTCTGGCCACCGGCCTTTCGGGTCCGATCACATACTCGCTGACCGGCGCCGATGCGGCGAAGTTTGCGGTCGACGCGACGGGCAAGGTGACGTTCGTCGCCGCGCCGAACTTCGAGGCGCCGACCGATGCGGGCGCGAACAACGTCTACGACGTGCGCGTGGTCGCCTCCAACGGCACCAACACGACCGAACAGGACGTTGCGATCACGGTCACCGATGGGGTCGACACCTTCACCGGCACCGCTGTCAGGGACAACCTGACGGGCACGGCGGGCGCGGACATCATCCTTGGTCTTGGCGGTAACGACACGCTGAACGGTCTTGGCGGCAACGACACGCTTGACGGCGGCATCGGCAACGATGTGATGAATGGCGGGCTCGGCGATGACATCTACTTCGTCGATGCGGCGAACGATGTTGTGATCGAGCGGGAGAACGAGGGAACCGACACCGTCCTGGCCACGACTGCAGCGTACCGGCTTTCCGCCAACGTGGAGAACCTGACGTTCACTTCCGCCGGAACGGTCGCGAACACTGGCAGCGGCAACGCGCTTGCCAATGTGATGACGGGCGCTGGCGGCGTGGATACCCTGCTCGGCTTTGAAGGGAACGACACGCTTTCCGGCATGGGCGGCAACGATATCCTGAACGGCGGCATCGGCAACGATGTTCTGGACGGCGGTATGGGCGTCGATACGCTTGTCGGCGGCGCGGGCGATGACATCTACATTGTCGAGAGCACCGGGGATCTGGTGCGCGAAGTTGCCAATGAGGGCTACGACCTGGTTGAATCCTCGGCCACGTTCACGCTTTCGGCCAATGTCGAGGACCTGACCCTGACCGGGTCCGCCGCGATCAATGGCACCGGCAACAGCCTGGCCAATATCCTGACGGGCAACAGTGCCGAGAACATCCTGTTCGGCGCGGGCGGGGACGACACGCTGCTGGGCATGGGCGGGAACGACACCCTGAACGGCGGCACCGGAGTGGATACGCTGACGGGCGGTTTTGGAGCGGACACGTTCCTCTTCTCGTCGCTCGGCAGCACTGCTGATCTCGTGACCGATTTCAGCGGGATCGACGGTGACAAGCTGGCGTTCAGCCGGGCGGCGTTCACCGGGCTTGGCCCGGTCGGCGGGCTCGGGGCCAATGCCTTCGCCAACGGCACCAGCGCGCTGGATGCAAGCGACCGGGTGATCTACGACCAGGCAACCGGCAACCTCTACTACGACGCCGACGGTACGGGCAGCAGGGCGCAAGTTCTGGTCGCCACGATCGGCGCCCCGGAAGCCATTCCTTCGCTGACCTTCGCAGACTTCCTGATCATGGCCTGATCGCGGCGGCGCAGCGCGCCGTCCATCGCCCATACCAAACAGCCCCCCGGCAATCGCTCCACCCCGGAACCGATCGCCGGGGGGCTTTTGCTTGCGGAGCGGTGTTGAGGCGCGGAAAAGTCGCTGTTGTCCGTCAACGCCCCGACTGGGGGTAGGCCGATGAATGGATCGGGCGCAGTTTGCTCTTGAACATCGTGATGCGCGCGTTGTTTTGGCAAGGCTCTTGGTGCCCGAACCCAACCCGTGAACAGCAACGGCCTTGGAAAAAATGGCGGAGCGGGAGGGATTCGAACCCTCGATACGCTTTTGACGTATACTCACTTTCCAGGCGAGCGCCTTCGACCACTCGGCCACCGCTCCGCATGCTCTGGAGCGCGGGCACTAACCGCACAATGCCGCTTCCGCAAGCGCGCGAAGGCTGGCACACTCCGTTTCATGAAACAGCCGCTTCTGCTTTGCGCTGCGCTCCTTACCCTATGCGCTGCCGCGCCCGCCCCTGCCCCCGTACCTGCGCTTGCGCCAGTCGAGATTATCGCGGCGGCCCCTGCGGCTGACTGGGCCGCCATCGCGCCGACCGATCTGCTCGTGATGGACCTTACGCCCGATGCGAAAGGCGCGGCCCGGCGCGTGGTGATCCAACTGCTGCCTGCGCCGTTCTCGCAAGGGTGGATCGGCAATATCCGTAAGCTCGCCGCCGCGAAGTGGTGGGACCACACCAGCGTGAACCGCGTGCAGGATGGCTATGTCGTGCAGTGGGGCGATCCGGATGGCGAGGACAAAGCGAAGGCCAAGCAGCTGCCAGCGGGGCTGCTGGTGGTGCCAGAGAGTGAGTACGTGACCCAGGCTGATCATATTCTGATGGGAACCTATCCGGTTGTTCATGTGCCAGACGTACGCCTGATTTCTGGGGGCGACATCTATGCTCCATTCACGGGCTTTGCTTGGGGGTGGCCTTTGGGGTTGCTGCGGAACCATGGGAAGTTCTCCCAAAAGGACCTGAGGCGTGATCCAAACTCGAATGTATCGAGCGCTTGGCCCGTCCACTGCTACGGCACCGTTGGCGTAGGCCGTGATTATCCGCCCGACACCGGCTCGGGCGCGGAGCTCTACGCCGTCATCGGCCATGCCCCGCGCCAGCTTGATCGCAATATCGCAGTGGTCGGCCGGGTAATCGAGGGGATGGAGCACCTCTCCAGCCTGCAACGCGGCACAGGCGATATCGGGTTTTACAAGACGGCGGAGGAGCGCACTCCGATCACCGCCATCCGCAACGGCCCCGATGTGTCCGATCTGCCGCGCTACGAGTATCTCAGCACCGAAAGCGCCAGCTTCGCCCGCTATGCCGATGCGCGCGCCAACCGGCGCGATGCGTTCTACATCCGCCCCGCAGGCGGTGTGGACATCTGCAATGTGCCTGTCCCGGTGCGACGGGCAAAATCGGAACCATGAGCCGCGCAACGAGCCGCGCTGCGGCGGGCGAGTTCACCGACATCATTTGCCACACCGGGCCATTGTGGCGCTGGACCTCGGCCAGCACCGCAGCGGCATGGTTTTTCGTCACCATCGATGGCGAAGCGGGCGAGGCGCTGTCCGCCATCGCGCTGATGCGGCGGCTGGAAAGCGGGCGGCGCGGCGGGTTTGGTTCGCTGAAAGTGCGGGCGCGGATCGGAGGCAGCGAATTTGCCACCTCGGTCTTCCCCAGCCGGGATCTCGGCTGGATCCTGCCGGTGAAAGCCGCTGTCCGCAAAGCTGAGGGGCTTGGCGAAGGCAGCGAGGTAACGGTTACGCTGGATGTCTAAATCCGCTCGGCCTGCGCCACCGCGTCGCTGGCGCGCAGCGCGCTGATGATCCGGGTCAGATGCGCCAAATCGCGCACCTCGATGTCCACCTCATACGTGTGAAACGGGCTCTCGCGCTGGGTCATTTCCAGATTGACCACGTTGGCATGGTTCTTTGCGAAAATGCCGGCCATCTCGGCCAGCGTGCCGGGGCGGTTGTAGAGTTCGGCGCGCAGGCAGCCTATCGCCCCGTCGGTCGCGGTGTCCCACGCCAGATCGATCCAGTCCGCGTCCACCCCGTCGGCCAGGCTGAGGCAATCGATCGCATGGACCGCCACCCCCTGCCCCAGACGCCGCAGGCCGACGATCCGGTCGCCGGGCACCGGATGACAGCATTCGGCCAGCTTGAACGCGGTGCCGGGCGTAAGACCGCGCACAGCGATCGCGCGCTGCTGGCCCGGCCATGCCTCCGGCCCCGGCAGATTGGCCGCGCTGCCCGGCACCAGCGCTTCCATCACCTGACGATCGGTGATCTTCGCCGAACCGATCGCGACCATCATGTCTTCTTCGCTGCTCAGTTTCAGCCGCTTGACCGCATCGGCGAGCGCTTTCTTGCCCACTTTGCTGGGCAGGCGCTCGGCCATTTCCTCGTACAGCTTTCTGCCGATCTCGGCGATTTCGGCGCGTTCCTTCTGGCGCACCGAGCGGCGGATCGCGGCGCGGGCCTTGCCGGTGACGACAAAGCCCAGCCACGAAAGCTGCGGCGACGACGTGCGGCTCTTGATGATCTCCACCACATCGCCGTTGGTCAGCTGCGTGCGCAGCGGCACATGGCGGCCATTGATCTTCGCGCCCACCGCGATCTCGCCCAGATTCGTATGCACGGCAAAGGCAAAGTCGATCGGGGTGCTGCCCTTGGGCAGCTGGAACAGCGCGCCTTTGGGCGTGAAAGCGAAAATCCGGTCCTGGTAGATCGCCATCTTGGTATGTTCGAGCAGCTCATCCGGATCGTGGCTGCCTTCGAGGATTTCAACCAGATCGCGCAGCCACCCCACCTGCCCGTCGGGCTTCTCCCCGTTCTTGTAAGCCCAATGCGCGGCCAGCCCGAATTCGTTGGTCTGGTGCATCGCGCCGGTCTTGATCTGCACTTCGACCCGCATCGCGTTGTCATAGATCAGCGCGGTGTGCAGGCTTTTGTAGCCGTTCATCTTGGGCGTGGAGATATAGTCCTTGAACCGGCCGGGGATCATTTGCCAGGTGCGGTGGAGCACGCCGAGCGCCTTGTAACAATCCTCTTCGCTTTCGGTGCGCACGCGAAACGCCATGATGTCGGTGATCTGCTCGAAGCTGACATGCCGCTCGGCCATCTTTCGCCAGATCGAATAGGGATGCTTCTCGCGCCCCGAAACCTCGACCTTCAGCCCCGCCTCAGCCAGCGCCTGCTTGATCGCCAGCGCGATCGAGCCGACTTGCGCGCCTGCCTCGCTGCGGATCGCCGCCAGCCGCCCGGTGATCGTGGCATAGCCTTCGGGCTCGAGCTGCTCGAACGCAAGCAACTGCATCTCGCGCATGTATTCATACATGCCCACCCGCTCGGCCAGCGGGGCGTAGATCTCCATCGTCTCGCGGGCGATGCGCCGCCGCTTCTCGTCGCTTTTGATATAATGCAGCGTGCGCATGTTGTGCAGCCGGTCGGCCAGCTTGACCAGCAACACGCGCAAATCCTCGCTCATCGCCAGCAGAAACTTGCGCAAGTTCTCCGCCGCGCGCTCGTTGTCGCTCATCGTCTCGATTTTGGAGAGCTTGGTCACCCCGTCGACCAGCCGCGCCACTTCGGGGCCGAACAGCCGCTCGACTTCCTCCACCGTGGCCAAGGTGTCCTCCACAGTGTCGTGGAGCAACGCGGTGATGATCGTCTCCTGGTCGAGCTTCAGCTCGGTCATCAAGCCAGCGACCTCGACCGGATGGGAGAAGTAGGGATCGCCGCTGGCGCGCTTTTGCGAGCCGTGTTTCTGCACGGTGTAGACATAAGCCCGGTTCAACATCGCCTCATCCGCATCGGGATCATAGGCGAGCACCCGCTCGACAAGTTCATACTGGCGCAGCATCAGAAGCATAGATGGGGGGAGCGCGGCGGTCTCGGCAAGGAAAATCCCGGTCGGTCAGCAATTCTTTCCTGCCAGAAATGCCGTAGTGATCGCTGAAGGATGCGGATCGGGCGGTGAGCAGGGACGCGCGACCAGCTTTCCATCGCTGGCGCTGCGGTCTACCGCGCGGTTCCATGCAACGCTTCGATCCTCAGCCCGCTCTTGCCGATCAGACAGTGCGCCTGCGTCCATTGCAGGCGGACGATTGGCCTGCGCTCTATGCCGTCGCCAGCGATCCGGCGATCTGGGCCCTCCATCCCGCGCACGACCGTTGGAAGGAGCCGGTCTTTCGAGCATTCTTCGAAGCTGGCCTCATGAGCGGCGGCACGCTGGTGATCGAGGACGCTGTGACCGGCGCGATGATCGGCTCGTCGCGCTATGACACAGAGCGGGCAGAGGCCGGCGAGATCGAGATCGGCTGGACCTTTCTGGCACGCAGCCACTGGGGCGGCCCCGCCAATCGCGCTGTCAAACGGCTCATGATCGGCCATGCGCTTGCCGCCTTTGAACGGGTCATCTTCCTGATCGGGGAGACCAATGTCCGCTCGCGCCGGGCGCTGGAAAAGATCGGCGGCACTCTCATCGCGCGCCGGTTGGACCTGCCCATGAGCGGGCAGATCATCCCTCATGTCGTCTATGCGATCGACCGAGCCGCCTTTGCCGCTGGCCCGCTGATGGCTGGCCGGGCCTGATCGATCAGGTGCCGATGATCATTCGCGAACGTTTGCCCAGAAGCGCGCGAAGGCCGCTTGCAATCATGATGCTTATGCCGATCGGGACGACGACGAACACCAGCCCCAACACCAGCGTTTCGGCTGCATTGGGATAGGCCGTCACCACCTGATTGAGCCCCCATGTCATCACAAACTGCACCGGCCCGTGCAGGAAATAGATCGCGAACGAGTATGTCGCCACCACGCTCAGCCACTCCGGAAGCCGCGTTTCCCAGCGCCGCAGCATCGCCAGCACAATCGCCGCGACCGCCAGTTTCTGCACATAAAACACCGATTCGAGCAGCGAAACCGGCCCGGAAAAGGTGATCTCGCTAAACAGAAACACCAGCAGACCGGCGGTGGAGGTCAGCACGGCGGCGCTGAGCAGGTCCAGATGGGAGTCCACCCATCCCAGCCACCGCTCGTAATCGCGGCCCGCAAGCATGCCCAGCGCATAAGCCCCAAGGAAATAGAAGATCGATTGGACGGTCACTTCAAGCTCGGTGCGCGATACGACCAACGGCAGCAGCGCTAGAACCACGACCATCCAGCGCGTGCCCGCGCGATCTGCCGCCACAGCCAAAAGCGGGGTAACCGCAAACAGCACCGCCAGGATCGGAATGTAGTACATCGGGAAAAGTGATTTTCCGGTCAGGAGATTCTGCCCGATCAAGGCCAGAAAATCGCTGACGACGCCGCGAAACGGCGCGATGACAAAAGCTTCCATCGGCTGCGGCCAGATCCACAGCGAAAATAAGGTAGTCATGACGATATACGGGCAGATCACATTGAGCAGCTTGCCCTTGAAAAAATCCGGCCAGCTTCGTCCCTTCAGCACCCGCGCGAACAGCAGCCCCGAGATCAGCGAGAAATAGAGCGTGGCATCGTGAAACAGCATGACGCTGATGTTGATCACGAATTTGTCCACGCTCGGCAGCGTCTTGTCGATTGGGATCAGAAAGTACGCCGCCATCGTGAAGGCGTGGATGGCGGTGATGTTGATGATCGCAAATCCGCGAAAGGCGTGCAGATGCTTGATGAAGCGGGTGTCGGGACGATGCATTGTCATGGCAAAATTTGTCGGATCGGTCCCTGCGCCCCTCAGCGCGATAGCGGCGCGATGCCCGGAAAGCCACCCTTGTTCCCGCGCGGAACTTGCCTATCCGGCTCAGCGCCCGAGTTGCCGGATCAATGCCGCCGTCAGATAGAGCCGGCGCGGCACCGCATCGAGCCAGACATACTCGGCATTCCCGGTATGGTAGCCATAGCCCGGCAGGCCCAGCGCCTCGATCACCGGCACGCCGGCCAGCGCGGCAAAGCCCGCATCGGTGCCACCCCCCCAGCGTTCCTGAATGCCAATCGGTGCCCCAAGATCGGCATAGATCGCCCGGGCGCGCCCGATCAGCCGTTCGCTCGCCGGCGTCGCGGTAAATGCAGGCCGGCTCACCCTGACTTCCACGCTGACTTGCGCGCCCGCTAAACTCGGCACTGCCAGCCGCCTTTCGATTTCAGCGCGAAACGCATCGGTCTCGGCCAGGCTCGCGGTGCGCAAGTCGCCGCTGAGCACGATCTTGTCCGGCACGATATTGCGCACCGGGCGCTCCTGGCTGATTACCGTCCAGTTGAACCGCCGCTGGCCCGGGCCAAGGTCAAGGTCTGCGGTCTTGCGGATCACTTCGGCAGCCTCGACCAGGGCATTGATGCCCAGTTCGGGCGCGACCCCGGCATGTGCCGCTTTGCCGGTGATTGTCACAACGACGGTATTGGTGCCCGCTGTGCCGCGCAGCAGCGTTTCAGGCACGCCGGTCGGCTCGAACGAAAGCACCGCGTCCTTGCCGCGTGCCTGCTCGGTGATGAATGCTCCGGAGCCCTTCGATCCGGTTTCCTCATCCGGGTTGATGACAACGGTCAGCGTCTTGAAATCCCGCGGCGTGAGCAGCGCGAGCGCGTGAAGGATCACCGCAAGGCCTCCCTTGTCATCGGCAATGCCGGGGCCATAGGCCCGCGTTCCGTCTACCCGGAACGGGGCGCGGGCCAGCGCGCCGCGCTGATAGACCGTGTCCATATGCCCGATCAGCAGCAGATTGCCGCGACCCGCGCCTGCCAACCGCGCCACCACGGTTGTGCCGACGATACCGGCCCGAGGTTCGACCCGCTCGACCTTTGCACCCAGCGCTGCCAGCCGGCCTTCAAGGTAAGTCGCCGCTGCCGCCAGGCCTGACGCATCGCCTGAGCCCGTCTCGATGTTGACAAGCTGCTCCAGCGTCGCCGTCACCCGGGGCGCTTCGGCCCGGGCCGCGGCCAGCAGCGCCTTGTCCGGTGCCGCGCGCGCGGGGCTGGCGAGACCGATAGCGGCGATTGCGCATAACAGGATACGAAGCATCACGTCTCCCCGGAAGATCGCCTTGCGTAAAGTGCCGGTCAGCAAACGGCAACGCTGGCTAAGGCGCAATCACCGGCGCATGCGGCGCGCATTCCGGCGGCAACAGCCCGGCAAGCCGCGGATCTGGAAACACCTCGACATAGCGCGCATAGGGCACAAAACCCTGACCTACATAGAACGGCAGCGCCTTGGCATCGTCGAGCGTGCACGTGTGCACCCACACCCGCTCGACCCCGGGGGCCCAGGCCAGCTGCAAGGTGCGCCGCATCAGCCATTTGCCCAGCCCTTTGCCAGTCGCGCCGGGGATCAGGCCGAAAAAGGCGATCTCGCTCTCGCGGTCCACGCGGAAATCGAGCTCGAGCATGCCCACTTCGACCCCGGCGCGATCGACCACGGCATAGAGCTGTACTTTCGGATCATCGATGATCGCCGCCAGTTCGGCATCGCTCTTGGCCAGCCGCGACCACCAGATCCACGGGGCCCCCACCCGGCGATAGAGCATGCGATATTTTTCGGGCGCTGTGTCCTTCCACCGGATCAATTGCACCGCCACATCCACCTCGGGCACCAGTCGCCGCAGACCTTCCGGCACTTCACGCATCTCCAGCGCGGTCACCACGCAAGGCAAGTCGCCGGGCGCAATAGCATAATCCCCAGCAGCGAGCGGCGAGGGAAAGTTTGAAGTCATCCGCGCAGGCCGCCAATCAAGTCCACACCGCCTCGGGCGGCAGGCTCATCAGGATAGCATCGATATTGCCGCCGGTCTTGAGCCCGAATAGCGTGCCCCGGTCGTAAACCAGATTGAATTCGGCATAGCGCCCGCGCCATTGCAGCTGCTGCAGCTTGTCCGCCTCGGTCCAGGCCATGCCCATGCGCCGCCGCACCAGGCGCGGATAGACATCGAGAAACGCCTCACCCACATCCCGGGTAAAGGCAAAATTTGCCTCGAACGCGGCGCTGTCCGGGCATTCGAGATGATCGTAAAAGATGCCGCCAACGCCGCGATGAACTTTTCGGTGGGGAATGTAGAAATACTCATCCGCCCACTGCTTGAAACGCTCGTAATAGTCCGCGCCGTGGCGGTCGCACGCAGCTTGATACGCGGCATGGAAATCGGCGGTATCTTCGGCATAGGGGAGCGGCGGATTGAGGTCGCCGCCGCCGCCGAACCATGCCTTGCTGGTCACCAGAAACCGCGTGTTCATGTGCACCGCCGGAACATGCGGGTTGGACATATGCGCCACCAGGCTGATGCCCGTTGCAGAAAATCCGGGATTCTCGGCGTCGGCGCCGTTGATCGATGCGGCAAAGGCGGGATCGAAGCTGCCGTGCACGGTCGAGACGTTGACCCCGACTTTCTCGAACACTTTGCCCTTCATCAGTCCCTGCACGCCGCCGCCGCCATCCGCCTCGGCATCGCCGTCCTGCACGCGGTTCCAGCGGGTGAAGGCGAAGCTTGCATCGCTCCCGGCCTCGCGCTCGATCGCCTCGAATTCGGCGCAAATGCGGTCGCGCAAGCTTTCAAACCATGCGCGCGCGCGCGCCGAGCGTTCATTCATATCCGTCATGCGCATGCTCTTGCCAAGCCGGAGCCGATCCGGCAAGAGCAAGAAATGGTTCCCGTTTCGTTCGCCCCATTCGCCTTCTCCGGCCAAGAGTTTGCACTCGGCCCGGCGCGCGCGCTTTATTGGGCGGAAGAGCGTGCGTTGCTGGTGGCCGATCTTCATCTGGAGAAGGCGAGCTACTTTGCCAGCCACGGCCAGATGCTGCCCCCCTATGACAGCCGCGACACGCTCGACCGGTTGGCGCAGGCGCTGCGTGCATCGGACGCACGCCGGGTATTTTGTCTGGGCGACAACTTTCACGACAGTACGGGGCCGGATCGGCTTGAAGCTTATGCCGCCGGCATGCTCGGCGTGCTCACCCGGCTTGCCGACTGGGTGTGGATAACCGGGAACCATGATTGCAAGAACGGCTCTGCGCCAGGCGAATACCAGCCCGAACTCGAAGTCGCCGGGCTGATCTTGCGCCACGAAGCTCGGGCCGGCGAAGTGCGGCCCGAGCTTTCGGGCCATTTCCACCCGCGCCTACGGATCAATGCGCGCGGGCGCTGCGTCGCGCGGCCCTGTGCGGTCGCCAGCGAGCGCAAGCTCATCCTGCCAGCGTTCGGTGCGCTGACCGGCGGCATGGATGCCGCCGATCCGGCTATCGCGCAGGCGATGCAGCCCGCGCGCGCGATCGATGCGCTGGTGCCCGCGGCCGGAAAGGTTGCGCGCTTTGCGCTGTGGCGCGCGCCCCCGGGCCAACAGGCCGCCGACAAGCAGGCCTGCGCTTGATCATCGCGGCCCGCAGTCCCATCTGTTAACCTTCGCGCTTTATCTAAGCGCGCTTTATGGTAAGAGCGCGCGAGTCCGCAAACGCGCGCGCTTGCAATTCGTCGATCACGTCAACAATTCCAGGAGAGAACACGATAGCTACCCCACCCCGGCGCAGCATGGCGCCCCCCATCAAGAGCGGACCCCGCTACAACACCCTCATCGTCTCGCCCAAAGTGCGCGTGATCGATGAGAATGGCGAGAATATCGGCGTGATGTACACGCGCGAAGCGATCGAGCAGGCAGCCGAAGTCGGCCTCGACCTTGTCGAAGTTTCCCCCAACGCCGATCCGCCAGTGTGCAAGTTTCTCGACGTCGGCAAGTTTCGGTACGAGGCGCAGAAAAAGGCCAATCTTGCGCGCAAGAGCCAAAAGACGCAGGAGATCAAGGAGATCAAAATGCGTCCGAACATCGACGATCACGATTACGACACCAAGATGCGCAGCGTGACCAAGTTCCTCGAGGAAGGCGACAAGGTCAAGCTCACCCTCCGTTTTCGCGGCCGCGAGCTGGCGCACCAGCAACTGGGCATGAACCTCTTGCGCAAAGTGCAGGAGGATGTCGCCGAAATTGCCAAGATCGAAGCCTTTCCGCGCATGGAAGGCCGTCAGATGCTGATGGTGCTCGCGCCGAAGTAAGCCGCCGCGCTCGGTTGAAAACCCTAAGGGCGCGCCCCATGGGCGCGCCCTTGCGCGCAAATGCCCGCTCCGCGCCATGTGGCAATTGTGCATCTGCGAACACATTTTGGCGCAGCAGCCCCGCAAAGGGTTGACCTCCCATGCCGCCTGCGCAATTGAAGCGATGTTCCGGGGTGATCAGTCTCCGCGCAATGTGCTGTCAGCAGCGCTCGCGCAGGAAAGATAGGCGGCCGGGAAGCAGGACGGAATATCGCTCTTTATTGTTGGAGGATATTCATGCGTACTTCTTTTCTCGGCCTTGCTCTGGCCATGGCGATCGCCACTCCCGCTTTGGCTGATGACGAGGCCGCTCCCCCCAAAGATGTGACGGTCACCGGCAGTGTAACGCTGATCTCCGACTATCGTTTCCGCGGTGTTTCGCAATCGGACAACGCTCCTGCAATCCAGGGCGGCGTCACCGTTTCTCACAAAAGCGGCCTATACGGCGGTTTCTGGGCTTCGAACCTTGCCGGTTGGGGCCAGTTCGGCGGCGCCAACATGGAGCTCGACCTGATCGCCGGCTATGCCAGAACGTTCGGCGGCGCCACGGTCGATGTCGGCCTCACCTGGTACATGTACCCGGCGGGCTCGGACTTCACCGATTTCGGCGAGCCCTACGTGAAAGTCAGCGGCACGGTCGGGCCGGTCAAGCTCCTCGGGGGCGTTGCCTATGCGCCGAAGCAGCAAGCGCTGGGCCAGTGGTATAATACCGGCGCATCCAATGGCACCGGCATCCCGGATCGCCCGAACGCCGCGTATGACAACCTCTATCTCTGGGGCGATGTCTCGGGCGGCGTGCCAAACACTCCGGTCACGCTCAAGGCGCACATCGGCTACTCGCGGGGCAATCCCGGGCTCGGGCCAAACGGCACCAGCGTCACCCCCACCGGCAGTTACTTCGATTGGCTGATCGGTGCCGATGTCGCGGTCTATGGTCCGCTGACAGTTGGCATCGCTTATGTCGATACCGACATCACCAGAGCCGAATCGGCCTATCTGCTGCCGAACTTCGCTCAGGTCAGGGGTGGCGGCACCAAGTCGATCGCCGATTCGAAAGTGCTCGTCTCGATTACCGCCGCGTTCTAAGGCCAATCAGCTTTCATGGCGGCCCGGGCAGGCGCCCGGGCCCCTGATTGCGCCACCGCGCGTTTGCGACGCCCCCTTCCCCCGCCCCCGCCCGCTCTGCTAGGCCCGGACGACATATCGCGGGGGCCCACCACATCACATGAATTCGCGCTCAATCGCCCTCGTTGTCGGCCCGCTCGGCTTCTTCCTCACGCTTGCCTTCGCCGCGCCTGCAGGCATGCCGCTGTCTGCCTGGCAAACCGCCGGTCTCGTGTGGTGGATGGCAACCTGGTGGATGACAGAGGCGCTCCCGCTGTCGGCGACCGCGATGCTGCCATTTATCGTGCTGCCGCTCACTGGCGTCGCCGATGCCAACAAGACCGCTTCGGCCTATTATTCCCCAATCATGTTCCTGTTCATCGGCGGCGCGTTCCTTGCGCTGGCGATAGAGCGCACAGGGCTGCACCGCCGCCTTGCGCTGGCCATGCTGGCGCGCGCAGGCTCGAGCCCGGCGCGGCTGCTGTTTGCGGTGATGGCCGCCACCGCCACGATCTCGATGTTCATCTCCAACACCTCGACCGCGCTGATCATGATGCCGATGGCGCTGGCCATTCTGGCTTCGGGCGGAGTGACGCGCGGCGACACCGCTGGCATGGCCGGCGCGCTGCCGATGGGCGTCGCCTTTGCCGCAACGCTGGGCGGCTTTGGCACGATCGTCGGCACGCCCACCAATGCCATCGCGGTCGCGCTGCTCGATCGCACGCTGGGCGTAAAAATCAGCTTCATCGAATGGTCGCTGTTCGGCTTGCCCGTGGTGCTGATCGGCGTGCCGCTGGCAGCGTGGATCATCGCCCGCGTCCATGCCTTGGGCCGCGACAGCTTCGATCCCGAAGCGGCGCGCGGCGCGATCGAGCATTCGGTGCAGTGGACCGTGCCCGAACGGCGCCTGGTCCCGGTGTTCGCGCTGGCGGTCGCCGCGTGGGTGACGCTCCCCCTGACGCAAACACTTTTTCCCAAAGGCGGGCTGACCGATGGCACGATCGCCGCGATTGCGGGCCTCGTGCTGTTCGTTTTGCCCGATGGCACCGGGCGCGCGATGCTGACTTGGAAGGAGGCAAACCGCGCGCCCTGGGATGTAGTGCTGATGTTCGGCGGCGGGCTCAGCCTTGCAATGGGCATGGATGCCTCGGGCCTCAGCGACTGGCTGGGCACAGCGATGCTTCCGCTCGCGGCCGTGCCGCTGCCGATCGTGGCGCTGGTGCTGGTCGCGTTCGTCATCATCGTCACCGAATTTGCCAGCAACATCGCTGCTGCCAGCGGGATCATGCCCGTCGTGGCGGCGCTGTGCGGCGCGCTCAAAGCCGATCCGATCCTACTCGCGCTGCCTGCTGCGCTTGCCGCCAGCTGGGGCTTCATGCTGCCTGCGGGAACCGGGCCGAATGCGCTGGCCTGGAGCACCGGCCACATCGCGATGCCGCGCGTGCTGCGCGCCGGGCTGATGCTCGATCTGGCGGGCGCGTTGCTCATCGTGGGCGTTGTGTGGGGTATGGCCTTTCTGACCCGCGCGCTGGTCTGAACCGCGCTGGACACGCACCCCCGCCTGCTTCAACATTGGCTTCGAGGGGGCGTTGATGGAACCAGAGACCGACGTTTCCGCCTTCAGCCAAGGCGCGAGCACCGTGCTCGGCTCCCCGCTGCGGGTGCTGTCTGGCACGCTCATCTTTGTCGCCGCGCTGTTCTGCGGCTCCACGCTCGGCTATGTCAGCGCCGGATGGCCGCTCGGCGATGCCGCCTACATGGTGGTGCTGACGATCTTTTCGGTCGGCTATGGCGAAGTCCGCCCGATCGACAGCACCTTCCTGCGGCTCCTGACCACCGCGACCATCGTGCTCGGCTGCACCGGCATGATCGTGCTGACCGGCGCGCTGGTGCAGGTGTTCACGCTGTTTCAGTTCCGCCAGCTTCTGGGGATGGACAAAATGCAGACCGATATCGACAAGCTCAAGGACCATGCGATCATCTGCGGCTATGGCCGGATTGGCATGCAATTGGCCAAGGCGCTGACCGAAGCGCGCCACCCCTTCCTCATTCTGGAGCGCAACCCGGCCAAGGCGGAGGACGCCCGGGCGCACGGCTATCTGGTGCTGGTGGGCGAGGCGACGCATGAGGAAACGCTCAAGCAGGCGGGCATCCTGCGCGCCCGCGTGCTCGCCTCGGTCCTGCCCGATGATGCCGCCAATGTGTTCATCACGCTCTCGGCGCGCAGCCTCAAACCAGAGCTCCAGATCATCGCGCGCGGCGAAGCTCCGACCACCGAGCGCAAGCTGTTTCAGGCGGGCGCCGACAAAGTCGTGATGCCCACGCATATCGGCGCCGAGCGGATTACCGAGCTCATCCTCTTTCCCGCCACCGACAAAGTGATGCACGATGCCGAACACATTTCAGATGCGCGGCGCTTCCTCCACGATCTCGGCCTCGATGTCGAGGTGGTCACCGCCGCGCCGGGCGGCGCGCTCACCGGCGGCAGCGTCGGCGAGGCCGAACGGCGCGGCAACAGCGCCTTCTTTATTGTCCAGATCGACCGCGCGAACGGCCAATCGATCCAGCACCCGGGCGAAGACGTCGGCATCGAACCGGGCGACACGGTCATGCTCGTGGTGCGCGGCAGCCGCCTCGCCGCCGGTGCGATTTTCTCCGCACCGGCCCGCCCGGTGAAGCACGGGCGGGCCTATATGGGGTAGGGGTAATCTAAACCAGCTCGAGCCGCGCGCGCACATATTTGTGAAACGGCGTGCCGACGAATTTGTCCTTGTTGTCGATCGATGTCAGCTCGTTGGGCGAAACGCCCGAGCGGGCGGTATTGCCCTGCTCATCGGGGTGAGACATGCCCAGTCCGTTGGGCAGGGCGATCGTGCCGGGCAGCTGCCGTTCGTCATAGCTGATATTGACAACCGCTTCGCCGGCTTTGGTGATGATCCGAACATGGCAACCGTCCGCTCCGCCAAGCTTCGCAGCGTCGGACGGGTGGATCGTGAGCGCTGTGGCTTCGCTGCTGTCGAGCCAGCGCGGATCGCGGATCGCACAGTTTGCGGTATTGGCGCGGCGCTCTCCCGCCGCCAGAATGAATGGAAACCTGTCGTCGCGCGCGACAACATCCTGCATCGCCGCCAGGCCGCGCACTTCATCGAGCAGCTCGCCGATGTGCAATCGGATCTTGTGGTCGGGAAAGCCGATCCGCGAAAGCCCCTCGTTGCGGTCAGCCACCGAAAACACCGCTCCCGAACGCTGCGACAGGATGGCTTCGAACAGCGCATTGCCCAGCGCCAACCCCTCGCCTGCATGACCCGCACGCCTGACCGACTCGGGGTGGGTGCGCGCAAAATTCTGTGCCAGCCCCCAATAAATCGCTCCGGCCGCCGAACCTTCGGGCAGGACCGGGCCGAGTGTCCGGTAGAGAATATGCGACATGTACCGCATATGCTCAGGATATTGCGCCATATAGGCAAATACGGCGGTTCCGAACGCCTCGAGCCCCCGCGCCGCCGCTGCCTTGAGCGGCTCCAGCCCGGCGGGGTCGATCACGCCGAGTGCTTCGACAATCCGGCTATGGATCTCCGGTTCGATGAGGACGTCGCCCACCGGTGCCATCACCGGTGCGCGCAAGTGATGGACATTGGCGGGATATTCGAAGTTGAAGAACGTCGCCTCGAACTTCTCGTACTGGCTTGGTGACGGCAGGATATAGTGAGCCTCGCGCGCGGTCTCGGTCATCGCGATGTCCATCACCACCACCAGATCGAGCGCGCGCAGCGCCGCGCGCCATTGGTGACTGTCGGCCATGCTGTGGGCCGGGTTGCCGCTTTCGATGAACATCGCGCGATAGCGATCAGGGTGGTCGGTCAGGATCGCGGCGGGCACATCGTTGCACGGCACCAACCCCGAAACGATTCGCGACCGCGTCACCGGAGAGGTCTTCCAGCCGGTTTCGTAGCCATCGTCGTCAACCGACCCCATTCCCGACTTGTTGAACAAGGGCCCGGGCAAGCCGTCGATCACGCTCATCGTGCCCGCCTTGCCGAAATTGCCGGTCAGACACATCAACAGCATGTTGAGATAGGTCGCGAGCGTGGAATGGGGTGCCATCTGGAGGCCGATATCTTCATAAAGCGCGGTCGCGCCCGAACTGGCAATGGCATGGGCCGCAGCGCGCACCTGGGCCACATCCAACCCGGCGAATTCGGCATAGGCCTCCACGGAAATGTCGCAGAAATGCGCGCGCACTTTCTCGAAACCAAGCGTATTTTCGGCAATCCAATCATGCGGCACGAGATCGCACTGGATAATGTGGGCAATCATCGCCGAAAGGGCCCATGCATCGCGCCCGGGCCTTACCGCCAGATGGATATCGGCATGATCGGCCGACTCGGTGCGCTTTGGATCAATGACGATCAGGGTCCGCTCCGGATCGCGGGCAAAATCGCGCAGAAGCACCCGCGCGCGCTGGAATCCGTTCGATTGCCACGGGTTCTTGCCAACGATCACCAGCGTCTTGGCATGTTCGAGGTCGCCGTGCACATTGGCTCCGAACATGCGGTTCTGCAGCCAGCCCAGCCCGGTCTTCTCCTGCGCCAGCGCGTTGGTTTTGTACTTGATGCCAAGCGCCGCCATCACCGAGCTGAAGTAGCTTCCACCCAGATGATTGCCCTGCCCGCCGCCGCCATAGCGAAAGATCTTGTCGCCCCCGTGCGCATCCCGGATCGCGGCCATTTTCGCGGCGACTTCGCGGATCGCCGTATCCCAGTCTATCGCTTCAAAGGTGCCATCGGCGCGTCTGCGCAGCGGCGAGGTCAGCCGATCGCGGCCGTGTATGTGATAGTTGAGCTTGAGCGCCTTGTTGCAAGTATAGCCGCGCGAAACCGGATGGTTCCTGTCGCCTTTCACGCGCAGTATCTGCCGTCCGTCCTCACCGCCGGTCTGCACCAGAACGCCGCAATTGGCATAACACAGGCCGCAAGCACTCGGCTTCCATGCGGTATCGGCTGAAACAGTGGTCATGGCTATTGCTCCCCTGCAAGATCGGCGTCGGCTGATGAAGAAGGCAGGCGCGGCTGTGCCCGGTCAGGCTGTTTGGCAGTGCCCGTGCCGGCGCGGCTGCCGCGCGTCACGGCCACATCGTCCCATGAAAAAACCGTGCCCGCGCGGTCTGCGGGCAATACCGCAGTAATCGCCGCGCCGGTCGTGCGGCTCACCAACCGGACAGGTTCATTCCCGGCGCCGTAAATCCATTCGTTGCCCCAATGGATGATCGCCGCCATCATCGGGCCAAGCGATTTCCCCTTCGCGGTAAGCACATATTCGAACCGGATGCCGCGATTGCCGATGTCGTGCTTTTCCAGGATGCCGTGCTCGACCATTTCCGCCAGGCGCTTGGCCAGCAGGTTCGTCGCAATCCCTGTGTTCTTGCGAAAATCGCTGAACCGCCTGACGCCCCGATTGGCCTCGCGCACAATCAGCAAAGTCCATGCATCGCCCAGTTGATTGAGCGATGCGGCAATGGGGCAAGGTTGCTGATGCGGGTTGCTCACCCCTCCCGCGTATCATTTTAGTTTAAAAAGTCAACCAAATGGTTTCCCCTCAGCCATGCGCCCCAAAGTAATTCGCGATCGCCGCCGCGACACGCAGATTGAGCGCATGGGCCCGCTCGATCGGGTCGATGAAGCGCGTGCGGATCGCGCCGTATCCGTCACTGCGCTGGTCGGGATAGTCGGTCGGTTCGGTCACCGCGAAATCGTCTATCTCGGGTTCAACCACGGGATAGGCCCGGCGCAATTGCGCCAGCGCGTCCTCCACGCGCAGCGACAGCACCATCTCGAGCACATCGTCGCGGCTCACATCGTTCGAGCGCGAGAACGGCGGCACCTGCACCGCGCGCAGGAACATGTGCATCAAAAGCGCCATGCGCACCGCCTGCAGCAGGCCGATGCTGCGCCGCTGGTCATCGAGCGTGGCATCGCGCGCCTCTGCCGCTCCCGGCACCATGCCCAGCAGCCGGTGCAGCTTCATCCAATCGACCCGCAGCCTTGACGCCAGCCGCCGAAACACGCCCGCGCGGTCGTCCTTGGCGAGATACTCCGCCAACGCGAGGCACGCGTTCTCGAGCGCGGTCTCGGTCCCGCGATAAGGGCGGCTGGCCCAGTAGGCCGAATTGAACAGCTCGCCAAAGCTCGCCACCGTCTTGATCGAAGCGATGCCGTTGGCCGCGCGCAGCAACCGCACCAGCTGGCTGCCGCGCTCCGAGCGGCCGAGCAGTTCGGCGACCGCCTCGATCTCTTCGCCCGCCGCAGTGCCCGCGCCGGCGATGACGTTCACCGGATAGCCGATCTGCTGGAGCACCGCGTTGTGCGGGATCGCGCGGATCTGGCGCAGGCTCATCGTGCGATCCGCGCCCACATCCGATTGGCGGCGCGAGACCCGGCTGCCCGTGCCTTTGAGCATCCCCAGGCCAAACGCGGTCACCGCGCGCGCATAGGTCATGCTTTCCAGATGCTCGCGCTGCACCCGGCGGATCGAGCGATAGAAATCGAGGCTGAGATCGGTGCGGTCGTAAAACGGGTCTTTCGCCGCCTCCCCCTGGAGCGCCATCTCCGCTTCGACAATCCGCGTCAATGTCGCCAGCGCCAGCGCGTCGTTGCGGAAAAACAGATAGCCGTCGCCGCCCTGAAAGCTGGCCTCGGGCTCGATGGCGATCTCGGCCCGGGCGAATCGCCCGCGCGCCCAGCGGCTGAGCGGCCAGGTCAAGCGATCGGCAAAGCCCGAAGGATGCGCGCCGCGCCCCATGCTTTCGCCGTGCGTGTTGAAAATCAGCGCGGCGACATCGGTAAGGCCATTGTTCTTCATGGCATCGGCCAGACGCCCCTGCAGCCGCTCGATCGCCAGCGCGGCGGGCAATTGCCCCATGAACCGCCCCGCGTCGGAAAAGCCGGTCTGCACCGAAACCCGCCCGCGCGCGCGCGCATAAGCCCGATACGATTCCTCGGCCAGCAGCGCCTCGAGAAAGCGCCCGCCGTGCTCGAGCGCGGCTTCGGTCTCGAACAGCGGCGACACATCGACTTTGTCGTCGATCCCCAGCAGCCGCGCAAAGTAGAGCGCCGCCAGCACCGTCTGCGGCTGCTCGCATTCGGCGATCAGCATGCGAATCGGTGCATCTGCATCGATATGGTGGAGGATCTGCGCCATCACCAGAAACTGGCGCATCGCGGTCGATGTCTCGATCGCCAGCGCGGCAAAGTTCACGCGCAGCGGCTGCACTTCGGCGAGCAGCTCGCGCAGCCGTGAAATCGCGCCTTTGCTGGCCAGATCGAGCGTGCCTTCGGGATCGATCCGCCGGCGCAGAGCATTCAAAAGCTGCGACGAATTGACCCGGAAATGGACCCAGCCCATGCCCAGCCCGTCGGCGCGCATCGCGGCGGCCAGCGCCGCCAGCGCAATCGCCGAGTCGCCTTCGGCGGTTCTGGCCTCGTCCTCCAGCGCGGCAATCAGCGGGCCGAGCGAGAGCAACTTGTGCGGATCGTCATCGGTCAGCCGGTTCGCCGCATGCGCCAAAGCCTCGGGCGCGGTCAGCGGCTGCTCGAACAGCGCGGCCATCGCCGCGGCATGAGCCTGCGCGCCTTCGATCTCCGCCAGCAGGCCATGACCCCCATCGATGGCGCGCAGCGCAGCGCCATAGCTTGCCAGCCGCCGCGCCTTTTCCTGCAAGCGAAAGGCGATCGACGTCGTCCACGAAATGTCGGTGCGCCCGTCCATGTCATAGCCGACCCAGGTCGCAAAGCGGAACGGCAGCGGGCGGAAATCGAGCCAGCGCCCCGGCCAGCGCGTCCGCGCATGCGCCAGCAATGCGGCGTTGATCCGGTCGCGCGCTGCGCCCGCGCGCTCGATCGCGGCGCAAGCCTCGTCATGCTCGAACGCCAGCGTGATCGGCGCGCCCACTTTGGGCACCATGCACACCGTCGCCGCCATCGGGTCCTCGGCCAGCGCCGCCTCTGCCACCGAATCCGCTTCAAGCGGGCTCAGCAGGAACGTCGGATGCGCGGTAAACACCGCATGGAGCAGCGGCCGCTCCCAGCGGCGGCGAAACTCGCCGAAGCTGTCTTCCTCGTTCAAGAGCGCACCGATCCGCGCCAGATTGCCCGCCGGTTCGGTCGGCGCGACCAGCCGCCGCAGCCGCGCCGCCCGCGCCTGCAACGCCTCGCATTCAAGCTCGCCGACTAGCGCTTCCATCGCCGCAAGATCGAGCGCGCCACTTTCCAGCTCGCGCGACAGGTCGTGGCTGAGCTGAAAAACCGGGTTGAACAGCGGCGTCTCGGCGGTGCGCGCATGCAGCGCCTGCAGTCTTTCCCGCAATCCGCTCACTGTGATCATGGCCGCACTCCCTCTCGCGTCAATCAACCGGTCGCCAGTGCCGCCGCCGCGCGCGCGGCTTGCGCAATCGCGGCCTCATCGGGCGCGCCCTTGGGAACCACCCAGCTGCCGCCGACGCACAGCACCGGATCGAACGCCAGCCATTCCGGCGCGCTGGCCAGCGTTATGCCGCCGGTGGGGCAGAATTGGCAGGTGTGAAACGGCCCGGCCAGCGCTTTCAATGCCGCCAGCCCGCCAGATGTCGCCGCCGGGAAAAACTTGAAATGGGTGAGCCCGAGATCGAGCCCGCGCATGATATCGCCCGCGCTGGCGATGCCCGGCAAGTAGGGAATGCCCGCCGCTATCGCTGCTGCGCCAAGCCGGTCGGTCAGCCCGGGCGAAACGATGAACTCCGCGCCCGCCGCGATGGCCGCGTTGAGCGCATCGGGATCGTTCACTGTCCCCGCGCCCACGATCGCGCCTTCCACGCCCCGCATCGCGCGGATCACGTCGAGCGCGGCGGCGGTGCGCAGCGTCACTTCCAGCACCCGCAACCCCCCCGCCACCAGCGCGCGCGCAATCGGCACGGCATGCGCCGCTTCTTCGATCACCAGCACCGGGATAACGGGCGCGGTGCGCATAATGGATTCGATGGGTTTCATGGCGGTTGCCCCAGAGTTATGGAGCACCCAGCCTAACGCGCAAGGCCGGACTGCGCAGCCGCTAACACCGCAGGCGCATAGCTATTCTCGCCCCGTTCAGCCGCCCGGTTCGGCCAGATCGCGGTATTGCCCGCGAAAGAACAGCAGCGGCGTGCCCGCCTCACGTTTGCCGAGAGATTCTACCGCGCCCACGACCAGAAAGTGATCGCCAACTTCGGTCACCCGTTCGATCCGGCAATCAATCCATGCAATTGCATCTTCAAACACCGGCATGCCCGAAGGGCTGTGATCGTGCGCCAGTTCGGCGAACTTGTCGTCGCTACGCGCGGCGAAGCGGCGGCACAGCTCAAGCTGCTCCGATCCCAGAACATTGACGCAAAACCGCCCCGCCATCTCGATTCGCGGCCAGGTGGAGGAGCGCTTGTCGGGGAAAAACCCGACCAGCGGTGGATCGAGCGAAATCGAAGTGAAAGACCCCACCACCAGCCCGTGCCGCCGCCCATCACTCTCAACCGAGGTGATGACGCAGACGCCAGTCGGATAGGCGCCAAGCACATCGCGGAAAGTTCGGGGATCGATCATGGCCCCGCCCCCGTGGTGGCTTCGCGCCGCCGGGTCAAGCTTCGATGAGGGGTATCGCCGCAAGAACGCGCTCGGCCCATTCGCGGCGGCAGATCAGCAGATCGGGCAGATAGGTGTCCGCGTTGTTGTAGACCAGCGGCGAACCGTCGATCCGCGACACATGCAGCCCCGCACCCTGCGCCACCGCCACCGGCGCGCAATTGTCCCACTCGAATTGCCCGCCCGAATGGAGATAGATCTCCGCCTCGCCGCGCACCACTGCCATCGCCTTGGCCCCAGCCGATCCCATCGCAATAAGCGCGCCGCCAATCATCTCGGCCACTGCCACCGCCTCGCGCGCGGGCCGGGTGCGGCTTACCATCAGCCGGGGCACCTGCGCCATCGGCGGCAACGGTAGCGGCGCTTCGCTATCGAGCACCAGGCCCAGCGCGGGCAGCGCCACCGCGCCCAGCGCAGCCGTGCCGCCCACCGCCAGACCGACATGCACCGCCCAGTCGCTGCGCCCCTCGCCATATTCGCGCGTGCCGTCGAGCGGATCGATGATCCACACCCGTTCCTCGGCAAGCCGCGCGGGCGTATCCTTGGTTTCTTCCGATAACACGCCATCAGCGCCGCGATAGGATGCTATTTGCGCCATCAGCCAGGCATTGGCCCGCGCATCGCCCTCGGCCCCCAGCGCCTTGCCTTCCAGCGCGCCCTCGCCGCGCAAGTCCATCAATATGCGGCCCGCGCCCTCGGCAAGAAAGCGCGCGAGTTCGATGTCGTTCATCATATCGTCGGCGACCATTCCCCGATGATCCGCGCCACGATCCGGTCCGCCGCATCTTCGGGCGTTTCGCTCAAGGTATTGACGCGTATTTCGGGGCTCTCGGGCGCTTCATAAGGGCTGTCGATGCCGGTGAAATTGCGCAGGGCCCCGCTGCGGGCCTTCTTGTAAAGCCCCTTCACATCGCGCCGCTCGGCCTCTTCCAGCGGGGTATCGACATAGACCTCGATGAAATCGGCCCCCCCCATTTCGGCGCCCATCATGCCCCGCACCAATTCGCGCTCGGCGCGAAACGGGCTGATGAACGCGGTGAGCACGATCAGGCCGGCATCGGTCATCAGCTTGGCCACTTCGCCCACGCGGCGGATGTTCTCGATCCGGTCGGCCTCGGTAAAACCCAGATCCTTGTTGAGCCCATGGCGCACATTGTCGCCGTCGAGCAGGAAGGTGTGCTTGCCCTCGGCATGCAGCTTGCGCTCGACGATGTTGGCGATGGTCGATTTGCCCGATCCCGAAAGCCCGGTGAACCACACCACGGCGGGCTTCTGCCGTTTCAGCCGGGCATGCGCCTCGCGGGTCACGTCGGTCGCCTGCCAATGCACGTTCTGCGCGCGGCGCAGGCTGAAGTGCAACATCCCCGCCGCCACCGTGGCATTGGTGATCTTGTCGATCAGGATGAACCCGCCCAGCGTGCGGTTTTGCGCATAGGCCTCGAACACGATGGCGCGGTCGGTCGTCAGCTCTGCCACGCCGATCGCGTTAAGCTCCAGCGTTTTGCACGCCATGCGCTCCAAAGTGTTGACGTTGATGGTATATTTCGGCTCCTGGACCGTTGCCGAAACAGTCTGCGTCGCGCATTTGAGCCAGTAGGCGCGGCCCGGAATCAGCGCCTCATCGGCCATCCACACGATCGTCGCCTCAAACTGCGCCGCCGCCTCGGGCGGCGCGTCGGCGGCTGCGATCACATCGCCGCGCGAGCAATCGATCTCATCGTTAAAACAAAGCGTTACCGACTGCCCCGCGACCGCTTCCTCCAGATCGCCGTCCCCAGCGGTTTCGCTTGCGAAACCGGCAGTTGGCAGCGTGACAATGCGGCTGACCGTGCTGGTCTTCCCGCTGGGCAGCACGCGCACGCTGTCGCCCGGTTTGACCGAGCCGGTCGCGATCAGGCCGGAAAAGCCGCGAAAATCCAGATTGGGCCGGTTCACCCACTGCACCGGCAGGCGCAGCGGTTTGGCCGCATCCACGGCCGTATTCACATCCACTGTTTCCAGATGCTCGATAAGGCTCGGCCCCACATACCACGGCGTATTGGCCGAAGGCGTGGTGATATTGTCGCCCTTGAACCCCGATATCGGCATCGCGGTAAACGCGGTGATGCCAATGCCGCGCGCAAATTCGGCATAGTCCGCCACGATTGCGTCATAGCGCGCCTGATCATAACCGATCAGGTCCATCTTGTTCACCGCCAGGACGATGTGGCGAATGCCGATCAGATGCGCGAGATACGAATGCCGCCGTGTCTGCGTCAGCACGCCCTTGCGCGCGTCGATCAGGATCACCGCCAGATCGGCGGTGCTTGCGCCAGTCACCATGTTGCGCGTGTATTGCTCGTGCCCCGGGCAATCCGCGACGATGAACTTGCGCTTTTCGGTGTTGAAGAAGCGGTAGGCGACATCGATCGTGATGCCCTGCTCGCGCTCCGCCGCCAGCCCGTCGACCAGCAGCGCGAAATCGATCTCGCCGCCTTGCGTGCCGACCTTCTTGGAATCCGCCTCCAGCGCCGCCAGCTGGTCCTCGAAGATCATCTTCGAATCGTAGAGCAACCGGCCGATCAAGGTCGATTTGCCATCGTCCACGCTGCCGCAAGTGATGAAGCGCAGCATCGTCTTGTGCTGATGCTGGTCGAGATAAGCCTCAATGTCCGAAGCGATGAGCGCCTCGGTCTGATAGATCACTTCACCGGGCTCTGACTCAACGCTCATCAGAAGTACCCCTGCTGCTTTTTCACTTCCATGCCCGCGCCGCCCGCGTCCTTGTCGATCATCCGCCCCTGCCGCTCGGAGGTGGTGGTGAGCAGCGTCTCCTGGATCACCTCGGGCAAAGTCGCGGCGGTGCTTTCGACAGCGCCGGTCAGCGGAAAGCAGCCAAGCGTGCGAAAGCGCACCGAACGTTCCGTGATTTCAGGACGATAGCCCAGCACTTTCTCAATCCGCGCGATGTCATCGGCCATGAACAGCTGGCCTTCCCACTCATAAGTCGGGCGCATCGCGGCGAAGTAAAGCGGCACGATCGGGACATCGTTGAGATGGATATACTGCCAGATGTCGAGCTCGGTCCAATTCGAGATCGGGAACACGCGGATGCTCTCGCCCTTGTTCTTGCGTGCATTGTAAAGATTCCACAGCTCGGGCCGCTGGTTCTTCGGGTCCCAGCCGTGGCTGGCGGTGCGGAACGAAAAGATGCGCTCCTTGGCGCGGCTCTTCTCCTCGTCGCGCCGCGCGCCGCCAAAGGCCGCGTCGAACCCATGCAGATCGAGCGCCTGCTTCAGCCCTTCGGTCTTCCACATGTCGGTGTGCAGGGCGCCGTGATCGAACGGATTGATCCCGCGTTCGCGCGCCTCGGCGTTCTGGTGCACGATCAGCTCCATGCCGGTCAAGGCGGTCACAGAATCGCGCAGCGCGTACATGTCCTTGAACTTCCATGTCGTATCGACATGGAGCAGCGGAAACGGCGGCGGCGAGGGATAGAACGCCTTGCGCGCCAGATGCAGCATCACCGCGCTGTCCTTGCCCACCGAATACATCATCACCGGCTTGGTCGCCTCGGCCACCACTTCGCGCATGATATGGATCGCCTCGGCCTCGAGCCGCTGCAAATGTGTGAGCGTTGCTGTCATAAGGCGGGCGTTTGGCACAAACGCGCAGGCGAGCGAAACGGCAAAACCAATCCCGGCCCCAAGCCAGACTTTAAGCTCGGCTTGTTTTGCAGCGTACCGCCAGCTTACCCCGGCTTGGCAACCTGCCCCGGATCAATCGCACTGCGCCGCACTACCCCCGGCGCGGTTTCGGGAATATACCACAGCACCGGCAGGATCACCGCCGCCACAACCGCGATCATCGCGCCGGGGGCCAATGGCCAGCCGGTCGCGGCGATCAGTGCCTGCGCCGCCCACGGCGTGATCCCGCCGAACAGCGCGGTCGCGCTGGTTACGCCGAACGCCAGCCCGGTCAGCCGCGCTTCGCCCGACAGCAGCTCGGCCGTGGCCACCGCGCCCACCGCGCTCACCGCCCCGCCCAGGAATGCCAGCAGGAGCGCGCCGCCCAGTGCCGCCCAAAAACCCCCGCCCGCCATCATCGAAAACAGCGTGATCGGCAGGATCGCTCCCGAAACCGCCACCGCGATCAGCACTGGCCGTCGCCCGATTCGGTCCGTCAGCATACCAACCAGCGGCGTGACCGCGATCACCGCCAGCGCGGCCAAAGTCGAAAGCCACAGCGACATCCCCTCGCTCATCGCGCCCACCGAGGTCAGGAACGTCGGCACATAGCCGATGCCGACGTAGTATGTGATCGAGCCCAGTGCCGAGATCGAAAATCCGCGCGCGATGCCGAGGCGCTGCTGGGTCAGCGCATGATGCAGCGGCCGCTTGGGCACCGTCCCGGTGGCGCGCTGGCGCTCGTATTCGGGCGATTCCTCCATGTTCGCGCGCGCCGCCAAGACCGCCCCGGCCAGCACCGCGCCGACAATGAAGGGAATGCGCCAGCCCCAGGTGTCGAGCGCGGGCGGCGGCACCAGCGCCACGGTCAGCGCGGCCACGCCCACCGCCATCAACGCGCCCACTTCGCTCGCGGCGGCTGCGCAGCTGGTGATCAGCCCGCGCCGCTCGGGCGGTGCGCCTTCGAGCAGATAGGCCACCACCCCGGTATATTCGCCGCCCACCGCAAAGGCCATCGCGCAGCGCAGCAGGAGCAGCAGCCAACCCGCGGCCGATCCGATCACGGCATAGGTGGGCAGCAGCGCGGTGATCAGCATCGCGGTGCTCATCACCGCCATCGAGAGCAGCATCGCCTTGCGCCGCCCGTGCCGGTCGCCATAATGGCCCAGCACGACTGCGCCCAGCGGCCGCAGCAGATAGGCGATCGCAAATCCGGCCAGTACCGCGCCGACCGATCCCGTGCCGCCGCCGAACATCACCCGCGACAGCACCGTGGCGACATAGAGATAGAGCGTGAAATCATACCACTCGACCGCGGTCGAAGCCGCCGCGATGACCATCGAGCGGCGCGAAATCGGCCGGTGATGGCCTGCGTCATGATTCATATCTGCTTCGACCTATCCGCCATGAAACCCAGCGTCCTCGCGGCTGGAACTTCAGCATAGCGCTTTGCCCCGCGTTGACTAGCCTCCCCCGGATTGGTCGTTATGGCGCTAATTCAGGCTTTCCTTATGCCGGGCTGGCGCTACCTTTGGTGAACTTGGGGGAGGCGGCGATGCACACTGCATTCATGCGCAGGATTAGATTGTTGGTGCTGGTGATGGCCGCTGCCGCCACTATCGGCGCAGCCAAGCCGATAGTCGGCGAGCCAGCACCGCCGCTGCAGATGACCTTGATCGATGGCACGAAAGTCACGCTGGATCAGCTGCGCGGGCAAGTCGTGCTGATCAATTTCTGGGCAACGTGGTGCGGCCCGTGCAAGCGGGAGCTGCCCATCCTCGATGCCTATTATGAGCTGCAACGCAAGTATGGCCTGCGCGTTTTCACGATCACCACTGAGGGATCGGTGCCGATCAGCCAGTTGAAGAAGCTGTTCGCCGCCATGCACATCACGCCGATCCGCTCGCTCAAGGGCAAATATGCGCCGATCAATGGCGCGATTCCCACCAACTTCATTATCGATCGGTCAGGACGCCTGCGCTATGCCGAGGCCAATGCCTTTGAGCTCGATGATCTGAACCGCGAATTGGTCCCGCTCTTGAGAGAAAAGCCGCCTGCCGATGCGGCGATGCCGGAACTGAGCGCGCTATAATCGTTGCCGGGTTTGTTGCTCGGCCCGCCTACCCCTTGATCACCGCCCGCGCCTCGCCGAACTGCCAGATCAGCATGGCGGGAATGCCCACCGCCAGATCGCGCGCGCGCTTGGCCAGCGAGAGCGCCAGCGCCGCTTCGGCCGGCAATCCGAACAGCGGGCCGATCAGCACATAGGCCCCTTCCTGCACCCCGATGCCGCCGGGGATCAGGAATGCGGCAGTACGCAGCGTGAAAATCAGGCTTTCGATGATGATCACATTCTCGAGCGGCACCGGCTGCCCGATCGCGCGCAGCGCGATAACCGCCCCCGCCCCGCTCGCCACCCACGCGAGCAGATGGAGCAGGAAGCAACCGATCAGCCGCGCGCGCTGCTGATAGATCGCCGCCAGCCGCGCCCGCACATCCTCCAGCGCCGCCGCCGATCCGGGCAGCAAGGTGCCGCCGATGCGCCCGGCGAAAGCGAGCATCGGCGCCTGCGCAAAGGCAAATGCGAGGATCACCGCGACGCTCGCGCCGAACCCGGTCAGCGCCAGCCCGAACAGCGGCGTGCCCCCCGGCACCTTGCCCAACACCAACGCCAGCGCGACCAACCCGAACAGCGTGTAGACCAGTTGCGCCACCAGCTCGGCGGTCTGATCGGCGATGATCGAGGCATAGGCCACCGGCTGTGCCACGCCCCGCGCGATCAGCACGCGCAGCGCCACGACAATGCCGCCGAACTGCGAGAACGGCAGCACATCGGTCGCCGCCTCGCGCATCGTGCGCGCCCAGATATAGGTGAACCGCGATTCGCCGGGCGTGAGCAATTGCCAGCCCAGCCCGAGCACGGTGAGAATGACCAGGGTCCAGCTGGCATAGACCACGAACCGCACAAGGCCGATCCGGCCGAGAATGCCGAAAACGGCGTCAAAGCCCACCGATGCGATCAGGGCAATGGTGATCACCAGCCCGATCGCGGTGGCGAGGAGCGCGCCCACCACCGCCCATTGATTGCGCGTCATGCCGCGCAATTCCTCCCCGGAACGGGGAGGGGAACCACCGAAGGTGGTGGAGGGGCACCATCGGTACTGGGCAAACGTCCCGACAAACCGCAACTTGCCCCTCCACCACCCTGCGGGTGGTCCCCCTCCCCGTTCCGGGGAGGAACCGCACTAAGCAGCAAGCTTGCGGTCTCGCAGGAAGCGAAAGAATTCCACGCCCTCGCGCAGGCGGCGCTTCATCATGTCGCTGTCCGTCACCATCTCGCCGACGATCCCCGCGATCTTGCTGGGGCGGAAATAGAACTTCTTGTAGAACATCTCGACCGCCTCGAAGATTTCGGCGGCGGGCAGGTGTTCGTAGGAGAGCTGCGCGATCTGGTTGCCATCGTCGTTGAGCAGATCACGGTCGTCGGCGAACCAGCCATTCTCGGTGGCCTGGCGGTGCAGGAATGTGCCGGGATAGGGAGCGGCGAGCGAGACCTGGATGGTGTGCGGATTGACCTCCTTGGCAAAGGCCAGGGTTTCCATGATCGTCTCGCGCGTTTCGCCCGGCAGCCCGAGGATGAATGTGCCGTGGACCTTGATCCCCAAGGTCTTGCAATCCTTGGCAAACTGGCGCGCAACATCGACGCGCAGGCCCTTCTTGATGTTGTGCAGGATCTTCTGGTTGCCGCTTTCGAAGCCCACCAGCAACACGCGCAGGCCGTTGTCCTTCATCACTTTCAGCGTCTGGTACGGGACATTGGCCTTGGCATTGCAAGACCACACCACGCCGAGCTTGCCCAGCTCGACCGCCAGCGCCTCGGTGCGCGGCAGATTGTCGGTCAGCGTGTCGTCGTCAAAGAAAATTTCCTTCGACTGCGGAAACGCCTGCATCACATACTTCACCTCCTCGACGACATGGCCGATCGAGCGCACGCGGTAGTTGTGCCCGCCCACGGTCTGCGGCCAGAGGCAGAAGGTGCAGCGCGATTTGCAGCCGCGCCCGGTGTAAAAGCTGATGTAGGGGTGCAGCAGATAGCCGCCGTAGTACTTCTGGATATCCAGATCGCGCTTGTAGACCGGGGTCACGAACGGCAACTGGTCCATGTCGGTAACGATCGCGCGGTCCTGATTGTGGACGATCACGCCCTCGCTGTTGCGGTAGCTGATGCCGTCGATGCCCGCCCAGTTGTGCCCGTCGGCGATATCCTTGATCGTGAAATCGAACTCGTTGCGCGCGACGAAGTCGATTGCCGAAGAAGCCTTGAGGCTCCCCTCGGCGTCGACCGCCACTTTCGCGCCGATCATCCCGATCTTGAGCGCCGGATTGAGCGCCTTCAAGAGCTCGGCGGTGCGCACATCCTGATTGAACGAGGGCGTGGAGGTGTGGAGAACCACCAGATCGCGCTGGTGCGCTTCATGCTTGATATCGTCGAAGCTGAGATCGTGCGCGGGCGCGTCGATCAGCTTGGAACCCTCGATCAGCGCAGCGGGCTGCGCCAGCCAGGTGGGATACCAGAACGACTTGACCTCGCGCTTCATCTGATAGCGCGCACCCGCGCCGCCATCATAGCCATCGAACGACGGACCCTGGAGAAACAAGGAACGCATGCTCTAAAATCCTTCATCCGCGGCCATGCGGCCATCGCGCGCGACTTTGAATCGCGTGCCTCGCCAATCCACCCGATTAACGAAAAAAGTTGTCAGGTAAATACAGAATGACACGCCGTCGCGCAGCGGCAGCAGCCATTTGGGGCCGCTCGATTGGCCCGCCACGCGGTCGACCCGCAGCGCCAAAGCGAGCCGCGCGGCCATTGCCGTGCCCACCAGCACAAACGAAAACCCGCCCCCGTTCATCACCGCGGCGATCAGCGCCAGCGGCAGGCAATGCGTGATCCCGCTGCCGATGAACCCGGCCGGGTCGATGCCATAGATCGTCCGCGTCCAGCGCAGCTCATGGCGGATCAGCCCGCCCGGCGTATCCTCGGTGCAGCAATGCACGATCGCGAGCGGCGGCACGACCGAGCGCAAGCCCAGCGCGCGCACCGCGCGGCCCAGCTCGTAATCATCGGCCAGCACATCGGAAAGCCGCGCAAACCCGCCGATCGCCTCGAGCACGTCGCGCCGCAACACCATCGTCGGCCCCAGCACCGGCTGCCCCAGCCCGGTGACGCAGGCCACGGCCACGCTGGGCATGAAGCGATAGGCAATGTCCATCGCGCCCAGCACCGACCACAGCCCGGCATCGCCCCGCCCGATGTGCAAGCAGCTGGCCAGTCCGACCCCCGGATCCGCCACCGCCCCTGCCAAGCGCTGCAAGGTACCCGGTGGCAGCGCCACGTCGCTGTCGCTGATCACGACCAGCGGGTGCGCAATCAAAGCGGCCATGTTGATCAGATTGGAAACCTTGTTGTTGCTGCCATGGCGCGCCGGATCGATCACGACCGCGATGTCCGCCCCGGGATGGCGGGCGCGCAAGGCATCGATCACCGGGAGCGCGGGATCGTTCGCATCGCGCAGACCAAAGATGATCTGCAGCGGCGCGCCATAGTCCTGGCGCAGCAATGTCTCGAGATTTGCCAGCAATTGCGGCTCAAGACCGTATAGCGGCTTGAGAACGGTCATTGGAATACCAGCGTGCCCGCCCGTCACCGGCGACGGGGCATAACGGGCGATCATGACCGCAGCGGCAATCGTGTACGCGATCCCGCCCAGCGCAAGCCCGCTGAAACCCCAGCCTGCCAAGTGCAAGACAGTCACGATCTGTGAAAAACTCCGTGTTGCGCTAGCCTTCCCCTGCCCGTAATCGGGCAAGACCGCGCGGCATCCATCTCACGCGGCTAGGCCCAAGTCCATTGCCGTCGCCGCAAAAATTGGGGGCCGCTGCAAATAGGGGATTGCGTTGAGTTCGCGCGGGGATTTCGTATTTGTAACAGGCGCAACCGGCTTTGTCGGGGCCGCCGTCGCCCGCGCGCTGGCGGCGCGGGGCGAACGCGTGCGTGTGCTGGCGCGGCCCACCAGCGACCGCAGCAATCTGATCGGGCTCGATGCCGAAGTCGTCATCGGCGACTTGCGCGACCCGGCCTCGATCGCGGCCGCCGTGGCGGGCGCGCGCAGCGTGTTTCATGTCGCGGCGGACTATCGGCTGTGGGTCGCGGAACCGGCGCAGTTGATCCGCGACAATGTGGCAACCACGCGCACGATCATGGCCGCGTCGCTCGCCGCCGGGGTCGAACGGATCGTCTATACCAGCAGCGTCGCCACCCTGATCCCCGACCCCGCTGGCCCTGCCAACGAGACTCGCGCAGGAACGATGGAAACCACCGTCGGCGCGTACAAGCAATCGAAAGTGGCGGCCGAGCGGCTGGTCGAGGCGATGGTCCGCGAACAGGGGCTCCCCGCGGTCATCGTCAATCCCTCGACCCCGATCGGCCCGCGCGACGTGAAGCCCACGCCGACCGGGCGGATCATCACCGAGGCGATGGCGGGGCGGATGCCCGCCTATGTCGAATGCGGGCTCAATCTGGTGCATGTCGATGATGTCGCCGCCGGGCACCTTGCCGCGCGCGATCATGGCCGCATCGGCGAGCGCTATATCCTCGGCGGGCAGGATGTAACGCTCGGCGACATGCTCGGCGAAATCGCGCGCATCTGCGGGCGCAGACCGCCCACGTTCCGCATCCCGCGCGGGCCCCTGTTTCCCTTTGCGCATGTTAACGAGATGATGGCGCGGATGCTCGGCTATGCGCCGTTTCTCACGGTCGATTCGCTGCGCATGGCCAAGTACAATATGTTCTACACCTCGGCCAAGGCAGAGGCCGAGCTGGGCTACGGCGCGCGCCCCTTTGCGCAAGGGCTGGCCGATGCGGTCGCGTGGTTTTCGCAGGCGCGGCGCGCGGCATGATCTGGGGCGCAATCGCGGGGGCATCGCTGCTCATCTGGCTGGGCCTGCTCACGGCGCACCACGGCTTCTGGCTGACGCGCGAGCGCGACACGCGCGGCGTCCCGCCCGCCCCTGCGGCATGGCCGCCGGTCACCGCCGTGGTGCCCGCGCGCGACGAGGCCGATGTCATCGCCGCCACCATCGGCAGCCTGATCGCGCAGGATTATCCAGGGCCGTTCCAGGTCATTCTGGTCGACGATTCGAGCGCCGATGGCACCGCAGAGGCCGCGCACCGCGCTGCCGGTTCCAGCGACCGGCTGACCATCCTGACCGGTGCGCCGCTGGCACAGGGCTGGACCGGCAAGCTCTGGGCCGTCTCACAAGGCATTGCCGCTGCCGGCGGAGCACCGCGCTATCTGCTGCTCACCGACGCCGATATTGCGCACGATCCCGATAGCGTGCGCATGCTGGTCGCGCGCGCCGAGGCGGGCGGGCTGAAACTCGTCTCGTTGATGGCGAAATTGCGCTGCGCAAGCCTGGCCGAGCGCGCGCTCATTCCTGCGTTCGTGTTCTTTTTCCAGCTGCTGTACCCTTTCGCACAGGTCAATCGCCCGCGCGGGCTTGGCGCGGCAGCGGGCGGCTGCATGCTGGTGGACCGCGAGACCTTGGCGCAGGCTGGCGGCATCGGCGCGATCCGGGGTGCATTGATCGACGATTGCGCCTTCGGCGCGCTGATCAAGCGGCATGGACCGATCTGGCTCGGGCTGACCGACCGCGTGCGCAGCATTCGCCCCTATGACCATTGGAGCACCGTGGCGGCGATGATCTCGCGCTCGGCCTATGCGCAGCTTGCCTATTCGCCGTTCCTGCTGGTCGGCGCGCTGGCCGGCCTCGCGCTGGTCTATGCCGCGCCGCCGCTGCTCGCGCTGTTCGGCAGCGGCACGGCGCGCTGGCTGGCGCTTGGCGCATGGGCGCTGATGGCGCTGGCGTTTCAACCGATGCTGCGGTTCTACCGCCGCTCGCCGCTGTGGGGCGCGGCGCTGCCCCTGATTGCCGCGTTCTATGCGGCCTGCACCTGGGCCTCGGCATGGCAGCACTGGCGCGGGCGCGGCGGGATGTGGAAAGGGCGCGTGCAAGCGGCAATCGGCGCATGACAGATGATGCACAGGCGCTGGCCTCGGGCAAAGGCCACCGCGACGAGAATTTCCCGGTCGCCTCGTTCGTGCTCAAACCCGAGCATCGCGGCCCGGTCATGGATTTTTATCGGTTCGCGCGGCTGGCCGACGACATTGCCGACGATCCGCAGTCCCCTGCCGCAACCAAGCTGGCGCTGCTGGCGCAAATGCGCGCCGGCATCGACGGCACCTCACAGGCCAATCCGGAAGCCACAAAGCTCGCGCAAACGATGGCCGAGCGCGGGCTCGATCCGGCGCACGCGCGCGATCTCCTGAGCGCGTTCGAGCGCGACGCGCGGGGCGATCCTACGCCGACGTGGGACGCGCTGATGGACTATTGCCGCTATTCGGCAATGCCCGTGGGCCGCTATGTGCTCGATGTTCATGGCGAGGCGCGGAGCACCTGGCCGGCCAACGATGCGCTGTGCGCCGCGCTGCAGATCATCAATCACTTGCAGGATTGCGCGAAGGACTACCGCGCGATTCGCCGCGTCTATCTTCCCACCGACATGCTCGCCGCGCACGGCACCTCGGCAGAAGAATTAGACCGCCCCGCCGCGACACCCGGCCTGCGCGCCGTGATCCTCGATCTGACCAAGCGCGCGCAGGGGCTCCTCGCCGAATCGCAAGGTTTCTCCAGCATGATCCGCGATTCCCGCCTCGCCATCGAGGTGGCGATCATCCACGGCCTCGCGGTCGACCTTGCGGCCCGGCTCGTGGCGCGCGATCCGCTGGCCGAGCGGGTGCATCATACCAAGTTCGAGGCGGCAGGGCTTGCGCTGCGCGCGGGCGCTGGGCAATGGTGGGGCCGAACCAGGGGGAAGCGAATGGGGAGCCGCGCACGATGAATGCCGACCAGACGCCCGCGGCCCTCCAATCCCAGGTCTCGGGAAGCTCGTTCTATGCCGGCATGCGCGTGCTGCCGCCCGCGCGGCGCGAGGCGATGTACGCGGTCTATGGCTTCTGCCGCGCGGTGGACGACATTGCCGACGACCACGAAGGCGACCGCGACGTGCGGCGCATCGCGTTGCAGGCGTGGCGCGATGATATCGACAATCTCTATGCCGGGCGCGACCCCGGCAGCGCCGCGCTGGTCGCCCGCGCGGTCAAGCAATTCGATCTCGATGCCGCCGATTTCCATGCGGTGATCGATGGCATGGCGATGGATATCGACGCCGATATCTGCGCGCCCGATGCCGCCACGCTCGACCTCTATTGCGACCGCGTCGCCTCCGCCGTGGGCCGCTTGTCGGTCAAGATTTTCGGGATGGAGCACGAGCCGGGAATCAAGCTGGCGCATCATCTCGGCCGCGCGCTCCAGCTGACCAATATCCTGCGCGATATCGACGAGGATGCCGCCATCGGCCGCGCCTATCTGCCGCGCGAGCACCTGCTGGCGGCGGGTGTCGACATCAACACGCCCGCGCATATCGCGAAGGACGATCATGTCGATGCCGCCTGCCGCGATGTTGCCGCCCTTGCCCATGTCCATTTTGCCGCCGCCAGCAAAATCCTCGCCGCGCGGCCCAAGGGCCACCTGATCGCGCCGCGCCTGATGGCGGCGGTCTATTCAAAGATCTTGCGCCGGATGGAAGCGGTAGGCTGGCAAAAACCGCGCCACCGGATCAAAGTCGGCAAGGCCGAACTGATCTGGACCGTCGTGCGCGTCGGGCTGCTGGGTTAAGACCCTGTATGATAAGGCAAGGCTGAATGCGCGAAGCGCATGTCGTGGGCGCGGGGCTGGCGGGGCTGTCGGCAGCCATGGTGCTGGCCGAAGCGGGCTATGCTGTCACCGTCCATGAAGCCGCGCCGCGCGCGGGCGGCCGCTGCCGGTCCTATTTCGATGCCCAGCTCGGGCAAGAAATCGACAACGGCAATCACATTGTTTTTTCCGGCAACCAGGCCGTCAATCGCTACCTCGCGCGGATCGGCACCAGCGACCGGCTGCGCGGTCCCGCCCACGCCGATTTCGATTTTCACGATCTCGGCGATGATGCGCGCTGGACTCTGAAAGTCAGCGACGGGCGATTTCCCGGCTGGGTGTTCGATGCGGCCCGGCGCGCGCCCGGCACCACCATCGCCGATCACCTCGCGCTGGCGCGGCTGGTGCTGGCAGGCAAGCAGACCGCCATCGGCGATATCGCCCCCACCGCCGGCGCGTTCTGGGAGCGGGTGACCGAGCCGATGCTGCTCGCGGTGCTCAATTGCCCCCCGGCGGGAGGCTCGGCATGGCTGGCGGGGCGCTTCCTGATGGCCTCGTTCGCGCGCGGCGGCGCGGCCTGCCGCCCGATGGTCGCCGAGCCGACGCTGGACGCAGCCTTCGTGGATCCCGCACTCGCCTGGCTGGCCGCGCGCGGGGTCACGGTCAACTTCGGCGCGCGCCTCAAAAGCGTGCGCCTCGAAAGCGAGCGGATCGCCGCACTCGATTTCGGCGCGGGCGAGCTTGCTGTGAGCGGCGCTCCGGTCGTTCTTGCCGTGCCGCCCAATGTGGCCGGCGCGCTGGTGCCGGGGATAACGGTGCCCGATGCCTTCTGCGCCATTCTCAACGCGCATTTTGCGGTGGACCCGCCCCCCGGCGCGCCGCCGGTCACCGCGCTGATCCATGCGAGCGCGCAGTGGGTCCTGTGCCATCCGGGGCGCGTGTCGGTCACGGTCAGCGGCGCGGATGATCTCATCGATCTCGGCCGCGAGGAACTGGCCGCGCGGCTCTGGGCCGATGTGCAGGCGACGCTGGGGATCACCGCGCCGCTTCCCGCGTGGCAGGTGGTCAAGGAAAAGCGCGCCACATTCGCCGCGACCCCGGAACAGGACGCGAAACGGCCGGGCGCACAAACCCGCTGGCGCAATCTCTTCCTCGCGGGCGACTGGACCCAGACCCGCCTGCCCGCCACCATCGAAGGCGCAATCCGGTCGGGCGAGACCGCTGCCCATCTGGCCAGCGCGCTGTTGCGGCGCTAATAGCCCCTTATGGCCTCGCTAATGCACTCTTCTCCCCGCGCAGACGACCCCTTGATCCAGCTCGACGAAGCGGTCGATCGCGCCGTGACCGCGCTCGGAAAAGTCCAGCGCGAAGACGGCCACTGGGTGTTCGAGCTTGAGGCAGACGCCACAATTCCGGCGGAATATGTGCTGCTCCGGCACTATCTGGGCGAACCGCGCGACCTTGCGCGCGAGGCCGCGATCGGCCGCTATCTGCGCCGTATCCAGGGCAGCCACGGCGGCTGGCCGCTGTTCCACGGCGGCGCGTTCGATATCAGCGCCACCATCAAGGCCTACTACGCGCTCAAAATCATCGGCGATTCCATAGACTTGCCGCACATGGTCCGCGCCCGCGCGGCGGTCTTGGCGGCGGGCGGCGCGGCGGCGAGCAATGTGTTCACCCGCATCCAGCTCGCGCTGTTCGGCGCCGGCCCATGGTCCGCCGTCCCCACCATGCCGACCGAGCTCATCCTGCTCCCGCGCTGGTTCCCGGTACATCTGTCGAAGATGGCCTATTGGGCGCGCACCGTGATCGTGCCGCTGCTGGTGCTCACCAACATGCGCCCGGTCGCGCGCAATCAGCTGGGCATCAAGGTCGATGAGCTCTACGCGCCGGGCCGGGCCAAACCGGTGGTCCAGGCCAAGACCAAGTTCTTGTGGAAACACGGTTTTGCTGCGCTCGACGGCGTGCTGAAAGTGGTCGATCCGCTCTGGCCCAAACGGCTGCGCGACCGCGCCACCGGCGCTTGCGTAAACTTTGTCACCGAACGGCTGAACGGCGAGGACGGACTTGGCGCGATCTATCCCGCCATGGCCAACAGCGTGATGATGTTCGATTGCCTCGGCTATCCCGAAGACCACCCCCACCGCGCCATCGCCCGCCAGTCGGTCGAAAAGCTCGTCGTGCTGCGCGAGGACGGCGAGATTTACTGCCAGCCCTGCGTCTCGCCGGTATGGGATACCGCGCTGGCGGCGCATGCGATGCTCGAAGCTGGCGGCGCGGAAGCCGAGCGCCGCGCCGCAGCCGCGCTGGCATGGCTCAAACCGCGCCAGGTGCTCGATGTCAAAGGCGATTGGGCCGAAGAACGCCCCGATGTCCGTCCCGGCGGCTGGGCGTTTCAATACAACAACGCGCACTACCCCGATCTCGATGATACCGCCGTGGTGGTCATGGCGATGGACCGCGCCAGGACCGCGCCCGATTATGAGGAGGCGATCGCGCGCGGGGTGGAATGGACCGTCGGCCTGCAATCGAAGAACGGTGGCTGGGGTGCGTTCGATGCCGACAACACCTACGACTACCTTAACAACATCCCTTTCGCCGATCACGGTGCATTGCTCGATCCGCCCACCGCCGATGTGTCCGCGCGGTGCGTTTCGATGCTCGCGCAGATCGGCGAACCTCTCACCAGCCCCCGGATGAAAGCCGCGCTCGCCTATCTCGAGGCTGAGCAGGAGGCCGATGGCAGCTGGTTCGGGCGCTGGGGGGTCAACTATATCTACGGCACATGGTCCGTGCTTTGCGCGCTCAACGCGGCCAAAGTCGATCCCGCCGGGCCGATGGTGCGCAAGGCCGCCGCATGGCTGATCGCCATCCAGAACGCCGATGGCGGCTGGGGCGAGGATTGCGACAGCTATGCGATGGATTACAAGGGCTACACCCCTGCCCCCTCCACTGCCTCGCAAACCGCCTGGGCGCTGCTCGCGCTGATGGCGGTGGGCGAAACCGATCATCCCGCCGTCGCGCGCGGGATTGCCTATCTCCAGCAGACCCAGGCCGGAGACGGCCTGTGGGCGCAGGAGCATTATACCGGCGGCGGCTTCCCGCGCGTGTTTTACCTGCGCTATCATGGTTACCCGAAGTTCTTTCCGATGTGGGCCATCGCGCGCTATCGCAATCTGCTGCGCTCGAACGCGCGCGAAGTGGCTTGGGGAATGTGACCGGCTCCATCCTTGTCGCGACCGGTACTAAACGTGAAGCGGAGGCATTTACCCAGCCGGGCTTTCACGTCATTCCCGGCGGCGGCGATGCGGCGTTGCTTGAGGAAAAATTGCGCGCAGCAACACCGAGCGCGCGAGGGATCATCAGCTTCGGCTTCGCAGGCGCGCTCGATGAAGCGTTGAAGCTGGGCGATTGGGTTATCGGCGAGCGCGTGTCGGGCGCATGCGAAGCCGCCTGCGATCCCGCATGGTCGCGCGCCCTCGCTGCCCGGCTCCCCGGTGCACGGTTTGGTGCCTTTTATGCCGACGGGCGGCTGATTGCGGAGGCCAATGAGAAGCGCATGCTCGGCGCAAAGGGCCTCATCGCCGCCGACATGGAAAGCCACATCACCGCGCAAGTGGCCGCAGACCGCGCCCTGCCCTTCGCCATCATCCGCTGCATCTCGGACGAGGCCAGCCACGTCCTGCCCCCCGCCATCGCCCATGCGATGCGCCCCGATGGCGGCGTTGATGGCTGGGCAATGCTGCGCTCGGTGCTGCGCGAGCCGCAGCAAGTGCCAAACCTCGCGCGCACCGTTGCCGGGTTCCTGAAAGCGATGGCGGCACTAAAGCAGGGTGCGGCCCTGATCAGGCCGACTTGACCAGCCCCGCTTGATCCGCTGGCGTTTGGACCGGATGGTCGCGATCCACCCGCTCTGAATAGCGGTCGATCAACTGGTCGGCATGCGGCCGCAGCAGCACCGTGAAGCGCACCAGTTCCTCGATCACATCGACAATCCGGTCATAGTAACTCGAAGGCAGCATGCGCCCCTGGGCATCGAATTCCTGATAGGCCTTGGCGACGCTGGATTGATTGGGAATGGTGAACATGCGCATCCAACGCCCCAGAATACGCAGCGAATTGACCGAATTGAACGATTGCGAGCCCGCGCTCACCTGCATCACCGCCAAGGTGCGGCCCTGCGTCGGACGCTGGCCTTTGAATTCCAGAGGCAAGTGATCGATCTGCGTCTTCATGATCCCGGTGATCTGGCCATGGCGCTCGGGGCTGCACCAGACCTGCCCTTCGGACCACAGCGAATGCGCGCGCAATTCGGCCACGGCGGGGTGATCATCGCCTGCGATCTGATCGGGCAGCGGCAAATCGGAGGGATCGAAGATCCGCGTCTCGCAGCCAAAATAAAGCAACAGCCGCGCCGCTTCCTCCACCACCAGACGCGAGTATGAGCGTTCCCGCAGCGAGCCATAGAGCAGCAGAATGCGCGGCGGCGGTTCCATCACCCCCAGCCCCAATGCCGGGCGGCGATGCGCGTATTGCGGTTTCAATGCGGGAAGGTGATCGGGATCGGAGAGTTCGCGCAAGCGGTTCATGCCGCATCCTCGCCGCCAAACATCCAGGCCGCCAGCCCATGCGCGAGCAACGCACCGGCGATTTGCGCGGCGATGAACGCGGGCACGCTGGCCGGGGCAATGCCGCTGAACGTGTCGGTCATCGCGCGCGCGATCGTGATCGCGGGATTGGCAAAGCTGGTCGATGAAGTGAACCAGTAGGCTGCGGCGATATAGAGCGCCACGCTCGCCGGAACACTGTGCGGGGCAAGCTTGACCGTGCCGAGAATGGTCAGCACCAGGCCAAAAGTCGCGATCAGCTCGCCCAGCCACTGCCCTCCGCCCGCGCGCACATGCTGCGAAAGCTGCAGCACGGGCAGATCGAACATCGCATGCGCCGCCCACACGCCCAGCACGCCGCCCGCCAGCTGCGCCGGGATATAGCCGAGCGCCGCCGGAGCGGCGATCCCGCCGCGCAGATAGAAAACCAGCGTCACGGCCGGATTGAAATGCGCGCCCGACAGCGGCCCCAGCATCGTGATCAGCACATAAAGCATGGCCGCGGTTGCCGCCGTATTGCCCGCCAGCGCCACCGCGACATTGCCGCCGGCCAGCTTCTCCGCCATGATGCCCGAGCCGATGACGGTGGCGAAAAGGAAAGCGGAGCCGATCGCCTCGGCGACCAGCGCGCGCTTCACGCCGCGCCTTCCATCTCGCCGATTTCTGCCAGCGCAGCGGTCAGCGCCTGGCGCTCCATGGTCTCGAACGGCAGCGCCAACAGCGCCTGCGCGCGCATTTCCAGCCAGCGCCAGGTATCCTCGAACGCCGCATCTTCGGCTGCCTCGCCGCCGGTAACGTCTGCCGGATCAGTGAGGCCCCAGTGCGCGCGCAGCGGGGTGCCGGGAAACACCGGGCAAGCCTCGCCCGCCGCGTTGCCGCACACGGTGATCGCCAGATCGATCTGCGGCGCGCCCGGCCCGGTATATTCGTTCCAGCTCTTCGAGCGAAACCCCGCCGTATCGATCCCCCGCCGCGCCAGCAGCCGCAATGCGCCGGGATGCGGCACACCTTTGGGCTTGCTCCCCGCGCTGAACGCACTGACCCGGTCGGGCGCCAGATGGTTGAATATCGCCTCGCCCAGAATCGAGCGGGCGGAATTGCCGGTGCACAGCACCAGAATGTTGAATGCTGGCTCGCTCACGCGTTTTGCCCCCACTATCGCGTTGCCCCGAGACGCGGCAAGCTTGCGCCGCGCCCCTCCCGTCAGGCGACTTTCTGCACGCGTTTGTCCGCGTTCGGATTTGCCGCCTTGATGAGTGCCAGTTCGCGCTCGACATGGCTGGAATGGACATTCTCGGCGGGCCGCGCGTTCGAAAGGTCGATGTCTTTGGCCATTGGCCCTTCGGTGCGCACGCCCTTGCGGCTCACGGTGAACATCTTGAGCGGATTGCGGATCGCATCGCTGGCGGCGGTGCCTTCGAACCCGCAGTGGACCATGCAATTCGAGCATTTCTCATATTTGCCGACGCCGTACTGGTCCCAATCGGTCCCTTCCATCAGCTCGGCAAAGCTCTGCACATAGCCTTCGCCCACGAGATAGCACGGCTTCTGCCAGCCAAACACGGTGCGCAGCGGCATCGACCACGGGGTGCACTCATACGTCTGGTTGCCGGCGAGGAAATCGAGGAACAGCGGCGAATTGGTGAAAGTCCAGTTCTTGCCGCCATTGCCGCGGCGAAACACATCGCGGAAGAAATTCTTGGTACGCTCGCGGTTCAGGAAGTGCTCCTGATCGGCGGCGCGCTCATAGGCATAACCGGGCGAGATCGTTATCTCGACATCGCGCGATTTCATCTCGTCGAAGAAATTGGCCAGCCGTTCAGGGCTCGCGCCGTCGAACACGGTGCAATTGACCTGCACGCGAAAACCCTTGGACTTCGCCAGTTCGATCGCCTCGATGGCCACTTCATAGGTGCCGTCCTGATCGACCGCATGATCGTGCATGCCTTTGTCACCATCAAGATGGATCGACCAGGTGAAGAACGGCGACGGCGCATAATCGTCGATTTTCTTCTTGAGCAGCAGCGCGTTGGTGCACAGGATGACAAACTTCTTCTTCGCGATATAGCCTTGCACGATCCGCGGCATATCGCGGTGCAGCAAGGGCTCGCCGCCGGCGATGGAAACCGCAGGCGCGCCGCACTCGTCGATCGCGGCCATGCATTGGTCATAGCTCAGCCGCTGGTTGAGGATGGCATCGGGATAATCGATCTTGCCGCAACCGGGGCACGCCAGATTGCAGCGCAGCAACGGCTCAAGCATAAGGACCAGCGGATACTTGCCGCCCTTGATATGCTGGCGAACGGTGTAGCTGCCAATGCGCAGCAGCGGAGAAAGCGGCAGGCTCATTTTTTGTATCCTAGCAATTGGCCGCAGCGCTGCGCGCCATGGCACTATCACGAAGCTCGCGTGGCAGCGCGAATTCGATCTTTTCCTCAACCCCGTCAAGCGCCGAGACCTCGACCGGGCCGAGGCGGCGCATCGCGGCGATCACATGCTCGATCAGTTCATCGGGCGCTGAGGCCCCGGCGGTCAGGCCCACCGCGCTCACCCCTTCGAACCAGGCCGGATCGATCGCGTCGCCATCGGCCACCAGATAGCTGGGAAGTCCAAGCTCGACCCCGATTTCGCGCAGGCGGCTCGAGTTCGAGCTGTTCTCCGCGCCGACGACGATCAGCATGTCGGCCACGCGGCACAGGTCGCGCACCGCGCTCTGGCGGTTTTGCGTGGCATAACAGATATCGGCAATATCGGGTCCGGCGACATCCTCGAACGCCGCGTGGAGCGCCGCGATCACGGTGCGGGTATCATCGACGCTGAGTGTGGTCTGGGTGACATAGGCAATCGGCGTAGTGCGATCGATCGGCAGCTTGTCGACATCGGCAGGTACCGAGACGACATGGACGGGCGCATCGATCTGGCCGATCGTGCCTTCGACTTCGGCATGGCCGGGATGGCCGATGAGCACGATGGTGCGCCCCGCCGTGACATAGCGCCGCCCCTGGTTGTGTACTTTGGTGACCAGCGGGCAGGTCGCGTCGATCACCGGCAAGCCGCGGGCCGCGGCTTCTTCCTCGACCGCCCGGGCGACCCCGTGCGCGCTGAAAATAGTCATCGCGCCTGAGGGGATGTCGCTCAATTCATCGACGAAGATCGCGCCCTTGCTGCGCAATTTTTCGACGACATGGCGGTTATGCACGATCTCGTGCCGCACATAGACAGGAGCGCCGTGCAGCGTCAGCGCGCGCTCGACAATCTCGATCGCGCGAACCACACCGGCACAAAATCCCCTCGGCTGGGCCAAAATTGCACGCAAAGTTCCCTCCAAGTACCGCAAGTAGAATCGCATTCTGGTGTTTTCCGCGCCCCTATCACGGAAACCAGCCTGCTATAGCCATGTTTGCCGGGAACGAAAGACCCCGCGATTGCCCACCCGCATTCGGCGCTGGCAAACCTGCCGCGCCGCGGGCTTTTCCGGCTAGGTTCATGTTCGTCATGACATGGGGCGACTTTCCGGCCCGCGCACGGTCCCGACTTGATGGCCCCGACGTCACGTCCGCCGACTTTGCGCGCACTGGCTGGACCGGGTCTTGTGCCGCCGGTATAGCGGGCATCAATCTGCAGGAACTGAAGCATGGTTCGATCATTTTCACGCCGCCACGTTATCGGCGGCCTTGTTGCGGGATCATTGTTTGCCGCATCGACGTTGCCGGTGCTGGCGCAGGCGGCCGATCCGTCGAATGCGGCGGTAACCAGCCCGGTTCGCCAATTGAACGACGGACTGCTGGCAATCATGAAGGCGGGCAGCGCAGCCGGATATCAGGCGCGCCTGAACCGGATCAGCCCGGTCGTCGATGCAACGTTCGATCTGCCGTTGATGACCCGGCTGGTCGTCGGCCCGGTCTGGACCAAGACCCCTGCCGCCGATCAGGCCGCGGTCGCGGCCGCCTTTCGCAAGATGACCGCCGCGCGCTATGCCGGAAGTTTCAAGGGCTATGCGGGCGAAAGCTTCACGATCGATCCCAAAGTCGAAGCGCGCGGGCCGGACCGGCTGGTCCACACCAAGCTGATCCGCCCGCGCGGCGCGCCCGTTGCGCTCGATTACCGGCTGCGCCAATCGGGCGGGGCGTGGCGGATCATCGATATCTATTATCAAAACTCGATCAGCCAGATCGCCACCCAGCGGTCTGATTTCTCCCGCATTCTGGCCACCGGCGGGGCGAAGGCATTGACCATGCATCTCACCCAGCTCGCCGCGTCGTCGGCCAAATAGGCGATGCGTCACGCGCCGAGCCTGCTCATCGCCTGCACGCTGATCGCCGCAACCCCCGCGCTCGGGCAGACGGTGGAGCTGGCCGCGCCGCCAGCCGCTGCGGCCCTGCCCGGCGCTGCGGATGCTGCCGCGCCCGCCGTGGAGACCGGCACGCGCGCAGCGGCGGCGCCGCGCCCCGCGCGCACCAAAGGTGATCCGTGGGAGCGGTTCAATCGCGGCATGTTCCGCCTGTTCCAGAAATTCGACCGGGCGGTGTTCCGCCCGGTCGCTCTGGCGGTGGGCAAGATCATTCCCAAGCCGATCCGCAGCGGCGTGCGCAATTTCCTGCGCAATCTGAGCGAGCCGGTCGTTTTCCTCAACGATGTCCTGCAGCTGAAACCCGGGCGCGCGGCACGTACGCTGGCGCGCTTTACGCTCAATTCGGCGGTCGGCCTCGGCGGGCTCGCCGATGTCGCCAAGACCGCCAAGCTGCCGCACCGCAGCAACGGACTCGGCAATACACTGGCGCGCTACGGTGTCGGCCCCGGCCCTTACATTTTCCTGCCGATCATCGGGCCGACCACGCTGCGCGATATCAGCGGCGCGCAAGTGGACCGGCTGGTGCTGCCCCTGGCCATCGGCAAACCGTTCAACCGCTTCGATTGGCAATTGGCAACGGGCGCGGTGGCAGGGCTCGATCAGCGGATCGAGACCGACGAGGACTTCCGCACGCTTTTGAGCGGTGCCGCCGATCCCTATGCCACGCTGCGCTCGGTCTATCTACAATCGCGGATCGCGGAAATTGCCGAGATCAAGGGCAAGACCGAAGCTCCCGCCACATTCGAAGATCCGCTGGACGACCCGGCCGCGTCAGACACGGCAGTGGCACCCGATGCCGCCGCTACGCCTGATCCCTCGGCACCACCGGCAGAAGAGACGCCCCCTCCCGCGACCGACGCTCAGCCCGCCGCAGTTCCCGCCGGCTCCTGACCGTTCTTGCGCCGGGGCGGCCCCAGCAACGCAGGTTCGAAGATCAGCGCGCAGACCAGCGTCCAGGCCAGCGAGATCATCAGGAGCTTGCCCATGCTCGCGGTGCCGGGATGGGCGGAGAGCCACAGGCTGCCGAACGCGGTCCCCGTCGCTATTGCGCTGAACAGCACCGCGCGCGCGAGGCTGGATTGGAGGAGGCCGGTCTCGCCGCCGCGCCAGGCCATCACGAAATAGATGTGGAACGCAACGCCTACGCCAAACAGCAGCGGGAAGGCGATGATATTGGCGAAATTGATCGGCTGACCAATCAAAACGCAGCTGCCCAGTGTAAGAAACCCCGAGAGCACCACGGGGGCCAGCGTAAACGCAACCTCGCGCGCATCGCGCAGCACCGCGAACAGCAGCAGGCTGACCAGCACGAGCGCAATCAGGCCCGCCTGCACGAATGCCCAGGCCACGGTTCCGGCGGCCTCCTGCGTCGAAACCGGCAGGCCCGTCGCGCCCGGAGCAGCCTCGCGCACCGCTTTGGTGAAACGGACGATCGTCGCGTTGTCGGACACATCGCCTTTGGGAAAAACCTTCACTTGCGCGCGGCCATCGGCGGCAACCCAGTCACGCGAGACTTCGGGCGGGATCGTCTCGCGCGCGATCGGCTCGGCGGTCAGCGCCGCGCGCGTCTGGTCAAGCATGACCCGCAGCGGCACCACCAGCGCCGCCTCGGCGTGGCTGCGCGCTGCGGGCGAGGCCGCCGCGGTCGCTTCGACCGCCTTGGCCAGGGCCAGTGCATGGTCTGCCGCTTTCCCCGTGTTGGCGCTGCTAACCCGGCGCAGTTGCGGCGCTAATGCATGTAATGCGGCTACTGTTTCGGCGTCGGTGGGCGGCGGCAGCGTGCTGAGCGGATTGAGCGTAAGGTCGAGCAGCAGGCTCGCATCCTGGATCGCGGCGAGCTTCGAGTCCTGATCGGCGGGCACGAGGCTGTCGATCGAGACCGCCTGCGCCACTTCGGGCAAAGCCGCCAGCCGCGCCGAAAGCGCCTGCGCCGCCTCCGCGCTGGGTGTCAACACACTGATAACATTGGGCGTGCGCAGCGGATCGCGCGTCAAATCGGTGAGCGCGCGCATCGCCGGGGCCGCCGGATCGCGCAAGTGCAAGGGATTGAAATCGAACGCCACGAACGGCAGCAGCGCGATGCTCCCCGCCATCGAAAGCGCAAACGCCCACAGCACCGCGCCGCGATGCCGCGCCAAAGCGGCATCCGCCGCCGCCCCCCGCGCAAACCCGACCTCCGCCCCCGGCGCCCCCGGATCGAGCAGCACCAGCGCAGCGGGCAGAATGGTGATGCTGATCAGGAACGAAACCACCATGCCCAGGCCGGCAATGATGCCCAGCTCGGCAATGCCGGTGTAGTCGGTCGGCAGAAACGCCCCGAACCCCAGAAACACCGCCCCCGCCGCCAGCGCGAGAGAGCCGCCCAGCGCATCCGCCGCGCGGATCAGCGCTTCGCGCGCGCCGTATCCGGCATGGCGTTCGGCGTTGAACCGCACGCTGACCTGTATGCCGAAATCAACGCCCAGCCCGACGAACAGCGGCACAAATGCAATCGAGATCAGATTGAGCGCGCCGACCGCCGCCAGCCCGAGCGCCAATGTCATCGCCAACCCTGCCGCGATCGTAGCGATGATCGCCACCACGATTCGCACCGATCGTGTCGCAAACCACAAGGTTATCAGCATCGCCCCAAGCATTACCAGCGCGACGAGGCCGATATTGTCCTGCAGCGTGGCAAATTCCTCGTCGGCCAGCGGAACCTCCCCGGTTGCGCGCACCGTGACGCCATGCGCCGGGTCGAGAGCCAGCTTCACAGCTTGCGTGCGCATCGCCGCGAGCGCTTTTTCGCCCGGCATCAGCGCGCCATAATCGAGCCGGGTCTGCGCAATAATCAGCCGCCGTGTCGGCGCGGCAAGGCCGCTGCCTTGCGCCGCGAACAGCCGCGACCATGAAAAGAACGCCGGTTTCCCGCTAATCGATCGATCCAGCGCCGCCGCAAGATCGGCCATCGGCCGGTCGATCTTGTCGAGGCTGGCCGCGCCCTGCTCCACCCCGGTCAGCGCGGTGGAAAGCGCGCCCGCCACCCCGCGCAAGGAGGGATCGGCCGCCAATGGCCCGAGCAGCGGTTGCGCCTCGATCAGCGCCGCCATCGCCTGCTGGACTTCGGCGGTGGTGCCATAGAGCATACCATTGCGCGCGAAAAAATCACCGCCATCGGGACGCATGACCGCGCGAAAATGCGTCTTGTCCGCCGCCATCTGCTCAGCCAGCGCCGCCGCGCCGTGTTCAGCCAGCTCGGGCGTGGCGCCGTCCACGATAACCAGCATCGAATCGGTAAACTGCGGAAACGCACTGCCCAGCGCAATCTCCTGCTGCTTCCACGGCACCGATGGCGCAATGAGCGCCCCGGCATTGGTGGTCATCGCAAAATTGCCCATGACGTAGAAAATCGCCGCGCCGAGCAGCACCAGCGCAGCCGCGATCAGCGCGCGCGGCCGCGCTACGCTGGCGGCAACGCAGTGAGCGACCGGGGCGCGGAACGATCCCGCGCGCGCGCCCGTCATCCGCCCTGCTTACCGATGAAATAGCGCAGCTTCAGCGTGATTTTCTGCGCAGGCGCAGTGAAGCGGAACATCGCTGCAGCAAATTTCGGGGCCGCGAAATTGATCGGCGCATCGTTGGAAAAGCCGACCCCCTCTTTGGGGATGCCGAAGAGCGCGCGATCGACCTTCTTGTTGTTGTTCTCGTCGTGAAAAACCTGCGCCGCATAAGTTCCGAACGGCACATTGGTCGCCGTCACGACGGTCGTTCCCGCGCGCGCAGGGGCACTGAAATTGTAGGGGCAATTCTTGAGATAGGTGCTTTCGGGACAGATCGCGACATCGACCCGGCCATTGTTGCTCCGCACATTGCCGACGGCGATCTCGAACGAGCCAGTGTCAGCCGGAGCATTGTTGCACAGCAAAAGGACCGAGCCGAGCATCCCGGCAGCGCGCAAACCCCGCACGGCAGCAGCCTTCACGCCCGCACTTCACCTGATTTCACTACGCCGCTGATCCCGGCACCGTCCATGCCTGCGCTGTTGATCCGCAGCGCTTTCAAGACGCTGTCTATGATCGCGTCCGAATCCAAGCCCGCCTGCTTGTACTGCGCTTCGGGCTTGTCATGGTCCTGGAACACATCGGGCAGCCGCAAGGTGCGGATCTTGAGGCCCGCATCGGTCAGCCCTTCGTCGCTGGCCATGGTCAGCACATGTGCGCCGAGCCCGCCGATGCTGCCTTCCTCGACCGTGACGGCAACTTCGTGCGTGAGCAGCAGGTGCCGGATCAGATCGACATCGAGCGGCTTGGCAAAGCGCAAGTCCGCGACCGTGGTCGACAGTCCCTTGGCATCGAGCGCGTCCGCGGCTTTCAGCGCTTCTTCGAGCCGGGTGCCCAGCGACAGGATCGCCACCTTCTTGCCCGTGCGCACAATCCGGCCCTTGCCGATCTCGAGCAGCTGCGCAGTTTCAGGCAAGGCCACCCCGGTGCCGTTGCCGCGCGGATAGCGCACCGCGATCGGGCCGCTGTCGTGACGCGCAGCGGTGTGCACCATGTGCACCAGTTCCGCCTCGTCCGCCGCCGCCATCACCACCATATTGGGCAAGGTCGCCAGATATGTGATGTCGAACGAACCGGCGTGGGTGCAGCCATCGGCACCGACCAGCCCGGCCCGGTCGATCGCAAAGCGCACCGGCAGGTTCTGGATCGCCACATCGTGCACGACCTGGTCATAGGCGCGCTGGAGAAAGGTGGAGTAGATTGCCGCAAACGGCCGCATGCCTTGCGCGGCCAGACCTGCCGCGAACGTTACCCCGTGCTGCTCAGCGATGCCGACGTCGAAAAACCGATCCGGATAGGCCTTGGCAAAAGCGTCGAGGCCGGTGCCCGATGGCATCGCGGCGGTGATCGCGCAGATCGTGGGATCGCTCTCGGCTTCTTTCAGAAGCTGCGCGCCGAACACGTTCTGATAGGCGGGCGGTCCCGGCGGCGCTTTTACCTGTGCGCCGGTGATCACGTCGAACTTCTGCACGCCGTGATACTTGTCGGCGCTGGCTTCGGCCGGGGCATAGCCCTTGCCCTTGGTCGTGACGACGTGGATCAGGCATGGGCCTTCGGCCATGTCACGCACGTTTTCGAGCACCGGGACGAGGTGTTCGAGATCATGCCCATCGATCGGGCCGACGTAATAGAAGCCCAGCTCCTCGAACAGCGTGCCGCCCATCGCCATGCCGCGCGCGAACTCGTCGGTCTTTTTCAGGCTCTTGGCCAGGGGGCGCGGGAGGATCTTGGCGAAACGCTTGAGCACATCGCGCACGCCCATGAATTCACGGCTCGAGACGATTCGCGCCAGATAGGCCGACAGACCGCCCACCGGCGGCGCGATCGACATGTCGTTGTCATTGAGAATCACCACGAGGCGGTTACCCGCCTGCTCGGCATTGTTCATCGCCTCGTAGGCCATGCCCGCAGACATAGCGCCGTCGCCGATCACGGCAATCGCCTTGCCGGGCTGATCCGCCAGCTTGTTGGCAACGGCAAAGCCGATCGCTGCAGAAATAGAAGTGGACGAATGCGCCGCGCCGAAGGGGTCGTATTCGCTCTCGCTGCGCTTGGTAAAGCCCGAAAGCCCGCCGGGCTGGCGCAATGTGCGAATCCGGTCGCGCCGCCCGGTGAGAATCTTGTGCGGATAGGCCTGATGGCCCACGTCCCAGATCAGCCGGTCGCGCGGTGTATCGAACACATAATGGATCGCCACGGTCAGTTCGACGACGCCAAGACCCGAGCCGAGATGCCCTCCGGTCGTGCCGACGGCCGAGATCATCTCGGCGCGAAGTTCATCGGCAAGCTGGCGCAGGTTCTCGGGAGCGAGTTCGCGCAGCTCGAGCGGAGTTGCTACCGTATCAAGCAGCGGAGTGTCAGGACGATTGGACATAAAGGGTTTGTTAGCGGGTTCGCGCGCCGCTCGCAATCCAGTCTGTTGCACTCTGATGCCAAAAGCGTCTTTCGGCCGGTGGGGCGCCGCAGCACCGCGTTCTCACCTGCTGAGATTTTGCGTTCGACACGGCCTCGATACGGCGAGCAATGGCCGCTACCGCTGGCGTAAGGTTTGGTCTAGCAAATGGCCGGAGTGAAGGCCCGGATCGGGGCCGGAGTGGAGGAATGCCATGCCAGCGACAGCCGCGCCCGCCCAGACCGAGCCGTTTCTGGCCGCTGTGGTGCAAGCCGCCTCGTTGCCCGCAGATACGCCGGGCGCAGCTGCCAAGGCAGCCGGCCTCATCCATGAAGCCGCCGCCACCGGCGCGCGCCTCATCGTGTTTCCCGAGGCCTTTCTCGGTGGATATCCCAAGGGCGCTCACTTTGGTGCGCCGGTGGGCATGCGCTTGCCGGAAGGGCGCGAGGCGTTCGCCACCTATTTCGCCGCCGCGATCGATCTGGACGGGCCCGAAGCGGCGGCCATTGCCGATGCCACCGCACAAACGGGCGCGTTCGTGGTGATCGGGGTTATCGAGCGCGACGCCGGCACGCTGTATTGCACCGCCTTGTTCTTTGACGGCGCAAATGGGCTGGTCGGCAAGCATCGCAAGCTGATGCCCACTGCCGCCGAGCGGCTGATCTGGGGCTTTGGCGATGGCTCCACCCTGCCGGTGATCGCGTCTCCGCTGGGCCGGATCGGCGCGGTGATCTGCTGGGAAAACTACATGCCGATGCTGCGCATGGCGATGTACGATCAGGGCATCACGCTCTATTGCGCGCCCACTGCCGATGATCGCGAAAGCTGGCCTGCCACTATGCGCCATATCGCGATGGAGGGGCGCTGTTTCGTGCTGTCTGCATGCCAACACATCACGCGCGGCGCCTATCCGGCAGACCACGAATGCGCGCTGGGCGACGCGCCCGATACGGTGCTGATGCGCGGCGGGAGCATGATCGTCGGCCCCTTGGGCGAGGTGCTGGCGGGGCCGGACTACAGCGGCGAGACGATCCTTTATGCCAGCATCGATCCCGCCGCGACCCCGCGCGGCAAGTTCGATTTCGATGTGACCGGCCATTATGCACGGCCCGATGTGTTCCAGCTGCGCGTGAACACGGCGCCCCAGCGGGCGGTTACAAGAAGCGCGGAAGGCTGAGCGGGTGGATTTCGATTTCCGGGAGACGTCCGCGGCCGACCGCTACAAGTTGCTCGCCGCGAGCGTTACGCCGCGCCCGATCGCGTGGATCACCAGCCAATCGGCCGCTGGCGTCCGCAACGCCGCCCCGTTCAGCTTTTTCAACATGATGAGCGCGGACCCGCCGCTGCTGACCATCGGCCTGATGCGCCGCGAGGATGGCACGCACAAGGATACCGCCGCCAATATCCTCGAGACCGGCGAATTTGTGGTCAATCTGGTGTGCTTTGGCGATGCCGAGGCGATGAACGCGACCAGCACCGATGCGCCGCCGGGGATCGACGAGATCGAGCTTGCCCGGCTGCCGACGCTGCCATCGCGGGTGATTACCCCGCCGCGCATCGCCAGTGCGCCAGTGGCAATGGAATGCCGCCTGTTTGACAAGATCGAAGCGGGCAGGACCACGATCGCGGTCGGCGAAGTGCTGCATTTTCACATCGACGACCGGTTTATCAACCCGGAGCGGCTGCGGATCGATACGCCGGCAATGCACCTTGTCGGCAGGATGCACGGCGCGGGCTGGTACAGCCGTTCGGCGGAGCTTTTCCAGATGGCGCGCCCGGTCTGGCCCGGCGAGGCCTGACACCATCATGGCATCAGAGTGAGAACAGCAATGTCGGAAAATCTGGTCACGATCTTGTTCGAGAGGCAGCGCGGGTTCGAGCATAAGCCGGCGCTGATCTGGCAGGGCGAGAGCGCCTGCACCTTCGGCGAATTGCCCGCGCTGGTCGGCCGCTACCGGGCGGCGCTGGCAGTGCTTGGCGTGCAGCGCGGCGACCGGGTGATGGTCAAGACCGAAAACTCCCCCGCATTCGTCTACACATACCTCGCGATTCTGGCCGCAGGCGCGATCTTCGTACCGCTCAACGCCGCCTATACTGCCGCCGAAGTCGAGGCGCTGGCGCAGGATGCGGAGCCGGCTCTGATCATTCACGCTGCGGCTACGGCATTGCCGGCCGACCCGGGCAGCACCGCGCGCGCGACGCTCGAACCCGATGGCAGCGGCACGCTGCCCGCGCTGGCGGACAGCCTTGAACCCGATTTATCGATCGAACCCATGGGCGCCACCGATCTCGCCGCGATCCTGTTTACCTCGGGCACGACGGGCAGGCCCAAGGGAGCGATGCTGATGCATCAAAACCTCTCCTCGAACGTCGCCGCACTGCATGAAACGTGGCAATTCTCGGATGCCGACAGCATCCTGCATGCCTTGCCGCTGTTTCACGCGCACGGTCTGTTCGTGGCGCTTCACCTGGGGCTTTACAGCGCGGCGAGCGTGACCATGCTGCCCAAGTTCGATCCCGGTGCGGTAATCGCTTTGCTGCCCGGCTCCACGGTGTTCATGGGTGTTCCAACGTTTTATGCACGCTTGTTGGGCCGCGCCGATTTCACGCGCGAAACGGCCGCCTCGATCCGCCTGTTCGTCTCGGGCTCTGCGCCGCTGCTTCCCTCGGTGTTCAGCGCCTTCGAAGAGCGCACCGGGCACCGCATCCTCGAGCGCTATGGCATGACCGAGACGGTGATGATCACTTCGAACCCTTATGCCCCGGAAGGCCGGATTCCCGGCACCGTCGGCTATCCGCTGCCCGGCGTGGCGCTACGTGTGGTCGGCGGCGCAGCGCGCGGCGCCCTGCCGCCGGGCGAGATCGGCGATATCGAGATGAAAGGGCCGAACTTGTGCGCCGGATACTGGCGGCGTCCCGAAGCAACCGCTGAAGCGTTCGGACCTGACGGCTTTTTTGCGACGGGCGATACGGGCCATCAGGACGCGGACGGACGGGTGACCATTTCCGGCCGTTCGAAAGATCTGATCATCTCGGGCGGCTTCAATATCTATCCCGCCGAGCTGGAAATCCTGTTTGCCGAGGTCGAAGGCGTGTCCGACGTCGCGATCATCGGCGTGCCCCATCCCGATTTCGGCGAGGCGGTGGTGGCGGTGGTTACCGCAGAACGCGCCGATTTCGATCCCGCCGCGATCATGGCAGTGGCGCACGAACGGCTCGCGCGGTTCAAGCAGCCCAAGGCGGTCCATGTGCTTGCCGAGTTTCCCCGCAATGCGATGGGCAAAGTTCTCAAGGCCGAGCTGCGCAAACGCTTTGCCGCGAGCTTTGCGCCAGGCTGAATGCGATCAAGCGGTGCAGTGATCCGCCACCAGTCGGCGAAACAGCGGCCCGTGTTCGATCATTGTCCAATGCCCGCACTTGGCGATGGTGTGAAGCTGCGAATTGGGCAAATGCTGGTGCAGGTTCCACGACACCAGGGGATCGACCACGCGGTCGTCGCGGCCATGGACCAGCAACGTCGGATGCGTGATCGCTTGCAGCGCATGGATCGGCAAAGTCTGCGCATCGAGCCAGCGCTGGCGCGGCGCGGGGAAGAGGCGGTGGAAATGATCGAGCGCACCGGGCCGCGAGCAAGCCTTGAGGCGCATCGCGATCAAATCGTCGGTGACCAGCGCCTGATTCCACGCCATGACGCTCATCGCTTTGCGCATGTGTTCCGCCGTCGGATGAAAATCCCACAGCAATTCAAGGTTATCGTTCACCCGTGCCGGCCACCCGCCGGGGCCCATCAGAACCAGCCGATCGCAGCGGTCGGGATATTTCCACGCCAGCCACAGCGCGAGCGAGCCGCCGAAGCTGTTCCCGACGATGTGCGTCTTTTCGATACCCAGCCCGTCGAGCAGCGCGATAATCTGATCGACCCACGAATCCATGAAGCGGAATTCATAATCCGCCGGTGTTTCGGTATAGCCGAAGCCGACAAGATCGGGGGCGATGACGCGGAAGCGGTCTTTCATTTCCGGAATGAACCCGCGCCAGTTCGCCCAGGCGCACACGCCCGCGCCCGAGCCATGCAGCACCAGCATCGCCGGGCCAGTGCCCTGGTCGTGGTAATTGGTTCGATAGCCGCAGGTTTGCGCGAAACTGCCCAGTTCGCTCGCTTCGCTCATTGCCGCTCTCCTCGCTAGGGTTTCGATGGATGTTCAATGGACATTTGATAGCCCAGAATCGAAATCAATTCTAGACTCAAGGCCAAATTAGTTTAATCTTCAACTACATTGCCTGCAACGAGGCAAGCAGCTCGGTTGCCATTGAAGTTCGATTGACATTGAATTGATATTCAAGGTAGCCTCGCGAGGATACCACGCTGGCACCGGAAAAATCCGGGCAGAGGAACAAAGGGGCATTGGCTGAAGCAATCAGCCGATACAAGTTTAGCTTGTTCAGGGATCAGACAAAAGGGGAGTCACATGCGAACGATCAAACAAACACTGCTGACGGCCGGCGCGACAACGCTGGCGCTGGCATGGGCGATGCCTGCCGCCGCGCAGGATGCCGCCCCGCAGAACGATGCTTCGGTCCTCTCGCAGGAAATCGTTGTTACCGCGCAAAAGCGGAACGAAAACGTGCAGGATGTCGGCATCGCGATAAATGCCTATTCCGGCGAGCAGCTGCGCGCATTGGGCATCCAGAAAAGCGCCGACATCGCAAGCTATTCCCCCGGCGTGTTCATCTCGGGCAGCCTTGCCGGGCAAAACACGCAGTTCACCATTCGCGGTGTGACGCAGAACGATTTCAACGACATCGTCGAAGCGCCTAATGCGGCCTATCTCGACGAGGGCTACATCGCCATCGCGCAAGGCCAGTCGTTCGCGGTTTTCGATATCGAGCGGGTTGAAGTGCTCAAAGGACCGCAAGGCACGCTGTTCGGCCGCAACGCGACCGGCGGTCTGGTCCACTATATCAGCACGCTGCCCTCGCTCACCAAGTGGGAAGGCTATATCGATGGCCGGTTCGGAATTATCGAAGGCCCGGCCAGCCCGAATGTATTCACGCTGCAGGGCGCGGTAGGCGGCCCGCTGAGCGAGAAGATCGGTGTGCGCGCCGCAGGCCGGTGGAACAAGCAGCAGCCCTATTTGCGCAACCTCTATCCGCTGGGCGCGGTCGGCGGTTCGCCCGGCCCCGGCGCCGGCGCCAATCTGGGCGACGACGATACGCTGGCGGGGCGCTTCACCGTGCTGTTCGAGCCGACCGAGACGACCCAGTTCATCCTCTCGGCCAACGGCTCGCGCAGCCGCGTGGCCACTGGCCCCTATCAGCAGAAATCGACTATCGCGCAGTTCGATGCGAACGGCGAATTGATCAACGTCCTAAACGCCGGCCCCAACGAAACCCGCGCCTCGATCGGCGTGAACGGCGCGCCGAATGTGATCAACGGCGATGCGGGGTCCGATCTCAACAACGACGGCGTGTTTGGCGGACCCGGCGAGATCTACGGCCGCGCGCCCGGCGCTGACTTTTTCGGCTACATCGACCCCGACGGCAACGGCAACCGCTTCTCCAGCGATTTCGCCTTCAAGGATCAGGGCTACGTCGATACCTGGGGGGTGAACTTGCGCGGCAAGATTGATCTCAGCGACGACGTGACCCTCTCGTCGATTACCGACTACAAGAATTTCAAGAAACTGCTGTTCATCGACGTCGATGGGGGTCCGGCCAACCAGCTGGCAAACTATGGCAATGTCGATGCCAAGAGCTTTACGCAGGAGCTGCGGCTTAACGGCAAGGCCGACCGGCTGACCTGGGCAGCAGGCCTGTTCTTCCTCCACATCGACAACCTGTCGCGCAATGGCCTCAAGGCCCCTGCCAACGGCCTGGTTCCGGGGAACCCGATCGATATTGCCTCGACCGCGCGGCTCAAGACCAACAGCTACTCGGCCTTTGGGCAAATCGATTATGATCTTACCGACAAGTTCCGCGTCATCGTCGGCGCACGAGTCATCCGCGAGCAGAAAGACTACAACTTTATCCAGGAGCTGTATTTCTCGCCCGATCCGCGGGTGATTCAGCCAGGTCAACCGCTCTTTCCTATCGGGCCAATCTACCCAGGCGGAGTACCGTCGCGCTACCTTGACAAAAATGGACAGACGCTTTGGGCTGGCAAAGTGCAGTTCGAGTATCGCCCCTTCGAGGGAACACTGCTCTATGCAGGTGTCAACCGCGGCGTGAAAGCCGGCAGCTACAACGCCCAGCTCAATGGTGGCCTCGCGACCCCCGATTCGGCAATCCGCTACGCCCCCGAAACGCTTTGGTCCTATGAAGGCGGCTTCAAACTTTCGCTGCTGGACAACAAGGTGCGGCTGAACGGCGCGCTCTATTACTACGACTACAAGAACTATCAGGGCTTCCTGTTCACCGGTGTCTCAGGCCTCGTCATCAATTCCGACGCGCGGACGATTGGTGGCGAAATCTCGCTGATTACCAATCCCATCCGAGGGCTCGATCTGGCGCTGACGTTCTCGAAGTTCGACGCGGTGGTCAAGAATGTGCCGCTGCGTGTAGGCGGTCCGATCCGCCGAAATCTGAAACCCACCTATGCACCCGAAACGCAGGCATCGGCGATTATCCGCTATGCATGGGATATGTTCGGCGGCGAGATGGCGGCCAATGCCAACGTCTCGCACTCAGCTTCGTTTTTCTACAATTTGCGCAATTTCGATGCTGACAAGTTTGGAGCTTATACCAATATCGATCTCGGCCTTGGCTGGAAGTCGCCCGACAAGAACTACGAAATCGGGGTCATGGTCGACAATGTCACCAACCGCCGCATCGGCTTGCAAGGCTTTGATCTGGCCGGTCTGTGCGGGTGCAACGAAGTGTCCTACAAGTTGGCTCGCACTTTCGCTGTCCGCACGCGGGTCAGCTTCTAAGGGAACCCGGCGAGGCCGCCTCGTCCTCAGAAAGGGCAGGCGGCCTCGCTCACTAATTGAAGGCTTATCCGTTGTGGCTGCCAGCAAACGCATTTTGATGATCGTGCCGGTGCCGGTGCCCGATGTGGCCCTGCCCAGCTTTGCGGCGCAAATTCCGCTCGAACTGGTACGGCCCGACATCGGGATCGACTTCATCGGCTGCCGCAACGGCGCAAAATTGCTCGATTCGCCTTATGAGCAAACCTTGGCTGACGCCTGGGTGCTGGAAGCAGGCGCGCGCGCCGAAGAACGGGGCTACGCTGCGGTTTGTGTCAATTCGATGAGCGACAGCGGGCTTGCTGCGCTGCGCTCGCGGCTCACCATCCCGGTAGTCGGTCCGGGGCGAGCCTCGTTCTTTCTCGCCGCCGATCTTGGCAAGACATTCTCGGTTCTGACGATGTGGAAGCGCTGGCATCCACTTTACGAGAAGCTCGCGCTCGACACAGGCCTTGGCCATCGGCTCGCCTCGATCCGCGACATCGACACCCGGCCCGATACGGCAGAACTGCTCGCCGGCAAGGAAGACATCGTTTTTGCCAAGCTGGAAGAGCAGGCGCGCCGCGCGATCGACGAAGACGGCGCCGATGTGATCATCCTGGGCTCGACCACCATGCACCAATCGGCCACATGGCTCGCCTCGCGGCTCGAAGTGCCGGTGCTCAATCCGGGTCTTGTGGCCTTCAAGCTGTGCGAGACGCTGATCGATCTTGGGCTCGCCCAATCAAAGAAGACCTATTTCGCCCCGGAGTTGGCGCAGGATGATTTGCTGAACCCGGTTTCGACGCTGTTTGATTGAACGCGCGCGTGGCGCGCCGCGACATGCAATGCCCGTTTCTTTCTGCACCTTGCCTGATCTGATGCTTTGATCGATAGCGGTTCGTGCAAGCAGCAGCGGGAACAGACGCGCGACCATGAAATCAAAATATTATCGCAACTGGCACCTTGCCAACGACGAGACCGAATTCAAAGTGACCGAGCTCGAATTCGCGCTGATGCGGGTGATCGAAGCGTTCGCCCGCTGGGTCGCGGCAGCGGACGAGATGGTCGGCCTGTCCGAGCTCAAACATGCCGAGCATGTGATCCTCCACGTCATCCGGATGCAGAACCGCCCGAAAAGCGGCGCGACGATCGCGCGGCTGCTCAATCGCGATGATCTGCCCAATATTCAGTACAGCCTGCGCAAACTTGAAAGCATCGGCCTGATCCAGAAAATCAAGGAAGCCGGGAGCAAGAACCACACGTATTCGATCACCAAAATGGGCGAGGATCTCACCAACGAATATTCGCGGATGCGCAGCGAGATCCTGATCAAGAAATTCCGCAGTATTGCCGATTTCGATAACCGGGTTGAGGACGCGACCGAATTGCTGGCAATCATCACCGGGATTTACGAGGAATCCGCGCGTTCGTCATTTTCGCTCAACCATGTGACCGAACCGGAGTGAGCGCGTACCCGGCCCTATAATCCCAGCTCTTCGCGCGGGCGCATCAGCGTGTCGATGCAGGCGTAGAGGATTTTTTCGAGGCACGGCATGAGATCGGGCACATAAGTCGCGCCCATGCCGCCAAGCCCTTCCGCGATGGGTTCGGGTGAGCCTTCGGCAGGCCATGGCCAGCCGATGCGCGCAGTGGGCACGCCAAGTCGGCGCAGCGCAGCGCCATCGGTCTGCCCGCCCAGCGGATCGGGCGTCCTATAGGCCTTTCCTTCGATCTGCTCCCACCCGCGGCGGCAGGATTGGATGATCCAGTTCGCCGGATCGGTAGTGCCGCCCGGCGTCGAGCCATACATCTCCCAATCACAGTCGATTTCGGGGAAACGACGCGCAAGATCGAGCATGAATGCCTCGAACTGCGCCTTGACCTCGCCGGGCGTTGTGCGCGGGCTTATCCGCACGTCGAGGAAAATCTCGGTGAGCGCGCTCGGAAACGCGGGGCGGCCAGGCCAGCCGCCCTGCACCCCTGCGATCCAGCCGTGCGGGTAGATATCGCCCGACCGGTTCTTCTCGGCATAAGCGATCAGCCATTGCTCGATCTCGAGGATCACTGTGGCGGCGGGGACGACCGAGCTGCGAAAGCCCGGCGTGCCGCGCGGAACCCCGGCATAACCGAGCGTGCCTTTGACCTGCACCTTGAACCAGCCCATGCCGGGTTCTTCGTGATAGACCCAGTTCCACGGTTTCATGATGATCGCAAAATCGGGCGCCATGCCGCGATTGAGCAAGTGGAAGACGCCGTGGCTCATCCCTGCATTATCGCGCTGGGGAATAGTGACTGGCATTCCGCCGTCGGCAAACCCGACATTGAGATTGCCAACGAGCGGCGCGCCGGTCTCGATCAAAGCGGTGGCTACTTCGAGCAAGCTCGCGACCATCGCCTTGGGGTTTGAGGAACCTAGGCCATAAACCCAGTCGCCGACCATTTTGGCGGACGGGCGCAGATCGGCAAACTGCTCGGGGCCAGCCCAGGGGAAGTCGCTTTCGTCGCCTTCGAGATGGGTATCGATCGGCGCGTAGAGCAGCAGCGTGGCCCCACCGCCGGAGCCGCGCTTCTCGCCCAACACGTTCGCTGAAATGGGCGACATGGGGTCGAGCGTGGGCTTCAGCCCGATTGCCGCCATGTGTTGCGCCACAAATTCGGAAGCAGCGCGGGTGGCCCCGGTGGGGGAATGAATGTCGGTGATCTCGAACAAGAGCTGCTTGAGCCGCGCGGGGTCAAGCTTTGCGCGTGCTTTCGCATAGGCAGCCTCCATGGCGGGAGTGAAGGGCGCAGAGGCAGTCGGTTCCATGTCAGATCTCCCGAAAGGCGGCGTGGGCGAGAACAGCGGGGGCGTTGGCCAGCAGCTGGCGATCGGTGCCGGGGGCGGCGATGATCTGAAGGCCGAGCGGCAGGCCTTCGGCGCCCCACGCCGCGGGAAAACCCAGGCAAGGCACTCCGAGCGCCGTCCAGATGCGCTGAAACGCCGGATCACCCGTGGCGCTGAGCGTGGCGGGTGCAAAACCGGGAGCTCCGGGGACAAGCAGCATGTCCGTGCCCCCAAAAACTTGATCCGCGAGCGCCTGACATTCGCGTTGGAGCGCGCGGGCGGCCTGATAATCGGCTTCGCTGTCGGCCTCACCCTGATCGATCATGCGGACGAAGTCCTCGCTCACTTGCGCGGGATGGTCGCGGCGGATGTAGCCGAGAATCAGCGCAGCCTCGCGGCGGTGGATAAGCGCCTGCGCCTCAGCCAACCCGGCGAAGGGTGCGGGCAGTTCGGCGTCGAACACGGTGTGGCCTGCTTCGCGCAGTTTGGCGGCAAAGGCGGCGAAGGCGCCCTTCATCGGCTCGCTGGCGAGCGGCCAGAGCGGGCTGCAACACAGGCCGACCGTGAGCGTCGGCGCGGCTGGCGGGGTCTCGGTATCGTCTGCCAGAACAGCATCCGCGGCGGTGAGGATCGCGCAATTGCGAGCGAACAGGCCGAGCGTGTCGAGGCTCGGTGCGGTTTCGAGCACGCCGCCCAGTGGATACCGGCCGAATGTCGGCTTGAACCCTAGCGTACCGCAAAAGCTGGCGGGGCGGATGACCGAGCCTGCGGTCTGCGTGCCGAGTGCGAAGTCGGCCTGCCCATCGGCGACGACCGCCGCCGAGCCGCTGGAGGAACCGCCGGGCGTATGCGCCAGATTGCGCGGGTTGGCGGTGGGGCCGGGATGATAGGTGGCGAACTCGGCGGTTACCGTCTTGCCCAGCACCACCGCGCCCGCCGCGCGCAGGCGGGCCACGCTTGTCGCATCGGCTTGGGCGAGATGGCCAGTAAAAATAGGCGAGCCATGCGTAGTCGGCATGCCCGCGACGTCGATCACATCCTTAACGCCGAGCACGAGGCCTGCCAGCGGGCCAGCGCCGCCTTGCGCCAAACGGTCAATGTAGGCCCAGCCGCGCACATCCTCATCGCGCTGGTCGATCCGGGCAAGGCAATCGCGCAGCGCCATGTGGCTCAAGCGCCCACGAACCGGTGGCCCCAGAGCATCGGCGCATCGTAATTGCGGATTTCCCAGTCCGGCCCGATCTCGCGCCCGCCATAGCCATATTCCATCCAGAAGCCCGACGGGGTCTGGAGATAGAAGCTCTGCATATGGTCGTTCGAATGCTTGCCCGGCTCGATCATCACCGGAATGCCCATGTCGCGCACCAGATCATAGCCGTAGCCAACGTCGTCCATCGATTGCGCCTCGACCAGCAGATGCATCAATTCGCCTGCGGGGCCGGGATCGGCCTTCATCAGCGCCAAAGTGTGGTGGCGCGGATTGCAATGCAGGAACACCGCGTCGTTGTCGTCCCAGGCGATATAGTCCGAGACCGCAAAGCCCAAGACCTCCTCATAGAATTTGACCGAAGCAGGCAGGTCATCGACCCAATAGACCACATGGCCGAGGCCCAATGTGCCGGTCTTGTACCCGCTGATCCCTCGGCTGGGCGTGAAAGGCGTGTTCGATACCAGCGGGCCAAAGTACAGCTCCTGCCGGTTCCCGATCATCGGGCAGGTGAAGCTGTATAGTTGTTTGACCTTGCGCTCGGCGCAGAGCGCAGCAGGCTCGGTGGTGACCTGGACCTGCCGCTTGCGCAGCGCGTCGACTGTCGCCTCCAGCTTGGCCACGGTCGATACTTCCCAGCCGATAGCGGCCACGCTGTCGGTCTCTGCGGGAATGAGCGTCAGCCGGTGATGATAGCTGTCGATCCGGTAATCGATTGCGCCATCGCCACGGGGGCGAGGCTCCATGCCGAACACTTTCTCGAGCAGCGCGCGCCAAGCATCGAGCTTGCTGACATTGAAAGCGACATATCCCAGACTGTCGACGCCCATTTCTTCCACTTTCCACTAGATTTCAGCTGGCTACAAATCGTTCGGAATGAATGTTCTCAGGGTTAAGGCCCTGCGCTACGAGATGGATACGCGCGGCCTCGACCATTCCCGGCGGTCCGCACAGATAAGCCACCGATCCCGGATCGATTGCGCCGCCTTGCCCTACCGCCTCAACCGGATTGCCTACGCGCACGCCGTCCGATGCCGGGCCACGATCAACCGATAGCTGCAACGACAGAGCGGGGAGCCAAAGCTGACGCAATTCGAGCGCCTCGCGGTGAAACAGGCTCTCTTCGCTCTGGCAGCCGAAACTCAAAAGGATCGGCGGCTTGCGGCCTGGACGGGCACGGATCTGGTCGATCATCGCCATCATTGGCGCGAGGCCGGTGCCGCCCGCGATCATGATATGCGGCGCCTTTTCGCCTTCACGCAGGAAGAATGCGCCGTGCGGTCCTTCAATCTCGACCACCGCATCGGGGGCCGCGCGGTTCAGCAGCCAATCCGACATCACCCCGCCCGGAAGCAGCCGGACAAGGAGCTCGATCTTGGGCAATTGCGCGGGCGTGGAGGCAATCGAATAGCTGCGCGATTCGTCGGTGCCCGGCACCTTGACCTGAATGAACTGGCCGGGGCGGAAGTCGATCCAGCTGCCTTCAGCCAGCTCAAGCTCCAGCCGCACGACATCGGCAGCGACGCGCTCGACCACATTGACGAAAGTCTGCGCCGCGCTCACCTGTTGACCGCCCGTGCTGGCATAATCGAGCGTGAAACGGCAATCGCCGCGTGCTTGCGTCACGCACAAAAGGCGCTTCCCCGCCGCCGTTTCCGAGGCGAACAGCGAGGAAGTGCTGCTGGGCAAAGTGCCCGCCTCGCCATCCACCAATGTCGCCAGACAGCTTGAGCAGGTGCCCGAACGGCATTGGTGCAAAAGAGGCAATCCGGCTTCCAGACCGGCAGCAAGAATGCTGCTGCCGGTCGGAATGCTCAGGGTATGCTCGGCGCCATCACTGAACGTGAAAGTGACACTGGACGCGCCGAGAGCCGCCGCCTGATCAATCTCAGTAGTTGTTAACATCTTCGATCTTTTCGACAAAGTAACCCGGCGCCTTGCCTTCGGCGAGCCGCCGCATGCGGATGCTCGATGTCTTGGTGGCACCTGGTACGCCCTTGCCCGGCTTGGCAATGCCCCGATTCCAGCGCGAGGCGAGCTTGCGCCAAGTGATCGGCGAAATGTCAGTGGAGACCAACTGTTCGGCATCCCAGCCTGTACCGTCGGCGTAGAATTCCTCCATCGCTTCGCGGGCATAAAGATCGCAATCGTTGAAGCCGCGCAGGCATAGCGGCATGAACACCCGGTCGAAGCGGTGCTTGAAGGCGGCCTTGTCCTTGTCGGTCGGGCAGACCTTCACCATGACCTCCCAGTACTCATAAGTGTCGTCGGTGATCGGCACATACCATTCGTACTGGGCGATATGCTCCTCGGGCCAGTTCTCCACGAGGAGGACGCCCGGCATGACCACCGAAGTGCGATAGAAGCGGCCATTCAGGCTGTCGATCTTGAGGCCGAGAGCCTCGTTCTCCAGCACTGGCTTCCAGCGGTCGGTAAACAGCCACTGCATCATGCCCTTGGGGCCGTCCTCGTCCTCGATCAGCGTGATCGGCTCCTCGTGATCGGGCAAGATGCCGAGCGGCAGCACCCAGTTCAGCGCATGGACGATGGTGTTGTCCATGTGGACAAGGATATGGGCGTTGTCGAAGCCATTTTCGCAGGCGATGCGCCAGTTGCTTTGCCCGGTGCGATGAAGGCCAAGCGCGACCGCCCCTTCATCATAGAGGCTGGGCGCTGCCGGCCACAGCGGATGGGGAAACTTCTCGCTGTTCTCGGGAAAGCGGATCGGCAGGTCAGCCGAAAGCGGCGGCACGTCTTCGAGCGGGAAGTCGTCCTCGCGCACGAACACGAAGATCATGCCGGCCACTTCCTCGACCGGATAGGAAGTGATGCCTGTGGTGCCGACCAGCGGATCGGCGGGATTGGCCACGATGGTCGAAAGCAGGCCATCGGCCAGATCGAAGGTAAAGCCATGATACCAGCAGGTGATCGAGCTCTTGTTGAAGCAAGTCGGCTTTGCCGACAGGCGCACGCCGCGGTGCAGGCACTGGTCCTTCAGCGCGAAAACCTTGCCATCGACGCGGCGCAGCACAATCGGGATGCCGCAGATCTGGATACCTTCGACTTTGTCTTCGGGCAGTTCCTCGCTGAACAGCGCCGGATACCAATGGTTGACGAAGCCCCAGGCTGCATCCTTGTAGGGCTGGTACTGGCTCTGCAATGCGCTGTCGTTCAAGCGCTTGTCGCTTGTGCTCATGCGCACGGTGGTGCGGCGGCGGATCGGTGAGGCTTCGTTCATCGCGCAAATCCTTTCAAAGGAACAGATCAAGTCACTGAATCAAAATATTATTACAAGGTGCCTAGCAGGAAGCGTGAGACGACATCATCGTGCTCTTCGGGGCGCTCCCATTGCGGCCAATGTGCGCAGCCCCGCATGATGTGCTTCTTGGCACCGGGGATGATCGTCTCGAGCCGGTCGGCCGCGTCTTCGCCGTGGATCGGGTTCTTGTCTGTCCATAGCACCAGCGCAGGGCAGGCGATCTTGCGGATGTCGTCTTCCTGCCAATAATACTCGGCGATATCGTGCGCGAACAAGCGATCGTAGTATTCGATCAGAGCGGTGCGCGTCTCGGGGATCGACCACAGCGCGCGGCGCAAGGTCACGAGCTCATCGGTTACGCCGCCGAGCGGCATCAGCCAATCGAGCCGCTTGCGCAGCAATTCCGGCGTCGGATTGAGCAGCGCATTCATGGATGTCTCGCGCAAAGCGCTGAGATCGGAGCCTCCCTCATGCACATGGGCGGGATCCAGATGCATCCCCCAGCTGGTGTTAAGGATCACTTTCGAAGTGCGGTCCGGGTGGTTGATCGCCATGTCGAAAGCGATCCAGCCGCCGAGCGACTCCCCTTCGACCACCGCCTTCTCGATGCCAAGGTGGTCCATCAGATCGAGCAGTTGATCGGTGAACTGAGTCAGCCAATTTTCGGCAGCACGCGGTGCGCCATCAGAAAACGCGGGGCGAGATGACATGCCATGCCAAATGAAATCGATCGCGTGCGGCTGGCACACCTGGCTCAGCCGCATGAGATTGCGCGAATAGGTTTCGGCGTGGCCACCGCCGCCATGAAGCAGGAACACGTGCTCGCCGGCACCAGGCGCGGAGATGGTGCGGGTGGTGTATTTTCCGGTGTCGATGAAGCGTGTCTCGGTTCCGAGCAGGTCGACGTGAATCGTCATCAATCAATCTCCCGCAGCCGATTCTGGTTCACGCTAGCCGCCCGCCGTCAATCTGACACCTTTCGATAGAAAATCAATTGATAATCGATCAAACCTGCCCGATGACAGGTTGACTCGACTCCGGGCGGGTCGCAATCTTGATCGAAGATTACCGCAAATGTGCGGCTGGGGAAGTTTTCAAAAAGGACCGACGAATGGCGCACGTGGAAAATCGGATGCGGCGGGCAGACCATTTCAAACTCGGCACATTCTCGACCAATTGCTCGGGCGGCATGTCGGTCACCAAGATCCCCGAACGTTGGGATGCAAGTTGGGACAGCAATCTTGCGATTGCGCAGTTGCTCGACGATGCCGGGATCGATTTCATGCTGCCGATTGCGCGCTGGATCGGCTACGGCGGCGAAACCAATTTTCATGGGAACGTGCTGGAAACGATGAGCTGGGCGGCCGGTTTGCTGGCATTGACCAAGCGCATTTCGGTGATCGCCACGATCCATACCACCGCCAATCATCCGGTAGTGGTCGCCAAGCAAATCGCCACGATCGACGCCATCGGCCAGGGCCGCGCCGGGCTCAATATCGTGGCGGGGTGGAACAAGCCCGAATACGAGGCGCTGGGGCTGACGCTGCCCGATGATCACGAAACGCGCTATGCCTATGCGCAGGAATGGTTCGACATCATCGAGGCGCTATGGAGCAAAAGCGGCGCGTTCGACATGCAGACGCCGCACTTCGATCTGAAGGGCGTGGAGTCCGAGCCCAAGCCGGTGAACGGCCGCCCGCCGATCATGAATGCGGCGGGATCGGAGCTCGGGCGCGAATTCGCCACGCGCAATGCCGATTTCCTGTTCACCTCGGTGATTGATTTCGATCGTTCACGCGCCGAGATTGCCGATCTCAAAGCGCAAGCCGATGCCAAAGCTCGCCATGTCGATGTGCTGACTTTCAGCCATGTCGTCTGCCGCCCAACGGAGAAAGAGGCGCAGGACTACCTCCAGTATTTTGCCAAAGACAATGCCGACTGGGTGGCGGTCGACAATCTCGTCCGCCTCCAGATCGCCCACGCGCACAGCTTTCCCCACGACCTGCTGATGCTGATCCGTGATCGCTTTGCAATGGGCCACGGCGGGGTGCCGCTCATCGGGACGCCCGAGCAGGTCGCGGACGGAATCTGCCAGCTGCATGACATCGGCCTCGGCGGCACGACGCTATCGTTTGTCGACTATACCAAGGAGTTCCCCTATTTCCGCGACAAGGTGCTGCCCATTCTGGAGGCGCGCGGCATTCGCCAGCCGGGATAATCGCGCGCGCCGGTCAGCGGGTGAAAGCCGCCGCCTGCGCCAGCACCACCTGTGCCTGCTTCTGATGCGGCATATCGAGCATTCGCCCATCCAGCCCCACCGTGCCAGCGCCCGGCTCGGCGGCGAAGGCGGCCAGAACCCGGTGGGCGTGATCGATTTCGGCAGGCGAAGGCATGAAGCTCTCGTTGATCGCCGCCACTTGCGCAGGATGAATCGCAAGGCGGCCGGTGAAGCCCTCGCCGCGCGATTCCCGCGAGGCGGCGCGCAAACCGGCCTCGTCGCTGTAATTGGCGTAGAGCGTATCGATCGGCTGCACCCCCGCAGCCCGCGCGGCCATCAAGGTGAGCACGCGCGCCATGCGATAGGGCAGCGCCCAGCCCCCGCCCGCATCGCGGTTGGTGCTGGCGCCAAGCGCGGCGGACATGTCTTCCGCACCCCAGGTCAGGCCGATCAGTCGTGCAAGCCCAGCACCGGCATAATCGCCCAGCCGGAACGGCGCGATCGCGGTTTCGGTCGCCACCGGGAGGATGCGGATCGATCCTTCCGCAATCCCCGCCTGCGCCTCCAGCGCGTCGAGATAAAACGAAAGCCGCTGCACATCGGCAGGGCCATCGGGCTTGGGCAGCATCACCCCATCGGGCTGCGCCGCGACGACCGCGACAAGATCGGCGAGCGCGAGCGGCGTATCGAGCGGATTGATCCGCACCCACAGCTGGCTGGTGCGCGCGGCGCGCGGCCGCGATTGCAGGAACTCTGATACCAATTCGCGCGCAAGAGGCTTTTGCGCCGCCGCAACCGAGTCCTCCAGGTCGAGGATCAGCGCGTCTGCTCCCGCGTCATCGGCCTTGGCCAGTTTTTTGGCGCTATCCCCCGGTATGAACAGAAGTGAGCGGAGCGGGATCATGCGGGTTTCTTTCGTTGCAGACCGCTGCGCTTGCACGAAGCGACAAGTTCACCGCGCTGGTTGTGCGCGCGGTGCATAAACGTCACGATGCCGGCGTCAGGGCGGGACTTGGATTCGCGAAGGGCGATCACCTCGGTCTCGATGCGCAGCGTATCGCCGATGAATACCGGGGCAGGAAAGCGCACCTCATCCCAGCCGAGATTGGCAATCGCCGTACCCAGCGTGGTGTCGCCGACCGAAACGCCAACCATCAACCCCAGCGTGAAGGCTGAATTGACGATGATCTGGCCGTACTCGCTGTCTTTCATATATTCGGCATCAAGATGAAGCTGCGCCGGATTGTGCGTCAGCGCGCACGTCATGAGATTGTCGGTCTCGGTCACTGTCCGCCGCAGTGCGTGCGCGAACCTCTGCCCGACAGCAAGCTCATCAAACCAGACCCCAGCCATCCGCCCGACCCACTATTCAACCGGCAGTCACCCAGCCAGCAGGCGCTGCACCGGGCCTAGCGGTAAGGCCAAGCGTCGGCGAGGTAAACCGCCTATCGCAAGCCGAACAGCACATAGGAAGGATCCTGCGCCGAAGCCTCGCCGCGCTGCAACTGGCTGGCGATGGGCTGCGTGGCCCAGCCATCCGTGGATGGATCGACCCGGTTCCAGTCATAGACCACGCCGCGATGGACAATCTTCCAACCAGCCTCGCGCCGCTCCAACCGATCAAGGTAGCGCCCTGCGACCACGATATCGATTTTGCCCTCTGCCGTAAGCATCACATGATGGGCGTGGAAATAAGACTCGCAGGCCGCGCTGTCGCCTTCGATCTCAATCAGTTGGTTTGCGATGATGTGCTGCGTTCGTTCATAGCTGGCAAGCTGCACCATGACCCATTCCGAAAACGCCCGGGCCGTCCCTTTGAAAATGCCATGGTCGTCGGTCGCATCGGCGTGGAAGCAACCGTCCACCAGTTCCTTGTCGCGCCGATCGATCCCGCGCGCGAGCTGGCAGATGACATGCGCGATGGCCTGACGATCAGCCACTTCGCGCACAGTCAGCTCAAGTTGATCGGGCAATGCCATGCGGGTCAAATCCCATCTTGCGCTCGCAATGAGAGGTAAGCGCGGAGCGCCGCAACCGACACTCTCTTTTTCTTCAGTGGCAACCTGAACACGCAATTGCGATACTGCGAGCAGATTTAACGCGGAGCATTCCGCGGGTTGCGGCGGGCAAGCGCACAGGAGTTTTCGACATGAGCGACTATGACGCGCGCGACATTCGCCGGCCCCTCGCGGATGTTTCAAAGCAGCCCGAGCCACACCTGCGCGGAACGCCCATCACGCCAGAACGCTACTACTCGAAGGAATTCATGGATCGTGAGTGGGACAAGATCTGGACCCGCACGTGGCAAATTGCTGGATTGCAGCGCGAACTGATCAAAGAAGGCGATTACATCACGACGACGCTGGGCCGCGAGACGATCCTGTGCGCGCACGGCGAAGACGGCAAGATCCGCGCCTTCTACAACGTGTGCCAACATCGCGGGATGCAATTGATGGCGGCGCCATCGGGCAATGCCCGCCAGTTGACCTGCCCTTATCATGGCTGGGCCTATGATCTGCAGGGCATGCTCAAGACCGTGCCCGATGTCGCTGATTTCGCGCAAGGCAATCCCTGCGGCAAGCTCAACCTGGTCGAAATTCCCTGCGAAGTCTGGGCAGGCTTTGTGTGGTACAATCTCGATCAGGAATGCGCCCCCTTGCGCACATTCCTCGGCCCGATTGCCGATCAGATCGATTCCTACCCGATGGACGAGATGGTGCGCACACACTGGGTCACGGTCGAGGGCGATTTTAACTGGAAGCTGGTGCAGGATAACTTCAGCGAATCTTATCATGTGCCGTTCGTCCATCCGAGCTCGAAGTTCGTGATCGAATATGGCCGCCAGCATTGCCAGTTCGATCATTATCCCGAAGGCCATTGCCGAATGTTCATGCCCGGGGCCGGCCCGGCGGATTCGGTCAAAGGCGGCGAGAACGAGACGCTGGCGTCCATGGCCGAGGAACTGAAGCGCTGGGAGCTCAACCCGGATGATTATCGCGGCGGCAAGACCCGCAACATCCGCCGGGATCTGCAACGACAGAAGCGCAAGCTGGGCGCGGAGAAAGGGTTTGATTTCTCCTCGTATCATGACGACCAGCTAACCGATAACTGGCATTATACGATCTTTCCGAACCTGTCGTTCAGCCTGAAGCCCGACGGAAACATCTGGCTGCGCGCGCGCGCGCACGAAACCGACCCGGAAAAGTGCTATTTCGACATGTGGTACATGACGCTCTTCCCCAAGGGCGAGACGCAATACTATTCGTTCGTCATGCGCGAGTTCGTCTCGATCGATACGCCTGCCGTCCATGTCCAAGGGCCCTACGGCACGGTTTCTGCGGGCGGGGCAATCGATGAAGATCTCGACATCTGGGCGGGCCAGCAGCGCGGCCTGCGCTCGCGCGGATACAAGCGCGACTATCTCTCCGGCCAGGAAAGCCGCTTGCGCTATTTCCATGAAACACTCGAGGACTGGCTCGCGAAATAGCCGCGATTTGTCGGCGCGCTGTCTGGGCAACGCCTCAAAGCGGCGCGTCGGCCTGTTGCTCGGGCGCAGCGGCGACAAACGCGGGATGCCGATCGAGGGACGCGCCAATTGCGGTCAGGCGCGGATACGGATCCAGATCGACCCCAAAGCGCCGCGCTGAATAGAGCTGCGGCACAAGGCAGATGTCGGCGAGGCTGGGCGTATCGCCGACCAGACAGATGCTGCCATCCTCCGTCATCGCCTCCAGCGCTGCAAACCCTGCCCCGATCCAGCGGGCGATCCACGCGCTGATCTGCTCCTCGTTCGCGCCGAAATCCTCCCGCAAGGCCTTCAGCACGCGTAGATTGTTGAGCGGGTGGGTATCCGCCGCGATGATCTGGGCACGGTGGCGGATCACTGCTGCTTCGCGCGCGCTGCGGCCCAGCAGCGGCGGCTCGGCGACCTGTGTATCGAGGTACTCGATGATCGCCAGGCTCTGCCCGATCGCCACGTCGCCATCGGCAAAGAACGGCACGAGGCCTTGCGGATTGGCCGAAAGAAACGCTTGGTCATGCTGCGCTCCGGCGCGCAGATTGATGGCGACGTGCTCCGCTGTCAGCCCCTTCAACGCGAGCGCGATGCGCACCCGGTGCGCCGCGCCGCTCCGCCAATAGCCCCAGAGCCTCGGCAGGCGTTCGTTTTGTTCCATGATCCGGTCCGCTCCTGCGCGCTCAGCCCAGCGGCGGAGCCACCGTTTGCTCGATCACGCCGAACACCGGATGGTGCTTGTCATCGTCCATCCAGATGCGCACCGAGTCGCCGCACTTGAGAAACGGCGTGACCGGCGCGCCAGTCCGGATCGTCTCGACCATCCGCAGTTCGGCGATGCAGCTATAGCCCAGCCCGCCCTGCGCGACTGGCTTGCCCGGCCCGCCATCGGCATCGCGATTGGATACGGTGCCCGATCCGACGATGGTTCCCGCGCCCAGCGAACGCGTCTTGGCAAGATGCGCGATCAAGGTGCCGAAGTCGAAGGTCATGTCGACCCCGGCATCGGCGCGCCCGAACGGCATGCCGTTGAGATCGACCTTGAGCGTGCCATGCAGCTTGCCCTCCTGCCAGCGCGCGCCGAGCGCATCGGGCGTCACGAACACGGGCGAGAACGCGCTGGCAGGCTTGGACTGATAAAAACCAAAGCCCTTGGCGAGTTCGGCGGGGATGAGATTGCGCAGCGAAACATCGTTGGTCAGCCCGATCAGCCGGATCGCCGCCAGCGCCTCGTCGCGGCTCGCACCTTGCGGCACATCACCGGTGACGACAACGACCTCTGCTTCCATGTCGCAGCCCCAGGCCTCGTCCGCCAGCGGGATCGGATCGCGCGGACCAAGGAATCCATCGGACCCGCCCTGATAGACCAGCGGATCATGCCAGAAGCTCTCGGGCAATTCCGCGCCCCGCGCCTGCCGGACCAGCGCGACATGGTTCACATAGGCCGAACCATCGGCCCACTGATAGGCGCGCGGCAATGGCGCTGCGGCATTGCGCTCATGGAAGCGCAGCATCGGGATCGCCTCGTGCGCCAGATCGGTGGCGAGCGCCTCGAGCAGCGGCGCGGTGTGCTCCCAGTCATCGAGTGCGGCGCTCAACGTCGGCGCGATGGCCGTCGCTTCGGCGCACCAGGCCAGATCATCGGAAACAACGACAAGGCGGCCGTCGCGTCCACCCTTCAGCGAAGCCAGTTTCATGCATCCGGGTCCTTGTGCAGCCAGTCGGCATGGCGCGGAGCCTGCTTGGTGCGGCTCCATTCGTCAAGCATCAGCGGCGCGACCCGGCGGAGCTGGGCATATTGGTCGTCAGTCCCAATATCGCAGGCGAGTTCGAGCCGGTGGCCGTTGGGATCGAAGAAATAGATCGAGCGGAACACCCCGTGATACGTCGGCCCTAGCACTTCGACACCGTGCCCCTCCAGATGCGTCTTGGCTGCTTTCAGCGCGGCCACATCGGCGACCTGAAATGCGATATGCTGCACCCAGGCCGGGGTATTGAGATCGCGGCCCATCTCCGGCTGCTGCGGTAGCTCGAAGAAAGCCAGAACATTGCCGCCCCCGCAATCGAGGAAGATATGCATGTAGGGATCGTACTCCCCGGTCGAGGGCACGTGATCTTCCGAGAATGCGGTCTCGAAGGTCATGCCCAACATGCGGGCATACCAGTCTGCCGTCTCCTTGGCATCGCGGCAGCGATAGGCGACATGGTGGATTTTGCCGAGGCTGAAGGGGAGCGTCATTCCGCGGGTTCCCCGACAACACCGCGTTCGATCTGGTCGGCTTCGATGCTCTTGAACAGCGCGGTGAAATTGCCTTCACCAAAGCCTTCGTCCTTCTTGCGCTGGATGAATTCGAAGAACACCGGCCCGATCTGCGGCTGCGCAAAGATCTGCAGCAGCAGGCGCGGATCACCGTCCTTGGTCGAGCCGTCAAGCAGGATGCCGCGCACCTTGAGCTCTTCTACCGGCTCGCCATGCCCGGGCAGCCGGTCATCAAGCATGGCATAATAGGTCGCGGGCGGCGGGGCCATCAGCGGCACGCCATTGGCGCGCAGCCGGTCGATGCAGCCGATCAGATCGTCGCAGATCAATGCGATATGCTGGATGCCCTCACCGTTGTAGGCGCGCAGGTATTCCTCGATCTGGCCGCCGCCGGCCTTGCCTTCCTCATTCAAGGGAATGCGGATCTTGCCATCGGGCGCGGTCATCGCGCGGCTGGTGAGCCCGGTATACTCGCCCTTGATATCGAAATAACGGATCTCGCGGAAATTGAAGATGCGCTCGTAAAACCGCGCCCAGTGGTCCATCCGCCCGCCATAGACGTTGTGCGTCAGGTGATCGATCAGCTTGAAGCCGGCCCCCACGGGATTGCGCGCCGCCCCGGGCAGCCAGTCGAAATCAATGTCGTAGATCGAAAGTGCCTCGGGCTTGTCGAGCGTGGCGTAGCGGTCGATCAGATAGATGATCGCGCCGCCGATGCCCCGGATCGCGGGGATGCGCAGCTCCATCGGGCCGGTCGTGGTCTCGACCGGCTCGGCCCCGCGCGCCAGCGCCTCGGCATAGGCGTGCGCTGCATTGTGCACGCGAAAGCCCATGCCGCAGGCCGAAGGGCCATGTTCGGCAGCGAAATAGGCCGCCGGGCTGCGCGGCTCGTAATTGGCGATAAGGTTGATCTCCCCTTGTCGCCACAAGTCCACATCCTTCGACCGATGCCGCGCGACCTGGGCAAAGCCCATCGCGGCAAAAACCGGCTCCAGCAGCCCGCGCTGCGGCGCAGCAAACTCGACAAATTCGAACCCGTCGAGTCCCAGCGGATTCAGGTGCGGATTGTCGTGCGGCATCATTCTCGCTCCCAACTAGTAACATTTGTCACTGTATTGGCTTGACGCAATGGTGTCAATTGTTATCAATCCGTCATGAGCCTGCTGCGCCTCGAAGAGTTCCTGCCCTATCGGCTGTCCTACACATCCAATCTCGTGAGCGAGGCGATCGCCCGCGCCTACGACAGCCTGTTCGGACTTACGATTGCCGAATGGCGGCTGATCGCGGTGATCGCCGAGCATGACCGGATCACCCAGCAAGGCATCGGCGCGCGCACCCGCATGGACAAAGTCACGGTCAGCCGCGCTGCGATCGCGCTTGCCGGACGCGGGCTTATCGCCCGCACGCAAAACCCCGAGGACCGGCGCGCCCATTGCCTGACGCTGACGCGCGAGGGCCGTACCCTCTATGCGCAAGTCGCGCCCAAGGCGCGCGAGCTCGAAAGCCAGATTTTCGGCGCGTTCAGCACGGCGGAGATCGAGGCGTTCGTCGCCACACTGCGCCGGATCGACCGCATTCTCGAAGGGCCTTAGCGCCGAAAGCGCCAAGGTGCGCCATCCTTAAGGATTCTCGCCGGGCTGGATAATCACGCAATCGAATTTGGACGGACCCAATTCCTCCACATCGACAAAGCGGGCATTCTTGGCAAGCAGCACGGCGGCCACTTTGGGCGAGGCGATCAGCCTGGCTGCCGCATCGTCGGGATTGACCCATTCGTTGCGGATGCAGGTGATGCGGCTGGCCACTTTGCCTGCGCTGTCGATCGCCAGAATGATCGGGCGGTCGTCGCGCGTGCGCGGACCAAGCTTCAGCGCCGGACCGGTCGCCGTCACCGCGGCTGCGGCGAGCGTGAGCAACGCCGCCGCGGCGTTCACAAGGCTTCCTGCAGCCGCGCATCATAGACCGCGCGCGCCGCGTCATAGCGCGCTGCTTCGGCTGCCAACTCGGCGGCGCGGACGCGCTGTTTCTTCTGGTCCCAGCATTGATCGACCGCCTTGCGGCACCAGTTGATGCTGCGCGCAACCCGCACCGGTGCGCCGCCGATCATGATCCAGATCGGGTTTGTATGCGCGCCGTGGCCAATGCGTATCGCGGCCCAGCAGCTCGCTTTGGGCACATAATCGAAATGAAGCGCGCGCTGCGCACCATCTGCCTCGAACGGACGGCTTTCCACCGCCACACCGTTGATCAGGAGCTCGACCAGCACCTGGCGCGTGTTGCCCAGCCGCCCGCGCTCCAGATGCCAATATGGTTTGTCATAGGGGCCAAGCTTGCGGATCGCCTCGACCGGCTCCGGCTCGAGCCGCGCAGCCACCAGCACGTCAAACCCTACCGACGCGGGCTGCGCGAGGACCAGATCGGCACCCCCCATCGCGGTTTTCTGCGCACCCGCAGCGGCGCGAAAGTTCATCAGATGCGCGCGCCCTTCCGAAACATAGCCGCGCCCCGCCTTGAGCCCGGCGCACCACGCGTCATAAGTCAGCGGCCCCGCAAGTTTGATGTAGGAGCGGCCCATGCCCATGTTCTCGTCATAAACGCACGGCCAGTCGGTTTCGCCGCTGATCCGGGTGCGATAGCCGGCGTTGAGCGTGTGGTACCAGATGTTGAGCTCGCCTTGCGGCGGGGTGCTCACGGCGCTGATGAAATCGACCAGCCCCGCCGTCACCGTCACAATGTAATCGTTTGCGCCGATCCCGTCGAATGGCGGGATCACGTCGCTCGGCAGATCCTCGGTCTTGGCCCAGAGCCCAAAGCCCGAATGCGCATAGCCGGTGATCGCGTTCTGGCTGCGCGCCCATTGCAGCACGGGGGTGTTGGAAGAGGGCCACTCCTCGATCTTCGTGGTGCCCGGATAGTCCATGCCCTTCATCTGGAGCAGCACCAGATGCCCGCAATGCGAGGAGGGAAAGCCGGAAACCTCAAGGTCATAGTGCAGCCGGTTCTGCGGCAGGGAAACGGCGTCATCCTTGCCGGTGAAGTTCATCTTCTGGTGATAGAACCCCGGCCCCCATGTCAGAACGGCGCCGATATTGATCGCCTCACCGGCCAGTTGCGGCAGCATCACCGCCGGGGTCACGCCTTCTTCGGGGCTCTCATAATGCGAGCAACCCGCCGCATGGATATGATGATCGCCCGAAAAATACCCCTGCTCGCGCGGATCGATCCAACGTTCGAGCCGGGTCTGCCATTGGGTTGGCCCTTGTGGCAGCACCGCGCGCGTCGCGCGCTGGACCAGATATTCGGGGCCACGCGCTACTTCGACGGCATATTCGCCCGGCGGCAGGGTCAATGTCCCGCCATCGGCGCGGTAAATCCGCTGCTGGAACACCATATCGGGCAGGCCGCGCTTGGTCTGCGCGGGATAGACGCGGCCAACCGCATCGCGGACGAGGAACGAGGCGGTGACCGGCTTGCCGTCCGCGTCGCGCACCCCCAGCGTCACGGTCTGTGCCGGCGCGATCAGGAAGCTTACATCGACCGCGCCGCGATGCCCGATATCGGCCGTGCCTGCGCCGATACTGACCGACAGCGTCGCCGCGCGCCGCCCGGCATCGCGCGCATAAAGCGCGACCAGATGGTAATCGAATGGCACGGTGCCCAATGCTGCGGGCAGCGGCGGCGCATCGGGCACGTCGAGATCAAGCCAGCGCTGCGCCATATCGCCCGCCGTCACGGGCGCTTTATCCTCCATGCCGGCATGGACATGGCCCGCCGGATAGCGGTTGTTGAGCGGCTGCGCCTGCGGACTGGTCACATCGATCTTGCCCGGGACGAGCGCCGGATTGTCGATCCGCACAAGAAACAGGCGCCAGCCCGATTGCACCAGTTCAGGCCTCGCCTCGCCCTGTGACACGCTGACGCGCGCCTCGGCATTGACCGACGCTACCAGCAGCGTGCGCGCATCGCACAGCGCCATTGCCGCTTCTGCGGCGCCTGCCAGATCGGCTTTGGCTTCCAGCGCGGTGATCGCAGCGACAGGCCCGGCCGCAAACGGCTCGCCCAGTGCGGCCATGGCGGCGATCACCCGCCGCGCCTGCGCCAGCTGCGCCTGCGCAAGGTCTTGATCGAGCGGTGCGCGCGCGCGCGAAGGTGCCGGAAACAGTGCGATAGCAGAGACCGCAGCGCCGCTCGCCAGAAGCCTGCGGCGGTCCAGTCCTTGGCCGATCATTTCGGCTTGGTCAGCAGAAATGTGAGCGGAATATCAACCCGCGCGCGCCACGATTCTTCGTTATGCGACGTGCCGGGGAAGCTGCGGCTGACCCAATCACGATCCCGATGCCAACCGAGCCCGGCCAGTACCGGCTCCATCTTCGCCACAAACGGAGCATACGTTGCATCCAGCGTGAGCGTGCCGTGGTCCATGTAGAGCCGGTTCCGGCCCGGCCGCAGCTTGGTCTGCGCTAGGTAGGTCTTGAACGCCGAAGCGACGGCAGCGGGATCGCTTTTTTCCGGATTGCCCAGCGGCCAGTGGATCGACACGCAAGCCGCTTGCCCGAACACGTCGGGATATTCGGCCATGGCATAGAGCGAGATCAGCCCGCCCATGCTTGATCCCATCACCGAGGTATCGCGTAGGCCGCTGCGGGTGCGATAGGTCTTGTCGATATAGGGCTTGAGCTCCTTGGCAAGGAAGCGGACGTAGCCATCGCCCAGCGGATCGCCGTTGCCTTGAGGGGTGTTGCCATGCGTCAGCCGAACATTCGCCTGCTGCTCCGGCGGCAGGTTTGCAAAGACCTTTTGCGGGAAGTACTCACGCCCGCGCAGCTTGGTGTTCCAGATACCGACCACGATCACATCGCGTTTCATCGTGCTCAGCGCCTCGGCAACGCCCCAGGTATGGCCGCCATAGGCCAGCGCCGGATCGAACAGGTTCTGTCCGTCGTGCACGTAGATCACCGGGTAGCGTTTCGTGCCGCTGTCGTAGCCCGGCGGCAACCAGATCGTTAGATTGCGCGGCTGCACCGCTCGTGCCGGGAAATCGGGATACTGGACCAGCCGGCCGGGAAGCGGTTCGGCCCATGCGGGCGCTGCAAACACGAGTGCCAGCCAGGCGGCAAAAAGACCCAAAAGTTTCAACGCGCACTCTCCTTGCGTTCAAAGTTGAGTGACCCGCCGCGCACCAGCGCTGCATGGTCAATCGCGAGCGGGTCAATCGGCTGGCCGCCGAGCGTCAGCGCCGCAAGCGCATCGCCCGCGCCGGTCGTCGTGATCAGCAGCGGCTTGCGCCCCGGTACCCGCAGTTCGGCGCGCGGAACCAAGGGGATGCCCGCGACATAGTGCCCGCTGGCTGGAACGAGCGGATAGAACCCAAGCGTGGCAAAGACATACCACGCGCTCATTTGCCCCGCATCTTCATTGCCGATGATGCCATCGGGCGTAGCGCGATAGAACATGGCGGCGATGCGGCGGATCAGCGGCGGGCCTTTCTCGGGTGTGGCGCTGAGAGCATAGAGCCACGGGATATGGTGCCCCGGCTCGTTGCCGTGCGAATATTGCCCGATCAGCGCTTCCTGGCCCTGAAACTTGTCGGTCTTGCCCGGCAGCGCGAAGAACCGATCGAGCATCGCGGTGAACGCGGCCTTCCCGCCCATCGCGGCGATAAGTCCGTCCGGATCGTGCAGCGCAGGCGTCCATGTATATTGCCAGGCATTGGCTTCGGTATAATCTCCCGGATGCCCCAGCGGCGAAGTCACCACCATAGGGTCGAACGGGGTGCGCCATGCCCCCGCGCTGTCGCGCCCGCGCGCCAGCCTGGTTTCGGGATCGATCAGCTTGGCATAAGCCCCTGCCCGCGCGGCAAATCGCGCGGCATCCGTCCGCTCGTCCAGCGCCGCCGCCATGCGCGCGGTGGCATCGTCGCCGATCCCGGCTTCGAGCGTGCGCGACACCGCCTCGTTTGGCACTTTGTCGAACGGATAGTATCCTTGAGCGTTGAATAGAGACCAATCCGAATGGATGTGATCCTTGGCCGATGTCGCGACCATCGCGTCCAGCGCCTCACGGCCGCTAAAGCCCCGGAAGCCTTTGGCCCAGGCATCAGCGATCACCGGCAGCGCCGGGTTTCCGATCATGGTATTGGTTTCCCCGCCCCAGATCGGCCAGAGCGGCAGATAGCCCGCTGCCTTGTGGTGATCGAGCAGCGTCAGCACGATATCGTCGATCCGTTCGGGCACGAGCAGCGTGTAGAGCGGCTGGGCGGCGCGGAATGTGTCCCACAACGAGAGCGTGGAGTAATAGGCCTTGCCACGCGCCCGCGCGATCTTGCCGTCAGGGCCGCGATAGCGCCGGTCGGTGTCCGAAATGACGCTGGGATGGAGGAATGCGTGGTAAAGCGCGGTGGCGAACACGCGCTGCGTCGGCTCATCCGCCGTGATCGTGGCGCGGCCCAGCAGCGCGGCCCATTCCGCGCGCGCGGCTTTGGCCGTGGCCGCAAAGTTCCAGCCCGGCAGCTCGGCCATATTGCGCCGCGCACCAGCGACATCGGTCGTCGACAGCGCCGCCTTGGCGTGCAGCACGGTACCGGGCCCGAGATCGAACGCGAGGAGATAGCGCGGGGCCACATCGCCCGGCGCAGCGGGCAATTTTTCGGACGCGACGATGCGGTGATCGAACGCCAGCGCGAATGCCACGGTCCGCTTGGTCCAATTGGTCGAGGCAACGCTGCCGGTGATCCCCTGCGCCCCGATCGCAACATCGGCGGCGGTCACGCGCGGGCCGCTGAGAAAGCGCAGGCGGTGCTGGAAATCGGCCAGCAGCCAGACCCGGCCGCCCTTTGCAAACGTATAACGGTGGAGCGCAACCCGCGTAGTGCTGGTCAGCTCGGCGCGCACCGCGTTGTCGGTCAGGCGGACGCTGTAGTAGCCGGGATGGGCGGTCTCGCTGGCCTTGTCATAATGGCTGGCGAACCCGCTGAGCCGCCGCTCCTGCATCGGCATGAGCAGGATATCCCCCAGCTCGGGAATGCCCGTGCCGCTCGCGCGAGTTTGTGAGAAGCCCATGATGTTGGGCGCACGATACTGATAGCCGCTGGTATAGTCCCAGCCTTCATCGGCGTTGTCCGGCCCTGGGGCGACCATCGCAAAGGGGCGACTGGCGGCCGGCGAGGTATGTCCGGTGCCATCGGTGCCGATAAACGGATCGACCAGATCGACCGCGCTTTGCTGCGCGGCAACGGGTGGAGCGCAGAGCAGCAGCAACAGCGCCGCAGCCAAGGTCCGGCGTGCCAACCCGGCGCGCATCATGGCCACAGCACGGGGTTGAGCGGTGTATCGATCATCTCGCCGACGATCGCGCCCGGGCACCAGCGTTCGGCACCCTCGGCCTGCACATGGTTGGCCGGCGCGGCCAGCCGCATGTCTGCGTCCATGTAGATCATGGTCATCACCGAGCGCGGCTGCGCTGTGCGGTTCGGCCCGGCGCGGTGGAATGTCCAGCCGCTGTGGAAGCTCACATCGCCCAGCGCAAACGGCTGTTCATCCAGCGCAAACCCTTTCAATTCCATCGCCGCGGTGATCATCGCCTCGCTTTCGTCGGAGATCGCCAAGTCGCGGCCAAACGCCGTGCGGTGGCTACCGGCATAAAGCGCCAGCGGCCCCATCGCGGCCGGAACCGCCTGCAGCGGAATCCACGCCGTGACCGTCCGGTCCGACGACATCGGCCAGTAATACTGGTCGGCATGGGCCGGGGTGAAGCCGCCCGATGGCTCCTTGTACAGCGACTGGTCGTGATAGAGCCGCACGCCCCTCACTTCGAGCAACGCCGCCGCAATCTGCGCCAGCCGCCGCGAAAAAACGAACCGCCGCACCGCATCGTTCACGCGCCACAAGTTCATGACTTGCAGGAAAGCACGGTTATATGTGCTGCGATCTTCGAGCGGCCGGGTCTCGTTGTTCAGCGCGATCGTCTGGCGGGTGATCTCCTCGCCAAAAGCGGTCAGCGTCGCGGGCGAAAGCACCGCAGACAGACGCACGAAGCCTTGCGCCCGATAGGCCGCCACCGCCGCTTCGGGCAGAGCATAAGGCGCATCGAGATCGGTCAACCGCTCGGTATCCACCAGTGCCGTCATCCTCGCTCCCGCTTCCTCTCGCGCTTCAAACCGCCACGCTAGATCAGGCGCGGGGCGGAGCAAGTCCTTTGCCGGGCATGCGCAAGGCTGTGATAGTTTTTGCACAGGGCCATGCGCGTTTCGGGGACCGACAGCGAGCCAGTGACCGACTATCGTCAGCAGCGATCAGCCACGGGAGAGACAATGGCCACGTCCGACTTCGCCGCGCACTACCGCGCTCACGGTTACGCCGTGATCCCGGCGCTGCTCGGCGCGGCAGACATTGCAGAACTGGTGGCGGAGGCCGCAACGCTGAGCCGGACGGAGCAGCCGGGTGGCTGCATTCTGGCGCTTCATTTCCCGCACAAGATGTCGACCCGGTTCCGCGCGGCGATGCGCCATCCGGCACTGCTCGCACCGCTGGCCGCGCTGATCGGCCCCGATGTCAAAGCGATGCAATCAATGCTCTTTATCAAGCCGCCGGGCAAACCCGGCCAGGCCTGGCATCAGGACGAGCATTTCCTCCCCACGCGCGATCGCTCGCTGTGCGGGGTGTGGCTGGCGCTCGATGACGCGGCCGTCGAAAATGGCTGCCTCTGGGCGCATCCCGGATCGCATGTGCCCGGCATTCTCTATCGCACCGCCCCGCATCACGATGCCCGCTTCGATGCCAGCGAGGAAGCGCAGGACATCCCGTTCGCGCGCGAAGGGGGCACCGCGCTCGAACTCACGGCGGGCGACGCGCTGTTCTTCGACGGGTATCTGCTGCACCGCTCGCTGCCCAATACGTCGGTGAGCGCATCACGGCGTTCGCTGGTCATCCACTATATGAGCGCGCGTTCGCTGCTCCCGTGGAACCACGACGGACACAGCCCGACCGACGATTTCCGCGACATCGAGCTGATCGCCGGAACCGATCCCTATGCCTGGAAAGGGCGGCACGATATCTTGCGCCCGTTTGTGCGCGCCGAGGTAAACCGCTGATGCTGGCGGCGCAGCGCGATCGGTCGCCCGCCTTCTTCCTGCTGCTCAGCCTGCCCGCAACCGCGATGGGCTTTGCGCTTTCGGTGCAGATTTCGGTGCTAAGCTGGTTGCTGGCGACGCGCTATGGTCTCAAGATCGATGAAATCGGGCTGGTCTGGGCGGCTGGGCCAGTCGCGGGCATCCTTGGGCAAGTGCTCGTTGGCGGGCTGAGCGATCGCACCTGGGCCTGGGGCGGGCGGCGGCGCGTCTATATTCTGGCAGGCGGTGCCCTCGCCGCAACCGCAATGCTCCTGCTGCCCCAGATCGGCGCGATCAGCCGCGCGCTGGGGCTGGAAAGCGTGTTCGGCATCGCGATCGCAGTCGCGCTGGCGCTCGATCTCGCAGTCAATGTCGGCTTCAATCCGACCCGGGCCCTGATTGCCGACGTGACCGACGAAGGCGCGGAACGCACGCGCGGCTATAGCTGGATGCAAGTCGTGTCGGGCAGCTTCGGCGTCGGGGCCTATGCCGTGGGGGCCGTGCTTGGAAACGATGTGCTCATCTATGTCGCGGTCGCGCTCGTCTCGCTGTTCGCTGTGATCCCCGCCGTCCTGATCGAAGAGCCGCGCCCCGCCGCGCCGCGCGCCGTCGGCGCGCCGCAAGACAGCGCGCTCGGGCTGACAGCAGCGGCGTGGAGCCTCTCGCCGCTGTGGGCGCTGCTGATCTATGATCTCTATGCGCTTGGGGTGCGCGTGTGGGGGATCGCGCCGGCGGGCTATCTTGCCGAGTTGGTCTGCGCCGCTGCCACATTGGCGCTGATCGCCCATGCCTTTGGCGGAGCGCATGATGTCCACACCCCGTTCCGCCGCACCGTTGCGGCCAGCGCGCTGTGCTGGCTGGGCGTACAACCGATCTTCGTGTTCATGGTCACTTTCCTGCAATACCGGATGCCGGGGCTGAGCGAGACCGCGCTCGGGCAAGTCACCGCGCTGGCATTCCTCGCGCTCAATGCAGTCGCCGCCCTTGCGCCGCTGGTGCTGGGGCCGCTGGCGGGCCGCTTCGGCGCGGTAAACGTCCATGTCACCGCGCTGGGCCTGATGGCGGCAGGGCTCATGCTGGTGTGGCTCACCGCCATAACGCCGCTCGCGCTCTACGCGCTGATGGCGCTGTGCGGCATCGGCTGGGGATCGATAGTCAGCTTGCCCTTTGCGATCATGTCCGAGCGCGTCGATACGCGGCAGATGGGTCTGGCGATGGGCCTGTTCAATCTGTCGGTCGTCTTGCCGCAACTCGTCACCAGCCTTGGCATCGGCAGCTTCATGGCTGCCGTGGCGGACAAAGGATTGCTGTTCGTTCTGTCAGGCGGCTTCATCGCCGCATCCGCGCTGCTGTGGTTCTTTGTCGAAGACACCGGCGGCCAAAACCAAGAGAAAGTGCCCGCATGAAAAAGTTGCTCTATGCGCTCATGATGTCGCTTGCGCTGGGGACCGCGCCAGCATCCGCCGGCCCCGTATCGGCCCGCCCGGCCATCGCCCGCCCCGCCCCCGCCACGCTGGAAGGCGAGGTCGTCTACCACATCTTCCAGCGCAGCTTTCGGGATAGCAACGGCGATGGGCACGGCGATCTCAACGGCATCACCGCCAGCCTGCCCTATTTGCACTCGCTCGGGGTCACCGCGATCCTGCTCACGCCGCTCTATCCCAGCCACGTCTATCACAACTATTTCGGCTCGAGCTTCGAAGGTATCGATCCCGAATATGGCACGATGGACGATTTCAAGCGGCTCGTCACCGCGCTCCACCAGCGCGGCATGAAGATCTACCTCGATATGGAATTCCAATACTTGGCGGAGGATCACCCGTGGTGGGTAGCGGCGCGGCGCGATCCCAAATCCCCGTTTGCGGACTACATGCTATGGGAAGACCGCGCCAAAGGCGTCGCAGAAAAAGGGCCGTTCAATCTGCGCCAGATCGTCCACTTCGGTGGCCCTCCGTTCGGCGTCACCACCGTCGATCTCAAGGCCGCGCCGGTCAAAACCTATGTCGACGCCTATCTGCACGATTGGGTCGATCCTAATCACGATGGCAAGTTTGATGACGGGGTCGATGGCTTCCGGCTCGATCACATGATGGACGATCTGGATTCGCGCGGGCTGCTGACCAACCTGTTCACCGAATTCTGGAAGCCGCGCTTCGACAAGCTGCGCGCGATCAATCCGCGCCTCACGTTCATTGCCGAACAGTTCGATTGGCAATACGGGGCCGAGTATCTGACCCGCGGCGATACCACCGCCGTCTTCGCGTTTCCGCTCCACGACGCCATCCGCGCGTTCGACAAGGCCAAGCTGACCGAGGCGATCACCCGCACCGCGCAGCTTACCCCGCCCGGAAAGCATCAGCTGGTCTTCGCCGAAAATCACGACGTCAGCCGCATCGCTTCGGAACCGGGCATGACCCGCGAACGGCTACGCACCGCCGCCGCGCTCACTTTGCTGCTTAAAGGCACGCCGATCCTCTATTATGGCCAGGAACTCGGCATGCGCGGCATCATGGACAAAGGCTATGATTCGGACGAGAGCGGCATTCCCGTGCGCGAGGCGTTCAAGTGGTCTGCCACCGATGCCGCGCCGGGTCAGGCCATCTGGTATCGCCGCCCCGGCGAACGCTATTGGGACAAACGCTTCGCGCGCGATCATGACGGCATTTCGGTGGCCGAGCAGACCGGCGATCCGCGCTCGCTACTCAGCCACTATCGCCGCCTTGCCGCGCTGCGCCATGCGCACACCGCGCTGCGGACGGGCAGCCAGGCGATCCTGCCGAGCGCGCCGGGCCTGTTGGTGATCGAACGCGCCGCCGGAGCGGAACGGATGATCGTTGTCACCAACCTGACCGCTCGCCGCGCGACCTATCGCGACCGCCGGATCAACGGCGGCGATCTGATCAGCGGACAGCCAGCGGCTACGCTGCGGCCATGGCAAACCGCGTTGTTCAGGGTAAAAAGCTGAGCCTGTTGCCGCAATCGCATCTGACCTGAGCGCTCGGCACAGCCGCCAGAACCTATCGTCACGAAGTGCGCCGCCCCGCGCGGTGATCATCGATCACCGCGCGGGGCGGCGGGCCGCATAAAGCCCGTAGAGGGCGATGACGAGATAGCACGCGGCGGGAATGGCCAGCGCCAGCCGCAGTCCGCCAAACAGGTCAGCGGCAAAGCCGGTGAGCGGCGGGATGATCGCGCCGCCGACAATTGCCACGTTGATGATCCCCGAGCCATCGGCCGCGCGCGGCCCCAGCCCTTCGCAGGCCAGCGTGAAAATCGTGGGAAACAGGATCGAATTCATCAGCCCGATCGCGAGCAGCGTATAGCCCGAGACGCTCCCGCCCGTGCTCACCGAGATCGCGATAAGCGCAATCGCTCCCGCCGCATTGAACGCCAGAACCTGCCCCGGATTGAGCACCCGTAACAACGCCGAACCAATAAACCGCCCGACCATTGCACCGCCCCAGTAATAGATCAGCTTTTCGCCCGCCTCCTGCTGCGTCAGCCCCATGGTGGCGGGTTCCATCAGGTAATTGACGATGAGCGAGCCGATCGCGACCTCGGCCCCCACATACAAAAAGATGCACAGCGCACCGAATCCGAACCGGGGCCGCATCAGCAAGGCAAACCCGCCGAACAGCGAACCCGGCTCATGGCGCTCGGCTGGCAGCGCATTGCGAAACAGCCAGACCACACCCGCCACCACCGCAAGCGCCGCAGCGAGCCCGGCATATGTCCTGACGATGGTCTGCGTTTCAGCAGTGCGATAGGCATCGAGCGCAGGCCCGGAAAGCTGCGCCGCGCTGAGGCCCGCCAGACCGCCCAGAATCACCGCTGAACCGACCCACGGAAAAATCGTCGTGCCCAAAGAATTGAACGCCTGCGCGAAAGTCAGCCGGCTCGAGGCGGTGCGGGCCGGCCCGAGCAGGCTGATCAAAGGGTTGGAAACCACCTGGACGACCACCACCCCGCTCGCGAGCACGAACAAGGCAAGCAAAAACACGCCATATGCCGCCGATTGCGAAGCCGGGATGAACAGCAGGCATCCGGCCATCATGGTCAGCAACCCGACCACCGCCGATCGCATGTAGCCGAGTCGTTTGACCAGTGCCGCGCCGGGCAGGCCGATGAAGAAATAGGCCGCAAAAAATGCCGACTGCACCAGCATGGCCTGAAAATAATTGAGCGTGAACAGCTCTTTGAGCTTGGGGATGATTACATCGTTGAGGCTGGTGATGCCGCCAAAGATGAAAAACAGCGCAAAAACGAAAATCTGCAGGCCCGGCGCATTGATGCCCTCGTCCCCGCCAGCCTGCATGCCGACCGGCGCTGCGCCCATGGCCATATCCTGCTCCTACTTGCCTGCAACGAAACGAATGGCTTGTCCGCCGCCGGGGGCCAGCCGCAATGTCATCGAGTCGGCGCTCGTGACGCGCCGCGTTTCGATAGTTAGTGCATGGCGCTTGGCGGTGCGGAAATCGGCGTCATCGCCGTCGCGGTAAATCTGGGCAGTATAGCGCTTGCCCGGTGTCAGGAAACCAAGCTGGACCGTTACGCTGCGCGCCTCCTCATCGGTGACCGCGCCAAGATACCAGTCCTCGCCCCGGCGATCCTTGCGCGCGATCACTGCCAGATCGCCCACTTCGCCCGCCAGCACCTGCGTATCCGACCAGTCGGTCGGCACATCCTTGATGAACTGAAACGCATCTGGGTGCCTGGCATAAGCCTCGGGCGTATCGGCGACCATGACGAAGGGCGAATAGATCGTCACATAATTGGCAAGCTGCTTGGCCAGAGTGGATGGCAGATCGCTGTCGTCCGAGCCTTTCAGGCTGACGATCCCGGGGGTGAAGTCCATCGGTCCGCCGAGCAGTTGGGTAAAGACCATGTTGGCCTCGTGCTCGGGCGGGTTCTTGCCGCCCCAGCTCATGTATTCCATTCCGCGCCCACCCTCGCGCGCCACCCAGTTGGGATAGGTGCGGCGCAGCCCGGTGTCCTTGACCGGCTCGTGGCTGTCGATGGCAACGTGATACCGGGCCGCTGTCTGCACCACCCGCAGATAGTGGTTCACCATCCACTGTCCCTCGTGCCATTCGCGGTGCACCTTGCCATCGGGATCGACCCGCTCGATCTGCCCGGCATCGGTCACATAGCCGGTCTTGACCACCATTTCGCCGTGATCCGCCGCAAACTTGAACGCCCGGTCGAGCTGGCTGTCGTAATGACTGGCAGACCCGCCGGTCTCGTGGTGCCCGATCAGGCGCACGTTCTTCTTTCCGGCATAGACCGCGAGCCCGTCGGCGTCGAAATCTTCGGTCGGCGTATCAAACCGCATGCCATTGCCATTGCCGAACCAGTCGCCGTCCCAGCCCACATTCCAGCCCTCGACGAGCACATTGGGAATGCCGCTCGCAGCGGCAAAATCGATGGTGCGGCGCACGTTGGCGGTGGTCGCACCGTGCTTTGGCCCGCGCGCCCAGGTCCATTTGCCGGTGATCATGTTCCACCACACGCCCGCAAATTTGCCGGGCTTGATCCAACTCACATCGCCGAGAGCGTTGGGCGCGTTGAGATTGAGCGTGATCTGGCCCGCAGAATAAAGCCCTGCCGCGTTGTCCGCGATCGCCACCGTGCGCCACGGGGTGGAAAATCCTGCATCGCGCGTCACTTTGGGCGCACCCGACCCCGGGGTCAGCACCGCTTTCAAAGTGGTGCCCGTCACCCGCGCCAGGTTCATCGCGGCATAATCGGTCAATGCCGCCTCGTGCAGCGCGATATGCGTACCGCTATCGAGGCGCACGGTAAGCACGGTCTGCGCGGTCCCGATGGCGCTGATCGGCGTGCGCTCGTACAAATACTCCTCGCGGTTCCATTCGAACGCGGGCTTCCACCACGCCGTCCCCTCTTCGGCCAGCGCGAACTGAGTCAGCTCTTCGGCGATATTGGCCTTGGTCAGATGGGGCTGCGCGGGCAGCGTGTAGCGAAATCCCACGCCGTTGTCGAAAATCCGGAAAGTCACGTCCATTTCGCGCCCGAGATCATTGGCCTCGCGCAGCCGCACCGTCAGCTGGGTGTGGTTGTCACGGATCGTCGTCCATTCGCCGAACGGCTGGGTCCAGACAGTATCGCTGCTGCTTGTCGAGCTGTCGATCAGCTTGAAATGGCGATCGAGCTTGGGGGCATCGGTGAACAGAAACCCCAGCGCGCTGGGTTTGATCAGCGGCTTGCCCTTGTACGTCACCGCGTAAGTCGCCCGACCGTCGCCATCGATCGACACAGTCACGCCAACCGTCTTGTCAGGCGACTGGGCGCTCGCCACAACTTCTGCCGCCGCAAGGTTTGCCGCCAGCAGCGCCGCCGCGCCGGCCAGACCGGCGAGCCACCGCATGATCACGCGAGCTTCCTTGCGATCAGCCCGGAAAGGCCCCCGAGTTCGCCGTCCCCCGCGCTGCCCACCACTTCGATCACCTGCCAGCGATCCGGCTGCGGCGGGGCCCACGCGCACGGCACGTCGGCGAAATTGAACGCACAGAGCAGCTGTTCATCGGCGCTCCGCCGCTCGATCACCAGCAGGTCCGCGTCCGTGCTCACCACCCGCGCTGCGCCACTGCGCAAAGCGGTGCTGGCGGCACGCAGTGCGATCAACTGCCGGGTCAGGTGCAGCAACGAACCGGCGTCCGCCTCTTGCACGTCAACCGCCCGAGCCAGATTGTCCGCTCCCAATGGCAGCCATGGCTTGCTGCGAGAAAATCCGCCCCACGCGTCGTTATGCACCCACGGCATCGGCGTGCGCGCGCCGTCGCGGCTGAGGGTCAGCGGCCAGTTGGCGATGGCTTCCGGGTCCTGCAGATCATCGAATCCGATCTCGAGCTGTTCCAGCCCCAGCTCCTCACCGTAATAGACAAATACATTGCCGCGCAGGCACATCAGCAGCAGCATCTTCATGCGCGCAAAGGCATCGCGCTGGTCTGCTGCAGCCCAGCGCGAGACCGCGCGCGGCGCGTCATGGTTCTCGAATGCCCAGCTCGGCCAGCCCATGCCGGGCGTATCGGGCCACTCCTCCATCGCCTCGCGTATGGCGTCCGGCGTCAGGCGCGGCGCAGTCAGGAAATTGAAGCCATAGGCGCTGTTCAGCCGCTGCTCGCCCTCGGTATACGCCTTCATCACCCGTTCGGCCCGATCCCCGCCCACTTCGGCCACGGTAAAGCGCCCGGGATAGCGGTCGGTCAGAGCGCGAATGCGTTCCAGAAAGTGCGGAATGTCTGGGTGCGACATATTGTTCTGGGCGAGCTGGAAGTCCGAGGAGCGAGTGCGCGGCCGATTGCTCGGAGGTGCTGCCGGGTTGTCGGTCAGCGCCGGATCAAACATCGCAAAGTTGATTGCATCGATACGAAAGCCATCGACGCCCCGGTCCAACCAGAACCGCGCGACATCGAGCAGGGCATCCTGCACCGCCGGGTTGTGAACATTGAGTTGCGGCTGGCTGCTCAGGAAATTATGCAGGTAGTACTGGCCGCGCCGCGCATCCCAGGTCCACGCCGGCCCGCCGAACACCGATTGCCAGTTGTTCGGCGGCGTCCCGTCCGGTTTGGGATCGGCCCAGACATACCAGTCCGCCCGCTCACTGTGACAATCGCTGCGGCTTTCGCTGAACCAGGCGTGGCGGTCGCTGGTATGGGCATAGACCTGATCGATGATGACCTTGAGGTTCAGCGCATGCGCCCGCTCCACGAGCGCATCGAAATCGGCCAGCGTGCCGAAAATCGGATCGACCGCGCGGTAGTCGGAGACGTCGTAGCCAAAATCCTTCATCGGCGAGGCGAAGAACGGCGACAGCCAGATCGCATCGACCCCAAGCGACGCCACATGATCCAGCCGCGCGGTAATGCCTGGCAGATCGCCGATCCCGTCGCCGTTGGAATCGGCAAAGCTGCGCGGATAGATTTGATAGACGACCGCGCCGCGCCACCATTCGGGCGCGGGCTCCGCGGCGGCATTTGGCACTGCCACGCTCATCGGGCCGCGCAAACCGCATAGCCGAATGCGGGCAGCGCAACCGTCACGCTGCCCGGCGCGGCGCTGCGCGGCGCACAATTGCCGCGCAGCGCCGTGAATGTCGCCGAAGCCAGCTCGACCCGCACCTGCTGTGTCACCGGTTCGGGGGACGTATTAAACACCAGCAGCACTTCGGCCCCCGTTTCGGGGTCGATCCGCGAGGCCGCGAACAGCCCGGGCTTGTCACCTGCTGCCCGCACGATCGTGCGGCCCCGCCTTAGCGCACTGCTGGCGATCCGCACTTTGGCGAGCGCCGAAATCTCTTGAAACAACGGATTGTCTTGTCCGAAATTGGCCTGCGCGGTGGTCTTGCTGGTGCCCAACAGACGGTTGTCGTTGTAGCTCGGGACCTTGCTCGCAAACATGTCCTCGCGCGCATCCTGATTGTTGCCATCGCCGACAAAACCCTGCTCGTCGCCCGAATAGATCGTCGGCACGCCGCGCAGCGTGAGCAGCATGGCATGGCCGAGCATTACCCGCTTCAGCAGCTCGTCATCGGTGATCGCGGGCAGCGCGCGGCGCACGAACAGCGCAAGGCGGCCAACATCGTGGTTGCTGACAAAGGTCGGCAACTGGCGCGCCGCCGCCGCCCCGCCTTCATAGATCGGGTCGGCGGCCAGCGTGATTTGCAGTGCCGCGGTCGCTTTGCCGCTCGTCGCATCGATCACCGCGCGCTGAAAGGCATAGTCGAGCACCGAGGGAAACGCATCGACGCGCGTATGCCGGGCGAGCAGGGCCGGATCGTTCTCTTCGGTGTAGACCTCGCCGAAAATGTGGAAATTCGGGATGCCGCGCGCTTTCGCCCGCGCCAGCATCGCCGGGACGAATGCCTGCCAGAATTCCGGATTGACGTGCTTGGCCGTATCGACGCGAAACCCGTCGATTCCGAAATCGTCGATCCATTTGCCGAAGATTTCAATGAACCCTGCAACCACGCGCGGATGCTCGGTCGCCAGATCGTCGAGCCCGGCAAAATCGCCGTGCGTGATGCTCTCGCCCTTCCAGAACGAATCGCCGCGATTGTGATAATAGTGCACGTCGTTAAGCCACGCGGGCACTTTGACCCGTTCCTGCCCCTTTGGAACATAGGGCCGGTAGGCAAAGTCCATGTCGGTCAATCGGGCGAAATTGTCCGCCGTCCGCAGCTCCTCCCCTTTGAAGTCGGGGTTGATCGGCGCGCCCGTGATGCCGCCGCGCCGCGAAAACGGATAGTCGGCGGCGCTGCGATAGGCGCAATCAGCCGGGCAATCACGATACTGGATCACATCCGCCGTATGGTTGGCGACGATGTCCATATAGACTTTCATCCCGCGGGCATGCGCCGCATCGACCAGCGCCTTGAACTCGGCGTTGGTGCCGAAATGCGGATCGACAGCGGTAAAGTCGGTGATCCAGTAGCCGTGATATCCGGCCGACTCCTTGCCCGGCAGGCCCTGCACCGGCTTGTTCTTGAAAATCGGGCCAACCCAGATCGCGGTGGCCCCTAGCTGCTGGATGTAGCCGAGCCGCGCCATCAATCCCTTGAGATCGCCGCCGTGATAGAAACTGCTGTCGGCCGGGTCGAAGCCGGTCGTGCGCCGATCGCCCGTGAGCCCGCCACGGTCATTCGCCGGATCGCCATTCTCGAAGCGATCGGGTAGCATGAAATAGACGATCTCGTCTTCGGGCAGCCGCGCGCGAAAGTCCTGCGCGGCAGCCGTGCTTGCAACGAGCAAAGTCCCCGCTGCAAGCACAGCAGCCCGCCGCGCCTTGGTTGCCAGCCAGCGGCCTCGAGTCTTCGTGCCGCTGGCCTGCCTGCCTGTCATCGCATGAACCTCCGCAATCTACACCAACTCACTTCGGCTCATAATGCGGCATTCAAGGACTTAGAACGCAAAGCTCGCGCCCAGGAAGAACTCGCGCCCGAAGTATTGCAACGTCCCGGTCTGTGCCTGCGCGCCGAAATAGGTCCTGACCGGTTGGTCAGTGACGTTGTTCGCCTGGAACAACAGCGTCACGCCGTTGAGCGGGCTTGCCTCGGGGAACTTGTACGACGCCTGATAATCGACCACCAACTCGGTGTTGGTAAATGGCAATTGCGCATTGATGCCGGTCTGCGGCGAGACGAACGGCGAGCGATACCGCACGCTTGCGCGGGTCGCGAAGCCGCCATATTCGTAGAACAGCGAACCGTTGAAGACATTGTCCGAAAGACCCGGCAGCGACAGCGCCCGCGGCGTGCCGCCGAGCGAGTTGGTGATGTTGATCTGGCTGCGCGTCAGCGAATAGCTTGCGTTGACACCCAGCCCGCTCAACGCACCGGGCAGGAAATCGAACGTATATGTGCCCGAGATCTCAAGACCATAGACCTGGCCGCCCCGACCATTGACCGGCCCATTGAAGCGCCCGATCGTGCCCGGAGGAGTGGGACCAGCCTGCGCCGCATTGAAAATCGCCGCGTCGGAAACGCTCAGGAGCGGGATCAGGCCCGAGTTGGCGAAGTCGTAATCATTGACCGACTGGTTGACGATGAAGCTCTCGAGCGCCTTGTAGAACACCGCGACACTGAAGATGCCGTTCCTGCTGAAATAGTGTTCGTATGAAATGTCGCCTTGATTGGCGACAAACGGCCGCAGCAGTGGGTTGCCCTGGCTGTTGCTGGTCAGCCGGTTTTCCGATGTGTTGAACGAGATGCCAACTCCGCCGCCAAGCTCGGTCAGCGGGGCCCGCGAAAGCGCGCGCGACGCGGCGAACCGCAACGAGTCCCTGGGGCTCAGCGCCAGATTCGCGTTGAACGAGGGCAGCCAGTCGATGAACGACCGGTCGCGCGTGAAGGTTGCAAGCGCTTGGTTGACCGAGCTTTGCTTGGTGCTGATGATGCGCACGCCGGCATTGCCGCTGAACGGCACGCCAAACAGATCGGTCTTGAAGTTCGCCTGAACAAAGCCCGCGATCACCTTCTCGTTGACGGTGAACGATTCGCTCTGGGTGAAGCCTTGCGATTGATCGGTGGTGAGCGCGCCAACTTGCGCGGAGACCAGCGTTGCAGGGTTCGCCACAGTCAGGAAGCACGGGAACCCGGCCGCCGCGAATTGTCCGCTGAAGCACTGCACCTGCGAGTTTTCAGGGGTCAGCGCGATCGGCGTGAGCGGCCGCTGAGCAAACTGGAAATACCCTGCATCGTTGCCGTACGCGGCGGATTCGCGGCGCTGCGAGGCGCGGCGATCTGAATAGCGCACGCCGAATTCGATGCTATCGAGCGGTCCCCACTCCGCGTCATACTTCGCGCTGCCGGCAAAGGCATAGAGGCGGTCGTTGTTCTCATAGGGATAGAGGCCAAGGCTGGTGACGTAGCTGACCGAACGATCCGTATAGTCCTGACCGAATGTCAGCCTGGGCAGATTGGTCCCGCGCAGCAGGAAGCCGACGTTCTGATTTGCCTCGATCACCGGCAAGCCGGTGCTGGGTCCGCCAAAGCCGAAGCCGCCCGCAGTGAGCGACGAAAGCCGCGCGATCGCGCCCACCTGGTTCGCAAATGTGCTCTTGGCAGTGGAGTAGGTGAAGTCGAAGCTCGCCGTCAGGCGGTCGCCCTTGTATTGCGCCTTGCTGCCGATGGTGAACAGGCGGTTCTCGTCATCCTGATTATCCGCAAAGCTGATCGTCGTGAGGCCGAAGTCGCAGCAGCCGACCGTTGGCGGCGTTGCATTGCGAATAAGATTGCCGCCGATCAGCGCATTGCCCGAAAAAACGGGATTGGTGACGAGGGTGGTCTGCGGCGTGTTGTTGAGGCCCTGCGGACCGGTCACGCGAATGCCGCGGCCGAAACTCTGCGTGGCGAAGCGCGAATAGAACACGTCGGTGGTCCACTCGAACCGGTCGGACGGTTTCCACTGCAACGTGCCAAACGCACCATCGCGGCGGTTGCGGCCGCCTTCTTGCTCGGCTTCATAACCGAAGCTGGTTGCATCGGGAACGCCGTCACCGCTGAGGTCCCGCGACGCGGTCGCATAGTCGAACCCGACGAACCGGTTCGAAACCTGCGGCTGATCGAGCCGCGAATAGCCCAGCGCGATGCCGATCGTGTTGTCTGCAAACTGGTCGATGTACGAGATGTTGGCGCGGTAGCCAAAGCTGCCGGTATCGTAGTTGCCCTTGGCGCGGTCGTTGAACTGGCCGCGCACATTGATCAGGACCGAGCGCTTGCTCTTGTCGAGCGGACGGACGGTCTTGAGTTCGATGGTGCCGCCGATACCGCCTTCGATCAGCGACGCTTTGGGTGATTTGTAAACGTCGGCACCGCCGAGCAATTCAGACGGGTACTGGTCGAACTCGACCGTGCGGGCACCGTTCGGCGACACCTGCTCACGCCCGTTCAGCGTGGAGAACGTCAGGTTCTGGCTGAGACCGCGAATGTTGATCGCGCTCGATTGGCCGCCGGTGCGCTGCGAGGCGATGCCCGGCAAGCGCGAGATCGCATCGGCGATCGACGTGTCTGGCAAGCGCCCGAGATCTTCGGTCGAAACCGACTCGACGATGATGTCCGAATTGCGCTTGATCCCGATCGCGGTCTCCAGCGCCGCGCGGAATCCGGTCACCACGATTACGTTTTCCTCGGCTGCTGGCTCTGCAGCGGCCTCTGCCGCAGGGGCCGCCTGCTCTTGAGCATGCACCACGCTGGGCAAAGCCGAAACAGCCAATGCCAAGGAACTGGCGCTCAAAACAAGCGCGCGGCTACGACCGAAAGTCACCATCATCACACTCCCCATTTCGGTCCGGTTTGCCCGGACCGGGATTTCGCGAACATTTTTCGCTTCACATTTAACCCGCTCCCTATGATCGCCTGCTCGCCATCCAACGGGAAGCAGACTACATACGTATTCAAGGCCGAGTGAGAGGAGTGTGACGTCAAAGACGCACAGCGCAGCATGGACAAACCAACATCGTTCGACATCGCGGAACTGGCCGGAGTTTCACAACCAACTGTCTCGCGCGCACTGCGCGGCAGCCCGAGCGTGAGCGAAGGCACCCGCAAACGGATCGAGGCGATAGCAGCGCAGCTGAATTACAAAGTCGACAAGAACGCGACCAACCTGCGCTCGGGACATTGCAACACGCTGGCGTTGCTCTTGTTCGAAGATCCGACGCCGGACGATTCCCTGATCAATCCGTTTTTTCTGTCGATGCTCGGCTCGATCACGCGGTCGTGCGCTGCGCGCGGGTTTGATCTGCTGATCTCGTTCCAGCAGTCCTCGGCCGATTGGCATGTCGATTTCGCCGACAGCCGCAAGGCCGATGGCCTGATCCTGCTCGGGTATGGCGACTACCACGATTATAAGCTGCGGTCGGACAAGCTGGTACAGCAAGGCACGCAGTTCGTGCGCTGGGGATCGGTCCAGCCCGGCGCACAGGAGATTGTCGTCGGGTGCGACAATTTTCAGGGGGCGCGGGCCGTGACCGAGCATCTGATCGACCTTGGCCGCAAGCGGATCGCGTTTATCGGCACGGCGACCAGCGCTACACCTGAGTTTCTCGACCGCTATCGCGGGTATTCCGCTGCGCTTGATGCTGCGCAATTGCTGCGGCTCCCGGCCTTGCATGCCGATGGGCTCAGTACCGAAGAAGACGGCCACATCGCGGCCGTGCGCCTGCTCGCACGCGGCGAGCCTTTCGATGCCATCGTTGCGGCGAGTGACCTTATCGCGATAGGTGCAATGCGCGCGCTTGAGGAAGCCGGGCTGCGCGTGCCAGAAGATATTGCAGTCACGGGCTTCGACGATATTCTTGCAGCAGGACTTGCGCATCCGCCACTCACGACCGTAACGCAGCATCCCGGCGAGGCAGGCAAAGCGCTGGTCGATACGCTGATCAGCATGGTGCGCGGCCAACCGGCGGGCAGCCGGGTCTTGCCGGCCCATCTCGTTGTCCGCAAATCCTGCGGGACGAAGCAGGCGCACAAGGGCTGAAGCTGCAGCGAGATGTATTCGTATGCAATTGCTTGTCGCCGTGATGCGGCTCTGTCACTCCCGAGATGATAAGAACGATCTAGCGGGGAAGGAGTGCGATGGAAAAGCCGCGCCAGGGATTTTGGGGCCTGTGGAACATATCGTTCGGCTTTTTCGGCATCCAGATCGGCTTTGCGCTGCAAAACGCGAACATGTCGCGGATTTTCCAATCACTCGGAACGAGCCTTGATGATCTTCCCGCGCTGTGGGTCGCCGCGCCGCTCACCGGCCTGCTGCTCCAGCCGATCATCGGCCATCTGAGCGACCGCACGTGGCTCGGCCGTCTCGGGCGGCGGCGGCCCTATTTCCTGGCCGGCGCGATCCTGGCGACATTTGCGCTGTTGGTAATGCCCGAAGTGCCCAGCTTGCTCTTTGCCGCGATGATGCTCTGGGTGCTCGACGGATCGCTCAATATCTCGATGGAGCCGTTCCGCGCGTTCGTCGGCGATATGCTGCGCAAGGATCAGCACACAGCCGGCTATGCGCTGCAAACCGCGTTCATCGGCGCTGGCGCGGTCGTCGGCTCGATCTTCCCCTATCTGCTCGATCATTTCGGCGTGTCGAACGCGGGCGGGGCCAATGGTATCCCCGATACGGTGCGCTACAGCTTCTGGTTCGGCGGGGCCGCTTTGCTGGCGTCGGTCGTGTGGACGGTCACCATGGTCTGCGAATACAGCCCTGCCGAGATGGCCGCATTCGATGGGCCCGAGACCGCCGACGACACCACGATGCGCCTGCTCGCCGCCCGCTCGCCCGCCACGGCGCTGGGGTGGATCGCAGCGGGGCTGGCGATCGTCGCGCTGGTCTATCGCTTCGATCTCAAGCACGAGCTCTATCTGCTCGGCAGCCTCACCGCGACATATGGCGCGGCCAGCATCCAGGCGATCCGGCTTGCGCGCAAGGGCCGCGACAACAACATGCTCAGCCACATCGTGGGCGATTTCTCTGGCATGCCCGATGTGATGAAAAAGCTCGCCCTGGTGCAGTTCTTCAGCTGGTCGGCGCTGTTCATCATGTGGATCAACACCACGCCGGTGGTCGCGCAATACATGTTCGGATCGTCCGATCCGGCGAGCGCGGCGTACAACGCGGGTGGCAACTGGGTCGGAGTGCTGTTCGCGGTCTACAACGGCGTCGCCGCGCTCGCGGCGCTGCTTTTGCTGCCAAGGCTGGCAGACCAATTCGGCAAAGTGCGCACGCATATTGCCTGCCTCATCTGCGGCGCAGCCGGTTATCTCAGTTTCATGGTGATCCGCGATCCGCAGCTGCTGCTGCTCAGCGAAGTGGGCATCGGCATTGCCTGGGCCTCGATCCTCGCCATGCCCTATGCGATTCTCGCCTCCAGCCTGCCGCAGCGCAAGCTGGGAATCTACATGGGGCTGTTCAACGTGTTCATCGTGGTGCCGCAGCTGCTCGTCTCGACGATCATGGGCAGCGTGATGAAAGCATTTTTCCCCGCCGAGCCGATCTGGACGATGCTGTTCGCCGCGCTGGTCATGCTCGCCGCCGCCGCCGCCATGCTCCGGGTCAAGGAGCAGCCGTAACACCCGCTTGCGGCCGGCCTTGTAGGCAAGTCTGGAAAACTGCTGAACGGAGCAGGGCTCGTGGTTTGGACTGGCAGTGCTCAGCTGGCACTGGGGTCGATAAGAACTTTGCACTGGTGTGTGCGGCGGCGCAGTGTTTCGAACACATCCGGCGTGGCAGCCAAGGAAATCGTGTCGGTGACGAGCAAGCGCGGTTCGGCGGCCCCTGTATCAAGCACATTTAACGCCGCCTCGTATTCAGATCGCGTGAAAAACGCCGAGGTGATCAGCCGCACTTCCTTGGAAAGCATGGCAAAACTATTGAAGGTATCGGGCTTGGTGCAAAGCCCGAGCAGCACGATGGTTCCCCGATTGCGGACCTGAACGACCGCCTGCGCGATGAGGCCGGGCATGCCCACGCATTCGAACACGATATCGGCCTTGCCGCCCAGCGCCCGCTCCGCGCTGCCCGCAGGATCGGCCGGATCGACCACAAACGCGTGCGCGCCTATTGCGAGCGCGCGTTGCTCTTGCCACGAGGCGATGTCCTGAACCACGACCTTGCCGGCACCATGCCGCCGCGCCCAGAAGGCGACCGCAAGGCCGATCGGGCCGGCACCCAGCACAAGCACTTTATCGCCAATCCGCATTCCGCTCATCGCCACGCCGTGGAGCGCCACCGCCAGCGGTTCGACTATCGCGCCATCGGCCAGGCTCGCGCTGGCCGGCAAGCGGATGCACTGGTTGGGCCTGGCCAAGGCATATTCGGCGTAACCGCCGCCCTGCAAACCGAAGCTCTCGCACCAGGCCAATTCGCCCGCGCGGCACGAGGCGCATGTTCCGCAGCTCTTAAGCGGAATGACCGAGACCAGATCGCCCTTGGCCAGCCCCTCGACTTCACGCCCCAAATCTACGATTTCGCCCGCAAATTCATGGCCCAGAATAGACCCCGCGCCTTGTCCGTACGCCGGATCCTCGGTCATGTGGAGGTCCGACCCGCAAATGCCGCAGCGCCCGACTTTGACAACGACGTCGCCCGCGCCGGGCACGGGATCGGCCACGGTTTCGAGCGCCAGCGGCAGATGAAGTCCTTGCATAACGGCAGCGCGCATCGCGATGAACCCTCAGTGCGCGGTCTGGCCGCCGTCGATCACGAATGTCGCGCCGTTGATGAAGCTGGCGGCGTCCGAACACAGATGGAGCACGGTTCCCGCCATTTCCTCGGGCTGCGCGGCACGGCCGCTGATATTGCTTGCGAAGAAGGCGGCGCGGAAGTCGGCGCTATCGGCCCAATGCTGGGTCATCGGGGTCACGACAAAGCCGGGAGCGATCGCATTCACCCGGATGCCGCGCTGCGCATATTCCACCGCTGCCGCCTTGGTCAGCCCCACGACCGCGTGCTTCATCGCGACATAGGCGGACATGTTGGGATCGGCGATCAACCCGCCCACCGAGGCCGTGTTGACGATCGCCCCGCCGCCCACTTTCAGGAAATGCCGGATTTCGGACTGAAGCGCGTAAAACACCCCCTTGAAATCGACATCGACAGCAAGCGCCATTTCTTCGGGCGGCACTTCATGCAGCGGGCGCTGCGGCGGCAGGACGCCGGCGTTGTTGAACGCGGCGTCCATCCGCCCGAAACGCGCCACGCAGGCGGCCACGAGCGCTTCGACGGCGGCCGGATCGGTGACATCGGTAGGCGTGAAGTCCGCCTCGCCGCCGGCCTGGCGGATGATCGCGATGGTCTCCTCCGCGCGCGCATCGACATCGCCGATCATGACTTTCGCGCCCTCGCCCGCAAAGGCCACGCAAGCGGCGCGGCCAATGCCCGTCGCGCCGCCCGTGACGAGCACGGCTTTGCCTTCAAAGCTCATTCCTGCCACGGAGCCTGCTCCCCTTTGGCAACGCGCGAGGAATTGCCCAGCAGGAAATCGCCGAGCACATCGACCGCCTCCGGAAAGGCCTTCTTCACGCGGGCACGCAAGTCGGCGCTGTCTTTCGAAGCGGCGACCAGCTTGGGCCATTCGGCGATGTAGCGCCGGGTGAACTCGAGGCCCGAGGCATCATTGACCAGGCCTTGCTTGTCGTGGCCGGATACGACGATGGCCGGCTTGAGCGCGATGAAGCTATCGTTCGCTTTGCCCCAGGCGGCGATAGCGGCGGCATCATGTTCGCCCATCCACAGAAACATCTGGTTGTAGACCAGGTCGCCCGGAAACAGCGCCTTGATCGAGGGCGCCCAGAGCGCGGTGGCATGCACGTGATCGCCCTGCACCGGGCCGAGCACTTTGAGCTCTTTGCCCTCGAGCATGATCGTGTCGCCTTCCATCGCGGCGGGCGCTGTCGGATGACGCGGCGAATTGACACCGAGCACCGGATACCAGCGCTTCACCTTGAAGGGCAGCGAGCGCCAGATATCGGCGACCACGACCGGATGCGCGACGATCTTGGCATCGGGGAACGCATCCTGCAGCACTTCCATCGCGAAGAAGTGATCGGGATGGTCATGCGTCACGAAAATCGTGGTGAGGCGCTTGCCGCTGTCCAGCACCATGGCAACGACGCGGTGCGCATCGGCCCGGGTAAATGGCGCATCGACGAGCACGGCATCCTTCTCGCCTTTGATCAGCGCGATATTGGCAAACAGCGAGCCCTCGCTGGTGCGCAAGGTTTCGACCGTGAGCGGCTTGTCTTGCGCTTGGGCGGTGGTGGAGAGAAGTGCGGCGGCAAGCGCCAGAATGGTTTTCCTGATCATCATGCAATTCCTGACTTTCCGGGGGCGATAATGTGGTTGGGATCGAGCGCGTGCTTGAGCCTGGCGTTGAGCGCGCGGTTAACGGTGCCGAATTGCTCGGCGACGAGATCCATGGCGTGGACGCCAGTGCGGTAGCTGGCCCAGCCTTTCTCGCCGAAGCCGGTGACGAGTTCGCGGTAGCAATCGTCCGCACGCTTTTCCTCGGCGGGGTCCGACTTGTCGTAGAGCAACGCGATGATGTGGTGCAGTTCGCGGCTGCCGATGGCGAAGGCGGCGGTATAATCGAAGCCATATTTGCCCAGGATCGCCTTGGCCAGTTCGACCTGCCCTTGCGTCTCGCTGCCCTTGGCAGGCGCAACCGGCGCAAACCATGCAAGACCGCCACCTGCCCCGCGCCAGCGCGCAAGGCCGATCTCGTCCAAGTTGAGCCCGCCTTGCATCAAGGTGGCGTGGTGGTGAAACCACGGGTTGTCGCCAACTTCGGCCTCGGTCAGCACCTCGCCATCGATCGCGGCGAAAGCGGCGCGGATGATCTTCTCGTTTTCCGCGATCATCCCCTCGGTGCCGTAGAGCGCGATATACGTGTTCCACATGCCGAGATCGTTCGCTCTGGCTGCCTTGGCCACGGCTTCGTCGGTGATCGGCCCTGCGCCTTGCCACACTTCGCCGCGCCGCTTGAACATGGCGAGTTGGTAGGCCGCGCCCATCATCAGCACGACGTTGGGAACGATGTTGGCGATGCGCAGCGGGCGCATCGCCTCGACGATGCGGGCAACGTCCTCCATCTTCTTGTGCCGGATGACAAAGGGCTTGTAGACCGGCGGTGCGGGCATCAGCCACATGCCCATCTTGGTCACTATCCCGAAGTTCGATTGTGTGAACAGGCCGTCGAGATAAGGTCCATAGCCCCACTTGAACGCCTGCCACGCCGATGGATTGCGCGTGGAGCCCATTCCCGTGCGCAGGATCTCGCCATCGGCAAGAACGACTTCCATCCCGCACTGGACCATGAAGTGCTCGCCATAGGGCGTATAACCCACGCCGCGATCAAGGGTATTGCCAACCGGGCTGGCGATCGGGCCGACCGTGGGCACATCGATCCACAGCGGCAGGTTGTTCTCGGTCAAATAGTCCTTGAGCTGACGGTAGGTGACGCCCGGCTCAACCAGCGCGGTGCACAGCTCGGGATCGACCGAGATGATGCGGTTCATCCGCTTCAAATCGAGCACCATCTGCCCCGGCGTGGCGGTGGTGGTCTGGCCGTAGCCCATGTTCTTGCCAGTCGAGACCGGCCAGATCGGCTGGCGGAACTGGTTGGCGATCTTGACGATGGCCTGCACCTGCTCGACATTTTCGGGGCAGACAGCGCCCACCGGCACATGCTTGGCATAAGGATCGGGCGTGTAGGACTTTTTCCACGGGGTGACGGCTTCGGTATCGGCAAAGACCCATTCAGCGCCGACGACCTTGCGCATCGCGGCGACGGCTCCGGCAAAATCGGCTTTCTTCACGCCCGGCGCGAGTACGGCCTTGGCAGAAGCGCCCTTGCCCAGCCCGACAGCGGCCGCACCGGCGACACCCGCACCCAGCAGGCTGCGGCGATCAATAGAGGCGGTCATTGGCCTTTTTCCTTCGGATCGGCGGCACTCGTTTGCACCCACTGGGCCAGTGCCTTGAGTTCGGCGGGCGTGATTTCAGTGGGGCGGAAAGCGGGCATCGCATTCTGGCCGTGGCGGACAATGTACTCGACCGTTTCGGTAGGAAGGGCGCGTCCCCGGATGACCGGGCCGACGTTCTGGCCATGGCAGTAGCCGCAGACGGCGGAATAGACCTGCTCCGGGCTGCGCTGTGCCTGCACTTCGCCGAGCTTCTGCGCGGCTTGTGCAGTTCCGGCAAGCGCAAGGGCCGCCGCGATTATCAGCACCCGCTTCACTGGAATTTCCCCAGCATCATGCCGCCATCAATCACAACGTGGCTCCCGGTCATGTAGTCCGACGCATCGGAGGCCAGCAGCAAGGCCAGCGGTTTGAGCTGTTCGGTCTCTGCCACAGCGCCAAGCGGCACGATCGCATCCCAGGCCTTGCGCGCGACGGGGTCCTTCTTGAGCCACCCGCCGCCGATATTGGTCACGAACGGCCCCGGCGCGATGGCGTTGATGCGGATGCGGAAATCGGCGAGCTCGAGCCCCAGCGCGCGCACCATGTGCAGAACGCCGGCTTTCGCGGGCATATAGGGCAGACCGACAATGGGTTCGGTGACGAAACCGGCGTTCGAAGCGGTGGTGATGATCGAGCCGCCCGTGCGGCCATTGGCGCGGCCCGGCTGCTTCATGATCCGCACCGCGTTGCTCACGGTGTAGAACACACCGGTGAGGTTGACCGCAATCGACTTGTCCCAGCGGGTGTGATCGTAAGTATCGACCTGGCCATCGGGATTGCGGTGGCCGGCCGGATTCCAGAAGCCCGCACCAGTATCGATCCCGGCATTGGCAAAGCAAATGTCGAGCCCGCCATAAACCGCCGCATGGGCATCGAACGCGGCAACGACCTGATCCCAGTCGGACACATCCAGCTTGTCAGCGCGTGCCTCATACCCCTCTGCGCGCAGACGGGCGGCTTCGCGTTCCGCCCCTTCGGCATCGATATCGCTGAGCGTGACGCTGGCTCCGGCTTCGGCCATGGCTTCGGCATAGGCAAGCCCGATGCCCGAGGCCGCGCCGGTGACGAACGCAGAGCGGCCCTTGATATCGAAGCGGTCCAGTATTGCCATTCTTGTTATCCTCTCCGTCGCTTGCGGCCCTATTCGGCCGCCTGCGGTTGTCGTTCGCGCTCGATCAGCCGCTGCAGCATGCGCCGCGCGCGCACCCCGCCGCCGTCGCCGCCCAGCACCAGCGGGCGCAGCTCCCAGAAATCCTGGCCGCGCATCAATCGGTGGCTGTCGCGGATCAGCGGCATATCTTCCTGCTCGAACGCAAATTCGAGCGCGCCGCGCATGCCGGCCGTGAACGCGGCATCCCCCAGCGCGAAATCGCGCGCGGTCGCCCAGAAATAGTGCGTGGTATCGGGCGTTTCGGGGGTGAAGGCGTGGATCGATGGCATCAACGTGCAATCTTCGCGCGGCGTCCCCGGCGCTCCGGCGCGGAAATCGAAATAGAGCACGGCGGGCGCATGCCAGACGACCCAGCCGTAAAAGTCTTGTTTCATCCCGATCCGCCCGAGCATCCCGCCGATGCCTTCGGACAGATAGTCGCCGAGCCGGATGTACTCCGAATGCACCGTCTCGCCGTCCTGCCAGAACTTCCGCTCGCCTTCGGTGAAAGCGGCGGCGACCAGCGCGGGATGGACAAAGTTGGCGTGGCTGAGATCGAGGATATTGTCGCTGTAGAGCTCATAATGCCCTTCCGCGACGGTCGCACCGCGCACCGCTTCCCACTCGGGATCCGAAAGCCAGGCGAAATCCGGGATCAGCGCCGGATCGGCCTTGGCCGCATCGCCCATCCATATCCACAGCAGCGCATGGCATTCGGCCAGCGGATAGACTTCTAGCCGGGCTTCAGGGAGTTGGCCGCCGGGATGCGGATTATGAACACAGCGGCCCGTGCCATCGAAACGCAGCCCGTGATAAGGGCACATGAGCGCGCCCTCCATCACTTTGCCCTGCCCCAGCGGCGCGAACCGGTGCGGACAGCGGCCGCTCACGGCATGGGCAATACCTGCCTCGTCGCGGAACAGCGCGACCGGCTCTTCCAGAAAAACCCGCTGCTGCGGCTTGGCGCCGAGATCACCGGCCCAGCCTGCGACATACCAGCAATCGCGCAGATACGTCCCGCGCGGTGCAGAACCGAGCTTGGGAACGGGCTCTGCGCTCATCTCCCGGCGTCCTTACAGGTAAAGCTGCTTGTTGATCGCGATGCCGTTCTCGCGGCAGTAAGTTTCGTAGTGGTTCATGAACCACCACACATCGAGCGTCTCGACATGGTTGCCGCGCTCGTCGAAGAACTCGTTGGCACCCTGCATGTGGAACAGGGCCTTCATGCCGCCAGGATCGTCGGTGACGAGCGTATGCGCTGTGCCCGGCGTTTCGGTAATGAATTCACCCGCCCGGCAAACCCACGGGTACTCAAGGTAACGGAACGAGCCTTCGAGCCCAATCGCCCAGACGCGCCCGCGATGTTTGTGCGTGCCGATGACGCCGGGGCCCTTGATCCACAGGATGTTGACGTAGACATTGTCGCGCACATCGAAAGCGAGATGGCGGATCGCGGCGTTATCGCCGAACGGCACCCAGGGGCTTTCGGCCTCGGAGGCCCCCACATAGGTGCCTTCAATGCCCTTGGACTTGATCAGCGCACCATAAAGCTCGGGCACATCGACGATCTTGTAAGCGCCTGACGGGGGCGCGGTCATGGTGGCCATGGCTCTCGTGCCTTTTAAAGGTAAAGCTTGGGATTGATGGGAATGCCGTTTTGCCGACAATGCGTCTCGTAGTGGTTGATGAACCACCAGACGTCCGCCGTTTCGACCAGCACCGCATTCTCGTCGTAGAATTCGATCGGGCCTTGCATCCAGCCGAACAGCTTGACGCCCTGCGGATGGTCGGTGACGAGGGTGTGGCTTTCACCGGGGACCTCCAGAATGAGGCCTCCCGGCGATGCGACCCAATCGTATTCCAGATATTTCACGCTTCCTTCGAGGCAGATCATCATGATCGTGCCGCGGTGCAGATGCGTGCCGATCACCCCCGGCTGCTTGATCCACAGGATATTGGAGAAAATCCCCTGCCGCACATCGAATGCCAGATGCTTGATCGCGGCCGTATCGCCGAACGGTACCCAAGGCGAATCCACGTCGGTCTGTGCGTCGATATACCGGCCGCCCGGGCTGAGCCGCGCCACCAGTTCACGGTGCGCGAACGGAACATCGACTATGGCGGCCTTGCTAGAAGGCGGGGCGGTCATCACGTTCATCGCAGTATTCCTATCGGATCAACGTATCGACGTAATCAGCGCCAATGCCGTTCGCAGCATAGTGTGCGCGGGCTGCAGCCATATAATCATGCACATCGAAGTGGCCGATCGTCTTGCCCTCATCATCAAGCCACATCAGCGGACCCGAAACCACGAAGAACACCTTCATCGGCTCTTCGGTATGATAGCAGACCAGCGTGTGGGATTCGCCTGGGGTTTCGTAGACAAAGTCTCCGGCAGTCGCGATCCAGTCGTGCTCGAGGTAAGCCCACTTGCCGCTGATCGTGTAGGCCCAGATCGGGTGCGGGTGATAGTGACGATTCACCAGCCCAGCCGATTTGGACATCAGCACGTCGGCCCACATGTTCTTGGAGGGGCTGATCCATACAGGCTTGGACGAAACCGTCTCGCTGATCGGCACCCAGTAGCGTTCGTCGCCGTCGGCAATCTTGGAGGCATAGATTTCCGGAAGCGCGCCTTCGCGAAAGACTTTGTCGATCGGCTTGATGCTTTTCCAGATATCGTCAGGATGAAAATCAGCCATGGCACGCTCTTTCAAAAAAAAGGGTGGCACCATGATAGGTGCCACCCGCAGTCTTTAGAACTTCAAACCAAGCTTGACATACCATTCACGCGGACGGCTGTAAGTACCATAGATCTGGCCGCCAGCGATCTGCGCCTGACCGGTCACCAGATAGCGGGTATCGGTGATATTGGTCATGCCCGCGGTGAGGTCCCAGTGCTGGCCCGGATCCTTGTAGGTCACGCTGCCATTGAGGATGTCGGTAGCCCCGCGCTGCAGCAGAAACGCGCGTTCAGTATCGTTCCACAGCGAGGACGAGTGGGTGAAGTCCGCCAGCACGATGATCGAGCCGCCGTTGCCGAGCTTCGCTTCGTAACGCGGGCTCACGTTGAACTTCCACTTCGGCGTCTTGGGCAGATCGGCACCCGGGAAAACGCCCGCCTGGAACGGGTTGGCCGCCACCTGCGCGGGGGCCAGGACCGACGTGTACTTGGCATCGAGGAAGCCGACCGAAGCGTTGACCGTCAAAGAGTCGGTCGGTGCGGCGGTCATTTCGATCTCGAAGCCCCTGATCCGCGCATCGCCCGCGTTCTGGATCGTTGGCGAAACACCCTGCTGGAAGTTCAGCTGAATGCCCTTGTACTCGGTCTGGAACACCGCCGCATTGACCTGCAAACGGCGGTCGATCAGCGTCGACTTGACACCGAGCTCGTAGGTTGTCGCCTTTTCTTCATCGAAATCAGGCGCAGTGGGCAGCGGGTTCGAAAGCCGGGTCGTCCAGCCGCCGGTCTTGTAGCCCTTCGACCAGCTGGCATAGACCAGCACATCGTCGTTCGGGTGGTACTGCAGCCCGACCTTCGGCGCGAAGTTGTTGAACTTCTTCACCTGGGTACCCGCGATGTAATAGCGCAGCGGCTGCCCGGCATTGGGGAAGCCGGCCGCGACGCGGCAGTCATCGCTGATCGGATTGATGCTGGCGCAAGCTGGCGGACCAGCGCCAATTCCGGCGAGGAAGTTCAGGATCTTGTAAGTCAGCCCGTTGGCGTCCGACTGGAAGCCTTCAAAAGTCTTGTCTTCGTGCGTGTAGCGACCACCAACGGTGATGCCGAACTGATCATTGAACTTGTAATCGATCTGGCCGAAGAACGCATAATTCCTGGTATCCAGATCGTTCGGCCCGTCAACTTGCAGCAAACCCTCGGCAAAAGTCACGTAATCGTGAAGATTACCTGCTTCCTTGAAGTAATAGGCACCGAAGACATAATTCAACTTCTTGTCGAATGCCGAGCCGATCAGCTGGACTTCCTGACTGAACTGCCATTGATCGGTCGTAAAGCTGGTGTGGAGGAAGTTGAGCGGCGAACCATCGAGATCGGTACCCACGTTCCAATGGAGTTCGCGGTAAGCTGAAATCGACTTCACCGTCATCGTATCGTTGAGATCGTATTCGAGTGTCAGCGCGCCGCCATAGGACCGCAGCTTCGAATAGTTGTTCCCGTTCGCATAGCTGGTATCGATGTTGCCGGTTAAAAACCGATTGTCATAGGGCAAGCGATCGTTGCGCGGATCGGCATCGACGTTCACCCCGAAAACCGTGGGATTGTCGAAGATCGTCGACTGCCCGCCGATCCCGCCAATATAGGCAAACGGGGGAGGACCGCCGCCGCAACCGGTATCTGCGGCTTGGATCGCGCAGTTATACGTGCCGGCAAACACCGCCGGAGTGGTCGCGATTACCGTGTTGGCGATCTGGCTCTGATCGACATTGGAATAGTCGGCCGAGAACGTCGCCTTGAAATTCGAGCCGTTGTCGTACTTCAGCTTGCCGCGCAGGTTCCAGCTGTTGTCGCCGCCTTCGGTGCCAAGGCCGATGTTGTCAAAGCCCGCAGCCTTGTAGTTCTGGATATTGGTCGAGGCGAAGTTGCCCGCACCCGGAAACGCGATGCGCCGCAGATAGCCGTTGCGGTTCTTGGTCGAGAAGCTGAACGATGAACCGAGCCCTTCGGCGAGCGGAAGATCGACCGTGCCGCGAGTCTGCACCAGCGCGAAGCGGCCAATCGTGACGTCGCCCTTGAACCGGAATTCGTTGCCAGGATCATGAGTCACGATCGAGATAGCGCCGCCGATGGTGTTGCGGCCAAATAGGGTGCCCTGCGGTCCCTTGAGCACTTCGATCCGCTCGACGTCGGGCAGTTCCTGGTTCGCACCGACAGAGCGGGCCAGATAGACGCCGTCGAGATAGATGCCCACGCCTGGATCGATGTTGAACGCAAAGTCGTTTGCGCCGATGCCGCGGATGTAGGCGGAAAGAACCGCGGTGGAGCCCGAGAACGGCGTACCGGCGTCGAGTGTCACGTTGGGCGCGATGTTCGACAAAGCGGCCACGCTCGTCACCGAGCGCTCGCTCAGGGATTCAGCGGTGAAAGCCGTGATCGCGATAGGCACATCCTGCACGTCCTGCGCGCGCTTTTGCGCGGTAACCACGATTTCAGCGATGCCGCCGTTCGGCGCCGCATCATCTGCCGCCTGTTCGGACGATTGGGCTTGTGCGGCGATTGGCATGGCAAGCGCTGCGGCCAACACAGCCAGTGAAACTGGTGCGAACTTCATCAGACTTTTCCCCTCACTTACGTTCTAGTCAGGTTGCCAACGACAATCTGCCACGCGTCAATTTATGATATCGCGCGCCCGCGCCACTTGCTTGCACTGAAACGCAAACAATCAGGACTGGCGCGCAATCTGGCTTATCGCCTGCGCCAGTCGCGCGGGGCGACATCGAACTTCTGGCGAAAGCACCGCGCGAAGTAGGCGCTGTCGTTGAAGCCCAGTTCGAAGGCCAATTCCGTAATGCTGACAGCAGGCGCGGCGTTCAATCGATCGGCAGCCCGCTGCAACCGGCGCTCCAGGATATAGCCGCTCGAGGTCTTGCCCATCGCGGCGAACAAGTTCTGGATCGTGCGGACCGAGGTGTTGCAGGCCTGCGCCAACCCGACCGTGCGCAGCTCCGGATCGCACAATTGCGCTTCGATCAGCGCCAGCACTTTGCGCTGCAGACCGGAGTCACCCGCCGCCTCTGCCGGGCGGTTCGCCCCGCGCATGGCCAAAGCGACAAGATCGTAAAACACATGGTTGACCCCGTCCGCCCAGTCGGCATCCTCCACGCTGTGTTCGCCCTGATGCCATAGCGAGCGCAGGAAATCCTGGAAGACGCGCCCGCCCGGCGAACGACCGCACAAGCGCCTGCTCATCAGGTCGTCGAGCCCCGGGAACCGCTCGGCAAGAGGCGCGCGCGGAAACTCGACGACGAGGAGCTCGTGCGCCGAAAGGTCCATCAAATAAGGCGTATGCGGCGAGCCCAATACGAAATCGCCTGGCTCGAGAATGCTTTCCATGCCGCCTTGCCGGTGCCGACTGGTGCCCCGGCACTGGAGGTGCAGAATCACCCGCTCTTCATCGCTGTAATGCGGTTGGCGTCCGACCATCGAAGCATTCGAACGCGGGCGGATCATGTCCAGATCGCCGACCCGCCATGTCCACATTTCGCCCACGAAATCTTCGCTGAGCGAATTGACATAAGTGCCGCCATAGATCCGGTCGACCAAACCGTTCCAGAAGCGCAGGCGCTCAGGCGGTGCGATGGCATCTGTTGCAAACTTCTGAACCGCACTCATCTTTCCATCTCCCGTTGGAAAAAATCAGGCTAAAGCAAGTTTTTGCCGCGCAACAATGCGTGGCGCGGATTCGACAAGACCAAGCGCGCAAAGCCCGGCTGCCACGGTGAGGCCAAGCATCAACCAGAGCGGTGCGACAAGCCCGAAGCGATCGGCCAGCGCGCCGGCAAAAAGCGGGCTGATAACCCCGCCCAGAACTTCACCGGCCCCCATGACCACGCCGGTCAAAGTTGCGGTCAGGCGCGGATCCACCGATTCAGCCGGGATGGTCGCCATGAACATGGGAAACAGCCCATTGAGCCCCCAACCCACGAAGAAAATCACGCCGAGCAGCCAGGGGGAGCCATTAAAGTAAAGCCCGCCAAGCGGCAGGATCACGCCGAGAAAGGAAAATCCGATCATCACCGGGCGGCGGCCGATGGCATCGGAGATCGCCGGCACCAGAAAGCTGCCAAGTCCCGCCGACAGACCGAGCGTCGCCATCAGTCCGCTCATGGTAGCGGGTGAAAATCCGCGTACTTTGGTCAGGAACAACGGCATGAATGCCCAGCACACCACCAGATACGATACCAGCAGGATGGATATCAGCGCGCACAGGACAACGTTGCGGTGCCGTATCGCTTCTGCCAGCGCGACCTTGGGATTGGCCGCGTCATGGAATTCGGCCGGCGGCTCGCGCAACGTGAACCAGATTAAAGCGGCGGTCACGATCCCCGGTGCCGCTGCGAGATAGAACCCCATGCGCCAGCCATAAGCTGTTGCAACCGACACCAGAAGCAGCGGCGCCAGGCCCGAACCCAGCAGGTTCGAGCCAAGGTTTTGCGCCACGCCCATCGCGGTTCCGCGCCGTTCAGGCGCAACTTCGCTGACGATGATCGAATGGCTGACCGGCATCACCCCGCCTTCGGCCGCGCCCATCAGCAGCCGCGCGCCCAGCAGCATGAAGAACGACGAAGCCAGCCCCGAAACGATCGAGCACAGGCAGAATGCCAGCGTGGCAATCACCACCACCGGCTTGCGCGAACCCATGCGGTCCGAAATCCGCCCCACGGCAAAGCCCGAAAGCGCCCAGGTCAGCGAGAGCGCCGAACTGAACAGCCCCACCTGGGTATTGGACAGCCCAAGATCAGGCTGGACAAACGGCATGAGAAAATTGAGCGCATTGCGGTCGAAGAACAGGATGCCGAAATTCAGGCTCAGCAGCCCGACAACCCATGCCTGATAGCCCCCGCTGCGGCGCGCCTGATGATCGAACGGCACTGTCTGTGCGCCCCCGTCCATCAAAAAAACGGGCGGACCGGGTCGCGCCCGTCCCAGTCCTGCGAAGCGCGCCATTGCGCGGTAAACACGCTGTCCATGCCTTCGGTCACCGGAATCAGCTCGGTGAATCCGGGCGCTGCGCCGCCCCCGTCAAGATAGGCTACCGCGCCCCCGGTTGGGACCGGCGCGCGGAACGCGAGTTCGTAGCCGCGCGCCAGCCAGTCCGGCAATGCGGCATCGACATCTTCGACCGCGATGCCGAAGTGGTGGAAACCATATCCTCGCCGCGTCACCATTTCCTTGTAGACCGACGGTTCATCATCGAGCGGCTGGATCAATTCGATCTGCATGTGCCCGGCAAAGCCCATCGCGATCGCAACATCGGCCGTCGCAGGCCGACCCCGAAATACCTGATCCGGACCGAGGAAATGATCGAGCAGGAAAAATGGTCCGGCACCGCAATCGCGCGCAAAATGCGCAATCGAGGCTCGAATATCCTCAACAACGAACGCCGTTTGCACCACGCCGCCGATCGGTTGTCCAAAGCCCAGTGCCCTTGCCATCGTTTCCCCGTTCTTTCGGATGCGCGCTTTTTGCGGCACCTCATTCTGATCTTGCCGTCTCCGGATCGAAGCATGCTCGAGGCCTCGACCGACAAGGCGCGGTCTCGGCCAAACGCATCGGCACAACAACGACCACGAGCCTGCACGCGCCAGCGTTCCAAACGGTTATGCCGTGAATCGCCGACGCATCCGCACCCTGTTACTCCGCAAAAAGACGCTAAATTTGTCAGTAATGCAAACAAATTTCGCAAATGGTTCCAATCCGGCGCCCGCATCAAAGGCGGTGAACGCCGCCCCTCGCCCGGCGGCGGCGCGGGGCGGTGCTAGATCGAATCGATGTCTACCATCGTCGGGATCAGGTCATTCAGCAGGATGATCTTCTTGCGGGCGATCTTCCAGCAATCGTCAACCGCGCGCAGATCATACTCGTATCGCCCGAAAAAGCATTGCTGCCGGTTCATCCTCGGCTCAAACCGCTGACAGGTGAACACGGCCGATACCTTTGCGGTCGCGGCATCCGATGCCAGCAGCAAGACATTCGTGATGCAGTGCGAGCTGCGCGCGGGCGGGGTCGAAGCCGTCGACAGGCCCGAGGTCAGCCGCTCGACGCGGTCCTGAAGATTGCGGATGCCCTTGTAGTAGATGAGTGAGAGTTCGGTGTCGGGGTCAGCAGTCGGGGTGGTTTCATCGCGCCAGGCCGGCACCCAGAATTCCACATCCGGCGTGAACAGCGCCAGCCAGCCATCGAATGTGCGCGTATCGAGCAAGAGCGCCTCGCGGTAGAGCAGCTCCTCTGCCTGTTGGCGGGTCATTGGCGCGCTCATGCCGCAAGGCCCTTGGTCATGAGATCGCGCCAGGCGCGGTAATAGCTGTGGTACAGCGTTTCATCGCACAGTTGCGAATCGGCCAATACGCTGCGCTGCGGGCTGATCCCCAGCTTGTCCGAAAAGCTGTTGCCGCCCTGCACCGATGCGGTCATGCCGCGCGCATAGCTTTGCAACCACGGGTCGGACCTGCTGGCAAAGCCGATCTGACAATTCTCGTAATTGATCGTGTCGTCGGGCGTTGCCATGCCGCTCGGATTGAAAAAGTCTTCGTACTGCCGGATGCGCTGCCGCCTCGCAGCCGCGCTTTCTCCCTTCGGCGCGATGCACCACGTGCGCATTTCGGTTCGATTGGGCGCAATCGGGCGGATCACGCGCAGCTGGCTCGAGGCGTTTTCCGCCACCTGCATGTTGGGAAAGATCGTCAGGTTGCGCATGTTGAACATCCAGTCGCGCTTGTCCGTGCCAAACTTTTCGGCAAGCGCGGCCGCGCTTTCATAAAGCGGTATCGCCGGCGTCACTCCAAACACGCCCCAGTTCAGCACATGCCCGCCCGCAAAGCTGTAACTCCCCCCGCCAACACCTTGCGTCTCCTCTTTCCAATAGTCGGAGTTTTCCCAGACAGAGGCGACGACATCCTCGCTGAGCTCGCTCTGCCTGCGTTCCAGCACCCGGATGTACGACGGATGGGTCGAGGTGAAGTGATAGGCATCGGCGCAATTCTCGAGCTGCAACTTCCAGTTCGCTTCAAACGTGAAAGTGACCTGGCCGGGCACCAGTTCGAAGCCTTCCTCGCTCTGGTCCGCGACCAGATCGAGCAGCGTCGCCGCTTGGCCAAGGTGCTCCGCCAGACTGGGCACGTCGGGATTGAGGCTGCCGAAGAGGAAGCCGCGGTGCTCGGCAAACCGGGCCATCGGGGCGAGCCCGTGGTTATCCTGATCGAATGCGTCGCTGTAGCAACCCGCCTTCTTCCATTTCACGCCTTTGCTATTGCCCGCGCTGTCGAAGCTCCAGCTGTGATACGGGCACACATGGACCCGCGCATTGCCTTGCCGCACTTGCGCGATGCGCGCGCCTTTGTGGGGGCAGGAATTGATGAACGCGCGCAGCGTGCCGCTCCCGTCGCGCTGCACCATGATCGGCACCCGCCCGATGGTCGTCGTGAAGAAATCGTGCGGCGCGGCCGCTTGTCCGGCAATCCCCAGAAAAGCCCAGCCGCCTTCGAAAATGTGCTTCATCTCGAGATCGAACACCGTCTGGTCGGTGAAGATCGCGCGATGAACGCGGAAAATGCCTTCACCTGGCCGGTCGTCGATCAGCTCGGAAATGTTCATCATCGCACTCCTTCAAGCGATCACGGCTTCGACCAAGGTGGGCACGGTCGCCGAAAACGAGCGCGCCAGCGCGGCATCGAGGCTTTCCGCGTCGTTTGCCCGTTCGGCCATGATGCCATGGCCTCGGGCAAGGCTCACGAAATCGAGCTCGGGGAATTGGGTGCCATGCAGCTGCTGCAGTCCGAAATGCTGCCCGAAATGGTGCAGCGCCTCGTAGCGGTTGTTGCGCAATATCACAAAGCTCACCGCCGCCCCAGCCTGCGCTGCCGCATGCAGCCCCTGGATGGCATACATCGCCGAACCGTCGCCCAGCACCGCGATAACCTTCTGCTCCGGCCGCGCCATGGCGATCCCCACTGCGGCGGGGAGGCCGTGCCCCAGCCCGCCGCTGGCGGTCGTGAAGAATGTCCCCGGCTCGGTGATCGGCAGATAGTCGTGCATCGGCCCCCGGCTCGATGGCGCTTCCTCGACAATGATCGAATGCGCCGGGCGCAGCGCGCTCACCTGCTGGAGGACATAGCGATCGGTCATCGCGCTGCCGCTCAGCACCGCCGGCGCCGGCCTCGCCGGGGGCATGGCGCGAAGAACGGGTTCGGGGCCATCCAGCAGCATTGCCAAAGCCTTGTCGCACTGGGCAACGATGGCGGTGCCTGCGGGTGCCCATGCGGCATGGACATGGTTATCCCCGATCATCCAGACATCGCTGCCGGGGGGCATGTGCGGCCCCTGCCCTTCGACATGATAGAGGCTGACCGGCCCGCCCAGCGCAAGCACGACATCATGCCCGTCCAGAATGTCGACGATCGCCTCGCGCCCCGCGGGCAGAAACCCGGCAAACAGCGGGTGATTCTCCGGAAAGCTGCACCGCGCCGCCATCGGCGCCACCCAGACCGGGGCGCGGTGCCTCTCGGCCAGAGCGATTACCTGATTCCAGGCGCTATCGCGCGCCACCCCCGCGCCAACCACCAGCACCGGCGCAAGCGCGCTGGCCAAGGCTGCGGCACATTGATCGATGGCGCTGCGTTCGGGCACTCTTGCCGCGTGAATTGTGCGGGCTTGCAGCAAGTCGCATGGCCGGTCCCAGTCATCGACCGGGATGGAGACGAACGTCGGGCCGCATGGCGGCTCCATGGCAACATACCACGCGCGCGCAATCGCGGCCGGCACATCCTCCGCCCGCGCCGGTTCGCACGCCCACTTCACAAACGGACGGGGAAACTCCGTTGCGCGCTCGGCAAACAGGAATGGCTCATAAGACAGGATCGAGCGGGCCTGCTGGCCGGCGGTTATCACCAGCGGTGTCTGATTTTTCCACGCCGTGAACACATTGCCCAGCGCATGGCCGACCCCGGCCGAACTGTGCAGATTGACCAGCGCCGCTGTGCCGGTGGCTTGCGCAAAGCCATCCGCCATGGCGATGACCACGCTTTCCTGCAGCCCCATCACATAACGGAAATCCGAAGGAAAATCGCGGAACATCGGCAGCTCGGTCGAACCCGGATTGCCGAACACGGTGGTCATGCCGCACTCGCGCATCAGGGCAATCGTCGCGTCGCGGACCGTTGGCATGAACTCTCCTCAATACTTTTCCCGGGCCGATGAACTGAACGCATTCCACCTTGGCAACAATTGCGTTCTGGACCAAAAGTCATACGTTGCACATATCAATTTTGGTGAGCGCCACCTGCGCGCGCTGGTCGCCGTAGCCCATACCCGCGAGCGAGAGCGGCGCTCGCCAGAACTTTTTGGATGCGCCGGGGCGCAGGGAGCGGCGATGAATCGGATTGCAGTATTGGGCGCAGGGGCGATGGGCTGTCTGTTTGCGGCGCGGCTTGCGCTGGCCGGAGCCCGGGTCACTGTCATCGACATCGATGCGCAGCGGCTCGGCCTGATCGCCAGCGAGGGGATATGCCTCCATGACGATTCCGGTCAGCGCACCGCACCGGTATCCGCCAGCAGCGCCGCCAGCGCGCAGGGTCCGTTCGACTTGCTCATCCTGTTCACCAAGGGGATGCACAGCGCGGCGGCAATGCGCTCCGCCGCGCATTTGAACGACGGCCACTGCCTTGTTCTCACGTTGCAAAACGGGCTCGGCAACGTCGAGGCGATTTCCGCCGTGTTCCCGCCGGACCGGATCGTATGGGGCGTAACGGACTTTCCCGCAGACCTTGAAGGGCCAGCGCATGTCGCGTCCCACGGGGCGGGCCATGTCTGGCTTGGAGGGGCCACGGCCGCAGCCAATGACGGCGCGAAAGCGGTCTGCGACCTGCTGAACAGCGCCGGATTGGATGCGGTGTTCGATCCGCATGTCGATGCTGTCATCTGGGAAAAAGTGGCTTTCAATGCCGCCTTGAACAGCCTCTCGACCATTACCGGTCTGCCCGTTGGCGGTCTCGACTGCGCGGAAGGGCGAAGGATCGCGGCTGATGTGGCGGAGGAAGCGATCGCGACGGCGTCGGCGCTGGGAATCGCGATGAACAGGGAGCGTTTGCACGCCAAGATCGATTTTGCCCTGGCCAATCATCGCGGGCACAAGCCTTCGATGCTGCAGGATCGCCTGGCCGGGCGTCAGACCGAAATCGAATCAATCAACGGGGCGATCGTGGCGGCCGCGCAGCAGGTTGGCGTAGCCACGCCCATTACCCAGGTCCTGGCCGACCTTGTCCGCATGGGCGAACAGCGGCCAGACGCCTGACCGTTCCCAAACGGCTCAGTGCCACAGCGCATTGAGCGCGGGCACAAAATGATCGCGGTGCTCAGGCGGGATTCGCTCGAGCAGTTCGCGCTCGAAATTCATCGTCACGTCCATCACCTGCTCCAGCTTGGCACGGCCACGCTCGGTCAAAACCACGGCGAGTGACTTGCGATTGAGCGGCAGCCGGTCGATCAGCGCCGCAGCGCCAAGCCGGTCGAGCAGCGGCACCATGTTGGCGCGCTGGATATCCAGCAGGCGGCCGATATCGCTCGACGTCATATCGTGATGGTCTCCCACCAGCATCAGCACCGATGCATCCGAGATATGCAGATCGATCGCCGCCAGCCGCTTGGCCAGTTCGCCCATCATCGCATTCGCAGCGCGGCGCAGGACATAGCCGGGCAGGGAGAACAGCAGGTCAGACACGGCAAGCTCCGATATTTATGCTTTTGGCCATAGCAATAATACGCTATATCGCATAGCAATTCGAATCATATCAGGGACTATGTCATGACCGACCGCGCCGAAGAAGACACCGTCAGTCTCCGCGTTGAGAACCGCATCGCGTGGGTGGCGTTCAACCGCCCCGAAAAGCGCAATTGCATGAGCCCCAAGCTCAACCGGCAGATGCTCCGCGTGCTCGAAGAGATCGAATTTCGCGAGGATGTCGGCGTCCTCGTGCTCACCGGCGAAGGCACCTCGTGGTCGGCCGGCATGGATCTGAAGGAGTATTTCCGCGAGAACGAAGCCAAGGGCCTCGGCGCGACGCGCGGCGCGCAGCGCGAGGCGTACAGCTGGTGGGAGCGGCTGCGCTGGTATGAAAAGCCGACCATCGCGATGGTCAATGGCTGGTGCTTCGGCGGTGCCTATGGCCCGCTTTTTGCCTGCGATCTGGCGGTTGCGGCCGAAGATGCGCAGTTCGGCCTGTCCGAGATCAACTGGGGAATCTTGCCGGGCGGCGGGGCCAGCAAAGTCATCACAGAGCTCACCTCGTTTCGCCGGGCGATGTATCACGCCATGATGGGCGAAAACCTCACCGGCATTCAGGCTGCGGAGTTCGGACTGGTCAACGAGGCGGTGCCGGCTGACCTGCTGGAACACCGGGTCACCGAGATCGCCACCGTGCTGCTGGGCAAGAACCCCACCGCGCTGCGCGCTACCAAATGGGCGGTCCGCCGGGTGCGCGAAATGAGCTACGACAATGCCGAGGATTACCTGATCCGCGCGCAGGAGGCCGCGAACTATTTCGATGGCGAAGGGCGCAAGGAGGCGACCCGGCAATTCATTGACGAGAAGGCGTTCAAGCCCGGGCTTGGCGCTTACGATCTGGGCAAAGCCAAGTCGTGACGCAGTTTCCCGATCACGCCGCGATGGACCGCTTGCTGCGGCCACGATCGATTGCCGTGGTTGGCGCGACCGACAAACCCGGTGCGCCCGGGGCATCGATCCTGGACAACATCGATCGCAGCGGGTTTGCCGGCCCGGTCTATCCGATCAATCCCAAGCGCGAGAGCATCGGCGGGCGTGTCTGCTTGCCCTCCATCGCAGCGTTGCCCGAAGGCGTGGACGTGGCAGTGCTCGCAATCCCTCGGTCCGGCGTGATCGACGCGGTGCGCAGCCTTGCTACGCGCAAAGTGGGCGCAGCGATCATCTTTGCCGCCGGGTTTGCCGAAGGCGGCGACGAAGGCAGCGCGGAGCAAGCCGAGATCGCGCAAATTGCGCGTGACGCCGGCATGGTGATCCAGGGTCCCAACTGCCTCGGGCTGGTCAACTATGCCGACGCCGTGCCGCTCACTTTTGTTCAGACGACGATCGTGCCCCCGGCCGAACGCCGCGCCGTCAGCGTGGTTTCCCAATCCGGCGCGCTTGCCGCGGTCTTGTGCACCACCTTGATGGCGCGCGAAGTCGCGATCAGTTTCAGCATCTCGACCGGCAATGAAGCGGCAAGCGGCGTGGAAGACTATGTCGATTGGCTGATCGACGACCCGGCCACCGCCGTCATCGCTATGGTCGTTGAACATTTTCGCCGCCCGGCCCGGTTTCTCGCGGCGGTCGCGCGTGCCCGCCGCGCAGGCAAGCCCATCGTTCTGCTGCACCCCGGCAAAAGCGCGGCGGCGCGCGAATCGGCGGCGACGCATACCGGCGCGATGGCGGGCGATTACCAGCTGATGCGCGCCAAAGTGATCCGATCGGGGGTCATCATGGCCGAAACGCTCGAAGAACTGGGCGATATTGCCGAGATCCTGATCCGCTGCCCGCCGCTCGCCAGGCCCGAACTCGCTGTGCTGGGCGAATCCGGCGCGTTCAAGGCGCTGGTGCTCGATCTTGCCGAAGACCTCGCCTTGCCGCTTGTTGCGCTCGATGATGCCGCAAGCCCCGCCTTGCGCGCTGTCCTGCCCGCGTTCGTTCCGGTTTCGAACCCGCTCGACATCACCGCGCAGGGTCTCAGCCAGCCCGATATCTACACTTCGATCCTTACCGCGCTGTTTGCCGATCCGCGCGTCGGCGGCGTTGTCGCCGGCATCATTCAGGGGGACCCGGTAACAGCAACGATCAAGCTCCCGGCCATTCTTGCCGCGATCGAGCAACGTGGCCCCGCCAAGCCACTGATCTTCGCCGGGCTCGACGAAGGCGCCGACATGCCGGCACACTTCATCGCGGCCCTTCGCGCGGGCGGCGTGCCGTGGTTTCCCTCCACCGAGCGCGCCTTCCGCGCCCTCGCGCGGCTGGCAGAGCGCACCGCGCTCGATCTTTCGGATTGCACCCCTTCCCCGCTGCCGGTTCCGGCGCTTGCGCACCATGCCGGAGTCATTCCGGAATATCGCGCCAAAGCCTTGCTGGCGCCGCTTGGCATTCCCTTCCCGCAAGGGCGCTTTGCCGCCTCGGCGCAGGAAGCGGTGTCAGCCGCCGAAGCGCTGGGTTTCCCCGTGGCCATGAAAGCCCAGTCCGCGCAGCTCAGCCACAAGAGCGATGCGGGCGGGGTCATGCTGAACCTGGCCGACGGCGAGGCCGTGGCCAGCGCATGGGCGCGAATGCATGCCAATGTTTCGGGATATGATGCCTCCATCGCGCTGGATGGCGTTCTGATCGAAAAGATGGGCGCGCGCGGCCTCGAAATGATCGTCGGCGCGCGCAATGATCCGCAGTGGGGGCCGGTGGTCCTGGCCGGGTTTGGCGGAGTGACCGCCGAGATCTTGCGCGATGTTCAGCTGTTCACCCCCGATCTGGGCGAACCGGCCATCTGCGCGCGATTGATGGCGCTCAAAAGCGCGGCGCTGCTGGCCGGTTGGCGCGGCTCGCCCGCGCTCGACGTACCGGCACTGGCCAGATTGATCCGCAAGGTAAGCGCGATCATGCTGGCCGAGCCATCGCTCGCCGAGATCGATCTCAACCCGGTGGTGCTCTACCCCGCAGGCGAAGGTCTGGTCGTCCTCGATGCGCTGATGCTGGTGGGCGAACCGCCGCGCTAACGCCTAGTTCACCGCGCGTTCGCGGCCGCTCCAGAATTCCGCGCGCATCGCCTTCTTGTCGAACTTGCCCACGGGCGTGCGCGGAATGGCCTCGCGGAAAAAGACATGCTTGGGCGCTTTCACGCTGCCGATCCTCGCCTTGCAATGCGCGATGATCTCGGCCTCGCTCGGCGCGGCAGCAGGATCGGCAACCACGATCGCGGTGACCGCCTCGCCCCATTTCTCATCGGGAATGCCGATTGCGGCGCATTCGCGCACACCGGAAAGCTCCGCTACCGCCGCTTCCACTTCGCTGCAAAACACGTTGAAGCCGCCGGTCACGATCATGTCCTTCTTGCGATCAACGATGTAGTAAAAGCCGTGCTCGTCGCGGCGGCCGACATCGCCGGTATGATGCCAGCCATGGGCAACGGCTTCCGCCGAGGCTTCGGGAAGCTCGAAATAGCCTCCGCCGACAATGCCCCCGCGGCCGACGATCTCGCCCACTTCGCCGGTTGGCACGATCCGGCCATCGTCGTCCATAAGTTCGACCCGGCACGAGTACGTCGCTTGCCCGCACGATGCGAGCCGCTCGGGATGATCGCCCGCCGCCGCCGCCGCCACGACTTTGGGCGAGAGCCACGTCGCAACGAGATGAAACTCGGTCTGGCCATAGCTTTGGCACATGCTGGGGCCGAACACCTCGACCGCCTGCCGCAACTTTTCAGGCGCCACCGCCGAGCCTGCAAGGAGGAAATAGCGCAGGCTCGAATAATCATGGGCACGCACATCGGGATGCGCCAGCATCGAATAGAGCGCCGTGGGCGGCAGGAAAGTGTGCGTCACCTTGTGCTTGGCAAAGGCGGGCATCACTTCGTCCGCATCGAACCCGGGAAGCACGATGATCGTCGCCCCCATCGCGATCCCCGCCATCGTCACCGGCCCTGCGGCATGGGTCAGCGGAGCGGTGGCGAGGAACACCGGCGGCTCGTCGCAAGGCATGATATTGCCGATGGTCTCGAGCATGCAGCCCCAGCTGCGGTTCAGCACGCGCACCCCTTTGGCGGGGCCGGTCGTGCCGCCGGTCGCGATGATCGCGGCCAGTTCCTCGCCGTTGCCCATCGGCTCGCCCCAGTCGCGGATCGGCGGCGAGCCCTCGGGCAGCATGAAATCGGCCAGCGCCGCGTTGCCCGCATCCGGCGCATCGAGACAGATCATATGCGTGATCGTCGGCACTTGCGCCTGAACCTCGTGCGCATCTGCGCTATAGCTCGAATGGTAGAACAACCATGCCGCGCGGACATAATTCAGATAGGCGATGTTGTCCGCCAGCGCGTTGCGCGTGTTGACCGGGATCCACACCCCGCCTGCGCGCCATAGCCCGAGCAGCGCCGTCACCACCGAGCCATGATTGGGCGACATGAGCGCCACCGGGGTTTGATGGGCAAAGCCTGTTGCCAGCATCGCGCCTGCCAGCCGGTGTGTCTGGGCCTGCGCCTCGCCATAGGTGAGGCGCATGTCGCCTGCGATCAGCAACGTGTGATCGGGCCGCAAGGTCGCCTGCTTGTCGAAGTAATCGATCGTACGCATCAGGAAGTCCCTTTTCGTGCGGCGTTGACGCCGTTTGTTGCTCAGTTCACCGGAAAATCGAGGCTGCCGCGCCGTTCGGCAAAGCGCCAGCCGTCATCAGTCAGCACCAGCCGATCATCATATGTGCCCACCAGCGGCGCTGCTCCGGCGCTGGTGAACAGCAGGATCTGGCTGGTGGCGCGCGCCTGTTCTGCGCTGTCGAAGTCCACGCGAATGTTCGCACAGATATGCCGCGACCGCCGCGCCGGCCGTTCGCGAAACGCGGCGAGAATAGCCTCGCGCCCCTCGATGAAGACATCCGGCGCGCTTGGCCGGCTCATCCTTCCGTTCGGCGCATAGAGCGCGGCCGCCGCTTCCCATGCGGCCGCATCATTGTGCGCAGCATAATCCACGATCAGCCGCTCGATGGCGCGTTCGGCCAAGAGCCTTTTCTGCCGATCGTGATCCATCGGAGCGGCCAAATCGGTCATGGTTCGATCCGCTTTGCTGCGCCAGCTTGGCGCATAGCCGGTGCGGGCCACCTCGGAGTAAGGCACCGGCGCGACCACCGCGCGGATCGACACTTGCCGATGCTTCTCGACCGTCGGCTTGCTGGTCCCGCCATCGGGCTCCCCCCAGATCAGCTCGACTTCGGTGCCGGGCGCCGCCACGCTTTCATCGACCATCGCCAGCGTGATCATCTTGCCCTCGTTCGCGGTGTAGCCGATCCAGGTGGACAGACCGACGAGCGCGCCATCCTTCTCGACCCGGTCGAACGGATGCATCGCATAAACCGCGCTGGGGAATTCCATGAATTTCGGGCGAAGCTCTCCTTTTCGAAACTGACCGAAGAACACATCCGCCACCGCCGCGTCGTCAAGCGCCAGCGTCACCTTCTTGCGGTGCGGGCCTGCAGCCATTCCTTCCAGCGCCTCGCGCCCGATGAAATCATGATCGAATTTGACGAACAGGCCGTACCCCAGGTCCCACGGTGTCAGATAATAGCCGTCGACGCTGTCTGGCACATACGAGCCGCCGATCGAGCACCGCGCTTCATAGCGATTCTGCGTCAGCCATTCGCGGTAGGGCTTGAGCTTCTCGCCGCTGTAGATCGCGGGCAGCGGCGACGGGATCCAGCCGGATTCCAGCGCGTTTGACGAATAGGTCCGCCCGCCGACAAGCGTCAGCCCGTGCGCCCGGCCGGCCTCGACCAAGGCGCCGTGCACCACGTCATGCTCTGCCCATGGCCCCATCAGTTCATAGCCCGGCTGCCCCGCCATGCCATGGCGCAAGGCACGGACCTGTTTGCCGCCGATGGTCATGGTGCACATATTGAAGAACTTGAGCTCGGGTGCCGGCGCGCCAGTGGCGCTTTCAATCACCTGCGCGGAATTGGGGCCCTGGATTTGAAAGCGGTAGTGGCGGCGGTTTTCCGGATCGGGGCGTGCCGCGGTGCGCTCGTCATATGTGAGCGTGATGTCCTTGCGGCCTTCACCGTGGAACAACAACCAGTTGAGCGTGGGCGCACGCCCCACCAGATTGAAGCAGTTTTCGGCCAGATAGAACAGGATGACATCGCCGATGACGTGGCCATAGTGCGTGACCGGCACGAACTGCTTGGCCTTGTCGACGGTAAAGCCCTTGAAGCTGTTGATCCCCAGCCCGTTCAGAAATTCGAATGCTCCCGGTCCTTCGACCATGAGCTCGGCCATGTGATACGACTGGTTGAACAGCACGCAGGTCTGTGCCCATGCCTGCTGCTCGTCGCGCCAGTTGGAATATTCCGAAGGGACGCCCGGATAGACATTGGGGCCAACCTGCTGATTGCGCAGGAAATGAACAGTGTCGCCCTGCTGCGCAAGGATCGCCTCGAGTGTAGTCGGCACGGCAGCCTCTCCTTCGATTTTTTCTTGGCCCGAGACGAATATACTTGCCCTCTGCCGCGAAGCTGTTTGTATGCAAGCCATACAAATTGCAAGGGGGCTTGAGGACGTGATCGCAACGACACATGTGGGCAGTCTGCCGCGCGGAAGCGAGCTGACGCCGGTGCTTTTGGCGCGCGATGCGGGCAAGCCATACGACGCTGACGAATTCGATAGCCTGGTCACCGCGGCCCTCGATGCCGCGCTTGGTGCGCAGCTTGCCGCCGGGGTCACGGCCGTTTCCGACGGCGAACTGGGCAAAGTTGGCTACTCGACCTACATGATCGAGCGTTTGTCCGGGTTCGGCGGCCATATCGATCGCAAAGCCGCAGCCGATCTGGCCGAAGTGCCCGAGCTGAGCAAGAAGCTGTCCGCGATCATGGGCAGTCAGGAATTCGTGCGGGCCAGCTGCATCGGCGAGATCAAGCTCGTCACGCTCCAGCCGCTGCACGATGACATCCGGCGGTTCAAGGCCGCGCTTGCGCGCCAACCCGCGCCGCAGGCGTTCATGAATGCTGCCTCGCCGGGGCTGATCACCGCGTTTCAAGTGAACCGCCACTACCCGACGCACGAGGCCTATCTCGCTGCGCTGGTCGATGCGATGCGCGAGGAATACGAAACGATCGTCGCTGAGGGTTTCCTGCTCCAGCTGGATTGTCCCGATCTCGCGATGAGCCGGCACACCGGCTATCAGGACATGACCGAGGCCGAGTTCCTCAAAGTGGCTGCTGCCAATGTCGAAGCGCTCAATGCCGCAACCGCCAATATCCCGCCCGAGAAAATGCGGATGCACGTGTGCTGGGGCAATTACGAAGGTCCGCACGACCATGACATTCCGCTCGAACGCGTCATCGACATCGTGCTGGGCGCGCGCCCGTCAACCATCCTGTTCGAGGCTGCCAACCCTCGCCATGAGCACGAATGGAAAGTGTGGGCCGGCGCCGATATCCCATCCGACAAACGCCTCGCGCCGGGCGTGATCGATACCTGCTCCAACTATGTCGAGCATCCCGAACTGATCGCGCAGCGCATCGAACGTTTCGCGGCCATCGTCGGCAAAGACCGCGTGATCGCCTCGACCGACTGCGGCTTTGGCACTTTTGCCGGTTACGGAAAGATCGATCCCATAGTCACCTGGAAGAAGCTTACCGCCTTGCGCGAGGGAGCCGATATCGCAGACGCCCGGCTATAAAGCCACGCGTCCGAGGAGCATTCGCAAAGCTTTAAAGCCGCCGCCAAACCCCGCTCATGCTGAGCTTGTCGAAAGCGATTGTCTCGCTAGCAAACGCGAATGCCGGAATGACCGGGATTGGCGGGAAGCAGACATCTCTGCAAACACCCATTCCGTCGCCCCGTGCTTGACACGGGGTTTGGCTTTCTTCGCAGCCTCGCGTTTGGCATGAGGGAGTGATGGAGAAAGGCGGCTGGGTCACCATCACGGCGAACCGCTGTCGCGGCGGCTCGACCTTTGGGATCAGTGGTACCCTGCGGGGGAAACGCCGAAAGGTAGCCAAGCCCCGTGCCAAGCACGGGGCGACGATGGGTTTTGGTGGCTAGCTGCCATTTGCCTCGGATGCGGTGTGAACGATATTCGCCAGCATCAAATCGCCTCCACAGACGGCGCTGAAGCACCAAACACCGATGAGACCCTGCAACGTAATCGGCCCATTATCATACATCTGGGCTGCGACTGCTTTTGCAAGGTGCGTCGAAACTTGGGGTATCGGCCGCTCGCGGGCAAGGTAACCTGTCCACGCCTCCATAGCCCCCAGTGCGTCGTTCGCCGACACCTGCGAGACAAAGGTGCCCCCGCGAAACTCGCAGACAACCGTATATTTGTGACCGGACATCTCCGCATCCTAGCGAAGTACCCAATGCCTGCAACTGGGGCGCGAGCTGCCAGTCTCGTTCTGGTGGGAAGCGGACGATCCATCGAAAGCTGCCGCCATCTGAACCTGCTAAGTTCTAATGGCATTGCGTATGGCGCGAGGCACGCGAAGATATGCCAGCAAAATGTTCATTCCGTAGAGCCAGCTAAATGCAAACGCTGCATACCTCAGCCCGCTCGGTATGCCGCCGTCTAGCGTCCCGAAGCCGAAAAACATGACTGCTCCAAACAAGCAGAAGATGAACCCATGCAGGCTCCGTAAGTCATATCGTAGCATCTGCCCGCTGGGGGAACTTTCGATCCAAAATCGTCCGCGATCATATATGACCATTGCTAACCAGTTCGGTCCAAGCATATTCAGCCACAACGGGTCTTCAAAAGAAACGTGGTGCTCGCCACGCTCTCGTTTGTGCTTGTACTGCGCGCTCAACAGACTTTCGATTCGATCAAGCGCTAAATTTCCTGAGCCCATCAGAGCAACGGAACCACGCATGTGCCATATCAACTCAATCATAGAGCCTGATTAGTAGGGTCGAGCGAACTCGGCAATCAGTTGACCAAATGTCTGCAACTGGGGCGAAAGCTGCCATCAATCTGCTATGCGTATGCAAGCGAGACAATCGCCTTGTCGAAGCATTATCGCGCTTGCGGGAATCCGCTCAATCGTGAATGCGGGTGAGCATCTCGATCAGCGTGACCACCTCTTGCTCGGTAAAGCGCGATTTGAGCCAGCGCTCGTTCTCGGCAATGGCATCTTTTGCCGTCAGCAGGATCGCTCGCCCATCGTCGGTGAGGTTGAGCGTTTGTTTGCGGCCATCGCTGGGATTGGTTCCGCGCGCCAGCAGGCCGCGCGCTTCCAGCCGGTTGACGATCGCCATCGTCGTGGCCCGGTCCATCCGCATCCGCTGTGCCAGTCCGGTTTGCGCGATGCCGGGATGATCATCGATCAGCCAGAGCATCGAAACCTGCTTTTGCGTCAGGTTGAGGTCGGCAAAAGTCTCGGTAAAATGGCGATAAAGCGCGCCATAGGCGAGCCGGATATGAAAGCCGACGATATTGCGGATGTCGCCAATATCGTCATCACCCGGCACGTGCGGCGTCGTGGGAACCAGTATCTCTTTGCGTCTTGTCAAGTCGGACCCCCGGCGGAACCAGCGGGCTCCCTAACAACATTCAGCAAACCACGCTATGCCGCTTGTTCGGGAGCATGGCCTTTTGCCGAATTGAGAAGATCAGCGGCGCTCGCTCTTGCGGTAAGCATCGATCCAGCCGACCGTCTTGGCGACTCCACCAAAGGGATAGAAATGGAGCCGGACTTGCCCGTGCTCGCTGCCCAGGTGTTCGGCAAACGCATCGACCAGCCGATCCGGGCCGGCGCCTCCGATCAGATTGGTCAGCGAAATCCCGTATTTCTTGAGCACGCTGGCCGAGGCACCGACGCCGCAATGTGCGGCAAACCGGATCAGGGTCTTGATGCCCGCCGGCCCGGGGATGCCGATGCGGATCGGGGATGCAATGCCATGGCCGCGCGCCTGGGCGAGCCACCCGAGCACTGCATCCGGATCGAAGCTGAACTGGGTTACCACCAGCGGGGCCATGCCGCGCGCCTCGATATCGGCAAGCTTCATCGCCAGAACATCCCAGCATTGCTGGATCGACATGAACGGATGGCCCTCGGGATGGCCACCAACCCCGATAGCGGCGATGCCGTAGCGCTCGAAACTGCCGGTGGCCAGAAGCGCGGCGCTGTCAAAGAACGGACCTTGCGGCTCGGCGGGATCGCCCGCCACCACGAAGCAGCGCCGCACCTCCGCATGCTTCGTGACGGCTTCGAGATAGGTATCGAATTCGGCTTGAGTCAGAATGCGCCGCGCCGAGAAATGCGGCATCGGCTCGAAGCCCAGTTCGCGCACTGCAACCGCGGCCGCAATCCGCGCTGCGACGTCTTCACCCGGCAGCCAGGTAATCGCGATCGGCGTGTCTTGCGGGATAAGCGGCGCAGCCGCGCGCAGGGCGTCCACGTCCTTGGCTGTGATCTCGAGCGAATAGCCATCGGTCACGCCATCGGGCGCCTTGGCCCAATTGGGATGGATAAGCCGGGATGCCATGGCGTTCCTCGTCCGTCGCGATCTTGTTTTTGTCGACGGCTGAAGCGTTAGCAAATTTTATATGTAACACAAACAAAATTGCCGCGCAGCGTCCACGACCGGCGGAGCGATCAGACCATTGCCAGCAGCGCTTGCGCAAGCTCCTCGGGCATGGAGAGGAACGGTGAATGATCGGTCTCGAGCGTCAGCACCGTTGCGCCCGGCGATGCCTCCTGCATCCGCCGCTGGCTCGAAAGCGGAATGGCCCGGTCCTCGGTGCATTCAATATAGGTGCGCGGGATACGGCCGTAGCGTTCCTGCGTGAGCTCGAGCGGCGTGGAGCGCGGGGTGTGCGGCTCGTTGACCAGGCGCGCCATGGCCGCTGCAACGAGCTCGGCCGGCGCCAGTTGCGCAAAGACCGCAGCGCCCCGTGCCGGATCGACCGCGCTGCCCGCGCCATTGCAAACGGGCGCGATAATCGCATCGAATGCCGGATTAGGGCTCTCCAGCGCCTTGAATTCGGCGCGTGACATGCCCGAAGGCAGCATCATCGCGCACAGGTAAACCAGCGCGTCGATCGCCTCGGGCGCCGCCTCGGCGGCCTGGCTGATGACCAGCCCGCCCCGGCTGTGACCAACCAGGATAACCGGGCGCTGCTGCGCCGCGCGGCACAGGTCGGCCACGAAATCGGCCCAATTCCGCAGGCTGACCGCGCGCAAGGCCGCTTCATCGCCGCCCATGCCGGGCAGATCGGGCGCGATCACTTCATGCCCGGCTGCGCGCAACCGTTCGGCGACCAGATCGAAGCACCAACCGCCGTGCCACGAGCCATGGATCAAGACAAAACTAGCCACTATCCCGCTGCTAATGGCACCTTAAGGGGGTCTTGTTCACGCGCCGAGGCCCAACAATCTGGCGGCATTGTCCTTCATGATGCCGGGCAAAACCTCTTCGCGAAACCCGACCGCCTTGGCCGCTTCGAGCCATTTGGCGGGGTGGATAAGCGGAAAATCGCTGCCGAACATCATTTTGTGCTTCAATTGGGTGTTGGCATACTGGATGATCTGCGGCGCGAAGTATTTCGGGCTCCATCCAGACAAGTCTATGAAAACGTTGTCTTTGTGCAGCGCCATCGAGAGGCTTTCATCCACCCACGGCCAGCTGGGATGCGCCAGAATGATCTTCATGTCGGGGAAATCGACCGCCACATCATCGACCAGCATCGGCTGGCCCCACTTGAGCCGAATGCCGCCGCCGCCCCGCATGCCGGTGCCCATGCCCGAATGCCCGGTGTGGAAAATCGCCGGCAGGCCATACTCCGCAATCACCTCATAGATCGGATATCCAACCCGGTCAGCCGGATCGCAATCCTGCATGATATGGTGAAATTTGAAGCCCTTAACGCCATAGTTCTCAATGAGATCGCGCGCTTCCAGCGCCCCCATCCGGCCCTTGCGCGGATCGATGCTGGCAAACGCCATGCAGATGTCCGAGTTCTTCGCCGCGAACTCGGCGATTTCATAGTTGGAAATGCGCTTGGCCCCGACCGCGCTTTCGCTGTCCACCGTGAAGATGCAGAATGCGATCTGCTGCTCGCGGTAAATCTCCGCAATCTCCGGCATTTTCGGGCGCTCGCGCGGCGCTTTGAAATAGGCGCTGGCCGCGTCGAAGAACTTGCCCATGATCGGATCTTCGGGATCGTGGCACGAAACCTCGGCGTGAACGTGCACGTCGATGGCGCGGATTTTGCTCAGATCGATGGGCATTGCGCGGCCTTCTGGCTGGATTGATCGGGCAATCGCCCGGCCCGCCCCCCTGCTGGAGGCAGCACCGGGCAACCGATCACATCTGGATGATAACGGTCTTTGTCTCGAGGTACGCCTCGATACCCTGGCGCCCCTGCTCCCGGCCGATGCCCGATTCCTTGTAGCCGCCGAATGGCAACGCAGCATCGATCATGGCGTGGCAATTGCCCCACACGGTCCCGGCCTTGATGCGCGAGGCCAGCTTGTGCATGGTGGCAACGTCCTTGGTCCAGACGCCCGCGCCAAGCCCGAAGCAGGTATCGTTGGCCATCTTGGCAACCTCGTCGAGATCTTCAAAACGCTGCGCCACCACGACAGGCCCGAAGATTTCCTCGCGGACCACGCTCATCTGCGAGTTCACGTTCACCAGCACCGTGGGGTTCACATAATAGCCGTCTGCGCTCGGCGCATCGCCACCAATGGCGACGCTGGCCCCATCCCGTTTGGCGGTGTCGATATAGCCCAGCACTTTGTCATACTGTTCTTTGGAGACGAGCGGTCCGCTATGCCCGGCCGGATCGAGCGAAGGACGCGGCGCCCAGAACGTCGAGGCTTCGGCCACGCCTTCGATCACCTGATCGAAGATCGACTTGTGCGCGAACAGCCTCGATCCGGCGATGCAAACCTGCCCCGAATTGAAAAAGATCGCGCCGGCCGCGCCCGGCGCGGCCACAGCTACATCGACATCGGGCATCACCACCACCGGGCTCTTGCCGCCCAGTTCCAAGGTCACGCGCTTCATCGTGGCGGTCGCATTCTTGTTGATCAGCTTGCCGATCTCGGTCGATCCGGTGAATGCCACCTTGTCGACATCAGGGTGCTTCACCATGCGGTCGCCGGCGGTGTGCCCGTTGCCCGTGATGATATTGACCACGCCCGCGGGGAAGCCCGCATCGACGATCAGGTCGGCCAGGCGCAGCACGGTCAGGCTGGTCTGCTCGGCCGGCTTCAGCACCAGCGTGCATCCCGCCGCCAGTGCCGGCGCGATCTTGAGGCAGGCCATCAGCAGCGGGAAATTCCACGGCACGATCTGGGCGCAGACGCCGACCGGCTCCTTGACCGTGTAGCTGAAAACCATCCCGGCGGGCATGGTGTATGGCGCGGTGGTCTCGCCGGCCACTTTGCTGGCCCAGCCCGCCATGAAGCGCAACTGGCTGATCGCACCGGGAATGTCGATCGCGCCGGCCATCCCCTTGGGCTTGCCATTGTCGATGGCTTCAAGCTCGGCGAACTCGTCGAGGTGCGCTTCGAGCAAGTCTGCCAGCCGGTGCATGATCCGCTCGCGCGCCATCGGCGCAAGCCCGGACCAGCGGCCATCGTCGAAAGCTGCGCGGGCTGCGGCAACCGCGCGGTCGACATCGCGGTCCGACGCATCGACGATATGGCTGACAATGCTTCCGTTCGAAGGATCTTCGACCGGAATGGTCGCGCCGTGGCTCGATTCTACCCATTCATTGCCGATGAACAGGGCGGGCTTGCGCGCCAGCGCAGCCTGCGCTGCGGGCGAATAGGCGAGCTGGGCGTAACTTACCGGGGTCATCTCATTCATGGCGTGTTCCTCTGGCAAATTGGCCTGCGCTGCAGGTCCAGAAAAGCATGTGTGACTCGATCAGGTTAGAACCTCAGCGCTGCGTGCGCCAGCCTTGCTGATAGGTTTCGCGGGCAACGCGGCTGTACGGAACAGGGCTCACCACGACGCGCACTTCGATCTGGCGGTGGGGCTCGACGGTGGTTTTTGCAGTGCCGCCATCGGGCTCGCCCCATACCACGCGCAGCTCGGTGCCGACGGGTATCTCATGGTCGATCGTGGCCAGGCTGAGTGCGGTTTTCTCGTTGAAACTGTAGCCGGTGAACATCGACAGGCCCACGGTCTTGCCGCCGCCGTCGATCACGCGGTCGTAGTTCGATGACGCATAATTGGCGAGCGGCAGGTCGAAGAACTTGCAAGGGGTCCCGTCGGGATCGAACATCGAGGCATAGATCTTGGCCATGTCCTCGCCGTTCCAAGCGAGCGTCACCTTCTGGCGTTGCTGCGCCGGATCGAGCGCCTGCAGCGCTTCGCGCCCATGAAACTCGTGGTCGAACTTGACGAAATTGCCATACCCGAGCTCCCACGGGTTGAGGTAGTAATCCTCGATATTGTCGGAGACGAAGCTGCCGCCGATCGAACCGGTCGCTTCATAGCTGTTGGCGCCAAGCCATTCGCGGTAGCCCTTGAGCTTCTCGCCGGTGTAGATCGCCGGGAGCGGCGAGGGAATCCAGCCGGATTCCAGCGTATTCGATGGATAGGCGCGGCTGCCGCACGGAACGATGCCGAATTCCTGCCCTGCTTCAAGGATAGCCGCGCGGATTTCTTCCTGCTCGGCATAAGGCCCCCAAAGCTCGAGCCCCGGCGCACCCGACATGCCATGGCGCAGCGTGCGCACCGTATGACCGGCGATGGTCATCGTGCTCATATTGAAGAACTTCAGCTGCTCGAGCGGCGCGCCATTGAGCTTTTCGATGATCGCCCAGGCATTTGGCCCCTGAATCTGGAAACGCCATGAGATGCGATTGACCGGTTTGCCCATCGGGCGCGAAGGCGAGCGGTCGTCCTTGACAATCTCCACGTCATAACCGCCAGCTTCGGCTTGATACATCACCCAGTTTGCCGCCGGGGCACGGCCGACATAAACGAATTCCTGCTCGGCCAGATAAAAGATGATGCCGTCGCCGATCACATGCCCATAGGGCGTTGTCGGCACATATTGCTTGGCCTGATTCACCTTGAAATTCTTGGTCGAATTGATCGCGGTATCGCTGATCAGCCGCAGCGCATCCTTGCCGCGAATATAGAGATCGACCATGTGGTGCGACTGATCAAACAGCACCGCGCTGTGCTGCCACGCCCACTGTTCGCTGCGCCAGTTGTGAAACTCCGCCGCGACCACGGGATAGACATAGGCGCCAAGCTGCGAATTGCGCAGCATGTGCACGGGGTTGCCAGCCTGCGCCAGCAGCTGTTCAAGGCTGTTGCCGGTCATCGATCTTCTCCCGCTCGTTTCTATTACGGCTCATGGAATCCGTGCGCGCATCGTTCGCGCGTTTTAGTATGTAATGCAAACGGATTTTGCAGCCTTGCGTCGCCAAGGCGCAGCCTAGCCGCTGAGCGCCCGGGTAATTGCCTCGAGCGTATCGAAGACTACATCGGGCTTCTGCCCTTCGGGCAAGCACGCGGTCCCTTCGGCTTTCATCATCCCGGTGGTCATGCCGATGCCCAGCGCCCCGGCGCGGCGGGCCATGGCCATTTCCAGCGCAGGGTCGTCTCCCACCACCACGATATCGTGCGCGGCCGCGCGGGGCAGCGCCATCGCCTCGACTGCGCAATCAAACGCGATGCGGGAAGGTTTGCCCAGCACTTTGGCGCGCACCTTGGTCAGGCTCGAGATCATCTTGTTGATGGCAAAGCTCGACCCGATGCCGCGCCCTGTAGCCGTGGCAAAAAACGGCACATTGCTGGCTGTTGTCAAAATTGCGCCGGCCCAGATCGATTCGCACCCGGCTTCCAGCGCGGGATAAGTAAAGCCGAGAAACCACGCCGAATAGACCGCATCGACCTCGCCTTTTTCGGAAGGGCCGACGATTGTGAGCCCGCGCTCGGCGAGTGGCACCTCCACGCCGGGGTCGCCCAAAACCCGCACGCGGCGCAAGTTCTGCTTGTCAAACCAGATGGCGGCCGAGGTCGAAGGCGTCATCATCTCGCTGTCTTCAAGGTCGAAGCCAGCCTTGCGCAAACCTGCCGCATAGATCGCAGGCGGTTTCGCCGTTCCGTTGGTGAATACGCGAAAGGGGATGCCGCGGCGGCGCAGATCCGCCAGCAGCGCGATCGCACCCGGAAGCGCCCGGTGCCCGCCCGACGCCGCATCACCAAGCGCAATGGTGCCGTCCATGTCGAAAATGAACCCGCGCGCTGTAGCGATGCGTTCGGCGATCGCCTCAGACAACATGCGCCCCTCCATGCAATGCCAGCCGCAATCCCGGCATTTCGATCATGATATCGCGCGCAGCCGGGCGCGCGGCGAGTTCGCGCAACAGCCGCAGCATCGGCGCGGCATCCGGATTATAGTGGCCGCGCGACGGGCCCGCCGCGAGCATCGCATCGACCTGATCGGGCGGCATCACCGCGCGCAGCAGAAATTCCTCGTCGGCCATGTGTGGGCCGAATTTGCGGCGCAGGTCCGCCAGCGCCGGGAAACTGGGCTCGCGCTCGATTTCGCGCGCGCGCGGCCGGTCGCGGATGGCGGCTTCGACCGCGGGATCGAGCGGGCTGGTCGGGCGGCCGAACTTGCCCATGACATAACGCAGCACTTCGTCCGAGACTTGCGCATAGCGCTTGCTCCCGATCACGTTGAACAGCGCCTGGCTCATCACCATCTGCGGAAACGGCGTGACCATGATCGGATGGCCCAGCTCCGCGCGCACCCGCTCGGTTTCGGCGATCACCTCATCGAAGCGGTGCTCGAGTTTCAGTTCGGCAAGCTGGCGGCGGGTGGTCGTCATCACCCCGCCCGCGATCTGATGGCGGGTGAAACTGGCGTCGAAGGCCTGCGGCGTGCCGGGCGGCAGCGCCTCCGCGCGGGCGAGCCGCCACCAGTAGTCGCTGACTTTGGCCAGCATGGCTTCATCCGCGGCGACGCTGTGCCCCGCCTCGCGCAAGTTGGCGAGCATGCGCCCGGCCTCTGGCAACGACGAGCCTTCACCCAGCGGGCCGATGCCGACATGGATCGCATCGACAATGCCCAGATCTGCCGCGGCAAGGCTGGTCACCGCGCCGCGCCCGATGGTGCAGTGGGCATGGATTTCGAGGCTCTTGCCGCCAATCGCGGCCTTGACCGCCGGAGCCAGGCTGCGCACCCGCTCGGCGCTCATCAACCCGCTCGGGTCCTTGAGATAGAACAAGTCGATATCCGGACAGGCTGCCAGTTTGCGTGCAAATTCGGCGTAGAATTGGTCGGTGTGGACCGCGGACAGGGTGAAAGTCAGCGCGGCCATCACTTGCGCGCCGCCCTCCTGCTTGACCAGCCGCGCGCCCGCGATCACCGCGTCGGCATCGTGCATCGGATCGAGCATGACAAACTTGCCGATGCCGGCGCGCTGCAGGCAGCGATAGGTGAGCGCCATGAAATCCGGATCGGCCTGCTGCCACGCGATGAAGCGCATGCCCGTCGTGATGTATTGCAGCGGCGTGTTCGGCATCGCCGCGTGCACCCGCCGCAAGCGCTCCCACGGATCCTCGCGGAAATAGCGCACCGCCACGGCCATATGCGTCGAAGAGGCAAAATCGATCGCGCGAAAGCCCACCCGGTCGGTCGCGCCGGCGATCTGCAGCATCTGCGCGGTATTGAGCCCGGTCGCGCCCCACAGCGATTGGTTGCCGTCGCGCATCGAAACATCGACGAGGGAAATCTCGGCCATCAGATGAAGTTCTCGAAAAAGCGGGTATCCACACCGCCCGCCATGAACCGCGGATCGGCCATGATGCGGCGATGCAAACCGGTCGTGGTGGGAACCCCATCGATCCGCAGCGATGCCAGCGCTTTGGCCATGCCGACCACCGCTTCGGCGCGGCTCTGGCCATGCACGATCAGCTTGCCGATCAGCGAATCGTAGAACGGCGGCACCACCCCGCCGCGCGCGATGTGGCTATCGACGCGAATGCCCGGCCCGGCAGGCCAGGCCGCGCGCGTGACAGTGCCGGGGGCCGGCCGGAAATCGTCGGCCGGGTCTTCGGCATTGATGCGCACCTCGATCGCATGCCCATGCGGCCGGATCATCGACTGATCGAGTGTCAGCCTGGCGCCGCCTGCAACCAGCAACTGCTGCTCCACCAGATCGATCCCGGTAATGGCTTCGGTCACCGGGTGTTCGACTTGAATCCGGGCGTTCATCTCGAGGAAGAAATAGTCGAAAGTCTCGGCATCGACGAGGAACTCGACTGTCCCCGCGCCGCGATAGCCCAGCTGCCTGGTCAGCTTGACCGCGGCGTCTTCCAATCCGGCGCGGACCGCTTCGGGCAGGTCAGGTGCGGGCGCTTCCTCGACCAGCTTTTGAAAACGGCGCTGGATCGAACAATCGCGCGTGCCCAGATGGAGCGCGGTCTCGCCGTCCCCCAGAACCTGCACTTCGACATGCCGCCCGCTGGCGATGAAGCGCTCGACATAGACCGCCGGATTGCCGAACGAAGCCTGCGCTTCGGACATCGCCATGCCGATCGCGCCGGGCAGATCCTCGGCGCAGGTGACCCGCTTCATGCCCTTGCCGCCGCCGCCCGCAACCGCCTTGAGCAAAACCGGAAAGCCTGTCTCGAGCGCGCGCGCCATCGCGGCATCGGCATCAGCAGCTTCACCGCCCGGCACCACCGGCAGTCCGGCCTCGGTTGCAACCCGCCGCGCCGCCAGCTTGTCGCCCATGGCATCGAGCCCGGCAGGATCGGGGCCAACGAATATGATCCCGGCTGCCGCCAGATCGCGCGCAAACCCGGCGTTCTCCGAGAGAAAGCCATAGCCGGGATGCACGGCATCGGCGCGAGCTGCGCGGGCGGCGGCCACCACTGCGCCCGCATCGAGGTAGGATTGCATGGCGGGCGCGGGGCCGATGACCACAACCTCATCGGCCAGCCGGGCAGGCAGGCTGTCCCGATCGGCCTCCGATGCACCAAGAATGGTCACGATGCCCAGCCGCTGCGCGGTGCGGATCACCCGCAGCGCGATTTCGCCGCGGTTGGCAATGAACAGGCGGCGGATCATGCCGGGCTGATATGGAGCAGCGCGGTGCCGGTCTCGACCATCACCGCGTTGTCGATACAAAACGCAGTTACAGTGCCCGCGACCCCGGCATGTACCGGGTTCATCAGCTTCATCGTCTCGACAATGCCCACGACCGTATCGGGCGAAACCCTATCTCCCACGGCGACAAACGGCGGTGCGCCGGGCGCCGGGGCATGATAGAAAACGCCCGGCAGCGGGGCCGGAACGCCCGCGAGACCTTCGGGAACAGCATCGCGAACGGCCACGCCCGATGCAGCGCCCTCGCCCGCAACCAAAGCCGGCGCGCCATAATCCCATTCCTGCGACCAGCCGCTGCCGCTCGGTTCGGTCCCGCCGGCATCGCGGGCGACGCGCAGACGAAAGCGCGAGGTGGCGATATCGAGCGCGGCATAGGGCGTGCCATCAAGGATCGCGACGATCTCGGCCACGTCTTCCGGGGTCAGCGTGCTCATGTGCCCAGCAATCTGCGCGCTTCGGCGATAATGGCATCGGAAAACGCGGCGTCGTTGAAATGGGCGTCGACAGTCTGGAAATTGACATTGGCAGGCATCACCCCCCGGGCATGCGCCGCATAAGGCGGCGGCACCGAAAGGTCGTGGAGATGGCCCTGCGGGCTGTCATGATTGGAAAATCCGCGCAGCGGAACGAGCATGCTGACCGGCCCCTTTGCCTGCGCGCACATCGCCGCGAGCCGCTCGTTGAGCTTCTCCAGATCGGCGACAGTGGTGCGGACCGCTGTCAGCTGCGGATTGTGCTCGTGATAGCGGCGTCCCGGAAACTGCGCCTCGGCCGAAGCGATCGGGCCGCCGATGATGAAATCGGCATTGCCCGGCGCCCAGATCGTTGGAATGCCGCGCGCCATGCCGGCCTTGCCGCGATCGGGACCGGTATCGGCAAGCCCGCCGAAGATGTTGTCGATGATCTCGGTCACCGACAGATCGAGCACCAGCGCGACATCGCGCTCCCCGGCGATCGCGTCGAGAGTGAGCCCCCCTGCGCCCGATGAGTGAAACACCATGACTTCGCAGCCATCGGCTTCGAGAGCTTCGCGCACCCGGCGTGTGCCGACTTCGGTCGTTCCCAGCGTCGTCATCAATACCAATGGGCAGGCGGGCGCTTGCGGTTCGGCGCGGGCGGCGTGATCGGCGGCGGCCATCCCGGCTATCGCCATTGCCGCATTGCGATAGACCAGACGGCTGATCGAATTGACGCCCGCGATGTCGGTGACCGCGTTCATCATGGCGATGTCCTTCACCCCCATGTACGGGGCGGTGAAGCCCGAAGCCATGGTCGAGACAATCAGCTTGGGCAGGCCATAGGGAAAGCTTTGCATGACAGCGCCGGCCAGCGCGGACCCCATCGAGCCACCCACCGCGAGGATGCCGTTGATCTGGTGGGTTGCCGCATAAGCATGCGCCGCGGCGATCGCGCCGGCAATCATCTGGTGATGGATTCGCCCTTCGTGACCGATCGCGCGGATCGCCTCGATCGTGGTTCCCGCCGCTTCGGCCACAGCCTCGGGCGCGATTTCCGCCCCGCCCAGCGTGCGGCGCACGCTCGGATCGAGGTGCGCTACCTGCATGCCTGCGGCTTCGAGCATGCCGCGCACAAAGCTCGCTTCCTCGGCCTTGGTATCTTGCGTTATGATCAGCAACACGGTCGGCTTGTCGCCGGATGTTGCGGCAGCGTCTGAGGCTTCGCTCACAGTTTTTCTCTCCCGTCGTACGCCAAGCTTTGCACGCAGCAGCGCGATTGCCTATTTCAATCGAGGCACTGAATTTCACCACGTGAAAAGCCGTCCATGAAAAAGGGCCGTCCATGATCGCCAGCAAAGTCAAACAAGTGCGCGCGCTCTCCCGCGGGATCGATGTCCTGGTAATGGTTCAGGACAGCCACGGCATTCGGCTGGATGAACTCCACCAGCGCTTGGCCCTGCCCAAAGCGACGCTTCTCCGCCTGCTTTTGACACTGAGTGCCCATGGCCTGATCTGGCGCCGCATCGCGGATGGAGCCTATCTCCCCTGTGCCAAGGCGCTGCGCGCGCGAACCCCGCCCGCCTCCGTTCGCCTTGCCGAAATTGCCTCGCCCCTGTTGGTGGAATTGTCTGAACGGGTGGTCTGGCCCTCTGTCTTTGCGATGCCAAACTTTGATCATCTGGCCGTTGTCGAGACCAACAGTCCGGTGGCGCGCTTCGATGCGGCGATCCTGGGACCGGTCGGAGCCAAGCTTTCCTATCTTCACACCGCGACCGGCCGGGCTTATCTGGCCGCCTGCGCCGATGACGAGCGCAAGGCGATCATTGCCCGGCTTCGTCCCCCCGGGGCCGCGCCCGCCGATGAAGCACTGCTCAAGGCCATCGTTACCGATACCTGCACGCGGGGTTACTCGATCCGCGAGCCGGTTCATCCATGGCCGGATCGCAATCGCGAGACTGTGCTGCGTGATGGAAAAAGCTCCATCGCAGTGGCCGTCATCAAGGATGGCCACCCCATCGCTGCGCTCAACATCACCTGGCCCTCGCGCCGTGCACAGACACACGATGTTGTCGCCAAGCATCTGGCAACGCTTCAGGGCATCGCCGCGCGGATTGCCGAAAGCGCCTCCGGTATTGATTTCACCAGATGAAATGATGCGCACTTTGCCCGTGCGCGTTTCCGCCAAACGCTTAGGGATGGCAATCAAGCGCGGTTCCCCCGGCACAACAAGGAAAGACGGTCCGATGAAAGCATGGATGCTGCGCAAAGGCGCGACTTCGATGGATGCACTCGAACAGGTCGAACTGGCCATGCCCGAGCCAGCGGAAGGCGAAGTGCTGATCCGGGTGCGCGCCTGTTCGCTCAATTACCGTGACCAGGCGATCGTGCGCGGAAAGTACATGGGCGGACCCATCGGCGAAGACATCGTGCCGTTGTCGGATGGCACCGGGGAAGTGGTGGCCGTGGGTTCGGGCGTGACCCGCTTTCGGATCGGCGACCGGGTCGCCGGTATCTTTTTCCAGAACTGGATCGATGGCCCGGCGCATCCGGGCATGGGGCCTGCTCTGGGCGCGGCGGGCGGCAAAGGTATGCTTGCCGAATACGTCGCTTTGCCCGAGGCCGGTGTCGTGCCGATGGCGCAGTCGCTCGATTTCGCCGCTGCGGCAACGCTACCTTGCGCGGGTGTGACCGCGTGGAATGCGCTCATGGCGGGCGCCAACCCGGTCTGCGCCGGTCAAAGTGTCCTCGTTCTGGGCACGGGCGGGGTTTCGCTGCTGGCGCTGCAGATTGCCAAAGCGGCGGGTGCGGCGGTTATTGCCACAAGCTCATCGGACGACAAGCTGGCCCGCGTAACCGCGCTGGGCGCGGACTCCACGATCAATTATCGCTCAACGCCCGAGTGGGGCGCACAAGCCGAGCAGCTTTCCGGCAAGCCCGGCGTCGATCATGTGGTCGAAGTCGGCGGGGCTGGCACTCTGTCGCAATCGATCGCGGCGGTCAATTTTGCCGGTGAAATCGCGCTGATCGGTGTACTTACCCGCGAAGGAGACACCAGCCCGCACGGACTGATGTTCAAGAACGCCAGCTTGCGGGGCATTTTCGTCGGTTCGCGCGCGATGGCAGAAGCACTCAATGCCTTCATCGACGAGCACCGGATCCAACCCGTGATCGACCGGACCTTTGCTTTCGACGATGTGCATGCGGCTTATGCCTACCAATCCTCGGCAGGCTTGTTCGGCAAAGTGGTGATCACGCTTTAGCGGCATCGATTGCATGGGCGTCCTTGCCCGGCAACTTCAGCGCAAGGATGGCGAGGAAAGCGAGCAGTGAGCCCATCGCCATGGTGATGGCCACGGCCTGCAACCCATATCCGCTCTTGAACAACACCCCGGCAAGATAGGGCGCGACCGCCGATCCGCCGCGGCCCACGCCGACCGCAAAACCGGTCCCGGTGGCGCGCAGCTCGGTCGGGAATGCCCGCGCAAAGATCGAATAAAGCCCGCAGACCGTTGCGTTCGTGGCAAAGCCTGCGGCGCAGGCAACTGTCTTGAGCAACGACAAGCTGCCATTGCTTCCGCCAAAGACAATCACCGTGACCACCGACAGCGCAAGCGTGACCAGCGTCAACCGTTTCAGTCCGATCCGCTCGGACAGGAGCCCGAACAGCGCCCCGCCGATCGCACCGCCGATATTGACCCACACCAGCACGTCCGCGCCCACGCTGGGCGCAAAGCCCATGTCGACCACGATCTTCGGCGTCCATTTGGCCAGAAAGTAGAACGTCAAAATGTGGGTGAAGTAGGCAAAGGTGACGATGGTCGTCAGCCAGAAGAACTGCGGTGTGAACAGTGCCAAAGGCCCCGCCCGCGGCTTGACCGGCGGGACCGCGCTCAACGCTGTCAGGACCGGATGCCCGATCCGGCGCAAGGTTGCATTGATCCGCTCCAGCGCTCCGGCCGGTCGGCGCACTTCGAGATAGGATGGGGTTTCGGGGATCAGGAAGTAGACCAGCGGAATGAAGCAGGCACTGACGATGGCGCCGAACTCGAAAATGGCACGCCAGTCGCTCGTCTTGAGCAAGACCGCCGAGACCGATCCGCCGATCACCGCGCCCAGCGGATAACCGATCACCATGATGGCCAGCGCGAGCGTCTTCCATCGGGCATTGGCATACTCGGCGGCCACCGCGTTGATCGCCGCCAGCATTCCGCCGATCCCCAGCCCAGTCAGCACGCGCCAGCCTGAAATGGCCGCGAGGTCATGGGCCGATGTCATCCCGTACATGCCGATCGTCATCAAAATCAGGCAACCCAGGATCGTCGGCCGCCTGCCGATCTTGTCGGCCAGGCCGCCCAAAGCGACCGAACCGATCGCCATGCCGATCAATTCCATGGAAAGCACGGCCCCCAGCGCGGCGCGATCGATCCCGAACTCCTTCGCTATCCCCGGCCCTGCAAAACTGATCGAGAGAACGTCGAACCCATCGAGCGCGTTGAGACAGACCGTGATCGCCACCGCCACGATCTGCAGCGCGCGCATCGGCGACCTGTCGATCAATTCGCGCGCACTGCTCATATCCATCCCTTGTTTCGCTGCGACCGTGCTTTCTTGTTGCCCGGGCTTGCAAGCTGCTAACTGCGTCCTAATGCGGCGCTATGTGCACCTTAATCGCATAGTTTCAGGCTACAACGGCAGGCCCACATAATTCTCCGCGATCATCGCCTGCGCGGCATCAGAGCGCGCAACATAATCGAGCTCGGCATCCTGCATCCGCCGTTCGAACGCGCCATCGCCCGGAAAACGGTGCATCAGCTTCGTCAGATACCAGCTGAACCGCTCGGACTTCCAGATGCGCTTCAACGCGCGCTCGGAATAACCGTCGATCCCGGCGTCGCTGCCGCGCCCGAACCATTCGATCAACGCCTCGCCCAGATATGTGACATCCGACGCCGCCAGGTTCAGCCCCTTGGCGCCGGTCGGCGGCACGATATGCGCGGCATCTCCCGCCAGAAACAGCGAACCGTGGCGCATCGGCTCGCAGACAAACGAGCGCAGCGGCGCAATAGACTTTTCGATCGAGGGTCCGGTCACGATTTTCGCGGCTATCTCCGGCCCGATCCTTATCGCGAACTCTTCGTAAAACCGATCGTCCGACCAGTCCTCGATCTGTTCTTCGAGCCCCACCTGCACATAATAGCGGCTTCGCGTGGGCGATCGCATCGAAGCCAGCGCGAATCCGCGCTCATGATTGGCATAGACCACCTCGGGGTGGCATGGCGGCACATCGGCGAGCACGCCCAGCCAGCCGAACGGATAGTCAAAGCCGAATGTCCGCTTGGCGGCGTCCGGGATGCTCGCCCGGGAAGGACCGTGAAAGCCGTCACAGCCAACGATGAATCGCGCTTCGCAGCGGGCTTGCGCGCCGTTCTTGGTCCAGGTTACCGACGGAGCTTCCCCGCCCACATCGTGGAGCGCCACGTCGGCGGCTTCCCACACGATCGTGAGCCCGCGCGACGGCGCGGCGTCGATCAAATCGCGCGTGATCTCGGTCTGGCCATAAGCGGTGACATGCTTGCCGGTATGGCGGTGCACCGGAATCTCGATGACCTGCCCGTTGCTCACCAGCGTCACGCCATCGTGCCGCAGGCCTTCCGTCCGCAGCCTCGCATCAAGCCCGAGCCGGGCCATCAGATCGGTCATGGTGGCTTCGAGGATTCCGGCCCTGATGCGCCCGAGCACATAATCGGGCAATTGCCGCTCGATGATCAGACAATCGATCTCCGCCTGCCGCAACATATGCCCCAGCAGCAGGCCGGCAGGCCCGGCGCCAATGATCGCGACTTGTGTTTTCATGACATCAGCTGCTGTTCGAGCGCATCGAGCACACGGTAGCAGGGCATGACTTGCGCGACGCTGGAGTTCGGCTCGCGCCCTTCGCGGATCGCGGCGATGAATTCGCGGTCCTGCAATTCGATGCCATTCATCGAGACGTCCACTTGCGACACATCGATGGGGTCTTCCCTGCCGCTCACCAGATCATCGTAGCGGGCAATGTAGGTGGCGGTGTCACCGATGTAGCGAAAGAACGTGCCCAGCGGCCCGTCGTTGTTGAAACTGAGCGACAGCGTGCAGATCGCGCCGCTCTGCGCCTTGAGCTGGATCGACATGTCCATCGCGATGCCGAGTTCGGGATGGAGTGGCCCCTCGATCGCATTGGCCTTCACGATCGGCCCGGCCTGGTAGGCGAACAGATCGACCGTGTGCGCCGCGTGATGCCACAGCAGATGGTCGGTCCAACTGCGCGGCTGCCCTTTGGCGTTCATGTTCTTGCGTCGAAAGAAGTACGTCTGCACATCCATTTGCTGGATATTGAATGCGCCCGCCGTGATTTGATTGTGCACGTACTGGTGGCTGGGATTGAAGCGCCGCGTATGCCCGACCATGCAGGTAAGCCCGGTCTCCTGCTGCTTGGCCAGCACCGCCTCCGCATCGGCCAGCGAGTCGGCAAGCGGGATCTCGACCTGCACATGCTTGCCCGCCTCCATGCAGGCGATGGCCTGCGCCGCGTGCATCTGCGTCGGGGTGCACAGGATCACCGCATCGACATCATCGCGGGCAAGCGCGTCGGCCAGTTCGGTCGAGCTGTGCCTTGCGCCATACTTGGCGGCCACGGTTTCAGCCTGTTCGGCGGTGCGGCTGATGATCGAGACGATTTCGACCCCATCGATCAGCTTGAGGCCATCGAGGTGCTTTTCACCAAAGGCACCTGCGCCGGCGAGTGCTATTCTCATCTTATCCTCACAAAATGGGGACAGTCCCTATTTTCGGGAATGCCCAAGTGTAGTGCCGTCCGCTTGCCATCAATCCGCATAAATAGGGGACTGTCCCCATTTATGCAGGCTCGAGCACGATGTGGCCGATGGCGGTATTGCTGCAGGGGATATGGTAGTGGCGGTGCAGCGACCTTACCTTTTGACCAAGCGCTCCGCGCATGATCAGCCACATGACCATTTCGATCCCTTCAGAGCCTGTCTCGCGAAGGTATTCGATATGCGGAATATGGCGGACATCGTCATTGTCCGATTCCAGCATGTCGAGAAACCGGTTGTCCCACTCGCGGTTCAGCAGCCCCGCACGGGGTCCTTGAAGCTGGTGGCTCATGCCCCCGGTGCCCCATATCTGCACGTTGAGATCCTCGGGAAAGCTGGCGACCGCGCGCGCAATCGCCTCGCCCAGCGCCCAGCACCGATTGCCCGAGGGGACAGGATAGGTCACGACATTGACCGCGAGCGGCACAACTTTCACCGGCCACCGCGTGGGCGAGCCGAACATCATCGAAAGCGGCACCGTGAGGCCGTGGTCCACGTCCATCTCGTTGATGATGGTCATGTCGAAATCATCGAGGATGAGGCTCTGCGCCATGTGCCAGGCAAGATCGGCGTGGCCTTCGACATCGGGCACTTTGCGCGGCCCCCAGCCTTCGTCGGCCGGCTTGTAGCGCTCGGCGCAACCGATCGCGAACGTCGGCACGATCTTCATGTCGAACGCGCTCGCGTGGTCGTTATAGACGAGAACCACCACATCGGGCTTCTCCGCCTTCTCCCATTCGCGGGTCCATTCATAGCCTGCGAAGATCGGCCCGAAATAATCGTCCCCGGTCTTGCCCTGATCGACTGCCACGCCCAGCAAAGGCACATGGCTGGAGCCGACACCTGCGGTCAAACGTGCCATTTCAATTGCTTCCCTTGCTTGCTTGGGCGGCGAGGTTGGCCTTGATCGAGCGATTGCCGTTGGGAGAGCGCCCGCCTGCCAGCATCATCTCCCGGTATTCGGGGAAGGTCATATCGGTCATCGTGCTCACCGCTTCGGCAAAGCTCAGACCATCGGTCGAGAACAGTTTCGAGAGGAAGTAGACGTTGCCCCCCAGATCGAGCAGCGTATTGTAGTCGCGCGCCAGCAGCGCCGCTTTTGCTTCCTCGCTGATGTCCCACTCGTCCATGTAGGCCCGCTCGTCCGTCTTGAAACGTGTGCGGTTATCCTCTTTCATCAGGCTCATGGCGAACTGGTTGATATGATACCCTTTTCGCGCGCGCGCCGCAGTGAACACGCGGGTGCCGGGGATGTCCTCAAGCTCGGCGAGATAGGCGTGGATGTCCTGGTTCATGATGCGTTGGCCTTCATTTTCCGCGCGATGATTTGCCTGGCGCGAACTCCGCCCTCGTCGATGTTGTAGCCCATCAGTTGCAGGTTCGGGTTTGCGTCGATCGACTTTTGCTGTGCTTCCAGAATCTCGAGATCCTCGGCGAAAACGCCGCCCTGCTGCCGTTTGAAGCGCGCCGTGAAACCGGCATCGTTCGGCGCAAAGTTGCGCGCCATGCCCCAGAAATAGTGCGTGCTCATGTCGTCCTTGGGGGTCATGACATCGATCACGAAGCCGCGTACGCCGCCATCGTGGCTTTCCACGGTTCCGCCGGCCTCGACCGGGGAGACGCCGACATCGATGATCACGGCACTGGGCAGAATGAACTGGCAAATCTGCCAGCGATCGACGGGGCCTTCCCTTTGCAGCGCATCGCGCCAGAAGGGAGGAGCCTCGACGCCCGGCATCCAGCGCGTCACGAACACGCTGTCACCCTCGACCCGCGTATGGATCGGCGCTTCCATCAGCTCGGGTTGCCCGATGCTGCTGGCATGAACATGCGTCTCGTGAGTCAGGTCCATCAGATTGTCGATGACCAGCCGGTAGTCACAATTGATCGGGTAATAGCCGCCATCAAATGTCCAGCCGGGCTCGATGCATGGCCATAGATCGGGAATCAACGCCGGGTCTGCTTTCTCGATATCGCCGACCCAGATCCAGATGAAGCGATAGCGCTCCGCCGTCACGAATGTTTCGGCGCAGATCCGCTTGTTCACCGCATCGGATTTGAGCGGCATCTCTTCCGCTCGCCCGTCCGGTCCGATCTTCAGGCCGTGATACTTGCAGCGGATCGAATCGCCTTCCTTCAATCCCAGCGACAAGGGCAACAACCGGTGCGGACAGGCATCACGCATTGCGACAATCGCCCCGTCGAGCTTGCGGTAAAGAAGTGTCGGTACGCCGCAGATCGTGCGCGCGAGCGGCGTGCGGTAGACTTCGCTGTCCCACGCCGCAACGTACCAGGCATTGCGAATGAAAGTCACAGCCCGCGCGCCTTCAGCTGCGCGTCGAGGCGGGGAAACACGCGGCGCGCATTGCCCTCGAAGATTGCGCGGCGCGCCTCATCGCTGATCGTCAGCGCGTCGATGTAGCGCTTGGTGTCGTCGAAGTAATGCCCGGTGGTGGGATCGATGCCGCGCACGGCCCCGACCATTTCACTGCCGAACAGGATATTCTTGTTGGCGATGACATCGGCCAGCAGATTGATGCCCGGCTGGTGATAGACGCAGGTATCGAAGTACACATTGTTCATGACATGCGCCGCCAGATCGGGCTTCTTGAGCATGTCGGCAAGGCCGCGATAGCGCCCCCAGTGATAGGGCACCGCGCCGCCGCCATGCGGGATGATCAGGCGCAACTGCGGAAAATCGCGAAACAGATCGCCCTCGAGCAATTGCATGAAAGCGATAGTGTCGGCCGCGATGTAATAGGCCCCGGTGGCATGGAGGCCCGGATTGCAGCTGCCAGAGACATGAATCATGGCCGGCACGTCAAGCTCGACCATGGCCTCGTAAATCGGATACCAGAAAGGATCGGTCAGCGGCGGCGACTGGAAATGCCCGCCGCCCGGATCGGGATTGAGGTTGCAGCCGATAAAGCCCATGCCGACGCAGCGGCGCAGTTCTTCGATCGAGCCTGTCAGGTCCGCACCTGGCGATTGGGGCAGCATGCACACCCCCGCAAAGGTCTCCGGATAGAGGCCGACCACCCGCGCGATCAAATCGTTGCACACCCGCGCCCATTGGACCGCCATCGCCTCATCGCCGACATGCGGCGCCATTGCCGAGGCGCGCGGGCTGAAAATGGTCATGTCCGCCCCGCGCTCCTTCAGCAGGCGCAACTGGTTGGACTCGATGGTCTCGCGGATCTCGTCGTCGGAAATGTCCGGATATGGCGGGGCCGGAACGCCAGCCTTGAAAGCCGCCTTCTGGCTTTCGCGCCAAGCGTCGTGCGCCTTTGGCAGCACCGTGTAGTGCCCGTGGCAATCGATGATCATTGTCATGCGGCCATTTCCCGTTGGCGGATAATCGTGCCGCGTGTCATCACCGGCTCGATTCCCAGAGCTTCGAGCGTCGCTGCCGCCTGCTCCATTTCGGCAGCGCGGCGCTGCCCATGCGTTCTCATCCGCTCCAGCGCGTAATCGGCCCGCGCCGGCCATTCCTCGCCCAGCGAGGCCAGAACTTCGTCGGTAACGCGCGCTGCATCGGCGGCCAGCATCATCTCGGCGGTCAGCGCTTCCTGCCCTTTGATCAGGACCGAGCGGATCATCTTGATGGCCGAAGCCCTGCCGATCTCGGCGCCCACGCACCGAACATTTGTGAAGCCAAGCCGTTCGAGCGCTGCCGTGCCCGCAGCGGCATGCATGCCGCACACAAGCAGGGGCACCGCGAGCTTCGTGGGATGGACAGGGGCCATCACCGCCACATCGACATAGCACCCACCAGCACTTTCAACGATCGTCGCGGCGCGGCGCTTTGTGTCCGGTGCCACCGAATTCAGATCAAGATAGAGCGCATTCGCCGCGATGTGCGCCGCGGCTTCCTCGGCCGCGCTCAATGCCTGATCTGCGGTAACCACCGACAGAACGAGATCCGATCCAGCAAGAGCAAGATCCGGGCTGCTGCATCCTGTCACGCCACTTGCCGCAAACTGGGCCGACTTGTCCTTGATGTCATAGACTTGCGCCGCCCGGCCCCATGCGCCCGCAACCGCGAAAGTGGAGCCTGCTTCTCCAAAGCCAATGAGAGTTACTTTGCCGCGCATCGGCTAAGTCATTAGGGCAGCGGCCGGTCGATCTTAAATCGGATTGAAGGGCGACCTATAAGGTTTGGCTAAGTCAGCTTTGCGAAACCGCCCCGAGGGTATCGAGGAAAGCTTGCTGCATGGCGGTTGGCCGCCACCCGTTGCGGGTGGTGATCCCGATGGTGCGCCGCATGCTTGGCGGAACATCGCAGATCTTGACCAGCAAGCCAGCTTTCAATTCCAACGCCACCTGATCGGGCGAGAGCAGCGTGAGAAAGTCGGTTTCGATGAGTATCTGGCGGATCACGATGACCGAACCGCACTCAATGGGCACATGTGGCGGCCTCAAACCCGCATCGACAAACATCTGGTGCCACTGCGCGCGCAGCGGCGCGCCGTGTGCCGCGATGATCCAGGGATAGGCCGCCATTGCCGCAATATCCGGTGCCGCCAGCGGATGCCCGGCGCGCGCGATGACCACCGGCCGATCATCGAACAGCGGCTGCTGGACCAGATCCTCGCCGCTTCCACCGGCGCGCAGGGCACCGATCAGAAGGTCCAGTTCGCCATCGCGCAGAGGTTCGATCAGCTCGGCGTGGCTGCCTTCGGCAACGACGACGCCGACCTCGGGATAACGCCGATTGAAAGCGGCGATAGCCTTGGGCAGCAACCGCGCACGCGCCAGCGGCATTGCGCCAATGGCAATCCGTCTGGTTTCGATGCCCTTGATGGCCGCAATCTCGGAAAGTCCGGCTTCCAGTTCGGCCCGCGCCAGTCGGAACGCGCGCAGCGTACGGCGGCCGGCCTTGGTAAGCGCAAGCCCTTTGCCGCGCCGCTCGACCAGCGGACGTTTCAGTGCCAGAGACAATTCCCGCACAGCGCGATGAAGCGACGGTTGGGACAGACCGCTTGCGGCGCTGGCACCGACATAACTGCCGCTGGCGGCAAAAGCGAGCAGAGCCCGCATCTGGCTCATCGTGATCCGCGGACTTTCCAAGTAGCCCAGCGCAGCTTCGATCCGCCCGGCCAGCAGCGCAGCGGACGGTGTGGCTGTCATCCCGCCGGGCGTGCGATCGAACAGCGCAAGCCCGATCCGCGCTTCGAGCCTGGCAAGCGCCTGAGTCAGCGCAGGCTGCGTAAGGTGGACCGCCGCTGCCGCCGCGCTGATGCTGCCGAGGCGGCTGATTTCAGCCATCCCGCGCAGATGCCGCAGATTGAGATCCCATATTTCCACCTGCGCAATATTAGCCAAATGTTATGCGCTGACCAGTCTTCCGATTGTCGATTATTCCGCTGCCGTCTAGGAACCTGACGATCATTTTCGAGGAGATCGCCGTGACTGAAATTGTCGTGCAAACCATTCCGCGCGCCGCACCAGACGTCATCGACGGCCTTGCGCAATGCGGGGTTGCCACGGTGCACGAGGCGCAGGATCGCACCGGACTCCTGGCCAGCTACATGCGCCCGATCTATCCGGGCGCGCGGATCGCGGGCAGCGCGGTCACCATTTCCGCGCCCCCGGGCGACAACTGGATGGTGCATGTCGCTATCGAACAGCTGCAGGCAGGGGACATCCTGGTGATCGCGCCAAGATCACCCTGCGAGGATGGCTATTTTGGCGATCTGCTGGCGACGTCGGCCATGGCGCGCGGTTGCCGGGGATTGATCATCGATGCGGGCATCCGGGACGTGAGGGATCTGACCGAAATGCGCTTCCCCGTCTGGGCCAAGGCCGTGTCGGCACAGGGCACGATCAAGGCTTCGCTTGGCTCGGTCAATGTCCCCGTGGTCTGCGCCGGTGCTCCCATCGCGGCGGGTGACGTGATCATTGCCGATGACGACGGCGTGTGCGTCGTGCCGCGCGCCGCCGCTGCAGAGGTCCTGATCAAGGCGCAGGCACGCGAGGCCAACGAGGGCGAAAAGCGCGCGCGGTTGGCGGCGGGGGAGCTCGGGCTGGATATGTACAAGATGCGCGAGAAGCTTGCCGAGATGGGCCTCAAATATGTCTGACCGCGCGGCGCTCGATCGGGGCGTGCGCTGCATGTGGATGCGCGGCGGTACATCAAAGGGCGGCTATTTCCTGAAAGGCGATCTGCCAGCCGATCCTGGTGACCGCGACGCTTTCCTGCTCCGGATCATGGGTTCGCCCGATCTGCGCCAGATCGATGGCATGGGCGGCGCCGATCCTTTGACCAGCAAAGTGGCGGTGGTCAGCAAGTCGGCGCGCCCCGGCGTCGATGTCGAATACCTGTTCCTACAGGTTTTCGTCGATCAGGCGATTGTCACCGACGCGCAGAATTGCGGCAATATCCTCGCCGGCATCGGCCCGTTTGCCATCGAACGCGGGCTTGTCGCCGCCACTGGGGACGAAACCGGCGTGACGATCTTCATGGAAAACACCGGCCAGATTGCGGTGGCTACCGTTGCCACCCCCGGCGGCATGGTGAGCTATTGCGGGGACGCACGGATCGACGGCGTGCCGGGAACCGCCGCCCCCATCCCGCTGGAATTCATGGACACCGCAGGATCGAGTTGCGGCGCGTTGCTGCCAACGGGCAACGCCACCGACATGATCGATGGCGTTGCCGTCACCCTGATCGACAACGGGATGCCATGTGTCGTCATCCGCGCCAGCGATGTCGGCGCGAGCGGATACGAATCGCGCGAGGAACTCGACGCGGCCGAAGACGTGAAGGCAAAGATCGAAGCGATCCGGTTGAAAGCCGGGCCGCTGATGAATCTCGGCGATGTCGCGACAAATTCAGTGCCCAAGATGATGCTGGTCGCCCCGCCCCGGGGAGGTGGCGCAGTGACGGTGCGCAGTTTCATTCCCCGACGCGCGCATGCCAGCATCGGCGTGCTCGGCGCGGTGAGCGTGGCGACCGCCTGCCTGATCGCGGGCACCAACGCCGCCGCAGTCGCGGTCATTCCCGAAGGCCGGCGCAAAACACTTTCGGTCGAGCACCCAACCGGCGAGATGACCTGTGTTCTCGAAACGGACGATGCAGGCGGCGTCACCAGCGCCGCCCTGCTGCGCACGGCGCGAAAACTGATGGACGGGATGGTGTTCGGATGAGCAGGAACAAGACCTGGGTCGATGCACCGTCCAAGCCCGTCTGGACCCCGCCGCCCGGCGCGGTCGATGCGCACGTCCACGTGTTCGGCCCGGAGGCGGAGTTTCCGTTCAGCCCGCTCGCCAAATATCACCCCGAGGACGCCACACCCGAAATGCTGTTCGCCTTGCGCAACCATCTCGGCTTCAGTCGCAATGTCATCGTGCAGGCCAGCTGCCACGGCACGGACAATTCCGCCACTTTGAACGGCATCGCCAAGTCGAACGGCCCGGATGGAAGGCAAAGAGCACGCGGCGTCGCCGTGGTGGATCCCGAAATCAGCGATAGCGCGCTATCGGCGCTGCATCAGGGCGGCATTCGCGGCGTGCGCTTCAATTTTCTCAAGCGGCTGGTCGACAATGCGCCCAAGGACAAATTCCTCGACATCGCCCGCCGCATCGCCCCGCTCGGCTGGCATGTCGTGGTATATTTCGAGGCCGATATCCTGGAGGAACTGATCCCGTTTCTAGAGGCAATTCCGACGATCATCGTGGTCGATCACCTCGGACGGCCAGACATCGCGCAAGGACCCGGCGGCGCGGACATCACCGCGTTCAAGGCGCTGCTCGATTCTCATCCCAATATCTGGACCAAAGTATCGGGGGCCGAACGTCTCTCGCTCCCCGGACCGCCATTCGATGATTTCGTCGCAGTCGTCCGTCCGGTGGTCGAACGGTATCCCGATCGCGTGCTGTGGGGCACCGATTGGCCGCACCCCAACATGGAACACCGCATCCCCGATGACGGCCAGCTTGTCGATGTGCTCCCCCGCATTGCGCCAACGCCGGAATTGCAACGCAAGCTGCTTATCGACAATCCGATGCGGCTGTACTGGCCGGAAGAAAACTGATCGGCCGCGCCCGCGGCACCGCTGCCGCAATTTTGTTTGGCGGAGAGGCAGTCCGCCTAACTTTCATTCAAAGCGGTTCGCATGAAGCCTAGTAATCCCCCTTTCTAAGGGAAAATGGCAGATATGCAGTTCATAGGCGTTCGTGTTAGTCCCATTTGATTTGTGGGCAATCGCGCTATTATCGTGGGCATCGTTATGGGCAACAAGGACTGTCCGCCATGCCTCGCAAGTTTCACAATGCTCTAACCCCTATCACCGTTCGGAACGCTGGCCCCGGTCGCCATGCCGATGGCGGCGGGCTTTATCTGCGGACGCAGGATGGCGGCGCACGTTCTTGGTTGTTCCGCTCCACCGCTGGCGGCAAGGCGCGCGACATTGGGCTAGGTCCAGCGGCTGGTGCTGGTGCAATCGCCTTGGCCGATGCGCGCGCCATGGCGCGCGATCTTTCGGCACAGGCAGCAAAGGGCGAGCCTCTGGAGGGCAAGCGCATCAAGGCCCGCAAGGCCGCTGCGCAAGGGCAGGCCGATCCGTTGACGCGCCGGACCTTCCGCGACTTTGCCGAGGCATTCATTGACTGCAAAGAGGGCGGCTGGCGCAATGACAAGCATCGCCAGCAATGGCGCAACACGCTGGCCACATACGCCTATCCGATCATTGGCGACTTGCCCGTTTCGCTTATTGGCACCGATCACGTTTTGAAAGTGCTGGAGCCAATCTGGAGCGATAAGCCGGAAACCGGCAGCCGCGTGCGGGGCCGGATTGAAAACGTGCTGTCCGCCGCGAGGGTGCAAGGTATGCGATCGGGCGAGAACCCGGCGCTCTGGCGCGGCCATCTGGACCATCTGTTGCCAAAGCCCGGCAAGCTGAACCGGGGCCACCATGCTGCGCTGGCCTATGGCGAGCTTCCCGCATTCATGGCGGACCTTCGTGCGCGGGAAGCGCTGGCAGCGCGGGCGCTGGAGTTTGCAATCTTGACCGCCGCGCGCACAGGCAAAGTGATCGGCGCGACGTGGGCCGAGATTGACCTTGCGGCGGATGTCTGGACCATTCCCGCAATCCGCATGAAAGCGGGCAAGGAACACACTGTGCCGCTCTCCCCGCGCGCGGTCACCATCCTAGAGGCCGTCCAGCCGCTCAATACCGCGGGCCGCGCCGATGCCCCGCTGTTTCCTGCCCATGATGGCGATGCGCTTTCAGGCATGGCCATGGCGATGCTTATCCGCCGGATGCACAAGACAGAGCAAGCCGAGGGCCGCCCCGGCTGGATCGATCGCAAGGAAGGCGGGCGCTTGATTACTTCGCACGGCTTCCGCTCCACCTTCCGCGATTGGGCTGGTGAGCGATCGACCTTCCCGCGCGAAGTGATCGAACATGCCATGGCGCACCAACTGCCGGACAAGGCCGAGGCATCATATGCCCGTGCAACGCTATTGCCCCGTCGCGTCAAATTGATGGATGCTTGGGCCGAGTATTGCGCCACACCTTTAGCGGCTGGTTCGAACGTGACGCCCATTCGCGCAGAGGCCTGAACCCCTGCGACAATCGCGACATTCGCGACATTACAACGTCTTTAGGCGTGAACCGATTCAGCAGGCTATGCGTCGCACCCTCATGGAAGCTTGGAGGCGTTTCGCCGCACCTTCACTTTCAGGCATCACAGGTAACGTCACCTCGACCAGCGCTGCAGCGTCGGAACGTCTTTCAGGAGGTCATGATGGGTGAAGCAAATCCCGAAGCGATTGCGCTGATCAAGGAACAGACAGGCCACAAAACTACGTATGGCACGATCTCTGACGGTCAGCAATGCTTGCACATTGTAGACATTGAGCTTGTCGCGACCAGTTTAGCGCTGTGGAGCGATCCCTGCGTCTACGATCATGAAAACGGCATGATCTCGATCTCCTGGGGCGGCCAAACAGCGCGGCTTTACCGCCAGCGGGATGGTTCATGGAAGGCGGAATGCCATCCCAACCTGCTTTCTGGAAAGGCGCGGTGGGTGCTTTGATCTTCGGAAAGTGTCGAAACACCTGATCTTCAACCGCGCAATCGCGGTATCCTTGTTCCCGAAGGCGCGCAGGAACTGGAACGGAAACTCGCCCCGATCAAACGGTTCGAGCGCGAGGGCGGATACGGCTTCATCGATCTCGACGGGGTTCATAAGGGGAAGCTTAGGCCAGAGCGCCGCGAAAGAGGAAGGGCTATCGTTGTCGCGCGCCATTTTTGCCAAAGGGGCCGATTGTTACTGTTGGCAACGGGTGGGGACGGGGGTGTCGTCCACCCGGATAGATTGCCCGGGCCATCTCATTTTGCCGCCTGGAAACATTTGCAGAAGACGCAATCGGACGACGGATTTGCACGTCCGGACACAGGTGGGGACACGGGTGGGGACGGGGTCGCCGCCAAGCATGGACGGGGTCGGCAGACGTCTATTCATCGAAGGAAAGCCTGCTCTGCAAAGGGCGGCAGCGCACACCTCGGGTTGCCGCCGTAAGATGCCTCTCGACACGGTTGGGCGTTGAGTTGCGATCCGGCGCGGGGTCGTTCCAAGCCTGCACTTTAACTCTGCACCCATGGTGTAGCTGTATATATGCAGGAATCCCGGACGCACCGATTTACGTGAAATCAGTCACTTGGCTGTCGGGGCGTATTGGAATCCTGTACCGCTCGAGCCCATCACTCGGTCGCTTCGCAGTCCAACGTCGTGGAATCCAGTACCGGAAATTTTTCCCGATCCCGATCACGCCGATACGCCTTGAGCACCCTCAGTCCACGTTCCATACGGCGGTGGGCCGGGGTGCCCGGAACCGGCTGGCGTTCAAGATAGCGCAGATCAGGGGCTTTTCGACCCGGCCCCACCTCCCAGGTCAGCCGCCAGCACCGCGCCCTGGATGCGTCGTCGGCCTTGACGGAGAAATAGGAGTCCTTGCTCATCTCGATAAAGCCGAGGTCGACGAGTTCATTGAATGCGTTGGTGGCGACGTTGGTATCAGCCGCACCGAGGCGATGGGTCGCATCGCGGACGCTCAGGTACAACGACCCGTCGTTTTCGCCATTGTGGAGCATGACCAGCTCGACAAGGAGCGAGCGCGCGTTGGGCGTCAGGGCGCGATAGGCATTGCTGTTCAGCATCTTGTGATCGAGCCGTGCAAAACGGCCGGTCCGATTGCGCCCTTTGTTGTCGAGATTGTTTCGGCGGCGATTTCCCATGACCAATCCGCCGCTATTTAGCTTCGTGCGGCGCGTGACCAGACAACAGATCATTCAGGCTTTCGGCCAATATCAAGGTACGTCCTCCGATACGGACGACTTTCAACTTTCCCTCAGCAATGAGAGCATAGACTTTAGTCCGTCCGAGGCTGGAAACCTCGCAGGTCTGCTTCACGCTGTAGGCAAGTTTCTCGGGACTGTTTCTGTACGACTGCATACGGTCGTCTCCGTTCTTGGGTGAACGGCGGACCAATTATGGGACGGAAAGCGCAAAGGCCACAGTGTATGGGTGGCGCAAAACTTGGCCAGGTTTTCTGTCACTATTCAATTTTGCGGCGCGAACCTCTTGTGTCATATATTGCCTCGCGAAGGGTCATGCCCTTTGCGACGTTCTGTTCAACTTCGGCGCGGAAGTTGAGCGACTGTCTGCGCTCTTCCGCTGTGCGAAGAGCGCGTTGAACCGTACGTTCGGTAACGTTGAACTCCGACATGACGGTCTCGATGGCGATGCCTCGCTTATCACCTTGCGCCATATGGATCTCGAAACGTTCAACAATTGTCCGATGCCTTTCCGCTGTGGACCGTCTCTGAGTTTTCGGCGCACCGCCTCGATCCTTGGGCAGGCTTGGGTGCTGTACAACGACTAACCGATGTTGGGTGCGCTGGACCGAGCCGGAAATGAGTTTCCGCAGTGCCAGGGCAATGCGCCGGTCCGGAATGCCCTTGTGCTTGGCCAGGTACCGATCGAGGCTGGTCAGGACACCCTTTTCCAGATCCATGAGTACAACAAGTTCATGCAGCGGGATCGAGGCTTGGCGGCCAAGACGCTTGAATTTCCTGTCCATCACGCCGGCATTCGAGATCGGCCGGACCCGCACTCTGCTCTTCTTGTCCATTCGAACTTACCTGCAGCGACTCAATGACGTTAAACTGCTACGGCTTGTATTTATGGTCGTCGACCGTCTCGTTCACATAACTGCTTGCGACCATAGACGGTCATTGCGATTAGCCACCGCGAACGTCCGGTCCCGACAGAAGCTGCCGATGGGACACCTTACAAAGCGGTCCGTCAGCTACGTGCCCCAAATAGCGGTCGTTCCGGCACCTTCAGGCGACGCCTGAAACTTGCCGTTCGCTAAGGCAATGTGACGGAAATACCAAACGACTGGGCTCAACTACCGCGCTTGCCAGCCAGCAGGCGCAGGATGACCCTCAGATAAAGACGAAGTCTGAAAGTTGGATCGCATTGGGCGCAGTAAGCGCTCCCAGATCGGCCACTTCGACAATGTCGGTGCTGGCGGTGAAGCTGGCGTCGAGCGCGTGATAAAGCACGGTTTGGCCGCTACTATCCTGGCCAAGGATGAAGACGCCCTCGCCGCTGCTCCCGCCCGCCGCGGAACCGAGATAGCTTGCGACATCGCCAACGCTGTTCAGGTTGCTGCCGGTGTAGATGACCAAGTCCTGGCCGGTGATGTCGGTGGCGGCCGAATTTGTCGCAAGGCGCTGATCGAACGCCGCACCATTGAAGTCGAACGCGCTCGCCGTGAACTGCAGCCGATCGGCGGCGCCGAGGAAATCGAGGATTGCATCGGGTGCGGTGTAGCGCGTCCTCCACACAAACAGGTCGGTGCCGCCCCCGCCAGTGAGCGTATCCGCGCCATCGCCGCCCTCAATGGTATCGTTCCCCGCCCCGCCGGTCAGGGTATCGGACCCGGCCCCCGCGTTGACCGTGATGCGATTGGCCGCAGTGGTGACCGCTGCGGCATTGACGGTGTCGTTGCCTTCTGAACCGTTGATGGAGACCATGGTGGCGCTGGCCGATCCGACCAAGGCATTGGTGAGCGTGACCGCGTTGCCGCCCGCCGCAAACGACAGCGTCTCGATCTCGGACACCTGCGTGAACGCCGCCGCGCTAACGGTGCCCGCCGTGAGGAACACGATCCCATCATTGGCAGTGCCGCCGCCGCCCTGCACGGTATCGAGGCTGGTGAGGTCTGCGGCGTTGAACCGGAACGTATCCGTACCCAGACCACCCCTGAAGTTGTCGTTGCCGCCAAGCGCGGTGACCGACAGCCCGCGCGTGGTGTCGGTGACGGCCGAGGCATCGATGATGTCGTTGCTGCTTGAGGCGAACACCGCGAGGGTCGCGGTATTGGCTGCGGCGACCGCGTTGTTGAGCGTCAGCGCCACGCCCGGAATGCTCAGCACGATCTGCTCGATCCCGCTCACCCCGGCAAGCTTGGCGGCGGTCAGCGCCCCGGCGGTGGAGATGTTGAGCTGGTCGAACCCGGCGCCGCCCGCGACCACATCGCTGCCGTCGAGCCCGGCCACCGAGAAGCGGAAGATGTCGGCCCCCGCGCCGCCGCGCAGCGTATCGTTGCCAAGGCCGGTATAGATCTCAAGCTTGTTCGCGCCGGTGAGCGCGGAGCCGTCCACCGTGTCATCGCCCGAATTGGTGAACACCGTCATCGCATTGCTGCTGGCGGTGTTCAGCAGCGCGTCGGTGAGGGTGATCGCATTCGTTCCAGCCGCGAGCGCAATCCGCTCGATGCCTGAAACGGCTGCAAGGTTGGCCGCCGTGATAGTGCCCGCCGTCTGGAAATTGATCGCATCGATCCCGATGCCACCACCGCCGGCGACCGTGTCGGCGGCGGTGAGATCGACTGCGTTGAAGCGGAAGACGTCGTTGCCTGTCCCGCCGCGCAGTGTGTCATTCCCCGCGTTCGCGGTGACCGAGATGGCGCGGGTCGTAGTCACCGCCGAGGCATCGACGGTGTCGTTGCCAGTCGATCCGAACACCGCCAGCACCCCGGCATTGGCAGCCGCGACCGCATTGTCCAGCGTGAGGCTCGATCCCGCCACGTTGAGCGTGATCTGGTCGATATTGCTGACCAGTGCCAGATCCGCTTCGCTGAGCACATCCGCAGTCGAGATCACAAGATTGTCGTAGCCGGCACCGCCGTTGACCGTGTCCCCCGCCAGATCGGCCCCGGCAAAGCGGAACGTGTCGTTCCCCGCCGTGCCCAGCAGCGTATCGAGCCCGGCGCCTGCCGTCACATCGACTCGCGCGCCGCCAGTCAGCAACGTGGCGCTCACGCGGTCGTTGCCTGCGGTCCCGAACACCTGAATCAGACCGCCTTGCGCGCTTGCACCCATCGCGGCCGAGAGCGTGATGTCGTTGGTGCCGTTCGCGAGGATCACGCGCTCGATCCCGCCGACATTGGCGAGGCTGGCCGCCGTAATCGTGCCCGCTGTCTCGAAGATCAGCTGATCGACCGTGCCGCCCCCGCCCGCGACCGTATCCGCCGCCGTCAGATCAAGCGCATTGAAACGGAACACATCGTTCCCCGCACCGCCGCGCAAGATATCGTTGCCCGCCCCGGCCACCACATTGAACGAGCGCGCCGCCAGCGTGACGGCGGAATAATCAAGCGTATCGTTCCCCAACGAGCCAGTGACCGCAAGGATGGCGCCGTTGGCGTTCGCCACCGCGTCGCTGAACGTGACCGAGATCCCGCCATTGCCGAAGGTAAGCGCTTCGACCGAGGTCATGCCCGCAAGGCTGGCCGCAGAAACCGCACCCGCCCCGGTCAGAACCAGCGTATCGGTCCCGCCATTGCCCGTCAGCGTGTCAGCGCCGGTAAGGTTCGCAACGGTGAAGTTGAACGTATCATCCCCGGCCGTGCCGATGAACGTGTTGTTCGTGCCCGCCTGGCCGGTGAATATCTCGTTCACATCCGTCACCGTGATCGCGATGGCCTGCGTATCGGAGAGCGTGCCGTCGCTTGCCCTCACGATCACGTTGTAGACATTGTTGCCCCCGACGTCGGTCGGGGATTCGAAATCCGGCGCGGCAATAAACGAAAGCGCGCCCGTGGTGGCGTTGATCCGGAACCGCAACGCATCTGCGCCGCCGGCAATCGAGAACGCTCTGGTCGCACCCACGTCGGCATCGGTCGAGGTGACTGTGGTCACCGCAGTGCTGTTTTCAGCAATGCTCACCGAAGCCGCCGCACTGCCGCCGTTCGAGGTGATCACCGGCGCGTCGTTCACCGGGGTGATATCGAGGCTGGCGGTCGAACTGGCGCTGAGGCTGCTGTCCGATACGGTGTAGGCGAACGCTGCGGCGGTGTCGTCGTTGGCCGCCGCGATGTAACTCCAGGTGCCATTGCCGTTGTCGATCAACGTGCCATTGCCCGAGGTGAGGGTGAAGGCGGTGATGGTGAGCGCGGGGCCATCCGTATCGGCCGCGCCAGCGAGCAGCTCGGCGGTGGTGATAAGCCGCACGCCGCTGTCCTCGGCGATCGCGGCGAGCGTGACAGGTGCGGCGGTTGGCGCCTGATTGACACCGATATCCGCGCGGCCATAAATGACATAGGCCTCGCCGGCACCATAGCCGCCATTGTCGCCGTTGGGCGCACCGACGATCAGGTCGGCAAAGCCGTCGCCATTGATGTCGCCCGCCGATGCGACGCTGTAGCCTGCCTGATCCCCCGCAGCATCGCCCTGAATGATAAAGCCGTCGCTCGCCGCAAGCGTGGTGAGATCGATGTTGCTGCGGCTAGCCCCGGCCTTGCCGAAGATCACATAAGCCTCGCCTGCAGCGATGCCGCCATTGCCACCAAGGCGCGCACCGACGATCAGGTCGGCAAAGCCGTCGCCATTGATATCGCCTGCCGACGAAACGCTCCAGCCTGCCCGATCAAAGTTGGCATCGCCATGAATGACGAAGCCGTCGCTCGCCGGAAGGCTGGTCAGATCGATGTTGGCGCGGGTGGCCCCGGCTTTGCCATAGATGACATAGGCCTCGCCGGCATCACTGCCGCCATAAGAGCCTTCTGGCGCACCGACGATCAGGTCGGCAAATCCGTCGCCGTTGATGTCGCCCGCTGAGGATACACTCCAACCTGCATTATCAAACGCGGCATCGCCCTGGATGACGAAGCCGTCGCTCGCTGCAAGCGAGGTGAGATCGATGTTGGCACGGCTGGCCCCGGCCTTGCCGAAGATGACATAGGCCTCACCGGCATCGATGCCACCGTTGTCGCCATCGTGCGCGCCGACGATCAGATCGGCAATGCCGTCACCGTTGATGTCGCCCGCCGACGAGACGCTGAAGCCCGTTGTATCATACGCGACATCGCCCTGGATGATGAAGCCGTCGCTCGCTGCAAGCGAGGTAAGGTCGATGTTGGCGCGAGTGGCCCCGGCCTTGCCGAAGATGACATAGGCCTCGCCAGCACGATCGCCACCGTTGTCGCCACCGCTGGCACCGACGATCAGGTCGGCAAAGCCGTCGCCGTTGATGTCGCCCGCCGACGCGACGCTGACCCCAGCATAATCACCCCCGACATCGCCCTGGATGAAGAAGCCGTCGCTTGCCACAAGCGAGGTGAGATCGATGTTGGTTCGAGTGGCCCCGGCCTTGCCGAAGATGACATAAGCCTCGCCAGCATTAGCGCCGCCATTGGCACCATAGGGCGCACCGACGATCAGATCGGCAAAACCGTCACCGTTGATGTCGCCCGCCGACGCAACGCTGCGGCCCGCCCGATCACCCGCGACATCGCCTTGGATAACGAAGCCGTCGCTCGCTGCAAGCGAGGTAAGGTCGATGTTGGTGCGGTTGGCCCCAGCCTTGCCAAAGATAACATAGGCCTCGCCAGCACTGATGCCGCCATTGTCGCCATAGGGCGCACCGACGATCAGGTCGGCGAAGCCGTCGCCGTTGATGTCGCCTGCCGACGAAACGCTGCGGCCGGCCTGATCACCTCCGACATCACCCTCGATTATGAAGCCTTGGGCCGCAGTCAGTCCGGTGAGGTCGATGGTCTTCGCAGCCACAGGCGCCGCGACGGTAATCGTGACGCGCCCGGTGTCGCCCTGCGCGCCGTCCGATGCGATGTAATCGAAGCCGGCGATTCCGGTGAAGCCTGCAGTCAGGGTGAAGCTGATCGTCTTGTCCGCATTGAGCACAACCGTGCCGCCTGTGGCATTGCTGACCGCGCTGACCGTCAATGTGAACGGGCTGGAATCGTTGCGGAGCAGCTGGAAGGACGCATAGGTCGCGATCTGATTCGGATCGGCCCTCAAGCTATCATCGCCAGCAACCGGCGCTGAACCGAAATTCGCGCGGCCATAGATGACGTAAGCCTCGCCAGCCCTGATGCCGCCATTGGCGCCGTTAGGCGCGCCGACGATCAGGTCGGCAAAGCCGTCGCCGTTGATATCGCCTGCCGACGAAACGCTCCGGCCTGCCGCATCAAATTCGAGATCGCCCCGGATGATGAAGCCGTTGCTTGCCGCAAGCGCGGTGAGATCGATATCGGTGCGGGTGGCCCCCGCCTTGCCGAAGATGACATAGGCCTCGCCCGCAGCGCTGCCGTTATTATCGGCCCCCGGCGCTCCGACGATCAGATCGGCAAAGCCGTCGCCGTTGATGTCGCCCGCCGACGAGATACTGAAGCCTGCCACATCATATGCGACATCGCCCTGGATGATGAAGCCGTCGCTCGCTGCAAGGCTGGTCAGATCGATGTTGGTGCGAATGCTCCCGGCCTTGCCGAAGATGATATAGGCCTCGCCAGCATTGGTGCCGCCATCGTCGCCGAAGAGCGCGCCGACGATCAGGTCGGCAAAGCCGTCGCCGTTGATGTCGCCCGCCGACGAGACGCTGTAGCCTGCCTGATCACCTGCGACATCGCCCTGGATGATGAAGCCGTCGCTCGCCGCAAGCGCGGTGAGATCGATATCGGTGCGAGTGGCCCCGGCCTTGCCGAAGATGACATAGGCCTCGCCGGCATTGGTGCCGCCATTGTCGCCACGCGCCGCGCCGACGATCAGGTCGGCAAAGCCGTCGCCGTTGATGTCGCCTGCTGATGAGACGCTGCGGCCCGCCTCATCAAACGCAGCATCGCCCTGGATGATGAAGCCGTCGCTCGCCGCAAGCGCGGTGAGATCGATATTGGTGCTGGTGGCCCCAGCCTTGCCGAATACGACATAGGCCTCGCCCGCAGCGCTGCCGCCATTGTCGCCGTTAGGCGAGCCGATGATCAGGTCGGCAAAGCCGTCGCCGTTGATATCGCCCGCCGACGAGACGCTCCGGCCTGCCTGATCACCCGCGACATCGCCCTGGATGATGAAGCCGTCGCTCGCCGCAAGCGCGGTAAGATCGATGTTGGTGCGAGTGCCCCCGGCCTTGCCGAAGATGACATAGGCCGCGCCGGCATAGGTGCCACCACTTGAGCTAAGAGGCGCGCCGACGATCAGGTCGGCAAAGCCGTCGCCGTTGATGTCGCCCGCCGATGCGACGCTGTATCCTGCAAAATTACTCGCGGTATCGCCCTGGATGATGAAGCCGTCGCTCGCCGCAAGCGTTGAAAGATCGATGTTGGTGCGAGTGCCCCCGGTCTTGCCGAAGATGACATAGGCTTCACCGGCATTGAGGCCGCCATTGTCGCCACCGGACGCACCGACGATCAGGTCGGCAAAGCCGTCGCCGTTGATATCGCCTGCTGACGAGACGCTGCGGCCTGCATAATCACCCGCGACATCACCCTGGATGATGAAGCCCTGGGCCGCAGTGAGCAGGCCAAGGTCGATAACCGGTGCCGCCATTACCAATTTCCTTCGGCTAACATAAACCTATGAAAATTCGCTTCCGCTTTCTTAGTTGTCAAATGATTCGCCGGTGATAATCATCGGCGTGCTAGATTGTTACACATCAGGCGATGAGTTGATTTGAATTGTAAGGAATGGTTGGCACAATGACTGACATAAGTTGTGATCCGGCCAGTCCAGCCGAAGAAGCCTTCGCACTGACCACATCGCGTCATTTCCCCGAATGGCTGGCTTCGGTGAAGCATAGTCTGGCGTTCACAACCTACCGGGCCGGCAAGGCGTTCTTTATCGGCGTAAAGCCTGATGGCAAACTTTCGGTGTTCGAACGCAGCTTTTCGCGCTGCATGGGCTTGGGAGTCAGCACCGACACCCGCTCGCTGCTGCTCACTTCTGAATATCAAATTCACCGCCTCGACAATATCCTGCCCGAAGGCACGCGCGGCGCCGATGGCACGGACGCGACGTTCGCTCCGCATCAAAGCTGGGTGACCGGCGATCTGGATATCCATGACATCGGCTTTGGCCAGGATGGCAAGCCGGTCTTCGTCAACACGCTGTTCAATAGCATCGCGACGGTCAGCGACGGCTACAGCTTCAAGCCGCTGTGGAAACCGCCGTTCATTTCCCGTTACGCGGCGGAAGACCGCTGCCACCTCAACGGCATGGCGCTCGAACAGGGCGAGCCGCGCTATGTCACGGCGGTGTCACGCTCCGACACCGCAGACGGCTGGCGCGATCGCCGGGCGAATGGCGGCATCGTGCTCGATGTCGCCAGCGGCGAGGTGATCTTGGGCGGGCTGTCGATGCCGCATTCGCCGCGGCTCCACGCCGACAAGCTCTGGCTGCTCAATTCGGGCACCGGTGAGTTCGGCTTTGTCGACCGGGACGCCGGCGCATTCATCCCGGCCGCCTTCGTGCCAGGGTTTGCACGCGGCTTGGCCTTCGTCGCTGGCCATGCCGTCATCGGCCTTTCGCTGCCGCGCGAGAACCGCACGTTTTCCGGTCTCGATCTCGATGCGCAGCTTGGCAAGCGCGATACCGAGCCGCGCTGCGGGCTCGCCGTCATCAACCTCGAGACTGGCGACATGACCGGCTGGGTGCGGCTGGAAGGCGTGGTGCGCGAACTGTATGACGTTGCCGCCCTGCCGGGATTGCACTACCCCTCGGCGATCGGTTTCAAGACGAATGAGGTGAAGCACGTCCTGTCGATCGATTATTGATGAAGGCGCAAGGTGTGCAGGCTTTGTCGCCAGGCAATTCTGGGTTCAGCTTCTCGCACGTCCCATCTCGGTAGCTGCCCGGCTGCAGCCACATGAATGAGCGTAAGATTCCAGTCCTACCGAGCTTCACCGGGAACGGCGTCGGTGCATGGCTGGAGCGTCTGCTCTTGCCTAAAGCCGTCGTTGAAGGAGTAGGCAGGGAACGGTGGTTTCGTCCCAGGCAGAGGCGTTCGCTTTCGGCAGCACCCGACCCAGAGCTAATCCTTCACATCGGCAGCTGCGAACGTCTGCTAACGACAAAAGCTGCTAGTGAGGCGACTCGTAAGGAACGATCGACAAGCCGCACTTGAGGCGGCCTGTCCGCATTGCACTCAAGTTGTCGAAAGCCGGGCGTTGCCTCGGAAAAGGTGCACCTGTTTGCCGGGCTCATAGCGGCTTTGCAGGACAACGCTGGCAAGAGCTGAGGGTTCATGTCGAACCTCAGACAAGTTTGCGAAACCCATCGCATGACCAGCAATCGTTGGACAGATTGTGGAGTGGCACCATAATCTCAGGAGCCGCTGGGACGTAATGCCGAAGCGTCCTTGTCGGTGAATTTGGCTCCTTCGAACGGCTCGGTTTGCAATGGCCCCCAATGTGCTGACACCTCTGGATCTGGCCTTGCCGATGAACTATCCGGGCTTCGTCTTCCGTGCGCTGCGCGATGACGGGATCGCGGCGGATGCCCTGCTCGCTGGCACTGGACTGACCGAGGCCATGCTCGGCGATCCGCACCATCGCAGCGATTTTGCCGAGCTGCGCCGTTTCTACCTCAACGGCATCGCGGCCACCGGCGATCCCCATATCGGGGTTCAGTTGGCCTTGCGGTTCCAGCCGTCCCAGGTCGGCTTGCCGTTCCATGCCGCGATGCACGCAGCGACCTTTGCCGACGCGATCCGCACGCTCGGCCGCTTCATGCGCCTGACCTTTCCGGCCATTGCCTTCGAAGGCCCGGTATCGCTTGCTGGCGGATTACAGGATGAATGTGCCGTCGCGATTCGTCCGACATGGCCGCTTGGCGAGATCGCCTATTTCGGGACCAGCAGCGCGCTTATCGTGTGCGAAAGGCTGCTCAGCACCCTGCTGCAGGGAATGCAGGTCACCCGGCGGGCAGAACTGGTCGTCGCAGAGCCCGAGGGATGGGCTCGGGCGGCGCGGGAGATCCCTTTCCCGGTGCAATTCGGGGCGCCGCGCAACGCTTTGGTCTTCCCCGCAAGCCTGCTCGACGCTCCCCTGCCGACGCACGATCCGCTCAATTGGCAGCAGCTGATCGCGGTGTGTGACCGGCTGGCCGAACAGGCCCGCGGGGGGGGCGGGGCAACCGGGCAGGTGCTGCGCCATCTTCAGGCAAGCGGCGACTTTGCCGCCTCGCTCGGGCAGATCGCCACAAAGCTTGGCTTTTCCGAGCGCAGCCTGAGGCGCCAGCTTGCGCGCAGTGGCACCTCCTACCGGCGCCTGGTGCGGGAGGCGCGTTACGGCAAGGCACAAGCGCTGCTCGCAGACCCCGCCATCCCGATAAAGACGATCGCCTTTGAACTTGGCTTCGATACACCGTCCAACTTTGCTCGCAGCTTCAAGGAATGGTCGGGTGCTTCCCCTTCGGTGTTTCGCTCCGGTATCGCCACTGCATGGACGCGTGGTCAAAACTGAATGCTGTTTGGCCGGTGCTGAACTTCAATCCGGGCCTTGCTGCGCGCATTGTTCTGCCGCGCGGCCCGGGACTGGATGAACGCGCACGCAAGGCAACAAGGGAGCCGCCGGTGCGACGGATTTTGCAACTGGTCACTTGCACTCTTGCCATTTCGCTCGGCAGCGTTCCGGCGCTGGCACAAGACAAACGGCCGAATATCCTGATCGTTCTGTTCGACGATGTCGGCTTCAGCGAATTCGGCAGTTATGGCGGCGACACGCGCACGCCCAACATTGACAGCCTGGCGCGCAGGGGCGCGATGCTCTCGCGCTATTACTCGTCGCCGTTTTGCGGGCCGAGTCGGGCGATGCTGGTAACGGGGATGGACAATCACCAGACCGGCATGGGCACGCTGGTCGAGACCGTGAAACCGGAGCTGCGCGCAAAGCCCGGCTATTCGATGAAGTGGGATCGCAAGCAGAAGACCATCGGCTCGCTGCTCGCTTCAGCAGGCTACCAGACTTATGTCACCGGCAAGTGGGGCATTGGCGAGACCGGCGCGAACCTGCCGAATGACTTCGGCTTTCAGCGCTCTTACGTGATGGATGCCACCGGCGGCAGCAATTACGATCGCAGGCCCTATCTTCCCGGCTACGACAAGGTCAGCTGGTTCGAGGATGGCAAGCCGATCGAGCTGCCTAAGGATTATTATTCTTCGCGCACTTTGGTCGACAAGCTGATTGAATATATCGACGCTGGTTCGGACGAAAAGCCCTTCTTCGCCTTCCTCTCGCTGCAGGCGGTGCATATGCCGGTGCAAGCCCCAGCGGAGTTTATCGATGCCTACAACGGCACCTTCAACAGGGGATGGGATGCGATGCGGGCCGAGCGCCATCGCCGCACCATCAAGCTGGGGCTGGTGCCGCCGACCACCAAGCTCTCCCCCGTGCCTGACACGCACCGCGCCTGGAACGCCCTTTCTGCGCAAGACCGCAAGCGCGCGGCGCGCAAGATGCAGGTCAGTGCCGGGATGATGGAAGCGGCAGACTTGCACATCGGTCGCCTGCTCAAGCACCTTGAAGCGGCTGGTGAGCTGGAAAACACCATTGTCGTCATCACTTCGGACAACGGACCGGAATCTGGCGATACCGATTTTGCAGGCCTCGCCGGTGCTGCGATTGGTGCAGTCAACTTGATCGAAGGCACCGACATGTCCTTCGAGAATATCGGCATGCCTGGAAGCCTCAACGCCATCGGCCCGGAATGGGCCTCGGTCTCGGCCTCACCGTTCAACCTCTACAAATTTTACGCGAGCGAAGGCGGCCTCAGGGTGCCACTGGTGGTAGCCGGGCCGGGCATTGGCCAGCGGGGCATAGTGAGCGCGCCGGTGCATGTCACCGATCTGGTGCCGACTCTGCTCGAGGCGGCCGAGGTCGAATATGATCCAGCGAGCTTCTACGGCCGCAGCGCGCTGCCGATGCTGAAGGGCGGGTCAGCAAGCACCTATGGCGAGGACGAAAGCTTCGCTTTCGAGGTGAGCGGCAATGCCGCACTCTATCGCGGAAAGTGGAAAATCACGCGCAACTTCCCGCCACGCGGAGATGCGCAATGGCGCCTTTACGACATCTCGGTCGATCCGGGTGAGACCACCGACCTTGCGGCCAGCAATCAGACCTTGTTCGCGAGTATGAAAGCTGAATACGCCGCATATGCCAAACGGGTCGGCGTGGCCGAACTGGGGCCGGGGGATTCGGCAATCCATGAACTGACCAACAAGCTCATCGAGAAGGCGTTGCACAAGTATTGGCCCTATCTGCTGGGCTTCGTGCTGGCGCTGCTGGCGGCTGGCTACCTGCTGTTCAGGCTGGTGAAGCTGGCAGTGCACGGCAAACCGGCGTCTGCACCGGCCTGACCCGAACCACCTACCTTCGTAGACGGGAGTGACCCCATGACGTGGCTTGTCGTGACCCTGATCGTGCTCGTCGCCATCGCCGCAGTGGTGGCCTTCAACTTGCCTGCGATCCTGCGGGCGATGGGGCTGCATCGCCACTACACCATCCCGGATTTCAATCTGCCGGGCAAACGCGTGCTCGTCGTGTGCACCAGTCACGCCACGCTCGACCCCACCGGTAAGCCAACCGGGGCCTTCGGCTCGGAGTTCACCGTGCCCTATTATGCCTTCATCAATGCCGGGATGACGGTCGATATGGCGTCAATCAAGGGCGGCGCTATCCCGCTCCAGCCGCCCTCCTGGAACTGGCCGCTGGCCTGCGCCGACGACCGCCGCTTTATGGCCGATCCCGACGCCATGGCGAAGTTCAATGGTTCGATCCCCATCGCCGAAATCAACCCCGAGGATTACGATGTCATCTTCATGGCTGGCGGTTGGGGCGCGGCCTATGATTTGATGCAGAGCGAGGTACTTGCCGATATCGTTACCCGCGCCAACGCTCGTGGCAAGATCCTCGGATCGGTCTGTCATGGCGCTCTTGGCCTATGCAGCGCGAAGGGGATCGACGGCGAGTTGCTGGTCAAGGGTCGCCGCGTTACCGGAGTCACCAATGATCAGATCAACACCTTCGGGATCGCGGTGACACCAAAGCATCCGGAGGAGGAGCTGCGCAGGGCGGGTGCATTGTTCGAATGTCAGCACGCCTGGCGCGACCCCTTCGCCACCCACACCACGATAGATGGCAACCTGATTACCGGCCAAAACCAGAACAGCGGCTACGAGACGGCGCACCGCATTCTCGAAAAGCTCGCGACCGCGCACAACCGCTGAGCGGGCGGGCACCTACCGCGCTACGGCAACCTTCGTGGGCGGATTGAGGTCACCATTGGGATCCTTGAGGATTCCGCCCGGGAAAGACACAGACAGCGCCTGTTCGGCGGTATTGAGGCACAGCACGTGGTTATTGTCGCCATCCCCGAGGTTGGCGAGCGCCGCCGGGATGACCTCTCGGGTCTTGCCGTGAGGCCCAGCCACGGTGACCTTGTACTGCTTGCGCTGCGCATCGCCCGGTTCATCGCCGCCCAGCAGCGTGACGCCGCCGGCCCACACCACCCGGATTTGCTGTTCTATACCCTTGGCAGGGCAAGCACTGCCCTTGGTGCGCGGCAGGCCGATACCCTTGTCGACCTCTTGGCCCGAAACGCGCTCGGCCAAAACCAGCTTTGGCCCCGGTGCCAGCGGGGTGACCGCGACACTCGCGCCCTTGAAATTGAGCGCGCCGTCGATCGAGAGCAGGTTGCCTGCGATCTCGACACTCGCCGGCGGATCGCTGTCCGCGTTGCCGAATTCGCCGATCAGCAGCACGGTGCGCAATTCGCCTGCATCGGTGGCGGGTAGCAGTGAGACGCAGTGCATTTCGCCAGTCTTGCCCGCTTCGGTGACGACCTTGAAATCGCCCGCCTGCATCGTGGTGTGATCGATCTCTGCCGAGAAGATCACCGGCATTCCGTCTTTACCCGCTGCGCCATTGCAGATCATGTTGGCCACCTGAAACAAGCCGTTATCGAGCCCGAAAAAGGCCGAAAGCAGAGCTGCCTTTCTGCTTTCCGCCGCGCCTGGCGCGCTGCGATCAGCCGTGGTGTCAGAGAGTTCGGTGCTGGTCGCCTCGGTTTGCATCGCCCCGCACCCGGCCAGTGCGAGGCATCCGGCGGCAAGGCCGATGCTCAGCAAGCGGTTCATGGCTCACCCCGCCCCGATCTTGCGGAAATGGTAGGCATGATCGCCAAACATCGCATCGCAGGCGATCAGGCGCTTGTGATAGTGGCCCACGCTCAATTCATCGGTGGTGCCGACCCCGCCATGGGTCTGGATCGCCGCCTCGCCGATGGCGCGGCCGAGCTTGCCGCATTGCGCCTTGAGGATCGCGATATCGCGCTGGGAAGCCGCTCCACCTTGCGCCAGGGCGGTGGTGTAGAGCAGGCTGGCGCGGGCCTTGCAGTAGGCGATCTTCATGTCGGCAAGCCGGTGCGCAATCGCTTGGAAGGTCGCGATCGGCACGCCGAACTGCTTCCGGGTCATGGCATACTCGGTGGTGATCGCGCACAGCGCCCCCATTGCGCCGACAGCTTCGGCACACTGGACGATGATCGCGCGAGCGACGATATCGTCAATCGCCGTTGCCGGGAGATCGAGCGCGGTCGCCTTGACGTGATCGAAGCGAATGTCGGCGGCGCTGCGACCGTCGATGGTGCGATAGGCGCGAGATCCCAGCCCCGCTGCCCCAGCCTCGACCAGATAGAGTGCAGGCGCTCCGCCTTCGCCGCTGCGCGCCGCGACCACTAACGCGTCCGCATCGGCGCCTGCGATCACCAACCGCTTTTCGCCCGAGAGTACGTATCCCGCGCCTTCAACCGCCGCCGTCATCGTGATGTGCGCAGGCGATGGCGTGCCGTGCCCCTCCTCAAGGGCGAAGGCCACCACAGCTTCGCCGCCGATCACTTTGGCAAACGTATTCTGCGCCGCCGCCTCACCGCTCGCCGCCAGTGCAGCGCCTGCGAGCATCACAGCGCTGGTGTAGGGCTCGATCACCAGATGCTTGCCGAACAGTTCGGCAAAGGCGACGCAATCGCTGATAGAGCCGCCGAGACCGCCCTGCTCCTCAGAGAAGGGCAGCGCCAGCAGGCCGAATTCGGCGAATTGCTGCCATGCCTCTGCAGACCACGGAGCCTCGCTGCGCACCAGTTTCTGGCGGGCATCGAAGTCGTAGCTCTTTTCCAGATACTTGCCGATGCTGTCGCGCAGCATCTGCTGTTCTTCGCTATAGTTGAAATCCATCGCCTCAAGCTCCTGCCAGGCTGCGCGCGATCAGATCGCGCTGCACTTCGTTCGAGCCGGCGTAGATCGTGGTCGCGCGGCTGTTGAGGTAAAGCGGCATGGAGATGAGATCGAACTCGCTGCCCAGCGGCTCGACATTGCTGCCGACCCTGAGCGCCTCCAGTTGCCGCGCAAGCCCGCCAACACCGGAAACCTGCGTCATCACTGTCGATGCGCGTTGCGTCAGTTCAGAAGCCATCGTCTTGTTGATCGAGGGGAAAGCCGGATCGTGCACAACCTCATGGCCGCTGATCGCGAGCTTCTCGAAATGGCCGAGCGAGGCGATGTCGGCTTCAAGCTCGCCGAGTTCGCGCTGGAACACCGGATCATCCGCCAGCATCCCGCCGAAGGGCGAGTGCGTTGCCGCCGCCGCCTGCCGCGCGCGCTGGCAATAGCGCATCAGGGTCGGGCTCATCCCGCTGCTGACCCCGCGTTCGTGGGTCAGCAGATGCTTGGCGACGGCCCAGCCTTCGTTCTCAGCGCCGACCCGGCCCGATTGCGGCACACGCACGTCCTCAAAAAACACCTCGCATTGTTCGGGGAAACCATCGAGCCCGATGATCGGACGGATGGTCATCCCGGGATAGTCGGTGCGGTCGAGCAGCAGGAAGGTGATCCCCTGCTGCTTCTTGCCTTCATTGCTGGTGCGCACCAGCATGAACATGCGGTTGGCGTGATGGGCATAAGTGGTCCAGATCTTGGAGCCGTTGATGATGTAATCATCGCCATCGGGTTCGGCGCGGCAACTGAGCGATGCAAGGTCCGATCCTGAATTGGGTTCGGAATAGCCCTGCGCCCAGAAATCATCACCGCTGAGGATGCCGGGAAGGTATCGCGCCTTCTGCTCCGCAGTGCCGAGGTCTATCAGCAGCGGGCCGACCATGCCCAAGCTTTGCGCCAGCAGCGGCGGCAGATCGGCCTTGCGGTATTCCTCGGCAAAGATGAAGCGCTGCTCGACGCTCCAGCCCGTGCCGCCGTGCTCTTTGGGCCAATGCGGTGCGACCCAGCCTTTTTCGAACAGGAGCCGGTGCCATTCCATGCACTCCCTGAACGGAGCGAAAACGCTAGTGGTCTTGCGACCTGCTTCGCGGATTGCGGGGGTGGGAGCGGTGGCGAAGAATTCGGCCACTTCGGCGCGGAACGCCTCAAGCTCGGGCGCAAAATCGATGTTCATGGGATTCTCTCCAGCGACGCTTTCAAAACTTTCTGTCATTCTGCATGACAATTGTCTAGTCTCGCTGAAAGCCAGTCACGCGAAGGGGATGAGATGACACGTTCGACTGAAGGGTTCCGTCTGATGGGCCTGCCGCTTTCGCCCTATACCAAGAAGGTGCAATCCTACTTCAGTTTCAAAGGCATCGCCTACGAATGGATCTCGCGCAGCATGAAGAACGAGGCGCTGTTCCAGAAGCATGCCAAGGTGCAGCTGATTCCGCTGCTGTTCCTGCCCGATGGCGAAACGATGCAGGATTCGACCCCGATTATCGAACGATTGGAGCAGGAATTCCCGCAGCCCTCGGTACACCCTCAGGACCGCGCGCTGTGGTTCCTGTCGTGCCTGTTCGAGGAGTTCGGCGACGAATGGTGCAACAAACTGATGTTCTTCCAGCGCTGGTTCTACCCCGCCGATGCCAAGGCAACCGGGGACCGGCTGGCAGGATACCGGCTTGAAGGGCAATGGTGGGGAGCACTTGGCAAGCCGGTGCTGTCACACCTGATGGTGCGGCGGATGGTGCCGCGGCTAAGCTTTGCCGGGGCGAACGAGACCAATATCCCGCAGCTCAAGCAATCCTTCATCGACCTATCGGCGATGCTCGATGCACATTTTGCGGGGCGCCCCTATCTGCTCGGCGAGCGGCCCTGCTTTGGCGACTTTGGGCTGTGGTGCAATTTCCATCAGGCCTGGACCGATCCGACCGCCAACGCCCATCTCGAAGCGAATGCGCCCAAGCTGGTGGCCTATATCAAGCGGATGCTGTCCCCGAAGTTGGAGGGCGGTTTCGAGCCGCTCGCCGATCTGCTGCCGACGCTCGAGCCAATCCTGACCAGCGAAGTCGCCGGGCGCTTTCTGCCGTGGATGGCGGCCAACCATGAAGCTTGGGCCAAGGGCGAAAAGGAGACCAGCCTGACGATGAAGGGCGCAGCCTTCCAGCAGAAGACCTTCAAGTATCAGGCCGCCACGCTCGATGAGTTGCGGCGCAAGTTCGCCAGCGTCGCGGATGATGCGGCGCTCGTCGCCGTGCTTGAGCGGACCGGCTGCCTACCGTTCCTCAAGCCCGGTGTGGCTTAGGCGAACATCGCCGCGACCCGCCCGGTGAGGATTTCCCGGGCGTCGGCCACGATCCGGTCGATCACTTCCTGACAGGTCGGCACATCGTGGACGAAGGCACCCGAGAGCCCGGCGGTGACCATGCCGGCCTCGATATCGCCGGTGCTCCAGGCCCGTTCCTGATTGGCGCCCGAGACATATTCGTGAACCTCCTCGAACCCGCCGCCCGCTGCCTCGATCGCGGCCACTTTCTCCGCAATCGAATTGCGATAGACCCGCGCGGTGTTGCGATAGCTGCGGAAGATCAGCTGGGTCTGGGTCTCGTCCATCTCGACGATCTTGTCCTTGATGCCCTGATGAATCGGGGCCTCCTTGGTCGCCATGAAGCGGGTGCCCATGTTGACCCCGTCGCAGCCCAGCACAAGGGCGGCGGCGAGTCCGCGGTCATCGGCGATGCCGCCCGAAGCGACCACCGGGATCGACAGCGCGTCGGCCGCCGCCGGGAACAGCACCAGCCCGCCAATGTCCTGCTCGCCCGGATGTCCGGCACATTCGAAGCCGTCGATGCTGACAACGTCAACCCCGATCTTCTCGGCCGAGCGGGCGTGGCGCACGGTCACGCACTTGTGGATCACCTTGATCCCGGCGGCCTTGAAGGCTTCCATGAAAGGCTCGGGCGAACGCCCAGCGGTCTCCACGATCTTGACCCCGCTGGCGATGATGGCGCGGATATACTCGCCGTAGTCGATCGGGGTCGCGACCACGCCGACGGTGAGATTGACAGCAAAGGGCTTGGCGGTCAGCGACTGGCAGCGCGCGATTTCGGCGCGGAAGGCATCGGCGGTCTTGCAGGTTAACGCGGTCATTACCCCGAGACCTCCGGCATTGGACACCGCGGCCGCAAGATCAGCGGTGCCGACCCGCATCATGCCGCCGCAGATGATCGGCACTTCGATCCCGAGCAGTTTGGTCAGTCTGGTCTTCATGGCCCCTCTCCTGCGCTGCAACCATGCCTTCGCGGGGCGAGTTGCCACGCGGCGAAATTAATGTCACTTTAAATGACACAAGAATCGCGGGCGTCAAGCGAAGGCTGCCGAAAGCAGCCATTGAGGAGAGAGGCAAAACCATGCTCAAGGCCATCGGCACGATCCGGCGGGAGGCCGCTTTCATCCGGGACATCTACGGTGTCATGCAGACGCTCAAGGAGTTGCAGCCCGATTCGCCGGTGACGATCGTCGACGAGATCGAGCGCAGCGTTGACCGCCATGGCGCGAAACCCGCGATACTCTTCGAGGGGCAGAGCCTGAGCTATGCCGCCTTTGAAGCGCGTGCCAATCGTATCGCCCATTGGGCGCTTGCGCAGGGTCTCGTTCGTGGTGATACCGTGGCGCTGATGCTAGAGAATTGCCCGGATTTTCCGGCGGTATGGTTCGGGCTCGCCAAAGTCGGCGTGGTGACCGCACTGATCAATACCAACCTGCAGGGCGATGGCCTTGCGCATTGCATCGCGATTGTTGACAGCAAAGCGATCATTGCCGCAAGCGACCAAGCCGCGCGGCTCGCTGCGCTGCTTGCCGAAACCGGGATGGCACAGCCGCTGTGGGACTTCGATGGCCGCCACGGCGCGGACCTGACCGCCGCGCTGGCAGATCAGCGCGACGCGCGGCCGGCGGCCGAACACCGTGCCGGGATCACCGGTGCAGACGGCGCGCTGTTCATCTACACCTCGGGCACCACCGGCCTGCCCAAGGCGGCGCGGATCACACACAACCGGCTGCGCGGCATGGCACGCTATGCCCGCATCCTCGGCAAGGTGACCGAGCATGACCGGGTTTACAACACCCTGCCGCTCTATCATTCGACCGGTGGGGGTATGGGCACCGCCGGGCCGCTGATCTATGGCGCCACAATCATCCTGCGGCGCAAGCTTTCAGTCTCGGCCTTCTGGGACGATGCCGCCGAACATGGCGCCACCCGCTTCGTCTATATCGGCGAGCTCTGCCGCTACCTGCTCAACGCCGCGCCGCACCCCAAGGAGCGGGCCCACAACCTTGTCGCAGGCTTCGGCAATGGCCTTCGCGGCGAGGTGTGGCAGCCTTTTGTCGAGCGGTTCGGGGTGCGCCAGATGTGCGAATTCTATGGCTCGACCGAAGGCAATGTCTCGTTGGTCAATTTCGACGGCAAGGTCGGGGCGATCGGACGCCTGCCGAACTGGCTCGAGGGCAAGATGGGGGTGAGCTTCGTCAAGTTCGATATCGAGGCCGAACAGCCGGTGCGCGGGCCCGACGGCTTCTGCCGCAAAGCGGGTGTTGACGAGCCGGGCGAGGCGATCGGCCGGATCGGCACCGGCGGCGCGTCAGCCTTCGAAGGCTATCACGACAAGGCGGCGACCGATAAGAAGATCCTTACCGATGTCTTCGAAAAGGGCGACCGCTGGTTCCGCACCGGCGATCTGATGCGCCGCGACAAGGCGGGTTACGTCTATTTCGTCGACCGTATCGGCGATACCTTTCGCTGGAAGGGCGAGAATGTCGCCACCAACGACGTGGCCGATGCGATCGCGCGTTATCCCGGCATCGCACTCGCCAATGTCTACGGCGTTGCCGTACCCGGGGCCGACGGGCGCGCAGGGATGGCAGCGCTGACCCATGGCGATGGCTTCGACATTGCGGGGCTCGCCGGGCACTTGAGGGCGCACTTGCCCTCCTACGCCGTCCCGCTATTCGTGCGCATCCAGTCCGAGGTGGAGACAACGGGCACGATGAAGCTGCGCAAGGTGGAACTGGTCAGGGAAGGCTTCGACATCGCGCAGATCAGTGATCCGGTCTGGTTTCTGGAACCGGGCAAGAGCACTTATGTCCCGCTTGGCCTGGAACAGATGGAGCGCTTGCGCAGCGGAGGCTATCGCCTGTGAGCCTTGAGCCCGAACCCTCGCCCAACCCCAACGGGAAGCTGATGGTCGATCCCCCGGTGTTGCTGCGCCGCCTGGTCGGCCTTGTTTCCAAACGCACCATCGACCCAGAGCGCCGGGCCAAGCGGCGGGACCGGGCTGAGGCCACCCGGCGCAAGGCGGGCGCGCCGCACAGGGTCGAATATTTCCACCAGTACGACGACCCCTATTCGCACCTTGCCCAGCAAGTGCTCGACAGTTTGCAGCAGCGTTACGAAATCGAATTGGTAGTCCACCAGATCCGCGCCAGCGGCGGCAAGAACCAGCCCGAACTCGAGATGCTCGATGCATGGGCGCGACGCGATGCGGAACTGATCGCGCCGCACTATGGCCTCGTGCGGCCTTCAGAGATGTCCGACCGCCGAGACACGCCCCCGGATGCAGCGACGCTCGACGCAGGCAGTGCGTGGCTTGCCAAGCTCGGGCATTACTCGGGCGCGATGTTCCACTATGGCGGGGAGTGGTTCTGGGGGATCGACCGCCTGTTCTACCTCGAGCAATGGCTGCGCGACCTTGGGGCGTGCCGGGACCCATCGCTCCCCTATATCTGCCCGCGCCCTGCCATCGATGTGAGCGGGGTCGATGCGAGCCAGCTTAAGCTCGACTTTTACCCATCGCTCAATTCGCCCTACACCGCGATCATCTATGATCGCACTATCGCGATGGCGCGCGACTGCGGGATCCAGCTGAACCATAAGCCGGTGCTGCCGATGGTCATGCGCGGGGTTCCTGCGACGCCCCGGAAGGGCGCGTACATCGTGTTCGACGCCAAGCGCGAGAGCGAGCATCTTGGCACCCGCTTTGGCCCGGTGCTGTTCCCGGTCGGCGAGCCGACCCGCCAGATCTATTCGCTGTTTCCCTGGGCGCGCGCGCAAGACAAGGATATCGCGTTGCTCTCGGCGGCTCTGCGGCTCGCCTGGACCGAAGCGGCCGCGCTGCACCGCCCCAACGGGATCAAGCAGGCGGTCGAACGCGCCGGGCTCGACTGGAGCGAAGCACAGCGTCATCTCGGCACCGATAGCTGGAAGGCGGAGACGGCGCGCAACCAACTTGAAATGACCGGGGACCTTGGGCTTTGGGGCGTTCCCAGCTATCGTTTGCGCGGCGATGATGGCGAGCCGGACTTGTGCGTCTGGGGGCAGGATCGCCTTTGGCTGGTCGCCGCCGAAATCCGCCGGCGCGGAAGGATGAAATGAGCAGCGCAGCAAGTGTGATCAGAATAGCGATGGATGCGGCCCGGCCGGAGGCCGATGGCCGCCGCGCACGAGGGGCCTCCAACCGGGCGCGGATCATCCAGGCGATGGTCGAACTGGTCGTTGCGGGCGATCCCGATCCCAATGCCGATGCTGTCGCGGCCAAGGCCGATCTGTCAGTGCGCACCGTGTTCCGCCATTTTGAGGACAAGGACGCGATATTCCACGCGATCGACGATTTGCTGGTCGCGGCCTACCAACCCCTGCTCGCGGCGCCCTATCGCTCGGCGGATTGGAAAGGCCGGTTGTTCGAACTGATCGAGCGGCGCTGCATGATCAACGAGGCGGCGGCTTTGTTCCGCATTTCCGCGGTGATGGAACGCTACCGCTCGCAGTTCATCGCCGCCAAATACCGCCGCCTGCATGCGGGCGAGAAGCGGATGCTCGATGCGATCCTCCCTCCCGATTTGCAGACAACGACACAGGCCGGCCGGGCACTCCTGATCGCCTGCAGCTTCGACACCTGGCGCCTGCTGCGGCAGGATGAGGAACTCTCGCCAGAGGACACGCAGACCGCGATCTGGCAGCTGGTCGAGGACATTCTGGTGCAAGCCAGGGCGCAGTGAGGATCGGCCTGCTCTTTGCCGCGCTCGGTCTGCTGGCCGCTTGCGGGGAAGCGCAACCGACCGACGCTCCTTCGGCGCGCACCGCCTGCAAGGGCCTCGACGAGCCGCAAATGGTGTGGGTGCCCGGCGGGCGCTTCACGATGGGCGCCGATCCGCAGTATCCCGAGGAAGGCCCCGCCCGCGAAGTCGAAGTCGCGGGGTTCTGGATGAGCCGCACCGAAATCACCAATGCCCGGTTCGCGCACTTCGTCGCCGCCACCGGCTATCGCACCGCGGCAGAGCGTGATCCCCCGGCTGTGCCCGGCGCGCCTCCGGAAATGCACCTCCCCGGCTCGGCGGTGTTCCGCGTGCCCACGCCCGAAAATCGCAACTGGTGGGCGTGGGTCCCCGGGGCCAGCTGGCGCTACCCCTCCGGCCCGGACAGCGCCATCGACGGGCGAGGCCTCGATCCGGTGGTGCAGGTCACCTATGACGACGCGCTCGCCTATGCTCGCTGGGCCGGGCTGAGCCTGCCGAGCGAGGAGCAGTGGGAATACGCCGCCCGCGCCGGCGCGGCGGCGCTGCCTGAGCCCAAGGACGCTTCAGGCGCACCGACAGCAAACTACTACCAGGGCGCCTTTCCCGCGCGTGACACGGGCGTGGACGGCTTCACCACCCGCGCGCCGGTCGGCTGTTTCGCCGCCAACGCTTTGGGTCTCCACGACATGATCGGCAATGTCTGGGAATGGACCAAGTCCGCACCGCGCCCAGGCCAGCCGGTCAATGTCATCAAGGGCGGCTCCTTCCTGTGCGCATCAAACTACTGCGCCCGTTACCGCCCCGCAGCACGCCAATTCCAGGAACGCGATCTGGGAACAGACCACATCGGCTTCCGTCTCGTCGACAATACCAAGCCAGCGCCGCAATAGGTTCTAGGCGAACAGCACCATAAGGTTGTGTTTCGCCAGCAGCACATCGACCTCGCCCAGCACGCTCTCCGGCAGCGCCGCATGCCGGCGTCGCAGTTCATTCAGGCATTTGACCTGATAACCGAATGTGCCCTGCGCGTAGGTCAGGCCGTCCACCGCGATGCGAAAGCTGTCGTGCCCCTCGGCCATGGCGGCGGCGTTGGCCAGCAGGAACGGGGCGTAGATGCGCCCCGCTTCGGCGAGCAGCGCTTCCACGACGGGGCTCAACCCCTCGTCCCACGCACCCTCGACACCTGATGCGTCATCGACATGGGCCAGCCAGCGATAGGTGAAGGGAAAGTCGGCGCGCATCATTGCTTGCGGAGTCGGATCCACCCCGAGCTGCGAAATCTGACCGAAAATGGCAAACTCGGCGAGCGAGGGACGCGTGCCGAACAGCCAATGCCGATCTGTAACATGGGCTTCCAGCGCGGCGAGCACACGGCGGGTCGATGCCTCGATCAGGGGAAAATTCTCTCGCGTACACCCAACCAGCGCCATACGTCCGACCTGACGCTCGCGGAATGGCCTGGCGGTGGCGTCGATCTGCACCAGGCCCCCGCCTTGCAACATATCGAAGGCGAGCCAGATGCACATCTGTTCCTGATCGATTGCCTCCAGCCAGCGATACCCGAACATGGCCTTGGTCAGCCATTCATCGGCAAAGTCCTCGATCAGATACGCGACAAAGGCGTGGACCGGGTTGTCGGGAACAATTGATCGTTCGGCATGGCGCGTTTCGAGATCGACGATCAACGGCGTGCTGTCATAGGCAAAATGGCCGTCCGGATATTCGAGAACCGGGATGACCGGGGCCTTGACTTGGGCGGAGGCAGACCGGGCCGACACGCCCTGCGACCAGACGTGTGGGATCCGGCGATAGCGCAGGATTGCCCGCATCTTCATCGAATAGGGTGAAGCGAGCGCACCGTGGAGTTTGTACATGCCTTTCTCCGCTCTGCTCCAGTCGATGCCGCATCCGGCAGGAAATTCTGGCCCAGCATATCTATTGTCATTATCCATGACAATAGATATGCTGGGCCAGAATACAGCAAAAGCGGGACGAGCGGCGCAATGATCGATCTCTACACAGCCCCCACCCCCAACGGCCACAAGGCCTCCTGCACGCTGGAAGAGCTGGGGCTCGCCTATAACGTGCACCCCATCGACCTTGCCAAGGGCGAACAGAAGACCGATGCCTTCCTCGCGCTGAACCCCAATGGCCGCATTCCGGTGATCGTTGACCGCGAGAATGATGATCTCGCGGTGTTCGAATCCGGCGCGATCATGGTCTATCTCGCGGAGAAGACCGGGCGCTTGCTGCCAACCGAAACCAAAGCGCGCGCGCGGGTGATGGCATGGCTGATGTTCCAGATGGGCGGCGTTGGCCCGATGATGGGGCAGGCCAACGTCTTTTTCCGCTATTTCCCCGAAAAGATCCCCGCCGCGATCGAGCGTTACCAGAATGAATGCCGCCGCCTGTTCGAGGTGCTCGACCGGCGGCTTGCTGACAGCGAGTGGCTGGGCGATGACTATTCGATCGCCGACATTGCCAATTGGTGCTGGGTACGCACCTACAAGTGGTCGGGCGTGTCGCGCGATGGCCTCGACAACCTCGACCGCTGGCTTGAAGCGATGAAGACCCGGCCCGCGCTGCGCGCCGGTGTGGCCATTCCGGCGGCTGGTGCGAGCCTCGTGAACGACGAAAAGGGCGCCGCAGATTTCGCCAGCAAGGCGCAAGGCATCGTCACGCGCTAAGCGGCCCGAGATCACCTTCGTCGACGTCACCACCGGACGCGAGAAGAAGGGCGACATCGGCGAGTTGATCGACCTTTTTCCAACGTCGACATGCGCGGCGACCATGGCGAGGCCAGCGACCGTCTGGGCCGGGCCTATGAGTAGTTCATCTCGCAGTTCACAGGCGCAGAGGGCCGGCGCGGCGGCAAGTTCTACACGCCCCGTTCGGTCGTCCAGACCATCATCGAGATGCTGGAGCCCGGTCAGCAACTATACGCGCGCGCGGAATGCGCAAGGACCGGTGAAAGGCCCCCTCAGCCTAGGTGCCAGCAGCTCGATAAGTTCGCCCGTGTTCGATGCCGGCCGCCTACCGCTGCAAGTCTATCGTGGGCTAAGTCATGGGCAACGGCCAGTTGATCCCAATTTATTGTTTAAAATCAGGACCACTTGGCGGAGAGGCAGGGATTCGAACCCTGGATACCCTCGCGGGTATGCCGCATTTCGAGTGCGGTGCATTCGACCACTCTGCCACCTCTCCGCGAAGTGTCGTGAGCGGGGCTGGGCCCCTCTCGGTCGGCGAACGGCGCGGTTAGCGCATGGGTTTGCGCTTGCCAAGAAGAAAGGTGAGGCAAAAGGGCACGATTTGCACCGCGCCGGGGATACCGCGGGGACAATCCGCAAGGTGTCGCTTGTCTCTGCCGAGCGAGAAACCTATATTGCACGCATGGATCGAGCGAGCTTCTTTTCCCCCCAGGCCGGTCGTCAGATCGATGCCCCCCATGTTGCGCGCGCCCGCTTTGCGATCGGCGATGTGGTCCGCCACAAGCTGTTCGATTTTCGCGGGGTCATTTTCGATATCGACCCGGTCTTTGCCAATAGCGAGGAATGGTACGAATCGATTCCTTCGGAAATGCGTCCGCCGCGCGAGCAGCCGTTTTATCACTTGCTCGCCGAGAACGACGAGAACAGCTACGTCGCCTATGTCAGCCAGCAGAATCTGCTTGCCGATGCCGATGCGGGGCCGGTCGATCATCCTTCGGTCGATGGCATGTTCGAAGCTTTTCGCGACGGGCGCTACCGCTTGCGCCGCGGCCTGTCGCATTGATTTGGGCGCATTGATCTTCAGTTCTTGAGCTTCCAGCCCGTGCGCAGCAGCGTATAGGTGAGGACTGCCAGCGCCAGATTGAGCACGCCCAGCCCCACCGCGCCGTAAATCACCGCCATGTCGGTATTGCCGATGTCGCTGCGGCCCAGAAAGCCATAGCGAAAGCCCGAAATCACATAGAAAATCGGATTGAACCGGCTGATCGTCTGAAACGCGGGCGCAAGGTTGTCGATCGCATAGAATGTGCCCGAAAGCATCGACATCGGCGTGATCACGAAGTTGGTGATCGCAGCGTTATGATCGAACTTTTCCGCCCAGAGCGAGGTGAGCACGCCGATCAGCGCCAGCAGCACCGAACCCATCAGCGCGAACCACACCACCGCCCAGACATGGTGCAACGCCAGATTGACCCCCGGCCAGAGCACCATTGCCCCCGCCACCGCCAGCCCGACCAGCACCGCGCGGGTCACCGCCGCCGCCACCAGCGCGGCGAGCAGTTCGCCCGCCGAGATCGGCGGCATCAGGTAGTCGATTACCGTGCCCTGGATCTTGCCGATCAGCAGGCCGAAGCTGGAATTGGCAAAGGCATTGTTGATCATGCCCATCGCGATCAGCCCGGGCGCGACGAACGTGGCAAAGGGCACGCCCAGCACCAGCCGCCCGCCCCCGCCCAGCGCCAGCGTGAAAATCACCAGATAGAGCAGAGTGGTGATCGCCGGTGCCCAGATCGTTTGGGTATGCACCTTGAAGAACCGGCGCACTTCCTTCATATACAAGGTCCACAGACCGAGCCAGTTGGGACCGCGAAACAGCGGTTCTCCCGGTTTCACGAAATGTCGCGGCATGGCGCTGGCGGGCAACAGGGTGTCTGGCTGCGGGGCGGCGCCGCTCTGCCGGCGCGGGGAATGTGGTGCTGGCCCGCTCGCGGGCATCGGTTGATCGGCCATAGGTGTCGCGGTATCGCGCGGCGCGGCCAAACGCAAGGTCCGGTGCGGGCGAACAGTCGCCCGCTCAAGGACAAGTTTTTTGAAGGATTTTTCAAGGCATGAGCTGGACCGACGAGCGGATCGAAACGCTGACCAAGATGTGGGAAGGCGGCGCTACCGCCAGCCAGATCGCCGAGGAACTCGGCGGCGTGAGCCGCAATGCCGTGATCGGCAAAGCGCATCGTCTGGGGCTGAAAGCCCGCCCTTCGCCGGTCAAGCCCAACGACAAGCTTGAGGCCGCCGCGCCCAAAGCGGCCAAGCCCGCCCCCGCTGCGCCGCCCGCCGCGGTTCCCGCGCCCGAAGCGCGGATCAGCGCGCCGCGGCCCGCCCCGGTGCCGCAAGCCGCTGCGCCTTCCCCGCCGCCCGCGCCCGCTCCGGTCGAAGCCGCCGCAGCGCCCGCGCCAGCCGATGCCGCCGTGCCCATGCCGGCGCCTGCGCCGCGCATCGTTTCGGTCGGCCCCGGCGGGTTCCTGCGCCAGGGCCCCGGCGACCAGCAGCCCCCGATCCCGCCCGCCCCGCCGCGCCGCCTCGTGCCTGCGCGGCCCAGCCCGGTCATTGCCGAGAAAACCAGCCTGCTCGATCTCAACGACCGCATCTGCCGTTGGCCGATGGGCCACCCGGGCGAGGCCGACTTCCACTTTTGCGGCGAAAAGGTGAACCCCGGGTTCCCCTATTGCGTGTCGCATTGCGGCCGCGCCTATCAGGCGCAGCTGCCGCGCGGCCACCGCCGCCCGCCGCCGCCGATGCCGTTTGGTGGCCCCCGCGTGCGCTGAGCAGGCGGGCGCTGCGATCATCGCAAAAAAAATGCGTGATTTGTGGTTAAAATGCGCTTTCGGTCTCCGTTCTTGGAGGCATGACACAGCACGCATCAGATGAGAGCTCCCGGCGCGGGAAATGGTGGCATTGGTTCGCGGGTGAAGACGCGGATGGTGGCGACGAGCACAGCTCGAAGACACCGCCTGCCGCCGCGCTGGCGCATGAGCCGACAGCGCGCGAGATCTGGCTTCCCGCCAAACGCCGCATGCTCGGCAAAGTTGCCGACTTTCTGATCGATCATGATCTCGAAGTCCTGCCCAGCACGCTCGCCATCGCGTATGATTTCGTTACCGGGGCCGATCCGCGGCTGTCGCAATTGATCCTCGAGCGCGCCGAAAAGGGGCTGCCGATCACGATCAAGTGGCTCGAAGATGCCAAGGGCACCTCTGATTCTGGCGATGGCCCGTTGGTCGTGCTGATGGGCCGCATCGAAGAAAGCCTGACAGAGTTTTCCTCGACGATGAGCGGCGCACGCACCGCGACCAGCGAATACAATTCCGCGATGCAGCGCCACGTCGATGACCTCCAGCAAGTCAACAAGGCCGGCGAGGTCATTTCCGAGCTTGCCGCGCTGACCCGCGCGATGATGGACCGCACCCGCGCGATCGAGCACGACCTGGCGCAGAGCGAGCAGCGCATCGAGGCGCTCCAGGGCAGTCTCGAGGAAACCCGCCGCGTAGCGGACATGGATCACCTGACCGGCCTGCCCAATCGCCGCGCATTCGAGCTGCGGCTCGAGCGCGAGATCCGCGACGCGGGCCTTGCCGGTGAACCGCTTGCGGTCGCATTCTGCGATATCGATCACTTCAAGCGCATCAATGATACCCACGGCCACCCTGCGGGAGACCGCGTGCTCAAGGTTGTCGCAGACACGCTGAACCGCATTTCGGATGCGCGGTGCCATGTCGCGCGCCACGGCGGCGAGGAATTTGCGGTGCTGTTCCGAAACCATACCGTCGAGCAAGCATTCAAACGGCTGGATGGTGCGCGCGAGGAGATTGCCGAGCGCCGCCTGGTCAATCGCGGCAACGACACGCCGTTCGGGCAGATCACCTTCTCGGGCGGGATTGCGGATGTGTTCGGCTATGCCGATCAGAGCGCCGCACTGAAAGCCGCCGACGAGGCACTCTATGCCGCGAAAAGCGCAGGCCGCAATCGCATCCTTACGGCTGGTGACCCGCCCGAGCCGGAGCAGAAAGCGGCCTGAGCAGAAACACCACGTACCCGGCAAAACGCCTGTCGCGCGCGAGCTGCGGCGGCGGTGTCCACGTGCCGCCCTCGACCAGCGCAATCTTGTGGCGCAGCGGCAAACTGTCGATCCTGCTGAAATAGGCGGCATAGCCCGGGATCGTTGTGCGCCCCTGATACGTCTGGATCACCGCCTCATCGACAATCCCCGCCAGCGCCGCCAGCGCGCGCGGATCGCCATGCGCGCTCCAGTCGAGCAGTCCGGTCACCGACAGCTTTGTGCCAGGCGGCAGGCGGCGGCGCACCTCGCGCAGAAACACGGCATAGCGGCCGAGCCCCGGCGTCGCGGCGTCGAAATCGATTTGCAGGCCCTCCAGCCGCGCGTTCGCGCCGCGCCACCTTGCCAGCTCGCGCAGGAGCGCCTCCCAGGTGCGCGCATCCCAATCCAGCCGCTCGGCGCGCACCGTCAGCCACAAGGCGGCGCGCAGCCCGTGGGGCACCCCCGCGCGCATGGCCACAAAGCGCGGCGGCCCCTCGCGCCGCACCTCGCCGCCCAGGATGTAGAGCACTTTGGCGCGGCGCACCGCAGGCGGCGGCTTTACGCCGGCCCACAGGAAAAACTGGTCATGGCGCGCTGGATCAACCGGTGCGGAGGCCGGCGGCGCGCAGGCCCCGGCCAGCAGCGCCGCCGCCAGCGCCGCCGCGCGCCAGCTCACCAATAGACGCGCAGCTTTTGCGCCCAGACGCTCTTTGGATAGTCGCGGTGGAGGCGGTCGAACCATGCCTTGCGCTGCGCCTTGGACGCTTCGGTCCCGCCGCACGAATTGTTGCCGCTCGGCGCATAGCAGCGCACCAGCCGGAACAGCGCATAGGCCTTGTCCGCCGGAGCCGCGCGGGGATCGGCGATCGCCGCCTCATAAAAACTGCCGCGCCGGTTCGGCACGCCGGGAAAGCCGCTGACCGCGCCGCCCAGTTCATTGGCGCGCGGGGCAACATCGAGCACGCTGAAATCGTCGAAGCCATTGAGCCGCCAGAATTCGCCGAGGCACAGTTGCGCATGGATGGCGCGCGGATCGGCGGCAAGCGCCTGCGCAGTGGCGGTGAGCGCGGGGCAGGCAAACCCGGCTTCCATCGTACGGCCGCTGGCAAACACGCCCAGCCCGAGCGCCGGGTAGCGGGCAAAGGTGAATTTGCCGTCCAGCGGCGCGTCGGCGCGGGCCAGCGGGCGATTGCTGACAAACCCCGCATAGTTGCCCCGGCTGAGCTGCTTGTAGAGCAACACGAACAGCGCCTCATCGCGCTCCTGCGGTTGCGCACTCGTCATGGCGGCGCTGCGCAGCAGGTCGGGGCCCGCGCTGTGCGCCAACAGGATCGCGCGGGTAAGTGGGTCGGTGATCGGCGAGTCCTTGGCAAACACCGCCGCCACTTGCCCGCGCCGCTCGAGGTTCATCGCCAGCGCCAGCTCGACTGTGGGCCGCTGCCACACCGCTTCCGCGCCGCCAATCAGCTCGCGCCAGAAACCCGTCTCGTTGCGATCGCCGAGCGCCGCCAGTGCCTGGCCGCGCAGCACCTGCCGGCTGAACGCGAGCGGGCCATAAGACGCGCGGCGCGCGTCATCGGGGATCAATTTCAGCACGCGGGCATAGTCTTTGGCGACATAGAAAGCGTGATTGGCCAGCACGAAGCTGTAGAGATCGGGCGCGCGCATGAAGGCGGCCTGCTGCCCGGCCAAGGTCGCGGCATCGATCCCCGGCTTCACGTCGCTGTTCTTGTCTGCCGGATCGCCCACCCGCAGCTGCATCAGATCGATCGTCGCGAGCAGCAGCGGGCCGGTGGCGCGCGGCGCGGTATTTTCGCTATCGAACAACAACTTGTTGTCGATTTCCTGGACCAGTCCGACCATCTGCTCAGAAGCGGGCGCGGTCGCGGCGAGCATGTCTTCATAGCGCTGCGCAAGCTTGCCAAAGTCGGCAGCGAGCCATAGCGCGCGCCGCTCGAGCCCGCGCGCGGAGGCTACATAGCGCCCTTGCGGCCAGGCCTTCAAATACGCGCTAAGTGCGCCTTGTCCGCGCGCTGTTGCCGCCTTATCGACCGTTTTCACCCCCTGAAAGAAGCCGTACTCATCGATGCTGTTCGCCGATGCCGCCGCCAGTTCGGTGCGCGCGACCATATAAGCCGCCGTTTCCGCCACCCACGGATCGCCCGCACGGCCCAGCTTGGCAAAGCCTTCCCGGGCCTCGTCCCAGCGCTTGCCATAGAAGGCATCGGCAGCCTGCAGATAGGCGAGGTACTCCTTGCCCGCCGCGCTGGCGATACCGGTGGGCCAGGGCATCACCGCCTCGCCCTCCGCGGGGCCATTGTGTGTCTGCAAAAGCCGTGCACGCGCTGTGCTCAGCAGACTGCGCTCAGCGGCGGGCAGCGCCTTGTTGGCGGCCATGGCGGCAGCAAAGGCGGGCGCGGCGGCGGCCAGCCCCTGCCCGCGCGCGTCGCCCGCGCTGCTCCAATCCGGCTGCACATCGCTGGGAAAAACGCTTTGTTTCAGTTCGTTCCAGTTGAGGAAAGTCTGCCCGAACTCCTCCGCCTCGTATCCCGGCGGCGGCTTGATCTTGCCGCCGAGCCCCTGCCCCGCCGCATCGCGCACCAAGGCATAGAGATTGATCCGCGTATCGTTGCCCGGCGCAATGACGGCATGGCTATGACACGCGCTGTTCCCCCCAAACAGGTTCCACGCCGGGTGGCAGCCCGAATCTGCGCATGCGAGCGCCGTGCCCGATGCGGCGAGCAGCGCTGCCCCGGCCAAGCTTCTGATCGTCTGCCTTTTCATCCGCGCCTCCCGCCTGCGCAGATTATCGTCTTCCCACCGGCACGCAAAGCAACAAAAAAGGGGCCCGCGTCGCCGCGAGCCCCCTTTTGTCAGATGCGCCGCCCGCTCAGTCGTCAGACTTCAGGAACGCCGGGATATGATCGGGCGCTGGGCCATCGTCGCGATCGCGGCGCGGGCCGCGATCACGGTCACCGCCTTCGCGGCGCGGACCACGATCACCGCGCGGGCCGCTCGGGCCACGCCGATCACCGCGATCACCGCCACCGCTGCGCTCCGGGCGACCTTCGCGCGGCGGACGGGTGTCTTCGAGCGGCTCGCCGGTCTCCTGATCGACCACGCGCATCGACAGGCGCACCTTGCCGCGCGGATCGATCTCGAGCACCTTGACCTTAACGGCCTGGCCTTCCTTGACCACATCGCCCGGCTTTTCGACGCGCTCGCTGCGCATTTCGGAGACGTGGACGAGGCCATCCTTGCCGCCCATGAAGTTCACGAATGCGCCGAAATCAACGATGTTGACCACCTTGCCGTCGTAGATCTTGCCGACTTCGGCTTCCTCGACGATGCCGAGGATCCACTTCTTCGCGGCTTCGATCTGCGCCGGATCGGACGAGCTGATCTTGATCAGACCTTCATCGTCGATATCCACTTTCGCGCCGGTCTCGGCCACGATCTCGCGGATCACCTTGCCGCCGGTGCCGATCACTTCGCGGATCTTCGCCTTGTCGATCTGGATCGATTCGATGCGCGGAGCGTGCGCCGAAAGCTCGCTGCGCGCGCTGCCCAATGCCTTGGTCATCTCGCCGAGGATATGCGCGCGGCCTTCGCTGGCCTGCGACAGGGCCTTGGCCATGATCTCGCGGGTGATCCCGGCGATCTTGATGTCCATCTGCATCGTGGTGATGCCGGCGCTGGTGCCGGCCACCTTGAAGTCCATGTCGCCCAGATGATCCTCGTCGCCGAGAATATCCGAAAGCACCGCGAACTCATCGCCTTCGAGGATCAGCCCCATCGCGATGCCCGAAACCGGGCGCGCGATCGGCACGCCCGCGTCCATCATCGAGAGGCAACCGCCGCAGACCGTGGCCATCGACGAAGAACCGTTGGACTCGGTGATGTCCGAAAGAACGCGGATCGTGTAGGGAAACTCGTCCTTGCTCGGCAGAACCGGGTTCAGCGCGCGCCAGGCCAGCTTGCCATGGCCCACTTCGCGGCGGCCCGGCGCACCGAAGCGGCCAACCTCGCCCACCGAATAGGGCGGGAAGTTGTAGTGCAGCATGAAGCGGGTGTACGACAGGCCGTCGAGCCCATCGATCATCTGCTCGGCATCCTTGGTGCCCAAGGTGGTGGTGCAGATCGCCTGCGTTTCGCCGCGTGTGAACAGCGAGGAACCATGCGTGCGCGGCAGGAAACCGACCATCGCCTCGATCGGCCGGATCTGCGTGGTGGTGCGTCCGTCGATGCGCTGGCCGTCCTTGAGGATGGCGCCGCGCACGATGTCGGCCTCGACCTTCTTCATCGTCTTCATCGCGACCATCTGGGTCTGCGCGCCTTCTTCGGCAAACGCATCCTTGGCCTTGGCCCGCGCCTCGTTCAGCGCATTCGAGCGCGCCGACTTGTCGATGATCTTGTAAGCGGCGGCAACGTCCGCACCAACGATCTCCTTGAGCTTCTTCTTGATGTCGGCGGTGTTGTCGCTGAGATCGATTTCCCAAGGCTCCTTGGCGGCCTTCTCAGCCAGGCTGATGATCGCGCCGATAACCTTGCGGATCTCATCGTGCGCATAGACCACAGCGCCGAGCATTTCGTCCTCGGTCAGCTCCTTGGCTTCGGACTCGACCATCATCACCGCGCTGTCGGTGGCGGCAACGACGAGATCGAGGCGGCCTTCGACCACTTGCGCCATCGAGGGGTTGAGGCTGTATTCGCCGTCCTTGAAGCCGACGCGCGCCGCGCCGATCGGGCCCATGAACGGCAGGCCCGAAATGGTCAGCGCCGCCGAGGCAGCGATCATTGCCACCATATCGGGCTCAGTCTCGCCGTCATAGCTCAGAACCTGAGCGATCACGTTGATTTCGTTGTAGAAACCTTCGGGGAACAGCGGACGAAGCGGGCGATCGATCAAGCGGGAAACCAGCGTTTCCTTTTCGGTAGCGCCGCGCTCGCGCTTGAAAAAGCCGCCCGGGATGCGCCCGGCGGCCGAGAATTTCTCCTGATAGTGGACAGTCAGCGGGAAGAAATCCTGGCCTTCCTTGACCTTCTTGGCGGCCGTGACCGCGCAGAGCACAACAGTTTCGCCATAAGTGGCGATGACCGCGCCGTCAGCTTGACGGGCTACGCGGCCGGTTTCCAGAGTGAGGGTTTTGCCGCCCCATTCCAGCGATACGGTTTTGACGTCGAACATGTATTATCCTTCAGCCCGCGTGCCCTATTGCGCGCGGGTTTTTGCTGCCGGGGAGATCCGTCCCGGTCCGGTGTGAGGCACTGTTGGCCCCGGATGCGAACCTGCCTGCCGAATTGCGGGCGGGTTCCGGATACGAAAAGCGGCCCAACAGGGGGCCGCTTTTGCATGGGTTACTTGCGCAGACCAAGCTTTTGAATAAGCGCGTTATACCGGTCGACATCCTTCCTTTTCAGATAGTCGAGCAGCGTACGGCGCTTGTTGACCATCATCAGCAGGCCGCGGCGCGAGTGGTTGTCTTTGTGATGCGCCTTGAAGTGGCTCGTCAGCGTGTTGATACGGCTGGTGATGATTGCCACCTGGACTTCGGGCGAGCCGGTATCACCGACCATGCGCGCGTTGTCCTTGATGATTTCCTGCTTCTTTTCAGCGGTAACCGACATTGTTCTTACTCCGCGATATCAGGGACATTGAACCCCCGCGCGACGGTCAGGACAGAGCCTGAAAGTTCCACCAAGGCCACCGGCGTATTGCCGCTGCGCACCCAGTAAAGCCCGTCGGGATGGGGCAACCCGGTCAGAACGCGGCCTTGACGGACCGCCCTTGCCTGTTCGGGTTCGAGATCGAGAGCCGGGATATCGACCAGCCCTGCCTCCAACGGCAAGAATATGTGTTCAAGGTCAGCGCCCTTGCCCAGATCGTTCAATTTGTCCAGCGAAATCGCTTGGGCCAAGCCGAACGGACCGGCGCGCAGGCGACGCAGCATGGTGACATGGCCGACCGTACCCAGCGCGCGCGCAATGTCGCGCGCAAGGCTGCGAATGTAGGTGCCCTTCGAAACATGCGCGACCAACGTAACTTGTTCCTCCCCGGCACGGGGAGGGGGACCATCCGAAGGATGGTGGAGGGGCACGTGCCGGTGTGCGCTCGCCTGTGCCACTCCGTCAGCTACGTTGGTCCCCCTCCCCGGTTCGGGGAAGAACTCGAGGCTGTGCACGCTTACCGCGCGCGGTTTGATCGCCACGATCTCCCCTGCCCGCGCGAGATCATAAGCGCGTTTGCCATCGACCTTCAGCGCCGAATAGGCGGGCGGAACCTGCTCGATGGGGCCGGTGAAGCGCGGCAGCACCGCCGCCATCTCCGCCCATGACGGCCGCGCATCGCTCGTCGCGATCACCCGGCCTTCAAGATCGAGCGTATCGGTCTCCGCGCCGAACTGCACGGTAAAGGCATATTCCTTGCTCGCATCGAGCATCCGCCCCGCGAGCTTGGTCGCCTCGCCCACCGCGATCGGCAGCACACCCGTCGCCAGCGGGTCGAGCGTGCCGCCGTGGCCGACACGCGGCTTGCCAAGGCCAGCCTCGCGCAAATTGCGCTTCACCGCAGCCACCGCCTGGGTCGAGCCGAGGCCGAGCGGCTTGTCGAGAATAATCCAGCCGCTGATCAATCGAGCTCGGGTCCCGCAACGAAAGTGACCAGCTGCTGATACTGCTCAAGCATCCAGTTCATCGGCGGCGCAACGATCTGATCGACGATATGGAGGCCGGGCATCAGCTGCGGCACCACAACAAAGATGATGATGAAAAACGGAATACCCAGCGGCTCGATCCGGTCGAGCAACCGCGCGCCGCTCATCGGCAAAAGCCCGCGCAAAATGCGCGAGCCATCGAACGGCGGCAGCGGAATGAGATTAAATGTACCAAGGAAGATATTGATCAAAAGGAAGTTCTTGAGATTGTCGGCAAGAAATACAACCCAAGGCGCTGGCGCCGTCACCGGGTCGGCACCGCGCAGGATTAGCCCGAAGCCAACGGCGGCAAGAGCGGCAAGCACAAAATTCGTCGCCGGCCCCGCCGCCGCGACGAATGCCATATCGCGCTGGGGATTGCGCAGGCGCGCATAGACGACCGGTACCGGCTTGGCCCAGCCGAACACCGGCAGCCCCATCAGCTTGAGCGCGCCGGGCAGCAGGATCGTCCCCACGGGATCGACATGGCGCAGCGGGTTGAGGCTGAGCCGGTTCATCTCATACGCCGTGGGATCGCCCAGCGCCCGCGCCATCCAGCCATGCGCCACCTCGTGAAACACGATGGCGAAAATGAGCGGCAGCACCAGTGTTGCCGCCTGATACAGGGCATCGTTCATCGGTTTTCGGCCAACCATTCACCGCGCAGGATGCTGTAGCACATGGTATTGCGCACCCGCCCGGTCCAGGTCTGCCGCTCATGGCGCAGCATGCCTTCCTCGTGCGCGCCCAGTTTGAGCACAGCGGCGCGGCTGCGCGTGTTGATCGCATCGACCTTGAACGCCACCCGCTCCAGACCGCGGGCAAAGGCGTGATCGAGCATCAACTGCTTGAGCCGCCGGTTAAACCCGCTGCCGCGCAAGGCGGGAACGATGAAGCTGTTGCCGATTTCGATCGACCAGCCGGGCGTGCCGTGCTCGATCCACGCGGTCATGCCCACCACTTCGCCTGCCCGCAGCACCGCATAGCAGCGCCGCGCAGCCCCGCTGTTGAGCAGGCTGTCGAACTGCGGATCGAAGTGTTCGCCCACATAGCAAAAGGGATAGATCGCCCAGATCTCCTGATCCAGCGCGCAAGCCGCGCGCAGGCCTTCGCGGTGCGCCTCGGTCAAAAGCTCAAGGCAAAGATCGCCGTCTGCGAGCGGCACATAAAGCTGGTCATCGCTCATTGGGACGGCTCATCCCCGCCCAGATCGCGCACCACGCGCGGATGCGCCAGCAGCGTGTCGATATGGCTGGCGACATCGAAACTCTCATCGGCCAGAAACTTGATCTTCGCGGCAAACCGCAGCCGCAGCCGCTGCGCCACTTCCTTCTGGAAATAGGCGGTGTTGGTCCGCAGCGCCTTCAGCACCGCCTCTTCATCCGCGCCGAGCAGCGATTTGATGAACGCGGTGGCATGGCGCAGATCGGGCGACATGCGCACTTCCGTAACCGACACGGTATGCGCGGTCAGCACTTCGTCGTGCACATCCTGACGGGTCAGGAGCTCGGAAAGGATATGACGCACCTGTTCGCCCACCTTGAGCAGGCGGACCGAGCGCGTTTCAGGGGTTGCCGCCGGTTTGACCACGTTACCAATCTTGCCCTTCAGCTCATCTTCGCCAGAATACGCGCAAGCGAGCGCACGTTGCGTGCGGTGCCGCGCCGACCGAGACGGCGCTCAAGGAACACCGCCGTCATCCGGCTGGCTGCCACACCTTCGACGAAATCGATATAGAGCGCGCGGGGTCCCAATGCGAGCCTTTCGGGGCCGCGATCGGCCTGATCGGCCTTCAGCACCGCGAATTGCGCAGGATCCGCGTCGCCATCCAGGAACATCGTGTGGACATGGGCATCAGCGCCGTGCCCGGTAAATGGATTGTCCTCAATGGCCGTGCGCACCTCTTCCGCGCTGCGTACCGCGACCACGCTGCGCATATCAAATTTGGCGCGGACAAGCCGCTCCAGTTTTTCCTCCAGCCCAGGCGTGGGCCGTTCGTCGTGGTCGAACAGCACATTGCCGCTCGCCACCACCGTCTCGATATTGGCAAGCTCCTCGCTCTCGAACGCCGCGCGCAATTCCGCCATCGTCAGCCGGTTGCCACCGACGTTGATCGAACCAAGCAGGGCGACGTAGCGGGGCATTGGGTCAGCGCAGCAATTCGAGATCATAGCCCGCAAGGCCGATCTTGGAGAATATCGACTTCAGGGTCTCGACATCCCACTGCGAACGCGCGTGATCGAAGTCATCGATCAAGCCGCAAACGACAAGACGTTCGTTCACGGTCATGCCTTTGAGGTCTGATCGCTCGTTCACAGCGTCCGCACGCGTTCCTCGACCTCGAACACTTCAAGCTGATCGCCCGGCTTGATGTCGTTCGTGTCCTGCAGCAGCACGCCGCATTCGAGCCCGCCGCGCACTTCGGCAACATCGTCCTTGAAGCGCCGCAGCGACTGGATGAAGGTCTGCGAGATGATGACATCCTGCCGCGTAAGCCGCGCATTGATGCCCTTGCGGATGAAGCCTTCGACCACCAGCAAACCGGCTGCCTTGTCCTTCTTGCCCGCAGGAAACACCTCTTTGACCTCGGCGCGGCCGACCACGGTCTCGATCCGCTCCGGCCCCAGTTCGCCCGCCATTTCAAGGCGGACATCGTCGGTCAGCTGATAGATCACGTCGTGGTACTTCATCCGCACCTTGAAGCGCTCGATCAGCTCGCGCGCCTTGGCATTGGGGCGCACGTTGAAGCCGATGATCGGCGCGCCGCTGGCCTGCGCCAAGGTCACATCGCTCTCGGTGATCGCGCCCACGCCCGAATTGAGGATGCGCACCTTGATCTCGTCGGTCGAAATGCGATTCAGCGCATTGACGATGGCTTCGGTCGAGCCCTGCACATCGGCCTTCACCACCACGGGGTATTCGATGACCGCCTTCTTCGCAGCGAGCGCGGAGAACATGTTCTCGAGGCTCGCGGGTTCCTGCGTCGTGCGCTTGGCGGTTGCCTTTTCCTGGCGATACGCCGCCACTTCGCGCGCGCGCGCCTCGTTTTCCACCACGGTCAGCGCGTCGCCGGCCATCGGCACCCCGCCAAGGCCCAGCACTTCGACCGGCAGCGATGGTCCCGCCTCCTTGATCTGGCGGCCCTTGTCATCGAGCATCGCGCGCACGCGGCCCGATTGCGTGCCCACCACCAGCACATCGCCCACCTTGAGCGTACCGCGATTGATCAGCACCGTGGCGAGCGGACCCTTGCCCTTGTCGAGCTTCGCCTCGATCACCGTCGCATCGGCGAAACGATCGGGATTGGCGCGCAGTTCGAGCAGTTCGGCCTGGAGCAGGATCTTCTCGATCAGCTCATCCATGCCTGCCCCGGTCTTGGCCGAAACCTCGACATCCTGCACATCGCCCGACATCTCCTCGACCACCACTTCGTGCTCGAGCAGGCGTTCGCGGATTTTCTGCGCGTTGGCCTCATGCTTGTCGGCCTTGGTGATCGCCACGATCATCGGCACGCCTGCCGCCTTGGTGTGGTTGATCGCCTCGATCGTCTGCGGCATGATCCCGTCGTCGGCGGCGACCACCAGAATGACGATATCGGTCACGTTGGCCCCGCGCATGCGCATTTCGGTGAAGGCTTCGTGGCCCGGCGTATCGAGGAAGGTGATCAGATCGCCGCCCTTGGTCTTGATCTGATACGCGCCGATATGCTGCGTGATGCCGCCCGCCTCGCCGCGCACGACATCGGTGCCGCGCAGCGCATCGAGCAGCGAGGTCTTGCCGTGATCGACATGGCCCATGATCGTCACCACCGGCGGACGCGGCACCATCGACTCGTCGATATCGACGTCGTCGGCGCTGTCGATATCGACATCGCTATCCGACACGCGCTTGATATTGTGGCCGAATTCCTCGACCAGCAACTCGGCCGTGTCCTGATCGATCGACTGGTTGATGGTCACCATCATGCCCATCTTGAACAGCGCCTTGACCAGGTCGGCGGCCTTCTCCGCCATGCGGTTGGCCAGTTCCTGCACCGTGATGCCCTCGGGCACCACGACATCGCGCACCTGCTTCTCGCGCGGCTGCGATTTGCCCGCGAAATGCGCGCGTTTTTCTTTCTCGCGCGCGCGCTTGAGCGCGGCGAGGCTGCGCGCCCGCGCGCCTTCATCTTCGTTCAGCGCCTTGCTGACGGTCAGCTTGCCCGCCTGCCGGCGATCAACCGCACCTTTTTCGCGCGGTGATTGCACCGGTTTCTTCGCGGCAGGCTCGGGCCGCCTGGGCGACGCGACCGGTGTGAACCGGCGCGGCGCGGTCGTGGTGACTTCGCTTGTTTCTGCGCTCTTGGTTTCCTCGGCGCTGCCCACTTCGGGCGCGCTGTCCGCTGCGACCGGCTCGGCCGGTGCTTCGGCAGTGGCGGGAGCTGCGGCCTCTGGCGGCGCTGAAGGCGCAGGCTCGGGCGCTGGCGCCGCGACAGCAGTGGCGGATTGCGGGTTGCGTGCCTCTTCGAGCGCGCGCTGGCGCTCTTCCTGCTCACGGCGATTGGCCGCTTCCTGCGATTGCAGGCGCGCTTCCTCGGCCTCGCGCAACAGGCGCGTCTGCATCTCCTGACGCGACTCGCGCGACGCGGGGGTAAACTGCTGCGGCGGAGGTGGCGGCGGCGCGGCAACGACCGGCGCGGGCGCGGGCGCGACTTCCGCCGGAGCCACCACCGACGCATCCGCGCCGCCGGGGCGCGGCATCAATTTGCGCCGCTTGACCTCGACCACCACCTTGTTGGTGCGGCCGTGGCTGAAGGTCTGCTTGACCTCACCGGCCTCTACCGAGGTCTTGAGGCCCAGCGGCCTGCGGCCCAGGGTCGGCTTCTTGTCATCGCTCATCGAACTCATTCGCCCTTCGTCACACAATCAACCTCGGCCGCCCCGGGATATTCCCCCACGGCAGCCTCGTTCAGTCCCTCACCGCGGCCCAAAAAATGGACGAGACGGCCCAGCGGCGCCTCGATCCTGCGGACCGCAGCTGCATCAGTCAGCGCCAGATGAACAACGTTGTCGCGGCCCAATGCCACAGACAACGCCGCACGGTCCAGCGGCAAGATAAATCCCTTGAGGCCAGTGCCTTCGGCCATCTGGCCCACGCGCCAGGCCTGCGCCAGCTTGTTCGGGCCGTCGCTCCCGGCATCGCTGGCGTGCGCCAGCCACAACACGGTGCCCGCCCGCGCGGCCTGCGCAATGCGTTCGGTGCCCATGAGCAATGTTCCGGCGCGCAGCTCGATGCCAAGCCGCTCGGTCAGCGCGCGGGTCAGCGCCGCTTCGGTGCGTGCGCCCAGATCGGCGGGAATGTCGATCCGCGCGCCTTTGAAACTGCGTGCCAGCGCCCCCTTCAATTTGCCATTGGCGAGCGCAGTGTCCAGCGCGGCGCGGGTCACCCCGATCCATGCGCCCCGCCCCGGCGCGCGGGCCAGCGCATCGGGCATCACCTGCCCTTCGCTCGATATCGCAAGGCGCACCAAGGTGCCGCGCTCATCGTGCCTGCCGGTGAGCACACATTTCCGCTCCGGCTGGGCCCCCTTTTCAGGATGACCCGCCGCCGCGTTCAGGATGTCCGACGTTAGCGGCTCATTGTGAGGATTCCGCATGGGCGGCCTCCTCGGTTGCGGACGCGGCATCCGCTGCGGGCTCGTCCTCGAACCAATGGGCGCGGGCGGCCATGATGATCTCGTTGCCCTGCTCTTCGCTCAGCCCATATTCACCAAGCACGCCGCCCTTGTCCTCGGTGCGTTCCGAGCGTTCGCGGCGCGGATCGGTCTGCGCGGTGCTGCGGCGGCGCTGCTCGCTCCCGCGCTTCTTGGCGATCAGTTCATCGGTGGCGAGGTCGGCCAGATCGTCGAGCGTCAAAATGCCCGCCTTGCCAAGCGTCACCAGCATCGCCTCGGTCAGATGCGGCAGCTCGGCCAGCGCATCTTCCACGCCCAGCCCGCGGCGCTCCTCGCGCTGGCCATCCTCGCGCCGCTCGAGCGCCTCGGCAGCGCGGCTTTGCAGCTCCTGGCCCAGTTCCTCGTCAAACCCTTCGATCGCAGCCAGTTCGGCGATGTCGATAAACGCCACTTCCTCCAGCTCGCTGAACCCTTCGGCAACCAGCAGCTGCGACAGCGTTTCGTCGACATCGAGCTCTTCCTCGAACATCTTCGAACGCTCGGTAAACTCGCGCTGGCGCTTCTCCGAAGATTCCGCCTCGGTCAGGATGTCGATCGCCGAGCCCGTGAGCGAGGACGCGAGCCGCACGTTCTGGCCGCGCCGCCCGATGGCGAGCGACAGCTGATCGTCGGGCACAACCACTTCGATGCGGCTTTCTTCCTCGTCGATCACCACGCGGCTCACCGTCGCGGGCTGGAGCGCGTTGACCACGAACGTCGCGGTGTCCTCGCTCCACGGGATGATGTCGATCTTCTCGCCCTGCAATTCCTGCACCACCGCCTGCACGCGGCTGCCTTTCATGCCGACGCACGCGCCGACCGGATCGATCGAGCCGTCGCGGCTGATCACGCCGATTTTGGCGCGGCTGCCCGGATCGCGGGCAGCGGCCTTGATCTCGATGATGCCGTCATAGATTTCGGGCACTTCCTGCGCGAACAGCTTCTTCATGAATTCGGGATGCGCGCGGCTGAGGAAAATCTGCGGACCCCGGTTCTGGCGCTCCACTTTCATGATCCAGGCGCGCACGCGCTCGCCCACGCGCGGCACTTCGCGCGGGATTTGCTGGTCGCGGCGGATCACGCCCTCGGCGCGGCCCAGATTGACAATGACATGGCCGAACTCGACCGACTTGATCACCCCGGTGATCACTTCGCCGGCGCGGTCCTTGAATTCCTCATACTGGCGGTCGCGCTCGGCATCGCGTACCTTTTGAAAGATCACCTGCTTGGCCGATTGCGCATCGATCCGGCCCAGATCGACCGGCGGCAGCGGATCGACGATGAAGTCGCCGACTTTCGCGCCGGGCTGGAGCTTGTCAGCCGCCTTGAGGTCGATCTGCTTGAAATAGTCTTCCACTTCCTCGACAACCTCGACCACGCGCCACAGGCGCAGATCGCCGGTGCGCGGATCGAGCTTGGCGCGGATGTCGTTCTCGGCGCCATAGCGGTTGCGCGCCGATTTCTGGATCGCTTCTTCCATCGCTTCGATCACGATCGACTTGTCGATCATCTTCTCGGTGGCCACCGCGTTGGCAATGGCGAGAAGCTCGGCGCGGTTGGCAGAAATCGCACTGGCCATGGGTTAGTCTTCCTGTTCCTCAGCGGTGTCGTCGGTTCCGTCCAAAACTTCTTCGTCTACACCAGAAGTATCGAGCGGGCGGGTTGCAGCGATAAGCCTGTCCGTCAGGAAAAGCTTGGCATTGCTGACGAGCGCGAATGGCACGGCATATACCACGCCTTCGTCCTCGATTGAAATCGTCGCGGTGGCGGCATCGAAACCGGTCAGTTGCCCCCGAAAGCGCTTGCGCCCCTCGTGCAGCTCGGCCAGCTCGATCCGCGCTTCCTGCCCTATCCAGTTCGCGAAATCCTTGGGCCGGGTCAGCGGCCGGTCGATCCCGGGCGAGCTGACCTCGAGCCGGTAGGCTTCTTCGATCAACGTGACGCCCTGCTCCTCGAGCGCGTCGATCCGGTCGGAAATGCGGTGCGACAGTTCGGCGCAGTCGGCGATCACCAGCTGCCCGGTTTCGGGGCGCTCGGCCATGATCTGCAGCGTGTGCTCCTCATCGCCAACCTCGCCCTTGCCGAACAGGCGCACGCGCACGAGATCGAGGCCGAGGCTGGCAACCTCCTCCTCCACAATCTCGACGATCCGCGCCATTTCCGTCATGCAAGCTCCGCCGGGCAATCCCGCTGTCCCCGCCAACGAACGCGGTATTGCGCCAGTCCTTCGAAGGACCAGCCCAGACTCCGCTTTCACAATGTCAGGAACAGCCGCCGGATAAGCGCGGCATCGGCAAAACGCAAGCGAAATGCAAGACGTAAGCCAAAAGGCGGCGTCCGGGGCAATCGCAAGTGCAAACCTAGTTTCGCGCAGAGGCGCAGAGGAAGCAGAGGACGCAATGAGGTCCTGTCAGCGGCAAAGCCGCTTTGCGACGGGTTCGTTCGCGTTTACGACAAGCGTCGTGATGCAAATGAGCCTGCGGCACAGAACTAGCGTCTCTGCTCCCTCAGCGTCTCTGCGCGAAACCCTTGCTTTTATGCGCAGCGCAAAAGACCTGCGGTGGTTTGCGCCCAGCACTGACCAACATCTCGGCAGGCTATCACCCTAGCTCTTGGGCTTCATGAAGCGGTAGACGAATTGGTCGGTCTTGCCGCGGATGGCCGGGTCGAACACCGCCTTGCTGCGATCATCGGCCGGATTGGCCAACACTTTGCTTTCCCCGTCGAACACGAAACCGGCGGCGATCACTTCGGCCTTGAGCGCCTCGGCATCGATCCGGTGCAGCGTATCGACATCGCGCAGGCCCGAACCGGCCACCGCGCTATGATCGATGATGACATAATAGCCGCCCGGCTTGAGCGCGGCAAATACAGCCGCGTTGACCGCGCCGATCACTTGGGGCGGCAGTTTGGCGCTGTGCAGGTCGTGATAGTTCTGCGCGGTCCACACCACGTCCGCCGTCCCCGCAGGCGCGATATCGGTCAGCGCGCGGATCGCGACTTCGACATTCTTGTAGGCCGGCTCGGCGCCCAGCGCGGTGATGGCCGCCGCCGCTTTCGGATAGGATTTGGCAAACTGATCGGGCACCAGCGCGATGATATGGCCCTTGGGGCCCACCGCCTTGGAAAAGACCCGTGTGAAATAGCCGCCGCCGGGCAGCATATCGACCACCGTCTTGCCGGGTTTGACTTTGGCAAAGGTGATCATCGCCGCGGGCTTGCGGGCGGCGTCGCGCGCAATATCGTCGGCGGGGCGCGCGGCGTTGCTGATCGTGGCAGCGCTCAGGGTGAGTGCGATGATGGCAAGCGCGGGGAACGACAAGGCGTTGTTGTTCACGGCGGCGGACTCCCGGATGGATGCGCCGCGATTATGCCGCAAATCGGTCCGTCTGCCAATGCGCAAAAACCCGCTGCACACAGCTCTCGCAGTTGCACATAATTGGTTTTTTGCGCCAAGTTTTGGCGCGGCGCATCGCGGGTGGTTTCATGGCTCGCGAGCAAAAGCGCACATTTGCGTGCTTTTCCCGAATTGGCACGCCCCGTGCAATGCTGCGTTCATCTGCCGACGAGGACGCCGCGCAGTGCCAAACAATCAATGAGGAGCCACCAACCATGACCACTTTGCGCAACTTCACCACCCCGATCATCTGCGCTGCCGCAGCGCTCACGCTGTCGTTCATGTCGATCAGCAACACCGTCTCGACCCCCGCTGCCGCCCCATCCGCCACTGCGGTCGCCGCCGCCGCCGGTTCGGCAGACCTGGCATGAGCGACTTGCGCTTCGAAGACCCCGCCGTCCGCCCGCTCGGCTCCGCCCGCTCCGGCTTCCGCCTCGGCAAGGACCGCGCCAAGCTATGGGGCGTCTGCGCGGGCATCGCCGATGCGACCGGGCTCGACGTCACGCTGGTCCGGGCTCTTTGGGTGATCGGCACACTGGTCGGCTTCGGCTCGCTGATCCTGATCTACCTCGCCATCGCCCTGATCGCGAACTGAACCCGCCCAATCCCCCCATTTTTGCGAAACACAAATGGGGGGGGTGGCAGCCCGTAGGGCTGACGGGGGGGCGCTACGCTTCCCCGCCCGCAAACGGCGAGAAATTGGTCTTCGTGTCGAACACGTCATACCCCTCGCGCCGCTTGAGAAATCCGATCACGGCATACGTCACCGGGGTCAACAGCACTTCCCACGCCACTTTCATCGCCCAATTGATCAGCATCACCGTAAGCAGCGACTGCGTCGTCCACACGCCAAGGAACGCGATCGGATAGAACAGCGCGCTGTCGACCGCTTGACCAAAGAAGGTCGAGCCGATCGTGCGGCTCCACAGGTATTTGCCGCCGGTCAGCACTTTCATCCGCGCCAGAACGAAGCTGTTGACGAATTCACCGGCCCAGAACGCAGTGATCGAGGCGAGCACGATCCGGTACGTGCTGCCGAAAACCGAATCGTACGTCGTCTGGCAGATCGCGCCGGGCGATGATTGCTTGACCAGATCGGCAAACAGCGGATTGGCGCTGGAAGCGCAGCCCCAATCGGGCGAAGGCGGCATCGCCACCACCACCGTGCTCATCAATGCCATGAACAGCAGCGCGAAAAAGCCCATCCACACGCAGCGCCGCGCGTTGGCGTAGCCATAGACTTCGGTCAGCACATCGCCCAGCACATAGGAGACCGGGAAGAACAGGATCCCTGCCCCGAATGTCAGCCCGCCGACATTTGCCAGCTTCGACGCGCCGATCAGGTTCGACAGCAACAAAATGCCGACAAACGAGGCCATCACGAAGTCAAAATAGCGAAAATGGCGGCGCGCGCCGTCGGTGCCGTCGATGCGGACAGGATTGTGCTGATTCATGCGCGGGATGAGTATCGTGATTTGCGCAAGCCGCAAAGCCACCTTATGAGGCGCAGCGGGCGCCCTTAGCTCAGCTGGATAGAGCACCGGCCTTCTAAGCCGGTGGCCGCAGGTTCGAATCCTGCAGGGCGCACCATTTGCACGCTAATGCGGCGCTATTGCCGCGCTAATGGCCTGCTAAATTCACTTTGTGGCGTACTGGCCCGGCTTCGCGTCGAAATTGGCCTGGGCAAAGGTCTTGGCGGCAGCAGCGGTCTTGAACAGCTCGTCGTGCATGACCGCCTTGACCAGCATGTACCCTTGCGAGTTGTAATAGGTGTCGCGCACGGTCAGGCGGAAATTGCCGTCGAGGTCCTTGTTGATCAGGAAAGGGCGGGTTTTGGGGTCGGACATCGGTCGTGCTCCTGGAGTGGCCGGACCGGGCATCATTGCCCTGAACAGCAGGTAGTGGATTCGCGCAGCCCCGCTCAGGGCGCGGTGGCGAACCAGATCGTGTGGTGGGCGCCCTTGCCGTTGCTGCGCGCGCGCACCGGCACCTCGTCAACGCTATAGCGGGTATCGGTCAGCCGCCGCGTAAACGCGGGATCGCGCGCCGCCGACCATACCGCCAGCACGCCGCCCGGCGTCATTGCAATGCGCGCATTCTGCAGGCCGCGCTTGGAATAAAGTTTTGAATTTGTTGGCCGGGTCAGCCCATCCGGGCCATTATCGACATCGAGCAGGATCGCATCGAATGCGCCGCGCGATCGCTCGATCACCGCCACGACATCGTCCTCGATCAACTCGACGCGCGGATCGTCCAGACAGTCTCCAGTAAGATCGGCCATCGGCCCGCGCGCCCAGTCGATGATCTCGGGGATCAGCTCGACCACGGTCACGCGCGCGGCGCTGCCCAGCGCGCCGAGCGCGGCGCGCAGCGTGAAGCCCATGCCATAGCCGCCCACCAGCAGGTGCGGGGCCATGTGCCCGGCAAGCCGCGAGCAGGTCATCGTCGCCAGCGCCTCTTCCGAGCCGCTCATGCGCGTGGTCATCAGCTCGTTGCCGCCCAGCGCGATCATGTAGTCGCGGCCATGGCGAAACAGGCGCAGTTCCTCGCCCGCTGGAATCGGCGCGGTGCCGACCAGTTCGCGGGCGATCAAGAGGTGCGCCTGTGCATCATCGACTAGCGGCCCTTGCGGCTCTTGCGCGCGGCATAGCGGGCATCGCGCGCGGCCTTTTTCTCGGCCTCGGTCTGCTCGGCATTGGCGGCTTCCGCTTCGGCTGCGAGGCGCTCTTCTTCGGCTTCGGCCTCAGCTTTGGCACGCAGTGCTTCGGCGGCGGCCAGTGCTTCGGCAATCTTGGCGGCCTTGGCGGCCTCGCGCTTGGCCACTTTCGCCGCCTCGCGGGCTTCGGCTTCGGCCATTTTCCGTGCTTGTTCTGCCGGATCGACCGGCGGTTTCGATTTCAGTTTGGCAAGGGCGGCCTCGCGCGCCTTGGCGGCGGCGGCGGTGCGATCCTGAAATCCGGGTTCCTTGTATCCTGCCATTGTGGCCTTGCTCGTCCTTAAATGTGGGTTGGCGTAACGGGGTAGAAAAAGAATGGGCCGGGGCGCCGCGATCGGCACCCCGGCCCAGCCCGATAAATCAGGCCTGCTGGAGGTTGACAGCCGAGGTCTTGCCGCGACGATCGGTTTCCAGCTCATACGAAATGCGCTGGTCCTTATCGAGCGTGCTCATGCCGGCGCGTTCCACTGCCGAAATGTGAACGAAAGCGTCGCCGCCGCCGCCTTCAGGCGCAATAAAACCATAGCCCTTGTCGGCGTTAAAGAATTTGACAGTACCGGTGATCATCTGGGAATCCTTAGTCCAGAAATATTGACGGGCATGCGCAACCTTTGCACATCCCGGCTTCGTGAGGCTATTTTAGGACATAGGGATGAGCCTAAGCAGGCCCGATATCCGTCTAATGCGACGTCAGCCCGCGTGGCTTAGCACGGCTTCACCAAATTATCGAGCCATATCGCACATTAGAGCCTGATGACATGACTTTGACCCACCGTGATTGCCCTTGGAAGCTCCCCGGCAAGGAGCGTTGTGCAGGGCGGGCTGGTAGCCCGTCCAAGCGACGCGACGCTGTCCGAGGGGCTTCCAAGGGCAACCCGTGCAGGGCGGGCCGCTTTTGGCCCGGCGCAGCGTTGCTCGTCAGTCACGATGCGCTGCATCGCTCCTGTCCTCGCGCCTTGCGCCAGGCCAAAATCGGCTCCGTCACGGTGGGTCAAAGTCATGTCATCAGGCTCTAACGCCATCCACCCGGCGCAGGGCGGGCGTTGACGCAGGTCAACCCGCGGTGCAACGGGATGCCAAACCGCATCGCACAGGAGCCTGACCTTTGGACAAACCCTCCCTTTTGCCCTTCACCGGCGGTCTGGTGCCGGTTGAAAACGGACCTTGGGCGGGCTGGTACAGCTGGGGCGGAACCGATCCGTTCGAGGATGCCACCGGGCCATTCTATCTGCGCCGCGATGCGCAAGGGATCGTCACCGGGTTCCTCCCCGGTCCCGCCAATCTCAACAGCCATGGCAATGTCCACGGCGGCTGCCTGATGACTTTCGCCGATTTCTCGCTGTTCATGTTCGCCGCCGCCGATGGGCAGGAGGTGAACGGGGTGACCGTCGCGATGAATAGTGAGTTCATCGGCGCGGCCGAACCCGGAGTGCTGCTCGAGGCGCGCGGCGAATTGCTTGGTGGCGGGCGCAGTCTCGCCTTCGTACGCGGCGTGATCAGCGCGGGCACGCGCCGCATCCTGTCGTTTTCGGGCACGATCAAGCGCACCCCGCCGCCTTCGGGGCACTGAGCGCGAGGGAGGCCGCCGCAAACGGGCCGCTCCCCCTCGGCCTTCAGTTCATGATCAAGCCGCGCGCGTGCCGTTCATCGGGAACGTGCCGAACATGCCCGCAACCACCGATCCGGTCAGCGTGTCGCCGTCGATCTTGGCCGTGCAATCGAGCTTCATCGGCATCGGCACGGTGATCTGGCTCGACCAGGTGATCGTATCGCCATCGACTTTACCGTCGGTGATCTCGGAATGGCCCTGATCACCCGCGCTGCTGCCGGTGAAGGTGTCGCCATCGGCGTTCACCGTGAGAGTCAGCTTCTGATCGCCCAGCGGCGAATTGATGATGCATGAATAAGTACCCGAAACCGACATCGTTCTCTCCTCGTCGTGCGGCTGTGTCCAACACCGCCGCAAGACTGGTTTTTGCCTACATCAATGTCAATAGCATTGCAGTTCGGCGGAAATCTTGACGCACCGGCGCAAACCTTTGAAGAGGACCTGCGGCTGCGGCTATTTCGCGCGGCTGCAGGGGACCCGCCCGCATGAATGCCGCCGAAGCGCCATCGATTCTGCATGACGGCTTCTTGCTGCTCGGCTTTGCGCTGGTGTTCGTGCTGCTGTTCCGGCGGCTCGGGCTTGGTGCCACCCTGGGCTATCTGCTGGCCGGCGCGGTGGTCGGCCCGCAAATGCTCCAGATGGTCAGCGATGGTGAGCAAAAGCTGGGCTTTGCCGAGATCGGCATCACTCTGCTGCTGTTTCTCGTCGGGCTCGAGCTCGATCCGGCGCGGCTGTGGCGGATGAAGCGCGACATTGTCGGGCTCGGGCTGCTGCAAGTCACCGCCTGCGGCCTCGCGCTGGCAGCGGCGATCTGGGCCTTTGCCGGGTTTACCCCCGCAGCGTCGCTCGCGCTGGGCCTGCCGCTGGCGCTGTCGTCAACCGCGCAGGTGTTGCCGATGCTCCAGTCCTCGGGCCGCCTGCGCACCCGCTTTGGCGAGCGCGCGTTCTCGATCCTGCTGTTTCAGGATCTCTCGATCATTCCGCTGATCACGATCATCACCGCGCTCAGCCGCAATCCTGCCGATGCCGGCGGTCCGCCAGGCTGGCTGCTGGTGATCTATACCGTGCTTGCCATCACCGGGCTGGTCGCCGCCGGGCGCTTCCTCATCCGCCCGCTGTTCCGCCTCATCGGCAATCTGGGCGAGCGCGAGATGTTCGTGGTCGCCGCACTGTTCACCGTCATGGCCTCGGCTGCGGTGATGGAGCTGGTCGGGCTGTCGGCGGCGTTGGGCGCGTTCATCGCCGGGGTGATGCTCGCCGATTCGCCCTATCGCCACGAGCTCGAGGCCGATGTCGAGCCGTTCCGTTCGCTGTTGCTCGGCCTGTTCTTCCTTTCGGTCGGCATGAAGCTCGATCTTTCGGCCATCGCGCAAAACCCGCTGTTCGTGCTGTCGATGGCGCTGTGCGTGATCGCGGTGAAGGCCGCTGTCATGTTCGGCATCGCGCGGCTGTTCGGCGTGCCGTGGCGCGGCGCGCTGGCGCTGGGCCTGCTGCTCAGCCAGGGCGGCGAGTTCGGCTTCGTGCTCTTTGCGCAGGCCCAGCACGCGCTGCTCATCGCGCCCGAGGCCGCCAGCCTGTTCGGCGCGGTGGTCACGCTCTCGATGGCCACCACCCCGTTCCTGATGACCGTCACCCGCCGTTTCCGCGCCGAACCGGTCAAGGCTGCCGAAACCCGCGAAGGCCCGCGCAGCGACGGCGCGAGCGCGCTGATCGTGGGCTTCGGGCGGTTTGGTCAGGCCGCCGCGCAGGTTCTCCAGGCCAGCGGGATCTCGGTCACTCTGATCGATACCGATGTGGAAACGATCGATGTGGCCGGGACGTTCGGCGCCAAGGTCTATTTCGGCGATGGCACGCGGATCGATATGCTGCGGCAGGCAGGCGCAGCCGAAGCTGAAATGATCCTGTTCTGCATCGATGGAGATCAGATCGACACTGCCATGCTCGCGGCCGTGCACGAAACATTTCCTCGCGCCGCGCTTTATGTCCGCGCGTTCGATCGCCGGGTGGTGGTCAGCCTGCGCGATGCTCCCGCCGCGCTGGTCGTGCGCGAAACTTTCGAGTCCGCCATAGTGATGGCGCGCGCCGCGCTTGATCAGGCAGGGCTCAGCAACGAAGCGATTAACCGGGCCGAGGACCTCTTCCGCACGCGCGACCGTCAGCGGCTCGAACGGCAGATCGAAACCGGCGAAATGCGCTCGGGGAGTGACCAGATCATGGGCGGACCGGAACCGCAATTGGTCGGCGGCGAGCCGGGCTGATCTTGCGGAAACGCCCATGGGTCTCAGCCATCCCCAGATCTTCAATGCACCTGCATCAATCGTTTCATGCAGATGCATTGAGTAACACCCCTGATTGATGCGTTTGCATGCATCGGGCATCCTGCGCCGATGACCATGCCCGCCGCCGTCACCGTCCTCGCCTGGTCGCGCTTCATCCGCGCCAGCGCCAAAGCGCTCAGCAGCGCTGAACTCGCGCTCAAGCAGGCCGGTTTGCCGCCGCTCGAGTGGTACGAACTGCTCGCCGAGCTCCAGCACAAAGCGCCGGTCCGCCCGCGCGATCTGCGAGGCCCGCTGGGCACCGAGCAATACACCCTCTCGCGCCTGATCGAGCGAACCGTGCGCGCCGGGCTCGTGCTGCGCCGCCCCTGCCCCGGCGACGCACGCGGCCATACGCTCGAACTCACCGAAGCCGGAACCAAGATGCGCGCAGCGATGTGGCCGGTCTATGGCGCAGCGATCGAGGAAGCACTGGGCGCGCGGCTGACCGAGGACGAGCGCCTCACGTTGGCCGGGCTGTTGCAGCGGCTGGGTTAAGCAGGGGCCGAATACAGCGGCTTGTCTGCAAATGCCCAACTTTCAATCATTTAAGTTGTTGAAACTGCCTTGCGAAAGCGGAGGTTCAAGTGTGGCGGCGCGACCTTACTAGAGTACGACGATGCAAGGCACCAAGCTTGCTGAGCCGAATTTGGTGTGTTAATTTAGTATTAAGCGAGTCGTTTGGGAGGTGATTTATGAACTTAAATAAATTTTTGTTAACAACATCTGTAGCTCTTGCAATGTTCTCGTCCGCCGCTGCGAATGCCGCCACGGTCGTGTTCAACTTCGACGACCTCGGCTCCAACGCGGATCTTGTTCCCGGCAACTACGGCGGCGCCTCCTGGTCAGGGTTCGCCACCATATCCGGTTTCGGCGCGACGTCGCAACCCAACATCGCCTATACGATCGATCCGGTCGGCATTCTTGACTATTCTGCAGGCTTTACTGGCCTGAGCTTTTCCGCAGGCGTTTTCTTGCCAGGCACTTTCACGGTATTTAGCGGCCTTGGCGGCACCGGCACGCAGCTTGGTTCGCTGACCATCGACAATCCGCCCGCCGATGTTTTCGCCTTTTTCCCGACCAGTGTTGCTTTCTCGGGCATCGGCCAGAGCGTCGTCGTCACCGGCGGTGCCAACCAGATCGGGTGGGATGACGTTACCCTGACAACGATAACGGGCGCTGTCCCCGAACCCGCGACCTGGGCCATGATGGTGCTCGGGTTCGGTCTTGTCGGCGCAAGCCTGCGCAGCCGCCGCAAGCAGACTGTGCGCGTCACATACGCCTAAGCATTCAGCGAGAATCGCACGATGGCCGTCGACCTATCGGGGTCGGCGGCCATTTTTGTATCTGCTGGAGCAGCGCTAGGCTGCACTGCCGTCTTGAAGCGGTTTCGCAGCCTTTGGGCAACCAAATCTCCCGGACGGCAAATACCCATGCCCTGTCATCCAAGCGTTTCCGATCCAAACCCTAAAGCCCATCGCTCAGCAGCTTGGTGATATTCGCGTCATCGGTCAAAAACGCCAGCCGCGCGCGATCTTCGGATCCTAAAGCGGCCTCACGCTCAGCCGCCGATGCTCCGATGCCGATTTCGTCTGAGCTTCTGCCGCACGAAATTGGCGGGTTGTCGTTAGGGCTTGCGCCGATGAACCGTGTAGCTTGCCATCCGGTAGGGTGCCGCAGCGTCCGCTTTGGTAGCGCCGATTATGGCAAAATTGTCGCCTGCCATGACCATCGTCAGGCGGGTGAACTCTTTCGCGCTTCCGCCCGGTGGCTGAACAACTTCAACCGTCCAGCTTCGCGCATCCTCGATGTCTGCGCGCGTGAATTGGTAGACAGCCTGAGCGCCCGGCTTGCCCTCTTTCAAATCCGTCGTCCGATAATCACCGTTGCTGGTATCAACCGCGAAGCGAACCGCGGAAAACGTAAAGGCACATTTGCCTTGACCTAGCGGCTCGACGCTCCAGTCCGGCTCGCTATCTTCCGTTTTCCAGCTTCCATCGTCATCGCGGTCGGTGCTGCTCATGATGGTCCAGCGACCCGCCCAGCCCGAGCAAAGCGCGGAATAATCCGGACTTGGTGCGGCACCAATGGCGGCAATTGCGATGATGGCCAATGCGGCAGCTCTGTTCATGGAAAGTCTCCCAAAGCTGCTCCAGCATACCTATGTTTCGCTACGCGGACAACGCGTGATCTCGATACGGCAAGATCGCAGGCGCCAGGCCCGGCTCATGACAGCACAGGGCATAAGCTGGCCGAACGCCCCCGAAGGCGAACGTTCAGCCCCCCTCCAACGCCGGTCATCTCAACGCAACATCAGGCCTTAAAGCGCATCGCTCAGCAGCTTGGTGATATTCGCGTCATCGGTCAAAAACGCGAGCCGCGCGCGCTCCTGAGCGCCGTGGAACGCGATCAGGACGCCTTGCTTGGGCACTTTCAGGCCCTGCCACACGGGCTTTTGCGTGTCGTAATCGACATTCAGGATCAGCAGCTTGTCAAACCGGTGATCGGCCACGATCCGCTTGATCGCGCGCGATTGCGCGGCGCAGGTCGGGCACCAGGTGGCGTGGACATCGACCACGACTGCGCGGCCCGCCTTCTGCGCCTTGGCAAAAGTGGCGGCATCGAAGTTGCGAAACTCCGCCGCTGCGGCCGGGGCCGAGACTGCGGCGGTCGAAACGAGTGCGGCGAGTGCGAAAGTGATCTTGCGCAAGGACATGGGTTTCTCCATCAATTTCAGAGTCAAAGCTTTACGCCGCGGTCGCTGGCAACGCTCAGCACGCTGCCGCCGCGGCCATCCTGCAGGAACACCGCGCTACGCAGCCCGGTGGTCGAAGGCTTGAAGCGGTAGGTCGCATTCTGGCCCTTCCATTCGCCCAGCAGCACCAGTTCGCGCACCAGATTGCGGTGCGGCAAAGTGCGGCCGGTGTTCTCGCCCGCCTTGACCGGGATGCGGATCACGCGCGGATCATAGCGCGCCAGCCAGACTTGCGCGGGCCGCGCCGGGGCATTGCCCTTGGCAACGGTCACATCGCCTGCGCCGACAACCGGCACCGGCGCGGTCGGACGCACCGAGGCGATCGCATTTTCAAGATCGCCTTCGCGCGCGCCGACAATCGTGCGCTGGCCATTGATCCAGAATTGCGGGGTATAGACCTCACGCTTGCTGTTGCGCGTCGCGTAATCGCGCTGGCGCTGGGTATATTCGGGGCTGGCGAAGCGGTCCTTCCAGCCGAGATAATCCCAGTAGGTCACCTCGAACGAGAGCGCGACCAGACCGGGGCGATCTGCATTGCCGTTGAGCCATGCCTCGGCGGGCGGGCAGCTCGAGCAGCCCTCGCTCTGGAAAAGCTCGACCAGCACCGGCGCAGCGGGCTTGGCCAGCGCGGCTTGCGGTGCAGCGCGCAGCGGGCTTGCCGTGGCCGAGAGCGAATAGCCGGCAAAGGCAATCCCGGCGGCGGTGGCGAGAGGCAGCGCGAAAACAAGCGCCGTGCGGAAGGTGGAGCGGGGCGTGGTCATGAGGGTTTCCGTTCGGGTTAAATGCTGGTGGTGAGGTCGGTGAGCCAGGCGGGTGAGTTTTCGACAGCCCAGCCTTCGACAATGCGGTCGGTGCCGCTGAGCACGAAGATGCCGGTAACCGCGAGCGCCAGCCCCATGATCTGCTTGGAGCGGCGTCCGGTGCGGATCACCGCGCCGGCAATGCGATTGACGAAGGAGCGCGAGACAAGCGAGATGAGGATCAGGACAGTGGCGATGCCGCAGCCAAAGGCCAGCATGACCAGCCCGGCTTCGCCAAGGTTTTGCCCTTGGGCCGCGAGCAAGGTCGCCGCGCCCAAAGTCGGACCGACGCACGGGCTCCATACCAGACCGAGCAGCGCGCCGAGCAGGAATTGCGCGGGCAATCCCTCGGAGGATGCGGTGCCCTGCTGCTGATCCTGGCCCCAGGCGGCGAGCGGCTGAAACAGTTTGGAGAAGCGCGTTTCGAGCAGCGGCACGACCAGGATCAAGCCCAGCGCGACCATCAGCCCGGCGGTGACCACCCGGATGATATCGGGATCGAGCCCGAGCGCGGGCCCCGCAATCGCCAGAATGAATGCGGCGGACGTGAACGTGAACACGAGGCCGAGCCCGAGCATCAGCGGCGCCAGCGGGTGCTTGCGGCGCGCGCCGATCAGCACGATGGGCACGAGCGGCAGCACGCATGGCGATGCGATCGTGAGGGCGCCTGCAAGGAAGGCGAGGCTGGATTGAAGGGCTATCGACATGCTGCGTTCTCTCAAGGAGGGGTCACTGCCGGTTCGGCGCATGCGCGCGAGAAGTTACAGCAGCGCACCCCGCGGCCTTTCCGGCTCCATTGACAGCGGGTCTGCCATGTGCGCTTGCGCGGGCCACGACAAGACCTTGGGAACCCCGCCATAATGCCTTCCAGATTTGCCTCGGGTCTACCTCCCCTCGCCCTCGTGGCGGCGGTCCTTTCAGGCTCGGCAGCGCACGCGCAGGAAACCGTGCCCGAGCCGATCGTGGTCACCGGCCGGGGCCTCGATGCCGCGCCCGCCGCGCCCGCTTATGCGGTGCAGACGATAGATCGCAATCAATTGCTGATCACCTCTTCGGGCCGGTTGGAAGACGCGCTTTCCTCGGTCGCCGGGTTTCAGCAGTTCCGCCGGTCAGACAGCCGTTCGTCAAATCCTTCGGCGCAAGGGATCACATTGCGCGCGCTCGGCGGCAATGCCACCAGCCGCACCCTCGTGCTGCTCGACGGCGTGCCGCAGGCCGATCCGTTTTTCGGCTTCATTCCGTTCAGCGCGATCGCGCCCGAGCAACTGGCCAGCGCGCGCGTGCAGCGCGGCGGCGGTTCGGGCGCGTTCGGCGCGGGCGCGGTGGCGGGCACGATCGATCTTACCAGCGCGAATGCCGGCCAGCTCGGCCTGTTCAGCGGCTCCGCGCTCGTCGACAATCGCGGCGAGACCGAGCTTTCGGGCGCACTCGCACCCAAGCTGGGTGCAGGTTTTGCGGTCATCTCGGGCCGCTGGGATCGCGGACGCGGCTTCTTCACCACGCCGGCGGCCGAGCGCGTCCCCGCCACGGTGCGCGCCCGCTATGATAGCTGGTCGGTCGGCATCCGCGCTGTTGCGCCGCTCACCCCCGATATCGAATTGCAGGCGCGGGTGCAGCTCTTCCGCGACGAGCGCGTGCTGCGCTTTGCTGGCGCGGAAACCGGCGCGCGCAGCGAGGACGCCAGCGTGCGGGTGGTCGGGCGCGGGGCGTGGCAATTCGATGTGCTCGGCTATATCCAGAAGCGCGACTTTCATAACGTGGTGATCAGCGCGCGCACTTTCCTCCCCACGCTCGACCAGCGCGCCACCCCCGCCACCGGGCTTGGCGGCAAGATCGAGCTGCGCCCACCGGTGGGCAGCGCGCACGTGCTGCGCATCGGCGCGGACTGGCGCAGCGCGGAAGGCCGCACCGAGGAGAGCCCTTTCGCGGCCGGCCAGATCTCGGCGTATCGCAGCGCGGGCGGCACCAACAGCGACGTCGGGCTCTATGCCGAAGACGATTGGACAATAGGCGCGCTGGTGCTGACCGCAGGCGCGCGCGCCGACCGGTGGACGGTGCGCGGAGGTTCCTTTGAGGAACTAGGCACTACAGGCGTCGTCCGGTCCGCGATCGCTTACCCCAACCGCGCCGGATGGAACGGCAGCTTTCGCGGCGGCGCGGTGTTCAACGTGGGCCGCACGCTGGCCCTGCGCGCCTCGGCCTATACCGGCCTGCGCCAGCCGACCCTGAACGAGCTTTACCGCAGCTTCACCGTGTTTCCGATCACCACCCGCGCCAACGCCGCGCTCGCCAACGAACGCCTGCGCGGCTTCGAGGGCGGGGCCGACTGGCACCCCATCCCCGCCATCACGCTCTCGGCCACCGCCTTCGACAACAAGGTGCGCGATGCCATCGCCAATGTCACGATCGACGCGACCACCCGCGAGCGCCGCAATGTCGCTGCAGTCGCGGCGCGCGGGCTGGAACTCTCCGGCGAGGCCAGGTCCGGCGCGTTCTCGCTCACCGCCTCGGCCAGCTATACCGAGGCCAAAGTCGAAGCCCCCGGCACCGCGCTCGATGGCAAGCGCCCGGCGCAAACCCCGCGCTGGGCAGCCAGCGCTACCGCCACCTGGCATCCGCGGGCTGATTGGACGCTGTCGTTCACCGCGCGCCATACGGGCACGCAGTTCGAAGACGATCTGCAAACCACCGCGCTGCCGCCCGTCACGGTGCTCAACGCCTTCGCCCAAGTGCCGCTTGCCGGGCCGTTCAGCCTCATCCTGCGCGCCGAAAACCTCGCCGACGCGGCCGTCGTCACGCGCAATTCGGGCGGATCGATCGATCTGGGCACCCCGCGCACGCTCTGGGCCGGGGTGCGCGCCGCGCTGCGTTAGGCGAGCGCGGGCGGCAGCGCCGGATAATGCGTCGCCACATCGCCCAGCGCCGCCTCCAGCGGCCCCAGCCACGGCGCATAGTGTTTCCAATGCTCCACCGCATCGCTGTAGATCGGCTGGCGCACCTGCTCCGAGCTGGCGGTGCGCACCGCGCGCTTGGTCTCCCAGAATGCGAGGCACGCGTCCTCGAACGGCACGCCGAGGTGCGCCAGCAGCCGGTTCACCTCGCCCGGCGTATCGGCCACCATCTGCTCATAGATCACCCGGTGCACCGCGCCCGGTGCCGCGCGGTCGAACGCGGCCATCAGCGCGACATATTCCGCGTAATAACGCCCCACATCGGCCAGATCATAGGTGAACACCTGCCCCCGCGCAAAATGCTGCTTCCACGCCGAAAAGCAGCACCCCAGCGGATGGCGGCGCGCATCGATGATCGCGGCATTGGGCAGGATCAGCTTGATCAGCCCGACATGCTGCCAGTTGTTGGGCATCTTGTCGATGAAGCGCGTCTTGTCCGTCTGCCGGTGCACGCGCGTACGCTCGATGTATTCCTCGCCCAGTCGCCGCCGATGATCCGGCGTGAGCGAGGCGGCCATTGCGGCGAAATCGGCAAACTCGCCGTCATCCACCCGCGATTGCAGGCGGCTGGCGATCACCATCATCTCGGCCAGCTCCATCGTCCCTTCGATCTGGCTGTGGCTCGAGAGGATCTGTTCGACCAGGGTCGAGCCCGAGCGCGGCAGCCCGACGATGAAGATCGGATCGGAAGCAGCGCACCCGCCCTCGCCCATTCCCGACAGGAAAGCCGCCGTAAACGTCTGCGCCGTTGCCGCCACCTCAGCGCTGAACTGATCGGGATCATACCGCACGAGCGTGCGCCGCAAGCGGTTGCCCTGATCGTAATGATGAAACGACGCGGGATAATCCTGCGCGTCTTCATAGGCCTTGCCGAGCGAGAAATGCAGATGAAACACATCCTCGCGCCGGGCCTCATCGCTGCCATCCAGAGAAGCAAGCGCAGCCGTCATGCGCTCGATATCTTCCGGCCCGAGCTTCACCGTCTTAAGGTTGGCAAGGCTCCACCATGCCTCACCCATCGCCGGATTGCGCGTCGCCGCCTCGCGATAAGCGGCAATCGCCTCATCCTGCGCGCCCAAAGTCTTGAGCACATGGCCCAGGTTCTGCCAGACCAGCGGCTGATCGGGCTGCGCGCCGAGCAACTTTTCATAGATCGCGCGCGCGCGCTCCTGCTCGCCCAGCCGTACCAGCACCGATGCCTTGAGCAGGTTATGACCGGCTATCCCCGCCGGGCTGGATACCAGAGTCTCGGCATGTTCCAACGCCTCGGGCAAGCGGTTCACTTGCAGCAGCAGCCGCACAAGAAATTCGCGCGCAGTATCGAACCCGGGGGCAAGCTCCACCGCTCGCGCCACCAGCGCCAACGCCTGATCCATGTCGCCGCGCCGCCACTGCACCTCGCCGAGCATGCGCGTACCCACAGGATCGCCTGGCATGCGCTCCAGCCGCGCGCTCAGCATCGCCGCGCTTTCCTCCAGCGCGCCGCTGTTCATGTCGGTCGCCGCTTTCAGCAATTCGGGATCGCGTGAGGCTGCGCGCACACCCGAGTGATCAGCGCGCCAGGCATCTGCGTCCCGGCCCTCGGCGCGCAATTCGGCCGCCAGCATGAACCATCCGCTCGCCACCGCCGGTTGCTGCCGGGTCAGATTTTCCAGCGCCGCAATCGCCTGCGGCCGGTCGCCCGCCGCGCTCGCTGCCTGCGCCAGTTCCCAGATCAGGCTCGGCACATGCGGCTGGCGACGTACCAGCACCGCCAGCCGCGGCAGCGCCGCCCCTGGCCTGCCCAGTTTGCGCAGCGCCTGGCAGGCCAGGAATTCTGCCGGAAGCAGCCCCGGCCGCTGTTGCAGAATTGCCTCGGCCTGCGCCAACGCTACCTCCGGTTGCGTCTCGAGCAAAACTTCCGCCTGCTCCAGCGCTAATTTCAGCGGATGATCAGCAGGCGCAGAGCCGGCCTTGGTCGCGGCGGCTTCCATCATGAACCCCAATGTGAATTTTTCAGGCGCCATCCTGAAACCAATCGCGCTGCGGTGCAACCGGCTTTCGTGCGTGCGGCGCGAAGCGCGGGGAAAGCCCGTTTGTTGCAGCAAAGTTTCTCAAAAAGCGTATTGACTCATTTTTGCAATGCGGCAAACCCTGTGTAGGAAATCTGTCAAGATGGACCAAAGCTGAATACGTACAGGCCGGACTGAATTTCTGATCGAACGCTGTTTACCATCCCTGGCGATGGTTGGCGCGAAGAGAAGGAAACACAGTCCGGCGCGGCCACCTGCAAAGCGGGGGCTGCAAATTCGAAACGCAGGGGGAAAAGCTCGACTTTTCTGTTTCGACCATGGGGGTTAAGTATCGTGAAGAAGCAAATCCGTAGCCGTTCGAAGTTCATGGCCGCGCTCGGCCTGTCTACCATACTCGCGGGCATCGCCGCGCCATCGGCGGTTTTCGCGCAGGACGCTGCACCAGCAGCAGCTCCGCAAGCCGCCGACGAAGCGCCCGCCAGCGGCTTTGAAGAAATCATCGTGACCGCGCAGCGCAAGTCTGAAAACGTTCAGAAGGTGCCGATCGCGATCCAGGCGTTGGGATCGGATTTCCTCGCCAACCGTCAGGTCAAGGGTCTGGCCGACTTTGCCGCGTTGCTCCCCTCGGTCTCGTTCGCGGGCATCGGGCCGGGCCGCAACGAAGTGTATTTCCGCGGGATCGTCCCGGCGGGCGGCGCTTATGCCTCGACCGGTTACTATCTCGATGAAATCCCCATCACCGGCACCGAAGTCCCCGATATCCAGGTCTATGACTTTGAGCGCATCGAAGCACTGGGCGGGCCGCAAGGCACGCTGTTTGGCGCAGGTTCGCTCGCAGGCGTGATCCGCTTCATCACAAACAAGCCCAAGATCGACAAATTCGAATTCGGCGCAGACGCCGAAGTCAACAAATTCGGCAAGGGCGGTTTCGGCGGTACGATCAAGTCGTTTCTGAACCTCCCGATCAGCGACACCGTCGCGGTGCGTGTCATGGGGTATTACCGCAAGGAAGGCGGCTATATCGACAACGTCCCGAATAATGGCTTGAACAACATGGGTCAGCCTCTGGTTCTTGGTTTGGGTGACGACAATCCTGCCACATCCTTCACGCTGAACAACGCCGCGATCGCCCAGAATGACTACAATTCGATTTACGAGTACGGCGGCCGTGTCTCGGTGTTGTGGGATATTGCCGACGGCTGGGACATCACGCCATCGATCACCGCCCAGCGCCAGATTTCCAATGGCTATTTCGGTTTTGATCCGCGCGTCGGCGATCTTCAGGTGCACGACTTCGACTTCACGCGCAGCGATGACAGGTGGTATCAGGCTGCGCTCACCGTGCATGGCCACATCGGCGATTTCGATCTGGTTTCCGCGACCGGTTACTACACCCGCAATCGCAGGATCAATAACGACTACACGTACTACACGGTTACCTACGATAGCTTTGGGCCTGGATACGAAAGCTACCTGCAGTTTTTCGACCGGGCAGGTTGCACGGGCGCTGGTGTGACACTTCAGTGCACCACGCTGCTCAATCCGACTCAGTACTACCGTGCCAACAATAGCAATCAGAAATTCACGCAGGAACTGCGTATTACGACGCCGAAAACCTGGCCGTTCGATGTAACGCTTGGTGGATTTTACCATCGGCAATCGAACCAGACGAACAACTTCTATTCAATCCGCGGTCTTGACCAAATCGTCGGCTACACCGCTGCTGGGGGTGGAGACGATAATCCTGCCGGTTTCGGTATTCCCGAGGCTCAGGGCGGCACAATGATCCTGGGCACGCCTGCGGTTCGCGAAGACGGGTTCTACATCACCGAAAACGACACGCTCTATCACGACGAGGCAATCTTTGCCGAAGCGCACTACAATATCCTGCCCAATGTGAAGCTCACCGGCGGCATCCGCTATTTCTGGACCGATTTTGAGATTACCGGCTTCGCCGGCGTCGCCAGCTCGGCGCTCAATGCCCCCACGATCTTCACGCCGACCGGCGCGGTGGGCTGTCCGCTGCCGCTCACCGGTGCGCGGCTCGAATGCCGCAATACCAACCGCCTCGATCCGAACAGCGTTGGCCGTTACAAAGAGCAGGGTGAGACCCACAAGGTCGTGGTCGATTGGTCGATCACCCCCGATAAACTGGTCTATTTCAACTACTCGACCGGGTTCCGGCCCGGCGGCTTTAACCGCCCATTGCGCATCCGCGCGACCAACACCTTCCCGGCGACAGTTGTGGCGGCGCCATCGTTTAAGTCAGAAACACTCACGAACTTCGAATTGGGCTTCAAGACCACTTGGAACAATATCTTCCGTTTCAACGGCGCGCTGTACTTTGAAAAGTGGAACAATATTCAATACGGCGTGGTCGTTGCCGGTGCCCAAGGCGCGGGCTACACAGGCAATGCGGGTCAGGCCGAAGTCAAGGGCTTCGAGTACGACGCCGATCTCCGGCTTGGTAAGTTTACCATCACCACCAGCGGTGCCTATAACGACGGCAAATTGAAAGGAGACTTCTGCAACTTCGTGGCCGACCGCGCGGCGGGGACAATCGCCCAGCTCCCAACTTGCTCCGCAGGCACATTCGTCGATACCAATGGCGCCATCGTGACCGGCGATCCCGATTCCGGCACCAACCTCGGCACCCCGACCGTTGCTGCACAAAACGGGACTCGGTTGCCGCGTCAGCCCAAGTTCAAGGGCACCACGTCGATCCGCTATGACACCGATATCGGCTCCTATCGCGCCTATATCCAGGGCGCAGCGCTCTATCAGACCGGCGCGACGCAGGACCTGAACGTCGAAAACAACCGGTTCTTTGGCAACACCCCCGGCTTCATCAGCTTCGATTTCGCTGCCGGTGTCCGCAAAGACAATTGGACGATGGATCTGTTCATCCAGAACGCCTTCGACCGGCGCGGCCAGCTGACCCGAAACACGTTCTGCTCGATCACGTTGTGCTCGGACTCGACGCGCACTTTCACCATCCGGCCGCAATTCTTCGGCATCAAGATGGGCGTCCGCTACTGAGCCAAATTTCGCACACCTGAAAAAGCCCTCCGCAGTCCCGGCTGCGGAGGGCTTTTTTGTGCGATCGGTGAATGGGTTTGATACCAACAAGCGATGATCAGAACACACTTGCTCCTCCCCCGTTCGGGGGAGGCTGGGTGGGGGTAACCAATGTTTCCGGCAATGCCGTGCCCCGCCCCTTCAAGAAGCGACGTCGGCCACGGCATTAGCGCAAAGACGCAGAGGAAGCAGAGCGCATCAAGAGGTTGACCAACGGCGGCGACGCCTCCGGCCTCGGCAATCCTTTCGCAGATATCCTTGGCACCGCCCAAGGGCTGTGCTCGCAGCCGAGCAAACAATCTCTGCGCTCTTGATTAACTCTGCGTCTCTGCGCGAACCAATTTCCTTTGCCGCATTCCTTTGCCACCAGGAAAAGGGCTTGGGGAGCTCAGCAATGCACATTGCCGCAGGGGCAATCAGAGTTCTTAACCCTCAGCCCATCTGCAGCGGCAGGCTCCGCAAACGCTTGCCGGTTGCGTCATGGATCGCGTTGGCAATCGCCGGGATCACCGGCGGGAGCGCCGGTTCGCCAAGGCCGGTCGGCGGGTTGTCGGTCTTGACCCAGGTGATCGCCACGTCTTCCGGCGCCATTTCGATCCGCATCATCGGAAAGTCGGTGAAATTCTCCTGCGTCACCGCGCCCTTTTCTTGGCTGATCGGCTGCCACACCAGCGCCTGCGCGATGCCGTCGATTGCCGCGCCCTGCATCTGGTGCTCCGCATTGAGCGGGTTGATCACATGCGCGCCGATGTCGCCCGCGACCCACACTTTGTCGACCTTGACCGCGCCCTCGCCGCTCACCGTGACATCGACCACTTCGGCGAAATAGCCCCGGTGGCTGAAGTAAAAGCCGAAGCCCCGGCCCTTGCCCTTCACCGTGGACGGCTTGCCGGTCCAATTGGCAAATTTGCACACCGCATCGATCACCCCGCGCGCGCGCGCCGTGCTGAATTCGGGCTCGCCTTCCTCGGCGCGCGGCAGCATCTTGGGCCCGCCAAGCGTGCGGCGCATCAGCTCGGGCAGATCGAGCCCTGCGGCCTCGGCCACTTCGGCCATGAACCCTTGGAACACGAACGCCACCGCGTTGGATGTCGGCGCGCGCAGCCAGCCGGTCTGGAGGTTGGTGGCGATGAACGACATGCCATAATCGACATCCGCGATCACCGGCCCCGGAAATTCGTGCGCGTTCATCTCGGCCGCGCGGCTCGGCTTGCCGCCCGCGCCAAAGGTGATGAAGTGATCCTTGAGCGCGATCATCGCGCCGCTGGCATCGATCCCCGCCGTGAGCCGGTGCCACCCGCCCGGGCGGTAATAGTCATTGCGCAAGTCATCGGTGCGATCGAAGATCAGCTGAACCGGCTTGCCCGGCATGGCTTTGGCCGCCTGCGCCGCCATCACCATGTAGTCGTTCATCAGCCGCCGGCCAAAGCCGCCGCCGATGCGGGTCAGGTGCACGGTGATCGCCTCGGGCGCGATGCCCATCACGCGGGTGATGTCCTTGATCCCTTCCGCCGGCCATTGCGACGGTGCCCAGATCTCGAGCTTGCCGTCGGCATGCATCAGCGCGGTGCAGTTCTGCGGCTCCAGGGTGGCGTGCGAGAGGATCGGATAGGCGTAGTCCGCCGTGATCGTCTTGGCCGCGCGCGCCAGCGCCGCATCGGCATTGCCCGCCTTGAACAGCGAGCTTTGCGGTGCAGCGCCCAGCAGCGCTGCGGCCTGCTTGGCATAACCCGCGGTGGAGAAGCCGGTCTGCGCCGCGCTGTCCCATTCCACCGTCAGCTTGTCGCGCGCCGAACGGGCGCGCCACCAGCTATCCGCGACGATCAGCAGCGCGTCGTGCTTGCCCGCCGGGATTTCGCCGCTGCTCACGGGCACCACCGCGCTAATGCCGCGCTGTTGCCGTGCTAATGCGTCACTAAACTGTCTTATTGTGCCGCCCTGCACCGGGCATTTGACCATCGCGGCATAGACCATGCCGGGCAGCCGCGTGTCGATGCCGAAAAGCGGTGCGCCGCGCACGATCGCGGGGGTATCCACACCCGGCTGAGATTTTCCAATGATTTTAAATGCTTCGGGCGATTTCAGCGGAACTTTCTCGAGATCGGGCGCCGGGATCTTGGCGGCGGCGGCGGCCAGCGAGGCATAGGTCGCGCGCCGCCCGCTCGCCTTGTGAAACACCTCGCCCGCCGCCGTAGTCAAACTCGCGGCAGGCACATTCCACTGTTTTTCTGCTGCTAAAACAAGCATTTGCCGTGCCGCGGCTCCGGCCTGCCGCGCGGGCAGCCAGTTGAACGGCGTCGCCCAGCTACCCCCTGCGATCTGCATGCCATAGCGCTTCTCGTCGGCATCGGCCTGACGAATCCGGATCTGGCTCCACGCAATGTCCAGCTCCTCGGCGATCAGCATCGGCAACATCGTCTTGATGCCCTGCCCGACCTCGGGATTCTTGGCCTCGATGATGAATGTGTTGTCGGGCGCAATATGGATGAACGCGCCAAGCAGCGCCGGTTCGCCTGAGCCCGCAGCGGCGCGGGCCAGGGTTAGCCGCGCTTCGAAAGTAAGCGCCGCGCCGCCCGCGATGGTGGCTGCGATAAACGAGCGGCGATCGAGCGAAACCGGGTTCATGCTGCTTCTCCCGCCGCTTCGAGAATGGCCTTGCGAATACGCAGGTATGTCGCACAGCGGCAGATGTTGCCGCTCATTCCCGCAAGGATATCGTCGGAGCTGGGCTTGGGTGTCTGGGTCAGGAGCGCGGTTGCCGACATGATCTGCCCGGCCTGACAATAGCCGCATTGCGGCACATCGAGCGCGGTCCATGCAGCGACCACTTTCTTGCCCACCGGCAGGCTGGCAACGTCTTCGATCGTCACGATCGACTTGCCCGCCGCGTCCGCAATCGGGGTCTGGCATGCCCGAACCGCCGCGCCATCGAGCAGCACGGTGCACGCGCCGCACAGGCCGGCACCGCAGCCGAATTTGGTCCCGACCAGGGCCAGATCCTCGCGCAGTACCCACAGCAGCGGCTTGTCGGCTTCTGCTTCGACTGTCCGCGTCTTGCGGTTCACCGTCATCGTGATCGGCATGGTGCATCCCCCTTGTGCCAGCGTAGGTCGGCCCATGGCGACGGCTGGAATCGTCTTATCCTAAGGTATCTCTTTCGCCGCGACCAGCCGCCATCTTCGCGCCGCATTTCGTTTTTCGCTATTGTGGCTTTTCGCAGGCCGAAATTGCGGCACAGAGCAGATGGTCTCATGTTGCAGCGCAAAATAATGGGTGCACGGACATAGCCGGTCAAGCGCTGTTCGGCGCATTGACAGGCGCAATTTGCAGGGCGTTCCGAGGGGTCTGGCAGGGGTCCGGCCGCTGTGTTAAGTGTCGGGGGTGAGCGAGGCAGCACATCAGAACGGAACCCTGCGGCCCGGCACGTATGCGCGCGGAACCGAGACGGTCGACGCCATCCTCAACGCCGCGCACACCGTATTGATCGAAGAGGGCGCAAGCGCGTTCACGATTCGCCGAATTGCCGCGGCCAGCGGGATGAAGGTCGGTAATGTCAGCTACCATTTCCCGCGCAAGGAGATGCTCGTGCAGATCCTGCTCGATGAAATGCTGGATAACTACGACAAGATCCTCGAAACCCGGGTCCGCCAGCCCAACCTCAGCGATGAGGAGCGGCTGCGGCTGATCATTGTGATCTGCCTTGAAGACATTGCCGGCAAGCGCACCACGCGGTTGTTTACCGAGCTGTGGGCTCTGGCCAATCACAATGCTTTCATCGCGGGCCGAGTGCATGCGTTTTACCAGCGCATTCATGATTTTATCGGGGAATACGTCGCGGCGCTCAACCCGGCGCTTTCGCCCGATGACGTGCACACGGTCGCACTCTACATCAGCGCGTCGATGGAAGGGGCGACTCCGTTCCTTGGCTTTCAAAAGCCGTGGGAAGCCAAAATGCCCGCCATCATCCGGCTTGCCGCGCATGCCCTGATCACGCTGGCCAAGACGATTACCCCGGCCGAAATTGCCGGTCTGCGCGAGATGAGCGCCGCCGGTTCATGAACCGTTAAAAAAGCGCTTGACTAAAACTGGACGCTCGTCAAACCTTACCGCTTAGCGTCCCTTCGCATGCGCAGCATAATGCCGCGGCAACGGGGTCTGCTTCTGGTTTTTGCACAATGGGGGCCCGGCACAATGACGTTCTCAGCCAAGTCCAAGCGCGGCACCGCTATTCGGCGATCGCTCCTTTCTGTTGCGGCGCTTGCCGCTGCTTGCGGATCGGGCGCGGCCCTCGCCGCGCCGCCGCTCGAGCCGGATGGCGATATTCCGGCGGCAACGCTTCCCGCGCCGAAGCCAAGCTGGGTCTATGTCAACCGCGGGTTCGGCACGCCGGGCTTTTCGATCATCGATACCGCCACGGGCAAGATGCTCGGTCTGATCGAGGGCAGCTGGCTCGCCGATATGGAAGTCGATCCTGCGGGCAAGGCCTATTACGTCGCTGAAACGTTCTGGTCGAAGGGCTTTCGCGGCACCCGGCAGGACATGGTCACGGTCTATGATGGCGCCTCGCTCAAACTGCAGACCGAAATCGCCATGCCGGGACGCATCCTTGTCGGTTCGCGGCTGAAAAACTTTGTGGTGAGCGACGATGGCGCAACCGGATACGTATATAATCTCAGCCCGGCGTCCTCGGTCAACGTCGTCGATCTGGCCAAGCGCAAATTTGTACGCAACATCGAGCTGCCCGGCTGCGCCAGCTTGATCTCCAATCCCGGCGTCGGTTTTTCCGCGCTGTGTTCCGACGGGTCGATGGCTACTGTCGCCACCGCCGGGGCGAAGCCGGTGATCACGCGCAGCGCGCCGTTCTTCGCCGCCACCGACGATCCGATCTTTGACAATTTCGTGGTCGACAAGGCCAAGAAGCAGGCGGTTTTCCTCACGTATACGGGTCTCATCTACACCGCGACCCTGGGGGCCACGCCCAAGATTGCCGAGCCGTTTTCGATCCAGGAGGCAGCGGGCGTGCGCAAGGGCGACACCAAGCCGCTTGATATCAACTGGTATCCGGGCGCGCGCCAGCAATTGGCTGTCCATGCGGCCACGGGCCATGCGTTCGTGCTGATGCACATGGGCGAGTATTGGACGCACAAGGCTGCGTGCAACGAGATCTGGGACGTCGATCTTGCCACCCGCAAGGTGGTGCGGCGGATGACGCTCGAAAAGGCGGTGGCCAACATCGCGATCACGCAGGAAGCCGATCCAAAGATCATCGTTTCGGACGAGGAGAACGGTAACGTACTGATTCTCGATGCCAAGACCGGTGTTGTGAAATTCACGGTCAAAAACGTTGGCAACGGCGTGTTGCGCACGGTCGGCCCTTCATGATCTGGGCTGACATGACCGGCGGCGAGAGCTTGCCGAGCATGGCGGCTGCGCTCGCCATGTTGGGTCAGGCGAGCGCAATCGCGGTCGGTCTGGTATTTGTCCAGGCCGCGATCGCCAAGCTGCGCCACCGCGATCTCTTCCCCGGTGTGCTGGCGAATTACCGCCTTCTGCCCGAATCGCTGATCGCGCCGGTGGCTCTGGCTTTGCCTTGGGCCGAGTTGCTGATCGGGCTCGCGCTGCTCGCGGGCGGGCAGCGGTTCGCGGTGCTGCCCGCTGCGGCGCTGCTCTGCGCGTTTGCCGCCGCCATGGCGGTCAACATCGCGCGCGGGCGCAGCCATATCGATTGCGGCTGCGGGCGCGCGCACTTGCGCCAGCCGCTCAGCTGGCTGCTGGTGGTCCGCAATCTGGCGCTTGCCCTGATCATTCTGCCGCGATTGCTCCCTTCGCCGCCCGGCACATCGCTCGATCTGGCTCTGGCGCTCGCGGGCGGCATCGGCCTCTTCACTATCACCATGCTTTTCAATGCCATCGGCGCGCTGGCCGCGTCTCCGGTTACAGCCGGGCGGAGGTAACCGACCATGCTCACCACTCTCCTCGTTTCGACCATCGCCCTGTGGGTAGTCGTCCTGCTGCTCGGCTTTGCCATGCTGGCACTGGCCCGCCAGGTTGGGGTGCTGCACATGCGCGTGGCCCCGGCCGGCGCGCTTACCACGGCGGGCGGACCGGCCGTCGGCAGCGCGAGCATCGCGCTTCCGGCCACAACGCTCGACGGCGCGCAGATCACTATCGGCGGACATGCGCACGGCACCCCGCTGCGGCTGCTGATGTTTGTTTCCGCCTCCTGCCCGATGTGCAAGGCGCTGATCCCGATGGCAAAATCGTTTGCCAATGATGAACGCGTGCAGCTCATTTTCATCGGCGACGACGAGCCCGCGATCCAGAAAGCGATGATCGCGCAGCATGGGCTCAGCGCCTATCCGTTCGTCAATGGCCCCGATGTCGGGCAGGCCTACGAAGTCGGCAAGCTGCCTTATGCGGTGCTGATGGGCGAAGACGGCACGATCCTGTCCAAGGGGCTGGTGAACAGCCGCGAGCACCTCGAAAGCCTCGTCATCGCGCACGAAATGGGTTTGCGTTCGGTGCAGGACTACATCGGCAAATTGAAGGCGGTCGGGGCCTGAATCCCCGCCGCACAGCAACCTCCAGGCTATCCGGTTATCGGCAATTCAATTGAGTTACAGGGGACAAGTTCATGAAGATGTTCGATCCTGATGCGATGGGCGAAAAGATGCTCCGCCGCTTTGCCGGTGGCACCTCGCGCCGCGGCATCCTGGCGCGGCTCGGTGCCGTGCTGGTCGCCGCGCCGGTGTTCCCGCTGCTGCCGGTGAGCCGCGCAAATGCGGCGAAGCCCGATCGCTCGCCCGAGGCAAAGACCGCGTTTGCGCGCAACGCGCAGACCACCGACGACACCAAGTGCACCTATTGGCGTTACTGCGCGATCGATGGATCGCTCTGCAGCTGCTGCGGCGGCGGCATGAACAGTTGCCCCCCGGGGGCCGAGCATTCGCCAGTCTCATGGGTTGGCACATGCATCAATCCCGCAGATGGCCGCGCCTATCTGATCGCCTACCGCGATTGCTGCGGCAAGGCGATGTGCGGCCAATGCGGCTGCGACGGCACTGACCGCGAAACGCAGCTTTACGTGCCGCAGCTCAACAACGACATCATCTGGTGCTTCGGCACCACCAGCATGGAGTACCATTGCTCGACCGCCGTTTTGATCGGGGCCGCCTGATCGGCTGTTCGCGCTCGGAAAAACGCGATATGAAGTTGCGCATGACGATCGGTGTTCGTGTCTTTCTGAGTTTGGGCTTGGCCGCCGCGCTCTCGGCTGCGGCCTTGCGCGCCGAACCTGCGCCGGTTGCCCCGGCCTCGCAGGCATTGCCCGCCATTCGCCACCCGGAACGGATGCAGGACCCCGAATTCGCGCGCAGCAGCTATGTCGAACATTGCGCCGGGTGCCACGGCGTTGCAGGTTCATCGATCCCTGCGAACTTGCCCGAGCTCAAGGACCGGGTGGGCTGGTTCATGTGCACCCCCGCAGCGCGCGCCTATCTGCTGCGCCTGCCCAATGTTGCGCACAGCCGGATAAACGACAACGAAACGCTGGCAGATCTCATGAACTTCGTGGTGTTCGAGCTTGGCGGCGACAGCGCTCCTGCGGGCACCAAGCCGTTCACCGCGTCGGAACTTGCCTATGAACGGCAGTTTGCACTGATCGGCCCCGGCCTCAAGGCGGAACGGACGCGGCTTGCCAAAGAGGTGATCCGCAAATGCGGCGCGCCGGCCTCGCTCAGCCTGCAATATCCGCACGGCCCGAAATGATTGCCCCCACCCCGCCCGCGATCCTGCGCTTCCTGCTCGATGCCGCGCGCGTCGGAACCGAAGGCGTGCTGATCACGCTTACCGGCATCACCGGCGCGGCGTCGCGCGGCATCGGCACACAGATGGCGGTGCTGGAAGACGGGCGGCATCTCGGCTCGTTCTCTGGCGGCTGCATCGAAGGCGCGGTGATTGCCGAGGCGCGCGATGCGCTGGCCTCGGGCAAGCCCCGCACCGTCCGCTTCGGCTCCGGCTCACCCTATATCGACATCCGCCTGCCCTGCGGCGGGGGGATGGACCTGGCGTTTTCCCCGCGCCCCGAACCCGCCCTGCTCGCCGGTGTGCTGGCTGCACTTGAGCGGCGCGAGCCTGCGCAATTGCGGATCGATGGCCAATTGATCCGCGACTATGTCCCGCCGCTGCGCTTGATCGCGCTCGGCCACGGCGAGGACCTCGTCGCGCTGACCCGGCTGGCAGGAGCGTTCGGTATCGATGTGCTGACCTTTGCGCCCGAAGGCGACATCCATGCCCGCGCGGCGGGCGGCATCGCCCAGCTTACCACCCGCCATGCGCTTCCCGAGTTCACCAGCGATCCGTGGAGCGCGTTCGTTTTCCTGTTCCACGATGCCGATTGGGAAGAGGTGCTGCTGCCGCATGCGCTCGCGCAGCCCGCATTTTACCATGGCGCGGTGGGCAGCGCGCGCACGCATCGCGCGCGGATCGCCGCGCTGCGCGCCGCCGCCGTTCCTCAGGATCACATCGATCGGCTGCGCGGCTCGATCGGCCTTATTCCGGCCACGCGCGATCCCGCCACGCTCGCGCTGTCGATCTTGAGCGAGCTGGTGCAGGATTATCAGGCGTGCGCGGGCGCGCCGCAATGGAGCCTCGCGGCAGCCGCGCCCGAACGCCGCTGAGACCATGGCGGACGCCGATTTTTCCGGCATTGCGCTGGTCCTGCTCGCCGCCGGGCAAGGCTCGCGTTTTGGCGGCGGCAAGCTGACCGCTCCGCTCGGCGGACGGCCGGTCGCGCTCCACGCGGCCGCCATGCTCGGCGCGCTGCCCTTTGCGGCCCGGTTTGCGGTGGTCGGCCCGCGAACACCCGATCTTGGTCCGCTGGGGTTTACCCCGCTGCTGCTCGATCCCCCCGGCGCGCCGCAATCGCGCTCGCTCGCCATCGGTGCCCGCGCCGCGCAGGCGATGGGGGCGCGCGCGCTGCTCGTCGCGCTGGCGGACATGCCGCTCGTTAAGGCGGCGCACATCACCGCGCTAGCCGCCCGCTTCGATGGCAACCTCGTTGCCAGTAGCGCCCAGGGCCGCCCGATGCCGCCCGCGCTGTTCGCCGCCGCCCATTTTCCGGCGCTCATGACGCTGTCGGGCGATCGGGGTGCCGGCAGCCTGCTCGCTGGCGCGCCGTCGATCGAGCTGTCCCCCGCGGAGGCGCTCGATATCGATTATCCCGAAGACCTCGCCAAAGCCGCCGCGCACCTCGCCGGCGCGTGACCGATCAAGACGCCGGCCGCTCGTAGACCACTTTGCCGCCCAGGATCGTCATGTCGATCTTGCCAGTCAGAAACGTCTCCTCCGGCGCGGTCAGCGGATCGAACGGCAGCACCACCAGATCGGCCAGCTTACCCGGCTCGATGGTGCCCTTGATCTTCTCCTCCCACGAGAGATAAGCGCCATTGGCGGTGTACATCCGGATCGCTTCGCTGCGCGAGACCGCCTCTTCCGGCCCGCGCACCGCGCCGGTCGGCCCCTTGCGGGTGATCGCAGCATAGAGCCCGACCAGCGGACCGATGGGCAGGTTGTCGCTGCTGAAAGCCATGAACAGCCCGAACTTCTTTACCGGCGTGGCGATCGCATTGTTGTGCGCGAGCCGCCAGTCGTCGAGCAGTGCGGCGTAGCGATCGTCCAGATTATAGAGGAAATTGGGCTGCTGCGAGATCATCACATGATCCTTCGCCATTGTCGCCATCGTCGCGTCGGGCGGCATGATCGTGAAATGGTCGGTGAACCAGCGGTGATCGTCCGGTGCATGGCCTGATGCTTTTGCGCGGTCGGAAATTGTGGCCAGCGCGTTGTGATAGGCATTGATCGTCTGCACCATGGCTGCGTCGCCAATGGCGTGGATGCCCATCTGCCAGCCAAGCTTCGCCGCGCTGTCCACCAGCTCCTGCAGCTCAGCATCGGTGAAGCGCCCCTTGCCGCGGAAACCGGGCTGGCCCTTGTAGTCCGTGAGCAGCCATGCGGTCGGCCCGGTAAAGCCGCCGTCCACCGCGTTCTCGCCGATCGCGCCCAGCCGCAACCGGGTATCGCCATGGCCGGTGTGGTAGGGGAAAGCTTTCAACCGCTCCGCGCCCGGGTGGATGATGTACATCGTGATGCGCGGCAGCTCGGCGCCCATTTTGCCGTAGATCTCCTGCGCGCGCTTCCACGTCATGTTCGAGCCGCCCCATAGCGGATCGAGGTCCTTGCTGGCGGTGCCGCCCTTGCCCACCGGCTCGTCATCGATCGTCCCGCTGGCATCGTGCAGGCTGGTGATGCCCAGCGCCAGCATCTCCTTCAGCCAGGTGATCGTCGGCCCGCGCATCGCCTCCCAGCCTGGATCGGGAATGAATTTGGAAACGACGTCCATGCGCTCGCGGATAATCCCGCTGGGCTCGCCCGCCGCATCGCGCTCGATCAGGCCGGTGGTCGGCTCGGGCGTGCTCTTGTCGACCTTTGCGATGCGAAACGCCGCCGAGTTGTATGCTGCCGAGTGCGAGCCCGCACGCAGCAATGCGACCGGATTGTCGGGCGCGGCGGCATCGAGATCGGCGCGCGAGAGATTGCGTTTCTCGGCGAAATTCGACTCCTGCCAGCCATAGCCGGTGATCCACTTGCCCGGCCCGAGCTGTTTGGCTTTGGCGCGCAGCATCTCCTGCACTTGCATAATGCTCGTGGCGGACTCCACCGCGATGTCATTGGGCGAAACGGGCTTGGGATGTACATGCGTGTCGTTGAAGCCGGGCATGAGCGTGCGGCCGCCCAGATCGATCACTTTGGCCGCCGTGTAGCGCTTCAGCAGTTCCTCGCCGCCCACCGCGAGAATCTTCTCGCCGCGCACCGCCACTGCCGATCGCACGGAAAACGCGGGATCGACAGTTAGCACCTGCGCGTTGTGCAGGATCAGGTCGGCCCGCTCTTTTGCCGCGACCGGCGTGGCCAGCCCGGCGATAGCCGCGCCCAGAGCCAAGCTTGCAACGATCCGGCGCGTTCTCATGGCATCCCCCAAATCTGTACCCTTGTCCAAATTGCTATCAGGCGAGAATTTTCCTGTCGAATCCTAAACCGCTCAGAAGCTCTTGGGCAGCCCGAGCACATGGGTGGCGACATGGCTAAGGATCAGGTTGGTCGAGATCGGCGCGACCTGATAGAGGCGCGTTTCGCGAAACTTGCGCTCGATGTCGTATTCCTCGGCAAAACCGAACCCGCCGTGCGTCTGCACGCACATGTCGGCGGCATACCACGAGGCCTCGGACGCCAGCATCTTGGCCATGTTCGCCTCGGTCCCCGCCGGATCGCCTGCGTCGAACAGCCGCGCCGCGTGATCGACCGCGAGCGCCGCCGCAGTCGTCTGCACATAGGCGCGCGCAATCGGGAACTGCACCCCCTGGTTCTGCCCGATCGGCCGGCCAAACACCTCGCGCGTTCCGGCATAAGCGCTCGCGCGGTCGATGAAGAAGCGCGCATCGCCGATGCATTCGGCGGCAATCAGAATGCGCTCGGCGTTCATGCCCGAAAGGATATAGCGAAAGCCCTTCCCCTCCTCGCCGATCAGGTTCGCGGCCGGAACCCGCAGGTCATCGAAGAAGAGTTCGGTCGTCGCATGGTTGAGCATTGTGCGGATCGGGCGGATGGTCAGCCCGTTGCCCAGGGCTGTGCGCATGTCGACGAGCAGCACGCTGATCCCGTCGGTGCTCTTGGCGCACTCCTCACGCGCGGTGGTGCGCACCAACAGCACCATGAGATCGGAATGCTCGGCGCGGCTGATCCAGATCTTCTGGCCGTTGACCACGTAATCATCGCCCTCGCGGCGGGCGAAAGTGCGGATGCGGGTAGTGTCGGTGCCGCTGGTCGGCTCGGTCACGCCAAACGCCTGAAGCCGCAGCGCGCCGCGCGCAACCGCCGGCAGATAGTGCGCCTTCTGCGCCGCCGAACCGTGCCGCAGCAGAGTGCCCATGGTATACATCTGCGCATGCGCCGCGCCGCCGTTGCAGCCCGAACGATGCACTTCCTCGAGCACCGCCGTTGCCGCCGCAAGGCCGAGCCCCGAGCCGCCATACTCTTCCGGTATCAACACCGAGAGCCAGCCCTCGCTGGCCAGAGTGGTCACGAATTCGGTCGGATAGCGCCGCTCGCGGTCCAGTTCCTGCCAATAGGAGCCGGGAAACCCGGCGCACAGGCGCCGCACGCCCTCGCGCAAATCGGGAAAGCTCTGTTCGTGCGCTGCGGCGGTCATGGCGTTCCAGTCCCCTTATCGTCATAAAAGCGTTTCCATAACGCCAGTAACCCTGCAACCACCTATTCAAACAGGCCCACTCGGGCAGCGAACGGAAAGGATAAACCCCATGGAATCGATCGGTGCCGACCTCAGGGCCATGCAGCGCACTCCGCTTGCACCCGCACATGTCGAGGCGCTGCGCGAAGCCGGGACCATCGTCACGTATCCAGCGGGCACATTCATCGCCCGGCCCGGCGATCTGATCGACCGCTTCATCTATGTCGTCGAAGGCGAAGTCGAAGTCGTCAATTCCTATACCGACGAACGCCATCTCAAGAGCACGCTCGGGCCGACGCAGTTCATGGGCGAAATCTCGTTTCTCACCGGCGGCAGCTGGTCGCTGCCGATGCGCGCCGTCTGCGACACCCAGGTGATCGAAGTGCCGCGCGCCGCCATGCTCACCTTGATGGCGCAGATCCCCGAGATGTCCGACATCGTGATCACGGTCATGGCCGCGCGTCGCCGCCGCCAGCTCGATGAAGGTGACAGCGCGCTGGTGCTGATCGGCGAGGAAGCCGACCGCCATGTCCGCGCGGTCGCCGAATTCGCCAGCCGCAACCGCATTCCCTTCACCTCCTATGCGCTGGGCAGCGCTGGCGCGCAGCAGACCGCGACCAGCTGCGCGCTCGCGCCGCAGACCCCGGCGGTGATCTTCGGCCGCGATTCGGTCATCACCGATCCCACGCCCGACAAAGTCGCGCGGCTGCTGGGGCTCAACCACGATTTGCGCGCCGACGAGAAGTTCGACGTGCTGATCGTCGGCGGCGGCCCGGCGGGGGTGGCGGCGGGCGTTTACGCCGGCGCGGAAGGGCTCTGCGCGCTGGTCTGCGAAGATATCGCGGTGGGCGGGCAGGCTGGCACCTCCAGCCGCATCGAGAACTACATGGGCTTTCCCACCGGCATTTCGGGCGCGGACCTCGTCTGGCGCGGCGAGGTGCAGGCGATGAAATTCGGCACCCGCTTTGCCATGCCGCGCCGCGTCGCCATGCTCGAGAGGCTGGGCGAGGACCGCTTCTGCGCCACTTTCGAGAGCGGCCAGCGGGTCAGCGCACGCGCCGTGGTCGTGGCCACCGGCGTGCAATACCGCCGCCTGCCGATCGCGCGCATCGCGCAGCTCGAGGGCGCCGGGGTCTACTACGCCGCCACCGAGATCGAGGCGCGCTATTGCAAGGGCACCGAGGCGGTGGTGATCGGCGGCGGCAATTCGGCCGGGCAAGCGGCGATGTATCTCAGCCGCACCGCCCACGCCGTCCGGCTGCTTGTGCGCGGCGGGTCGCTGGCGGCCTCGATGTCGAGCTACCTTTCGAGCCGCCTCGAGGCCGATCCCGCAATCACCATCGAATACCATGCGCAAGTCACTGAATTACATGGAAACGATCACCTCACCGCCGTCACCATCGACAAGAACGGTGTGAGCGAAGTCGTGCCCACCCGCGCCCTGTTCATCATGGTCGGCGCCGCACCCAATACCGCCTGGCTCGCCGATCTGGTCACGCTCGACGACAAAGGCTTCGTGCTCACCGGCGAGGCGGTGGGCGCGCATTCGCCCTATGCCACCTCGCACCCCGGCATTTTCGCCGTGGGCGATGTGCGCGCCGGCTCGGTCAAGCGCGTCGCCTCGGCCGTGGGCGAAGGCTCGGTGGTCATCTCCAAAGTCTGGGACTACGTGATGGCCTGAGCGCCACTTCGCAGTCGTCCAGTGAAATGACCCGTTCGTGTCGAGCGTAGTCGAGACACCGTGCGCGGTGTTTGGTGTCTCGACTACGCTCGACACGAACGGCGGCAAGGGGCACTTCGCTAGGTGATCAGCCTTACCCCCCCGCCTGCGCATGCTTCCAGTCGCGCTTGATCTTCTTGGCCAGGCTCCACTTGTGCACTTCGGTGGGGCCGTCATAGATCCGGAATGCGCGGATCTCGCGGTAGATCTGCTCGACGATGGTGTCGTCGGTCACGCCGGTTCCGCCCATCACCTGCACGCAGCGGTCGGCGATGCGCTGCAAATGCTCCGACACCGCGACTTTGGCCATCGAGCTTTCGGTCGTGCCCAAGGCTCCGGTATCGAGCACATCGGCGCACCAATCGATCATCAGCTCGCATTGCTTGAGCTCGATCATGTTCTCCGCGAGCATGAAGCCCACGCCCTCGTGATCGATGAGCGGCTTGCCGAAGGCCATGCGGCGGTTGGCATAGTCGCTGGCGATTTCCTGCGCGCGGATGCAGCAGCCCAGCCAGCGCATGCAATGCGAAAGGCGGGCGGGCGAAAGGCGGATCTGCGCATATTTGAAGCCCTCGCCCGATTGCCCCAGCATCTGATCCGCCGGCACCCGCAAGTTGTCGATGGTCAAAGTCGCGTGGCCGCCCGGCATCGAGCTGTCGATGGTGTGCGGCACATGATCGATGCGGATCGCCGGATCGGGCAGATCGACGAGGAACAAGCACGCGCCTTCCGCCGATTTGGCCATGACAATACCGACACGCGCGCCCTGATACCCGGTGATGAACGCCTTGCGGCCATTGATCACCCAGTGATTTCCGTCCTGATGACAGGTCGTCTGCATCATCGAAGGGTCCGACCCCGCGCCGCCCTCTGCCGCAGGCTCGGTCATCAAAAACGACGAGCGCGCCCGGCCCTCGACCAGCGGCGCCAGGAAATGCGCCTTCTGCTCGGGCGTGCCGACATGGCCCAGCAGGTACATGTTGCCCTCATCGGGCGCCATCGTGTTCACCGCCAGCGGCCCCAGCGGCGAGAGCCCCGAGCGGATCAGCACCATGGCCGTCTCGCGCTGGGTCAAATGGCTGCCATCGGGCAGGATATGCGGCGTGAGCACCCCGGCCGCCCGCGCCTTGTCCTTCATTTCCAGCACCAGCTCGTCGCTTGGGCCATGCCCGCTCCCCCGCGCGCGCGGGTCCTTCTCATAAGGGATGATCTCGGAGCGGACGAACGCCTCCACCTTGGCGGCAATGGCTTGGGCACGTTCGGTCATGGTCTGGCTCCTCGGATCATCGGCCCCGCGCTAACCACGCTTTGCACCACGCGTCACCCAGCGTTTTCGGCAGGACCCGGCCGCCATGCCTCCGGCGGGCATCGGCGCGGTGAAACCCTCACAAAAAAGGTGACAGAGGTGACACCGTGTCACCTTCTGTTTTGGCCATTAAGACTTTGAAATTACTACTTAAAATCTGAAGGAACTTACAGGTGACACTTGTGCCCTTTCAATTGAAGGGTCTTCCTTAGAGCCTGTCGAAGGGGGGGTGGCGCAGCCGTAGTGCCAAGATGCTTCGACAAGCTCAGCATGAGCGGGGTTGGGAAGAGTGATGCAGAATGCCGCCGCGTGCTTCCAACTGCCATTTACCAGATCAAGCGGGTGTAGGAAAATCAGGGCTGCAGGGGGCATTCGCCTTGTGCGCAACGCATGATAAAGTGCGTTGTCTTCGCGATCCGAACATCGGAATTTCGGCTATCGCGGCGCTGCTCGGCATCCAGAACGCGGGCAAAGCACGGCTCAAGGTCCGCAAAAGCCGAACGGGAGAACCCAAGATGATCAAGCTCACCTTTTGCCTGCGCCGCCTGCCGCACCTCAGCCGGGCGGAGTTTCAGGACTACTGGTTCAATACCCACGCGCCGCTGGTGGCCAGCGTGCGCGAGGCGCTGAAGATCCGCCGCTATGTCCAGCTGCACTCGCTGCCGAACACCGACGGCGCCCCCTTTGCAGCAGCACGCGGCGCGCCCGATGCGTATGACGGGGTGGCGCAGCTCTGGTGGGACACCGCCGAAGACCTCGCCACCAGCACCCCCGAAGCGATCCGCGCCGGCGCGCTGCTGCTCGAAGACGAACGCAAATTCATCGACCTGCCCCGCTCCCCGCTCTGGCTGGGGGTGGAACGGGAGGTGTTTTGAGGGAGGCGATGGGGGACTGAGCGCGGCTGTTTTGGGATGCGGGCGTTATCCAACCTGCGGGGATCGATCTGCGGGTTCGAGTTTTGGGGTTATTGCACCTGTCAACGTAACCTTGCTGTCAACGTAACCTTGGCACCGTAGCCACCACCGTGCTCACCGTAATCATGATTTGTGATTCCATATTTGTTCCCTTGCGGCTTGCGCATATATATGCGTCATGCATATATATGCGCAAAGGGTGGTACGCAGATGATTCTAAGCCCCGAGTCCGCAAAACTGATCGGCTTGACGGGCCTGACGAACCTCGCCTTCTGGCTATTGTGGCCGACAGGCATCGTTCGTGTCGCGACCCTTGATTGGGGCCCTGTCGCTGCTGGTCTTTTCGGGTCTGCGGCGTGGTTGGCCATGCTGGCGGCTTTACCGGTCGCGCCAAAGTTGATTGCGCGCGTGGGGCACCGAAATGTCGCTGCGCTTGCAAGCACATTCATCGTCGTCGCCGCGCTTGGCACTGCCATTGCACCAGGAGGATCGCTTGAATGGCTTTGGACAGTCCTGCTGGGGTTCAGCACCGGGTTACGGTGGATTGCTTGCGACTCGTGGATCGCCGAAGTCACACCGCCCGATCGGGTCGGCCGGGTTCTCTCGCTTGGCGAGATGATCGTAGGATTGGGCTTTGCAATCGGGCCAGCAATCGCGGCGGCGCTTGTCGGTGTCGGACCTTCGGCAGCGGTGGGGCTTCTCGCGGCGCTGTCGGCGGGTGGGGGCGGAGCGCTGATGATCGGCGTTCGCACGCCTGATAGACCGCAAAAGCACCCTGCCCCACCAGCGACAAAAAGTGGCTGGCTGGACGGTCTACCGATTGGTGCCGCGATGCTGCTCCTAGCTTCAGCGCTGTTGGGCGGTCTGAATGAGAGCGGTTTCGCGGGGATCGCAGCACTGATCGCTGCGACGAGTGGCGGCAATGCGGGGGAATCTCTCGCCGCCGCCTCTGCGGTTGGCTTCGGCAGCTTTGTAGCGCAATATGCGCTGGGTGGAGCGGCCGATCGTTGGGGCGGCTGCAAGGTGCTGATGGGTTGTGCCGCGCTTCTAACCATGGCGTTGGTGTCGCCGGCGATCCTCCCGGCATCGCTGCCTTATGCGTCCTTCGTCATCGGCGGCCTTGGCGGCGGACTCTACACCGTGGCGGTGATCTTCGGTTTGCAGTCGCAGCGTGGTTCGACCGGCAGTGCAGCGATGATCGGTGCTGCAGCTCTCGCATACACCCTCGGAACGCTGATGGCCCCAACACTCGCCGGCATCAGTCTTTCCGCGTTCGGTGCAGGGCCAACGCTCCTAACGATGGCCGCGCTCGTTGCGGTGCTGCTGGTCGCGATCGTTTATATGCAGGCTTGGCGTTGGGTCGATCGCAATCACGAGACAGGGCCAGCTTGCGCTTTTCGCGTTAGTCCAAAGGCGTTCGATGGAAGACAGGAATGATAGCGAAAGCAGTCACTTCAACTTTTTGCCCGGAAGTAAAAATTCGCCTTCGGGTGCGATGTAACAACCTTTTGAATTACAGCAAAATCCTGATGACAAAATGACTGAAACGGCACAATTATTTCCCCTCACTGTGACAGTACAGTATTCCCCTTGACGTCAACGCGCTGTCAGCAGCACCGTGTCACCGATACTCGTCAATCGCGCCATCTCAGTTGGTCCAACCCGCGATCAGGCCCCCAGACGATTTTCAGCAGGGTAATACCACCCCCTCAACACTCCACCACATTCACCGCCAGCCCCCCTTGCGACGTTTCCTTGTACTTGTCGCGCATGTCGAAGCCCGTTTGGCGCATGGTTTCGATCACTTTGTCGAGGCTGACCATGTGCTGTCCGTCGCCCAGCATGGCGAGGCGGGAGGCGTCGATGGCTTTGGCCGCGCCCATCGCGTTGCGCCCGATGCAGGGGGCATGGACGACACCGGATTCCGCCCAATCTCCGCTCAAACGCGCACAATGATCCCCGCATCGGGCTTGGCCGAACCCTTGACGGTCGCGGCGAATGCCTCCGCTGCAGCTGCAAGCCCGTCGCGATACTCGGTCGCGATCAAACCGGCCGCATCGGACACGAAGCTGCGCCAGCGTTCATCGACGCGCGCGTTGAACGCCGCTGCGCCGATCTCGCCGATGAGGGCAGTGGCATGGTCCGGCGCGAAGAACACGATGGGATCGGGTCCGGGGAGCCCGGTCGGCGCGGGCTGGCCGAGCGCGGCGACATGGGTCGCACCCACGAGGCAGTTATAGGCGAGCGCGGTGCCGAGATGGCGGCGCAGGGCACCCACCACCCGACTGTCGCCTGCGAAATCCACGCTCACCGAAGGTGCAAGCGCAAGCAGACACGCATCCTCATAGGCCAGAACCCGGTCGTAGAGCCCGGTGCCTTGAACGAACGCCAGATTGCCCTGCGAGGTCAGCCCGGTGCGCACGATTTCCGGCGACTGGGCGCGCACGATGTGCGCCAGCGCCAGCGCCGTTTTCGACGAGGCGCTGGTTACGACGAGTTGCTCGGCCCCGTGCCAGGCGGCCTTGCGGAACATGGCGGCGATGAGGAAGCTCGTCCTGAACAGCGGCAGGAACAGATTGCTTGCCGCTTCGCCGGCGGGATCGCGGCTCTCGCCCGCCGCGATCCTGGTGTATTGGTTGTAAAACGGGTTCATCGGTTGGCGGTGCAAGGACACGTCGCTGACCATATGATCCGTCACCGCGCCGATCAGCAGGTCGAGGTGGCTCGCCATGGGCAAGAAGCCATAGAGCCGATCGCCCACGGCAAGACCCGGATGCGCCGAGGCCTCGACGACTGCATGTCCCCAGACGGGCACGATGCCTTCGTCTGGCGAAGCCGGGAAAAAGTTCCAATAGCCGTAGGCATCACCGATCGCGGCATACGTGACATTGTTGGCGGTGACCGCGAAGTTCTCCACCTTCAGGCGAACGGTGCCCTCGCCAAGCGGCGATGGCGCAGATTCCTCGATGCGAGTCTTGGCGATGTCGCGCCGCCGAACCAGAACCGTCGTGACCATGATATGCCTTTCAGGAATGGGAATTGCGATGACCCGCGATGACGGGGACGCTGCGCGATTTGTGTAGCCGCCCGCCACCACCGTTTCAACGGTCGAGGTGGAACGCGCCATGGCGTCCTAAACTTGAAACAGCACGGATAGGGCTTGGGCCTTATCCGTTGCGCCAATGCTCAGCACTCCACCACATTCACCGCCAGCCCGCCTTGCGAGGTTTCCTTGTATTTGTCGCGCATGTCGAAGCCCGTTTGGCGCATGGTTTCGATCACTTTGTCGAGGCTGACCATGTGCTGCCCGTCGCCCAAGAGCGCGAGGCGGGAGGCGTCGATGGCTTTGACCGCGCCCATCGCGTTGCGCTCGATGCAGGGGATCTGCACGAGGCCGCCGACGGGATCGCAAGTGAGGCCGAGGTTGTGCTCCATGCCGATCTCGGCGGCGTTTTCGATCTGGGCGTTGCTGCCGCCGAGCACCGCGGTCAGCCCCGCCGCCGCCATCGAGCAGGCGACGCCGACTTCGCCCTGGCAGCCAACTTCCGCGCCCGAGATCGAGGCATTGCGCTTGTAGAGCGCGCCGATGGCGGCGGCAGTAAGCAGGAAGGTGCGCCGCCCGGCCTTGTCGCCGCGGTAGCACACCTCGTAATAGCGCAGCACCGCCGGGATGATGCCCGCCGCGCCATTGGTCGGCGCGGTGACGACGCGGCCGCCGGCGGCGTTTTCCTCGTTCACCGCCATCGCCCACAGATTGATCCAGTCGAGCACCGCGAGCGGATCGCTGATCATCGCTTGCTGGCGCGCGACGAGCTCGGCGGCGATGGCGCCCGCGCGCCGCTTGACCTTGAGCCCGCCGGGGAGAAGCCCCGCATTGGCGCAGCCGCGATCGATGCAGGCGGCCATCGTATCGGCGATGAGATCGAGCCCCGCCTCGATCTCATCGCGCGGGCGCAGCGCCAATTCGTTGGCGAGCATCAACTCGGCGATGGTGAGCCCTTCGCGCGTGCCGATTTCCAGGAGTTCGTCGCCGCTGGTGAAGGGATAGGGCATCGGCGCGGCGTCGCCGATGGGCGCGTTGCTCTGCGCCTCCTCCTCGTCGATCACGAAGCCGCCGCCGACCGAATAGTAGAACCGCCGCAGCAGTACTTCGCCGAGCGCGTCATAGGCGGCGAGCGCCATCGCGTTGCTGTGAAACGGCTGGCGCTCGCGCTGGCGGAAGTGGATGTCGGCGGCGGGGTCGAACGGCACGCGGTGGTGGCCGAGCAGCGCGATCTCGCGGCTGGCGTGGCATGCCGCGACCAGCGCCGCCCCGGCATCGATGGCGATGCCGGCGGGGGTCTCGCCCGCCAGCCCCATGATGATCGCAACGTCGGAGGCATGGCCTTTGCCGGTGAGCGCGAGCGAGCCATAGAGATCAACCTCGATCCGCGCAGTTTGCGCCAGATGGCCGCGCTCCTCGAGAGCCAGGCAGAACCGCCGTGCGGCGACCATCGGGCCGACGGTGTGCGAACTGGATGGGCCGATGCCGATCTTGAACAGCTCGAACGTGCTGACGGTCATGGCCGCTCGGTGATCGCGGCGACCAACGCCTCGTGATGCCATGCCGCGAGCGCGCGCAGCAGGTCTGCGCCGCTCAGGCCGATGGTGGCGGTGTTGCGCAAGGGATGGACATGGACCATCGCCGCCGCCGCGAGATCGGCATCGAGCACGACGCGGACCTGCCCGCCCTTGTCATTGATCGCGGCCAAGGGCGTGACCGAGCCGGGAGTGACGCCGAGCAGCGCCTCCATGTCCTCGGCCTTGCCGAAGCTGAGCTTCTTCGCGCCGATCGCGCCTGCGAGCGCTTTCAGATCGACGCGCTTGGCGTGATCGGCGGTCACCAGCCAGAATTGCCCGCCGCCGTCTTTCAGGAACAGGTTCTTGGTATGCGCGCCGGGCAGCGCCGCGTGGATGGCGAGGCTTTCCTCGACAGTGAACACCGCCTCATGCTCCAGGATCGACCATCCGATGCCGAGCGCCGCAAGCGCGTCCTTGAGCGCCGCCTCGCTCATGCCGCGCCGGAACCAGCCAGATCAGCCATTGCGGCGAGGAAGGCATGCCACAGCCACGGCGCGAAACTGCGCCAGACTTCGACGTGCCAGCGCTCCTCGCTCTCGCGCCAGACCACGATCTCGACCGTTTCGAACACCGTGCGCGTGGCGCGGCCCACGCCCATGCGCGCCAGATCGAGCGGGCAGCCGCTGGAGAGCACCGCCAGCGCGCCGGAGCCTTCGAGCACGAGGCCAAGCGCGCGGCTGGAGACATCGACCACGCTGACGGGCAGACCCTCGCCGCGCGGCAAGTCGAAATTGTCGGGCAGAACGACGTACCACTCGTCCGGCCCGAGGCAGGCGATGCCGCCTGCGGTATCGCCGATCCTGCGGGGGATCGCATGGTCCAGCACACCTTCGAGCACCGCCGGATCGCGCGCGCGCATTGCATAGCGCACCTTGCCCTCGGCCAGCGACAGGCGCACGCCCGCGCGCTCCACCGGCTCGGTGCCCAGCTTCAGATCGGCGGCAGACACCGCGATCGGAGCGATCTCAACCATGGAGGCGGCTCCCTTCGGCATCATAGAACATCGGCGCGACCACTTTGGCGCTGATCACGCCGCCCGGCATCGGCACATGCAGCGTTTCCCCCATCCGGTCGCGCCCGCCCGCCACCAAGGCCATGGCGATGGAACGGCCCAGCGTGGCGCTGTGATAGGACGAGGTCACGTGGCCGATCATCGTCATCGGCACCGGCTGGTTGGGGTCTGCCACGATCTGCGCGCCCTCTTCCAGCACCGTCTGCGGATCATCGGTGAGGAGGCCCACAAGCTGCTTTCGTCCGGTCGCCACGATGTCCGGACGCGCGAGCGAGCGCTTGCCGACGAAATCGGGCTTCTTCTTGCCGACGGCCCAGCCAAGCCCCGCGTCGTCCGGCGTCACCGTGCCATCGGTATCCTGCCCGACGATGATGAAGCCCTTCTCCGCGCGCAGCACGTGCATCGTCTCGGTGCCATAGGGGCGAATTCCGAAGGACTGACCGGCAGCCCAGATCGCGTCCCAGACCATGCGGCCATGCTCGGCCGGTACATTGACTTCGAAGCCCAGTTCGCCGGTGAAGCTCACGCGAAACAGCCGCGTCTCGACGCCGCAGAACTGCCCCTCGCGCACCGCCATATGGGGGAAGGCTTCGGGCGACAGGTCGATGCCTTCCACCAGCGGTGCGATCACATCGCGCGCTTTGGGCCCCTGCACCGCGATCACCGCCCATTGCTCGGTCGTGCTCGTCAGCCAGACGTCGAGATCGCTCCACTCGGTCTGGAGGTAATCCTCCATCATGTTCAGCACGCGCGCCGCGCCGCCGGTGGTGGTGGTGAGGTGGAACCGGTCGGGCGCAAGCCGCGCCGAAACGCCGTCGTCGATGATGAAACCGTGCTCGCCCAGCAGCAGGCCATAGCGGCAGCGGCCCGGTTCGAGCGACTTCCACGGGTTGGTGTACATGCGGTTGAGGAATTCGGCGGCATCGGGGCCGACGACCTCGATCTTGCCGAGCGTGGAGGCATCGAACATGCCAACCCGCTGCCGCGTGTTCTTGCATTCACTCGCTACCGCCGCATCCATGCTTTCACCGCCTTGCGGGAAGTAGCGCGCGCGCCGCCACTGCGCGACATTCTCGAACACCGCCCCTTGCGCTTCCGCCCAAGCGTCGATCGGGGTCTTGCGCAGCGGCTGGAACAGCGCTTCCTTGTGGTGGCCGAGCAGCGCGCCGAAAGTCTGCGGGGTGTAGGGCGGGCGGAATGTGGTCAGGCCGATTTCGGTGACAGGCTTCGAGAGTACATCCGATGCGATCTGCAAGCCGTTGAGATTGCTGGTCTTGCCCTGATCGGTCGCCATGCCGTTGGTGGTGTAGCGCTTGATATGCTCGATCGAGCGGAAGCCCTCCTGCACCGCGAGGCCGATGTCGCGCGCCTTCACGTCGTTCTGGAAATCGACGAAGCCCTTGCGCTTGTGCAGCGGCTTGGACGAGGGCAGCGTGCCGAGCGCCAGCCCCGCGCCATAGCTCCACGCCCCGCCGCAACCGCCGACGCATTCCAATACCTCATGGGATGTGTCAGGAAGGTAAGCGCCCCAATCGGCATCCCAGCGCAAAGTGCCCTTGGCGTGGCTCCACAGGTGCACCGTGGGCGTCCAGCCGCCCGCCATCAGCAGCGCATCGCAGGCAAGCGCGCGCTCTTCGCCGGTGCCGCCCGGAGCAAAGGTGATGCTGCTGACCGCAAGGCGGCCGCGCGCGCTGGTCACCGCATGGCCCAGATGCACCGCAATGCCTGCCATCCGCGCCGCTTCGACCAGCTCCGCCGCCACATCCTCGCGCAAGTCGATGATCGCGCTCACCGTCACGCCCGCCGCCACCAGCGCCAGCGCATCGCGCCAGCCGCTGTCGTGGACCGCCATGACGATCACCGCGCGGCCCACCGCCACGCCATAGCGCAGCGCCAGTGTGCGCGCCGCGCTGGCCAGCATGACACCGGGGATGTCGTTGCCATCGAACACCAGCGGCCGCTCGATCGCGCCTTGCGCCAGGACCACGCGGCCCGCGCGGATGCGCCAGAGCTTTTCGCGCGCGCCCTTGGCGGCGGCGGGAGCCAGATGATCGGTCAGACGCTCGACCGCGACGACGAAGTTCTGGTGGTAATGGCCGATCGCGGTCGTGCGGCTGAGCACCTGCACGTTGTCCGCCGCGCGCAGCACCGCGAGCGAGGTCGCCAGGTCGGCCCATTGCGCCGGATCGGCAAGCGCACCGCCGCCGGGCTCTTCCTGCTCGTCGATCAGGATCACCCGCCCGCCGCTTGCCGCCGCTTCGCGCGCAGCCGCAATCCCCGCCGGCCCCGCGCCGACCACCAGCACGTCGCAATGCGCATATGTCGCGGCGTAATGATCAGGATCGCGCGTTACCGGGCTTTCACCCAGCCCCGCCAGCCGCCGGATCACCGGCTCATAGACCGATTCCCATGCCGAGCGGGGCCACATGAAGGTCTTGTTGTAAAAGCCTGCCGGGAAAAACGCGCTGAGCGTATCGTTCACTACGGTCAGATCGCGGCGCAGCGTCGGGAAGCGGTTCTGGCTTTTGGCCTCGAGCCCGGCATGGAGCGCGACCGAAGGCGCGCGCAAATTCGGCGTGATGCGGCCGGGTCCGCGATCGACCGTCATCAGCGCATTGGGCTCCTCGCTGCCCATGCCCAGAATGCCGCGTGGGCGGTGATACTTGAACGAGCGACCAAAGAGCATCACGCCGCTGGCCAGCAGCGCCGAGGCGAGGCTGTCGCCCTCCAGCCCCTTGTACGCCTTGCCATCGAAAGTGAACGCAAGCGGCGCGGCGCGGTTCACCCGCCCGCCGACCGACAACCGGTAACCGCTCATCGTGCGGGCTCCCCGGCCTTGTACGTGGTTTCGAAGCGGTCGCTCACGGTATCGCGCACCGCGTTGAAAAAGCGCCCGCAGCCATGCGTGTGCCGCCAGCGTTCATGATGCCGCCCGCGCGGATTGCGCCGGATGTAGAGAAATTCCTCCCACTCCGCGTCGGAATAGGTCGCGGGATCGGTGGGCCGCGCGATATGGGCCTGCCCCGCGTTGGCAAATTCCACCTCGGGCCGGTCTTCGTCGCAATAAGGGCAATGGATCAGCAGCATGAAACAGGGCCTTGGCATTTGCTATCGTCAATATCGCCCGTTCGTGTCGAACGGCTTGGTGTGGAGTGAACCCTGTCCATAACCGCTCAATGCGCGACGGCGGCAGCCGCCGCTTCGTCGATCAGCCGGCCATTCCGGAAGCGGTCGAGATTGTAGGGCGCGTTGATCGAATGCGGCGCGTCGTGCGCCATGGTATAGGCGAGCAGATCGCCCGCGCCCGGCGTCGCCTTGAACCCGCCCGTGCCCCAGCCGCAATTGACGTAGAGCCCCGGCACCGGGGTCTTGCCCAGAACCGGCGAGCGATCGGGCGTGACATCGACAATCCCGCCCCACGTGCGCAGCATCCGCATCCGGGTGAAGATCGGAAAGATCTCGCAGATCGCCGCAAGGGTATGCTCGATAATGTGAAACGCGCCGCGCTGCGAATAGCTGATGTACTGGTCGGTGCCTGCCCCGATCACCAGCTCGCCCTTGTCCGACTGGCTCATATAGGCGTGCACGGTGTTCGACATGACGACGCAAGGGAAAATCGGCTTGACCGGTTCTGACACCAGCGCCTGCAACGGATAGCTTTCGAGCGGGAACTGGAGCCCCGCCATCTGCATCACCACCGAAGTACTGCCCGCCGCCGAAACGCCGATCTTCTTGGACGCGATGAAGCCGCGTTCGGTCTCCACGCCTTCCACCGCGCCGTCCGCGCCGCGCCGGATGCCGGTGACGGCGCAGTTCTGGATGATATCGACGCCCAGCGCCGCGGCCGCGCGGGCATAGCCCCAGGCCACGCTGTCATGCCGCGCGGTGCCGCCGCGTCGCTGCAGCGCCCCGCCCAGCACGGGATGGCGCGCATGGGGCGAGATATCGAGCGGCGGGCAATAGGCCTTGCATTCCTCGGCGCTCAGCCATTCGTTGTCGACGCCGTTCAGCCGGTTGGCGTGGATGTGGCGCTTGAAGCTCTGCACATCGTGCACATTGTGCGCGAGCATCAGCACGCCGCGCTTGGAATACATGATGTTGTAATTGAGCTCCTGGCTCAGGCCATCCCACAGCTTGACCGCGTGATCATAGAGGTGCGCGCTCTCGTCGTAGAGATAGTTCGAGCGGATGATCGTGGTGTTGCGCCCGGTGTTGCCGCCGCCCAGCCAGCCCTTCTCGATCACCGCGACATTGGTGATCCCGTATTTGCTGGCAAGGTAATAGGCCGCGCCCAATCCATGCCCGCCCGCGCCGACGATGATCGCGTCATAGGCCGCCTTGGGCGCCTTGTCGGGCCAATGCTCGGGCCAGCCCTGATGGCTGCGAAAAGCCTCGCCGATCAGGTTGAAGCCGGAAAAACGCTTCATCATCGCAGCCTTTCCAGCGCTGCCTGCGAGGCCTCGACGTAAAACGTCTTGAACGCATCGACCAGCTTTTCCTCGACCGAATACATGCCCGGGCGATAGCCGTTGCCCTTGATACCCTGATGATTGAGGCTGGAGAGATGGCTGTCCTGCGCGTTCGTCGCGCGCCAGACGGCGGCGAGATTCGCCGGATCGTAATCCAAGCCCTCGACCGCATCCTCGTGCACCAGCCAGGTGGTGCGCAGCAGCGTGCGGTCCGCGCTCAGCGGGGTGAGCGAGAAGGTCACCACATGATCGCAGCAGAAATGGTGCCACGAATTGGGCTGGGTCCATACCGAAAGGCTGGTCTGCTCCTGATCTCCATGCGGCCAGATCAGCTTCTTCGACGCCGGCTTGCCATCGAGCGTCTGCGTCACCGCGCCGTTGGCCAGCGGCAGACGCGCCACGCGGTGCCACCAATTGTCCGGAAATTCGATCAGATCGTGGTAGATGCCCAGCTCCTGCCAGCGCGCCCGCTGCGCCTCGAGCATGGCATCGAACGCGGCATCATCGACCACATCGTCCGCGCCGTCTTCGGGCAGGCCCTTGCCGAATCCATAAGTCGAGAGCGATTTCATCAGCTCGGGATGGCTGACATCGCAGTGATAGCACTCGCGGTTGTTTTCCATCACCAGCTTCCAGTTGGCCGGTTCGATCAAGTCGTCCTGCACCGCCACCTTGAGCCTGGTCATGTCATAGAGGCCGATCTGCGCCTCGATATCCGCTTTCACCCTGTCAATCGGCGGAGGATTGTCGGCCAGACACAGGAAGATCAGCCCGCCGATGTTCTCCAGCGCCACCGGGCGCAGGCCGTGGTCGGCCTTGTTGAATTCGGGCGGCATGTTGCGCGCCGCGAGCAGCTTGCCATCGAGCGCGAAGGTCCATTGGTGATAGGGGCAGGTAATCCGCGCGCCTTTGCCTGCGCTGCTGCACAGCTTCGCGCCGCGGTGCGTGCAGGTGTTGTGAAACGCCCGGATCTCGCCCTGCTTGTCGTGCACCACGATCACCGATGTGTCGCCCAGCTCGAACAGGAACTGGTCGCCCGGATGCTTCACATGCGCGATGGTGCAGGCATAAAGCCACACCGAGCGCAGCATCACTTCGGTATCGAAGCGATAGGCCTCTTCGCTTACATAGAGGTTCTGCGGCAGCGTGAACCCCGAACGGGTCCGCGCCAGACTTTCGGCAATCGCGTCAAAATGCAGCATGGGATCAGCTCCGCAGTGCGTTGTTGTCCGGGTCGAACGGCGAGTCCGCGATCACCAACGCGCGGTGCGTCTGCCCCAGGATCACGATGTCAAGTTCGGTGCCGAGCACAGCATGCTCCGGCGCGACCATCGCCAGCGCGAGGCTCTTGCCGCAGCGCCAGCCATAGCCGCCCGAGGTGGCGCGGCCAACCAGCACGCCATCGCGCAAGATCGGCTCGGAGCCGCGCGCATCGGCATCGGTCACATCAAAGACCTCCAGCGTCACAAACTGCGCCTTAAGCCCCTGCTGTTGCCGCGCTAATAGCCCTTCGCGGCCATGGAACGCGGGCTTCTTGAAGCTGACAAACCGCTCCAGCCCGGATTCGAGCGCGGCATATTCGGTCGAAAGCTCGCGCGGGATCAGCTTGTAGCTCTTCTCGATCGCCATTGCGGTCATCGCGCGGATGCCAAACGGCTTGATGTCATGCGCCGCGCCCGCCGCCATGATCTGGTCGAAGATGTAGTTCTGCATCTCGATCGGGTGGTGGATTTCCCAGCCCAGCTCGCCGATGAAATTGACCCGCAGCGCGTCGACCTTGGCCGCGCCAAGCGAGATCGACTGGCCGGTGAGCCACGGAAACGCGGCGTGCGAGAGGTCGGTGCGCGTCAGCGATTGCAGCACTTCGCGCGATTTCGGTCCCGCCAGCACGAGCACGCCCATCGCCGTGGTCAGCCGCTCGAAGCGCACTGAGCCATCGGTCGGCAGCGCCTTGACCAGATAATCGTGGTCATGCCGCTCCAGCGCGCCCGCCGAGACCAGATAATAGCTTTGCGGGCCTTTCTTGTAGACGGTGAATTCGGCGCGCACGCCGCCATCCTTGGTCAGCAGATAGGACAGCGAGAGCTTGCCCAGTTTCTTGGGCACCACATTGCTGAGCAGACCGTTGAGCCAATCTTCCGCGCCCGGCCCCGAAATCAGGCACTTGGCAAACGCCGACATGTCCTGCAGGCCGACATGCTGGGTCACATGCTGGCACTCTGCGCCGACGAATTCGAAATAGTTCGAGCGGCGGAAAGACCATTTCTCCTGGATCGGCGCGCCGTCCACCTGTTCGGGATGGTTGTCGCGCAGGATCACGTCGGGCTTGTCGAGGTCGGCCTCACTCAGCGCGTAGCCTTCGGGCACGAAGAAATTGGGGCGCTCCCAGCCGAACACGCTGCCGAATACCGCGCCGAGCGCTTTCATGCGGCTGTAGCACGGCGTCTGGCGCAAGGGCCGCGCGGCCTCGCGCTCCTCGTCGGGATAGTGCACCGTGAAGACCTTGGCATAGGCCTCTTCGTTCTTGGCGCGCAGATAACCCTCGCCGGCATAATCGCCAAAGCGGCGCGGATCGACACCCATCATGTCGATGGTCGGCTCGCCCTCGACGATCCAATGCGCCAGCTGCCAGCCCGCCCCGCCCGCAGCGGTAATGCCGAAGCTGTGGCCTTCGTTGAGCCACAGGTTCTTGCGGTCCCACGCCGGGCCGACAATCGGCGAACCATCGGGGGTATAGGCAATCGCGCCGTTGTAGACTTTCTTCACGCCCACTTCGCCAAACGCGGGCACGCGCGCCATCGCGGACATGATGTAGGGCTCCAGCCGCTCGAGCGCGTCGGGGAACAGCTCGTATTCGCTGTTCGCCGCCGGGCCATCAAGATAGCACGCGGGCGCGCCGATCTCGTAGGGCCCCAGCAGAAGGCCGCCGGCCTCCTCGCGCATGTACCAGCTGGCGTCGGATTCGCGCAGCACGCCCATTTCAGGCAGGCCCTTGGCGCGGCGCTCCATGATCGCGGGGTGCTGCTCGGTCACGATGTACTGATGCTCGACCGGGACGACAGGCACATCGAGACCGACCATCGCGCCGGTCTGGCGAGCAAAGCTGCCGGTGGCGAAGACGACATGCTCGGCAGTGATCTCGCCCTGGTCGGTTGTGACCAGCCATTCGCCGTTCGCCTTCTGCACGACATTGCTCACCGAAGTGTTGCGATAGATCGTCGCGCCGCGCTGGCGCGCGCCCTTGGCCAAGGCCTGCGTGAGGTCGGCGGGCTGGATATAGCCATCGCCCGGATGCTGGATCGCGCCGATCACGTTCTGCATCTCGGCCAGCGGCCAGATCGCCTTGACCTCGTCCGGCGAAAGAAAATTGACCTCGACGCCGATCGTTTTGGCGACCCCGGCGTAATAGAGATACTCGTCCATCCGGTCGCGCGTGGTGGCGAGGCGGATGTTGCTCACGTTCGAGAAGCCGACATTGAGCTCGGTCTCGGCCTCGAGCGTGGGATAGAAATCGACCGAATACTGGTGCAGCTTGCCCGCCGAATAGCTCATGTTGAACAGCGGCATCAGCCCGGCGGCGTGCCAGGTAGAGCCCGAGGTCAGCTCCTTGCGCTCGAGCAGCACGACATCGGACCAGCCCATCCGGGCCAGATGGTACAGCGTGCTCACGCCCACCACGCCGCCGCCGATTACCACTACGCGCGCTGTCGTCTTCATGTTGCCACTCGGCCTTTGCAGTTCGGGTCAAGCCAGCGCTATGCCAGCCGCGCGCGCGAGGCTGAACCGCTGTTTCACGCCATCGCAAAGACTAATGTAGGGTATAAGTTGAAAGTAGCCCCTCCGGCCCGCTGCGCGGGCCGCCTCCCCATTTGTGCTCCGCAAAAATAGGGAGGAACGGGCGGCGGCGTGATCCTCCCCATTTGCACAAAGTGCAAATGGGGAGGTGGCAGCCCGCAGGGCTGACGGAGGGGATCTTTGCGCGGCTTAATGCACCGGCAGCTTGGCCAGCCAGTGCGTGCCCAGCACGACCACGGCGCAACCGGCAAGCGCCAGCCACGGCAGCATGCCCGCCCGCCTCGCCGTCGCCGCCTCGCCGTAATCCGCCGCCAGCGCCGGGGGAAACTGCCCCTTGTCCTGCACATAATGGCGATACGCAAAGACCGGCAGGATCAGCAGCACACCGATCAGGCCATTGCGCAAAGTGCCCGCACCATAGACGTCCGCGCCTGCGCCCATGAAGGCCATGTTGACGAAACCGAGCACCGCGCCGAGCGCGAGGAGCCACGTCGGGCAGCGAAACGGCCGCTCCCACGCGCTGCGGTCGATGCGGTGAATCCAGCCTGCCTGCAGATTGAGAAACACGAACATCATGTAGCAGACGTTGCTGATCGTCAGCACCGCGAAGTAGTCCGAGGCGAGCAGCAGGATGAGGTTGAAGCCAAGGTCGGTCCACATCGCCGCCGTCGGCGCGCCGTGGCTGTTCACTTTGCCCAGATACTTGGGCAGCCAGCCATCGACCGACGCCTGATAGAGCGTGCGCGACGAACCCATCATCGAGGTCATCACGATCAGCAGCAGCGACAGGATCAAGGTGGCGATGAACACGTTGGCGACGATGACCGCGCCGCCGGCGGTCACCCCCAGCCCCTTGGTCACGATCTGCGACAAGGCGAGCGCCACGCCCGAGCCATCGGCGATGCGCGGGTCCATCATCGCCTCGAGCCCGAGCGAGGCCTGAAACGCCAGCGGCACCAGCGCGAAAATCACGATGCACAAGATGCCCGAGGCGATGAGCGCGCGCGGCGTGTCGCGCGCCGGGTCCTTGAATTCGCGGGTGTAGCACACCGCCGTCTCGAACCCGTAGGTCGACCAGCCTGCGCCAAACATCGCCGCGGCCATCAGGGTCAGCCCATAGCCGTCCCAGGTGCCGAAATGCACCTGCCCCGCCGCATCGCGCACGAGCGGGAGCAGCGGAAACAGGTTCTGCGTGGGCAGGTCACCGGTCAGCAGCGGCACGAAGCCGACGAGGATCAGCGGCGCAAGGCAGGCGATGCCGAGGATTTTCTGCGCGTTGGCCGCCTTGGCCGCGCCGCCATGTTGCAGCGCGAAAGTCAGCAGCAGGAACGCCGTGCCGATGATCGAGACGGCATTGATCCGCAAGGTCAGCTTCTCGCGGATGAACCCAAGATCGAGCAAGGTGACGTGCCAGGTGTTGATCGCTGCATCGGGCGCGAACAGGCTGGCCATGATATAGCCCGCCGCCAGACTGGTGCCGAGCGTCAGCACCGGCGACCACGCCAGCCAGTTGCACCACACCGAAATCGGCGCGACAAACTTGGAATAGGGCAGCCACGCCGCCGCGCCATAGACCGAGGCCCCGCCCGATTTGTGCGGATATAGCCCGGCAATCTCGGCATAGACGAAGCTCTGCAAGAACCCCATCATGATCGAGGCGATGAAAATCACCCAGCTCGGCTGGCCGATCATCGTCGCGATCCCGCCGATTGTCAGCAGCACACCCGCAGGCACCCCGCTCGATGCCCAGAACGCGCCTTTCCAGTCGAGCGTGCGCTGAAGCTCGCCGCTCGGCGGTGCAACCTCGCCGGCGGGGAGCGCGGTCATCGCTGCGCGGTCTCCCAATCGGGCGCGGTATAATAAGGCGCGTTGGACGGCGCGAGCAGCCCTTTGCCCAGAATGTGGTCCGCCCCCTTCTCGCCGATCATGATCGAAGGCGCGTTGAGATTGCCGGTGGTGACCGAAGGCATCACCGAGCTGTCGATCACCCGCAGGCCTTCGACGCCGATCACGCGCAATTCGCTGTCGACCACCGCCATCGGATCCTCCGGCGCCCCGATCTTGCAGGTGCACGAGGGGTGGTAGGCGCTTTCGACCTTCTGCGCGACGAACGCGTCGATGGCCTCGTCGCTGGTCACATCCGCGCCCGGCTGGATCTCCCGCCCGCGCCACGGCGCAAATGCGGGCTGCTGGAATATCTCGCGGGTCAATCGCACACAGGCGCGCATTTCCTCCCAGTCATCGGGATGGCTCAGATAATTGAAGCGGATCACCGGCTTGTCGTGCGGATCGCCCGACCGCAAAGTCACGCTGCCCCGGCTTTTCGAGCGCATCGGGCCAACGTGGGCCTGAAAGCCATGCTCGCTCGCCAGCGAATTGCCGTCGTAGCTCACCGCCATCGGGAAGAAGTGATACTGGATATCAGGATACTTGATCCCCGCGCGGCTGCGGATGAAGCCGCAAGTCTCGAAATGGTTGGTCGCGCCCAATCCGGAGCGAAGGAACAGCCAGCGCGCGCCGACCAGCGCCTTGCCGAACATATTGGCGTATTTGTAGAGCGTCACCGGTTGGGTGCAGGCCATCTGGAAGTAGAACTCGAGATGATCCTGCAGGTTCGCGCCGACGCCGGGCCGGTCGGCGACAACCGCGATGCCGTTGTGTGCCAGCTCTTCCGCCGGGCCGATCCCTGAAAGCTTGAGCAGTTGCGGCGAATTGATCGGCCCGCCCGCCAGAATGACTTCGCGTGCGGCTTTGGCCACGATCCGCTGGCCGCCGCGCTCGTATTCCACGCCCACCGCACGCTTGCCCTCGAACACAATTCGCGTCGCCAATGCCTGCGTGATCACCGCCACGTTCGGCCGCTTCATCGCCGGGCGCAGATAGGCCATCGCCGCCGAGCACCGCTCGCCCCCCCGCACGGTCATGTCCATCCGGCCAAAGCCTTCCTGGCGGAACCCGTTGACATCGTCGGTCAGCGCGTAGCCTGCCTGCTGCGCCGCATCGAGCCACGCCTGGTTGAGCGGATTGGCGAGGCTGCCATAGCAGGTATCGAGCTGGCCCTCGCCGCCGCGATAGGCATCGCCGCCTTCGGCCCGGCGTTCGGCGCGTTTGAAATAGGGCAAGACAGAAGCATAGTTCCAGCCGCGCGCGCCTTCTTCCTCCCACCGCTCGAAATCGAGCGGATTGCCGCGAATATAGACAAGGCCGTTGATCGAGGACGAACCGCCAAGCCCGCGCCCGCGCGGCGTATGCAGCCGCCGCCCGCCCAGATGCGGCTCCGGCTCGCTTTCATAGCCCCAGTTCCACCGCTTGGTGTTCATCGGGATCGCCAGCGCGCTGGGCATCTGGATATAGATCGACTTGTCCGATCCGCCCGCCTCAAGCACCAGCACCCGCGCCGTGCCATCCGCGCTCAGCCGGTCGGCCAGCACGCAGCCCGCCGAGCCCGCGCCGACGATGATGTAGTCGTATGTGCCCTCAATAGGGGGCATCGATGGGCTCCATCGCGACGTAGACGCTTTTCAGGCGGGTGAAATGATGGATGGCCTGGCTGCTGTTTTCAAAGCCGATGCCCGATTGCTTGAAGCCGCCGAACGGCAGCTCGATCGGCGTGATGTTGTAGGCATTGATCCAGCACGAGCCGGCATCGAGCGCCGCGATCACCCGGTGCCCGCGCGCCAGATCGCGGGTGAACACCCCCGCCGCCAGTCCGAATTCGGTGGCATTGGCGCGCGCGATCACCTCGTCCTCGCTGTCGAACGGCAGCACGGTCATCACCGGCCCGAAGATTTCCTCGCGCACGATCGCCATGTCGTCGGTGCAGGCGGTGAACACGGTGGGCGCGATGAAATGGCCGTGCGCGGGCACGCCCTCGGTGACGCGCACGCCGCCGGTCAGCAGCTCGGCGCCGCCCGCCTTGCCCGCCTCGATATAGCCCATCACTTTGGCGCAATGTTCGGCCGAAATGAGCGCGCCCATCTGCGTCGCCGGGTCCATCGGATCGCCGAGCTTGATCGCTTCGGTGCGCACCTTCAGTTTGGCGAGAAACGGCTCGAGCACGCTGCGCTCGACAAACACCCGCGTGCCGTTCGAGCAGACTTCGCCCGCCGAATAGAAATTGGCGAGATGCGCGCCCGAAACCGCGACATCGAGATCGGCATCGGCGAAAACGATCAGCGGCGACTTGCCGCCCAGTTCCATCGTCACGTTCTTCAGCGTCGGCGCGGCATCGGCCATGATCCGCCGCCCGGTGGGCACGCTGCCGGTGAGCGAGATCTTGGCGATGCCGGGATGGCGGCTCAGCATCTGGCCGGTTGCGCCGAACCCCAGCACGACCTGAAACACCCCTTCGGGCACTCCCGCCTCGAGGTAGATTTTCTCGAGTTCCAAGGCGGTTAACGGGCTGAGTTCAGACGGCTTGAAGATCATCGCATTGCCGCAGGCAAGCGCGGGGGCGGATTTCCAGCAGGCGATCTGGATCGGATAGTTCCACGCGCCGATCGCGGCGCAGACCCCCAGCGGCTCGCGCCGGGTATAACCGAACGCGGCGGGGCCCAGATCGATATGCTCGCCCGCGATCGTCGGCGCGATCCCGGCAAAGTATTCGATGCAATCCGCGCCCGAGACGACATCGACCACGAGCGTTTCCTGAATCGGCTTGCCGGTGTCGCGCGTTTCCAGCGCGGCCAGATCATCGTTGCGCGCGCGCAGGATATCGACCGCGCGGCGCATGATCCGCCCGCGTTCAGAGCCTGTGAGCCGCGCCCACTGCTTCTGCGCGGCGGCTGCCCGGGCGACCGCAGCGTCGATTTCGGGCTGCCCGGCAATCGGCAGCGTGGCCAGAACTTCGCCGGTGGCAGGGTTGATCGTTTCGAATGTGTCAGTCATGCGTTTGGTTCGCTATTCCTTGTAGAACGGCGCAACGCCGCGGGATTTCCCCCTCCGACCCGCCTTGCGGCGGGCCACCTCCCCATTTGCCCTACGGGAAAATGGGGAGGATCAGGCAAGTCCTCCCCATTTTTGCGAAGCACACAAGGGGAGGCGGCATCGGCAAAGCCGGGGACGGAGGGGTCAAATCACCCCCCGAAATGCCACACCGCGTTCACGCCCCAGGTGCGCGGCTTGGCATAGACACCGGTGGTATAACCCCAGAAGGTCGAGGCATCGAAAGCATAGACGCGGTAGCGGCGTTCGAACATGTTGTTGACGAACACCGCAAGATCGAGGCTCGTGCCCGCCGGGGTAAACCCGATGCGCGCGTTTTCGACATGGTAGGCCCGCTCGCGCTCGACCGGCGCGCACAGCACGGTGAAGCAGAACTTGCTGGTGTAGAGCGCATCGGCCTGAACCGAAGCGCGACCCGCGCCGGTCTCGAACTCATAGCGCACCAGCGCATTGCCGGCAAAGGTGGGGGCCTGCGGCAGGTCGCTGGTCTTGACCGTGACGCCATCGGGCAGCAGCACGTTCTTGACTTCGCTGTCCTGCAACGCGCCGCTCAGCTGCAGAGTCAGCCCCTTGATCGGGCGGCTGGTAATGTCCGCTTCGATGCCCTTGATCTTGGCCGGCAGGTTGCGCACCACTTGCGCCGCAAAGACCTGCACAAACGCCTGATAGTTCTGGTAATCGTAATAGAACGCCGAGAGATTGAACTGGGTGTTGCTGCCGATCTTCGTCTTCAGGCCGATTTCGTAGGCATTGAGCGTTTCGGGGCGATAGGGGATGTTGTTGAGCACATCGACCAGCTGGCCCGGAAACGGCGTGCCGGTGGAGAAGGTGAACCCGCCCGACTTCGATCCCCGGTTGTAGCTCAGATAGATCAGCGTGTCCTCGCTCGGCTTGTAGTCGATCTCGGCCCGCGCGGTCAGCCCGCGAAACGTGGGGTTGGCCGCGCTCGGCACCGTCGTCACGCCCGAAGGCAGCCCGCTGTTGAAGCTCCACGTGCCCGGCGTCACCGTGCCGGTCGTGTCGTTGTACGAAATGTCGTCCGGCCCGAAATGCAGCGAGAGCGCGTAAGGCCCGGCGGCGGCACTCGCGTCATAGTTGCCGCGCTTGCTGTCCTGCCAATAGCGCAAACCGCCGATCAGCTTGATCTGGTCGCTGATCTTGAACTCGTCCTGCGCGAAAAAGGCAAAGCTGGTCGTGCGCTGGGTGAAGCTGACGTTCGGATCATACTGGATGAACGGCACCGCATACTTCGCCTGAAACCGGCCATCGATGATCAGGCCATAGGCGCCCACCGTCAGGTAGTTGCGGCCGAACGTGGCGGCGGCGCGCAGTTCCTGGCTATATTGCCGAGTGTTGGCGCGCTGGAAAAACACCGTGCCGCCTTCATAGCAGGTTACGCTTTGCGCGGGCGAAGGGCATGGCCCCGGCGCGCGCGGTATGCCGTTTTCGACATAAGGAAATTCGGGCACGCTCAGGCCCTGCTCGATGTAGAACTTGCTGAGCGACTGGTAATCGCTGATCGAAGTCACATCGAACGCGCCAATCCGGCCGTCGAGCCGCAAGGTCGCGCCGAACACCTGGCGATCGACATAGGCATCGCCCGTGCCCGCGGTGCGCCACGGATTGCCGCCCTGCGACGGGGTGATCGCCGGATTGGCATAGCCGTTGCCGGTGGTGCCGACCGTGCCCCAATAGGCGCAAGGCGTGTTGGGGCCGAGGAATTCGCCTTGGAACTGGTCGTTGGGGCAAGTCGGCTCTAGCGAATAAAGGCCCGCCTGCCGCTCGCGATCGGCCTGCGTGTAGCGCACGGTGAGCTTGGCCTTGAAATCGGTGCTCGGCTCCCACTTCACGATGCCGCGCAAGGCCCAGTGGTTGTCCGCGCCGCGATTGGGCTGCCCCGGGGTGATGTTCTGGATATAGCCATCGTCGCTGGCATACTGGCCCGAAAAGCGCGCGGTCAGGTTCGGCGCGAGCGCCCCCGAGAACGCGCCTTCGAGGATGGTCTGGTTGAAGCTGCCATAGGTGGCCGAGACATAGCCATCGAGCTGCTCGGTCGGCTGGGCGGAGATGAACTGCACCGCGCCGCCGGTGGCGTTGCGGCCGAACAGCGTGCCTTGCGGCCCGCGCAGCGCCTCGACCCGCGCCAGATCGAAGATCGGAAAGCTCGCCGCCGTGATCGACGAGGTATAGGCATCGTCCTGATAAACCGCGACCGGCGGCTCCTGCTGATCGCCATAGTCATTCTGCGACACGCCGCGAATGTTATAGACCACTTGGCTGCTGCCATAGGCGTTGAACTTGAGGTTCGGAATCGCGCGCACGACGTCGGTGGCATTGGTGATGTTGTAGTTCTTGATTTCGGCGGCATTGAGCACCGAAACCGCGATGCCGACATCGCGCAGCTTCTGCTCGCGGCGCTGCGCGGTCACCACGATTTCGCCCGGGATCGCCGCTTCGGCGACATCGCCCGCTTGCGGCGCGGCGGCGTCCTGCGCCAAGGCCGGGGATGCCATGAGCGAGGCCAGCGCGATTGCGGCCAGACCGGCTCCGGCAAAGCGGCTCATAGCGGGGACAGTGCGCGCAGCGGCGCCAATTCCTGTGGTGCTCATGGTTATCTCCCTGACAAGAGCCCAACTCTCGTTGTCATATGCGCGCCAAACTGCCCGATACGCGCGGCCCAAACAAGGCGTGGCTGCACAGCGCATCTGCCAGAATTAAAGCGGATAAGGAGATTAAATTCAATTATTTCAGGAACTTGAATTGATTTACGCCATTATCGACGCTAATCGGCACTATTAGAATGCACGATATGGTGCACAAAAGGGAACAATCGCGCGCTGGCCCCGCCCCGCCCGCCACAAGAACGGGCGCGCGCGGGATCACATCACGTTGTTCATCACCCGGCTGAACGTCTTTTCCACCAGCGGCTCGAACGCTTCCAGCGGGGTTACTTTGAACTCGGGATCGAAGGCGGGCATGTCCCACCGATCGACCAGCCGCACGCCCAGATCATACCAGCTTTCGCCCGCAAACTGCGCGCGTTGCCCGGTCGGCTGGCCCAGATAGTCGAAGTAGTAATCGCCCTGGAACAGCTGGTGATAGCGGATCACGTTGTAGCCATCGTCGCTGACATAGGAACGCATCATTTCCGCGCCGATCGGGCCGTGGTTGGCGATCGAGAACGATTTGCCGATGTCATGACACAGCGCCAGCACCACTTCCTCGTCGGTCGCGCCGTCCTGCTGCGCCAAGGTCGCGGTCATCAGGCTGTGCGTCAGCTGGTCGGCGGCAAAGCCCACCTCGAGCGTGCCCAGCCGCTTCAGCGCATCCATCACCATCAACGGCACCACTTCGCGCTGATGCTTGCGATGCGCATCGCCGATCACTTTCCAATCCGCAGCGTTGCCTTGATCCATACGGGTGAACATGGCGCACTCCTCCAGCTATCCTCGCCGCGCAGAATGCCCGCGAAAAGCGCGGGGGCCAAGCGCAATTTTGCTAGCGCTTCGCTCGCGATGCCCTGCTTGCCGCCAGAACCTCCCGGTCGGCAGAGGCCCTGCGCTCCCTGCCGCAAGAAGTGCCGCAGCCGCCCTACGCCGCAAATGTCACAATCACGAACTTTCGGCCGGACGGGCCAGTTATCGCTATGCGCTTATCGCTGGCGCGTGGTAATTCAGGTTGTTGAAGACTTTATCCCGGGTACGACATGCGACCCGCGTGCCTCCGGTGCCCGAAGGCTGTGGCCATGGAATACTAATGTCGCCGCATCCCGAAGCTGCCGTCACGCTCGCCATGGCGCTGGTCACCTCATCTGCCGCGCCTCTTGTCCTGCTGAATGAAGAGCTGATCATAATCGGCATCAGCGCCTCGTTCTGCGCAAAATTCGAAGTGGGCCCGTTGGGCGCGGATCTTGTCAGATTTCGCGATCTCGGCGACGGTGAATGGTCCAGCCCTCAGCTGGACGCCCTGTTGATCGCGGCGGCCAACGGCAATGCGGCGGTCGACGGGTATGAAATGGACCTCGTGCGGCCAAACCGGTCGCCCCGCCGCCTCGTCGTCAGCGCGCACCGGCTCGATTACTTCGACCCCGACAAAGTCCGGCTGGTCATGTCGGTTCTTGATATTACCGAAGCCCGGATGACCGAAAAGTTGAAGGACGATCTCGTCCGCGACAAGCAGGTGCTGATGCAGGAGTTGCAGCATCGCATCGCCAACAGCTTGCAGATCATCGCCAGCGTGCTGATGCAGAGCGCGCGCAAGGTGCAATCCGAGGAAACCAAGCAGCATCTTCGCGATGCGCATAACCGTGTGCTGTCAATTGCCACGCTGCAACGCCAGCTGGCCGAAAGCAGCACCTCCGAAGTGGCTATCCGTGGCTATCTGGTCGATTTATGCCGCAGCATCGGCGCCTCGATGATTAGCGATCCGAAGCAAACGACGCTTACCGTCACCTCCGATGACAGCGTCATTGCGTCTGAAGTGTCGGTCAGCATCGGCCTCATCGTTACCGAGCTTGTTATCAACGCTCTCAAGCATGCCTTCCCCGGTGATCGATCAGGTGCGATCACTGTTGATTATGCGGCAAACGATGGCGGCTGGAAGCTCGTGATTAGCGACAATGGCATCGGCATGCCGGGCCAAACCGAACAAAACAAGCCAGGCCTTGGCACCAGCATCGTCGATGCCATCGCCCAACACCTGGAAGCCACGGTTGCCGTAACGGACGCCGGTCCGGGCACCGCAGTGTCGATCACGCACAGCGCCAGCTAACGGCGCCCGCTCCCCCTCAAATCTCCAGCACCCCCGCCGCCCGCGTCACCGTATCGCCGCCGATCCACAGCGCGCCCGCGCCATCGCGCGTGATCCGCACCAGACCGTCGCGGCCGATAGAGCCGCCTTGCGATGCCAGATAGGGCGGGTTCACCGCGCCGGTGCCGACCAGCCATCCGGCGAGCGAAGCGTTGAGGCTGCCGGTCACCGGGTCTTCCACGATCCCGCCGAACGGATCGCTGAAGAGCGCGCGCACTTCATAGGCGAAGCGCGATCCCGCAGGATACATCCCGACCACGCCCACATCGATCCGCCGCTCATGAAACCGCGCGGGGGCGAGCGCGCGCACCGCATCGGCATCGGCCAGCCGCACCGCCACCCAGCCCGGCCCGTTGTCGGCCCACTGCGCATCCACGATCGCATCGCGCGCGATCCGCAAGACGCCTGCGACTTCCTCCAGCGTTTCCTCCGCCACCGGACCGCCGCGAATGAGCGGCGGCGCGGCAAACGCGAGGCCCTCATCGCCGCGCGCCACCCGCACCAGCCCCGCACCGCATTCCTGAATCACGACGCCCGCCATGGCAGGCTCCCCGCCATCGTGCAGCCAGGCATGGCAGGTGCCCAAAGTCGGGTGCCCGGCAAAGGGCATCTCGCGGTCGAGCGTGAAAATCCGCACCCGGTAATCCGCCGCCGGATCGGTCGGCGGCAAGAGAAAGGCGGTTTCCGACAAGTTGAACCAGCGCGTGATCTGCTGCAGCGCGGCGGTATCAAGATCGCCGGGCAGGGCGACGACGGCCACCGGGTTCCCGGAAAAGGCCCCCTGACAAAATACGTCGACGATTTGATAACGATGCCCGGCCATTGCTCCACCCCCTGCGCGAGTCGGCCCGCGCTTTAGCACCATTGCCGCCGCCGTTCAGCGCGCAATTGCGAGCGGGCGGGCGCGGGGGGCATTGTCATCGCGGCGCCCGCCATGCCATCATCGCGCGCCCGCAAACGAAAGGCAGCACAGGCATGCGCAGCGCACCGCCCGCGATCCGCGCGGCATGAGCAAGCCGACCATTTCGGTGCTGGTGCTGCGCCATGTTGCGCATTGCCTCGATCTGGCGGGCTGCGACCCCGGCCCGCTGCTGGTGCCCTATGGGCTGAAGATAAGCGATCTTGATGATCCCAAGGCGGTCATGCCGCTCGAGGACTATCTCGCCTTCTTCGAAGCCGCCGCCCGCCACGCCGGAAACCCTGCGTTCGGGCTGCAGGCGGGGCGTCTGGCGGCATCAGACAGCCTCGGCGCGCTCGGCTTTCTGTTTCTGAGCGCGCCCACATTCCGCGCCGCGCTCAGCGGCTTCAGCGCCTATCTCGCCACTTTGCAACAAGCCACCGCCAACCGTTTCACCGTGCGCGATGGCATCGCCACGTTCGAATACAGCATCACCGACCAGTCGCTGCAAAACCGGCGGCAGGACGCGGAGTTTTCCATCGCCTGCATGCACAATTTCTGCCGAAACTACATCGGATCGGACTTTGAGCTGACCGAGATCTGCTTCGAACACGCAAGGGGAGAGCCGGGCCGCGCAGAACGGGGGCGAGAGGCCGATGGCCAGGCCTACCGTGATTTCTTCCGCTGCGAGGTGCGGTTCGATGCCGAGACCAATTGCCTCGCTTTCGAGGAACGCTTTCTGGAGCGGCGCGGCGGGGTGATCGATCCGGCGCTGTTCCCGATCATCGAGGAATATCTGACCCGCCGCGCCGGCGATGAAGCGCGCGGCGAAAGCGCGCACGCCGAGCTGATCCGCGCGCTCGAGGCCAGCCCGCTCGACGCCGCGCCGACCTTGGACGAGGCGGCGGCCAGCCTGGGCATATCCGTCGCCACCTTGGGCCGCCGGCTGCGCGCACAAGGGGTGAGCTGGCGCGCCGTTGTGCAGGAGCGGCGCATGAATGCTGCAGCCCGGCTGCTGCAGCAAAGCAAGCGCGATGTCGCCGAAATCGCTCTCGCCGTGGGCTTTGCCGAAAGCGCCAGCTTCGTGCGCAGCTTCCACCGCCACTTCGGCACCACGCCCAAGAAGTTTCGCGACGGCCGGGGCGGCGGAGATTAGTACATCGCGATGCAATATCGATCTGGTCGGTAATCGCGGTGATGTTGTCATTGGCATCATAGCCATAGCCCAGCCACGAGAGGTTCGTCCCCGCCGCCGTCGCAAAAAGCCGCCGCGAGGCGAGCCGCCCATCATTGCCCCAGTCGTTCGCCGCCGAAAGCCCATTGCTATTGTCATTTTACACTCAGGGAACGCAAGTATATCAAGAATGAAACAATAATAGATAAAACATATGCCATTGCGAATGTAACTACAATAAAGGGGCCCATTTGAGATATCGTATAATTTATCTGCAGCATAAAAAATACAATTACAATTGTAGCCACTGGAACTGATATTATAGATATCCCCACATGCACACGCAATTTCACAAAAATAAAAGAAAACAACGTCGATAAAGCCATTGACGATACTAAAACAAATTCAGTCATTGAAATATTCCTATCGTCCACCACTACGTTCATAATCGCGACGATCTTTCTGGCTTTGGTTGTAAAAATCCACCGACATGGTCAGCGCCAATATAATAATCAAGCGCAAATTTTCTCAGGTCAGGCTTTTTTACACAACCCGCTCATGCTAAGCTTGTCGAAGCCGATTATGTCGCTTGCAAACGCAATGCCGGAATGACTGAGTTTGGGTGGTTAGCTACCGTTAATTCATCGCTATTGCAGGGCTATCTGTTGTCTTCACGATTGGCGTACGCGATCGCATCCTGCGCCACCATCAAAAACCCACGCGGAATGTCACGTCACCTCAATCTTCCGGTTGCCATCCAATGTGTGAGCAAATCTTTCGCGCCTGGATGACCTGCCTTGGCTGCATGCTCAACCAACGGTAGGACTTCTTTCCTGACCGAACGAGTGCCGTGCCGCTTATGCCGAAACCAAGCCAACCAGTAAAATGATGGCACAAACCCGCAGTCTACTCCGTCAGTGAGGACACGCTCGCAGTCGTCGTATCGGCCAACGTCATAAAGAAGCCGGGCATAATGTAACGTAGCTATCCATGACCCCCCGCAAATAGCCGCGTGGTAATACTGCATAGCTAAGTATTTATCGGCGGCGACTCCATTTCCTGTCCAGTAATGCCATCCGACCATCTGCTGACACCAGACCGATCCTGCTTTTGCTGCTTCCAAATGAAGATCGAACGCAGCAGCCTTGCCGTAATCCATTTGAGCTGCACGTTGTATCAACTCCCAGTTTTCGTCGCTCTCTACTGACCATAGCTCGCTGTCGTTACCGACAGACCTCTCCCAAGCATCTGTCTCGGCCCATAAATACTCCTTGGCTCGATCATACAATGCACGGAGCGACGGCTCCTTCGCCGGTCCCCTCGTCATTTGCGAAACCGTACTTTATGCCATTTGTGATGGGTTAGCTGATCTCCACGCATTTTATCAACATCGCGCATCAACCGATCGTCTGCAAGTGGTGCGATAGCTGCCCTCGACTCGGCATGCGTTTGCAAGAAACCTAAACGCTTTGTCGAAGCATGTGGGCACGACCGTCGCGCCCACACCCTTCGACAAGCTCAGGGTGGGCAGGTTGGGGGTGCTGGAGTTACGTTGAATCTCTGCCCCCCCTACCAGCGCACCGTCGCGCTGATCCCATAAGTCGCAGGCTTGGCATAAACCGAGGTCGTGCCCAGAATGCCCAAGTTGAGCGTATAGGCGCGATAGGCCTGATCGAACACGTTGCGGCCAAACAGCTGCACCGCATAACGATCGTTCGCGCTGGTCCAGGTGAGCGAGGCGTTCGAGACGTTGTAGGCCTTTTGCAGCGAAGACGCGCCGTTGGTCACTTCGAGATACTGGTCGTCGTACCACACCCCGTCAAACTGCACCGCGACATTGCCGCCAAGCATATCGCGATTGTAGCGCAGCAGGTAATTGGCGCTGAAGCGCGGCGCATTGGGGAGCCGTGCGCCAAGAATCGTCTTTTGCGGATAATCGCAGAAGAACGAGCCGTCGTTCTGGTTGACGCAGAATTGCGCATCGGGCGCTCCGGGGAAGAATTCGGGGCCGAACTGCGATCCGGGTCCTTGCACCTGATCGACCCGCGTCGTCTCCCATGTCGCGCCGACGTTGACATTGAAACGCCGCGATGGCTGCCAGAACGCTTCCAGTTCGGCGCCCGTCGCGCGGGCATCGCTGTTGTTCACTTGCGGCAACCCGCCGAGCACCGAAAACGCCTGATACTGGTCGTAGATGTAATGATAGCCGGTAAGGTTCATGCGCAGCTTGCGGTCGGCGCTGGCCCATTTGACCCCGCCTTCGAACGAATTGAGCCGTTCGGGATTGTGGCGAAAGCTGGCGGGCGTGACATCGGCGCTCAAAGTCCAGTTGCCGCCCTTGATGCCCCGGTTCCACGAGGCGAAAATGAGCGTATCGGGGTTGGGTTTGAAATTGAGGCCCACGCGCGCGGCCCAATCGCCATAGCGGATGCGGTCGATGCCGGGCACAGCGGCGGCAAAGGTCGCGTTGGTCGCGCGCACCACGGTCGGAAAGCCGGTGTCGATCAGCCGCGAGGCATAATCGATCGACTTGGTATCCTGCGAATAGCGCACGCCTGCGATCAGGGTCAGCTGCTCCGCCAGATCATATTCGCCCTGGCCGAACAGCGACCAGTTCTTCGAGCGCAGCCTGTAACTCTCGGCCACGCGCGGATCGTTGGCCGCGCCGTTTACCGCCAGCGCGGTTCCCAGCACCGGCGCACCAATGGTGGTGATCGCGCCGTCGATCGTGATGTCGAGATAATAGGCGCCCGCCTGCCAGCGGAAGCGGTCGCTTGCGCCCGCGAGCCGCAGCTCCTGGCTGAACTGCTTGTACTTCGCGGTGGTCAGGAACTGGATGACCGTGATCGGCAGCGCATCGCCGTCTTCGGCATAGTCCTTGTCGATCGTGGTGTAATTGGTGATCCCGGTAAACTCGATCCCGCCCAGCTGCTTGACCAGCTTGCTCTGGTAAATGTTGGTCGTGCGGTCGAAATTGCCCCGGTCATTCGAGAAATTGGCAAAGGGGCTGGCTCTTTCGCCCGTGATCCCGTTGATCACTCCGCCGGTGCCATTGCTCAACCCAGCCGCGTTCACGCCGCAATAGCCGTTGGCGAGCAGATCGCAGTTGTCGAACACATAGCCGCCGGTCGCGACCGAATTGTCCTCGCTGTGCTTGACCCACAGATCGAGCTTGCCATCGCTGCCGATATCGAATTGCAAGGTGCCGCGCAGCGCCCAGCCGTTCTCGCCGCCCAGATTCTGCCCGTTGCCATCGAACGTGCCGGGCAAGGCGGCAGCAGACTTGATATAGCCATCGGACTGCACGAACCGCCCCGCGACGCGGAAGCGCACGCCAGGCAAGATCTGGCCGCCCACCGCGCCTTCGATCGCGCGCCGGTCAAACCGCTCGTAGCTCGCTTCGCCGTAGCCGTTGAGCGTGTCTTCGCCGGCATCGTTGCTGATGTAATGGACAAGGCCGCCGGTGGCGTTGCGGCCAAACAGCGTGCCCTGCGGCCCGCGCAGCACTTCGACCCGCTTGGTATCGAACAGCTGGCCCGAAATGCCGTTGATCGATCCCATATAGGCATCGTCCATATAGACCGCGACCGGCGCTTCGAGATAATCGGTGAAGTTATTCTGCGAGATGCCGCGCAGATTAAAGATCGTGACGTTTGGCGACCAGGCGTTGAGCTGGAAGCCCGGGATCTGCTGGGTGATCTGCGTCGTGTCCGAAATGCCGAGCGCTTTCAATTGCGCGCCCGAATAGGCCGAAATCGAGATGCCCACTTTCTGAAGGTTTTCGGAACGCTTGTTGGCGGTCACGACGATATCGCCGAACCCGCTTTCGGGCTCTGCCGCGGTCTCGGCCTGGGGCCCAGCCTGCGCCTGGTCCTGCGCCATTGCCGGAACAGCAAACGCCGCCGCCAGCGCGACAAGCGAGGCGGAAAGCAGCTTGGTACGATCGATCATCTTTGCATCCCCATCTGGTTCGCGCGCCGGATGCAAAATCCCTCATCGCACAGGCGCAGTTGCATCGCACCTTGGGCAAATGCACGTCGCCTGCTTGGCAGATCAGGACATTCGAGCGGTCTGGCGGACGAGGGCAGAATGCCCCCTCGCGATTATCGACCTTCGCTTGACGTCATTGTTTTCGTCACCCTGAACTCGTTTCAGGGTCCATCTTTCAGGCTGCACCGGAGCTTGCCAGGAAGCGACTATTCTGCGGGCAAACACTTCGATGTTGAGTGCGGCGGTCGCGGCACGATGGACCCTGAAACAAGTTCAGGGTGACGAGAAATGGATGTGTCACCTGACACGGGACCAGCCTTGGATCATGCCCAAGACGAGCCCCCCGCTCACCCCGCCTCGCCCACGCGCACCAAAACCCGCTCCAGCCGGTCCATCGCTTCCTCGATGATCGCATCCGAAGCGCTGAGCGCGGGCAGGAAGCGGATGACGTTGCCGCGAATACCGCACGACAGCATCAGCAGCCCTTCCTCGGCAGCTTCGGCGACGATGCGCTTGGTCAGCGCGGGATCGGGCTTCGACGGGTCGCGATCGTGCACCAGTTCCATCGCCACCATCGCGCCGGGGCCGCGCACATCGCCGATGAAGCCAAGGCCGCGCTGCTGCAAGCTGCGCAGGCGGCCCTTGATCGCATCGCCGATCGCCACCGCGCGCTCGCAAAGCCGGTCTTCCGCGATGATCTTGAGCACTTCGAGCCCCGCGACGCAGCCCAGCGGCGATCCGCCATAGGTGCCGCCCAGCCCGCCCATGTCGGGCGCGTCCATCACTTCGGCGCGGCCCATCACGCCCGAGATCGGAAAGCCGCCGGCCATCGCCTTGGCAATCGTCATGATGTCGGGGCGCACCCCGGTCGCCTCGTTCACCCAGTCCATCGCGAACATCCGCCCCGTGCGCGCGAAACCCGATTGCACTTCGTCGGCGACGAGCAGAATGCCGTGCCGGTCGCAGATTTCGCGCAAAGCGGCGAAGAATTTGTACGATGCGTTGTAGAAACCGCCCTCGCCCAGCACCGGCTCGAGCACGATCGCGGCCACCGCCGAAGGCTCGATCGAGGAGGCGAATACCGCTTCGAGCGCCTCGATCGCCTGCCCCTCGTCGAAGCCATGGTAGGGGATCGGGAAGCGCGTGTGGAACACATCGGTCGGCATCGGGCCGAATTTGGCCTTATACGGCAGCACTTTGCCCGTCATTGCCAGGGTGAGCAGCGTGCGCCCGTGGTAGCCGCCCTGAAAGGTGATGATCCCGCGCCGCCCGGTATGCGCGCGCGCCACTTTCACCGCGTTCTCCAACGCTTCCGCGCCGGTGGTGAAGAAAATCGTCTTAACCGGCCCTTGTATGGGCGCTATTGCATTCAATTGCTCGGCCAGCGCGATGTAGGACTCGTAGGGCGTCACCTGAAACGAGCAGTGCGAGAACCGGTCGAGCTGGGCTTTCACCGCCTCGACAATGCGCGGATCGCCGTGGCCGGTGTTGCACACCGCGATGCCGCTGGCGAGATCGATGTAGCGTTTCCCTTCTGCATCAAAGGCTTCGGCATTCTGGCCGCGCTCGAAAAAGCGCTGGTGGGTGGAGGCAACCCCGCGCGGCACCGCCGCTTCGCGCCGCGCCCAGAGTTCTGCATTGGTGGTCATCAGGCCAAGTCCTTCAGCAAGAGAGGATGGTTAAGCAGGCACCGCCACAAGCCGACCATGCGCGCGCATCGGCAGCCATAGCAGCACCAGGCTGGCAATGAAAAAACCGACGCAGACCAGCTCGACCCGCGCATAATCATCGCCATCGATCAGCGCGGCGGCAAGGAACGGCCCGAGCCCGAGCCCCACCATCTGCATCGCCACCGAGCGCCCGATCATCCGCCCGCGCGTGTCGAACGCGCCGACCGTGCCCAGAATGAACGGCAGCACGAAGTTCCACAGCACATTGAACCCGCACACGCAAAAAGTGAACAGCGCAAGGCCCGGGCTCCCCAGCAAGAGCGCGATGCACGCCGCCCCGCCCAGAATGCCGATAACAATCGCCCGGTCCCGCGCCAGAACGCCCGCCAGAAAAACCGAAGCCAGCGCCCCGCCGATCGCCAGCACCTGGCTGATGAACAGCGCGTTGGCCACCGCCTGCTCACCCAGCCCGGCGGCGATGCCCACCAGAAACAGCACCGCCCACGCCATGCCTTGCGCCAGATTGTAGGCCAGCACTCCGCTCAGCGCGACAAGCACGTGCCCGGATGCCAGATCGCGCGCGTCTGCGGGCAATTCAGCCCGCGCATCCGCCGCGCGCGGCACATGGGCGACAGTAGCAAATCCGGCCAACAGCAGCACCGCAAACAGCGCGAACAGGCCGCGCAGCCCGAACGCATCCAGAAACATCGGCATGCCCCAGATGCCGATCGCGCCATAGGTCAGCAGCAGCGCGAGATACCACGCGATGTTGCGATCAACGCGCGTTGTCAGGCCGACAAAGGTAAAGCTCAAGGTGATGATCGCGCCGTGCCCCAGTCCCGCGATCAGCCGCGCGATCCACAGCGCGCCGCTGTCTGCCAGCATCGCCGACAGCCCGTTGCCGATCGCCGCGGTGCCCAGCGCCAGCGCCATCACCCGCCGCCAGTTCATCCCGCCCGTGGCAAAGGCCGCAGCGATCGAACTGACCGCCACGCCGAGCATTTCGATCCCCGCCAGATTGAGCGCCTCGGGCTCGCTCAGGCGCAGCTGCGTGACAAAGCCTTGTACCAGCGCCGGTTGCACGATGAACGACAGCACGCCCAGCGTGCCCAGCAAAATCGCGCTGATCACCGCGCCGGGGCTGTTGACGTCATATGGCCTCGACAAACGCTTCCCCCTCCCCAGAATGCGCAGGATAATCGGACTTACGCGCACGTCCATGCCTAAACTTGGCTGCAGCGGCCAACGTTTGCTATCGAAGCGGCGCGGTGCCAGATTGATTGAAAATATCAATTTCATGATCGAAAAAGGCAACGAGCTCGGACAAACTTGCGATACGCTCAGGTCAAGATCGGGAATCAATTCCCGGCGATCGAGGGAGTGCCAGCAGTGAGCCAACCGGCAGTGCAAGCAGCCGCCTTATGGGGATGGACCGACTCGATGCGCGGTTTTGGCGTGGAACCACAGCAGGCGCTGGCCGGGGCTGGCCTCGACATCGTCTCGCAATCGGCGCGCATCCCGCTCAAACAATTCGCGGCGCTCGCCGAAAGCGTGGGCGAGCGCGCCAATCATCCCGCTGCCACGTGGATGATCGGGCTGAATTATGATCTTGCCGGGCTCGACCACCTGGGCACCGCGATCCTCTCCGCCAAGACGCTGGGCACCGCGCTGAAACGCTTCGCCGAGAATTTCGAATTGCTGCAGGATACCACGATGCTGCAATTCGAAGTGAAAGGCGAACTGGCCACGATCAATTACCGCATTCTCGATCCCGATATCTGGCCGCGCCACCACGATGCGATGTTCAGCCTCGGCATCATCGCGCGCATTGCGCAAGCGGCGGTGCCCGGCGCGCTCGAGGATATCGAGCTCGCTTTCGAGAGCGAGCGGCGCGAAACCGGCGTCGCGGTGCCCTCGAGCCGGATCAGTTTCAGCGCCGAGGTCAATTCTTTGAGCCTGCCGGTCGCGATGCTCGATGCCGCCATGCCGCCTTGCGCGCTGCAGGCCGATTTGCGCGGACTTTCCGGCAGAATCGCGAGCAAGCGCCGCGCCGAACCGGCGCGCGACCGGATCGCCGCGTTCATTTATGCCCGCATGGCGCAGGGCGAGATCCATCAGGACGAGCTCGCCAGCGAGATCGGCATGTCGAGCCGCACCATGCGCCGGCGTCTTGCCGAAGCCGAAGTGACCTTCCAGCAATTGCTCGACGAATGCCGCATGCGCCAGGCATTGCTCGAATTCCGCGCGCGCCCCGGTTCCTCCATCGCGCAAATCGCGCTAAGGCTGGGCTATGCCGAACATTCCAATTTTACCCGCGCTTTCACCCGCTGGGCCGGCATGCCACCGCAGCGCTACCGCGCGACCCACACCCAGCATTAGAGCCTGACGCCATGACCAGACTGCTCCTGATGGAAGGCAATCCCGCGCACATGCGCGCCCGCGCACATGAGCTTGAAGTGCGAACGTCGAGCGAGGTCTATGCTGCGGCGATCGCGGCGCATTACCCGCAGTTCACACTCGACGTGGTCAATGCTGCCGATCCGGATGGCACGATTCCCGGCGGAAACAGCTTCAGTAGCTACGATGGCCTTGTCATCACGGGCTCGGCGCTTCATGCCTATGACTCGGAATTTGCCGTCACCAACCAGATCGCGATGCTCGCCGCCGCGGGTGAGACCGGCATGCCGATCTTTGGCAGCTGCTGGGGCCTGCAAATCGCCGTCGTGGCCGCGGGCGGCGAGGTCGCTTTCAATCCGAAGGGCCGCGAGGTGGGCCTTGCGCGCAAGATCGTGCCCAATGCCGCCGGGCGCGGTCACCCAATGTTCGATGGCAAGGGCGAGGTGTTCGATGCGCTGTGCATCCACTACGATGAAGTGGCCCGCCTGCCCGAAGCTGCCACGCTGCTCGCCTCGAACGCGCACAGCCTGGTGCAGGCGGCGATTGTGCCGGTCGGGAAGAGCGAGGTCTGGGCGGTGCAGTATCACCCCGAGTTCGACCTCCTCCAACTTGTCCAGCTCTACACGCTCTACGCCGACGACATGATCGCCCAGGGCTTCTTCGCCGATCACGCCGCGCGGGAGGACTACATCGCCAAGCTCACCGCCTTGATCGCCAACCCGGCCGAGGCCGGTCTCGCCTGGCAACTCGGCATCGACGCGCAGATCACCGACGACCGCGTGCGCCGCGCCGAAATCCTGAACTGGATCGAGCAGCAGGTGCTGCGCGCGGGATGAGCACCGCCCGAGGCAATCAGGGCCGGACGAAATTCACATGCACCTGGCTGGTGCCGGTCGCGTTCTCGTAGTCCGAATAGCGCACCCCCGGCCAGTTCCACGCGCGCCCGCCCAGCGCGCCCGCCATCATCAGGTAATGGCCAAAGCGCGCCTCGGGCACATGGCGCAGGAATTCGGGCATCGTATCGATCACCGAAGCGTGATCGCCCCGGTAGAACCATTCCAGCCGCTCGAGATCGGCGGCGCGCGCTTCGGGGCGGCTGATGTGGATGGGGTCGGAGGCTTCGTGGAGATGCAGCTGCGAGAGCGGCCAGAAGCGGTGGCTCATCGATCCGCTGGCGATCAGCAGCACGCGCCGGTCCGAGGCGGCGATCGCTTCGCCAATGCCCTGCCCCACGCTGAGGAAATCGCCGGTCTCGCCGGTCTGCGCGCAGCCGACCGAGAGCCATTCCTCGCCGCCGTGCAGATAATGGGCGATGTTGATCGTGGGATAGTGGATCGGCAGGTACGGATCGTCGATCGCCGTGGTGCGCACGCCGCAAGCGGTGGCGGCCTCGGCAATCGCGCGGGCGAGTGCGGGATTGCCTTTGAGATCGTAAGGGACCTGGCTGACCCCGCGCGGCAGCTCGTCGGAGGTATAGAGGCCTTTGCGCCGCTCATGGCCGGAAACGCAGAATTCCACCGTCGTGAACCAGTGTGAATCGAGCACGATCACCGTGTCGGGCCGCAGCACCTCCATGACTTCGGCGCGGAAGCGGTGGAGGCCGGGCACGAGGCTGATTTCCTTGCCCTCGTTGAGCTCGAATCGCACCGCTTGCGGCAGCATGATCGTGGGAGCATGTGCCAGGAGCGCCGCACCGACAATTTCACCCATCGCCCGTTTCCTTCGCTTGGCCTGTCGCAGCCCTGATGCGCGCAATTGGCGCGCGCCACTTGGCCTTATCGGCCAAGTCCGGCGGCGGCGAAGGCCATATCAGGGACAGCATGTCCTCTTATCCCTTCTCCCGCTCGCACGATCCGTTTGTCGATCTCTCCTCGCAGGACGCATTCAACGAAGGCGCGCCGTTCGCCACGTTCGACCGCTTGCGCCGCGACGATCCGCTGGCGTGGAGCGAGATGGCGGGCGGCGGACAGGGCTTCTGGAACGTGGTGCGCCATGCCGATCTGCTCGAATTGAACCGCCAGCCCGATCTGCTGTCTTCGGCGCGGGGCATTCGCATGGAGGATCAATCGAGCGAGGAATACGAAGCGCGCAAGACTTTTCAGGAGACCGACCCGCCGCAGCACCGCGCCTTTCGCGCGCTGGTGTCCAAAGCGTTCTCGCGCTCGACCATGGCCGGATATGAGGAGCAAATCCGCGCCATCGTCACCCGGCTGCTCGACGATGCGCTCGAAGCCGGAGAATTCGATGCAACCGACGCCATCGCGCGGCTCCTGCCAATGCAGATGTTGGCGCAGATCATCGGCGTGCCGAACGAGGACGCGGCGTGGCTCGTCGAGAAAGGCGATGCGCTGATCTCGAACGCCGATCCCGATTACACCGACTTCGTGATCGATAAAGTCGACACAGAAGAATACCGCATGCTGCCGTTCCGCTCGCCGGCTGCGGTCGAACTGTTCGATTATGCCAACCGCCTGCTGGCGCGGATCGATGCGGGCGAAGAGATCGGCGTGCTCAATCTGGTGCTGGAGGAAACCAGCCACGGCACCGCGATGAGCCGCGGCGAATTCCGCAATTTCTTCTGCCTGCTGGTGGCGGCGGGCAACGATACCACGCGGTATTCGATTGCCGCCACAATCCACGCGCTGGCCAACGATCCCGCGCTGCTGGCGCAGATCCAGGACCCCGCATTCGAACAGTGGGACGAGGCGACCGACGAGATGATCCGCTGGGCCGCGCCCACCTCGCACTTTCGCCGCACCGCCACACGCGATTTCGAGATGCACGGCAAGACGGTGCGCGCGGGCGACAAGGTCGTGATGTGGTTCCTTTCGGGCAACCGCGACGCGGCCGCGATCCCCGATCCCTACCGCCTCGATCTGACCCGCCCGCGCAATCCTTTCCTCTCGTTCGGGCAGGGCGGCCCGCATATCTGCCTCGGCATGTGGCTTGCCAAGCTGGAAGTGAAGATCGTGCTGCAGGAACTGGCGCGCCGGGTCCGCCATATCGAGCAGACCGCCGAGCACCGCTATCTGCGCTCGAACTTCATCCATGGCATCAAGACCTTGCCCGTGCGGGTCGAGCGTAAGTAAAGGCGTGTCCATGAACACCATGACGCCGGGAGACATCGCCACCATGACACAGAATGCTGCGCAGGACCGCGTGCGCATTCTGTTTGCCGATCAGCTCAATCTGGCGCGCGGCAAGTATGTGCCGATGAGCGAAGCGCGCAAAGGGCAAGCCCGCATGTGCGTCGGCACTTATGCGGTGACCTATTCGCGCACCCTGGTCGATGCGCAAGGCGGTGGGCTGCTGACCGGCCTGCCCGACATGGAAGCGCGCTTCGATCCCGAAGACCTGCGCCCCGGCTGGGAGCCGGGCACGCAGATCGCGCTGGCGGACATGCGCTTTCAGGGCGAACCTTTCGCGCTGTGCGGGCGCAGCGCCTTGAAGCGCGCGATCGCCGGTTGGCGCACGCATGGGCTGGAGCCGATGGTCGGCATCGAAATGGAAGCCTATATCTTCCAGCACGGCGCCAATGGCGATTGGGTGCCCTATGACACGCCCGGCGCCTTCGTTTATGGCACCGGTCCGTTCACCGATCCGGCGGGCCTGATCGATGAAGTGTGGGCCACGGCCGCGCGCTGCGGCTTGCCAATTGAATCAATCAACGCCGAATTCGACGCGCCGCAATTCGAGCTGACCTTGCGCTATGCCGATGCCTTGCGCGCGGCGGACGATGCCTTCCTGTTTCGCCAGATGGCGCGCGAAGTGCTGATCCGGCGCGGCTATCTGCTCTCGTTTCTGCCCAAGCCGTTTGCCGACAAGAGCGGCAGCGGCCTCCATTTCAACTTGAGCTTCACCGACACTTCGGGCCGTAATGCCTTTGCCGACGATGCCGCAAACGGCGCGCCCTCACCGCTGATGGCGGGCTGCATCGCCGGGCTGCTCCAGCATCACGAGGCGCTCGCCGCGATCATGGCGCCGCTGACCAACAGCTACGCGCGGCTCCAGCCCGCCAGCCTTTCCGGCTACTGGGCCAACTGGGGCATCGATCACCGTTCGGTGACGGTGCGCGTGTCAGCCGAAACCGGCTCCGCCGCGCGGATCGAGCACCGCATGGCCGATTGCGCCGCCAGCCCCTACTTCGCGCTCGCCGCAATGCTGGAGGCCGCGCGGCTGGGCTTTGAGCAAAGCTATGCCTGCCCGCCGCAGGAACTGAACGACGGGCTGGAAACCACCAATACCGAGCGCCACACCCCGCATGCGCTGGGCGAGGCGCTGAATGCGCTGGAAGCCGATCGCGTGCTCACCGCCGTCCTCGGCGCGGACATGATCAGCAACTACGTGGCGATCAAGCGCCAGGAAGTTGCCGAGCTCGAAGGCAAATCCGAAGCCGAAGCGATCGCCTACTACCTGCACTACGTCTGAGGATCTGACGGCAATGCGCGACCGCGTGACTATCGAAGGCGTCGACGTTTCGCCCGATCATTTCATCGGCGGGCGGCGCGTCTCCAGCCCCGAAACGTTCGAGACGCGCTGTCCGTTCGACTGGGACCGCAAACTTGCCGACGTGTCGCGCGGCGATGCGGCCACCGCGGCGCTGGCGGTCGAGGCCGCCACCGCCGCCTTCCCCGGCTGGGCAGCGACCAGCCCGGCCGAGCGCGGCGCGGTGCTGCACCGGCTGGCCGATCTGATCGATGCCAATATCGAGCGGCTGGCGATCGTGGAGTGCATGGACATGGCCATGCTGCACGAAAGCCTGCGGCTGCGCGTGATCGCGCGCGGCGCGCTCAATTTCCGCAACTATGCCGATATCGCGGCGGGTTATGCCGAGCGCACCTGGTCCTCGCGCGGCACCGCCAACCGGGTGATACGCATGCCCGCCGGCCCGGCGGTAATCATCACCCCATGGAATGCGCCGTTCATGCTTTCCACGTGGAAATGCGCGCCCGCGCTCGCGGCGGGCAACACCGTGATCCTCAAACCCGCCGAATGGTCGCCGCTCTCGGCCTCGCTGCTGGGCGATCTGATCGAGCAGGCCGGCTTTCCGCCGGGCGTGTTCAATATCGTGCAGGGCTTTGGCCGGGACCTTGGTATGGCGCTCGTCTCCGATCCCCGCGTCAAGCGCATCAGCTTTACCGGCTCGGTCCCCACCGCGCGCATTATCGGCAAGGCGGCGGCGGAAAACATCGTGCCGTTCACCGCCGAACTCGGCGGCAAATCGCCGCTGCTGGTGTTTGCCGATGCCGATATCGATGCGGCGGCCAAAAAAGCGGCGGGGCAATACGATGACAGCGGCCAAGTATGCATGGCAGGCACGCGGATCATCGTGGAAGACCGCGTGCGCGACGAGTTCCTCGCCAAATTCAATGCCTATGCCGACAGCCACGTGATGGGCGACAGCCGCGATCCCGCCACCACGATGTCCGCTCTGATCCATCCCGATCATGCCGCGCGCGTCACGGGCTTCATCGAGCGCGCGCGGGCGGCGGGCGACAGCATCGTGCGCGGCGGCCATGCGGCGGGCGGCAATTTCATCGAACCCACGCTAATCTTGCCGCGCTCAAACGCCAGCGAGGTGGTGCAAAGCGAAGTGTTCGGCCCGGTCCTGACCTTCCAGACTTTCACCGGCGAGGAGGAGGGCATCGCGCTCGCCAACTCCACCGCCTATGGCCTTTCCGGGATGATCTACACCGGCGATGCCGCGCGCGCCGAGCGCGTCGGCCGCGCAGTGCGCGGCGGCACGGTGTGGGTCAACACCTTCCTCGTGCGGGATCTAACCGCCCCCTTCGGCGGCATCGGCATTTCAGGGATAGGGCGCGAGGGCGGCGACTATGCGCTCGATTTCCACTCAGATCTCAAGACGCTGCAGATCCTGGAGGGCAGCGTGGCCTGAACGGCGCGCGGTTAGTGGCCGGCGATATTGCCCGCGATCGCATTGAACTTGCGCCACACGCGCTCGCCATACCGCTTGCTGACCAGAACCCACATATTGACCGCCAGCACGGACACGCTGAGCATCGCAAACCACCATGTCTGCGTCCCGCCAAGGCCATAGGCCATGAATCCCACGAGCACGATCGAAGGCACGAACAGCAGCATGGCAAAGGCAAAGACCTGAAAGACGATCCAGATATACTTCATGGCGGGCGACTTCCTTCAACGCGTACGAACACCGTGGCGGGCTTTCCGGCCAAAGCCAAGCGCCCGAATGGGCGAGCCGCCAAGGCTGATACGCGCCTGATTCCGCCAGATCACCGCGCCATGATCGGGTTGTCGCCCGGCCGGAACAGCTCGTGCGCGCGCTTCCATCCGGCAAATGTCTCGATGATATGCTCCGGCCCGCCATGCAGCTCGGTAAAGCCGCCGTTGACCGCGCGGGTATCGAAATAGCAGGCATCGACATCGTCGGCATGCAGGCGGCAGGCATCGACAAAGCCCAGATCCAGCATGCGTTGATACTCGGCCTCGAAATCGTGCGTGATGATGCCGACGTGGTGAAAACCTTCCTCCCCCGCATTGTACATGTCGCGGTAGATCGATGGCTTGTCATCGTGCTGCTGGATGAACTGGATCATCATGTCGCCCAGATAGCCGAACGCATAGGACACATCCGCCTCGATCGGCTGCCCGCGATAGTGGAATGTGTCGGTCACATGGTGCGGCGCGATCACGAACGGACCGGCGTAATGGAGCTTTGCCCACGCATGGATCGACGCTTCGAGATCATTCACCAGGTAGGCGATCTGGAAAAACGGATACTGCGACATCAGCGGTGCCATCGCGCTCTCTCCCCGTGCTGTGCTTATCGAGGAGGGAGTGTCGCATCAAACGAGGCGGCGCGACATCATCAAGAATGACGGGGCATCATGCGGCCACCACCCGCGCCAGGACGGCCAGCGTCCGCTCGATCTCCTCGGCGGTGTTGTAATGCGCGATCGCGAGACGGACCACGCCGGTATCTTCGTCGAGCCCAAGATGCCGCGCGGGTTCGAGCGCATAATTGTGGCCGGACCAGGCGAAAATCTCGTCATCGGCCAGCGCCTGCGCAAACGCGTGCGTGGAGACAGTATCGTGCGTGAACGAGACCGTGGGCACGCGCTCGGCAATGCGGTTCGGGTTGGTGATGCCGTGGATCGTGGTGCCCGGGATCGCCAGAATTCCCTCGATCAGCCGCAAGGTCAGCGGGGTTTCGTGGCGTTCGAACGCCGCATAACCGCCCAGCATCCGCGTCCGGCGAGAACCCGCATGGCCCGTCTCGCTGCCCAGCCAGGCAAGATAGTCGGCAGTGGCGGCGAGGCCTGCATAGAGCTCGGTCTGCGGAGTGCCGACTTCGTAGCGGCCCGGAAGGTCATCGCTGGCGCAGCGGCATTTGTAGGGCTCCATCGCCTCCAGAACGCTCTCGCGGCCCCACAGCACGCCCAGATGCGGGCCGAAGAACTTGTACGACGAGCAGGCCAGAAAATCGCAATCGAGCTCCACCACATCGGGCAATCGGTGCGGCACCAACTGCACGGCATCAACATAAGCGAGTGCGCCGAACTCATGAGCTATCTTCACCAGCGCTTTGATATCATTGATCGATCCGGTCATGTTGCTGGCATAGTTCATCGCCACGAGCCGGGTCCGCTCGCTCATCACCGCGCGCAGCGCTTCGGGCTCGATCTGCCAGCTCTCGGTGCTGAACGGCACGAAGCGCACGGTCAGCCCGCGATCCTGCGCCATCAGCAGCCATGGCGCGACATCGCCTTCATGGTCCATCCGCGTCAGCACGATCTCATCGCCGGGCTGGCACAGCCGCCCGATCGAGCGGGAGATATGCAGCGTCAGCGCGGTCATGCTCGCGCCGATGGTGATCCCGCGCGGCGATGGTGCGCCAACGATGTCCGCCCCGGCCTGGTGCGCGGCGTCCCAGATTTCCATTGCGCGCCGCGATCCCGAAAAGCGCCCGCCCAGATTGCACGCGCCGCCGATCATCGCCGCGGCCACGGCATCGACCACCATGCGCGGCACTTGCGTTCCGGCCGCGTTATCGAGGAACACCGGCGGCGAGGCCGGGCCGCCGATCGCGGGAAACTGGGCGCGCACGGCGTCGATCGGAAAGGCGTTCATGGCGGCTCCTCGGGCTTCGCGAAATAGGATTTCGAGAAGCCTACAGCCGCGTATCGCAATTGCAATCGGCGCCGAATTGAGTTCAACTGCGCGCATGGAGGGGGCATGCATCCAGGCCCGAACATAAAATCCGGCGCATGCGTCAAAAAGGTTGTATCGGGCCGCATCGTGCTTGCACCGGCGTTCGGGGGACAAAGTGAAGAAAACGCAGATTGTCGTCGTCGGCGGGGGCGCGGGCGGGCTCGAATTGGTCACCCGGCTGGGCCGCAAGTTTGGCCGCAAGCACCACGATATCATTCTGGTGGAGCGCAACCGCACGCATATCTGGAAGCCGTTGCTCCATGAAGTAGCGGCAGGATCGCTCGATGCCAATCTCGACGAGGTCGGCTATCGCAGCCATTGCCACCGCTGGGGCTATCGCTTTTTCCTCGGATCGCTGGAATCGGTCGACCGGGAGGCGGGCGAAATCGTGATCGCCCCGCGCATAGACGAGGACGGCAGCGAGCTGATCGGGCGGCACCGCATCCGCTATGACTATCTGGTACTCGCCACCGGCTCGGTCACCAACGATTTCGGCACCAAAGGCGCGCGCGAAAACTGCGTGTTCCTCGATGACCGCGCCGCCGCCGACCGGTTTCGCTACAAGCTGCTCGACCATTGCCTGCGCGTCTCGCGCGCGATGACCAGCGACCCCGCCGCCGATGCGCGGGTGCGCGTGTCGATTGTCGGCGCGGGCGCGACCGGCGTCGAGCTGGCGGCGGAGCTTTACAATGCCGCATCGGCGCTGGGATTTTATGGCCTCGAAGTGTTCGACGAAAAGCGGCTGGAAGTCTCGCTGATCGAGGCGGGGCCGCGCATCCTGCCCGCGCTGCCCGAAAAGCTGGCCAGCGCCGCGCATGGCGAATTGGAAGCGCTGGGCGTGCGCGTGCTGACGGGCACCCGCGTGACCGAGGTGATCAAGGGCGGCGTCGTGACCACCACCGAGACGATCCCGGCCGACCTCATGGTCTGGGCCGCAGGCGTGCGCGGCGCCGATGGCATGGCGGGCATCGGCGGGCTGGAGACGACGCCCAACCACCAGCTGGTTGTGCGCCCCACGCTCCAGACCACGCGCGATGACCGCATCTATGCGCTGGGCGATTGCGCCTCCTGCCGCCTCGAAGGCGAAGAACGCCCCATCCCCCCCCGCGCGCAGGCGGCGCACCAGATGGCCGACACCATTTACGCCAACCTGATCCGCGCAATGGCGGGCAAGGAGCAACGCCCCTTCGTCTACCGCGACCACGGCAGCCTCGTCTCCTTGAGCCGCTATTCCACCGTAGGCAGCCTGATGGGCAACCTCGTCGGCGGCCGCATGGCCATCGAAGGCCGGTTGGCGAGATTGGTCTATGCCTCGCTCTACCGCATGCACCTCATCGCCATCCATGGCTGGATCAAGGGCATGGCGCTGATCCTAGTGGGCCATGTGAACCAGATCGTGCGGCCGAAGTTGAAGCTGCATTGAGAGGGGGCTTTTGCGGCTCGCGCAGCTTCTGCCCGGTCGCGCCGATCAGTTTTGCGGCCAAGCGGCCATTGCCGTGTCAACGATAGCAAGCAACGATACCCGCGAGGCGCCATCGCGCGCAAGTACAGACATTCCCTGAGCGACGGCTATGACAAAGCCGGACAACGCCACAGCGTCGGTGTCGGCTGACAGGTTTCCGCTTGACATGTCCGATCTAATTCGCGCCTCAAGGGACGCGGCCATCGACCGGCGGATGTCGCCGACCGCCTCTTGCACATCGGACGCCTGTGCCGACCCGCTGGCAGCGGCGCTGGCAAGCAGACATCCCCTCGGGGTCGCATCCCCGGTATATGTCACGGCGGCATTGGTCAGCAGACTGCGCGCGGCATCATAAGCGCTGGGCGCGCTTTGGATGCCATTGGCCATCGCCTCGGGGTCCCCGACGTAAAGCCTCATCGCTTCCAGAAACAGGCGCTTCTTGTCGCCGAAAGCGCCATAAAGGCTTGGTGCCGTTACCCCCATCGCAGAAGTGAGATCGACGATCGAGGTGGTCTCATAACCATGCCGCCAAAACGTCAACATGGCTTGGTGAAGTGCCGCATCACGATTGAATGAAAGCGGTCGCCCGGTTTTGCGCCGCGGGGGGGACGTAGCTTCGGGATATTTCATAGTGATCACTCTGAAAAAAGTTGACTTGCTACGCCTGCACTAACATAGGTTTCATATTGAACGCTAGGAAAGCAACTCCATGCCCCTTACAGATTTTCGCACGCTTGGCCGCTCCGGCCTCGTCGTCAGCCCGCTTGCCCTGGGGACAATGACCTTCGGTTCCGGTGAATGGGGTGCCAACGAAGCAACCTCCCGCGCCATCTTCAATGCTTACCGGGCGGCGGGCGGCAATTTTGTCGATACAGCCGATATCTACTCAGGCGGCGAGAGCGAGAAGCTCGTTGGCAGGTTTATCGCGGAGAGCGGCAGCCGCGACGAGATCGTGCTGGCGACAAAGTTCGGATTCAATGGCTCAGCAAGCCCGCTCACCGCCAAGCCAGCGGGCGGCGGCAACCCCAATGCGGGCGGCGCGGGTGCAAAGAACATCCACCGTGCGCTCGATGCCTCGCTCAGGCGGCTCGGCACCGACTATATCGACCTTTACTGGATGCATATCTGGGACGGCGTGACCCCGGTCGAGGAAATCGTCCAGACGCTTGGCGACCTCGTTCGCGCCGGCAAGATCCGCTACTTCGGCTTGTCGGATATGCCTGCGTGGCTGGCGATGAAGGCAGCAACGATCGCCAGCGAGCGCCGCGTTCCGGGCCCTATCGCAATGCAGCTCGAATATTCGCTGGTGGCGCGCGATGTTGAAAGCGAGCATTTTCCCGTGGCCCGCGAAGCCGCGATGGGCATCATGCCGTGGAGCCCGCTGGCGGGCGGTTTCCTCACCGGCAAGTATGAACGGGGGAATCCCCCCACCTCCGGCCGATTGAGCGGCGCCAACCCGTTCGGCAACAGCAAGTTCGTCGACCGCAACTGGGACATTCTCGATATCCTGAAAGAGGTTGCAGCCGAACTCGAGCGAACCGCAGCGCAAGTTGCGCTGGCCTGGACGCTAGCCCGCCCCGGCGTTGCCTCCACGCTCATCGGCGCAAGCAAGCCCGCGCAATTGGAAGGCAATATCGCCGCTGCCGACATACGCCTCACCGCCGAGCAGATGGAGCGCCTTGACACCGCCAGCGCACCGACTCCGCGCTTCAGCGCCGCGCTAACCCAACCATCCATTCGCCGGATGGTTTTTGGCGGGCACAATGTTGCGGGATCGGGAGAGTGAGCGACGGGAGGGCTTCTTTGCGGCACTGACGACGGAGGCTTGACGCTGCGTGGTCACGCCCCCCCTCAAACCCGATTATTCCGCCGCAAGGTCGTCCCCGCCTTCCAAGACACGCCCACCTCGTGCCAATACGCCGCGATCTTCTCCTGCGGGGCGATGTCCAGCAGTTCCTCGACCGGCGAATCCATCAGCGTCAGGTCGAAATCGCCGGTGAAGCAGCGGCCGAAGTCGACGTCGTAGGAGGACATGGTCACCACTTCGTCGAGGCTTTGGGTGCCGTCGGTCTCGATCGCGGGCATCCAGCGGTTGTGCGCCATGGGCAGGCTGTTGACGAAGCCGGGGGCGGCGGATGGGCCGGTGATGGTGAAGCGCCCTTCGGCCAGCCGCCGGTCGTTGGCCGCCAGCGTCACGCCGAACGTGCCGCCCGCCTCCAGCCGTGGCCCGCCCTTGCCGACCACGACGGGGCGGCTCATGTGGATCGAGCCGAGCTTTTTGGGATAGCCCTGGTGAATGCCGCGCAGCACCGCGAATTCCTTGTCCACCCAGATATAGATGCAGCGCGAGTAGTGCTTGCCCTCGAACTTGCAGCGCACGACGAAGAACATCTCTTTATACTGCACGCGCACCGGATCGAGCATGTGGCCGGGCACTTCGCTCACGCTCTGCCAATCGGCCCAGATAGCCGCGACCGCGCCGGGGTCTTCGTCGGCGGGCGAGAACCCTTCGGGCAGCAGTGCGGCGATCTTGGCGGGATCGGTGCGGTATTCCAGCGTGATCAGCTCGCCCGAATAGTGCCACGGCACCGGCGGCACGATCGAGGCTTTGCCGCTGGGAGTGCGCGGGTAGAACAGGCCTTTGAGCTCAGACATGACGGCTCCATGGGTAATAGTCCGCCCTATCATGCGCGCGGCGCGTCGGCGCAACTTGGCCGCTGCGGCCAATCGGCGCTATCGCGGCCCGCGCTAACCCTAGGCCCAAGCAAGGGAGCCCAGCATGACCACCGAATATCGCCGCATTCTTCTGGACGGCTATCCCATCCTCACGGTGCGCGAGGGCGAATTGCTGGTGGCGCGCGACGGGCGCTCTATCGGCATCGCGGAAGCGGTGCACCTGCCGCCGTGCAACCCCTCCAAAATCATCTGCGTGCATCTCAATTACGAAAGCCGGGTCAAGGAATTCATCACCAAGCTGCCCCCCGCCCCGACCTATTTCCATAAACCCGTCTCGGCGCTCAACACGCACAAGGGCGATGTCGTGCGGCCCGAGCGGTGCAAGTTCCTCAATTACGAGGGCGAGATCGCCATCGTGATCGGCAAGACCTGCCGCAATATCGCGCCGGACGAGGCAGGCGATTACATCGCGGGCTACGCGGTTTCGAACGATTATGGCCTGCACGATTTCCGCGATACGGACTCAGGATCGATGCTGCGGGTGAAAGGATCGGACACGCTCTGCCCGATCGGCCCCGGGCTCGTCACCGGGTGGGATTTCCGCAACAAATGGATCCGCACGAGCGTGAACGGCGTGGTGCGGCAGAATGGCAATACCTCGGAAATGAAGTGGGACATGCACTACCTTGTCGCCGATATCGCGCGCACGATCACCCTGGAGCCGGGCGATGTGCTGCTATCGGGCACGCCCGCGAACAGCCGCCCGGTGCAGCCCGGCGACGTGGTGGAGGTCGAGGTCGAGGGGCTGGGCAAGCTGACCAACCGCATCGTCATTGGCCCCACCCCGATCCGCAACGATTGCGGCGCGCAGCCGACGGAGAGCGAAGAAGTGATCTCGACCGCAATGGGCGGCGACTGGGAATTTCGCGGCATCCGCGCGGCGGGCGGGCAAGGCGCGCAGTTTTATCAATCGGCGCTGGAGACCAAAGCCTGACCCCGATCCGTTCGTGTCGAGCGAAGTCGAGACACCAAACACCGCGCATGGAGTCGCGACTTCGCGCGACACGAACGGGACTCTTTGGACATTGGCCTTGTGCCTGCGGGCAGCGCAAATCAGCGCGCAGCCGTCACCGTCCACAAGCTCCAGCCGCTGAGCACCAGCATTACCAGCCAGGTCGAGATGACCCCGATCGAGCGCGGCAGCGGCGGCTTGGTATCCACGGGCGCATAGAGCCCGACGATATGCACCGCGCGGCCGATCACGAACAGCGCAGCCACCGCGACCAGCCCGGTGTGCGAGGCCTGCGCCAGTTCCAGAAACGCCATCATCAGGATCACGATGGGCGCGTGCTCGGCCAGATTGGCGTGCGCGCGGCTGGCGCTCACCAGCAAGGCATCGCCCTTGTCGCCAAAGGCCGCGCCCAGCCGCATGCGGTGGCGCACGGTATCGATTGCAGTGATCAGCAGCATGATCGCGCAGATCGCCGCCACTGTTGCGCTTACCGGCAAGATCATGTGTGCTCCCCTTTGCGGCCCGATTAAGGCTTGCTTACACGCACCGACCACCCGGGGCCAGACCCGATGCCATGCGCCCGCGCATAATTGCCCTGATTGAGCGCGACCGATACCGCGAGCAGACTGTTGATATAGACCAGCGGCTTGCCCACCGGCACATCGCCGAACGTCTTGGCATAAGGCGCGATCACGCTGCCCGCAGGCTTGCCATCGTGGATAAATTCCACTTTCACCTGCTGGCCGGTCTTGAAACCCGCCTCCTCGAACATCCTCGCCGGGATGTTGCTCCAGACATTGCCATAATGCACATCGAGCGCGGGGATCATGCCCAGCAGTGCCTCTCCGCTGCGCGCGGGGCGCTGGTAGGCAAGACGCACAAGGCTGCTGGCAGGAACCACCGGGCCGATCTCATCGAAGCGGATCACGCCTGCCGCCAGCCGCGCGCCGGTATAGCCGAACACATCGCGGCCATGAAAAGTGTTGCTGGCCTCCGACCCCTTGAGCCGGTTGGTGGCCTCGTCGATCACGCGCACTTCATCGATGCCCTCGACCTCGTCGATCAAGGTGAGCAACCCGTTGTCCGGCCCGACATAGATGTGCCGGGCGCGCGTGCGTGCCGCGATCGACAGCCGCGCTGTGCCTACGCCCGGATCGACAACAGTGACGAAAACGGTGCCTTTCGGCCAATAGGGCGCGACCTGATAGAGCCGGTAGGCCCCGTCCCAGATGCCGGCAATCTCATGGCTCAGATCGCTGATCAGCAGATCGGGCGAAACGCCATAGGCCACGCCTTTCACTGCCGCGACTGCGCCATCGACCACGCCGAAGTCGGTCATCAGCACCAGCGGCGCGCGGGTGGGTGCGACGGCGGGAGGTGCAGGCGGAATCGGCGCGGCAGCGGGCGGCCAGGCCTGCCGCGCCGGCTGCGGCCAGGCCTGCTCCGCCAGCGCCGGCGCAGTTCCGAGCGGCAGCGCGGCAAGCAGCGCGCCGGCCATGTGGATCATTGCATTCATGAGTCCCTCCTTGCAGGCCATCGCCCCGGGCCGCGCCGCCTGTGCATGCGCGCATTCTCGCAGGATCGATCGCCCCGGCGCAAGGGGGCGCGCAGCATGCGGCGGAGAATGTGCCTGATGGGGCGCTGTCGCTGGCGTCGCCCATCGCATATGATGCGCTCATGGCCACGAGAACGCTCATCCTGATCCTGGGCGACCAGCTTTCACTGGGCATGGCCGCGCTGCAAGCCGCGGACAAGGCGGCATCGGTGATCCTGCTATGCGAAGTGGCCGAAGAGGCCACGTATGTGCGCCATCATCAGAAGAAAATCGCCTTCCTGTTCAGCGCCATGCGCCATTTTGCCGAGGAGCTGCGGCAGGCGGGCTGGACGGTGGAGTATGTGCGCATCGATGATCCGGGCAACAGCGGCTCGCTGCGCAGCGAAGCGGCGCGCGCCGCTGCCCGCCATGCCACCACCGCGATCACGGTCACCGCGCCCGGCGAATGGCGCGTGCTTGAGGATATGCGGGGCTGGCCGCAAACGCCGGCAATCCTGCCCGATGACCGCTTCCTGTGCAACGCCGAGGAATTCGCTGCCTGGGCCGAGGGGCGCAAGGCGCTGCGCATGGAATACTTCTACCGCGACATGCGCCGCAAGACCGGCCTCCTGATGGACGGCGACGAGCCCGCGGGCGGGCAGTGGAATTTCGACCACGATAACCGCAAGCCTGCCAAAGGCGCGCAGCATTTCCCGGCCCCGCCGCGCTTTGCCCCCGATGCGATCACGCAGGAGGTGCTGGCGCTGGTAGCAGCGCGTTTCGGCAATCATTTCGGTGACCTCGAGCCGTTCTGGTTTGCCACCACCCGCAAGGACGCGCACGCCGCGCTGGCGCATTTCCTCGCCCATGCGCTGCCCGGCTTCGGCGACTTTCAGGACGCGATGCTGCGAGACGAAAAGTTCCTCAATCACGCGGTGATCGGGCTCTATCTCAACTGCGGCCTCCTGGACCCGCAGGAAGTCTGCCGCGCGGTCGAGGCGGAGTACCGCGCCGGGCGCGCCGGCATCAATGCGGCCGAAGGCTTCATCCGCCAGATCATCGGCTGGCGCGAATATGTGCGCGGGATCTATTGGCTGAAGATGCCCGGCTATGCCGCCAACAACGCGCTGCAAGCCCGCCGCGCGCTGCCCGATTTCTACTGGACCGGCGATACCCAGATGGCCTGCGTGCGCGCCTGCGTGATGCAGACACGCGAGGAGGCCTATGCCCACCACATCCAGCGGCTGATGGTCACGGGCAATTTCGCGCTGCTGGCGGGCATCGACCCGCTTGCTGTGCACGAATGGTATCTGGCAGTCTATGCCGATGCCTACGAGTGGGTCGAACTTCCCAATACCATGGGGATGAGCCAGTTTGCCGATGACGGCCTGCTTGCCTCCAAGCCTTATGCCGCCAGCGGCGCCTTCATCGATCGCATGTCGGACTACTGCAAAAAATGTTCGTTCGATGTGAAAGTCAAGAATGGCCCGAAAGCCTGTCCGTTCAATTACTTGTACTGGGATTTTCTGGTCCGGCACGAGGCCCGACTGCGTGGCAATCCTCGCATGGCGCAGATGTACCGCACCTATGACAAGCTGACGGAGGACCGGAAGCGGGCGATTGCGCAAGATAGCGCACGCTTTCTCGAAAGCCTGTAACGTGCGCCAGCGCTGTCCAGCGTCATTCAACTCAACATCAGCTCCTGCCGAGCGGTGTTTGATGAAGGTCTTGCGCTGAACTTTCTAGCGCGCGCCTGCACCGCCTATGCCCCTGCACTTGTCAGAGCAATACTTGACCCCCTCCCAATCGCGTTCCCATTTCTTGCGCCAGACGAAGGGGCGCTGGCAGGCAAGGCAGATCTTGCTGGGCAGCTCGGATTTCTTGCGCATCTTCGCCATCTCAAAAATCCAGCGAGAGCTGCGGCGAGTTCGGCGCGGGCTTGGCTTTCCGCTTCACCAGCGCGCGCGCCTTGGCCCCGCGGCGCGCGATCGGGTTGGCGCGCGAGCCGTGTTTGACATAGACGCCGTGCGCCTCGGCGCGGGCCTCGGCCGTCGCGCGGCGGGCGAAAATCTGCTCCTTGGCATGCTTCGACGCCGCCTTGTGATCGACCATGGGCGGCGGATAGGCGGGGCACAGCGCGGCGCGTGTCTCGCTATCGAGCCGCCAGGGCTCGTGCACCAAAGCGCCAGCGAGCCCCGCCAGTTCGGGCACCCACGCCCGGATGAAATCGCCGCTCGGGTCCTGATCGTGGCCCTGCTTGATCGGCGAATAGATGCGCACGGTGTTGATCCCGGTCTCGCCCGACTGCATCTGGCACTGCGGCCAATGGATGCCAGGCTCATAATCGACAAACTTGCGCGCGAGCACTTCCCCCGCCTCTTGCCACGGCAACCACAGGTCATAGCTCGCAAACGACATGAGCATTGCCCGCATGCGGAAATTGATCCAGCCGTGGGCGTTCAGATAACGCATCGCCGCGTCGATGAAGGGATAGCCGGTGCGCCCCTCGCTCCACGCGGCGAGATCGGCGGCATTGCCGGGGCTTGGCCGCATGCCGAGATAGATGCGCGCGAACGGCTCCCATTCGATAGCCGGTTCGCTCTCCAGTTTCTGGATAAAATGGCAATGCCAGTGCAGCCGCGCGGTGAACGATCGGAGCGAGCGCGCCCACACGCTGTGGCCCGGCGGGCGCTCGACCAGCACTTGCGCCGCGCGCCGCTCCGCCGCCTGCCAGGTTTCGCGCAGCGATAGCGCGCCATAAGCGAGATAGGGCGAGAGCCGCGAGCACGCCTGCTCGGCCGAGATCGGCGAGGACATGGCGCGGGTATAATGCTCGCCGCGCGCATCCAGAAAGCTTTCGAGCAAGGCCAGCCCTGCCGCGCGGCCCGGCGGTTGCAAATCGACCAGACCATCGGGCGCGAGGCCGAGTTGCTCGCCCGTCGGCAGCGGATCCGAGGCGGTTGCCTGCACCCACGCCACTTCGGGCACCGGAAGCACCGGCTGACGCATCATCCGATCCCATCGCGCGGCCCAGCGGTCGCGATTCTGCGCGCGCCCGCGCTGCACGCCGAACTGCGCGCGCTCGCGCCAGGGGATGCCGTAAACCCCGGTCCACGCCTTGACCTCAAGGTCGCGCGCAAACGTCCAGCCGTTGCCCGTCTCCTCGTGCGACCACAGATCGAACGTGCCGAGCGCGGCGCGCAAATCTTCCAGCACATCGGTCACCGCGCCGGTGCGGATCAGCAGCTGCCCGCCGTGCGCCGCGATTGCATCCGCCAGCCCCGCGATGCAGCCGCGCCAGAATTGCCATTGCCGCGCCGAAGTATCGGGCAAGCGCCAGTAGTCCGGCTCGACGATCACCAGCGGCAGCACCGGTCCGTGCCGCGCGGCCTCGGCCAAAGCGGCGTGATCCGCCAGCCGCAGATCGCGCTTGAACCAGACAAGCTGCACCGTCATCCGCTGACAAGGCCCGGTATCTTGTCCTTGAAGGCGAAGAAGCCCTTGCCCGCATGCGGCCAGGCATTGCTGTCCCAGGCACGGCGGACGGGCACCAGCGCGATGCCTGCGGCCGCCAGCGCGGGGGCCAGCGCATCGAGCCGGTCGCGCACCGGGCCAACCGGGGCGTAAGGCGTCACGATCGCCTCAAGATCATGATCCTCTGCCCAGGCGATCAGGCTTTCAGCGTCCAGCGCGCCGAGCATTTCGCCCGGTGCCCGGAACTTGGCGGCGCTGCGCGCCAGCCCTTCGCGCAGCGCGGCTTGGGTGAAGGTGCTTACGGCGGGCGATCGGCTGGGCCGCAAGGCGGCGGCGGCGACCGCCACGATATCCGCCTCGCCCAGCTTCAGGCTCTCCGGATTGAGGTCTTCCTCTGTCAGCAGCAAACCGACCGGCCCCTCTGGTAAAGGCGCGGTGGCGGCAATCGGCAGCGGCGCAACCGGCGCTTCGGGAGGCGGCCCCGCGCCGTGCGCAAACCGCGCGGGATTGAACCGCCCGCCGGTGTATTTGGCGATGTTGTCGGCAGCGGCGAGATAGGTTTTGCCCGCAATCTGCAAACCCGCGACCCAGCGCCACGACAGCGTGTTCGACGCCGGATCGCCATCGAGCAGATGGTGGAAGAAAAACTCCGCCCCCAACTGCCACGGCAGGCCCAGAGTGAAAATCCACAAGCTGGCAAACCACATCCGCGCGTGGTTGTGGAGATAGCCGGTTTCAACCAGCTCCGCCGCCCAGGCATCGAAGCAGGCAATCCCGGTCGCTCCGGCGCAGGCCGCGTCGTATGCGGGGGTCCGCGCCATGTCCGCCGCCTCCGCCCGGTAGCGCGCCCAGACCGCGGGCCGCATTTCGAGCCAGCCCTTCCAGTACGTCCGCCAGCAGACTTCCTGCACGAACTTTTCCGCATCGACAAAGCGGTGCCGCGCCAGCACTTTGGCGATAACCTCGTGCTCGGTGATCAGCCGGTAGCGGATGTAGGGCGAAAGCCGCGAGATATTGGCGCGGCTTTCCGGCCCATGATCGAAATTGCGCTGCTCGGCATAGCGCCGCCCGGCCTGCGGCAGAAACGCTTCGAGCGCGGCCAGGCCGGCGGCACGCGACGGGGTGAAGGTTTGGGTCATGCGCGGCGATCTACCAGCCTTTGGCGGCACGCGACAGGCCGGGGGATGTACACGAAGGGGCAGGAAAGTGGCGGTGGAGCGTCGCAAGTAAGGTGACAGAGGTGACACCGTGTCACCTTTTTGTTTGGCAGGAAAAATACATAAAGTTAGATAGTTAGGTCGGATTGGCGACAAGGTGACACATTGCGGCGAATGATTTCACTCCCACCCCGTTCGTGTCGAGCCCAAAAGCGAACCACACCGCGCCCGAATGGTTACAGAGCAAACTCGACAACACACAGGGGTGGTTGG
>CAZGWR010000001.1:0-227509 GCA_964529505.1 uncultured Novosphingobium sp. | reverse complement strand
TTCACCCCCCCCCCCCTGGGGGGGCTCGCCGCCCCCCCCCCCCGCGCGGGGGGGGGGGGGGCCCCCCCCCCCCCCCCACGAACGGGGGTTGGTTGGCAGCCTTATCGGGTCCGGGCGCTGCGTCGCGCGCCAGACGGCTTGGCTGGATGTTGACACGATCAAAGAGCAAGCACTCGCCCGCAAACAAAGCGCGGCGTTTTTCTGACAGGTTGGGGCCGTGTAGGAAAGGCAGCGCGGCTGCAAATGAGGCTCTCGATGAATTCCGACCGGCTCAAAGCGCTGACCGATGGGGTCATCGCCATAATCATCACGATCATGGTGCTTGAACTGAAGCCGCCCGAGGAAACCACGCCGGGCGCACTGCTTCGCCTTGCGCCGGTGTTCCTGAGCTACGTGCTCAGTTTCATTTACGTGGCGATCTACTGGAACAATCATCACCATTTCTTCGCGCTGATCCCGAAGGTGAACGGCGGCATCATGTGGGCCAATTTCCACCTTCTGTTCTGGCTCTCGCTCATCCCGTTCGCCACCGCATGGGTGGGCGAGCACGAATAGCAGAGCTGGCCGACGGCGGTTTACGGCGCGGTGCTGCTGGCCTGCGCGATCGCCTGGTACATCATGCAGCACGCGATCATCCGGGCGCAAGGGCCGCAGTCCGCGCTGCGGCGCGCGCTTGGCCGCGATTGGAAAGGCACGCTGTCGCCCGTGCTCTATGCCATCGGCATCGGTGTCGCGTTCGTCCAGCCCGCGATGGCCGCGATGGTCTATGCGCTGGTGGCCCTGGTCTGGCTGGTGCCCGATCTGCGGGTCCACCACGCGGCCAAGGCAGCGGCCGCAGGCGATCCAGCCGAGCCCGCCTAGGGGCCACTCTGGCCGCTCGCTGGCTCGCGCTTGCAATGTTATCACATATCAATTAGCAGGTGCAGCATTGCTCGCTCGGGGGAGGTGTGCGATAGAGAATCGTAGGTTGCGACGGAGTTTGAATGGCGGATAAGCGGATCGGCTGGCGCGATACAATCGGCTGGCTGAAAGAGATTATCGGGCCGGACATGGCCTATGTGAATCTCACAATCGTATACGGCGCGGCGATCAGCTTGCTCTCGCTGGCCACGCCGATTTCGGTGCAGCTTTTGATCAACAGCGTCGCCAACACGGCGCTACCCGCGCCGCTCTGGACGCTTTCGGGGCTGCTGCTTTTCCTGCTGTTGCTCGTCTCGGGGCTGAGCGCCATGCGCTATTGGATCATGGCGATGTTCGAACGGCGCATTTATGCGCGCACCGTGGCCGAAGTCACTGTCCGCACCGTCCATGCGCAGAACCCGTTTTTCGCTGACCAAAACCGCGGCGACTTGTTCAATCGCTATTTCGACCTGACCAAAGTGCAAAGTTCGGTGCCCAACCTCGTCATCGGCGGCTTCACGATCATCCTGCAATCGACCGTGGGCCTCGTGGTAACGAGCTTCTATCACCCGTTTTTCCTCGCGTTCAACGCTTTGCTGCTGCTCGCCATCCTGTTCATCTGGATGGTCTGGTCGCCCGGTTCGATCCGCTCGGCGGTCGCGCTCAGCCATGCAAAGCACGATGGCGCGCGCTGGCTCGAAAGCATCGGCGGATCGAACGGCTTCTACAAATCGAGCCGCCGCTTCGAATTTGCGATGCAGCAATCCGACGCGGTCACTGCGACCTATGTCGCCCGCCATCGCAGCTATTTCCGCTATGGTTTCACCCAGACGATTGCTTTCCTGGTGCTCTATTCCGTCGCCAGCGCGGCGCTGCTGGCGCTCGGCGGCTCATTGATCCTGCAAGGCCAGTTGTCGATCGGGCAGCTGGTTGCGGCCGAGCTGATCCTCAGCAGCGTGTTCTACGGTGTTTCGCAGCTCGGGCAGTATCTGATCTATTTTTATGACCTGGTCGCCAGCTCCGAAGAACTGTCGTTGCTGCTCGCGATTCCGCAGGAAAGCGCGGTGGAAGGCATTGCGCAGGCACCGCGCAACGGCGCGATCAGGCTCGACGGGGTGGTGGCCGACGGCGCGCGGTTCGATTTCTCAGTGGCGGCGGGCGAACAGCTGGTCATGGTCACCGACGGCGGCGCAGAGCGCGCGCTCGCGCTGGTGCTCAAGCGGCATATCATCCCCGAGCGCGGGCTGATCACCATCGGCGGCACCGATATGGCCGCGTTCGACATGTATCAGCTGCGCTCCGAGATCACGGTGCTCAACCGCCCGACCATCGTCGACGTGACGATCCGCAATTACATGGCGCTTTCGGCGACCGACGCGAACTCGGAAAAAGCGTTGCAGGCACTCGAAGCGGTCGGTTTGCGCGATCGCATCGCCGCGCTCAAGCAAGGGCTCGACACGCCGCTCGCAGCCTCGGGCTATCCGTTCTCGATCGGCGAGGTGATGGCGCTCAAGCTGGCCAACGCGCTGGTGGCGCGGCCGCATGTGCTGATGCTCTCGCAGCTTTACGATCTCATTCCGGCGGACCGGCTGGCGCGGGTGCTGCGCCAGCTGAAAGAGGCGGGAACGACAGTGCTGCTCTGCACCAGCCGCCCCGAAGACATCGCGCTCGATGGCTGGATGCACCTTGAATCGCACCGGCAGCGGCGCTTTGCCTCGCGCGACGAGCTGATCGAGGCAACCATGCAGGCCAAGCCCATGGGGGCCCGTCATGAAGTATAAGGCCGAGCACGCCGCCTACTTCAAGACCTTGGCATCGATCCGCGCGCCGGGGATCGCTGCCACGATCGCGTGGATGCTGGTGCTGGGCATGGTCTTTGCCACCCTGATCCTGGTGTTCGTGCCCTGGGTGCAGACCGCCAACGGCAATGGCCAGGTCGTGGCGCTGAACCCCGATGACCGCCAGCAGCAGGTTACCGCGCTGGTCTCGGGCCGGGTCGACCGCTGGTTCGTTCAGGATGGCCAGCATGTCGAACAGGGCGATCCGATCGTGCGCGTGGTCGATCTCGATCCCGATTTTCTCTCCCGCCTCACCGCCGAGCGGGCGCAAGTGCTCGCCGAAATAGCCGCGATCGAGCAAAGCCGCACCGTGGCCAATATCGACGTATCGCGCACCCGGCAGCTTTATTCCGAAGGCCTCGCCGCGCGGCGCGAATATGAACAGACGCAGATCAAGGTGGCCGACGCCGGCGCCAAATTGGCAGAGGCGCGCGCTAAGCTCAACCGCATCGATGTTCAGCTGAAACGCCAATCGGCGCAGTTGGTCCGCGCGCCGCGCGATGGCCGGGTGCAGCAGGTCAACGCCGCCACCGGCAGCGCGATGGTCTCGTCGGGAACCGTGCTCGCGGTGATTGCGCCCGAACGGATCGAGCGCGCGGTCGAGCTTTACGTCGATGGCCGCGATATCCCGATCGTCCGCCCCGGCCGCTATGTCCGGCTCGAGTTCGAAGGCTGGCCCGCCATCCAGTTCAGCGGCTGGCCCTCGGTGGCGCTGGGCATGTTCGATGCACGCGTGCGCGCAATCGATCCCAATGCCGCGCCCGATGGGTCTTTTCGCGTGCTGGTCGAGCCGATGCCGGGCGCTGCCCCCTGGCCGGCGGGCCAGTTTGTTCGCCCGGGCGGCAAAGTGCGCGGCTGGGTGCGTGGCGAGACGGTGATCGCCGGCTATGAATTGTGGCGGCAACTCAATGATTTCCCGCTCGAATTCGGCGTCCGCCCGACAGCCCCGGCGAAAGGGGAGGCCAAGGCCAAACCATCGTCGGAGAAATCGGACGATGAAGAGATCAAGAAAAAATGATCCGTGCGCTGGCAATGCTGATTGCCGCCTTTCTCCCCGGCATGGCGCTGGCCCAAGCCGCGCCACTGACGCTGGAGGAAGTGCTGCGTTCCTCGGCGCGCTCTGCGCCCCAGATCATCGAAGCGCTGGCGCGGGTGCGGCAGGCGGAAGGCCGCGCACTGACCGCCGAGGGCGCATTCGATACCGTGTTCGATATCGACGGCAATTCGCGGCTGACCAGCTTTTACGATGGAACCGAGATCGAAGGCCGCGCCACCCGCCCGTTCACCAACAACGGCGGCTATCTTTATGGCAGCTATCAAGTCTCGCGCGGCCGATTTCCGATCTACGAGGACCAGTATTACACCAACCAGCTCGGCCAGTTCAAAGTTGGCGGGCTCTATTCACTGCTGCGTGACCGGGTCATCGATGAGCGCCGCACGCGCCGCAATCTGGCGGGCAAGGACATCGATGTCGCGCGCTTCGAAGCCGAAATGGTGGCGATCGGCGTGCAGCGGCGCGCGGTCGATGCCTATCAGAACTGGGTGGCCGCCGGTCTGCGGCTGCAGGCGTACCGCGATCTTCTCGCGCTGGCCGAGAAACGGCGCGGCGGCATTGCCCGGCAGATCACGCTGGGCGCGCGGCCGCAGATTCTGCTGACCGAGAACGACCAGAATCTGGTGCGGCGGCGCGGGCTGGTGGCGCGTGCAGAACAGGATTTTACCAGCGCCGCCAATGCCCTGTCGCTCTACTTGCGCGATGACGCTGGAACGCCGGTCACCGTCGCCGCCGAGCGCCTGCCCGCCGATGCCAAGGCGCTTGCGGGGCTGGTCGGGGCAAACCGGGCCGTCGCGGCGGAGGGACGCCCCGACTATCAGGCGGTGCTCAACCGGATCGACCAGGCGACCGCGCGGCTGATGCTGGCGGAAAACGACCTGTCGCCCCGGCTCGACTTGCGCGGCGAAATGAGCAAGGATTTTGGCCGGATCGGCCCCGGCGGGCGCAGCCGCACACCGTTCGAGGCGATTGTCGGCTTTCGGTTCACCGTGCCGCTGCAAAACCGCGCGGTCAAAGGCCGGATTGCCGAGACGCAGGCCGAGATTTCCGCGCTCGACCAGCGCAGCCGCTTCCTGCGCGACCAGATCGCGGTCGAGGTCGAGGGGATCGTGATCGCGGTCACCGGGGCCGAGCGGCTCGCTGCCATCGCCGAGCAGGAGCGCAGCCTGGCCGACCGCCTCGCCGCCGCTGAACGCCGCGAATTCGAGCTCGGCGCGGCGGATTTCTTCCTCGTCAACCAGCGCGAGGAAACCGCCAACGACGCGCGCGTGCGGTTGATCGACGCGCAGGCGCGCATTGCCTCGGCGCGCGCCGAACTCGCCGCGGCCACTGCCGACCGCGAAGCGCTGCTGCTCCCGCCCACCCTTGAACGCACCCCCTGAACGCACCGCGACCGCCTCGACGCAACCGCGGGAAGAATGCGCGTTAAAAATGGCCGCGGGCAGCGATAGCCTCTGCTTGCACAAAGGGGCCATCCAGCAGGATTTGACGATCGGGCATCCGCTCGGCAAGCTGCAGCTCCTGCTCTGGAGAGGTTTGAACCATGAATGTCGCATCCATCCTGCGGGTCAAAGGAAACACCATCGTCTCCGTTCTGCCCGAGACACCGCTGATGGAGATCGTCACGACCATCGCCTCGCGGCGCATCGGCGCGGTGCTGGTGTGCGATGAGCCCGGAAGCCTCGTCGGCATCGTCAGCGAGCGCGACGTGGTCAAGGCGCTCGCCGCCAAAGGCCCGGAACTGCACACGCTGGCCGCGCGCGACGTTATGACGCCCAATGTCACCATCGTGAACCCCGAAACCTCGATCAACGATGCCATGGAGCTGATGGATCGCGGCTATTTCCGCCACTTGCCGGTCGTCGATGCCGGCGCGCTCGTCGGCATCATCAGCGTACGCGACGTGGTCCGCGCGCGCATCGAAAAGCATGTCGAGGAAGCGCAGTCGATGATCTCCTATATCAACAGCCGCGTCTAACCGGCTGGTAGCGCCCGATTCCGGCTCGGCACCCCCGCAGCGTGGCAGACGACACGATTGGCACCGCGCCGTTCCCTGAGCTGCCGCCGGACGCCTTTGCCAAGCAGGACAGCGGCGACGACCTGCTGTTCTACGCGCCGCCGCGGCTGGTCACCCATATCGACGCGCGGGCCGTTGCCGCGCTGACCGCGTTCTATCGCCGCACGATCCGGCCCGAGGCGCGCGTGCTCGATCTGATGTCGAGCTGGGTCAGCCATTTGCCGCAGGATCGCCGCTATTGCGAAGTGGTGGGCCACGGCATGAACGCGGATGAACTTCAGGCCAATCCTCAGCTTACCGACTGGTTCGTGCAGAATCTCAACGATTTTCCCGCCCTGCCCTATGATGACCAGTCGTTCGATGCCGCGCTGTGCTGCGTCGGGGTGCAATATCTCCAACGGCCGCACGAGGTGTTTGCCGATGTGCGCCGCGTACTCGCACCCGGCGCGCCGTTCATCGTCAGCTTTTCCAACCGCTGCTTTCCGACCAAGGCAGTTTCGATTTGGCGCAGGCTCGATACCAGCGGCCACGCGGCGCTCGTGAAGCTTTATCTCGAGCGCAGCGGGTACACCGGCGTCACGGTCGATCTGCTCGCCGACGGACGCGCCGGTGATCCGCTGGTCGCGCTGACCGGTTACGCGGGCGCGGCCTGACAGACCGGCGCTGCTTCCCGGCAAGCGCCGCACGAATCAGCTGCGAAACACCACCGTCTTGTCGCCATTGACCAGCGCACGGTCTTCGAGATGGAGCCGCACCGCCTCGGCCAGCACGCGCCGCTCGACATCGCGGCCCTTGCGCACAAGATCGTCGGGGGTGTCGGCATGCGTCGCCGATTCGACATCCTGATGGATGATCGGGCCTTCATCGAGATCGGTGGTCACATAATGGCCCGTCGCGCCGATCATCTTGACCCCGCGCGCATGCGCCTGATGATAGGGCTTGGCCCCTTTGAAGCCCGGCAGGAACGAGTGGTGGATATTGATGCAGCGGCCCGAAAGGAACGCCGCGAGATCGTCGGAAAGGATCTGCATATAGCGCGCCAGCACGATCAGATCGGTGCCGGTTTCCTCGACGATGGCCTTGATCTGCGCTTCTTGCTGCGGCTTGGTGTCTTTGGTGATCGGCAGATGGTGAAACGGCACGTCGCCGAAATCGAGCCCGTCATACGTCGTGCGCGGGTGGTTCGAAATGATGCCTACCACGTCCATCGGCAGCTCGCCCAGCCGCCAGCGGTAGAGCAGATCGGCGAGGCAATGGTGGAACTTGGACACCAGCAGCAGCACCTTGCGCCGCTGCGCCGCCGGGCGCAGCGTCCAGGTCATGCCATAGCTGGCCGCGACCTCGCCGAATTCGGCCTGAAGCGCGCCAAAAGCAGCCGCGTCGCCAAGGCTGAAGACCATGCGCATGAAAAACTTGCCGGTCAGCGCGTCGTCGAACTGGTGCGCCTCGACGATATTTCCGCCGTGCGAGAAGAGCAGCGTGGAGACGCGCGCGACGATACCCGGCTGATTGAGACAAGACAGCGTGACCACATACGAGCTGGACAACAAGGTTAATGTTCCTTCGGCCAAAACAAATGCGGCCGCGCCGCAGGCTGCGCCAATCGCGGCAGCAGAGCGCGCCCTTTATCGGCCTTGCACGCGCCTCGCAACCATGTCCGCAATCCGGCGCCGGCATGCATCGCCGCGCCGCCCGATCGCCCGCTTTTGGCGGTAATCCGGACCGCCCCGGTCCCCCTCCCCGCCGGGGAGAGGGACGCTGTGCAGCGGCCATCGGGTTCAGAAACTGAACCCGACGCCGACCCCGCCGGTGAACTGGTTGCGGTCCCCCGCCGTGCGTACGATCGGGCTGTCGGCGAAATCGCCGACGAGCCGGCGATAGCCGCCGTAACCCAGCAGCGACCAGCGGTCGGAGAGCGCATAAGTCGCGGTCACGGCAACGCCGACATCCTTGACCCCGCCTTTCGCCGCAAACGGAGCGAGCGAGCTGGCGGCAGCGCCAGCGGGCGATACCGAGAAATAGGTCCGCGCATATCGGTCGTCGGCAAAGCGCATCGCCACCTGGGTGTTGACCGCAAACCGGCGACCGACCGGCAAGCGATAATCGACCGCAGCCTCGCCGACCCAGCCCTTGTGTACATTGCTCACATCGTGGGTGGCCTTGACCGAGAACCGCAGCTGATCGCCTTCGGTTATCAGCGAGCCGGCCTTGATCGCCGCGAAAGCCCCGACCTGGTAGGCATCATCGACCACGCCGAGCGCGCGGACCGCAGCGGATCGTGTGCTCGCACGCCGACCGAATGTCAGATCAGCGGCGGGTCCGAACTCGAATGTATCGCTGTTGAGCACGTTGAGACGCGCGGTAACTCCCTCGATCGCGAAGTAGCGCTTGTCCCAGCGAACCTCCCCCGAAACCAGCGGGATGACCCGCTGCCGCGAAGAACCCTCATATTCGGGCACCGTGGCAACGCCGCCGACGATCGTGCCCGAGAAGCCGTCGCCTGGGGCGGAACCGGCATCCTGCGCATGGGCAGTGTCGAGGCCAAGAAAGATGCTGCCGGTGGCGACAAACGCGGCGAGGAAGGATTTCGTTTCGATATTCATGATCATTCTCCATGGCGGCATGAGGCAAGCCGGTCCCGCTGCCGCCGAAGCGGGTCCGAAATCGTGAAGCTGAAAGGATGGATCAGGCGGCGGCTGGGGACGGCGCGGTGCGCTGCTCCGGGACCGATCCGATCATCGCGGTGCCGGTCATCACCAGCCAGAGGCTGAGCCCGAGAAATCCCGCGATGGTCGCTGCCGAAAACAGCGCGCCATCCGCGCCGAGCGCAAGCGCGATGCCCTCGCCCGTCCCGGCGGCGATCGCGGCGGCGGTGAGGAAGCCCGCAAGCGCCAGCCGCTGCGCGCCTTCGCGCCGCTGCAGCAGGGCCATGTGGAGCGCAAATACAGCGGTAAGCAGCTGGCCTATGTGCTCGCCGATGGCGATGCCGCCATAGGCATTCAGCAACTCGAACGAAGCCTGCGCCGCGCCGGATCCGGCGTCGCTCGCCAGCGCGGGAACCACGAACACCCAGCGCGCAAGGCCGATGGCCTGTGCGATCCCGGCTAGCGCGCCGGCAAGCGCGGCACCGAGCGCGAGCGCCGGGGTCTGCGCCAGCCGCGCCGGGGTGATGCTGAGCGCTGCCGCGACCGGCACCAGCGCAAGCGCCGCGAGCATGAATGCGTACCACGCGAGGACGAGCGGCGCGCCGCCTTCGGCATAGCGCTGCAACGCTTCCGCTGCGGGGCGGCGCAGTATCTGCGGATAGTCGTAGAGCACCGCGAGCGCCGCATAGGGGATGTTGAAGCCGGTCCCGAGCGCGATGGCAGCGCCGCCGGCGAGCGCCCGGCCGTTCATCGGGCGGCCTCGCGCATGCCGGCTGCGGGCGCCAGGACCGCATCGATGCCGAGCGCCTTGGCGACGACCGCCGCCACGATCAGGCACGCCCGCTGAAGCCAGCGCGGCAGCCCCGCAAGCACCATGTCGGTATGCGCCATCACGCTGCCCAGAGCGAGCGCGATACGCGGCAGATTGCGCGCGGCGCTGACGCTGTCGTTATCCAGCTGATAGATCGTGCGCAGGAAATTTTCGAGATCGGCACCGCGATCGGCGGTCGTGACGAAACGCGTTTCGCTGCCCAGCGGATTGCGGAAGCCATGCCGCATGCCCGGCTTGATCGTCAGTGAATCGCCGGGGTTCAGAATGCGGGTCCGGCCCTTGCCGAGATCGATCTCGAGCGCGCCGCTTTCGACCAGAAAGGTCTCGGTCATGGTGTCGTGGCTGTGCAGCGGCGCGCCCGCAGCATTGGGCGGCAGGATGCACCGGAAAATGAGCAAATCGTCGCTGTCGCCGAGAAGCGGCGACTGCAAGAAGATGATGCGGTCCCCGGTGGCCGCATTTTCGATGGTGCGTGGAAGATGTCCGTTCATGATGATTCGCCTTGTCACTGTGTGGTGACAGTCATATGTCACCACTCGGTGACGAGCGCAAGTGGTTTTGTCACCGGCCGGTGAAAAAAGTTTGCGGGCAGCGCGAGAAAGGAATAGCCTTGGTCAAACAGGAGAGAATGCATGGCTGACAAACCCGCCGAAACCGGCGTCACGCGCAACCGTTCGAACACCGAGCAGGTTATCCTCGATGCGGCCAAGGCGGTGCTGGCCGAGGAAGGCTTCAGCAAATTCGGCGTGAACGCGATCGCTCGCCGGGCCGGTTGCGACAAACAGTTGATCTATCGCTACTATGGGGGGATCGACGGGTTGATCGACGCGATCGGGCTCGATCTGGCCGATCTGTTCCAAAGCCTGCTGAGCGAACCGGAAGGTAGCGCATTTGCCAGCTATGCAGCGCTGATCGAGCAATTGCTCATGTCGCTGCTCGATGCTTTCCGCGCGTCGGACTTGCTGCTGCGGATCGCCGCGTGGGAAGTGTTCGATCCCTCCCCGGTCACTCTCCGCCTTGCTGCATCGCGCGCCCGCGCGCTTGGCGAATGGGTTCAGGCGCGGCGCGGCGAGCTGGCGGGTCCGGTGGGCGTCGATGTCGGCGCCACCAACGCCACGCTGATCGCCGCAGTCCAGCACCTCGCCCTGTCGGCCAAGGCGGTCGGCGGTTTTGCCGGCGTCGGCCTGGCGACCGACGCCGATTGGGACCGCATCCGCGACGTCCTGCGCACCCTCGTCCGCGCAAGCTATGGAGCGGCTTCGCCCGGGCTCAGGCCATGATCAGGAAATCGCTGTAGGTCAGCGCGGCATGATCGATCTCGCCGATGGTCGCCACGAGCATTTGCGCGCGGCGGCCGTTGCCGTCGGCGTCGTAATACAGGCTGCCGGTGGCCGCATCGTAGATCACCCGGTCGGATGCATCCAGCGCGGCGGTGCCGGTATGGAATGCTGTCTCGTCCAGCGCGCCCGCCGCGCCGAGCCCGGTGAAGATCGCCCTGCTGAACGCCAGCTTGTCGCCTTCGGTCCGGCTGAAATCGGTCACGATGTCGGCGGTGCTGCCCACCGACGCCGTCGAGACCGATGCGAACAGGAACCTATCGGCGCCAAGTCCGCCCGTCAGACGGTCCTGTCCGGTTCCGCCGTTCAGCGTGTCGTTGCCGTCCATGCCCAGAACCGTGTCGTTGCCCGCTGCGCTGAACAGGATGTTGTCGGCATCGTTGCCGATCAGGAGATTGGCCAACCTGCCCGTTGTGCCATTGATCGCACCGGTCCCGGTCAGCGTCAGATTCTCGACATTGGCCAGCGCGGTGAACGTCACCGAAGACTCGACCCGGTCAGTGCCCGCATCCAGGCCCTCGCGCACCACATCGCCAATGTCATCGACGATGTACAGGTCATCGCCGAAGCCGCCGCCCAGAATGTCCGCCCCGGTGCCGCCATCGAGCACGTCGTTGCCGGTCCCGCCATTGAGATTGTCGATACCGCCCAGACCATACAGCGTGTCGTTGCCGTCATAGCCGAGCAGCGAGTCTGCGCCCGCTCCGCCTGTGAGCACGTTAGCGATGGCATTGCCTAGAGCCCTGCCTCCGGGTCCTTCGCCGTACGTGAATGTCAGGTTCTCGACATTGTCGCCGAGCCGATAGAAGGCAATCGCGGTGAGCACGGTATCGGTGCCCTGATCTGCCAGCTCTACCGACCTGTCGGACAGCGAGTCGACGATGTAAATGTCATCGCCCAGCCCACCGTTCATGGTGTCGTTGCCGGTCCCACCGTCGAGCGTATCGTTGCCGCCCAGCCCGTTCAGCGTGTCGTTGCCGCCAAGACCGAAGATCTGGTCATCGCCATTCGTGCCGGTCAGCGTGTTAATCCCGGCCGTGCCGGTGATCGTCTCGGTCACGTCGGTCACGGTGATCGCAATCGCCTGATCGCCGAACAAGGTGCCGTCGGACGCGCGAACTATGACGTCGTAAACGTTGTCCGCACCCGCATCGGTGGGCGATTCGAAGTTTGCGGCCGCAAGAAACGACAGCGCGCCGGTCGCGGCGTCGATCGCAAACCGGGCCGCATCCGCGCCGCCCGCGATTGCATATATGACGCCCGAGCCCGCATCGGCATCGCTCGACGTGATCGTGGTCACAGCCGCGATGTTTTCGGCCAGGCTGATCGCCGCTGTCGCACCGCCGCCGTTCGACGTGATTACGGGGGCATTGTCGTTCAGGTTGGTCACGGTGACCGCGATGGCCTGCGTATCGGTCAGCGTACCGTCGCTGACCTGCACGATCAGGTCGTAGATGTTGTCCGCGCCCGCATCGCCTGCGGCCTCGAAGTCCGGTGCGGAAAGGAACGAGAGCGCGCCCGTGGCCGCATCGATCGCAAAGTTGCCCGCATCATCGCCGCCGACAATCGCGAAGGCTTTGGCCGAGCCCGCGTCGGGGTCGTTCGAAGTGATCGTGGTCACTGCAGTGGTGTTTTCGGCAATGCTTACCGAGGCGGTGTCGCCGCCCCCATCCGAAGTGATCTCCGGCGCGTCATTGTCGTTAGTTACTGTCACCACGATGGCCTGCGTATCGCTCACCGATCCGACATTGGCGCTGACGACGACGTCGTAAGCGTTGTTCGCGCCAGCATCGGTGGGCGCCTCGAAATTCGGCGCGGCGATGAACGAGAGTACGCCGGTCGATGCGTCGATCCGGAATTTCGCTGCGTCTTCCCCCCCGCTGATCGCATAGGTCAGCGTGGTGCCGACATTGGGATCGGTGGCCTGCACAATCGTCACCAGAGTGCTGTTTTCGGTGACCAGACGATTGGCCGTGGCCCCGCCGCCATCGGAGCTGATTACCGGCGGGCTCAAGGCCTGCAGCGCGAGATCGACACCATTTTCGGCGGCATTTGTCGTCGCGACGAGGTAGAAACCGGCAAGCGAGCTATCGAAAAACAGCGAACCGCCGGTGTAGGTGAGCGTAAAGCCGCTCAGCGAATAGGCGAATGGCGCGCTTCCCGGCGCGTTGACACCGATGAACGTAATGCGGTCGCCGAAGGCCAAGTCGGCGATGATATCCCCGTTGAGGTCGGCGGCGGTCCCCTTGAACGCATCCGCGCCGAGCCCCCCGATCAGATAATCAGCCCCAGTCCCGCCGATCAACGTGTCGCTGCCGCTTCCGGCGCTCAACGTATCGTTGCCTTGGCCGCCGTTCAGCGTGTCGGCACCCGAACCGCCGAACAGATGATCCGCCGATGCAGTCGATCCGGGCGTCAGACCCGTTGTAGCGACTCTGAAGATGAAATCGCGCGCGGCCAGCTGGCCTGGCCGCACGCCCGCAATGGTGATGCTCTCTGCCTGCCCGCCATAGCCGAATTCGATCAGGGTATCGCCGCCGATTTCGAACATGAACGGCAAAATCGTTGCGAGGTCGGCAATGCCAAGCACCGACAGATTGATCCGATCGACGCCCGGCACGAAGTCGGTGATGAGATCGTTGCCAAAGAAACGCGCATTGAAATTGAAGACGTCGTTGTCGCTGCCGCCCGTCAGCGTGTCATCGCCCTGATCGCCGACCAGTGTGTCGTTGCCTGCGCCGCCGCTGAGGACGTCGTCGCCTTGAACGCCATTGAGCGAATCGTTGCCATTGCCGCCAAACAGTGCGTCGTCGTCCAGACCGCCGACCAGCGAATCCGCGCCATTACCGCCGACCAGTGTGTCGTTGCCCTGGCCGCCAATCAACGAATCCGTACCATCGCCGCCAAACAGCACATCTTCCAGCGAAGTCGATGTCGGCGCCAGGGTGGTCGTCGCCGTGTTGAAAATGAAATCGGCAGCGGTGAGCTGGCCAGGAAGAATACCCCTGATCCTGATCGTCTCAGCCACGCCGCCGTAGACCAGCGAGATGACGCTGTCGGCCCCGTTCTGCGCGATGAAGGGCGCGAGCGTGGCAAGATCGGCCACGCCGAGCGCCGACACATCGATGCGGTCAACGCCTTGCGCAAAATCGGTAATCACGTCTTCATCGAAGCGCCGCGCGGTAAACGCAAAGGTGTCGTTGCCGCTCCCGCCGACCAGCGTGTCGAAGCCCGTGCCGCCGATCAGCGTATCGCTGCCCGCGCCGCCGAGCAGCGTGTCTTCACCCGCTCCGCCGCCAAGGGTATCGTTGCCATTGCCGCCGAACAGAAGGTCATCCAGCGTTGTCGACGGCGGCGACAGCGCCGCGCTCGACGTGTTGAAGATGAAATCGCTCGCAGACAACTGGCTGGACGCGATGCCCGCGATCAGGATGGTTTCGAGCTGGTCGTTGTAGAAGAAAGCAATCTGGCTATCGCCGGCATTGTCCGTGATGAACGCCTGCAATGCGGCGAAATCGGCAATTCCGAGGCCCGACAGATCGATGCGATCCCGCCCCTGGACAAAATCGGCGATCACGTCGTTGTCAAACTGCCGCGTGGGATAGGCGAAAACATTGCTCCCGCCGCCGCCGCTGAGCACATCGTCGCCGCCAAAGCCGGTGATCACATCATCGCCGGCCCCTCCGGTCAGGGTCTGACTGGTGCCGTTCCCGTCGATTATCGCCATGACACGCTCCCGCAGAGCGCGAGATCGCTCGCTGTCCGCGTCTTGGCCCGATACCCGGTGCCCCCTCTCGCTGCTTCGGTCATGCCATTACCCCTCATGCGCCGCACACGCCCAATGCCGTCGGTCTGGACCAGCGGCTCCGCTCATTGTGAGCAGAAAGAACAGACCAGTCGGACAACTTCAAGACAGTCCGGACGCTAAGGCGCAGCACCACGTGACACCGCCGACGGAGGGGCAGCGCGCGGCGGCTCAGCGCGCCTTCAGCACATCCTCCACCGCCGCCACGATCTGTGCGACGCTGAACGGTTTGGCGAGGAAATGCATGTTGGGCACGTCGATGTCGCGGCGCAACTGTTCCTCGGCGTAGCCGGACATGAACAGGATGGGCAGCGCGGGGCGTTCCTTGCGGATTTCGCGCGCCATCGCGGGGCCGTCCATGCCGGGCATCACCACATCGCTCACGACGATATCGAACGTGTGGCCCGCAGCGGTCTCGCGCCCGAGCGCTTCGAGGCCCTCCTCGCCGTCGGCGGCGGTGACGACTTCGAAGCCCTGGCGCACCAGCGCGCGCTGCGCGACCGCGCGGACGGTGTCCTCATCCTCGACCAGCAGCACGCGCCCGCCGCCCGACCACTGCTGGCGCTTGGCGGGCCGCGCGGCGATCGCGGCTTGTGCGCTGGCTTCGGCAATTTCGGCGGCATCGCGCACATGGACCGGCAGATAGATGAGGAAACGCGTCCCCTTGCCCACTTCGCTTTCGGCAAAGACGAACCCGCCCGATTGCTTGACGATGCCATAGACGGTGGAAAGGCCCAGGCCCGTGCCCTTGCCCCGGTCCTTGGTGGTGAAGAACGGCTCGAAAATCTTGCCCAGCACGGCCGGATTGATGCCGTGCCCGGTATCCTCGACGATCAGCGCGGTATAGTCGGCGATCGGCAAGATTTCGCTTTTCATCGCGCGGACATCGGCGCTGGTCACGCGCTTGGTCTTGATCCGGAGCACCCCGCCCGGCTTTGTGCCCCCACCTGTCCCCGTCGCCGAACTCGTCATGGCATCGCGCGCGTTGACCGCAAGATTGAGCAGGACCTGCTCGAGCTGCACCGGATCGGCGCGGACGAGGCCGAGATCACGGTCGTGCGTCACCTCGAGCTGGATCTTCTCGCCCAGCAACCGCTTGAGCAAGGTCGATACCTCGGCCACGACATCGGGCAGTTGCAGGATTTCGGGGCGCAGGGTTTGCTGGCGCGAAAACGCGAGAAGCTGCCGCGTGAGGCTGGCGGCGCGGTTCGAATTGGCCTTGATCTGCTGGATATCGTCGTAATCGCTGTCGCCGGGGGTGTGGCGCATCAGCATGAGATCGCAGTAACCGATGATCGCGGTGAGCACATTGTTGAAGTCATGCGCGACGCCGCCCGCCAGTTGGCCCACCGCCTGCATCTTGGTGGCTTGCGCGATCTCGCGCTTGAGCCGGGTTTCCTCGCTCGAATCTTTCAGGCTGAGCAACACCGTGCCCTCGCCCAGCCCGCGCACACCGGCCAGGCTGAGCGACACCGGGTCTTCGGGCGCGGCGCGCAGCCGCACCGCGACATCGCCCGCGCTGGCCGAGCCGCCGGCATAGCGGCGCACCGCATCGGCCAGCGCGCCCTTGTCTTCGCGGATCACCAGGTCCGAGGGATAGGGCGGCGGCCCCGCCCCGTTCTGGCTCTCGTCATGCCCGGCGGCGCGCAGAAACGCGCTGTTGGCGAACAGGAAGCGGCCGTCGCGGTCGCACATCGCGAGGCCCAGCGGCAGGCGCGCGAGCAGCGCTTCGATCTGCGGCAGGCCGGTGCGCGATTCGCCGATGCCGCCCTCGTTCTCGATGAGCAGGAACAGCGACGGCGTCTGCGCCGGATCGAGCGGGGTTGCGCTGTCGGGATCGGCCACGGGCAGATGGATGAAGCGCACCGGCGCGCCGCCTGTGCCCTCGCGCGCATAGAATATGCGCTCGTGCTCGTCCGAGCGGAAAAAGCCGACGAAATCCTTGCCGATCACGCCATCGGGCGCTTCGCCGGCGGCGCGCGCGACAAACGCGGTGTTGGCTGCCTTGACCTGCCCGTCGGGCGTGACGAGCGCGGCCTGCAGGCCTTCCTGCGCCAGCACGCGGCCAAGCTTGCCGGCGATGTGCCCGGTGAGCTCGCCGAGAAGATCGCTGCGCTGCTCGGGCACGAAGCGCCAGACGAGGTAGTCCTCGCCCCGCCCGGCGCGGCTGATGGACAGACGGCAAGGGCCGTTGGGAAGCGCGAGCACGGCAACATCTGCCGCGCCGTCGCGCCAGGCGGCGCGGGCGGCGGCCTCGAGCGCGGCGACAAGCGGGGGATCGAGAGCAAGGCGCGGCGGTGCGGCGCTGATCCCGAACCAGGCGACGAAGCGCGCATTGGCGCAGGCCAACCGCCCCGCGCGATCGATGATCGCGGTGGCAGCGTCCTCGGCATTGATCGCGGCCTGCGTGACCGACCAATCGGGTTCGGCAAATTCGGCGACCTGTACCGCCGGTCGCTGCCTGAGCAGGAGCGCGAGCATGCCCGCGAGCAGGACGAAGCCTGCAACGTAGACCAGCGCGATGATCCGCTCGCCCGAAACGATGCCAAGTAGCAGCCCGCTGGCGAGCACCCCGCCCGCGATCGCCAGCAAGGCGCGCCACGGCGGCGGCGGAGCCGGAGACGCGGCCACTGATGCAGATTGGCCGGTGCTCACTCGCCCGCGCTTTGGCTGGCTACGGCCCGATCGGCGGCGACTTGCGCGATCCGGCTGCGGCGTTTGGCCCCGGTGAAAATGCGCCAGCCGATCACCGCCGCAATATAGCCGGCCACCGCCAGGCCCGACGCAATGACGAATAACCCGAACAATAGCGAGGGCGCCGCATCGGACACCAGCCAGCTCGCCCATTCGCCAAGGCCCGCGCTTTTGGCGACCAGCGCCTGAAACGTGGCGATATCGGCGTGAAAACCGAAACTGCTACCGATCCACAGCGCCGCGGCGATGATCAGCGGGGTGGTGAACGGATTCGACAGGAACGTCATTGCCGCCGCGATCGGGATGTTGCCGCGAAACGGCACGCACAGCAGCGCCGCACCGACGATCTGCAAGCCCGGCACCAGCAGCAGAAACCCGATGAACAGGCCGATCGCCACGCCGCGCGGCACCGAGCGGCGATGCAGCCGCCACAATTCGGGGCGCATCGCAAAGGGGCGGATAAAGCGGTTGCGCTCCATGACTTCGCGCGTCGGGATCGCGGCGTGCGCCCAAGAAACCATCCTGTTCTTCATCATGTCCGGTCTAATCGTTTCCTGCGCCGCCCGCCAGCCGGGCAAGCCCGCAATCTTGGGACAAAACCCCTTTCCCCAGCGTGAATCCCGGACTCCGTCCTAGCCGTTCTCGCGCATGATCCGGGCCTTGTCGCGCTGCCAATCGCGGTCCTTGGTGGTGGCGCGCTTGTCGGCGTTGTTCTTGCCCTTGGCGAGCGCGAGTTCGACTTTGGCGCGCCCGCGCCCGTTGAAATAGACCGACAGCGGCACGAGGGTCATGCCCTTGCGTTCCACCGCGCCGTGGAACTTGGCGATCTCGCGCTCCTTGAGCAGCAGTTTGCGCGGCCGCTTGGGCTCGTGGTTGAAGCGGTTGCCATGGCTGAACTCGGGCACGTTCGAATTGACCAGCCAGACCTCGCCGTTTTTCACCTCGGCATAGCTTTCGGCGATCGAGCCATCGCCAAAACGTAGCGATTTGACCTCGGTCCCGGTCAGCACGATGCCCGCCTCGAACACGTCGTCGATGAAATAGTCGAACCGGGCGCGGCGGTTCTGCGCGACGATCTTGACTTTGTCGAATGCGGCGGGGGTGGGGCGAGCCATGGTGCAAGCGCATGTAGGCGCGGGCGCGGCGAATGAAAAGGGAGCGAAAGTTGCCCGGTCCCGCCAAGTTCTGGTTGCGATGCACAATGGAAGGCGTGCTATGGGAACCGGCGACCCCAAAAGGATGCGACAGCCATGGCCACGCAAGCGCAAGTACCCCAGCCCCGCCCGCGCTCTGAATCGTGCGTGCTGGTGCTCCAGGGCGGCGGCGCGCTGGGCGCTTATCAGGCCGGGGTGTACGAGGCGATGTCCACCGGGGGTTATGAGCCCGATTGGGTCGCCGGCATCTCGATTGGCGCAATCAACGCCGCGATCATCGCGGGCAATCCGCCCGAGCGGCGCACGGAACGGCTGCGCGCGTTCTGGGACCTGGCCTCCTCGCGCATCCCCTTTGCCGCGCCGTTTCCAACTGGCTGGGGCCGCCGCCTGTTCAACGAGACCGCGGCGGGACTTGTCGCGATAACCGGCATTCCCGGCTTTTTTACCCCGCGCACGATCCTGCCCGCGCTGGCGCTGCCCGGCTCTCCCGAAGCGATCAGCCTCTATGACACCTCGCCCTTGCGCAAGACGCTGCTCGATCTGGTGGACTTCGATCTGCTCAACGAAGGGCCAGTCCGCTTCAGCGTGGGCGCGGTCAATGTGCTCAACGGCAACTTTGCCTATTTCGACAACCGCGAGCGGCTGATCGAGCCCGAGCACATCATGGCCAGCGGCGCGCTGCCGCCCGGCTTTCCCCCGGTGATGATCGACGGCGAGCCCTATTGGGACGGCGGCATCGTCTCCAATACCCCGCTTCAGTATGTGCTCGACGGCGCGTCCGGCATCACTCCGCTGCTGGTGTTTCAGGTCGATCTGTTCAGCGCGCGCGGCTTGATGCCGCGCAGCCTCGCCGAAGCGGCGCAGCGCGAGAAAGACATCCGCTTTTCCAGCCGCACCCGCATGAACACCGATCTGCAAAAGCGGATCGAAGAATTGCAGGCGGCCGCAACGCGGTTATGCGCCAAGCTGCCGGACGAATTCGCCGCCGACCCCGACTTGATGGCGCTCACTGCGCAAGCTTGCGAACATCCCGTCATGATCCTGCAACTGATCAATCGCAGCGAGGATTACGAAAGCCAGAGTAAGGACTACGAATTTTCGCGCGCGACGGTCAACGATCACTGGCAAGCCGGCAGGCGCGATGTGTTGCGCAGCTTTGCCAGCCCGCGCTGGAAGCGGCGGCAATGGAAGGACTGCGGGATCGTGACGCTCGATCTCGCCTGAACCGGTCAGGCCGGAACTTTTGATAAGGAACCAGACGCCATGAACCTGAACGACAAAGTCTCGATCGTCACCGGTGCGGCCAGCGGCATCGGCCTCGCCATCGCGCAAACCTATGCGGCCGCAGGCAGCAAGGTCGCTATCGCCGATCTCAAGCTCGAGGCGGCGCAAGGCGCGGCCGACGCGATCAACGCCGATCATCCCGGCATGGCCATGGCGGTGGCAATGGACGTGACCAGCGAGGAGCAAGTCAATGCGGGCGTCGCGGCCGTGGTCGCGGCGTGGGGCACGGTCGACGTGCTGGTGTCCAACGCGGGCATCCAGATCGTCAATCCGATCGAACAGTTCGCCTTTGCCGACTGGAAAAAGATGCTGGCCATCCATCTCGACGGCGCTTTCTTGACCACCAAGGCGGTATTGCCGCACATGTATGCCCAGGGTTCGGGCGCGGTGCTGCTGATGGGTTCGGTCCATTCGAAGGAGGCCAGCCCGCTCAAGAGCGCCTATGTCACCGCCAAGCATGGCCTGCTCGGCCTGTGCCGCACGATCGCCAAGGAAGGCGGCCCCCACGGCGTGCGCTCCAATGTGATCTGCCCCGGCTTCGTGCGCACGCCGCTGGTCGACAAGCAGATTCCCGAACAGGCCAAGGAACTGGGCATTTCAGAGGACGAAGTGGTCAGGAAGGTGATGCTCGGCCAGACCGTCGACGGCGAGTTCACCACTGTGGCCGACATCGCCGAACTGGCGCTGTTCTTCGCCGCATTCCCCAGCAACGCGCTGACCGGGCAATCGCTGGTGGCCAGCCACGGCTGGTCGATGAGCTGAGGGGGGCTGCAGCGCAGCCTTACTCGAATAGCGTGTGCACTTTTGCCATCACCTCATCGAGCAAAGCAGCAGGCAATGTGTCCACTTTGCGCCCGCCGCGCTCTGCGATGTCGAGCACCCGCGGCTGATCGCAGCGGACAATGCCGGTGGTCGCGATACCCGAAATCTCGACAGCGAAGCCGATCCGGCGCGCAAAATCGCCGCCATTGGTGATTGGGAGCACCACCGGCAAGCGCGTCGCCGTGTTGAACGCTGCAGGGGTGACCACCAATACGGGGCGATGTCCCTGCTGTTCACGACCTTTTGCGGGATCAAGCGACACCATGTAGATGTCACCCCGTTTCACAGAAGTTCCTTGCCCACCGCCGGAGCGTCGATCCATTCCCGATCCTCGGGCGAAACCGGTCCGGAATAATCCGAATCCGCTAGCAGTTCTGCCAAGGTATAGCGCGGCTTCGGTGACGCGGCGACAACGAGCCGTTCGCCTTCGACCGCGATGCCGACGGAGGCCCCGGCTTGCAAATGGAGCAGATCGAGCAAGGCGGGCGGCACGGCCAGCATCACCGAGCCGCCAACTTTGCGCAGATTGGTAATGTGCATGGCATCAAATCCAAATTATTATACTTTTATATAACCGTAAAGCTGAGCGGTGTCAAAATCAAAATCGCCCTGCCCGCCAGCGTCACACCAGCCCAGCCCGCACCAGCGCGGCATCGACAGACTTGCGCGCCGCTTCGCTGCACGGCACCAGCGGCAGCCGCAGTTCCTCGGTCAGCCAGCCGTGCACGCGGGTCAGCGCGTATTTGAGCGGCCCGGGTGAGGCATCTTCGAACATCGCATAGTGCAGCGGATAGAGCTGGTCGTTGAGCTCGCGCGCCCGTTCGAAATCGCCCGCGGCGCAGGCGGCCTGAAAATCGGCGCAGAGCCGCGGCGCGACATTGGCCGTCACCGAAATGCACCCCACCGCGCCCGCGGCATTGGCGGGCAGCGCGAGTTCGTCGTCGCCCGAAAGCTGGCAGAACGCCTTGCCGATGCCCATGCGGTGGTCGGTCACGCGCGAAAGATCGCCGCTGGCGTCCTTGATCCCGACGATCCGCCCGGGAAAGCGCCCCGCCAGTTCGCACACCGTTTCGGGCAGGATGTCGGTCACCGTGCGGCCGGGAACGTTGTAGAGGATGATCGGCAGGTCCATGTGCTCGGCCAGATAGCTGAAGTGCGCGAGCAACCCGGCCTGGCTCGGGCGATTGTAATAGGGCGCGACGCACAGCGCCGCCGCTGCGCCGCACTTTTTCGAGAATGTCATGTGGAGCAGCGCGTTCATCGTATCGTTGCTGCCGCAGCCCGCGATCACCGGCACGCGCCCGCCCGCCTGCTCGACGCAGACTTCGATCACGCGGTGATGCTCGGCGTTGGACAAGGTCGAGGCCTCGCCCGTCGTACCGCAGGCGACCAGCGCGGAGGAGCCGTTCTCGATCTGCCAATCGACCAGCCGCCGAAACGCCTTCTCGTCGAACGCTCCGTCGCGAAAAGGGGTGACCAGCGCTGGAATCGAACCGGAAAACATGGACTTTGCCCCTCATTATGCGCCACAAGCGCGGGCGTTGCCGCTGCGCCTCGCACCCCCGCGCCTGCCGCGTGCGGGGCTTCATTCAGTGCCTGATAAGGAGCCATCCGCCATCATGTCCAGCATGGATGCACATTCAATGATATCCAGGCAGGCCTTGCGCAAGATCGGCGGCATTTTGGTGATCCTGCCGTGCCTTGCCGCATCGGTGGCCTGCCACGCCAGCGATTCAGACACCGACGGCGCGGCGTGGGACCGCGCGCGCGCACAGCTGATCGCGGCGAACCAGGGCCCGATCGCGCAGGCGATCAGCCGCTGGCGGATGCTGACCGGCTCGGAGCGATTCTCGTTCGGCGACTACGCCGGGTTCGTCCTCGCGCATCCCGGCTTTCCCGAGGAGGAAACCCTGCGCCGCCGCGCCGAAGACGCCCTGGTGCGCGAGACGGCCGAGGCGCGCAGCCTCGTCACCTTCTTCGAGCGTGCGCCGCCGCTGACCAATCCGGGCCGCGCGCAATATGCGCTGGCGCTGAGCACGCTGGGCCGCCCCGATGCCATGAGCGCGGCGCGCGCGGCCTGGCGCGGCGGCGCGATGCCCGAGGCCGCCGAAACCGCGATCCTGGCGCAATGGGGCGCCAGCTTCACGCAGGACGATCAGGATGCGCGGATGAACGCGCTGCTTTGGGCAGGTGCGGCCGAGGCTGCCGCCCGCCAGCTGCCCCGCGTCAGCCCGGGGCGCGGCGGGATCGAGGGGGCGCGGCTGGCGATCCTGCGCGGCGGTGATCCCTATGCCGCCGCCAGCGGCACGCCGGGCGATGTGCTCAATGCCGATCCCGGCTTTCTGTACAGCCGCGCCCGCGCGCTGCGCAAACAGGGCAACAGCGCGGCGGCGCAAGCGCTGCTGGCAAACCGCCCGCTGCTCGCCCGGCCCCCGCTCGACCGAGAAAAGTGGGTCGACGAGCTGCTCACACAGGCGCGCGGTGCGGTCGCCAGCGGCAATGCGCGCGCCGCGATGCTGATCGCTTCGGGCATCGACGATGCTTTCCTGCCGGGCGAGGATATCAGCCAGCTCGATTTCGACTTGCGCGATGATTACACCTCGCTGATGTGGCTGGGCGGCACCCAGGCGCTTTCCACGCTGGGCGATCCTGGCCGCGCTGCCGGGCTGTTTTATCGCTACGGTGCCGCCGCGCGCACCCCGGGCACCCGCTCGAAGGGCTTTTACTGGGCAGGGCTCGCCTCTGCGCAAGCGGGCAAGACCGCTGATGCGCGGCTGCAGTTCGAGCAGGCGGCGCGCTATGCCGATCAGTTCTACGGCCTGCTCGCGCTCGAGCGGCTGGGCCGCCCGGTGCCGCAATTCGCCGCCGATTCGGGCGCGGTGCCGACGCCGCAGGAGCGCGCGCAGTTCGACCGCGCGCCGCTCACGCAAGCCGTGCGCGAAGTGGCGCGCGACGCCGACTGGCGCACCACGGTGCGGTTTTTCAAGGAAATCAGCGAGCAGCAGCAAAGCGTGGGCCAGCATCTGCTGGTGGCCGAACTGGCTCGCACGCTTGGCCGCCGCGATCTCGGCGTGATCGTTGGCCAGGCGGCGGCGGCGCGCGGCTATCTCGATTTTCAGCACATCGCCTTTCCGCTGATCCCCGTGCCGCAGGGCTATGATCAGGGCTGGACGATGATCCACGCGATCACCCGGCAGGAAAGCCAGTTCGCCGAGAACGCGATCAGCCACGCCGGCGCACGCGGGTTGATGCAGCTCATGCCGGGCACCGCGAACGAGCAGGCGGGCAAGGTTGGGCTGCCCTACAGCGCATCGGCGCTGATCGACAATCCGCAGCTCAACATTCAGCTCGGCGGCGGTTATTTCCAGCGCTTGCTCGGCTATTACGGTGGCAGCAAGCCGCTGGCGGTGGCGGCCTACAACGCGGGCGCGGGCAATGTGAACAAGTGGCTGCGCGCCAATGGCGATCCGCGCCAGGGCGGCGTGGGCTGGATCGAGTGGATCGAGCGGATTCCGCTGCGCGAAACGCGCAACTATGTGCAGCGCGTGCTGGAAAACGCCGTGGTCTATGAGGCGCTGAACCCCGACAAGGCGAGCTACCGGGGCCCCAACCCGCTCAGCTACTTCCTGGGCAAGCGCACGCCGGGGTAGCGCCTCAGTCGTCGACCAGTTCGCGCAGCCGGTTCATCAGCACGGCGATCCGCTCGGCCGCGCCGCCGAATGTTGCCACATCCTCGCGCGCATTGTTGCCACGCGCTTCTTTGACTGCCTCGATGTAGCCTTCATGATCGACCTCGAGCGCATCGATGATCATTTCCAGCTCTTCTGTGGTCACGGTCAGGTTGATCGTCTCGGCCATGGTGTCCTCTGCCGGTGGGAGTGTTGGCGCGGTTTTAGGCCAAGGACCGGGGCGCTGGCAACCTTCCCTCTTGCCCGCGCCTCGCCTAAGTTGAGCGACCATGAAACCAGACGGCAATCCCATCACCCCCGCCGGCATCGCCGCCTTGCGCGCGCGCTACGACCATCTGCTCGGCACCGAACGCCCCGCGATCACCGAAATCGTCAGTTGGGCGGCGGGTAACGGCGACCGCAGCGAAAACGGCGATTACCTCTATGGCCGCAAGCGCATGCGCGAGATCGACCGCGAGCTCAACTTCCTCGCCAAACGCATGAAAGCCGCGCGGGTGATCGACCCCGCCAGCCAGCAGGACCATACCCGCGTGCTGTTCGGCGCAACCGTCGAAATCGCCGACGAGGACGACACCCGCATGGTGCTCACCCTCGTCGGCGACGACGAGCAGGACGCCACCGCCCACCGCATCGGCTGGAGCGCCCCCATTGCGCGCGCGCTGCGCGGGGCGCGGGTGGGCGACGTGCGCAAAGTCACGCTGCCCGGCGGCGAGAAGGAATGGGAAGTGATGGCGATCGGCTATCCGGGCGGGGGGTAGGCGGATTGCGGTCTCTCGCCGCCGTCGCGCTGTCTACCATGCGGAGTTTTGTACTCTTTCACCGCAACTAAGTTAGAGCACCTTTCGACCGATCTGGTTCGCCGTTATTGCCATTGGAAGCTTTGCGCCAAGGAGCGGAGTGCAGAGCGAGCTGCTAGAGCCCGTTCAAGCGATGCGACGCAGCGCAAAGGGCTTCTTGACGCGATCACGGCGAATCGGATTGGTCGGAAAGAGCGCAACGCAACGATTTCAGCCGCCCGAGTATCCGCCAGTTACTTGATCCGGGATACGGACAACGCACAATATCAACAGATTCGCTAGTTGTGTATGCGTTTCAACCATCTACTCATTCTCTTTAAAGCGCGCCGAAAAATCGGCTCAATAAAAACGCATTGCTTCAGCGAGTTGGTTGAAGCCAAGAGGGGGGCAGACGATGAACAAATTATCAACCGATCGGCAATCTTGGTTTGCGAACAAGTCTGGCATATCGAGGCTAATGGCCTCCGTGGCTGCTCTAGCGCTTTCAAGTATTGGCACATCGTCGTTGGCGCAAAATTCAGTGTCTGCCACAAGCGATGACGCACCTGCCGCAAATGACAGCAATGTAATTATTGTGACAGCCCGCGCTCAAGCCGAAACGCTGCAGGATACGCCAGTTAACATCACTTCATTGAGTAATGCTACGCTGGAGACGTACCAAGTAAACGAACTTGCGGACGTAGTTGGTCGCGTTCCTACACTCAATGTTCAAATTGGTGGCTCCGGTGCTGGTGCTCAAATCAGCCTGCGTGGTTTAGGTTCGAGCAACATTTCATCGGCTTTCGATTCGGCAGTGGGTTTGGATTTTGATGGTGTGCAAGTCAGCACCCAGCGTCTGCTGCAGACCGCCTTCTTTGATGTTGAGCAGATTGACGTGCTCAAGGGGCCACAGTCGCTCTATTTCGGCAAAGCGGCATCAGCCGGCGTGCTCTCGCTGCGTTCAGCAAATCCGACAAAAAACTGGGAGTATAGCGGTCAGGGGTCGTATGAATTTGAAGAGAGAGGTTACACGATCGGCGGCTATATTTCTGGCCCGCTCAGCAACAATCTCGGGATCCGTGTTGCTGCACAATATCAGGACATATCCAATTATGTGCAGCTCGAACCCCAGGCTGTTGCGCGTGATCGCAACAAGGGCATTAAGAACTTTATTGGCCGTGTGACCCTGCAATGGGATCCAGTCGACAATTTCAGCGCGAATTTCAAGTTCAACTACAACGTGCAAAGAAGCGAAACGATCCTGGGCCATTCGGATCTTGGTTGTGTTGGCGGACCACCTCCCGCAAACACGTCGTCGGTTTTTGGCGGCTCCTTTGTTTCAAGCCATTCCTGCAATGTGAACGACGGGCTCTACCCCTTCTCCGATGGCGATCCTTTGCTCAACAAGGTCTTTGCGGGATCGACCGGCGACGGTCGCGACCTTAGTCAGGAATACAATGATACCGATCTCATCTTTGCGCGTCTCAATCTGGAATGGAAGCTTAATGACAAGCTGACGCTGGTTTCACGGACAGGTTATATTGACCTGTTCAACGAATATAATGGCAATTTTACCTATACAGGCACGCTGGGAAGGCCAGTAGGCCTGGTGGCCCCTTTCCGCAATGAATTGACCCAATTCACCCAAGAAGTGCGGTTGCTCACCAAATTTGACGGAAAAGTCAATTTCATGCTCGGCGGTTTTTATGAGAATCGCGACATACCCTATGGAACGTCACAAAATGCGTTCGCGGCCGGGCTTGCTCGGCCCTCCAATCCCGGAGGTGAACGCTTCGATTGGTATGCAGAAAGAAATAGCAAGGCAAACGCATTGTCGTTTTTCGGAAGTGCGACCATTGATTTCACCGACCAACTTCAATTGTCAGGCGGGCTGCGGTGGACCAACGAAAACAAGTCTACAACAATAAGTTTTCCATTCGTACATGATCTGGTCAGCACCGTGTTTGGATTTGTTTCTTCGGGGTTCCAGACCGGACCCATCAAATTCTCTGACAGCAATCTCTCGCCCGAAGTCACTTTGAGATACAAGGCGACTGACGACGTAAACCTCTACGCTGCATTCAAAACCGGTTTCAAATCAGGTGGCGTAGACAACAACGCTCTTCCCTCTGCCGCCTTGAGAAATCTTAATAGCCCGGATCCCGCAGTCCGCGCCGCAGCGGAACGACCTCTGATCTTCAGGTCTGAAAGATCGCAGGGAGGCGAAATCGGAATCAAGACGCAATTGGCAGATCGCACAATTACCTTGAATGCAGTAGCCTTCTATTATTCCTTCAAAGATCTGCAAATTCAGGAATTCAGCGTAGCGATTTTCAATTTTGAAACGTACAATGCAAGCAAGGTTGTTACTCAAGGAATCGACGTTGATTGGGCCTGGAAGACGCCCGTTAAAGGGCTATCGCTGTCCGGCGCTGCATCCTACACGGATACAAGATATAAGGAAGACATTGTTCGACCGAACCTTTCAGTCGCAATTGTGAATGGCCGATCGACGGCTCGCGCACCGAGATTCTCGGGCAATGTAGCCTTTGATTGGAAGACGAGGATGAGCGATGCATTGGAACTTGGACTAGGCGGCAATCTCAGTTACTCGGATTCTTATTGGACCAATCCCGTTGATACTATCTACCGGCAAAGATCATTCGTGACATTTGACAGCACGATTTCGATTGGCGCTCTTGACCGTAAATGGAGCCTGGCATTGATCGGCACCAACTTGACAAACAAGCTTTGGACAAACACCGAAGGTGCTGCACCGTTTACGCCCGGAAGCCGCGTCCATACACAGAACCGTGGACGCCAAGTCTTTTTGCAAGCTGGTTTTAAATTCTAATCCATCGGTCCGAAGTTGATAATGGAAATACGGTGACAGGCGCGCAAGGCCCCAAATCTCGATCGCCGCGCCAGCTTGGCGCATCGGAGAGCGATTCAGGGGGTCTTTGCCTGTCACCGCAACTCGAAAGGATACAGCCGCCCTATTGCGGAATCTGCCAACGGATCGCGTTGGTATAGCGTCCCGCTACCACCGCGCCGCTCTCGTCGCTCGCCGGATCGAACCGCGCGCGCTGGGTAACCTTGGCGCAGGTCGCGGCATCAAGCTCGGCCGATCCGCTGGAACGGGTGATGGTGCAATCGCGCACGCGCCCATCGGGCCCCACGGTAACCTCGAAGCCGGTCAACCCCTGCTCGCCGCGTCGCAGCGCGTTGGTCGGGTAATCCGCGTCCGAAACCCAACGGCCCGGCGCGCTAAGCGGGCGCGCTCCGCGCGGAGCAAAGCTTGCGCTCGGCGACGGCTTGGGTGCCAGCCGCACGATGATGGGGCCCGTATCGCCGCCGATGCCCCCGCTGGGTAAAGGGCCGAGATCGATGTGAAGATCGGTATCGCGGAACGGATCGCGCGGAAGCGTAAGCTCGGTCTCCGGCAAAGTCTCGCGCTGGTTCTTTGCGGGCTCCGCGCTCGGCGTAATGGAGGGAACTGGCTTTGGCGGATCGATTGGATCGATATAGTTCCAGGCCTGGAGATGGTTCTTCTCGATCTCTTTGAATATTCCGCCGGCAAAGCCGCTCACGATGGCAAGCGCCAAGATCAGATGCAGCGCGGCGACCGCCCCCAGGGTCGCAACTCGGGTACGGGGGGTATCGGATGAAAGGTAAGCCATGTGCCTTCTCCTCGCTACTGTCGCAAGACACGGGTTGCGGGAGAGCGCGGGCGCACACAAAACGAACATTCCCGGGCAAGCAACACGGGCCGAACGATGGTTTATGGCATTAAGCTATCACGCGTTTCGATGGTCACCAAGAAGAATCTCAACTGAATAAGTGGAGTTTAAGTTGCGGGTTGCAACCGATGGCTCTGGGAGGCGTTTGGGGTTCAAAAGGGCGATGAGCGTGAGAGGTGCGAAAACCTCCAATTGCTTCTTTGCGCTGAACGGTACCACTTGACCAAACAGTCCAATCCCGTCCCAGCAAAACACTCGCCGTGCCTAGATTGCGCATAGCTGCGACAAAAGCGCGCCCTGTTGCAAGGGGCAGACCCGGCTCTTTGATGCCCCCCCTTAAAACCCCAGCTCGCTCAGCCGCGGATGGTCATCGGGCCGCCGGCCCAGCGGCCAGTGGAACTTGCGCTCGGCTTCCTTGATCGGGTGTTCGTTGATGCTGGCGATGCGGCGTTCCATCAGGCCGTCTGCGTCGAACTGCCAGTTTTCATTGCCATAGGCGCGAAACCAGTCGCCGCTGTCGGTGCGGAACTCATAAGCGAAGCGCACCGCGATGCGGTTGGCGGCATGGGTCCAGACTTCCTTGATCAGCCGGTAATCGAGCTCGCGCGCCCATTTGCGGGTCAGGAACGCTTCGATCTCGGCGCGCCCGGTGATGAATTCGGCGCGGTTGCGCCACTGGCTCTGCGGCGTATAGGCCAGCGCGACACGCGCGGGGTCGCGGCTGTTCCAGGCATCTTCGGCCAGCCGCGCCTTGAGCGCGGCGGTCTCGTCGGTGAACGGCGGCAGCGGGGGGCGGCTCATTCGGCGTGTCCTTTCAGCTGGGCATTTTCGGCCTCGAGCGCGGCGATGCGCGCCTGGAGATGCTCGATCGCGCCGGCAACCTCGCCGGCATCGAGCTTAAGCGGGATATGTTGCGGGCAATTCACGTCCCACGCCTCGACCGTGAACAGGATCGCCTGCTCGGGCCGGGCGCGGTAGTTTTCGGGCATCAGCCGCGCGATCACGCCAGGATCGGCCGAGACCCGGGCGCGGCCCCAGACCTTGATCCGGCGGCGGTGCGCATAATCCATCAGGAACAGGAACGCCTTGTCGTTGTCGGCAAGGTTGCCGGTCGTGATGTACTGCCGGTTGCCGCTATAGTCGGCAAAGGCCAGCGTCTGCGCATCGAGCACGCGGATGAACCCCTTCGGCCCGCCCCGGTGCTGGGCGTAGGGCTGCCCCTCGGCGGTCGCGGTGGCAAGGTAGGCGGTGTCGATCTCGCCGACAAAGTCCGCCAGATCCTCGTCGATCGCGGTGCGGAAACCGCCGCGTGCCTCCATCTTGGCATAGGCTTCGCGCGAGCCGCGCTCGGCCTGCAACGCCTTCACCGTGGGCGTGAAGGCAATGTCGCTGGAAAGCTCGTGGGTCATTGTCTTCACGCCTCTTGCGAGTGGGTTATGCCGCGGCGGCGGCAGCCGCTTTGGTGCGTTCGAAATCGCCTTCTGGATCAGCCGTCAGGATGGTGGGCTGATAGCGGATTTCGGTGATGTCGGCGATACCCGCCTGATTGAGCCAGGCGCGCATATAGCTCGACTGGTGATCCACGCCGAATGCGGGCGACGGGAAATCGGCCGAAAACGCGCCGCTGGTATAGACCAGCGTTGCCTGCTTGTTTTCCAGCAGCCCGAAATAGCCTTTCTGCGGATCGAAGCCGAACAGCAGCCCCGGCTGATGGATCACATCGATGTACTGCTTGAGCTTGTAAGGGATGCCGCCGTTCCACATCGGAATGGCGAAGAGATAACGGTCGGCGCTGGCAAAACGCTGCGCGATGGCGACGATCTCGTCCCAGCGGGTGGCCTGCTCGCCCTCGTTGGTGCCGCCTCCGAACACGGTGAGCTTGGCATTGGCGCGGTTTCCGTCGAACTCGGGCAAGCCGGTGGTCCAGGGATCGAGCACATCGACTTCGAGATCGGGCGTCTTGGCTTTGAGCGCGGCGAGATAGGCATCGGCCACCGCAACGGACCGGAAGGCGGCATCGCGCGGCGAGGCCTTGATGTAAAGCAACTTGGTCATGAGGGAATCCTTGTCAGGAGGGTGCTGCCCCGGGAGCGACGCCCCCGGGGAAAGGGGTCACTTGGCGGGTTTCACCTTGGCATCGTAGAAGCGGATGATGTGGCTCGCGATGTAGGGCAGGTTGTCCTCGGTCGCGAAGTGGCCCGCGTTCAGCCGGTGCAGCTCGGCCTTGGGCAGGTCCTTCAGGAACGCCTCGCCGCCTGCCGCATTGAAGAACGGATCGTGCTGGCCCCAGAAGATCACCGTCTTGGGCTGGTTATCGCGCAAGAATTTCTGCCACACCGGATAGAGCTCGGGATTGTGGCGATAGTCGTAGAACAGATCGAGCTGGATGCGCAGGTTGGTCGGGCCGGCGACCGAGGCGGCATCGGAAATGTAGCTTTCCGGCGCGATCAGCTCGGGATGGCCCGCGCCGCCGAGGTACACGATATTCTTGATCGCCTCGGGGGTGTTGAAACCCGCCAGCGGCTTTTCGCTCTCGGCATTGCGATCGATCCACAGCGCCTTGCGGAAACCGTCCCACGCCGGGGTGAAGCCGATTTCATAGGCATTGCTGTTCTGCACGATCAGCCAGTCGAGCGCCTTCGGATTGCGGCCGACCACGCGGAAGCCGACCGGGCCGCCGTAATCCTGCACGAACAGGCCGTAATGATCGAAGCCCTTGGCCGCGAGGAACTTTTCGACCGTGACCGAGATCGCGTCGAACGAATAGACATACGTCGCCGGATCGGGATGGTCGCTGTTGCCGAAGCCCTGATAATCGGGCGCGATCACGTGGAAGCGCTTGGCGAGCGCCGGGATCAGATCGCGGTACTGATGCGAAGACGAGGGCCAGCCGTGCAGCAGCACCAGCTTGGGCAGGCTGGCATCGCCAGCTTCGCGGTAAGCGATGTTCAGGCCATCGATCTTGATCGTGCCGAAGCGGACCTGATCGGGGCTGACGGTTGTGGTCACTTCGCCGGCGGCCGGTGCTGCCAGCGCGGGGAACGCAGCGACGACGTTGACGGCAAGGACCGTGACGGAAAAGGCGGCGGCGAGAAGGCGGGTCTTGAAAGTCATGGCGTGGGTGTTCTTTCGATCAGAGGTAAAACCAGCGGGCGAAGCGGCCCGGTGCCGACCAGATAGATACTTTCAATCCGCGCGATCAGACGCTAGTTTTGCAACTTATCCTTCCACAAAACGGAATGCCCGATGGACCGGTTCGAAGCGATGCGCACCCTGCTGGCGGCGGTGGACGGGGGCAGTCTGTCCGCCGCCTCGCGCGCGCTCGGCACCCCGCTGCCCACGGTCAGCCGCCGCGTTTCAGACCTCGAGGCGCATCTCGGCGCGCAGCTCCTCGTCCGCACCAGCCGCAAGCTGATCCTGACCGAGGCTGGCGAAGCGTTCATCGCCGCCGCGCGCCGCGTGCTCGACGATCTCGCCGAGGCCGAGCGCGCGGCCAGCGGCGAGTATCGCGCGCCGCGCGGCGAGCTGCTCGTCACCGCGCCGATCATGTTCGGCAAGCTTCACGTAGCGCCGATCGTCCACGCCTTCCTCGCCGCCTATCCCGAGGTTACCGTGCGGCTGGTGCTGAGCGACGGCGTGATCGATCTGGTCGAGGCGCATGTCGATGTGGCGGTGCGTATCGGGCATTTGCCCGATAGCGATATGGTCGCGCGGCGCGCCGGCCATGTCCGCTGGGTGGTCGCGGCCCATCCGGCATACCTCGCGCGGCGCGGCGAACCGCAAGCGCCCGCCGATCTCGCTGCGCACGATTGCATCGCGTTCGAAGGGTTGCAAACCTATCGCAGCTGGGCGTTCGGCGCGGGCACAGCGGCGCAAGCGGTGGCCATCCGCCCGCGCTTTTCGGTCAACACCGCCGATGCCGTGGTCGAGGCGGCAATAGCCGGGGTGGGAATAGCCCGGGTCATGTCGTATCAGGCGGCGGCGGCGCTTGCGGAGCGGCGCATCGTAACCGTGCTGCGCGGCTTCGCCACCGCCCCCCTGCCCGTCAATCTGGTCCACCAACCCCACCGCGTCCAACCCCTCAAACGCCGCGCCTTTCTCGATTTCATCCAGCCGCGTCTGGTTCAGGCGCTGGCCGCAGTGGAAGCGGCGGTGACGGCGGCGTAGGCCGCAGAGCTGCGATGATAAAAAACTACGCAAAGCCATGGATGCCGTCAATTAAGTACACTGTCCCCGGAACTCCCCCTGAATTAAGTACACTGTCCCCGGAACTCCCCCTGAAGTACACTGTCCCCGGAACTCCCCCTGTCCCCGGAACTCCCCTGTCCCCGGAACTCCCGAAGTACACTGTCCCCGGAACTCCCGAACTCCCGGGAACTCAAGGGGTTATTGCACGTGTCTCTGTAATTCACACGTGTCTCCGTAATTCAAACGACCTCCGATCGCCCACGACGCTGGTGCGATAAATCGCTTGCAGTGCCCGAAGCTTGAGATATTGACTTGAGCACACTCCGGACGGGAAACCAGCGACCCCGTTCCCGCGCGTTTAGGACTCTTGCCTTGGCGGAAAACGAAAAGACCCAGTTCATTACCGGGGCAGATGCCCGTATGCTCACCAGCCATCGTTTGCATTGTCTGGAATTGCTAAATGGTGACGGCGTCGCGAGCCGACATGTGGTCGGCCCCCTCGGCCTCAGGATCGGACGGACGGTACCGGCCGATATAGTCCTCCCCGATACCGAAATCTCGCGCGCGCACTGCGTGGTCGATGTCCGCGGGGACGAGCTTCATGTCCGGGACCTCAACTCCACCAACGGCACCTTTGTCGACGGCGCGAGGGTGGCCGGCGCGTCGACCCTCCCCCTCGGCTCGATCCTTCAGGTCGGACTTCGTGCCTTCAAGCATGAACGGCGCACGCGCGCGGAGATCGAACATCTGAACGAGATGGATCAGGAACTGGAGAAAGCTGCCTCCTACGTCCGCGCCCTGCTACCGCCCACGGTCTCGGAAGGACCCATCAAGGTTGACTGGATCTACAAGCCGTCAGCCAAGCTGGGCGGCGATGCGTTCGGCTATGGAACGCTCGGCGAAGATATCTACGTCGCCTATCTGATCGACGTCGCGGGGCATGGGGCCGGCGCCTCGATGCACGCGGTGGCGGTGATGAACCAGCTGCGCCAGCGCTCCCTGCCCGGCACCGACATGGCCCGACCCGATCAGGTGCTGAGCACGCTGAACGCACTGTTTCAGATGGAGGAGCACGCCGGGCTCTATTTCACGATCTGGTATGGCGTCTATGACGCCCGCACGCGCACGCTGAATTATGCCAGCGGCGGCCATCACCCGGCCTATCTTGTCCCGTCCGACCGGTCGGCGGCGCTGCCGCTGCACACCCGCAACGCCATCATCGGCGCGATGCCGGGCATGCCTTTCCGCCAGGGGCAGACATATGTCGCGCCGGGGTCTTCGGTGTATCTGTTCAGCGATGGCGTATTCGAGATCATCGACAGCGAAGGCAGGCAGTGGGACATCAGCGACCTCATCGCCGTCATTCTGAAACCCGGCCCGGATGCCCGGCGCGAGCCGCAGCGGCTCTACGAGCTGGTGTGCCAGAGGGCGCAGCCGAGCACGATGGACGATGATTTTTCGCTGATGATCGTAACATTCGAATGAAATTTCAAAGAGGCAAGCAATGACTATGATGATCACGGATCTGTCGGGCATCACCAAAGTGGAATTGAAGGGGCGTCTGGATACGGCAAACGTCAACGACCTCGAACTGAAGTTTTCCGCCGGCGTCATGCCGAAGGGACTGCCCACCATCATCGATCTTACGGACGTCACCTTCATCGCCTCGCTCGGCATCAGGATGCTGCTGACCGCCGCGCGCGGTCTCGGCCGGAGGGGAGCCAAACTCGTGATGTTCGGCGCCAATCCCGCCGTGCTGGAGATATTGGAGACCACCGCGCTATCAGACATCATCCCGCTTCTGCCAGGCGAAGCCGAAGCCGTCGCCGCCGTCACCGGCTGACGGCTTCACCAGCGCAGACAAGGCGGGCGCTTATGGACGAGGGCATTTCGCTAAAACTGGCCAGAACCCCGGCCTCGATCGAAGAGGGACGGCTGGCGGTGCTCGCCTATCTCGCGCCCTTTGCCATCAAGGACGCCGTGATCAACCGCCTCGAGGTCGTTCTCGAGGAGCTGACCAGCAATGTCGTCCGCCATGCGCAAGCGGCCACTTACGTCGCCTTGTCGGCCTCGCTGGTCGAAGGCGGGGTACGCATTGGCGTGGAGGATGACGGGGCGGCATTCAATCCGCTAACCGCGCAGGAAAATCCGCGCTTTCAAAGCGTCGAGGACGCCAGCCTGGGGGGCCTGGGCATTCCGCTCGTGAAGCGCCTGACCCGCTCGCTCGACTATGCGCGGCTCGGAAACGTCAATCGCATCGTGGCGGTGATCGCGACGTGATGCAGCGCTGAGGTCCCGTGACAGGATTCGCCGTGACCCGCCTCCCGAACCCTGTAATGCTGCGGGCAGAAGAGCGTTTAGGGGTTTTCGCACCTGCGGCAGATTACGGTGACACTACGCAAACCCGACGATGTCGTCAATTAAGTATACTGTCCCCGGAACTCTCCCGGAACTCATGGGCATCAGGTCCTGGACACGAGTGTGTGAGTGAAGGGGTTATTGCACGTGTCACCGTAACCCTGCGTAACCCTGACACTAAAAAATGGCCTGTGCTTCTAGCGAAAAAGGCTTATTCATTAGACAACGAACAATTTAGAAGAGCCTTCCAGTCTATACTCGCACGCCAAACTTGTTCAATTCCCGGCTGCCTGACAATTCCAACTGTTTGCACATCGCCGTCGCTAAGCAGTAATTCAAGACCTTCGGTCAACTGCAAATCCAATTGCTTCAAATCAGCCTCGGTCCCGTTCGTGTTAAGTCGGACGAACCCGTCTGAGTCGGAATTCTGAAAATCGGCATATACTTTCACAGGTTTACCTCGGATCATCAGAAGTTTCTCTCGTTCTTCGGCACGGGATTAGGAGTCGGCGGGTTCAGGAATTCCGGGGACAGGGAATTCCGGGGACAGTATACTTAATTCCTGCCATCGTCGGCCTGCTTGTGAGTTCCGGGGACAGTATATTTAATTTCTGCCATCATGAGTTCCGGGGACAGTATATTTAATTTTTGCCATCTTCGGCCTGTAAACTCCCGACGTCGTCAATTAAGTATACTGTCCCCGGAATTCTGCCCCTGTCCCCGGAATTCTGCCCCGGAATTCTGCCCCGGAATTCTGCCCCGGAATTCTGCCCCTGTCCCCGGAATTCTGCCCCGGAATTCTGCCCGGAATTCAAGTATAAAGTATACTGTCCCCGGAATTCAAGTATACTGTCCCCGGAATTCCCCCTGTCCCCGGAATTCCCCTGTCCCCGGAATTCCCCTGTCCCCGGAATTCCCCCCGAATTCCCCCCGGAACTCCCGGAATTGCCCGGAATTGCTGTCCCCGGAATTGCTGCCGGAATTGGAATTCCGACGCGCCTACAATAGAAGACCCCGATGGATAGATCCATCGGGGCCAGTGTTAATCGGTTATTGATCTGGCTAGTCGATCCTAACCGAAGGTCACCAAACTTTCCGTTGTGTCAGGCGAAGTTTACTGTGACCTTCTGACGGCGACGCATCGCGGAGCCGACCAAGCCAAAGCCAACGAGCATCATAGCCCATGTGGCTGGCTCGGGAACGGCGGGGGTTACTGTGTTAGTATTGAACGTGAAGTTATCAAGCGCAAAGCCGAAAGTTCCGTCAGTTCCAGCGATGGTAGCCGATCTAATATCCACTGCCGAGCTTCCAAAACCGAAAAACGTCAGGCCATTTGCGGAAGGATAGCTGAAGTTGCCCAATGCGCTGCCACCCTCGCCAAAGATGTTGACCGTGAAATCACCCATCAAACGGTTAGCGTCGAAACCGAAACCCGACTGAAGGCTGTCAAACGTGACTGTAAGCACGCGCGGGCCGTTTACAGTGTCCAGAAAGCCGCCTTCGTAGCCGCCACCGGAATCGATGTTGAAGAAATTGTCGGAGCCAACTGGCGTCGAATAGGTGACACCAGGCAGGATTTGTCCGGGCAGGAGGCCGGCCTCAGATGAACTCGAATTCAGCACTCCGCTGCTGAGCGGAAAGTGAGCAGTGTTGGTGAACGTTTCAACGCTGTTCGCGCCCGTCGCCGCTGTGAAGGCGACGCGGTCCGAGTATACCGTGACGCTGGCATGCGCGACCGAAGCAGACATAAGAACACCAACGAAAGCTGCCGACACAAGAAAATTTTTCATCAAGTTTCTCCCCACAATACAGCAACTAAGCAAGAATCATAGCAAGAGGTTAACATGGTGTATAGGATAATGCAACAACTGAGGAGCTGATCATTCACAAAATCGACCGGAGTTACGGTGACAGCAGAGTTACAGTGACGTTGCGTAATTGATGTAGCCCCCCCTCCTTGTTGGTACGGAGTCGTCGCGCGGGCGCTCCAAACAAGGGAATTCCGGGGACAGGAATTCCCCTTCGTCAATTAAGTATTCTGTCCCCGGAACTCCAGCCGCGTCTAGTTCAGGCGCTGGCCGCGGTGGAAGCGGCGGTGGCGGCGGCGTGATGCCGAAGAGCTACGATGCTAAAACACTCAGCAAACCCAAGGATGTCGTCGATTAAGTATACTGTCCACGGAATTGCGGAATTAAATATACTGTCCCCGGAATTGCTCAAGTATACTGTCCCCGGAACTCCTCTCCTCGGGTTGTGCGATGGGGCGCAGGTCGGCGCGATCGACGAGACGATGGAACGGGAGCAGCGAGCGTCTCGGTTTGACATCGCCGAAGACGGATTTGCGTATTGAGTGATTCAGTAAACTGGCACCATAATTCTACACGATATCCGCAGGATGCCGCCTTGGACGGTTTTGGTTAAGCCTACTCACTCTGCCGTCTCAACCCAGAAGCAACAAAAGCGAGCTCGATATCTGTGGCGGCAACACCGGCAGAAAAGGCTGTCAGTGCAAGGAACTCGCCGCCATAAGCGTCCAGTCCCGTGTTTCTATTCAGAGCACACCATACCAGTCTAGCCGCAGGCGCATCCCCCTTGTCGAGCTTCTTTGCAACAAGTTCTATCTGGTTATTCCACTCGGATTCATCAAAAGTATCAGTCCATAGCTGCCTGGCGACTTTGATTGCCTCTACCTGCCAAGACTCACTCCTGTCATAGCCCTTCTCCGCTAGCAGAAGGGCTAGCGAGTGAAATGCCTTATAGTTGGCGCTTCCATTTTCGCTATCGATCCGCTCAGATACCGACTTTAGGAGACTACGGATCTCATCATTACTGTCATTTAACAATGTTGACTCCCAGATTTTTAGCGAGGCGAGCACAAGAAGGGCAAGCCTCCATCAGTTTTCCAGAATTCCGGGGACAGTATATTTAATTTTTAGAATTCCGGGGACAGGAATTCCGGGGACAGGGAATTCTGGGGACAGTATATTTAATTTCTGCCATCGTCGGCCTGTAAACTATCGACGTCGTCAATTAAGTATACTGTCCCCGGAATTCCGAGACAAAGTATACTGTCCCCGGAATTCCGGAATTCTCATCAGGCACCACGCCAGACAGCGTGTGCCATTCGCCCGCGCCGCCTCTGCCAGCAAGTGCAGATAGGCGCGCCGATCATCATCGCCGAAGAACACCGGCAATCGCCGATTGCCCCGCTGCGTGACATGATGCGCCACTTCCGGAATCACGATACGAGCAAGCCGTGCCATGCTAAAACACTACGCAAACCCAACGATGTCGTCAATTAAGTATACTGTCCCCGGAACTTCTGTCCCCGGAACTTTCGAGGTATACTGTCCCCGGAATTCCCTGTCCCCGGAATTCCCAGGGAACTATTCCAGATCATGCATCAGAGGCAAAGCCCCGCCAACTGCTGCGCGACATCGATACGCGGTCCCATACTAACATCTGGAGAGTTCTCCTTAGGCCGAGCTGACCAAAAGCTAACGATGCTGCAAACCAACGGTTTGGTCGCAACTCCGTTATCAGCAACTGAGATCACATATCGACCGCACGTTTGTGGATCGTCAGCAATCATGCACGTGTTCACCGTGATTTCATCGGTTTGCTCATTCATATTGACGGCTCCCGCCGAGGCAGAGCTAACAAAGGGGCCGACCACCGATACCGTGCCAAGATCGGCGTGTCGGAACCGTATCCATGATCGCCCTTGGAGTTCTACTGAGTCCCGTTCGATCGGCACGAAGCCTCGACGCTCCGAATGTAGCATTGGTTGCAATTCTAGACAGAAATATTGCCCGCAAAAATTTGGGACATGGGGCGGTGCTGAGTTTGATCCAGCCATTAACAGAAGCGATGTAACTTGAATTAAATAGTTCATGTCAGCACCCTTGGTAATCAGGTCTCGAGCGACACACATTTGCGTTTGCGCGATCTGTTTTTTGGGAATTCCGGGGACAGTATACTTAATTCCTGCCATCGGGAGTTACGATGACAGGTGCAATAACCCCCACTTTGCTGCTCCTCTCACCGCTCGCCTGACGACGACGCAAGTGTGCATCGGCGGACTCCGTCCGGCAATAGGGGCTGGTACATCGGAGCGGTAGAATTCCCTGAAGGCAGCGCTTCTTGGGATTCGAGAGAGGAGCGCCCTATGATGGGAGTAAAGGGGTTATTGCATTTGTCAGGGTAACTCCCGACAGAGGGGCGCTTCAGCTTGACACCACCCATAAAATTTACAAATCTAGATCTTTAAATAACTCAATGAGAGAATTGATTGTACTGGAAGATTCTACGTCACGCATGCGTTTTTTCACATCGCCTCCAGCCAACCAAAAACTATCTCTCCGCAGGGCGCTAATAATCATAGCCTTTATTTCGCAAATCTCGCCATACTCACAAGTCATATCAATAATTTCAATCATTATTTTATGTGAATAAATCGTCTTTGAAATATAACTCAAAAAACTCATTTTATTTTGCACAATTTTCGAGGTCTTAACAACAAATATATGAGAGCTATTGTCAATAATCATCAAATCTCTATAGCGCCCATTCTCATAATAAGTTATCATCGGGCTCAGCAACGCACTCTTGCCTCGATAATAATTGATCTCAAAGCAAATATCTATTGAAATTGCCGGAAATTGAATCCCTTCAATCATCGTCATCTCCACTTGAGGAAATTTCGGGGACAGGGAAATTTCGGGGACAGAAATTTCGGCGACAGTATACTTAATTCCTGAAGGTACGGTGATACGTGCAACAACCCGCGAACTCCCGCATCACGCTGCCGCCGACCTGAGTCCACCACATTCTCCGGCCAAAACAAATGCTCTTCCCGACATACGCAGACCTGAGTCAAACGCGCGGGCACCATCGCGGCAGCTCTAACACTCCCAAAACAACTTTCCTACATGCGGCATTCCCGGCATAGCCCGCGTCGCTCTTTAAACCGTGGTTTTTGAAGCCGCTCCGCCCTTCGCCCGCACGGCTGCGCCGCCTGCACTTTGCGGCAAGGCGGCGCTATGGCGAGAGGTCCGTCTCCAACAAGCCGGGTTTTGCGGCGTTCGGCCGGGCTGCGGCGCGGGGGGCGCAGATTCGTAATAATGCTTTGAATTAACAAGAAAAACGCCGTTCAACCCAGCCCGCCGAGTTTTAGCTCAGGACTGTGTCAACTGTGTCAACTTGGGCCCTGACCCGCCCTCATTTTCCGCTCGCGCCATTCTCGCTCACCGTGCCGCCGTGTCCCGGCAACGCCCCCTCGCCATCCCCGCCCCTTCGCGCTATCAGACACCCATGCCCCCATCCCGCTTCTTCATCATGCGCCACGGCGAGACGGTGTATAACGCCGCGCGCCGGCTTCAGGCGAATGACATCCACACGCCGCTCACCCGGCTCGGCTTCGAGCAGGCGCTGGCCATGGGCGAGGCGCTGCGCGGGGCGCTGGGCGCCAAGCCCGATGTGACCTTGCACATCTCCGAAACAGGCCGCGCGCTGCAGACGGCCGCGCTGATCGCGCAGGAATTGGGCATCGACTGGTTCGCGGCGCTGCGCACCCATGATCTCAAGGAGATCGACATGGGATCGTGGTGCGGGCGCACCTATGACGAGGTGGAGGCCGAGCAAGGCCCTATCGTCATTGCCGATCACCTGCTGCGCCCCGCGCCCGATGGCGAGGATTATCCGATGATTGCCGCGCGGCTGACGCGCTGGATCGAGCGGGTCGAACATGATGGCCGCGACCACATCGTCGTCATGCACGGCATTTCCAGCCGCGTACTGCGCGGACTGATGGCGGGTTATCCGGTCCATCCCGAACACGGCGTGCCGATCGCGCCCAGCCTGGTGCAAGGCTCGGTTGCGCTCATCGAACATGGCGCGGAGAGCGTATTTCTCGGCGCAAGCCGGGGCACGGAGCACGCCTGATGGCCGACATCATCAACTTGCGGATGGCGCGCAAGGCCAAGGTGCGCGGCGATGCCGAGGCCGCAGCAGCGCAGAACCGCGCGAAGTTCGGGCGGAGCAAGGCGGAAAAGGTGGGTGCGGCGCGCGATGCGGCCCGCGCCGAGCAGCGGCTCGATGGCGCGAAGCGGGAAGACTGATGCGCTCCACCAGCGATTCGGCCAGCGTGCGGCTCTATCATCTGAGCGACGGCCCCGAAGGCGGCGCGGCGGAAACGCTGTTTTACGGCCCGCTCGCCGACGCGCTGGCGCTGGCCGCGCAGCAGAGTGACGCGGTGCAGGAAGCGCTTTTCCTGGCAACCGACAACGACGTGGTCGCCTATCTCGATCTGGCGGCGGATTGATGCGGCGGCTGGCGATTGCGGTGCTGCTGATCGCCGCCCCGGCGCAGGCGCGCGAGAGTCTGGGGATCTGGAACGAATGGGGCGCGTTTCGCGATCCGGGCGTGCCGCGCTGCTATGCCATCGCCATGGCGCACGCTTCGAGCGGGCGCGCGAACGAGACGCAGCCGTATCTCAGCATCGGCATCTGGCCCAAGCGCGGTGTGCGCGGCGAAGTCCATGTGCACCTGTCACGCCGGCTTGCCCCCAATGCGCGGGTCACGCTGGCGATCGGTTCGGAAAAGTTCGCGCTCACGGCGGGCGCCGGGAATGCCTGGGCGCAGGACAAGCGGATGGACGCCGCGATCATCGCCGCAATGCGCTCGGCCAGCGATCTGGCGATCAGCGCCCGGGCTGCCAATGGCCGGGCCTTTCGCGATCTTTACCACCTGAGCGGCGCCGCCAGCGCGATGGACGCGGCCGCGCTGGGCTGCGCGCAAAACTGATCGGCGCCGGCCCGCGCAAAACAGGCCGAGGGATTCCCGGCCTGTCATTGCGAAGTGCGCCAGATGCGGCTTAGAAGCGAAAGCCTGCGGTCGCGACGACCTGATGGCGATCGGTGTCGATGCGGAAGCGGCTGCTGTCTGCCGCGCCGCCGTTATAGTCCACCTCGCCGCGCTTGTAGCTCGAGAAGCGATATTCACCGCCCACGAACAGGTTCTGGCCGAGCTTGTACTCCAGTCCTGCGCCGATGCGATAGCCGTCGGTATCCAGCCGCCGGGACTGGCTGGTCGTTCCGTTGGTCAGCTCGAAATTGTAGCGGGTGTTGGTGTAGCCGCCTTTGGCATAGACCAGCGTGGCCGGCGACAAGGCATAGCCGATGCGGCCGCCGAAGTAGAGATCACGCCCTGCTTTGACCCGGCCCAGCGTGAATGTGTTGGGCTGGCTGTTGTTCTGGTCGAAACTGGCTGTGGTGCCCGAAATTTCGGCATCGCCGCCGATCGTCACGCGCGAACCCACCGCGAAGTCATAGCCGACGCCGCCGCCATAGACGAAACCGTCGATCGATTGCTTGACGCGGTCGCTGTTGATATCGACCGTGCTGCCCGAACGGATATGGTCGTAGCCGGCGATTGCCTGCACGCGCAGGCCCTGAAATGCCGTCGCGTTGGTCGTTTCCTGCGCGAACGCGGGGACCGAGGCGATCATTGCGCTGCCAGCGGCAACGAGAGCGCAGATTCTTTTCATGATGAAGCTCCAATAGGATTGTCGTCGCTGACCGAAAGCGGTGCGCTGTCGGCCAGTCCCCAGTGAAATCGTTCGCACAGCGCATGGTTTCATGAACCTCACACAACAACTTTGTGTTGCATTCGCGCAACATTCGAAAAGCCGGGGTTGCCGCGTCCGGCGCGCCGCACAGGAGTTTGCGCAAGGGTGCGCGCCAGCCTATAGGACGGGCCATGCAGATAACGCCGATGGCTATCCCGGGTCACATCGATCCCGTTCCCGTGCCCCGTGAGGTCACGCCGCGCAGCGATGGGCGGGTCGATCTGATCGGCCTGCCGCGCGCGCGCATCGCATCGCTGTTTGCTGATGCCGGGCTCGATACCAAAGCCGCCAAGTTGCGCTCGCGCCAGGTCTACCATTGGCTCTATCATCGCGGCGTCACCGACTTTGAGGCGATGACCGATATCGCCAAGGGCATGCGGCCGTGGCTGGCCGAACGCTTCGTCATCGGGCGGCCCGCGATCGTCGAGGCGCAAGTATCGACCGATGGCACGCGCAAATGGCTGCTGCGCACTGATGATGCGCACGATTATGAAATGGTGTTCATCCCCGATGAGACGCGCGGCACGCTGTGCGTTTCGAGCCAGGTCGGCTGTACGCTCAATTGCCGGTTCTGCCATACCGGTACCATGCGGCTGGTGCGCAATCTCACCCCGGGCGAAATCGTCGGCCAGGTCATGCTGGCGCGCGATGCGTTGGGCGAATGGCCCGGCACCCCCGCGCGTCCTGGCGAAGGCCGGGACATCATGCCGATGAGCGCGCTCTTGCCGCAGGCCCCCGCCTTTGCCGCCGCGCCGGACTGGGACGACGGCGAAGAAGACGCCGCCGAGTATACTGCCGACGGCCGCTTGCTCACCAACATTGTAATGATGGGCATGGGCGAGCCGCTCTACAACTTCGAGCATGTGCGCGATGCTCTGCGGCTGGTGATGGATGGCGAAGGCCTCGCGCTGTCAAAGCGCCGGATTACCCTGTCGACCAGCGGGGTGGTGCCGTTGATGGCCCGGGCGGGCGCGGAGATTGGCGTCAATCTTGCCGTTTCGCTGCATTCGGTAACCAAGGAGGTTCGCGACGAGCTTGTGCCGCTAAACCGGAAATATGGTATCGAAGAGCTGTTGCAAGCCTGCGCCGATTACCCCGGGGCATCCAATGCGCGTCGCATCACCTTCGAATATGTCATGCTCAAGGACAAGAACGACAGCGACGCAGACGCGCGCGAGCTGGTTCGGCTGATCAAGCATTACAAGCTGCCCGCCAAAGTCAATCTGATCCCGTTCAATCCTTGGCCTGGCGCGCCGTATGAATGCTCAACGCCCGAGCGGATCAAGCGGTTCTCGCAGATCGTTTTCGAGGGCGGCATTTCAGCCCCGGTACGCACCCCGCGCGGCCGCGATATTGACGCCGCCTGCGGCCAGCTCAAGACTGCGTCCGAGCGCAAGAGCCGCGCCGAGCTCGACCGCCTCGCCGAAGAGAAGCAAGCCGCGCTCGGCTAGGCTGGGCGCGCGTCAACTGGCCGAAAAGCTGCTCGAGAGGCGGAAAGTGGTCTGCAAAGCCGCACCATTGACATAGCGCACGCGGTAGAGCGTCGCCGTGGTGAAAGCACCGCACAGGCGGACCGAGAGATTGGCGGCGCTGTTCGCGGTCACGTCCTGGCTCGCCACCGGCTGGTAGGAAGCCCCCGAATTGAGCGATTGATCGATATAGAGCGTGCCGGCCTGATCGGCAAAAGCGCAGGCGTGGAAGCAGGCATATTGCGCGGCGCTGTTGGCGCGGCCGGTTCCGGTAAAGCTCGCCGATGCGGCCAGCGCGGTGGTGCTGTCGGTATAGCCGACCCCGGCAATGGTCACGCTGGCCGTGCCGCTGACGCTGACCGATCCGATCGCCGAGGTTCCGCCCGCCAGCGAGATGCCCGAGATCGGCGCCATCTGGGTCTTCTGGCTGAGCACCGCCGAGACTGTGCCGCTGCCGTAAGTCGAAACGCGCGCGCGGACAAACGCTGCGGTGGAGGCGAACGCATAGACGCCCGCGGTGGTTGAGGTGGTGACCGCCGCTGCATTGGCCGCTGCCGCCGAGATCACAGGCAGCGGGATCCAGTTGGTGGCGTCGTTTGATTGCTCGTACGTGATGGTGCACGAGGTGCCGGCGTTCAACACCTGAAATGACCCGCCCATGTACGAATTGTTGCTGGCCGAAACCAGCACAGCGGCGGAAGTCGCGCTGCCGCTGATGACGGGTCCTTCGGTGCAGGTCCGGTAAAGCGCGGAGAGCCAGCCGGTCAGGCCCGTGCCTCCGGCGGGCATGGTCATGCCGGTGATCGGGGTGCCCGCAGGTTCGAGGTTCGATTGGTCGCTCGCCATGGTGAGCGAGAGGCTGGCCGCGCTCGGGTTTGCCCCGAGGCTGACGGGCAATTGCGCCGAAATGGCGGACAAGGTGGTGCTGATCGTTTCCTGATTGACTGCGCTCGCCGCGCCCGTCGGCAGCGGCAAAGATGCCGCACTGATCGCTTGCGCCCCCCCGGGGCCGGACATTGTCACGGGCAACGGCGTCACCGCGCTCACCACTTGCGCGCTGCTGTCGGGATTGGCGAAAGCGACCGCGTTGGCAGGAGTGAAGTAGGCGGGAAACGAGACTTGCGGATTGGGCATGGCATTGCTCCATTGGACAGAAGGCGCGTTGGTGATATTCAAAAATAACCAATAAGGTTCCTGTAGGAAAGAAAATTGTCCAAATACGCCAAGTCGACCCGAAACGGCCACGCTTTTGGAGCTGTCACCCTGAATTTCGCGCATAGGTCATATCGACCTTGTAGCTTGCCCGGGTGATCGACACTCGCCATAGATGGCGCGTTTAGGCGCGGCGGGGCATATGTGGATGGGAAGCCACCACACCGGGGTTGACCGGGCAATTGTTCGCATGGGGTGACGACAATGTGGTTATTGGATAAAATGTTGCGGCCGCTGGTACGCACCGGCCGGTTTATCGTGACGGACCACGACGGAAAGCAGTACGAGTACGGTAACGGCTCCGGCGAACCAATGCGGATCCGCTTCACTGACAAGGGCACCGCACTTCACATCGCCAAAAACCCGCGGCTCGGCGCCGGCGAAGCCTATATGGACGGGCGACTGGTGGTTGAACCGCCGCATGATGTGCGCGATTTCGTGCTCTACATCATGGGCCAGGGCAACCGCGAGGGCAGCGCGTTCAGACCGCGCGGGCTGCTGCGCCAGTTGTTTGACCGGGCCGAATCCCGGCTCGATCAGATCAATTTCATTTCCCGCGCCAGCAAGAATGTGCTGCATCACTATGGCCTGAACCGACAGTTCTACGAGCTCTTCCTCGATGTCGACCGCGTCTACTCGATGGCCTATTTCCGCGACCCGGCGAACAGCCTGGAGCGCGCGCAGATCGACAAGAAAGCCCTGATTGCCGCCAAGCTGCAGCTGGGTCCGGGCATGCGCGTGCTCGATATCGGTTGCGGCTGGGGCGGCCTCGGGCTCTATTTTCACCACCATTTCGGCTGCGAGGTTCTCGGCGTCAGCCTCGCCCCCGATCAGGTGGCCTTCGCCAACGAGCGCGCTGCCGCGGCGGGGGTGGCCGACAAAGTCAAGTTCCAGCTGATCGATTATCGTGATGTGACCGGCACATTCGATCGCATATCCAGCGTGGGCATGATCGAGCATCTCGGCGCACCGCACTACAAAGAGTACTTCTCCAAGACCCATAGCTTGCTTGCCGAAGACGGGGTGATGCTCACGCACACCATCGGCCGCGCGGGCGAGCCCGGGCCGACCGACAAGTGGGCGCGCACTTACATCTTTCCCGGACATCACCTGCCAGCCATGAGCGAAGTACTCGTCGCGACCGAAAAGACCGGTTGGAAAGTCGCCGACTTTGAAATCCTGCGCACGCACTATGCCTATACGCTCGCCGAATGGTATCGCCGCACCACGCTGCATCAGGCCGAAATCACCGCCATGTTCGACGCGCGCATGTTCCGCATGTGGCAATTCTATCTGGTCGGCGCGGAGCAAGGCTTTCGCAGCGGCAATCTGGTCAATTTCCACGTCCAGACGGTCAAGAAGCATGGCGTGCTGCCGATGACCCGCGACTATATCCAGCACGAAACCGCGCGGCTGGCCGCGCTGGATGAGGCACCGCAGTGGCATCTCGAACCCAAGACCTGAAGGTTGCCCGGCGATGACCATGCTTCTGCTTGGTCCTGCGCTCAAACGTCTGGTCAAATATGGCACCTTGACCGTCACCGAGGCGTCGGGGCGCACGCACCGCTATGGCGTGGCGACGCCGGGCTGGCCCGATCTGGGGCTGCGGTTCCACGATGCCCGCGTCCCGGGGGCCATCGCCCGCAACCCCAGCCTCGGCATGGCCGAAGCGTTCATGGACGGCCGGCTGACGATCGAGGGTGGCGACATCATGGATTTCGTTGGCTTCATCCGGCGCAACAATCCGTGGGACGGCGAAGGCGATCTCGATAACTTGGGCGTGCTTGAAAGCATGCGCGTGGCGATCATGAACCGGATCGATCAGGTCAACCAGCGCGCCTCGTCGCGGCGCAATGTCGCCCATCATTATGATCTGGACGATCGGCTTTACGATCTATTTCTCGATGCGAACCGGCAGTATTCGTGCGCGTACTGGGCCGAGGGGATCAGCTCTCTCGACGAAGCCCAGCTTGCCAAGATGGATCACATCGCCGCCAAGCTGGCGCTGGCACCGGGCATGCGGGTGCTCGATATCGGCTGCGGCTGGGGCGGCCTGGCGCTCCATTTACATCGGATTTCAGGCGCAGCGGTTCACGGCATTTCGCTAAGCACCGAGCAGATCGCCTATGCCAAGGCCTGGGCCGCGCGGGAGGGTGTCGCGGACAAGGTCACGTTCGAACTGATCGATTATCGCGATGTGCCGGGGCGGTTCGACCGGATCGTCTCGGTAGGCATGTTCGAACATGTCGGCGTGCCCAATTTCCCCGCGTTCTTCGCCAAGTGTCACAACCTGCTTGAAGATCAGGGCGTCATGCTGCTCCACACCATCGGCCGCTCCGGCCCTCCCGGAATCACCGATGATTTCACGCGGAAGTACATTTTTCCCGGTGGCTACATCCCCGCGCTCAGCGAAACGATGCGCGCGCTCGAACCATGCAAACTCATGCTCACCGATTGCGAAGTGCTGCGCCGCCATTACGCGCCCACGCTGCGCGAATGGTATCGGCGCTGCGTCGCCAACGAAGCGCGCCTGATCGAGCTTTATGACGCGCGCTTCACGCGGATGTGGCTGTTTTATCTCGCCGGGGCGGCGACCGCGTTCGAATATGGCGATCTGGTCAATTTCCAGCTCCAGCTGGTCCGCAATCGCGATGCGCTGCCCCTCACCCGGAATTACATCGGCGCGGCCGAGGCGCGGTATGCAGCGGAGCGGCGCGGTCCGGCCTAAAGCCCGGCCTGCGGGTATCGGGCCTCGCAACGCCCTGCTTCAAGGCCGCGAAAGACTGGCGGAAGCACGCTCCCGCCAGTCCAGTATCGTGCCCCAGGTCATCACAAGCAGCGCGGGCAGTGACCAGAACCCCGCAAGGTTCAAGAGAATCAAATGCGGAAGTCCAATCTGCGTCGGGGTAATGACCAAAGTCACAACCGTGAGCGTTTGCATGGCGGCAAACCAGATCGGCCAGTACCGATCCGACGTCAGCGCAAAATACCATGCAACCGGCAATATCGCCCAGTCCGAAAGGGTCGAGACAAAGTGCCAGTTGCTGGCTGGGAGCCCAAGGCTGCTGATCAACGAAAACATGCTGATGGCGATCAGCGACACGGCAGAGGCGCGTTCAAAGACAAGTCCGTAGACAAATGCCACCAGGGCGCTGCACATCAGCATGAGCCAGAACAAGACCATGACGCTGATGCTCAACAACCTTGCGCTCCCTTTTCGCGGCTTATGCGACTGCCCGCTCGGGCGTGGTCAGGTTCAGTCTGAAAATCCCGCCCGGGCAGCCAAAGCTCGTCTCCTTGAGGTTGCTATGGGCGAGCAGCCGGTTCATTTCGCGGATCGATTCCGAGACTTTTTCGCGGCCCGCAACGAGGCAGCCGAGGCCTTCCGACATGGCCTGAAGCGCAGGCTGCGTGAGCGGCATGGCAAGGCGCGATTCCTGCGACGCTTCAATGAAGCTTGTCGCGAGGCGCATCTGCTGGATCAGCGCCTGATCGATTGCGCCGTTCATTTCCTGCGCATCGCCGGTGACGACGCGGACCGATGCTTCGCGAAGGTTGATCATGGACAACTCCTATCTTCCTTTAGAGGAGCCATGATTATACCGTCACGTAGACCAGTTTGAGAAAAAGATCAAAACAAGAACGACGAGAATCAAGGTAGATGCCGCCATAACCGATACAGTAATGATCTGGAGAGCTGAGAAAACTCTTTCCATCACCGAAAGTGAGTTGCGAATCCCCCCCATGGGAGGCAACGAAATCGAAATATTGTAGGAACGGCCCCATGGGGGATGTTCTTCGATTTGAGTGGGCGCCGCCTCTGATTCGCACACTTGCTTGTACCAGGTTGCCAGGGCGGCTCGGTTTGCAGAACCGATAATGTGCATTGCTGTCGCAATATGGTTATCAACGGTCGATGGCGATATGCCAAGCTCACGCGCGATCTCTTTTGAGCTATGGCCACTCGCCACCAGCGCGACACAGCTCACTTGGCGAGTTGTAAGGCGATCCGTTCGCCCATCCTCAGGATGAGTCTCCATTCCATAAACCCTCCTGAATGCCTTGATGTCAGAAGAGATAACGACACGCACGTCCAACTGGTTCCATTTTGGCAGATGGGTCCGTTTTGGACGGTCCCCAAAGCATTGATTCAACGAGTGACTCACCTGCAAAATGCTGGTTGCGCGTCGGCTTTCCAGCACTCATGCGCCGCGCCGCCGCCCTTCTCTATCCAATCTCCAGCAATCTAGAGATGACCTAGTCAATCATTCTGCGCCTCTAGGCACGCATCTCCAGTGCGTTTCGGATGGGCTTGCGCTTCAGTCCTGATACGCGAAAGGCGGATTGGCCATTGCTTCGAAGGGTTGTCATGGGCTTGGGAAGTCCGGACAGCTGCTATCCGTCGGGGGGTCCAGCTCCCGACCCGCCAACCCTGCGCAGCGTGATCACCGTGATCAGGCTGTGTTCGCGCAGACGTGACGACGAGACCATCGAAGCTGTTGCTCGGGAAGCCGTGGCCGCGCCCGTTTGATCGGGCGGGCGCCGCCACGGTCATCCCCGGCACCCGCCGCGTCCGCTCGTTGAGCGCAGCCACAGGTTGCGATAATTGCGCACGCCTGTTACGCGCCGCCGCTCTCGAAACAGCCCGGCGATTCAGGGGATCAGCCTGCCATGTCCGATATCAAACGCGTTGTTCTTGCCTACTCCGGCGGCCTCGATACCAGTGTCATCCTGAAGTGGCTGCAAGTGACCTATGGCTGCGAAGTGGTCACGTTCACCGCTGATCTCGGGCAAGGCGAGGAGCTTGGCCCCGCGCGCGCCAAGGCCGAACTGATGGGGGTTCGCCCCGAACACATCTATGTCGATGATCTGCGCGAGGAATTCGTGCGCGATTTCGTCTTTCCGATGATGCGCGCCAATGCCCGCTACGAGGGCGACTATCTGCTCGGCACCTCGATCGCCCGCCCGCTTATCTCCAAGCGACTTATAGAGATCGCGCGCGAAACCGGCGCTGACGCTGTAGCGCATGGCGCAACCGGCAAGGGCAACGATCAGGTGCGCTTCGAGCTGTCCGCCTATGCGCTCGATCCCGGCATCAAAGTCATCGCACCATGGCGCGAATGGGATCTCACCAGCCGCACCGCGTTGATCGCTTGGGCAGAGCAACACCAGATCCCGGTGCCCACCGACAAGCGCGGCGAAAGCCCGTTCTCGACCGATGCCAATCTTCTCCACACCTCGTCCGAAGGCAAAGTGCTCGAAGACCCGTGGTCCGAAGTTCCCGACTATGTCTACAGCCGCACGGTGAACCCGGAAGACGCGCCCGATACCCCGGAATACATCACGATCGACTTCGAGAAAGGCGACGGCACCGCGCTCAATGGGATGGCGATGAGCCCTGCCACCTTGCTCGCCGCGCTCAATGATCTTGGCCGCAAACACGGCATCGGCCGGCTGGACCTCGTTGAAAACCGCTTCGTCGGGATGAAAAGCCGCGGCATGTATGAAACACCGGGCGGGGAAATCTATGCCCGCGCCCATCGCGGGATCGAAAGCATCACGCTCGATCGCGGCGCGGCGCATCTCAAGGACGAGCTGATGCCGAAATATGCCGAGCTCATCTACAACGGCTTCTGGTTCGCGCCCGAGCGTGAGATGCTCCAGGCCGCGATCGATCACAGCCAGGCGCGCGTCAACGGCACCGTGCGGCTCAAGCTGTACAAGGGCATGGCCTCGGTCGTCGGGCGCAAATCGCCCGACAGCCTCTACTCAGAAGCGCATGTCACCTTCGAAGACGATGCAGGCGCTTATGACCAGAAGGATGCTGCCGGGTTCATCAAGCTCAACGCGCTGCGTCTGCGGCTGCTTGCACAGCGCGATCGCTAAGAGAGCGGGCCGCAACCGGCCCGCTCCGCTCACGGTTTGACCAGTTGTCCGCGAATGGCGCCGTTGGGAAATTCGGCGGTGTGCACGTTGATATAGAACCCGGCCGGATCGGCCAGGATCGGCTTCAGCTTGTCAGGCTCGATCGCGACGCACTCATCGCTCGCGGCACCCGTAACGGTCAGCGGCACCACCACGTCGCCATCCTTGCCCGCCGCGCCCGCGTGGAGATGCGCCATGGTCGGCGTCCCGATCTTGTCTGCGGTCAAGGTGTAGCAGAAATCGCCCGTCTCCACGTCTGCCTCGACCTTGAACGTACCGCTGCCCTGAGCGTTGCCGCCGGCCGTTTCGTTTGCTCCGGCGAGCATTGCGGTCAGCGTGGTGCCCGCTGCAAGCGCGGGGGCGGCGGATGTCGCCAGCGCGGCCAGCACAAGCAATCGCACCGATTTCACAGAAGCTGGGTTGCGCTCGAACATCGTGTCTCTCCTTCATCCGGGCGGGGATCAAATCCTGCGGCCGGGGGGAATCGGCCAGCAGCGCCCCGCATCGCCTTGCAACTCTACGCCGCAAACCGCGCGGCTAAAAGCGCCGATCAGTGCAGCGCATCGGCGAGTGCGTCAGACCCTCCGCCCGCAGGCACCTTGCCGGTGGGCACCGGGCTTTTGGCGGTTTTCAAGAACGCGACCAATGGGATCGCCGCGAAGCAAACCAGCGCCATCACCAGAAAATCGTTGATGTAAGCGATCATGGCCGCCTGCTGGTTGATCATGCGATCGGCTGCGGTAACCATGGCAGTGCTGGCGTCGCCATAAGCTGTGATCCGGTCAAGATCGAACGGCACCGACATCCGTGTCACTTCCGCGCTCAATTCGGCATGGTTGACCTGAACGCCCCGGCCCAGGAGGAATGTCGCCACCGCGATGCCGATCGAAGCCCCCAGATTGCGCATCATGTTGACCAGACCGGAAGCGTCGGTGCGGTAGGCGGGCGGCAATGTGGCAAAGGCGATCAGGGTTGAGGGGATGAACACCATGCTCATGCCCACCCCCTGGATCAGGCCGCTCAGCGCGATGGGCCACGCGGGCATGTCGGGCGACCATCCGGTCATCATCCAGAGCGAGAACCCGGTGACCGAAAATCCGGTGGCCAGCAACAATCGCGGATCGGTCTTCGCCATGATCTTGGAAAACAGCGCAATGAACACCAGCAAGCCCACGCCGCGCGCTGCCAGCAGCCACCCGGCATCGATCACCGGATAGCGATAGATCGTCTGGAGCAGGCTGGGCAGCAGCGCCATGACCGACATCATTGTCATGCCCATGATGAAAGTGAACAGCAGGCCGCACAGGAAATTGCGGTCCGTAAACATTGCCAGCGGAAAGAGCGGATTGGCTGCCGTGGCAAAATGCACCGCCCCCATCCACAAGCAGCTGAGCGTAAGGACGAGGTAGGACACAACTTCGGCCGAGGCGAACCAGTCCTGCGAGGGTCCGCGATCGAGCATCAATTGCAGCCCCGAAACGGCCCCCGCTACCAGCGCCCAGCCCATGAGATCGACCTTCCGGCCCGTGGCCGAGGTTCGCGGCAGGCACAGCACAATGATCACCAGGCAAGCAATGCCGAGCGGGATGTTGACGAAGAAAACCCAGCGCCAGTTGAAATTTTCGGTGAGGTATCCGCCCAGGATCGGCCCGGCGATGGGGCCCAGCATGACCCCCTGGGTAAACAGCGCCATCATGCGCGGTCGCTCAGAGGGTGCGCTGGTATCGAGCATGGTGGTCTGCGCCAAGGGCCCCAGGAACGCTCCGGCAAGGCCCTGCAGCACGCGAAACACCACCATCTGTTCAAGGCTCTGCGCCAAGCCGCACAGGATCGAGGCCAACGTGAACAGCGTTACCGAGCCAAGCAACATCGTGCGCGCGCCGAGCCTGCTGACCAGCCACCCAGCGAGCGGCAGCGCCACGGCCGAGGCCAGCACATAGCTTGTCAGCACCCAGCTGACGGTATCCTGCGTGGCCGAGAGCGAAGACTGCATATGCGGCAGCGCCACATTGGCGATTGTCGTGTCGAGCACTTGCATGACCATCGCGCCCATCACGCCGACGAGCAGCCACCCCCGGTGCTTTACCGCCAATACCGGCACATCCGCGCCGGGCGGCTGCGCCCGCGCCAGGGAATCAGCGCTTGCCGACATGCACTTTGACGAATGCGCTGAGGCCGGCAATCAGCGGACGGTCGGATTTGTCGTCAATGGCGATGCGCACGGGCACGCGCTGGATGACCTTGACCCAGTTGCCGGTGGCGTTTTGCGCCGGGAGCACTGAAAATTCCGATCCCGTCCCCGCCCCGATGCTCTCGACATGCCCCTTCAGCTTCATCCCGGGATAGGCATCGAGCTCGATCTCGGCGGGCTGGCCGGGGCGCATCCGGTTGAGGTCGGTTTCCTTGAAATTGGCATCGATGCGGGTGCTGTCCGCGCGCACGATGCTGACCATCGGCACCCCGGGAAACACCATTTGCCCCGCCTGCATGCGCCCCGATTGCGCAATGCGGCCCGATGCGGGCGCGCGAACGACCGTCCGCTGCAGATTGAGTTCAGCGCTGGCGCGCTGCGACTGCGCGGCCGCGATGGCGGGGTTGAGGCCCGGAACCTGGCTGCCGTTGGCCAGCTGCGCGCGCGCCTTGGCCACTTCGGCCTGCACCGACGCCAGCCGGTCGCGCGCCGAAGCCACCGCATGTTCGGCAACATCCATCCTCGCCCGCGTATTGAAACCACGCTCGAGCAGCGCCCGTTCGCGCGCCAATGTCGATTGCGCCAGCACAAGATCATCGCGCGCGCCCGCCAGATCGGCCGCGTTCGCGCCCACTTCCGCCTGCAGCCCGGTCACCCGCGCCTGCGCGGCGGCGATTTGCGCATCGGCCTGGGCCACCGCCACCCGGTATGGTGAAGGGTTGATCGTAAACAGCACATCACCCGCCTTCACCGGCTGGTTTTCGCGCACATTGGCGCTCACGACCAGTCCGGTAACCTCGCCGGCCACTGCGATCACGTCTGCTTTTACATAGGCATTGTCTGTCGAGACCACATCCGGATTGCCGAACCAGTACCACAAGCCGCCGCCGATCAGCACCGCCGGGCCCACCAGCATCAGCCAGGGCCGCATGCGGCGCACCAAAGGCTGGCGTGCCGGTTTGCGCTCCGCCACCACGGCCGCATTGATCGCGGAAGCAGGATCGGCTTCAGCCATGCGCCTGCCTCGCTTCGCATTGCAGATCATCGCTCAGATTGTTGCGCAGGCGGCCGAGCAGGTCGAGCAACTGGTTGTGCTCTGTCTCGCTGAAACCATGGAGAGCGTCGGCAAACACGTCATCCGCGCATCCTCTCAGCCGGTCCATAAGCAGCCCGGCCGCAGGGGTGACATAGAGGAGCCACGCGCGTCGATCGGCCGGATCGGGTTTGCGCTCCACCAGACCGGCTTTCTCGAGCCGGTCGATCATCCGCCCCGTCGTGATAGTCTCGACCTCGAGCCAGGTCGCCAGCGCGACCTGATTGAGGCCGGGCATGCGGTTCAATGCCACCAACACGCGCCACTGCGGGCCGGTCACGCCAAACTGGCGCGCCGCGATATCAAATCGCTTGCGAAACAAGCGCCCGACATCGGACGCGATGAATGCGATGTTATCCTGCATAGATGCTTATTACCTGCCATGCTTACTAAATGCAAGGTTGCTACAAGCTGCGCTGCACCAGCGCGCCTCCGTCCTCGTCATCCGCCTTGAGCACCCCTTGCGCGTGTAAATCGGCAATGGCCTGTGCCGACAAGCCGAGCCATTCGGTCAGCGCCTCGGCATTGTGTTCGCCCTTGCGCGATCCCGGCCCGCGCACCGCCGACGCCGCCTGCGAAAAACGGTAAGGCGATTGCGGTACCGGCCGCGTCCCGCCCGCCCGGTCATCGATCTTGGCAATGCTGCCCCGGTGGATCAGCGTCTTTTGCTCGGCAAGCGTCGCCCCCGTGCGGACTTCGCCCCATGCCACATTCAATTTCGTCATCACGGCCGCCACCGCCGACCAATCGGGCAAACCTGCAAGGAACCCGCTTGCTGCGGCCCGGCGCGCGGCGATCCGCGCCGCCTGCTCCATCTCGGGCAACACCGGATCGGCCACCGCGAAATCTTCCATCAGTTGCCGCCACATGAGTCTGAAATCGGCTGCAATCAGGACCGGTCCTGCGCCGGTATGCCAGATTTCCCCGACCAGACTCACCCCGTCGCGCGAGTCCTCCAGATCGAAATGCGCCTGATCGTCGGTGACCAGCATCGCATCGATCATGGCCATGTCGATATGCTGCCCAAGGCCGGTCCGCTCGCGCATAATCACCGCTGCAAGCACCGCGACAAGGCCGTGCAGCCCGGCATTGGTATCGGCCACGGTCATCGGCTGGTCGACCAGCGGGAACCCGCCCTGCCGCGCGATGCGATCGAGCAGGCCGGTCTCGGCGTGGATGATAGGCGCATAGGCTGCCCGCCGCGCTTCCGGACCGTCTTTGCCGAAGCCCGAGATCGACAGCATGATCAAACGCGGGTTTGCAGCGCTAAGTACGTCAAAACCCAGCCCTAACCGGCCCATAACGTCACCGCGATAGTTCTCGATCACAATATCGGCCTGGCCCGCGAGCGCGATCATCAGCGCGGCCGCGCCGGGGGCCCTGAGATCGACGCAGATGGCGCGTTTGCCCGCGTTCTGCTGATTGTAGTACCCCGATACGCCCGCCACCATCTTGCCCCACTGGCGCGTCATGTCGCCCTCGGGCGGCTCCACCTTGATCACATCGGCACCGAGGTCGCTCAGCATCCGGCCCGCAAACGGCCCCGCCAGCACGCGCGAAAAATCAAGCACTTTGAGCCCTGCCAATGGAAAATTCTGATCGGCATGGCTCATGGAAATATCCAACTCTCGCTTGATCATGCTCCCGCCGGATGCGGCAGCGGAATATTGTCGATGGTGGCCCATCGCCGCACCAAACACGATCCGCCATTTTGTGAGGGGCAGCCATGGCTGGTCCCCGTACCCCGCAGGCGACTTTGCCAAGTTCCCCAATTCGCTGCTTGCCGGGGGCAGCATGCGCGGGTTAAGCTATCGGTTAAACACATGGGAGACATGATCATGGACAGCTACCTGAAGCACTACATCAACGGCGCATGGGTTGAGAGCATCGGCGGCACCCGCCACGAAGTGATTTCGCCCTCGACCGAAGAAGCCTGCACCGAGATCACTCTGGGCACCAAAGCCGATGTCGATGCCGCCGTGGCGGCCGCGCGCGAAGCGTTCAAGACCTTCCGCAAAACCACCCGCGAGGAGCGCCTTGCGCTGCTGACCCGGATCGTCGCCGAGATGCAGAAGCGCGCGCCCGATCTTGCCCGCTCGATGGCCAACGAAATGGGCGCGCCGGTCAGCTTCGCGCAGGCCGCGCAAGTCGGGGCCGGCATTGGCGGCTTCATGGGCACGATCAACGCGCTCAAGGACTTCACGTTCAGCGAGCGCATGGGATCGAACATGGTGGTCTACGAACCGATGGGCGTGGTCGGCATGATCACCCCGTGGAACTGGCCGCTGAACCAGATCGCACTCAAAGTGGCGCCTTGCATTGCCAGCGGCAACACGATGGTGCTGAAGCCTTCGGAAGAATGCCCCGGCAACGCCGCCATTTTTGCCGAGATCCTCGATGCCGCCGGCGTACCCCCGGGCGTGTTCAATCTGGTGCAGGGTGACGGTGCCGGCGTCGGCACGGCGATCTCGTCGCACCCCGACATCGAAATGGTGAGCTTCACCGGCTCTACTCGCGCAGGCATCCTCGTTGCCAAAGCAGCGGCAGACACAGTCAAGCGGGTCCATCAGGAGCTGGGCGGCAAATCGCCCAACATTGTTCTGCCCGATGCCCGTTTCGAAGAGGTTCTGCCGCCCACCGTGCAGGGCGTGCTGGTCAACACCGGGCAAAGCTGTATCGCTCCGACCCGCATCCTTGTGCAAAAAGAGCGCGCGGCCGAAGCCGCAGGGTTCATCAAGGCGATGTTCGAGGGCACCAAGGTCGGCGATCCCATGCTCGAGGGCATGCACATCGGGCCAGTGGTCAACAGGACCCAGTACGAGAAGATCCAGGGGCTGATCCAGTCCGCGATCGACGAAGGTGCCACGCTCGAAACCGGCGGCACCGATCGTCCGGCCGATCTCAATCGCGGCTTCTACATCAAGCCGACGGTGTTCTCGGGCGTCACGCCGGACATGCGCATCGCCAAGGAAGAAGTGTTCGGACCCGTTGCGACGATCATGGCCTATGACACGATCGAAGACGCAATCGATATCGCCAACGACACGGCCTACGGCCTCTCTGCGGTCATTTCCGGCGATCCGGCCAAAGCGGCCGAAATCGCCCCGGAACTGCGCGCGGGCATGGTCGCGATCAACAATTGGGGTCCTGCGCCCGGGCAGCCGTTCGGCGGCTACAAGCAATCGGGCAACGGGCGCGAAGGCGGTCTGTTCGGTCTGAAGGACTTTATGGAAATCAAGGCGGTCAGCGGCGCGCCTGCCTGACACTTGAAGGCTGCGCGGTCAGGCGGGCTTGCCCCCTGACCGCCGGCAACCGATAATTTTGTTCATGTTAAGATGCCTTTACATGAACAATAGCCAACATGGCATTCAGGCTTCGGCCAGCGCGAATCGCGCACACCTTGCTCATCGGCCCGCGGCAAACCCGCAGCGTGCCGAGCAACCCAGAGCAAAGGGCAAGGCAATGAAGACCAACCTCAAAGCAATCACAAGTGCGCTGGTGCTAGGTGCGGCGCTGCTCATCGGCCCGGCGGCCAGCGCGCAGGGCAGCTATCGCAACGTCGATCATGGCTTCCAGCGCAACGCGTTTCTCGTGCAGACGACCTGCTCGGGTGAACGCGGCTTTCACACCCAGAACCGCCTGACCAGAGCGGTTCGCAGTGGCGCTCTTGATCGCGGGACCGCACGCCGCATTCAGCGCGACATCGACCGGCTGCGTTTCCGGGAAACCCGCGAATGCCGCCAGGGCGATCTGCGCTCCGCGCGCAACATCGGGCGCGAGTATGGCCGCATCAACGCGTGGATCGATTCGGCAAGCGACAGATTCAATCGCGGATGGCACCGCCGCTGAACGATGCTAGCCCCGTCCGCGGTACGCAGCGACTCCCTGCTCGGGAAGCCATAGGCCCTCGGGCGGGGTGCCGGATTGCCAGAACACGTCGATCGGAATGCCCCCGCGTGGATACCAGTAGCCGCCGATGCGCAGCCAGCGGGGGCGCATTTCGGCCACGAGCCGCTGACCGATGCCCACCGTAACATCCTCGTGAAACCCGGCATGATTGCGAAACGCGCCCAGAAACAGCTTGAGCGCCTTTGATTCGACAATCGTCTCGCCCGGCGCATAATCGATCACGATGTGCGCGAAATCGGGCTGGCCAGTGACCGGGCACAGCGAGGTGAATTCAGGCGCGGCAAAGCGCACCAGATAGAGCGCTCCCGGGCGCGGATTGGGCACATAGTCGAGCACCGCTTCCGCTGGCGATGCCGGCAGTCCCGACGCCTTGCCAAGGTAGAGCGGCCCTGCTTCGGAGGGGGTATCGGACATCGCAGCAGCACTCCTGCGCAAAAATGCGCCCATGCACCCGCGCAGCGCGCAGGGCAAGACCGCGCGGTGAGCCGAAAGCGCGCTGCCCGGCGGCCTGCCGATCGCGCGCGGATCCGATTTTTCTACCTGCCACCGGGCGCATTTGGGGGTGACGCCCGCGCCCGGGATGGCTAATCAATCTTTCCGGCGAGCCACGCAAAGAAGGGCCGCACGATAGGCAGGAGATAGATAGCATGGAATTGCTGGTTTCGACGGAATGGCTGGCGCGCGAAATGAGCGCGAGCGATTTGCGTATCATCGATGCAAGCGCCTTCCTGCCCGAACACAGCCGCGACGCCGGCCTTGAGTACGAAGCATGCCATATCCCGGGCGCGGTGTTCATGGACATCGCCAATCTCACCGATCCCGCACAGCCGGGGATGAACATGCTCCCCTCGCCCGAAAAATTTGCCAGCCGAATGCAGAGCCTGGGACTTGGCGATGGTAGCCGGATCGTGGTCTATGATGATAGCCCGATGCGATCGGCCGCGCGTGCCTGGTTCATGCTGACCATGTTCGGCGCGACCAATGTGGCGCTGCTCGATGGCGGCATAGCCAAATGGAAAGCCGAAGGACGCCCATGCGCTCAGGGCAAGCACACCTTGCGCCACCGCCATTTCACCGTGTGGAGCGACAACCGCAGCGTGCGCACCAAGGCACAGATGCTGGCCAATCTGGCATCGCGCGATGAACAGGTGGTCGATGCGCGCGGCGCAGGCCGTTTCACCGGCGAAGTTCCTGAAACCAAGCCGGGACTGGCCAGCGGGCACATCCCCGGCGCGCGCAATGTGCCTTATGCCAGCCTGTTTGCCCCCGATGGAACCTGGAAAAAGCCCGAGGCGCTGCGCGCCGCCTTTATCGAGGCCGGGGTCGATCTTGAGCAACCCCTCGTGACCAGTTGCGGTTCGGGCATGACCGCCAATGTGCTGATCTTTGCGCTGCACTTGCTCGGCAAAGAGGACGTGGCGCTTTACGACGGCAGCTGGAGCGAATGGGGCGCTGATCCGGACGCACCAAAAGAACTGGGCGGCGCACGTTAGGCGAAAAGGCCCAACAACGGGTTGCAGGGGCTTGGAAATCCTGCTTTCCCCGATCGCATGAGTAATACCGACAACAAGGCTCTCGGCATCGGCACCCGCCTGGTCGGTGCCGGACGCCGGGCGGCATGGACCGGCACCGCCGATCATCCCGGAGCGGTGGTCAATCCGCCAGTCTACCGCGCCAGCACGCATCTTTATCCCGATATGGCGGCGCTTAGAGCGCATCCTGCGAATGTCGATGGCAATTTCTATTATGGCCGACGCGGCGCACCGACGCAGTGGGCGCTGGCCGAAGCCTTGACCGCGCTCGAGCCCGGCGCTGCGGGCACGGTGCTTTATCCCTCGGGCGTCGCCGCGATCATGGGCGCGCTGCTCACGGTGCTGCGCCCGGGCGATGTGCTGCTGATGACCGACAATGCCTATGAGCCCAGCCGCGCGATGGGGCGCGGGCTGCTCAAGGACCTTGGCGTGGAGACGCGCTGGTTCGATCCGCTCGATCCCGCCGCGTTTGAAGCCGCGATCTGCCCGCGCAGCAGGGCCGTCCTGCTCGAATCGCCCGGCAGCCTGACGATGGAAGTCTGCGATGTTCCCGCGCTTTCGGCCATCGCCCATGGCAAAGGGCTGGCCGTGGTGCTTGACAACACCTGGGCCTCTCCGCTTGGTTTTCCGGCTCTGCAGATGGGCGCAGATATCGCGGTGATGAGCCTGACCAAGCATGTCGGCGGGCATTCGGACGCCATGATGGGATCGGCAAGCGCCGGGCCCGAATGGTACCGCAAGCTGCGGCTGCGCGCGCAAGGGCTCGGACAGGTCACTTCGCCCGACGATGCCTCGCTGATGCTCCGGGGCCTCCGCACGATGGCGCTGCGGCTGACGCAGGAGACCGCCTCCGCGCTCGCCATCGCCGCGTGGCTCGCGCCGCGTCCGGAAATTGCTCAAGTGCTGTGCCCGATGCTGCCCGGATCGCCTGGGCATGCACTGTGGGCCCGCGACTTTCATGGCGGCTGCGGGCTGTTCAGCTTTGTGCTGCAAGGGGGCACCGGCGCGGCGCGCGATGCGCTGATCGATGCGCTCGGCCTGTTCGGCATCGGCTATTCGTGGGGCGGGTTCGAAAGTCTCGCCACGCCGGTCGATCCCGCCGCAATCCGCACTGCCAGCCCTTGGCCGCGCGCGGGCATGGCACCGTCCGATCAATTCGGCGTGCGCCTTTCCATAGGGCTGGAAGATCCGGCCGACCTGATCGCCGATCTCGAACGGGCGTTGCACGCGTGGAGCGCTGTCCGATGACCGGGTGGGAACAATTCATGCGCGGCACGCGCGAGATTATCACCGCGCTCGATCAGATCAGCTTCGATGTCGGGCACACGCACATCTCGCTGTTCACGCTGATGCGCGCGGCGCTGGTTGCCGCGGTAGCGATCGTGTTCGCGCGCCTGATCAGCCGGTTTGGCCGACGCATGGTGCGGCGCGTCACCTCGCTTGACCCCGCGCAGCGGCTGCTGATCGAGAAACTGCTTGGCGCGGCGATCTGGGCGATCGCCTTTTTCACCGCGATTGACGTGCTGGGGATCAGCCTGACCGCGCTCACGGTGTTCTCGGGGGCCTTTGGCCTCGCCATCGGTTTCGGCTTGCAAAAAACATTCGGCAACATGATCGCCGGACTGATCCTGCTGATGGACCGTTCGATCAAGCCGGGTGATGTCATCACGGTGACTGGCGGAAAGGGAGAGACGTTTGGCGAGGTCAAGAAGATCGGCCTGCGCGCAGTGTCGGTCACGACCGGGGACAACCGCGAGTATCTGATTCCGAACGAAATCCTGATGACCAGCCAGGTTGAAAACTGGTCGTACTCGTCGCCCGAAGTGGCGATCTCGATTCCGGTCGGCATCGCCTATGGCAGCGACATCGTGCTTGCCGAAAAGCTCTTGCTCGAGGCGGCGGGTGCTTCGCCGCGCGTTCTCGCGTCGCCCGAACCCAGCGTATTGCTCCGCGCATTCGGGGCAAATGCCATCGAGATGCAGGTCTCAGTGTGGATCAATGATCCAGCACAGGGCGTCGCCAATGTCCGCAGCCAGGTGTTGAAGCGGGTCTGGCGGCTGTTTCAGGATAACGGGGTCCTGATCCCTTACCCTCAAGGCGATATCCTGCTGCGCAATTCGGATGGCCTCGACCGGCTGGTCGACGCGCTGACCCAACTCAAGCCGCAAGCCTGAGGCACGGCGCTAAAGTTCCCCTAACCCCGCTGCAATGCATTCTCACTGGCAGCGCGGCATCTCTGCGCCCATTTGGCACGATATGAGCCACGTTTCGCCCCGCATCGGTAAAGTCTTTCTCGTCGGCGCGGGTCCGGGCGATCCCGATCTCCTGACCTTGCGCGCGGCGCGGCTGGTGATGGGCGCGAAGCTGATCGTCCACGATGGTCTGGTCGATCCCGCGATCCTGGCCATGGCTCCCCCCGCCGCCCGCTTCATTTCGGTGGCCAAAAGCCGCGCGCGCCATACCCTGCAGCAGCACGAGATCAACGCGCTGTTGGTGCGCGAAGCCTTGGCGGGCCGCGATGTCGTGCGCCTCAAAGGCGGCGATCCGTTCATTTTCGGGCGCGGCGGCGAAGAGGCCGAGGCGTGCCGCGCGGCGGGCGTGCCGGTCGAAGTCGTCCCCGGCGTCAGCGCCGCGCTGGGTGCTGCCGCCGCAGCGCAGATCCCGCTTACCCACCGCGACAGCGCCTCGATCGTCTCGTTCGTGGCGGGGCAATGCAAGGGCCTCGCCGAGCAGAATTGGGCCGGTCTGGCCGGGGTCGGCCGCACTTTGGTGATCTACATGGGCGTCGCCACGGGCGAAGCGATAGCCGAAAAGCTGATCGCCGATGGCCTGGCCCCCGATATGCCGGTGGCGGTGATCGAAAACGCCTCGCGCCCGCAAATGCGCGTGCTGCGCGGCCCGCTGGCCGGGCTTGGTGCGCTTATTGCGCGCGAAAAAGTCAAAAGCCCGGCGCTGATCGTGATCGGCGAGGTAACCGCGCGCGACAGCACCGAAGCGCTGCTCCAGCTGGCGGAGAGCGCGGCATGAAAATCCTTACCGGCAATGATCTCAAAAGCGGCGACGTGGTGTGGTGGGACGGCCAGGGCTGGTCGCGCGATGTCAATGCCGCGGTCGATGTGGCTGCCGATGCCGACGCCATCCTCGCCCGCGAGGACGCGGCGCTGCGGGTCAATGCCGGCTACGTAATCGATGCCGAACGCACTGCGGAAGGCGTGCGCCCCGCGCATATCAAGGACCGCATTCGCGCGCTTGGCCCTACTGTCAGGCTCGATTTCTCTCTCAAGCCCGCTGAAACCGACATCAGCGGATGGGTTTTGTAACATGTATCAGTATGACCAGTATGATCAGGCCATGGTCGATGCCCGCGTCGAGGAATTTCGCGGGCAGGTTGCGCGCCGTCTGTCGGGCGCATTGACCGAAGAGCAATTCAAGCCGCTGCGGCTCAAGAACGGGCTCTATCTGCAATTGCATGCCTATATGCTGCGTGTAGCGATACCTTACGGCACACTTAGCAGCCGCCAGATGCGGAAGCTGGGCGACATCGCCGAAAAGTACGATCGCGGCTATGGCCACTTCACCACGCGGCAAAATCTCCAATACAACTGGATCAAGCTGGAGCAAACGCCTGATATCCTTGCGAATCTAGCAACAGTCGAGATGCACGCGATCCAGACCAGCGGCAACTGCATCCGCAATATCAGCTCGGACCAGTATGCCGGGGCTGCCGCCGACGAACTCGTCGATCCGCGTCCCTATGCCGAATTGCTGCGCCAATGGTCGAGTTTTCACCCCGAATTCGACTATTTGCCGCGCAAATTCAAATTCGCGGTGATCGCCAGCGAGACCGATCGCGCGGCGATGCGGCTGCATGATATCGGGATCCAGATCGTGGCCAATGCGGCAGGCGAGATCGGCGCGAAGTTCCATGTCGGCGGCGGCATGGGCCGCACCCCGATGATCGCGCCGGTGATCCGCGAATTTGTCCCCGCGCTGCAGATGATCAGCTATGCCGAGGCCTGCCTGCGCGTCTACAACCGCTATGGCCGCCGCGACAACAAGTACAAGGCGCGCATCAAGATCCTGATCCACGAGATCGGCGCGGACGAATATCGCCGCCAGGTCGAGGAAGAGTTCGCCCATATCCTGACGCTCGGCCTCGAACCGCCGGCGGCGGAGCTTGCGCGCATCCAGGGCTTTTTTGCCGATCCGGGCTTCGAGACCGGGCTGCCCGAAGCCATCGACCGCAGCGACCCCGATTTCGCGGTTTGGCTCGATCAAAACACCGCGGCGCACAAGCAGCCGGGCTATGCCGTGGTCACGATCAGCCTCAAGCCTGCGGGCGGCATCCCGGGCGACGCGAGCGCTGACCAAATGCGGCTCATGGCCGATCTGGGGCGTGACTACAGTCTCGACGAGCTGCGCGTTACGCACACCCAGAACATCGTGTTGCCGCATGTGAAGAAGGCCGACCTCTACACGGTGTGGCAAAAGCTCGATGCGGCGGGCCTTGGCACAGCCAATCTCGATCTGATCAGCGATATCATCGCCTGCCCAGGCCTAGATTATTGCAGCCTTGCCAACGCGCGCTCGATCCCACTGGCGCAGAAGATTTCGGCGCGCTTTGCCGATATGGACCGCCAGCGCGATCTGGGCGAGCTCAAGGTCAAGATTTCCGGCTGCATCAATGCCTGCGGGCATCATCATGCCGGCCACATCGGCATTCTGGGCGTCGATCGCAAGGGCACCGAGAACTACCAGCTGTCGTTCGGCGGTTCGGAAGCGGCCGACACCTCGCTCGCGCAGATCACCGGCCCCGGTTTCAGCGAAGACGGCGTGGTCGATGCGCTCGAGAAGGCTACCGAGGTCTATCTGACGCAGCGCGGCGAGGGCGAGCGCTTCCTCGATACCTATCGCCGCATCGGCATGGCTCCGTTCAAGGAGGCGATCTATGGGTGAGACCCTGCTGCGCTACCGCGACGACGAAGCCTCTGCCGCACCGGCGGTCCGCTTCAGCGATTTCGCCAAGGCGGGCAATGCCGCCGCGGTGCGGATCGAACCGGGCGACGACGCGCGCGCGCTGCTGCCGCATCTGGCGCAGCTGGCGCGCATCGAGATCAGCTTCCCCGCCTATGTCGACGGGCGCGGCTATTCGGCCGCGCGGATCTTGCGCGAGCATGGCTATACGGGCGAATTGCGTGCGGTCGGCGATGTGCTGCTCGATCAATTGAGCCACATGCGCCGCTGCGGCTTCGATGCGTTCGCGCCCGAGCAGCCGATCAGTGCGGATGCCGCTGCGGAGGCCTTTGCCACCTGGCCCCAGGTCTATCAAAAGACCGTCGATGGCCGCACGCCGATCTGGGCACTTCGTCACAGCGAGACGCAGCATGGCTGAAACCTCCGTCAGAAATGTCGACCGGATCGAGACGGCCGCGCGCTTCACCGATAGCGACGCTATCCGCCTCAACAACATGTTTCGCGGCACCGAAACGCTCGAAATGCTCCGCTCGGTGCTGCGCGACAGCCTTGCGGGCGAGGTTGCGGTGGTTTCAAGCTTCGGAGCGGAAAGCGCGGTTCTGCTCCATCTCGTTGCCACCGTCGACCCGGCCACGCCGGTCATCTTCCTCGAGACGCACAAGCACTTTGCCGAAACGATCGTCTACCGCGACGAACTGGCAGCGCGTCTTGGCCTCACCAATCTGCTGATCATCGAACCCGATGCGGACATGCTGGCCAAGAAGGACGACAAGGGCCTGCGCTGGTCGTGGGACCCCGATGGCTGCTGCGAGATCCGCAAAGTCATCCCGCTGGCCAAGACCTTGGCGCGCTTTGATGCCTCGATCACCGGGCGCAAGGGTTTCCAGTCCGCCACCCGCACCGGCCTGCCGCGCTTCGAGATCGACCGGTCCGATGCTCAAGGGCGGCTGAAGATCAACCCGCTGGCGAGCTGGTCGAAAGACGATATCGAAGCCTACATGGTGCTCCACGACCTGCCCCGGCATCCGCTGGTGGCCGAAGGCTATCCGTCGATCGGCTGCGCTCCCTGCACCAGCAAAGTCGCCCCCGGCGAAGACGCGCGCTCGGGCCGGTGGAAGGGCTGGGACAAAGTCGAATGCGGCATTCATGCGCCCACGGGAGGGGCCGCAGATGGCACGAGCGAGTTGCCCCCCGGATACGATCCCGTCTTCTGACCAGCCCGGTCGATGCGGTCTGCGCCCCTAAAGCCAGTTGCCGTTCAGATCATATCGGTAGAAGGCACAGGTATGCGATCTCTTGCAGATATCCTGTGACTGCCTCCCTCACCGTGTGGTTCGATGGCGCGTGCCCGCTGTGCACGCGGGAGATTGCTCTGATGCGCAGACTCGACCGGGCGCGGCGGATCGATTTCATCGACGTCGGCAATCCGGCGGCATCGTGCCCGATTGACCGGACCGCGCTGCTGGCGCGATTCCATGCGCGAGAGAATGGCGTTCTGCTGAGCGGCGCGGCGGCCTTTGCCGCGATGTGGCGGGCGATACCGCTGCTGCGCCCGCTCGGCCTGGCGGCGCGCAGTCCTCTCGTCCTGCGCTTGCTGGAGGCCGCTTACGTGCGCTTCCTGCGCCTTCGACCCATGCTGCAAAGGCTCGCGCGATGAGCGATCGTTACCGCAAGGTTCCCTCGGGCCGGCTCTCGCGGCTCGCGACATTCGGGCAGCTGGCGGGCGGCGTGGCGGGCGGTGTTCTTTCCGAAGGCGCACGGCGGCTGGCGCGCGGCGAGCGCCCCCAGATGTCCGAGCTGCTGCTCACGCCGGGCAATGCGCTGCGCGTGACCGAGCAGCTTTCGAAGCTGCGCGGCGCGGCGATGAAAATGGGGCAGATGATGTCGCTCGATGGCGGCGATCTGCTGCCCGCCGAGCTGACCGCCATCCTCGCGCGGCTGCGCGATTCGGCCCACTTCATGCCGCCCGCGCAGTTGCAGAAGGTGCTGGGCGCGCAATGGGGCAGCGATTGGCGCCGCCGCTTCGCGCAGTTTGATCCGGTGCCGATCGCGGCGGCCTCGATCGGCCAGGTCCACCGCGCCAGATTGCCCGATGGCCGGCTGGTCGCGGTCAAAGTGCAATACCCCGGCATAGCCGCCAGCATCGATGCCGATGTCGACAATGTGGCGACTTTGCTGCGCGTTTCAGGGCTGCTCCCCGCCGAATTCGACATCTCGCCGCTGCTGGACGAGGCCAAGCGCCAGCTGCACGAGGAAGCCGATTACGTGCGCGAGGCCGAACAGATGCGCCGCTATGGCCAGATGCTGGCAGGCGAGGACGCGTTCCTCGTTCCCGCCCCCGTCGATGAACTGACCGGGCCGCAAGTCCTGACCATGGATTTCATCGCGGCGCGCCCGATCGACGAATTGGCGAGCGCCGCGCAGGAGGTGCGCGATCAGACCATGGGCGCACTGATGGATCTGGTGCTGCGCGAATTGTTCGTCTTTGGCTTCATGCAGACCGATCCCAATTTTGCCAACTATCGCTGGCAGCCCGAAACCGGGCGGATTGTCCTCCTCGATTTCGGCGCAGCACGGCCCGTGCCACCGGCGACCATCGCAGCCTATCGCAAGCTGATGAGCGCGGGTCTGGCGCAAGACCGGCCCGCCATGCGCGATGCGCTGGTCGAGGTCGGTTTCGTCTCGCAGGATTTGCTGGGCAGCCACAGTGCAGCGTTCGACGGCATCATCGAGATCATCCTCGCGCACGGCGGTAAACCGGGGCTGTTCAATTTTTCCGACCGCAGCTTTGTCGAAGGCATTCGCGAACTGACCGCGCCGATCGCCCGCGATCGCAGCAACTGGCATCTGCCGCCGATGGATACCTTGTTCGTGCAGCGCAAAGTCAGCGGCACTGCGCTGCTCGCGGTGAAAATGCAGGCCCGGCTGCCGCTGCTCGCCATGGTCGCGAGGCGGCTCACCGAAGCACCCGCTATTTGAGCCAACCCGCCTCGCGGTACCATGCGGCGGTCGCATGCAGGCCGAGGTCGCTTTCCACTTGTGCCTGCCACAGCGCTGGCGGCGGGGCCATTCCGGTCCCGGCCATCCAATCAGGGTGGCACATGTAGTCCACCCGGTCTGGCGTCAGCTTGGCACCGGCCCCGCGAAATGCCTTATCCGCCCGCGCGATCCAGTGCAGCGCGCGCTGCGGCAGCGGCAGCGGCATCACCGAGCGGCCAACCGCGCGCCCGATGGCCTTGGCCAAAGTCACGTGAGTCCAGCCGCCCGGCTCTCCATCGTCCGGCTCGAACGTGCGGTGCGTCACCTCTTCGCCGCCAGGGATGAGCGCGAGCAGCAACCGCGCAAGATCGGCGACATGAATGACCGAGAGCTTGCCGCGCGGCGGCAATGGCATCAGCCCCCTCTGCGCCAGCTTGAACAGCTCGAACATCTCGGTGTCACGCGGGCCGTAAACCGCAGGCGGGCGCACCACGGTCCAATCGAGGCTGGAAGCCTTGACGATCTGCTCGCCCTTGCGCTTGGAAGCCCCGTAGAGCGACAGTTCCGGTTCGCGCGCAGCGAGCGAGGAAACATGAACGAAGCGGCCCACGCCCGATGCCAGCGCCGCGTTCACCACATTGAGCGTGCCGCGCACATTGCCTTCGTCAAAGCCCGCCGCATCGGGCGCATTGACCACCCCGGCTATGTGGATCACCACGCTGGCGCTCCCCACCAGCCGTTTCAGCGCGCGCTCGTCGCCCAGATCGCCGCGCACCCATTCCACCCCGGCGCGCGCCGGCTGCTTGCGCCGGGCGAGCGCGCGCACTTCCATCCCGCGCCGCAACGCCTCGTCGAGCACCGCCTGACCGACGAAACCGGTCGCGCCGGTGATCGCCACCAGATCGCCTCGGCCTCTCTCATCGAGCATCAGAGCAGAACCAGCTGGTCGCGGTGAATCAGCGCCGAGCGGGGGGCATAGCCGAGCAATTCCTCATGCTCGCGCGACGGGTGGCCCATCAGCCGGGCGCACTCGGCCGCATCATATTCGCTGAGTCCCCGGGCCAGCACCGTGCCGTCCGGCCCGAGCACCGCAATCGCATCGCCGCGCCCGAATGCACCCTCCACTTGCGTCACCCCGGCGGCAAGCAGGCTCGATCCCCGCGCCAGTGCCGCCGCCGCGCCGCCATCGATATGCACCGCGCCGCGCATGCGCATCCGCCCGCCCAGCCAGGCCTTGCGTGCCGGTTTGCGACCGCGCGGCAAGAACAGCGTGCCACGATCGGCATCGAGCGCGGCGGCAATCGGCGCGCCAGGCCGGCCATCGATGATCGCGAGCGCCATGCCCGCCATTTCGGCGATTTCGGCGGCCTGCAATTTCGAGGTCATTCCGCCCGAACCGAGCCCCGAGGACGAACCGCCGGTCGCCATCGCATGAATTGCCGGAGTCACCCCCCGGACCACGGGGATCCGCCTGGCCCCGGCTTCGCGCGGATCACGGTCATAAAGCCCGTCGATGTCCGAAAGCAGCAGCACCCCGCTCGCGCCCGCAGCCTGGCCCACCCGCGCCGCCAGCCGGTCGTTGTCGCCAAAGCGGATTTCCTCGGTCGCCACGGTGTCGTTCTCGTTGATCACCGGCACCGCGCCCGCGCTCAGCAAAGTGCCCAGCGTAGCGGCGGCATTGAGATAGCGGCGGCGGTCTTCAAGATCCTCAAGCGTGAGCAGGACTTGTGCCGCGGTCAGCCCGTGCGCGGCGAGCAAGTCGGCCCACAGCCCGGCCAGCGCGATCTGGCCGACTGCCGCCGCCGCCTGCGCATCGGCCAGGCTGCCGCGGCCACCCTTGGCCAGCCCCAGCTTGCGCGCGCCGAGCGCGATCGCGCCTGATGAAACCACGATGATATCCTGCCCGCGCGCCCGCGCGGCCGCGACTTCGCCGACCAGCGCCGCCAGCCACTCGCGCCGGGGCGCGCCATCAGCACCCACCAGCAGCGCGGACCCGACCTTGATCACCAGCCGCGGGCACAGCGCGGGCTCGGTCAGGCTGGAAAGGCGGGTGATTTTCATGATCCGCGCCGCTTAGGGGAAATACCGTGAGACGGGAAGGCCGCGCGGGGTGTCACCTGCGCAGATATGACCAGCAATTGCCGCCTAGAACGGCGACCAGGGCTTGTGATCTTCGGCATCCTCGACTTCTCCGGTCGGGCGCTCGGTGATCGTGGCGGCGGGCAGATGATCGAGCACCGCATCGAGCAGCGCATCCATGCCCTTGCCGGTCGCGCCCGAGATCGGGAACACCCGCGTCGCCCCCGCCTCGAGCAATTCCTTGCTGAACGCGCGGACCAGCTCGGCATCGACCAGATCGATCTTGTTGAGCGCGATCAGGCGCGGCTTTTCATCGAGCCCGGCGCCATAGGCGGCCAGCTCGTCCTCGACGATTTCCATTGCTTCGACCGGATCGGTGCCGTGAATGTCGACCAGATGAATGAGCACGCGGCACCGCTCGATATGGCCGAGAAAGCGGTCGCCCACCCCAGCGCCCTCGGCAGCGCCAGCAATGAGCCCGGGAATGTCGGCCAGTACGAATTCGCGCATCCGGTGGCGAACCACGCCCAGCTGCGGCCGCAAAGTGGTGAAGGCATAGTCCCCCACTTTCGCCTTGGTATTGGTGATCTTGTTGATGAAGGTCGATTTGCCCGCGTTGGGCAAGCCGACAAGCCCTGCGTCGGCCAGTAGCTTCAACCGCAGCCAGACATACATTTCCGCGCCCGGCCAGCCCGGCCCCGATTGGCGCGGCGCGCGGTTGGTCGAGGATTTATAGGACATGTTGCCGCGCCCGCCATCGCCGCCGCGCAGCAGCACTACCCGCTGGCCCGGTTCGGTGAGATCGAGCAGCACTGTTTCGCGGTCATCGTCGAGCACTTGCGTGCCGATCGGCACTTTGATCACGAGGTCGTTGCCGCCGGCCCCGGTGCGGTTCTTGCCCATGCCGCCGATGCCACGCTGGGCGCGGAAATGCTGGGTGTAGCGAAAATCGATCAGCGTGTTGAGCCCGGTCACCGCCTCGAACACGATGTCGCCGCCCTTGCCGCCATCGCCGCCATCGGGGCCGCCATATTCCTCATATTTCTCGCGCCGAAAGCTGACCGCGCCGGGGCCGCCCGCGCCCGAACGAATAAAGATCTTGGCTTGGTCGAGAAAATGCATGTGATCGGTCCGGCGGTAAGGAAGGGGAGCGCTTGGCGGCAAAGGCCGCCCGGCGCGAGGATGGTCTCTGCTCCCCGTCCGTCAGACACTGGTCTGACAGGATCGGCTATCTGGTGGAGCCGAGGGGGATCGAACCCCTGACCTCGTCATTGCGAACGACGCGCTCTCCCATCTGAGCTACGGCCCCAATCCCGATCGTTCGGCCAAGCCAAAGCGTGCGCCAATCCGGGATGCGAGCCATAGCGCAGCCCCGCCCCGGTTGCAAAGCACGAATTGGAGCGCGCTTACCCGGCCGGCACGGTTTGCGCCTGCGCCGATTTCGGCTGCGCCGTCTCGGGCTGGTAGAGCGCTTCCCATGCCGCCAATTCCGCCTGATACTCGGCATACCGGCGGTAGAAATCGTCGAACACCACTTCGACGTTGGGCAGGCTGCGCGCGGCAAACGCTTCCAGCTCCGCTACCTTTACTCCCGGCATATCGCGCATCACCGCCATCGTCGCATCGCAGAAATGCGCCTGCGTCGGCGGCAGTGCGAAATGATTGTAGACCGTGGTCATGTAGGCATCGCGCGGTCCAGCGAAGCGCGCGCCATGCTGGCGCTTGAATTCGGCATCGACCTGCTTGTTCGCGGCGGTCAGCTTCTTGCCGAACGACTTGAGGAACGAGCGATAGGTCGGAAGGATTTCGGCGTGCTTGGGGCCTTTGCAATTGAGCGCCGCGACGTTGAAGGCCGAACGCAAATTCCACACCATCTGGTTGGGCGAGATATCCCGGTTGACCGAGCGGCGCAGGCCTGCCGCGTCGGCAGGCGGAATCACCAGACCCGCAGCGGCACCGTCTGGCGGCCGCGGCTTGGGCGGGATAATCACGACTTTGGGAGGCGGCGGGGGCGGCGGTGGGGGCGGCAAAGGCTTGGAAGCGCAAGCGGCAATCGCAATGGCGAGCCCCGAAACCACAAGGCCGCGCGGGGTCAGGCCCCATAAACGATGCACCACTAACACTCTCCTGGAACTACCTTTGCCGGCGCGGTTTGCGCGCAGGTCTGGCTGAACACAACCGCCGTCTGCCGGTTTAGTTTCTGCCCATCACAAATAAAATACCCGGCGAGCCAGTCGGCCCGCCGGGCAGGATAGTCTGTTGAAGCGTCCAAATCGACGCTCCGCTTGCGGCGCCGATTAGCGGCGGTCGCCCATGAACTGCAACAGGAAAGTGAACATGTTGATGAAGTCGAGATACAGCGTCAACGCCCCGAGCACGACCGCCTTGCCGGCAAAGTCGGTTCCCGCGACATAGGCATACTGCTCTTTGAGCTTCTGCGTATCATAGGCGGTGAGCCCGGCGAAAATCAGCACGCCGAGGAAGCTGATGCCCCAGGCAAGGCCCGGCGACTGCAGGAAGATATTGACCACCGACGCGATCAGAATGCCGACAAGCCCCATGATCAAGAACGTGCCCATGCCCGAAAGGCTCTTCTGCGTGGTGTAGCCAAACAGGCTGAGACCGGCAAACGCGCCCGCCGTGGCAAAGAACGTCGCCGCGATCGACGGACCGGTGTAGACGAAAAAGATCGACGAGAGCGACAGGCCCATCGCCGCGCTGAACGCCCAGAACAGCCCCTGCATTGTCGTTGTCGACAGCCGGTTGGTGCCGAAGCTCATGATCATCACGAACGCCAGCGGGGCGAGCGCGATCACCCACCGCAGCGGGGTTCCAAACACCGCTTCGGCCATGCCGCTGCTGGCAAAGCCGAGCGCGATCAGACCCGAGAGCAACACGCCCGAGGCCATGTAGTTATAAATCGAAAGCATATACCGCCGCAGACCGGCGTCGAAAACTTCGCCGCGGCTGGCATTTGCGCCGCCAAGACCGAGACCGACAGGGCTTGCAGAGCCACCGAAGCCCCGGTTGGTGGGCTGAGGGTCGTTCCAGTTTGCCATGACTTACCAAACTCCGCTTATGGCCCGGTATGGGCCACGTGGTGCCAATATTGCGCTTGTGCGGCGCGGTTTCAAGCAGGATCGCTATAATCGATCTGTCGCAATTTGTAACGCGGAGAATTGCGGATCAGATGGCCCGCGCCTGCGCGGTCATTTCGGCGCTGCGATCGCGCGCGCCGCGCAGCGTATCCTCGATGAGCCGCGCCAGACGGGCGTCTGCATCCAGCACATCGATGCCGACTTGCGTGACCCCGCCGGGGCTGGCCACGCGGCGTGCCAGTTCGCCCGGCGAATGCGGCGATGCCGCCGCCAGCGCGGCCGCGCCTTCCACCATGCTCAGCGCCAGCCGATCCGCTTGCGCGCGGGGCAGGCCGAGCGCCGCCGCCGCACCTGCCAATGCATCGATAAACCGGTAGACGAAGGCCGGCCCCGACCCGGCGAGCGCAGTGACCAGATCCATGTCGGCTTCATCGGCCAGCCATTCCGCCGTGCCCAAGGGTGCCATCAGCCGCTCGGTCTGCAGACGGGCCCCCGCTTGCGCATCGCCGAACAGCGCAATCGGCGATTTGCCCAGCGCAGCGGCCAGATTGGGCATGACCCTGACAACCGCCCCGGCCCCCGGAAAGAGCCCGCGCAAGGTGCCCACATCCGCCCCGGCGAGGAGCGACAGAAGCAGCGTCTCGCCGCCGACATGCGGCGCGATGGCAGGCGCAGCCTCGGCCAATTGCTGGGGTTTGAAGCCCAGCACGACCACCTGCGCCGGCGCTTCGCCGGCCGGGGCCGTGCGCAGCAGCCGCACGCCAGGCGGGGCTGCTTCCAGATACGGATCGACTACCGTGAACACCTCGGGCGCAAACCCGCCTGCCAGCCAGCCCGCCAGCATCGCCCCGCCCATGTTGCCGCAGCCGAACTGGAGCACCGCGATGCTCATGCTTCGCCCGCTGCATCCACCAGCGCGCTGGCCAGCGCCTCGGCCGGGCTCTTGTCGCCCCACAGGATGAACTGGAACGCGGGGTAAAACCGGTCGCATTCATCGATGGCGGCCTCGATCGCGGATTGCGCCTGCGCAAGGCTGAGCAAGCCATCATCGCCCAGCATCATGCCGTGGCGATAAAGCAGCACCAGACCGTTCGACCAGACATCGAAATGGCCGATCCAAACCTGCTCGTTGATCAGCGCCATCAATTCAAAGACGGCGGCCTTCTTGTCATCGGTGATGCGCACATCGGGCAGGCAGAGGATCTGGAGCACATGATCCTCGGCGCGCCAGATGCAGCGCAGCTGGTAATTGGCCCAGCTGCCCTGGATCTCGCCCTCGATCTCGTCTTCCGAGACAAATTCGCAAGGCCAGCCGCGCGCTTCAAACAGCGAGGCGAGCATATCGACGGGTGCCGCATCATCGCGTTCGCCGTCGTCGTGACCGGTCCGCATCGCAGATCCCCTTAGCACGGTTGGATGATCCTTCCCGTCTGGCTTGCGAGAGCCATCGCGGAGCCGGGGCCATCGGACAATCAAGTGGGCGCGCACCGCTGGGCAAAACTCGATAAGACTGTGCAAAAGCTGTGGAAAGGTGGCAGGCGCTGATGTCAGCTGGCCTACCTCAGCTAGCCTACTTCAGCTGCAGCGTGTCGATAGCCTGTCCCGCCGGGCTCGTCCATTGGAAGCCGCTGACGCCATCCTTGCGCAGTGCCCTGATGAAGTCCTGCGCGGCGGCATCGCTTTCAAACGGACCGGTCAGCAGTCTGAAATTGCTGCGCCACGGGGTGGTATAGGGCTTGCGGCCCTTGAGCTCGCCGGCTTCGCGCACCATCGAGCGCCATTCCTTGACCATGACGTCGCGATTGGCCCCGGTCAGCACCTGCACCCAGATGCGGCTGGGATGGCTGAGGCCGGATTTCGCATTCTTGCCCTTGGAATCCTTGGAATCCTTCGCGTCCTTGCGGTCTTTCTCGCCTTTGCTGCCTTTGGCCACCTTGCCGGCGCGTGTATCGGCCGGCTCCTTGTCGTTATCGCTGATCCGCGCGACCGACGTAGGACCATCGGGTCGCTCGCCGCGCGCATCACTGCGCGCTTTCCCCTTCGCATCCCCGCCATCTTTCGCGCCCTTGCCCGCTTTGCCGCCGGCCGACCTGCCGTCGCGGGCCAGCGCCTCGGCGGAAGCGGCATCGGGCTGCGACGCGCGCGATGAACGCGGGCGGAGCGGGCTGATCGTAGTGAGATCGACCGCCGCCACTTGCGTTTGCTGCTCTTCGGCGGGCGGCTGGAAGTCGGTAAACATGCTGTTGAAATTCACGACCGGCGCCGGAGCTACCGGCGGCGGCGGCGGGGCGGGCGGCGGCGGGGCGGCGGAAACAGACGGCGGCAGGACCAACGCTTGCACGATCGGCGGCCTCGGCGCGACCGGCTCGGCCGCAGCCGCGCCCGGTGCAGGCTGTTGCGCTGTGGGAGCAGCTGATAAGCGCGGCGCTTCCGCCGGTGTCACCGGGCCTGGCAAAGGCTGCTGCGGCTGGACCGCGCCCGGCGCGAGCGATGGCACGATCGGCGCAGGCGATTGCGCGGGCGGCGCGGCCGGGGCAGCGACGATCGCGCGCGCTTGAGGAAGCGGTGCACTGGAAAGCGGCGCACCGGGCAGCGCCCGCTGGGCATTGGCAGCGCGCGGCACCGGAGGCGGGAGGTCGAGCTTTGACAGCACCGTCGGGCGAGCGACAGACGGCACCGGCGGCGCGGACGTGGCGGCAGGAGCGGGAGGCCGGGGCTGCAGGCCCCAAGGTGTGGTGATCAGCAGCGGCTTGGGCGGCGCAGCAGGGGTCGCCGCCGCAATCTGGGTTTCCGCGCCGCGCCGCGCTCGGCCCCGTTTCGAACGGGTGTCGCCGTCACCCGGTCGTCCGCGCCCGCCAAGCGCCTCGCCGGCTGGGATCAAGGTGCTGTCGGCGCGCGGCGCGCGGGGATGAAGCAGCGCATATTGGACCACGCGCGGCTCATCGCGGCCAATGTCGGCCGCGCGCGGAAATCTGCCCAGATTGGCCGCGGCAGCCTGCTGCGCGGGGGTGAGCCGGGGCATATAGCGCAAATAGGGGGTGATGCCTTGCGCCAGGCTGGCGGGCATCGAGGCATTGGCGATGCCGACCGCCTCGTCGGTATCGCCCAGAATGGCCACCATGAAAGTGCGCACCCGCCACGCCGCGCGGTCCTGCCGCTGGATCTGCGGGGCAAGCACGCCCTCGGCGCCGCGCCGGTCGCCGGCGATAGCGAGGCTGAGAGCATAGCGCCGGGTTGCCTCTTCGTCGCTGCCCCGGCTCAGCGCGCGCTGGTATTGGCGCTGCGCGGCGGCATTGTCGCCGATAAGGTCGTAAGCAAGCCCGCGGTCGCTGGCCATCGCCACCCCGTCCGCGCCCGCTGCTTCGGCCTGATCGAACCAGCCAATCGCTTCAAACGGTTGCCCGGCTTTGAGCGTGGCGCTGCCGATTTGCGCCTTGACCTGCCCATTGCCCGGCGCAATCTGGTTGGCGCGGGTGAAAAAGCCGATCGCCGCGTCGGCATCGCCCATCTGCAGCGCGGCATTGCCCGCATCGACCAAGGCGGCAGAATTTTGCGGATCACGCGCCAGGCGCGCCAGCGCTGCGTTCAGCGCCTGCCCCGGGCTCGGCCCGATCGGCTGCACCACCGCCTCTTGAATGACAGACTGCTGCCCCGCACCATACCCGCCGCCGCTTTGCGCCGCTTGCGCGGCGGGCGCGAGCAGGGCCAGCAAGGCCAAGACGCACGCTGCCGCGCTGCCAAACGCACGCGCGGTGCCGGGCAGATGGGCTGGCGGCAGGGAACTCCGGGACTTCATCAAGTCGTCCCCATAGACGCAAGGGGGCCTATCCGTCGATCACCGGCGCGGCGATCCGGCCCGCAAACGGGTCCGGGCGACCCACATGCGGGATATGGCCCGGGATCCGGCTACTGGTTGTTCTGGCGGCCAAGAAAACGCGGAATGTTGAGCGCATTGGCGTCTTCCGGGTCTTCACCGCCGTCGATTCCGGGCGCTCCGCCCCCGCGCGAGAGATTGGCCATGCGCTCGAACAAGGTGCTCCCGCCAGCCGGGCGCGCCGGGGCGGGCGCGGCGTCTTCGGCGGCCTGCATCCGCCCGAAGCGCGGCGGCATGGCCGGTTCGTCCGCGCTCGATGCGGCGTCCTCGACGGGCGGCAATGCCGACGCGTCCTCAGGCTCGCTCAGATCAAGTGTCAGATCGAGCGTTCCCTCCGGCGAGGCAGACTCGTTCGCCCCAGGCGATGCTGCATCCCCCTGTTGACCGGCTGGCTCATCCAATCCTGCAGGTGCAAGCACCGGCTCGGCCGGCGCAGCGATAATCGGCTCCGGGGCCGGCGCGGGCGCTACGCTGGGCGCAGGCGGCGCAAAGGGCGGCGCGGAAGGCGAACTGGCGGCACCGGGAAACCGCGGCCCGCGCTGCAAGCCCCCGCTGACAGGCCGGTCGATCGGTTGAGCAAACTCGCCCGGCTGCTCGATCCCCGTCGCGACCACCGAAACGCGGATCTTGCCGCCAAGGTCGGGATTGAATGCCGAGCCCCAGATGATGTTGGCATTGGGATCGACCAGTTCGCGGATATGGTTGGCCGCTTCGTCGACTTCGAGCAGCTTCATGTCGTCGCCGCCGATGATCGAGATGATCACGCCCTTGGCACCCTGCATCGAAACGCCATCGAGCAGCGGGTTGGCAATCGCGCGTTCGGCAGCTTCGAGCGCGCGGTTGGGACCTTCGCCCTCGCCGGTGCCCATCATCGCCTTGCCCATCTCGCCCATCACCGACCGCACATCGGCAAAATCGAGATTGATGAGGCCAGGCATGACCATCAGATCGGTGATCGAACGTACACCTTGCTGAAGCACTTCATCGGCCAGCTGGAATGCTTCCTTGAAGGTGGTCTCGGCCTTGGCGACGAGGAACAGGTTCTGGTTGGGGATGACGATCAGGGTATCGACATGCTTCTGCAGCTCTTCGATGCCTGCATCTGCTGCGCGCATCCGCCGCGTGCCTTCAAACAGGAACGGCTTGGTCACCACGCCCACGGTCAGGACGCCCTTGCGCCGCGCCGCCTCGGCGATCACTGGCGCAGCGCCGGTGCCGGTGCCGCCACCCATGCCCGCTGCGATGAAGCACATGTGCACGCCTTCAAGCGCGCGCTCGAGCTCCTGCAAGGTTTCCTCGGCAGCCGCGCGGCCGACTTCCGGACGTGCGCCAGCTCCCAGGCCTTGCGTAATATCCGGCCCCAGCTGGATGCGGTTTTCCGCGATCGAATTGTTGAGCGCCTGCGCGTCGGTGTTCACCACGACGAACTCGACACCCTCGATCTTGGCATTGATCATGTTGCCGATGGCGTTGCCGCCTGCTCCGCCAACCCCGATCACGGTGATGCGCGGCCGCAATTCGTCGATGGCCGGCGGTCCGATGTTGATGCTCATGTCGCTCTCCCGTCAGGGTGGGTCGTGATCGCGGCGACGTAAACCGCGCTACAGTACGCCTTGCTTTGGCACGGATCGTTTCGGCGAATCAAAGGTAAACTGCGCTTTTCCACAGCTTCAATCCCCAATGTTGCGCCGACTTTCGGCAACCCAGTCCGATCGGCCAGCGCCATAATCAGAAATACTCCCGCACAGCGCGGTAAACCCGGTTGACCAGGCCCAGGCCGGTATAGGGCCTGCCCGGATCGCGCGCCGGGCCGATCGTGCGAATATCGACCGGATCGGCCGCGGCATAAAGCACCAGACCGACCAGGGTTGACGAGCTTGGCGTGGCGTGGCCTGGCGGCAATCCGAGCATCGTGGGCGGCGCGCCGATCCGCACCGGACGGGCCAAAGCCGCCTGCACATAATCGGCCAGCCCGGGCAGTTGCGCGCCGCCGCCGGTCAGCACAACCTGCTGGCCGCGCGATCCGGCAAAGCTCATGCCTTTCAAGGCGCGCGCCACTTCCTCGGTAAAATGGCCAAGCTGCTGCGTAATCACCGATATCAGTTCGGCGCGCGGAACCCGGTTCTTGTCATCGGCATGGCGCGCCATCGGCCCCGCTCCTTCGGCATCGCCGGGCGCGTTGACCGGGATCATCTCGCGGTGATCGGCGGGGCTGGCAATCGCCGAGCCCGCCATGCATTTGAGGCGCTCCGCCTGGTAGCGGCGGATGCCGAACGCCGAAGCGAGCGCATCGGTGATGTCGCCCGAGCCATAGGCAATCACTTTCATGCCGCGCAGCATGCCGCCGGCATAGAGCGACACGGTGGTCACCTCGGCGCCGAATTCGACCAAGGTCACGCCCAGCTCGCGCTCTTCGGGCGTGAGGCAGGCATGGCCCGCCGCGATCGGCGAACACACCACCGCCTCGACCCGCAAATGCGCGTTCTCCACCGTTTCGCGGATATTGCGCAGCGGCGCGCCGTCGGCGAGCATGACATGGATATCGACCGCGAGGCGTTCGGCATGAAGCCCGCGCGGATTGGGCACACCGTGCGCGCCGTCGAGCGTATAGTGCGCCGGCTGGGCATGGAGAACGATGCGGCCATCGGGCTGGATCACCTCGCGGCCCGCCATGAGCAGCTGTTCGATATCGTCCTGCTCGATCCGCCGGCCACCAATGTCGACCTCGACTTGCGCGGTGCTGCTGGCGAGCCCCGCCCCGGCGCAGCCGATCCAGACGCTTTGCACACTGGCATTGGCCATCTTTTCCGCGCGCTCGATCGCATCGCGCACCGAATGGGTCGCGGCCTGCATGTCGGTGACGTAGCCGCGCTTGATCCCCTGCGAAGCGCGATGGCCCGAGCCGAGCACGACCACTTCGCCATTTTCCGAAAGCCCGGCGATCATCGCCGAGACGCGGAACGAGCCCAGATTGACCGCCGCAAAGACTTTAGTGATGCGCGCCGGGGCCATGGGGTGCTCAGTTCTTCGCGGCTGCGCTGCGCGCATCGCCATTCGCGGCAGCGCTGCGCACATTCGCAGCCGCCAGCTTGGCCGCGGCTGCTTCCTTCTGCCGCGCCGCCGCCGCTGCCGCGCGGCCGGGCACCAGCATGTAGATCCGGTCGTGCGCGCGCATGTCGAAGCTTGCCACTTTGCCGCCGATCAGCCGGTCGACACCGTCCATCCGCGCAAACGTCAGCAGCGCCGCCGCTGCCGGGTCCGCGCCTTCGGGGAGCGCGAGAATCTGCCCGGTCTTGAACGTCAGATTCCAGCGGCGATGCCCGATCCATTCGGCCTGGGCGACTTGGGGCTTCAGCGCCGGGGCCGCTTCGAGCAGGCTGCTCAGGTCCTCCGAGCGCCCGCCAGCGCCGTCGCCGGTCAGCACCAGCATGCCGCGCGCGCGCTTCTCGCTGATCGCCTCCAGCGGATGCCCGGTGTTGTCGATCAGCGTATATTTGCCTTCCTTGCGCAAGACCGCGTGCGGCTCGCGCTCGACCACATCGACGACCAGCGTATCGGGCAACTGGCGCGAGACGCGCGCATCTTTTACCCAGGGCAGCAGCATCAGTTCATCGCGCAGGCCCGCCAGATCGAGCCGCGACATGGCCTGATCGCGCTCGCTCAGCACTTTCTCGTAGATTTTGAGCTCGTTCATCCGGTTGAGCCCGCGCACTTCGACCCGCTTGACCTCGAACCCGGTTTGCCCGGCCACCACCGCCAGCTGGGCTTCGGCCAGCGCGGGAAGACCAGCCATGGTCGCCACGATCCATGCGAGGATCGCCGCGCCCGCCAGAATTGCGATCATCAGGCTGCGATAGAGCGTGTTCTCGCTTACCGGCAGCCAGCGCACGGTGCCCTCGATCATCGTGCCGGTCTGCTTGCGCGCGGTGGCGACTTTCTGGCGCGTGCCGCTCGCCGCCGCTGCGCGCCTGACGCTCTTGCCCCCGCGCCGGATGGTTTGCGCCATGGCTATGCCTCCTTTGCCGCAAGCGCATCGGCGATGATCGCCTCGACCAGATCGCCATACTCCATGCCAAGCGCTCTGGCTTGTTCGGGCACCAGGCTTAATGGGGTCATGCCCGGCTGGGTATTGACCTCGAGCAGGAACAGCCCCTCGACGCCCTGTTCGTCGTCCCAGCGGAAGTCCGACCGGCTGGTGCCCCGGCAGCCGAGCAGGCGGTGCGCGCGCAGCGCAATGTCCTTGCACGCCTCCGTAATTTCGTCCGGGATCTGCGCGGGGCAGACATGCTCGGTCATCCCGTCGGTATATTTGGCGTCGAAATCGTAAAAACCCGACTTGGGTCGCAGTTCGGTGACCAGCAACGCGCGGTCCGCCAAAACTGCGGTGGTCAGCTCGCGCCCTCGGATGAACGGCTCGGCCAGCAGCGAAGCAAATTCCCGCCAGGGGCCGATGCTGTCGCGGCTGATCGGGTCACCGTAGTTGCCCTCGGCGGTCACAATCGCCACGCCCACCGACGAACCCTCGTTCACCGGTTTCAGCACATAAGGGCGCGGCAATGGATCGCGCTGGTAAAGCTCTTCGCTTTCGACAATGCGCCCGCCCGGCATCGGGATACCGCGCGGCACCAGTGTCTGCTTGGTCAATTCCTTGTCGATTGCGATCACCGAAGTGGCGAGGCCCGAATGGGTGTAGGTCAGCCCCATCAGGTCCATCATGCCCTGCACTGTGCCGTCTTCGCCCGGCGTGCCGTGCAGCGCGTTGAACACCACATCCGGCGCTGCAGCCGCTAGGATTTGCGCGACATCGCGGCCCATATCGATGCGCGTGACACGGTGGCCCTTGGCCTCCAGCGCATCGGCGACGCCGTTGCCGCTCATCAGCGAGACAGGCCGCTCGCTCGACCAGCCGCCCATCAGGACGGCGATGTGGAGTTTGGGGAGCGTCATGGGCGGCCCACCCGCTGGATTTCCCATTGGAGATCGACGCCCGAGGTCTGACGCACCTTGTCGCGGACCAGCTCGCCCAATGCCTCGATCTCGCTGCTGGTGGCGGTGCCGGTATTGATCAGGAAATTGGTGTGCTTTTCGCTCACTTGCGCGCCGCCGAGCGTCAGGCCGCGGCATCCGGCGCGATCAACCAGTTCCCACGCCTTGTGGCCATCCGGGTTCTTGAAAGTCGAGCCGCCAGTCTTGGAACGCAAGGGCTGCGAAGCTTCGCGCGAGGCCGCGATGCGGTCCATCTCGACCTGAATGGCCTGCGGATCGCCTGCGCGGCCACGAAAGCGCGCAGCAACCACGATCGCGCCCTCGGGAAGCGCTGAATGCCGATAAGTATAGCCCAATTCGGCCACCGGCAGGGTCACAAGCTCGCCCGAGCGCGTGACCACGTCGCAATCGGTCATCACGTCCTTGACCTCCGCGCCGTAGGCCCCGCCATTCATCCGCGCAAAGCCGCCCACCGTGCCCGGGATCGAGCGCAGGAACTCAAGCCCCGCGATGCCATGATCGCGCGCGGTGGAAGACACCAGAATGCCCGATGCGCCGCCGCCGCAGGCCAAAGTCAGCGCGCCCACCTTTTCCACGTGCGCAAACGCCTTGCCCAGCCGCACCACGACGCCGGGAACGCCCCCATCGCGCACGATCAGATTAGAGCCCAGGCCCAGCGCCATGACGGGAACAGCGGGATCGAGCTGCGCCAAGAAATCTTGCAGATCGGCCAAATCGGCGGGTTCGAACAGCCACTCAGCCGCGCCGCCTGATTTGAACCAAACCAGCGGGGCCAAGGGAGCGTTTGGAGTAAGTTTCCCCCTAACGCGAGGCATGGTGGCCGTGGTCATGCCGCAACCTTTCGCGCCGCAATCGCATCGGCAAGTCCCGCCGCCCACTTGGTGATGTCGCCCGCCCCCAGGCACACCACCATGTCGCCCGGCTCGATCAGGTCGGCCAGTTCCTGCGCCAGAGGCTCGGGCCCCGCGATCAGCTGCGCCGAGCGGTGGCCGCGCGCTTTCATGCCCTCGACCATCGCGGCGCTGTCGATGCCCGCGATCGGCGCTTCGCCGGCGGGATAGACAGGCGCTGCATAGACCACGTCGGCATCGTTGAACGCGCCTTGGAATTCCTCCAGATGATCGCGCAGGCGGGTGAAGCGGTGCGGCTGCACCACCGCGATCACGCGGCCCTTGACCCCTTCGCGGGCGGCGGCAAGAACGGCGCGGATTTCCACCGGATGGTGGCCATAGTCATCGATGATCTGCGCGCCGCCAACTTCGCCCACTTTGGTAAAGCGCCGCTTGACCCCGCCAAAGCTGCCGAAGCCGGCGCGGATCTGGTCGTCGGTGCAGCGCAGTTCGCGCGCAACCGCAATCGCGGCAAGCGCGTTCTGCACGTTGTGACGCCCCGGCATCGGCAGCACGATATCCTCGATCCGGCGAAACGAACCATCGCGGCGGCGCAGCACGGCGGTGAAGCGGTTGCCGCCCGGGATCGGGGTGACCCCCTCGCCGCGCACGTCTGCCTGCGCCGAAAAGCCATATGTCACCACGCGCCGGTCGCGCACTTTGGGGATGATCGCCTGCACTTCGGGATGATCGATGCACAGTATCGCCGCGCCATAGAACGGCACGTTCTCGATGAATTCGACAAACGAATCCTTCACCCGCTCGAACGAGCCATAGTGATCGAGGTGCTCAGGATCGATATTGGTGACCACCGCGATCGTGCCATCGAGCCGCAAAAACGAACCGTCGCTTTCGTCGGCCTCCACGACCATCCAGTTGCTGTCGCCCAGGCGCGCGTTCGAACCGTAGGAATTGATGATCCCGCCGTTGATCACGGTGGGATCGATCCCGCCCGCATCGAGCAGGCAGGCCACCATCGAGGTCGTCGTCGTCTTGCCATGCGTGCCCGCCACGGCCACGGTGTTCTTAAGCCGCATCAGTTCGGCCAGCATCTCGGCGCGGCGCACCACCGGCACGCGCGCCTCCAGCGCGGCAACAACTTCGGGGTTTTCACGCTTCACGGCGGTCGATGTCACAACCACCGAAACGCCCGCGACGTTCTCGGCGCGCTGCCCGATCATCACGGTAATCCCTCGCGAGCGCAGGCCCTCGACGATATAACTTTCCGCCAGGTCAGAGCCTTGCACGGCATAGCCCATATTGTGCATCACCTCGGCAATGCCCGACATGCCGATCCCGCCGATCCCGACAAAGTGGATCGTGCCGATATCGATGCCCACGCCCCTCATTCGGCGGTTTCCTTGGCCAGCGCCTGTTTTGCCGAAGCCGCTGCCGGAGTGCCGTCCATGCGGATCACGTCCATCAGCGGCTCGCCGCCAAAGCTTTCCACCAGATCGGCGAGATCGGACACCGCATTGGGCAACCCGCAATTCCATGCGGCGTGGGCGGCATTGGCCAGCGCCTGCGGATGCAGCGCCATCGCCTGAATCTGCTTGGCCAGTTCCTTGGCGTTGAAACCTTCCTGCCGGATCGCGCGCGCGCCTCCGGCCTTGACCATCTCGGCCGTGTTGGCCGCCTGATGATCGTCGGTCGCGATCGGCAGCGGCACGAGGATCGCAGGACGGCCCACCGCCGTCAGCTCGGCAATGGTCGACGCGCCTGCCCGCCCGACGAACAAGTGCGCATCTGCCAGCCGGTCGGCCATGTTTTCAAAGTAAGCTCCCAGTTCCGCCGGAATCTGGTGCCCGGCATAGCGGGCGCGCACCGCCTCGAGATCTTCGGGGCGGCATTGCTGTGTCACTTGCAGGCGGTGGCGCAGCGCGGGCGGCAGCATCGCCAGGCCATCAGGCACCACTTCAGACAGGATCGAAGCACCTTGACTGCCCCCGGTCACCAGCACCCGAAACAGGCTGTCCTCGGTGAATTCAGGGAACGGCTCGCCGCGCAGCGCCAGCACTTCGGGGCGCACGGGATTGCCAACAAGGCGCACTTTGCTCCACAGCTTGGGGTCCAGCCGCGCCACCTCGTGATACGACGTCGCGATCAGATCGACCCGCGATGCGAGCAGGCGGTTGACCCGGCCGAGCACCGCATTCTGCTCGTGGATCACCGTCGGCACACCCGCCGCACGCGCGCCGAGCAGCGCAGGGAGCGCGGGGTAGCCGCCAAAACCGACGACACACGAAGGCTCGAAGCTTTCAAAAAGCCGCATCGCCATCGCCCGGCCCTGCACGATCGCGCGCGCCGCCCGCACCAGTCCGAACGGGTTCTTGCTCATGCGCCCAGCGGGCAAGACGTGCGCGGGCAGAAAGGCAGGCTTGCCCGGGATCCGCGCGCCGCGATCATCGGTCACCAGCGCGACATGATGTCCGCGCCGTTCCAGCTCGGTCGCCAGCGCAAAGGCCGGGATCAGATGTCCGCCGGTTCCTCCTGCCGCGAGGACATAGTGCCGCGAAACGCCAGTCATGGCCGGAAGGGCTCCCTGAAATCGAAGGTCTCGCGGCTGAGATAGGGGTTGCGGCGCGTTATGGCGAGCAGGAAGCCGACGCCCAGCAGCAGCGCAATCGTCGACGAGCCGCCATAGCTGATCAGCGGAAGGGTCATCCCTTTCGAGGGGAACAGCTGGAGATTGACCAGCACGTTGATGAATGCCTGCCCCGCCAGCTGCGCGGTAAGTCCGGCCGCCGCGAGGATCGTGAACAGATCATCCTCGTCCATCAGGCGCAGCAGCACGCGGATGACGATCGCTGCATAAATCACGACGATCACCGCGCAGGCGACCAGCCCGAACTCCTCGCCGATGACCGAGAAGATGTAGTCGGTATGCGCCTCGGGCAGCGCCATCTTGCGGCTGCCAAGCCACAGTCCCGAACCGCTCCAGCCGCCATTGAGCAATGTGCGCATCGCCAGATCGACCTGATCGAACTCTCTGCCGCCCGAAATGAAGGCATCGATCCGGTGGGTCGCGTTGGGATAGAAGAGATAGGCGAGCACCACGATCACCACCGCCCCGCCCGCGCTCCAGCCGATGCGCACCAGCGGCAATCCGGACAGCAGCACAAGCACGAACCACACACCGCAAAACAGCACCGTCGAGCCGAAATCGGGCTGCGCCATCAGCAGCGCGCCGACCACCGCCATCAGCCCGATGGTGATCCCGATCACCGGAATGGCCGGATCGCGCACGCGCCATGACAGGATCCACGCGACCGCAATGGCAAAGCCGGGCTTGAGAAATTCGGACGGCTGCAGGCTGAAGCCGATGAACAGCCAGCGCCGCGCGCCCTTCACCTCGCTGCCGAGCAGCGGCACCAGCACCAGCGCGGCCAGCATCGCGGCCGCAAGCAGAATGGCCCAGCGGCGCGCCGTGTCCTTGGGCAGAAGCGAGGCGACAAACATCGCGATCAGCCCGACCCCGAGCCAGCGCAAATGCAGCCAGAAGAAATAGAGATCGCCGAGCACTTTGGTTGTGGTGGAAAGCCGGTGCGCGCTGGCCGGCGATGCCGCCGCAACCGCGACCACGCCCACCAGCACCAGCGCCAGCACCAGCCCGAGCAAAGTCCGGTCGATTTCGCGCCACCAGATGATCAGCTCGCTGCGCCGGCTGCGGCGGTGCCGGCCGGTTCTGCCGGTGACGACAACACCGCCCTCGCGGGTGGTGCTCGCCACGAGCCGGGTGGGGCTGGTAATGCTCATGCCGCGCACCCGGGCTGCGCGGGGGAAGCGCCGCGTTCCTCGATCAACGCCTCGACGATGGCGCGAAAGCAGTCGCCGCGCGCCTCAAAGTCCCGGAACTGATCGAAACTGGCGCAAGCGGGCGAGAACAGCACAACATCACCCGGCGCGGCGGCGTCCATCGCCTGGCGCACCGCATTGGGCAACATTTCGCTGCGCACCACCGGCACGAAGGGTTCGAGCAATTCGGCAAACCGCGGCCCCGCCTCGCCGATAGTGTAGGCCTGCACGATATGGCCGTAATAGGGCACACAAGGGTCGAGATCATCGCCTTTGGGCAAGCCGCCGACGATCCAGTGAATGCGCGGATAGGCGCCCAGCGCGGGCGCGGTCGAGGCGGGATTGGTCGCCTTGCTGTCGTTGATGAACAAGACCTCGCCAGCGCACGCCACCCGCTCCATCCGGTGCGGCAGGCCGACGAAACTGGCCAGTGCGCCGCGCCAGACATCCTCGCCGATGCCCAGAAGCTGCGCGATCTGCACCGCAATGGCCGCGTTCTGCAAATTATGGGGGCCTTGCAGCGAAGGCCAGTCGGCTTGCCCCGCCAGCCCTGCCGGATTGACGACATGCACCCGATCAGATTCACGGCGCATCAGTTCGTCGTTGGCAACATCCAGAGTCGTGGCGTCGCCACAACCGAACACCGCATGCTGCGCGGATGCCTGGATGTCAAAAAGATGCGCCTTGGCCATGGCATAGTGCGTAAAGTCATCATACCGGTCGAGGTGATCGGGGCTGACATTGATCAGTGCCGCGATATCGGCGGCAAGACTGTACGTGAGGTCGATCTGATAGCTCGACAATTCGAGCACATAGACCCCGCCCGGCGGAAGCGGTTCCTGTTCCAGCACGGGCAGGCCGATATTGCCGCCCATCCGCGAGGGCAGACCTGCCGCCTCGCATATGTGGTAGACCAGTTTGGTGGTGGTCGATTTGCCGTTGGTCCCGGTGATCGCAACCACGCGGTGCGGCGGCAGATGCGCGCGGCTTTGCGCAAACAGTTCGATATCGCCGATCAGCGGTACACCGAAGCTGCGTGCATAATCGGCAATCGGATGCCGGTTGAGCGGAACCCCGGGGGACACCACAACACCGTCGAACCCGGTCAGATCCATCGTCAGTGGATCGGCGATCGCGGCGCGCCCCTCGAACGCCTCGCGCGCTTCCTCGCGCGTGTCCCAAACGGTCACATCCGCGCCGCTGGCCAGCAGAGTCCGCGCCGCGCTCATTCCCGAGCGCGCGAGCCCCAGAACCGCATAGCGCTTACCGGCAAAGGCGGGGGAGACGATCATGCGGCGCTCAGCGCACCTTGAGCGTGGCAAGCCCGAGCAGCGCGAGCACGATCGAGACGATCCAGAAGCGGATCACCACGGTCGATTCCTTCCAGCCCAATTGCTCGAAGTGATGATGGATCGGGGCCATGAGAAACACCCGCTTGCCTGTCCGCTTGTATACGGCCACCTGGATGATAACCGAAACGGCCTCCATCACAAACAGTCCGCCGACAATGCCGAGCACGATCTCGTGGTGGATCGAAACCGCAATCACGCCCAAAGTGCCACCCAGGGCAAGGCTGCCGGTATCGCCCATGAACACGGCGGCGGGCGGCGCGTTGAACCACAGGAACGCAAGGCCCGCGCCCATCACCGCCGCGCAGTAGATCGCCAGTTCGCCCGCGCGCGGCACATGCGGAATGCCGAGGTAAGCGGCAAAATCCGCCCGCCCGGCAAGATAGGCGATGATCGCGAAGGTGCCCGCGGCAATGATCACCGGCATGGTCGCCAGCCCGTCGAGTCCGTCAGTGAGGTTCACCGCATTGCCCGCGCCCACGATCACGAACGCGGCAAACAGATAATAGGCCGGCCCCATCGGCACATAAAGGTTGCTGAACACCGGCACATAAAGATTGGTATCGGTCACCACGATCGCCGTCGCGATGCCGGCAACCACGAATTCGGCAAGCAGCCGCACCCGCGCCGAGACGCCCTTGTGCGCGTATTTCGTGACCTTGTCGTAATCATCGAGAAAGCCGATCAGGCCGAAGCCCATCGTGACGGTGAGGCAGGCCCAGACAAACCGGCTCTGGATGTCCATCCACAGCAGGAGCGAGATGGTCAGCGCGATCACGATCATCAGCCCGCCCATGGTCGGGGTGCCGCGCTTGGCGAGATGCGTTTGCGGCCCATCGTCGCGGATCGGCTGGCCTTTGCCTTGGCGCACGCGCAGCATGTTGATGAAGCGCGGGCCGATCATCAGCCCGATCGCCAGCGCCGTCAGCAGCGCCGCGCCCGAACGGAACGACTGATAGCGGATGAGGTTGGCAAAGCCCTCAAAATGCAGCCACTTCGCCAAAAGATAGAGCATTCAGCGTTCCCGTGCCCCGTTTTCCCTCGCCGTCAAAGCCCGCACCAGCGCGCCCAGCCCGACCGAGTTCGACCCCTTCACCAGAATGGCATCGCCACCCTGCGGTCCGTCCGAAGCCAGGCATTCTGCGGCCTCAGCGGTCGTTTGGACATGGTCGAGTTCGATTCGGCCCGCAAGCACGGCATCGCTGCTTTTCCCCAGCGCGCTCGCCAGCGCCGCCATTTCCGGACCGACCAGCACGATCCGCTCGATCCCCGCGCTCAGCAGCGGCTCCACCAGCGCGGCGTGATAGGCCGCCTCCGCCGCGCCGAGCTCTTTCATCGCGCCCAAGACCGCCACCCGCCGCGCGGCGCGGGTCGCCCCGAGCTGCTCGATGGTCATCTTCATCGAGGCCGGATTGGCATTGTAGCTTTCATCGATCAGCAGCGCCTTGCCCGATCCGTCGCCGCCGATGGCGGGCACTTCGTGGCGCATGCCGCGCCCTGCAAGGCCGGGCATTTCCGCCAGCGCGAGGCCCGCCGCGCCCAGATCGCCGCCGACCGCCGCGACCGCCGCCATTACCGCAAGCGAATTTGTCACCCAGTGCGCACCGGGCTGGGCCACGACATAGCAGATCTTGCGCGGCTCCAGCGCGCCCGAAAACTCGGCGCAGACCATGGTCCCGCCCCCCACCGCCGGTACGGCATCGAGCAGCCGGACCTGGGCATGCGCGCTGCGGCCGAAACCGATGACCGAAGCGGCATGGCGCTCCGCCTTGGCGCGCAGCCGCTCGAAATGGGGATTGTCCGCCGGGATGATCGCGGTGCCGCCCGCCTGCAGCCCTTCGAAGATTTCCGCCTTCGCATCGGCAATGGCATCCTCGCCCGAAAAGTGGCCGATATGCGCGGGCGCGATGGTGGTGACCACAGCCACATGCGGACGCACCAGCTGCGTCAGCGCGGCCAGTTCGCCGGCATGGTTCATGCCCATTTCGAACACGCCGAAGCGGCTTCTCGCGGGCATCCGGGCGAGGCTGAGTGGCACGCCGACATGATTGTTGAAGCTCTTGACCGAGCGGTGCGCCTGGCCCCGGCTGCCCCGGTCGAGCGCGGCATAGAGCGCTTCCTTGACGCCTGTCTTGCCCGCCGAGCCGGTGACTCCGATGATCGCGGCATCGACCCGGGCGCGCGCGGCGGCGCCCAGAGCGTTCAAAGCCAGGGCGGTATCCTTGACCAGAACATGCGGCTGCGCGATGGGCCGGTCGACAATCGCCGCCGCCGCGCCGCGCGCAAAGGCGCCGTCGATAAAGCGGTGGCCATCCGCCTGCTCGCCGCGCAGCGCAAAAAACAGATCGCCTTCCATGACATCGCGGCTGTCGATCGCGCAGCCGGACACCTCGAACCGGCCGGAAACCGCGCCTCCGGTGGCGTCGGCAATCGCTTCGGCGCTCCACAGCGCGAGGCCGCGTTCGTCGCTGGAGAGGGCGGGCCAGCTCAGCAGGGCAGGATGGGCATTCATACGGTGCACTCCCGGGCAACCTCGACATCGTCGAACGGCAGGACGCGCGCCTCTGCGCCGCGCCCGATGATCTGGCCCTGTTCATGGCCTTTTCCGGCAATCAACACGATATCGCCGCTGCAAGCCATTGCAATTGCAGCGGAAATTGCAGAGCGCCGATCACCGATTTCTTGGGCATTTTCGTCGCATCCGGCCAGGACCGCCGCGCGGATGAGCGCCGGATCTTCGCCGCGCGGATTATCATCAGTCACGATCACCACGTCCGAACCGGCGCAGGCGGCGCGACCCATGTCCGGGCGCTTGCCCTCGTCGCGGTCGCCGCCTGCACCAAAAACCGTTATCAATCGGCCACTTACATGCGGACGCAGCGCGGCGATCGCGGCGGTCAGAGCGTCGGCGGTATGCGCATAATCGACATAGACCGGGGCTCCGGCGCGGCCGATGGCCGCCCGTTCGAGCCGGCCGCGCACCGGTTGCAGGCGGGCGAGGCTTTCGAACGTGCGCGCCGGATCGCCCCCGGTGGCCAATACCAGCGCGGCCGCGATGAGTGCATTAGCAGCCTGATAAGAGCCTATTAGGGGCAATGTCAGCGTGGTGGCGGTGTTTTCGTAGGAAAGTTCGAGCACTTGCCCGAGCTGGGTCGGGGTGCGGCTGATCAGGCGCAAATCCGCGCCTTGCGCGCCCACCGAGAGCACGCGCAGGCCCCGGCGCGCCGCATGTTCGGCGGCGCGGGCGGACCATGCGTCGTCGGCCCAGATCGCCGCAGTGCCATTTTCGGCAACAACTTCGTCGAAAAGGCGCATCTTGGCGGCGAAATAGGCCTCCATCGTGCCATGATAGTCGAGGTGATCGCGGCTCAGATTGGTGAACGCGCCCGCCGCGACATGCAGCCCCTCGTTGCGAAACTGATCGAGCCCGTGGCTCGATGCTTCGTAGGCCACATGGGTGACCCCCTCGCGCGCAAGCCCGGTCATGTTCGAGAGGAACGTGACGATGTCGGGCGTGGTCAGACCAGTGGAAACGCTTTCATCGGCGGTGGTGACGCCCAGCGTGCCGATCGAGGCGGCCGGATGCCCCGCCATGCGCCACAGCTGGCGGGTCATCTCGGCAACCGAGGTCTTGCCATTGGTGCCCGTGACCGCCGCGATTGTGGCGGGCACGGGCACAAAGAACCCCGCTCCCAGCCGGGCAAAGGCGCGGCGCGGCAGCGGATCGGCGATATGCACCGCGCCCGCGACATGCGCTTCGGGCCGGGCGACCACGGCCACCGCACCCGCCGCGATCGCCGCGCCGATGAAATCCTCGCCATTGAAACTCGCGCCTACGAACGCGCCGAACACCGTGCCAGGCGCGACTTTGCGGTGATCGATCGCAAATCCGGTCACGTTCGCATCGGCCGGGCCACCCAGCGCGATCCCGGCGGCCTGCGCCAGCGTATCCAGCCTCATTCGCCCTCTCCGCTGCGGACCAGCGGGCTGACGTCCGAGAGATCGACATCGCGCGTGCTATCGGGAACCACGCCAAGCATCGGCCCGATGCGCGGCACCACGCGGCCCACGATCGGCGCGGCGTTCCACGCGGCGGTGCGCTGGCCCGAGGTCGCCTGCGTCGCCTGCGGCTCGTCGAGCATGGCGATCACCACGAAGCGCGGTTTGTCCATCGGAAACGCGGCGGCAAATGTGGCGATCAGCGAAGTCTTGCGATAGCCGCCGCCGCCGGGCTTTTCGGCCGAGCCGGTCTTGCCGCCGACGCGGAAGCCCGCCGCATTGGCCTGCCGCCCGGTGCCATCGGCGACGATCATCCGCAAAAGCTGGCGCATGCGCGCGCTGGTGGAAGCTTTGAACACCCGGCGGCCGGCGGGCACATGCGCCGGATCGACCTTGTAAAGCGTGGCCGGTCGCCACATCCCGCCATTGACCAGCGCGGCATAGGCCGCCGCCAGATGCAGCGGGGTGACCGCAATGCCGTGGCCGTAGCTGACGGTCATCGTGGTGATCTGCGACCAATCGCCGGCCGCGTTGCCGCCGCGCGGCCACAGCGGACGGCCGCGCCCGGACAGTTCGATCGTCGGGCGCCGATCCATGCCCAGCTGCATCATCGTGCGGCGCAGCGCCGCGCCGCCGAGCTTGTCGGCCACTTGCGCGGTCACCACGTTCGAGGAATGGATCAATGCTTCGGGCACATTGAGCGAAGCGCCGAATTCATGGCTGTCGTGAATGGTGAAGCCGCCGATCTTGAACGGCACCGCCGGATAGCGCACCGCAAGATCGGTGATCACCCCGGAATCGATCGCGGCGGCGATGGTGATCGGCTTGAAGGTCGAACCCAGTTCGTAGACCTGGTTGGAAACGCGGTTGAACACCAGATCGTTGATCGCGAGATCCGAGCGATTGGGATTGAACGCGGGGAGCGAGGCAAGCGCGACGACCTCGCCGGTATCGACATCGAGAATGACGCCCGCCGCGCCCTTTGCCCTGGTTTCGAGCATGCCGCGCATCAGCTCGTCCTCAAGCGCGCCCTGCACCCGTGCGTCGATCGCCAGCGCGGTGGGCGTGCCGCGCAGCGCCGGATCGAGCAGCCGCTGCTCGAGCACGCTTTCCATGCCGACTTTGCCTTTGCCCTCTTCATCGACATAGCCCAGCACATGCGCGGCAAGCGAGCCCTGCGGATAGAAGCGCTGCTCCTCGCGCGGGAATTCGAGCGCGGGCTCGCCCAGCGCGAAAACCCGGTTCGCCTCTTCGGGAAGGACGCGGCGGTGCAGATAGCTGCCCTTGTTCGCGCGCAGGCGGGCGACGAGATCGGCGAAATCGGCGTCGGGGAAGATTTCCAGCAAGGCCCGCGCGATCTCTTCGGGCGTCTTGACCAGCGGCGAGCCCTCCGCGCCCAGCGCCTTGGGATTATACCACAGCGAATAGGACGCGAAGGCGCGCGCCAGCGCCATGCCGTTGCGATCGGTGATCTCGCCGCGCGAAGGCAGCAGCGCCTGCGCCATCGAGGTGCGCTCGGGCGCGTCTTCCGAAATGCCCAGCTGGCCGACCCGGATGATCGCGACAAAGGTCATGAACACAAACCCGGCGAGCACCCACAGCGTGCGCACTTTGGCGGTCACGAGCGCATTCTGGCGCACGTTGGCAAGCTGGACGCGGCCCGAAGCAAGCGCGGCGGAGGCGGTCATCGTGTTCATTTGCGAGTCCGCGTGGCGGTCTTGGCGTGGCCTGGCTTCGCGCTGGCGGATTTGGCGAGTGCCTGTGTCTTTTTGCCCGCCGCAGGCTTGCTCGAAGCAGAGGCCGCGCGCGCGGCTTTCGCCTCGCCCTGGCGCGCCCTGGCCGTTTCGGCATCGTCCGCGTCGCGCAGCGCGGACACCCGCGCCAGCTTCGCGCCGAGCGCGGCGGTAGCGGCATCATGATCGGCGGGCTCCGTGCGGGCCTCGTCGGCGGCAGGGGCCGGGGCTTCCTCCGCCAGAGGCTTGCCCGTCAGCGGCGAGACAAATGCGGGAAACGCCGCTTGCGCCGCCACGCTGTCATCGAGGCTGGCAACCCGGATCGGCTCCGGCGCCCCGGGCGCATCGGGCCGCGCGAACTGCGCCAGCTGGCGTTCGTTTTCAAGATACTGCCCGGCCGAAGGAGCGACGTAGCCAAATTCGAGCGCGTTCCAGTCCCGCAGCTGCTGCTGGTTGGCGCGGGTTTCGAATTCGGTCTGCAAGTAGAGCTGCTCGAGCCGCAGCGCGACGATCCGCGCCTCGGTGCGGTGCACCTGGCTGCGCAGTGCATTGACCCGGAACGCCAGCACCATGACCAATACCGCGCACAGCGCAAGCAGCGCCAGCCAGCCGATCGATCGCGCGCGGTGTGCCTTGCTGATCATGCGCCGATCGCCCCGCCAAGCTGTCCGTTATGCGCGCGTGCCGCCGCTGCCGTGCGCACGGCCCAGCGCAGCGTCGCCGAGCGCGCGCGCGGATTGCGCGTCTCTTCCTCGGCGGACGGGCGAATCGCGGCGGATGGCTTTGCGAACACCGGAACATCGGCCAAGAGGCGCATCGGCAGGTGCCGCGATCCGGCGGGCTCCGCGCCGGCGGCTTCGCGCAGGAATTGCTTGACGATGCGGTCTTCAAGGCTGTGGAAGCTCACCACCGCCAGCCTTCCGCCCGGCGCGAGCACATGTTCGGCGGCGGCCAGCCCGGCCGCCAGTTCATCGAGCTCGCCGTTAACATGGATGCGGACCGCCTGAAAACTGCGTGTCGCCGGGTCTTTCTGCGCGCCGGCCCCTTTGGCATGGGCGCGGTATCCCAGCGCCTTGCGCACGACATGGGCAAATTCGCCGGTGGTCGACAGCGGGCGCGCGGCCAGAATGGCACGGGCCACGCGCCGGGACTGGCGCTCCTCGCCATAGCGATAGAGCACGTCGGCGATGGTTTCCTCGGCCGCTTCATTCAGAAAATCGGCTGCGCTGGGGCCATCCTGCGACATGCGCATATCGAGCGGGCCATCGCTGGAAAAGGCAAAGCCGCGTGCCGCCTGATCGAGCTGCATCGAGCTGACGCCGATATCGAACACCACGCCCTGCACCCGGGCAAGTCCGGCCTCGGCCAGCGACGCGACGATTTCGGAAAAGCGGCGCGGATGAAGCACCAGCCGCGCGGGATCGCTCGCCGCCTCGGGCCAGCCGCGCCCGGCCGCGATCGCATCGGGATCGCGGTCGAAGGCATGGACCGTTGCGCCGGCATCGAGCAGGCGGCGGGTGTAGCCGCCCGCGCCGAAGGTGGCATCGACCACGATATCGCCGGGCTGCGGGTTCAGCGCGCGCATGACCTCGTCGAGCAGCACGGGGGTGTGCAGCGCGCTCATTTGCGCTTCGCCTTGGCAACCGCATCGCTCATCAGCGCGCGGCACTTGGCCTTGGCGCTGTCCCACCCAGCGTCCATCTTGAACAGCTCTTCGGGCGCCCAGATCGTGATCAGATCGCCGCCGCCGTTGAAATAGAGCGCGTCGGTGATGTTCGCCTGCTCGGCAATCGCATCGTTCAGGATGAAGCGCCCCGAATCGTCGAAGCCGACATCGTAATAGGCATAGAGCTGGCCGCTGCGCGTATCGCGGTCGAATGCGGTACCCAGCCTGATGGCATTGGCTTCTTCGCGATCGAGCACGTCGGCAAAGGTTTCGACGCGCGACAGCCCGAAACCGACGAGGCAATTGAATTTGTGATGCTTATCGAGGCACAGCAGCGGCTGGCCGCCCGATGCCTCGCGGATGGCGGCGCGAAAGGCGGCGGGCAGGACAAAGCGGTTCTTGTCGCCGCGCGGCGAGAACCCCTGGCCCCGATAATTCGACGGCGTTCCCGTCACCGCAGCACCCCAAGCGACCGGACAAAAAGCTTCCGTCCCGGCGCGCGCGCAGTGCCCGCCGACTCATCCCCCGTGGATGCGACATGAAGTTCGTCCCGATGGTTGCGGTGTTAACGCGGGAAAGGCTGGGTGAAAAGGGGGAAAGTATGGGAATACTACGCTGTATTTCGATTTATTGTCGATAATTCGGCATCATGCGCAAGCTTGGCGGGCGCAGCGCTACTGCGCAACCGGGAAAAATAGAATTTGATTCAAAGGGATAGATGTTTTCTCTGCGCTGCACAGGCGGTTCCCGCCGTTTCCCGCGCGGCGGCGGCCCGGGCTTCAGCGCGCGAAGGCGCGGTGCGCGAGCGAGCGCAGCAGCGGCGCGCGCACCGCCGCATCGGCCGCGGCTTCGAGCAGCGCGGCGTCGGCCACCAGCAGCGCGCGCCCCGCCCCGATCCGGCACCATGCCACCAGCCCTGCCTGCTCGATCCGGCAGTCCGCTTGCCCGCCCGGCAGCTTGGCCCAGTGCCCCGCCAGATCGATCGGCAGCGGGCTTCCCGCGATTTCCCGCAAGCCGGGCGGCTGGGTCTCGTCGAAGCGCAGCTGCAGCCCCCAATGCGCAAGGATCGGCGAGAGCAGCGCGATATCGTGGGGGCGGCGCGGATCGCCGATGGCGAACCGGCTCGGCGCGGTGAGCAGCGGATCGGCAAACAGCAACAGATGCCCGCCGCGCCGCACCCAGCCATCGAGCGCGAGATTTTCCTGCGGTGCCAGCGGGCGCGGCTGCGCGATCAGCAGATCGCCGAGCGGCTCAAGCGCGAGCAGCGTATCGAGCGCGGCAAGGCGGAAGCGGCTTTCGAGCACGGTGCGCGGCCACGGCGCCGGGCGGTGCGCGCCGAGCATTTCGGCCGGGCCGGAAGCCTCGTTCCAGACGATCGGCAGGCTGGTGAAAACGCCCAGGGCGGGCTTGGCGGCGGGGGTGATCGCGGGCCTTGGCGCGAACCACGAGCCGAGCAGGGCCAGGGCAGCGAGCGCGGCCAGAGCGGCCCAGCGGCGCGACCCGCGCGGTGCCGGCAGGGCCAAGGGACTTACGGGGTGCCGGGCTTGCGCGCGGGCGGCGCTTTGGCAGGGTCCGGGGCAACCTGGCCGGTGACGGGCAATTCGGGCGCGACGCCCATGTCGACCAGCGGATCGCTTGCGGGAGACGCGCTGGCGGCGGGGGCGGCGGTCCGGCTTTGCAGCGCCGCGTCGACGCTCTGCGCCCGGTCCATGATCACATTGGCGAGGCTGACCAAAAGCAGCATGCCTGCCAGCCCGAACATGCCGACTTGCAGCCGGTGAACCGCCTGCGCGCGCAGTTCGCGCTGGGTGGCCGCGCTGCGCAGCGAGGCGTCTTGCGATGAGGCGGAAGGCGACCAGCCAGCAGGGGCATTCTTGGCCAGAGGCGCAGAATTTGCCGAAGTCTTGCGCGCGAAGATCGTGCCGAACAAAGCCATCGCGTTCCTTTTAGCTGATTACTTGAGCCAAGGGAAGACCGGCAGGCCCTTTGCGGCGAGCCATTCGGCGTTGTAAAGCGAGGAAAGATAACGAAAGCCGGTGTCGCACAAGATAGTGACCACGCGCGCGCTGGGTCCGAGTTTGCGCCCCAGCGCGACCGCGCCCGCGACGTTGATCCCGCTCGACAGGCCCAGGCACAGCCCTTCCTCGGCGAGCAGCCGGGTGACCCAGACCAGCCCTTCCTCGTCCGAAATGCGAAACTGCGTGTCGATCGGCGCACCTTCGAGATTGGCGGTGATGCGCCCCTGCCCGATCCCTTCGGCGACCGACGACCCTTCGGATTTGAGCTCGCCGTGCGCGTAATAGTTATAAAGCGCCGCGCCGTGCGGGTCGGCCAGCGCGATCGTGACGTTCTCGTCGAAGCCTTTGAGCCCGAGACCGACCCCGGCGATGGTACCTCCGGTGCCCGCCGCGCAGATGAATCCGTCGATCCGCCCCTCCATCTGCGCCCAGATTTCGGGCGCGGTGCCTTCGATATGCGCGCGGCGGTTGGCGACGTTGTCGAATTGGTTGGCCCAGATCGCGCCCGGTGTTTCCTCAGCGATACGGCGCGAGGTGTGGACGAAATGGCCCGGATTGGAAAACGGCGCGGCGGGCACAAGGACGAGCTCGGCCCGGAGCGCGCGCAAGGTGTCCATCTTCTCGCGCGACTGGGTTTCGGGCATGACGATCACGGTCTTGTAACCCAGCGCATTGGCCACCAGCGCCAGACCGATGCCGGTATTGCCCGCCGTACCTTCGACAATCGTGCCGCCCGGCTGCAGATTGCCGCGCTCTTCGGCATCGCGCACGATCCACAAGGCGGCGCGGTCCTTTACCGAGGCCCCCGGATTGGCGAATTCGCACTTGCCGTAGATGGCGCAGCCCGCTTCCTCGCTCGGCCCCTTGAGCAGAACCAGCGGCGTATTGCCGATGAGCGAGAGGGTATCGAGGGCGGGCGCGGGGGCGATTGCGGTCATGGTGTGGGAGATAAGGCGCGCATCCGCGTGCCGCAACGCAGTTACGCTTGGGCGCGGACAAGCCCTGCTCGCAAGTCGCTATTCGCGGCCCGCGCGGATCGCGGCGGCGCCGGCGAACGGCGCGATGGCGAGCGCCGCCATCGAGGCTGCGGCGAGCAGATAGAGGCCGCCTGCGCCCTGCGGCTGGAGCGAGCCCGCGCCGAAGATGAGCAGCGGCACCGCCAGCGGAATGGCAAGCAGCCCGCCGAGCGCCGTGCCCGCACGCAGCCCGGCTGTGATCGCGGCGATCATCACCCCGATGGCAGCGAGCCCCGGCGTGCCCAGCAGGAGGCCGATCTCGATCACGCGCAATTGCGCGCCATCGAGCGAGAGCAGGCCTGCCGAGATCGGCGCGGCGAGCATCAGCGGCAGGCCGAAGCTGAGCCAGTGCGCGAGAATGCGCACCAGCAGCAGCACTTCTTCGCTGAGGCCGCGCAAAGCCCATTGATCGAACATCCCCGCCTCGACATCGGGCTCGACCAACCTGTCGAGCGGCAGGATCGCGGCGAGCAGCGCCGCCACCCAGATCACCCCGGCCCCGGTGCGCGCGAGCAATTTGGCGTCCGGCCCCACGGCGAAGGGATAGAGCATCGCGACGACCACAAAGAACAGCAGCGGCAGAAGCGCCCCGCCCCGGCCCAGCGAACCGCGCACGAGGAGGCCCAGATCGCGGCAGAAGATCGCCCAGATCGCCCCGCTCATGGCTGAAAATCGGGCAGAGGAATGGTCCGCAGCGCTTCGAGACCGAGCAGCTGGTGCGAGGCGATCACCGCGATCCCGCCGCCCGCGCGGTGCGCCTCGATCGCCGCCTGCGCGGCCGCGCCCCATTGCGTGTCGAGCCCATTGAGCGGCTCATCGAGCAGCCAGACGCCTGCGCCGCTGCCTGCCAGCCGCGCCAGCGCGGCGCGCTTGCGCTGCCCGGTGGAGAGAAAGCGCACCGGCACATCGAGCAGATCCTCCAGCCCGAAATCGGCGCATGGAGCGCCCGAACCATCGATCCGCCGCCAGAACGCCAGTGCTTCGCCCAAGGGCCGATGCGCATCGAGCGCGCTGCGTTCGTCCGACAGGGCGAGCCCGCCGCTGTGCTCGACATGGCCGTGAAAGGGCCGCAGCAGGCCCGCGAGCATGCGGATCAGGCTGGATTTGCCGATGCCGTTGGGCCCGCCCAGTTGCAGTGCATCACCGGGGGCCAGTTCGAACGACAGTCCGCGCAGCAAAACGCGGTCACCCCGGCGGCAGGCGAGATCAATGGCAGCAAGACGGCAGGGTTGCATCGCCCCGGCTGATAGGGGAAAGCTGCCATGCTGCCAAGGAGAGCGAAACATGGCGATTGCCCGCCTCACCCCTGCCGAAATCGAGACCGCGCTTGCCGCCCTGCCGGGATGGGCGCTGCGCGAAGATGGCGCAGCGATCGTGCGCACGTTCCGCTTCGGCGATTTTGCCGAAGCGTTCGGCTTCATGACGCGCGTGGCGATTTTGGCGGAGAAGGCCGATCACCATCCCGAATGGTTCAACGTCTACAACCGGGTCGAGATCACGCTGACCACGCACGACGCGGGCGGGCTGAGCGCGCGCGATGTTGCGCTGGCGACGGCGATTGATGGGTTTGCCTGAACCACACAGTTCCCCCTCCCCGGCGGGGAGGGGTTAGGGGAGGGGGAACGGCCTCTCCGGCAAGCTCCAGTTACCCCCACCCAGCCTCCCCCGACCGGGGGAGGGGCAAAGGCTAGTTTAGCCGACTTCATTCCTTGCAAGGCGATCATTCGCCCTCTTCACCACCCAACTCGATGGATAATTCCACGGGCGCCACGCTGTCCACGTACAGGCGAGAACCATCATGGAACTCTATGAGCACTTCTTGATCTCTGTGGCGTACGACGGCCTTCACCGCTTTACCGACCAGAAGCTCGCTCGCCCGCGCTGATTCTTCATCGAGTGTCATGCTGTGAACCTAGTCGGCAGAGGCAATCCCTGCGACCAATTTGGACCTCTCGAGCGCACCCCTACCCCCCCAGCGGCCGCCCCAGACCACTGACCTGCTTGCGCAGCGCGCCTGGCATCCAGCGCGCGGCGAAGGCCAGGCTCTTGGCGGTCTTGCCCACCAGCGTGTGCAGCTTCTTGCCGTGCACCGCGGCCCAGGCGGCATCGCCGACATCGCTCACCGGCGAGATTTCGAGCTTGGCTGCGTTGACCCGGCTGCGGATGTCCTCGTTCGAGGCGCGGTTGGGCGCGATATCGAGAAGCGGGGTTTCGATGAAGCCGGGCATCAGATCGCGCACGGTGATGCCATCGTCCTTCCATTCGGCATCGAGCGATTCGGTGATCGAGCGCACGCCGAACTTGGTGGCGGAATAGATCGAACCGCCCGGCACGCCGTAGATGCCCGCCGCGCTCGCGGTGTTGAGCAGGCACGCCCCCGGCCCCGCCGCCTTGAGATAGGGAAACGCGGCCTGCGCGCCGAAGATCACGCCTTTGAGATTGATATCGAGCGTGCGCTCGATTTCCTCGGTGCTGACGTCGGTGATCTTGCCGCCGATCGGGATGCCGGCATTGTTGAACACCACGTGGATCGTGCCGCCCGCCGCCGCCGCGCAATCGGCCAGCGCCGCGTCCCAGCCGGCGCGGTCGCGCACGTCGAGCTTGTGCTGCGAGCTTTTGCCCGCAGGGAGCAGCGCGGCGGTGCCCGCCATGCCGGTCTCGCTGATATCGGCGAGCCCGACGAACCAGCCCTCGCGCGCAAACCGCTGCGCGACCGCGCGGCCGATGCCCGATCCGCCGCCGGTGATGAAAATGGCCTTCGCCGCCATGCCTGCTCTCCCGATTAGTGTTGTGCCTTGCGGCGCACTCTACAGCGCTGGATTGGCGTAGCAATGCCAGGTGAAAATCGCCGCCGCGCCGCGATAGGGTCGCCAGGCTTCGGCCAGCGCGCGTGCGCCCTTTTCGTCGGGCCGCTCCTCAAGGCCGAGCAGCCTTGCCATCCCGGCCTGCACCGCCAGATCGCCCGCCGGCCAGATATCGGCGCGGCCTTCGGCAAACAGCAGGTAGATTTCCGCCGACCAGCGCCCGATGCCCTTGATCCGGGTGAGCTGCGCGATGGCCTCCTCGTCGTCGGCGGGAAGCGCGGTGAGATCGAGCGCGCCCGATACCACCAGTTCGCACAGGCTGCGCGCATAGCCCTGTTTCTGGCGCGAGAGGCCGCAAGCGCGCAGCGCATCGAAATCGGCCGCGAGCAGTGCGGCTGCGGGCGTATCCTCGCCCAGCAAGGCCTCCAGCTTGGCCCAGACCGACGCCGCGGCGGCAACGCTGACCTGCTGGCCGACAATCGTGCGCAGCAATGTGCGATAGCCGGTGGGGCGCAAGCGCGGCTCGGGATAGCCCACCCGCGCCAGCGCCGCGCCGATCGCGGGCGTGATCGCCGCGATATGATCCAGCCCTTGTGCGATCTGCTGCGCGCTCAGCCCCATTTGCCCCCGGTCTTCCCTTTTTCGCTGCTTGCAGCGGCAGTCTTGCCAAAGCACGGCCCAAGCGATAGCAGCCCGCGTGGAGGGCCGACAGGCCAAAGATGAACCGGGGACCGCGCCCCAGCAGGAGATTTGGACAATGCCGAAGCTTGTAGTGGTAAACCGGTCGGGCGAAGAATCCACCGTGATGGCTGGCGAAGGCCTCTCCGTGATGGAAGCGATCCGCGACAACGGCTTCGACGAGCTGCTCGCGCTGTGCGGCGGCTGCTGCTCGTGCGCCACCTGCCACATCTTTGTCGATCCCGCTTTCGCCGACAAACTGCCGCCGATGAGCGAAGACGAAAACGACCTGCTGGAAAGCTCGGACCACCGCGGCGAGACTTCGCGGCTGTCGTGCCAGGTGCAGCTGACGCCGGACCTCGACGGGCTGCGCGTGACCATCGCGCCGGAAGACTGATGCGCCGCGCGCTGACCACGGCCCTCGCCGCCGCGCTTGCCTGCGGCGTCGCGGCGGTGCCGGGTGCGGTGGAAGCGCGCGCTCCGGCCAAAGCCGCCGTCCGGCAAAATGCAGGGCGGCCGGTCCTGCTGATCTCGATCGATGGGCTGCGCCCCGCCGATGTGCTCGATGCGGCGCAGCGCGGGCTCAAGGTGCCGAATTTGCGTTCTTTTGTTACCAAGGGCGCCTATGCGACGGGCGTGATCGGTGTGTTGCCCACGGTGACATATCCCAGCCACACCACCTTGCTCACCGGAGTTTCGCCCGCGCGGCACGGCATCGTGGGCAATACTACGTTCGATCCGCTGGCAATCAATCAGGGCGGCTGGTTCTGGTATGCCGAGGACAACAAGGCGCGCACTTTGTGGGATGCGGCGCAAGACGCCGGATTGACGACGGGCAATGTGCACTGGCCTGTTTCGGTGGCGGCGCAGCATGTGACGTGGAACCTGCCGCAAGTCTGGCGCACCGGCCATGCGGATGACGCGAAGGAACTGCGCGCGCTTTCCACCCCCGGCCTGACCGGCGAACTCGAAGCCGCCGCCGGCACCGCCTATGCCGACGGCAAGGACGAGAGCCTGGACTCCGATCGCAACCGCGCGCGCTTTGGCGTGAAGCTGATCGAGCGGCACCATCCGGGGTTCATGACCTCGTACCTCACTTCGCTCGACCATGAGCAGCACGGCAGCGGCCCCGGCTCGGCCGAGGCGCATGCCACGCTCGAGGCGATCGACGGGCTGGTCGGCGATCTCGTGGCCGCCGAAATGTTAGCAAATCCCGACGCGGTGATCGCGGTGGTCAGCGATCATGGCTTCGCGCCGGTCGATACCGCGATCAACCTGTTCCGTCCGTTCATCGATGCCGGGCTGGTGAAAGTGGACGCGGCGGGCAAGATTGCCGGGTGGGACGCCGCGCCGTGGGCTTCGGGCGCATCGTTCGCGATCGTGCTCGCCCGCCCCGATGATGCCGCGCTGAAAGCCAAAGTGGCCGATCTGCTGGCCAAGCTGCAAGCCGATCCGGCCGCCAGGATCGACCAGATCCTGACCGGCCCGGCCATCGTTGCCGCCGGGGCCAATCCGCAGGCAAGCTTTTATGTGGGCCTCAAGCTGGGCGCGATCGCGGTGCCGTTCGTGAACGACAAGCTGCCGCTGGTTTTTCCGGCCCCGGTCAAGGGCATGCACGGCTATTTTCCCGGCGCGCCCGAGATGCGCTCGACATTCATGATCATGGGCAAAGGCGTGGCCAAGGGCAAGAACCTGGGCGAGATCGACATGCGCGCGATTGCGCCGACTTTGGCGGCGGTGATGGGCGCAAAACTGCCCGGCGCGGAGCAAGCGGCGCTCGCCATCGGCGAATGATCAGAGGCGCAGGCCAGCCGTTTCGGGAAGCCCGCTCATCAGATTGAGCGACTGGACCGCAGCCCCGCTGGCGCCCTTGCCCAGATTGTCGAGCACCGCGATCAGCCGCGCCTGCGATCCGTCGGCTGCGCCGAACACATAAAGATCGAGCCCATCCCACGCCGGGGTCGCCGTGCGCAGCAGCAGCTCGGCGGGATTTTCCTGATGCACGCGGACGAGCGGCGCACCGGCGAAGAAGGCGCTCAGCGCATCGCGCAGCGCATCGGGCGTGCCCGCGCCGGGCATCGCGGCGAGCGGCAACGGCACTTCGACCACCATGCCGCGATAGGCCGGGATGACCGCGGGCGCGAACAGCGGCGTGTGCTTGAGCCCTGCAAACTGCTGCATTTCGGCGCGATGCTTGTGATCGAGCGCCAGCCCGTAGCTGCGAAAGGCGATGTCCGGCTCGGCGGCGAAGCGCGCGATCAGGGCCTTGCCGCCGCCCGAATAGCCGGACACCGCGTTCACCGTGTAGGGCCAGTCGGCGGGGAGCAGTCCGGTGCGGACCAGCGGCGCGACCAGCGCGAGGAAGCCGGTGGGATAGCATCCCGGATTGGAAACCCGCTTGGCCGCCGCGACCGCATCGCGCCCGACGAGCTCGGGAAAACCATAAGTCCAGCCGGGCGCGACGCGGTGCGCGGTGGAGGCATCGATCACGCAGGTGCGGGCGTTGGCAATCATCGCGGCGGCGGCGCGGGCGGCATCATCAGGCAGGCACAGCACCACCACGTCGGCGTCGTTGATCGCCTGCGCGCGGGCGGAGTCCTGCTTGCGCTGCTCATCGTCCAGCGTGATCAGCGCGAATTCGGCGCGCTCCGCCAGCCGCTGCGCGATCTCCAGCCCGGTGGTGCCCGCCGCGCCATCGATGAACACGCTGACGGTCATGCCAGCGCGGCGACCGGGACATAGCCGACCAGACCGTCGCAATCGTCCGGGCCGCCCACCTGCCCCCAGACCCAGCCGCCCGCGATATCGAGGCCCTGAAACGCGCTGCCCCCGGCAAGCTGCGCCAGCACATCGCTGGCGGTGGTGGCGGCAAGGTGCAGCGCTGTGCCGCCCGCCGCGACGACAAACGGCATCGGCACCGCATAATGCGGCACGAACACGTGCCCTGCGCACCGGATATGCGCAAGATCGCCGCGCACCGGGCGGCGCAGCGGATCGACTTTGGCGCTGGGCGCGCTGAGCGTATAGGCACGGATGCCCGGCGGCGCGGCGGCGACGATCAAATCGGTTTCAGCGGTCAATGCGGTCGGGTCCCCGAAGAACAAGGAGGAGCGCTTAGAGACATCGGACGAGGGGTTCAAGGGCTCCACGGCTGCAGCCCGCTCACCCGAACCGCTCCCGCAGCAGGCCCCAGGCCGCGCGCAGGCCGAGCGCCTCGCCGCCTTTGGGCCGCCCGGGCTTGGCCGCCGGGCGCCACGCGAACGTATCGAAATGCGCCCAATCGAGCCCATCGCCGACAAACCGATCGAGAAACAGCGCCGCCGTGCTGGCTCCGGCAAAGCCGCTCGAAGGGCTGTTCTGCAGATCGGCAACGTCGGATTTGAGGTATTCGCGGTACGCCTCGTGCAGCGGCAGCCGCCAGCAGGGATCATCGTTTGCAATCCCCGCGCGCAGCAACGCATCTGCGGTGGCATCGCTGCGGGTGAACAGCGCGGGCAGATCGGGGCCGAGCGCCACGCGCGCCGCGCCGGTCAATGTCGCAAAATCGAGCAGCAACGCGGGCGGCGTTTCGCAGGCGTGGGTGAGCGCATCGCCGAGCACCAGTCGCCCCTCGGCGTCGGTATTGGTGATCTCCACGCTCAGCCCAGAGCGCGCGCGCAGGATGTCGCCGGGGCGGAAGGCATTGCCCGAAATGGCATTCTCCACCGCCGGGATCAGCAGGTGCAGCCGCACCTTGAGCCCTGCCCCCATGATCAGCCCCGCCAGCGCCAGCGCATGCGCTGCGCCGCCCATGTCCTTTTTCATCAAGGCCATGCCCGAGGACGGCTTGATATCGAGCCCGCCCGAATCGAAACACACGCCCTTGCCCACCACGGCGACGCGCGGGTGGTCGGGCTCGCCCCACTCCAGCTCGATCAGGCGCGGCGCATGGCTGCGCGCGGCGGCGCGGCCGACGGCATGGATCATCGGGTACTCGCGCTCCAGCGCCTCGCCGGACGTCACGTGAACCGCCGCGTGGTGTTGCCGCGCGAGCATCCGGGCTTCGGCTTCGAGTTGCGCGGGGCCCATATCTTCGGCCGGCGTATTGACCAGATCGCGCACCATGGCGACAGCAGCGGCCTCGGCCAGCGCAGGCGCGATCGCCGCTTCCGCCTTGGTCAGCAACACGCGCGGCTCGGCGGCACCGGCGGCGGCACGATAGCGGTCGAAGCGGTACTGCGCGGCGGCCCAGCCGAACAGCGCGCGGTCCGCGCCGCCGCCGCCGCCCGCCACCCGGTACGTCCCGCCCGGCAGCACTTCGGCAAGGCGCGAAAGGCACCAACCGCCCAGCACGCCCGCATCGGCGACGCCGCCAGCCGCAAACCAGCCATCGCCATCGGGCACGATCGCGGTCTCGCCCGCGCCGCCTTCGAATTTCTGCGCCGCGATCACCGCGCGCTGGCCGGGGCTGAGCCCCGCCAGCCAATCGCCGAGCGCGGCTTTGTCGAGGATGTGGACGGGAATGGCCGACTGGCCAAGGTCGGGCTGGATCAGCGCAGGGTTGAGGTCTGTCATCGCGCTGTCATGCATGGCGCAGCGGCGCGGCGAGCGCGAGCGGAAAATGCGGTGCGCGCGATCTCGCCATATCGGCGAAGATGCACTATATGGTCGGGATGATGGATTATGTGATCGCCAACGATACCGGCATCCTCCCGCGCGACGGGACGATCAAGCTGCACGGCCCCGCCGGGTTTGACGGCATGCGCAAGGCCGGGCGGCTTGCCGCCGAGATTCTCGACGCGCTGGTGCCGCTGGTGCGCCCCGGCGTCTCGACGGCAGCGATTGACGATGCGGTGCGCGAGATGACGCTGGCCGGCGGCGCGGTGCCAGCGACGCTCGGCTACCGGGGCTATACCCATTCGTGCTGCATTTCGATCAACCACGTGGTGTGCCACGGCATCCCTTCCGAAGCGCGGCTGCTCAAGGACGGCGATATTGTCAATATCGACGTGACCCCGCTGCTCGGCGGCTGGCATGGCGATTCGAGCCGGATGTATCTGGTCGGCGATGTGCCTCTGAAAGCGCGGCGGCTGGTCGAGGTCACTTATGAGTGCCTGATGATCGGGATCGGCAAAGCCATGCCCGGCGCGCGGCTGGGCGATATCGGCGCGGCGATCCAGGCCCATGCCGAACGCCAGCGCTACGGCGTGGTGCGCGAGTTCTGCGGCCACGGGCTGGGCCGCCTGTTCCATGATGCGCCCGAAGTGATCCACGCCGCGACGGCCGGGACCGGCCCCGAACTGCGGCCGGGCATGTTCTTCACGATCGAGCCGATGATTAATCTGGGCAAGGCGGCGGTCAAGATTCTCGAGGATGGCTGGACGGCGGTGACGCGCGACCGCTCGCTTTCGGCGCAATTCGAGCACTCGATCGGGATCACCGAAACCGGCCACGAGATTTTCACGACGAGCCCGGCAGGATTGCACTGCCCGCCCTACGCGGGCTGAGCAGCCCCCTTCCGTCGTCGCTTGCGCCGCCACCTCGGCGCAGGTTCTGCTTAAAAAACAGGCACCTCCTGCGCAAATAATGAGCATCATTCCTGCGCTGCGGCGCAACTTGCGCAATGCCGCGCGGGCCGCGTCGGTTCATTTCTTGCCGATGGCGCGCATTTGCGGCTTTCGCCGCGCGCAATCTTGGCTTAGTGCAGTGCAATAACTAATGGCACGATTCTTGGATGTGACGGACCCAAGAACACAACGCCGGCTGGACTAAACCACGGCCGGCCCTCAGGGGTGATCGAGTGAAAAAGGTCGAGGCGATCATCAAGCCTTTCAAGCTGGACGAGGTGAAGGAGGCGCTCCACGAAATCGGCGTCTCGGGCATCACCGTAACCGAAGCGAAGGGCTTCGGCCGCCAGAAAGGCCATACCGAGCTCTATCGCGGCGCCGAATACGTGGTCGACTTTCTGCCCAAGGTGAAACTGGAAGTGGTGGTGCAGGATGCGCTGGTCGACCGGGTGGTCGAAGCCATCGCGGCCGCGGCGCAGACCGGCCGGATCGGCGATGGCAAGATCTTCGTGATCCCGGTGGAAAGCGCGCTGCGCATCCGCACGGGCGAGCGCGACAACGATGCGATCTGAAACGCCGACTTGAAAAGAATTTAGACTTATCTGCGCTTTGCCCTCGCCATGGCGATCGCCGAACGCTGCTGACATCAACCGCTGATCGCTCCGGGCAGGGCCGGAGCCAAAAGAAGGACCAACGATGGCTACTGCAAAAGAAATCCTCGCCCGCATCGAAGAAGAGGAAATCGAGTGGGTCGATCTGCGCTTCACTGATCCCAAGGGCAAGTGGCAGCACCTGACGATGGTTTCGAGCGTGCTGGGCGAAGACGAGCTCGAAGACGGCCTGATGTTCGACGGCTCGTCGATCGAAGGCTGGAAGGCCATCAACGAGAGCGACATGATCCTCAAGCCCGACCTGAGCTCGGTGTTCATGGATCCTTTCTCGGCCACGCCGATGCTGATCATCTGCTGCGACATCGTCGAGCCTTCGACCGGCGAGCTTTATTCGCGCGATCCGCGTTCGACCGCCAAGCGCGCCGAAGCCTATGTGATCGCCAGCGGCGTGGGCGATACGGTCTATGTCGGCCCCGAAGCCGAATTCTTCCTGTTCGACGATGTGAAGTATTACGACGGCTATGACGGCAACGGCTTCCGCATCGACGATATCGAGCTGCCGACCAACACCAACAAGGAATACGACGGCGGCAACCTGGGCCATCGCCCCGGCGTGAAAGGCGGCTATTTCCCCGTCGCCCCGATCGACAGCTGCGTCGATATCCGCGGCGAGATGGTCCGCACCATGATCGACATGGGCCTGCCCTGCGACAAGCATCACCACGAAGTGGCCGCGGCGCAGCACGAGCTGGGCCTCACGTTCGGCACGCTGGTGCAGACGGCAGACCGCATGCAGGTCTACAAGTATGTCGTGCAGCAGGTCGCGCATGCCTATGGCAAGTCGGCCACTTTCATGCCCAAGCCGATCAAGGGCGACAATGGCTCGGGCATGCACACCCACATGTCGATCTGGGAAGGCGGCAAGCCGCTCTTCGCGGGCAACGGTTATGCCGGTCTGTCCGACATGTGCCTCTATTACATCGGCGGCGTGATCAAGCATGCCAAGGCGCTGAACGCGTTCACCAACCCGACCACCAACAGCTACAAGCGGCTGGTGCCGGGCTATGAAGCCCCCGTTCTGCTCGCCTATTCGGCGCGCAACCGTTCGGCCTCGTGCCGCATCCCCTATGGTGCCGGCACCAAGGCCAAGCGCGTCGAGTTCCGCTTCCCCGACGCGATGGCCAACCCGTATCTGTGCTATTCGGCGCTGCTGATGGCCGGGCTCGACGGCATCCGCAACAAGATCCATCCCGGCGAGGCGATGGACAAGAACCTCTACGACCTGCCGCCCGCCGAGCTGGCCGAAGTGCCCACCGTCTGCGGATCGCTGCGCGAGGCGCTCGAAAGCCTCACCGCCGATCACGCCTTCCTGCTCGAAGGCGGCGTGTTCACGCAGGACCAGATCGAAGCCTACATCGAACTGAAATGGCCCGAAGTGCTGCGCTGGGAAACCACGCCGTCTGCGGTCGAATTCGACATGTACTACAGCGCCTGATTTTCTCAGGGCCGCGTTTCAGGAAAGGCGCTCGGACTTCGGTCCGGGCGCTTTTTCTTTTTGGCTTGGGGCTTCAAGGGCGCGAGATCTTGCCCGCTTTGGAACGTACGGCAACGTTTCCAGTACCAACGGGAGGTTGCCTAATGCCATGAGCAGCGCGTTCCCTTTTCGAGCAATACATGATGATGAATTCAAAGCCTGCTCCATTTCACTGTGCCGTTGCTGGCATGTCCCGTGCCATCGCCGCGAGCCAACCAATCTCGAGGGCACCGCGCTTGCCCTTCGCCCTGCGGGCGATGCTGAGTTTGGGCGTTGCGGCATGCATCGTCACTCAGCATGTGGCGATGCCGCCGCGTCAGCCGTGCACGGCGCTGACTGCACCCTCCGGCATCGCAGGTTGCGCCAACAAATCTCTTGGATTCGGCTTGCGCTTGACTTCGCGCGGGGAACCACCGGTGATTTTTGCAAATACCCGCGAAAAGGCGGCTGCGCTATCATAGCCGACTTGAGCTGCGACGCTCTGAACCGGTTTGCCGTTCGCGAGAAGCTGATGCGCTAGTGTCATCCGCCAGCGCGTCAGATAATCGATCGGCGTCCGGCCGACGACGCTGCGAAAATGCGTGGCAAAGCGGGTGCGCGACATGCCCGCCGTGTCAGCCAGATCGTCCAGCGTCCAACTCCGCTTGGGCTGTTCGTGCATTGCCGTCAGCGCTTTGGCCAGCCGCGGATCGGCGAGCCCGCCAAGCACACCGTCGGCGACCAGACCGCTTGCGACGACATGTCGCACGATCAGGATCAACAGATAGTCGAACAGGCGGTCAATCGCCGCCTGACGCCCGTCCTCCGCCGCAAATCCCTCGGCGATGAGAAGGCCGCACACCGGCCCCACCGCCGGGTGCGACGCCAGCGGCAAAACAATGAGGTCGGGCAACCCCTCCCCGATCGGGTTGCCAGCATCGCCGCCCAGATCGACCGTAGCGCAGACGAGATCGGCGCCGCCTTCGGCAGCCCCGGTAAAGCGGTGCGCCCGCCCGCGGGGGAAGAACAGCAAGCTGGGCTCGCTGATCACGAGATCCGCCGCGCCCGCCTGGCTGAGCGTCAGCGCCCCCCCTTTGAGCAGATGGAGGTGGCCGCGCTCGGTAAACTGCGCGGTGGCGCGCAGATTGCCGGTAAAAAACGTCCGTGCGGTCGGGGCGGTATGCGCAAACAGGGCGGCAAAGAGGTCCATTTGAACGATCTGCAATGTTGTTGGCACCAATATGCATCGATAGTCGCAGATATGGGCGTTGTGCAACCCCGCACTGCTTCGAAGGAAATCCCGATGCCCCGTATTGCTCCAGTCAACCCCGCGACCGCCGACACCGGCGTTCAGGCCACCCTCGCTGCCGTCAAGGCTAAGATCGGCATGGTGCCGAACCTGTTCAAAACTTTCGCCCATTCACCGGCCGTCCTCAACGCTTATCTCGCGCTGTCCGACGGACTGACAAGCGGCGAACTCACCGCCAAGCAGCGCGAGATCGTGGCGCTTGCCGTCGCTCAGGCCAATAGCTGTTCCTATTGCCTGTCGGCCCACACGATGATGGGCAAGGGCGCGGGCCTTTCCGCCGACGCCATCCTCGCCGCACGCCATGGCAACGGCACCGACGCGATCGACCAAGCCATCGCGAGGCTCGCCCACGAGCTGGTCGAAGTACGTGGCCAGATCAGCGATGCCCAACTCGCCGCTGCCCGTCTCGCCGGGCTCGATGATGCGCGCATCGTCGAAATCGTGGCGGCAGTCGCGCTCAACACGATGACCAACTTCATGAACAATGTCGCGCACACCGACATCGACTTCCCCAAGATCGACCTCGCCCTCGCAGCCTGACTGCCACGGCCGGACGCATCCCGCGTCCGGCCGCCCAAGCTTCATTCAAAAGGAAAACCGACATGTCTATTCTTATCACGCTTCCTGCTCTGGCCGGTGTCGTCGGCGGCATGACCATCGCCGCCGTCGGCATGGTCTATCGCGCCGCCATCAGCAAAGGCTTCTGGTCCTTGCCCAACAGCATAGGCGGCATTGCCCTTGGGCCTGAGGCGGGCGCAACCCGCGCGTTTGGCCTCGCCACGGTGACCGGCGTCGCGCTCCACATGGTCCTCTCCGCGATTTACGGGATCACCATCGTCGCTTTGGCCCCCGTGATCGGCCTGGGTTTTATCGCCACCGGTCTCCTCGTCGGCGTCGCGGTCTGGCTGTTCAATTATTACGTCGTCGGTGCGGTTCATCCCGGCTCCAAGCAGCTGGCTGAGCTCAACCCGGTATGGATGGCCTTCTTCCTCCATGCGCTCTACGGCGTCGTCGCTGGCGTGGTCGTGCAGATGCTCATCGGATGAATTCCGACGGCATTTGCTGCAACTCTGCCGCAGTTCCGGCGCTATGCATCGCCGGAACTGCGGCAGAGAATTGTTGATAGCTGTAGCAATGACGACTTGCGCGGTGAACGGTTGGCTAGGCGGGACCGACCGCTGGAACCAAGGGTTCGCGAATGCGTTTGCGGCGTATATCAGCGGCTTATGTTCAAAAAGATTATCGCTGCCCTGCTCGCCCTCTCTACCATAATGCTCTTGCCAACCGCCGCCAATGCCCGTCTATCCAATGCCCGGCTGCAGTGTGTGACGTTTGCCCGCCAGATTTCCGCCGTTCAGATCAGCGGCAACGCGCGCGATTGGTGGGGCCATGCGCAGGGCGCGTATAGCCGGGGCCAGCGCCCCGAAGCGGGAGCAGTACTGGCTTTCCGGGCTGCCCGAGCGATGCCGTATGGCCATGTCGCGGTGGTCAGCAAAGTGATCGACGCACGGCATATCCTGATCGATCATGCCAATTGGTCGGGGCCGGGCATGGTCGAGCGCGGCGTGATGGCGGTCGATGTGTCGCCTGCGGGCGATTGGAGCGAAGTGCGGGTGTGGTTTGCTCGAACCGGGTCGCTGGGTCTGCGCCCCTCGCCGGCGTTTGGTTTCATCTATCCGGGGCGGCAAACCGTGACCGCCCGGATCGCGCTCGATGACCGGACGGCGGGCTAACCCGCGAGCCTGAGCCGCAGGGCATCGTCGCCCTGCCCGAGCAGCGCCCGCGCTTCGCTGGCGGGCATCGGTTTCCAGAACAGGTAACCCTGCACCAGATCGCAGCCCGCGGCCTGCACCAGCAGCCGCTGGATCTCGGTCTCGACCCCTTCTGCCACCACTTTCATCCGCAGATTGCGACCCAGCGAGACGATCGAGCTCAGGATGGAGCGGGCATCGCTGTCGCCTTCGATGTGCTGGACGAACGAACGATCGATCTTGATCCGGTCGAACTGGAACGAGCGCAGATAGGCGAGCGAGGAATAGCCGGTGCCGAAATCATCGAGCGCGATGCGAAAGCCCATCTGGCCCAGCGTGCGCAGAACGCCCACGACATGCGCGCTGCGATCGAGCATCACCCCTTCGGTGATTTCGAGCACCACCCGGCGCGGGTCAATCCCCGTCGCGGCGATGTGCTCGGCCATTGTCGCGGTGAAATCGGCGGCCATGATCTGGACCGGCGAGAGATTGACCGAGATGTCGCAATCGGGCCAGTTGCGGCATTCGGTGAAGACATGGCGCAACATCCAATTGCCCAGCGACACCATCAACCCGCCGCGCTCCGCGATGGGCACGAACAGATCGGGGCGGATATTGCCGCGATCGCGGTGGTCCCAGCGCAGCAGCGCCTCGAAGCCGCGCACCGCGCCGCTCTCGGTGGCGACGATCGGCTGGTAGGCGACCGAGAGTTCATTCTTGCCGATCGCCCGGCGCAGCTCGGTTTCCATCTCGCCGCGCAGCTTTGCGCTGGCATCCATGTCGTGGGTGAAGCAGCGGTAGCGCGAGCGGCCGCGCTGCTTGGCGCGGTACATCGCGATGTCGGCGCGGCGGAGCAATTCGGCCGGATCCTCGCTCTGCTCAGGCCCCCAGCTGATCCCGCAGCTGCACGTGACATCGAGCGTCGTGCCCGAGATCACGAAGGGTTCGCGCATCAGCGCCATGATCTCGGCCCCCAGCGCATCGGCACTTTCCCGCCCGCCGGGCGCGCAGCGCAGCAGCACGAACTCGTCGCCGCCGAAGCGCGAGAGGAAATCCTGCGAGGGCAGGTTTCGCCGCAGCCGCGCGGCAACCTCGCGCACCAGCTCGTCGCCGATCTGGTGGCCCAGCGTATCGTTGATCACTTTGAAGCTGTCGAGATCGATATAGGCGACGAAGACATCGCCTTTCAGTGTGCCGGCAATGCTGGCAGCCAGCTGCGTGCGCAGCCGCTGCATGTAGTATCCCCGGTTGGGCAGGCCGGACATCGCATCGTGCATCGAATTGTGCTGCGCCTGCGCCTCGCTTGCCTGCAGCTCCTGCGTCGTGCGACGCAGCCTCCGCACGATATAGAGCGCGCCAACGGCAATACCGAGGAATGAGAGCAGATAAACGACCAGCAGCGGTGCCGTGCGCTGTACGATCGTCGGACCGCGCGTTTTGGCATCCCACTCGATCCAGCCGAGCCTGTCGCCGAACACGTTGTCGACCGGCACCTGGTTCAGAGTTTCCGCGAAGTTGCGGATTGGGCTGAACACCACACCGGGCAAGATCAGATCGCGCCCCATCTGCGCCATCCAGCCGGTGTCGAAGTAACGCACCGAGGCGACAAAGCTGGGTTTGCGCTTCAGCAGCGAGAACTCATGATCCGGAATGATCGAGATCACTGTGAGAAACGCAGGGCGGCCGTGATAGCGCACTGGCATACCGGCCCATGTGCTCAAGGGACGCCCGGTGCCGTCGAAGGGCCACTCGGTATCGGCCAGCTTGCGCTTGCTCAAAACCGCGTGGTCAGAAGGCAGCAGTGGTTCAGCCCGGCCAATCAAGCCCTCAACGTTCCAGCGCAACTCTTGATACGCCGCAGAGTCTGTGGGGCGGCCATTGACATAGCTGCGTATCAGGTTGCCGTCCGGGCGGACCAGAAAAACGGCGTCCGACTTGAAACGGTCCCAGAAAAACTCGCCGATGAACGTATCTTGCCACGCCGGATCATTTCCGTTGCTGGCGCGGCGCATCGCATCGTCCCAGGTCGTCTGAACGGCCTGCGCAGTGGCAATCGATAGCACCGCCCGGTCCATGTAGCGCGCCACCAGCAGGCGCTCATCCTCGCGGGCCAGATCGTCGGCAACGCGGGTCGATTGGGTGAACACGAAGACGAGCGCGAACGACAGCGCCACGAGCGCCGCCAGTGTGGCGAACGCCAGCCAGCCGGGGCGCGGGCCAGCAGGCCTCACATCCCCGGAGATGCGCAAGATTCTGTACACCAGCCCCATGAAGGTCCTGATAGACCTGCCATCGCCAACAAAGCGTTACCGCGACCTACGTGATCGGTCCGCAAATCCCTCCGAAGTGGCGGGATAGCGACCTTTTCGCGGCTCAGGTCCAGCCGACCCCGATTCCGCGCGGGCTTGCGGTCGCAGGCAGACCGGTTCGGCGGCCGAACCATCCCGCCGCTTGCAAGCGCGCTTCGGCAGCGGCAAAGGCGCTGGGGTAGATTGTGCCCAGGAGCCGCTCGAACGTGGCTTTCCAGCCAAACCTTTCGACCACATGCGCCCGGGCCCTGGCGCCCATGCCGAGATGATCACCCCGCCAGACCTGCTCCACCGCGCGGGCCATGGCCGCCACATCGTCGAGTTCGACCAGCATGCCGAGCGGTTCGGGCACCCGCTGGATCATCGCACCCGCGGCGAAGCCCACCACCGGTAGGCCGCACGCCTGCGCCTCGAGCACGGAGAGGCCGAATGTCTCGTCGGCCATCGCTGAAACGTAGATATCGGCAGACGCGAGCAGGCGGGCCAGCTCCTTGCGCTCTGATACATAGCCGGCAAAGGCCACGGGAAGGCCTTCGGCTTGCGCTTGCTCTTCAAGGCTGGCGCGCAATTTACCGTCTCCGACCAGCAGCATGGCGGCATCGAGATCGCGCGGCAGCAGGCGGAACATCGCGAGCAGGCGGTCCGCGCGCTTTTCGTTGTCGAGCCGCCCGGCATAGGCAAGCAAGGGGCCCTTTTGCGTGAGGCCGAATTTCTGGCGGATGTCGGCATCGCGCCGCTCGGGCCGGAAGGTTTCCGCGTCGACGCCGAGCGCAAGCACATCGACATGCTCGATCCGGTAACTTGCCAGGAGATCGCGCATATCCTCGCCCAGCGTATAGATGCGATCAAACTCGTTGTAGGTGATCTCGGCATAACCGGTGACCAGCCGGCGAAGCCCGCGGGCGAGGAAATGACCGAACAGCTCGGAGCCGACGCGGTAGACGTGGGTATTGGGAAAATCGGTATGGTAGCCCGCCACTAGCGCGGTTTCCGGAAAGGCGCGGCGATAGTTGATCGCGGTCCAGGGCAAGACCCAAGGACACTGCGACTCGATCATGTCCGGGCGATAGAGCTCCAGCACCTCGCGCACCGCACGCGTGCGCAGAATGAAGCGGTAATTGGGGCTGCCGCGCACCGGCTGTGCGCCGATCTCCACCCAGATATGGCGGCCGTTCTCGACAATCCGGTCTTCGGGACCGGGAACGATCTGGAGCAGCCGATGATCGGTGTGCTGCAACACATAATCGCGCTTTTCGCGCAGATACGTGCCGATGCCGCCGCCGCCCTGCGGCGCGTAGCTTTGGGTGAGATCACAAAAGAGCTTGGCTTCGCTCACCTGACTATGGTTCCGATCCGTGATCCGCAGCAATCCGGACAGCGGCTGCGCTTGCTCCGTTATTCAGAGCAAGGCTGCGCGGTCAATAGTCCTTGCTTGCCTTCAGGTTGATACTGTTGCCGCCAACGGTTGAAATGGAGGCCAGCAAGGCCAGCCAGCGGGTGATGCGAAACTCGACCGAACTGGCATTGTAGCCGCGCCCATCGGTGATCAGTTCGACAAAGAAGCGGCGCCCGATGTTCTTGCCGACCGCCACGGCGGTCCCGCGGCCAAGCGCGGGATCGGCGCTGACAATGCGCAGCCTGTCCAGCCCGATCGCGCCGCGCAGCCGATTGATCGGATCAAGCCCGCCGCCGCCGCGCAAGCTGGCCAGCGCAGCGGCCAGTTGCACCGCCTCGGGCGCGGAAATTTGCGTGATCGAGCTGCCGAACAGCAGACGGCTGAGCAATTCTTCCTCGGGCAAGGTCGGCGTGGAGGAGAACGTGATCGACGGTTTGGTGCCCGATCCGGTAATGGCGATCTTGGCACTCACGCCGTTGGCATCGCCTTGCGCGAGGATATCGAGCAAGGGATCGACCGGAACCTCGCCGACGAAGCGGATGCGTCCGCGCGTCAGGTCGAAGCGTTTGCCCGCGAACTCATAGCCGCCGCGAACGAGATCGGCCCCGCCGAAAATCTGCGGCGCGCTGACATCGCCGCGCACGCGCAGATCGGCGCTCCACTCGCTGGTGAGGCCGAGCCCGCGCACATCGATGCGACTGTCGCCGGCGGCGTCGATCAGGTATTTCCACGGCAGCGCGCGAGCGCGCGCCGGAGCGGTATCGGCGCGCGCGTTTATCTCGCGCGTGGCGATCACAGGCAGCTCGAGCGCAGCGGCGGAGCGGCCCAGCGACCAGCGCGCCTTGTTGATCGTGACCCGCCCGGCGATCGTCCCGGTAGCGCCGTCGCTGATCATGCGCAGCGGACCCGTGACCGTGGCCCCCATGTCAACCCGGTTGACCAGTTCGGCATTGGCGGCAGCGATGCGCAGATCGAGCGCCGCGCCCTTGGTGGCGAGATTCGACAGATCGATCGTGCCGCTGCCCGAAACTTTGCCGCCATTGGGCGTGGTTCCGGCGAAGCTGGCGAGCGAAAGGCGCGAATCGCGAAAGCTGCCGCCGGCCTCAATCCCGCGCACGTCGGTTCCCGTGAGCGAAGACTGCACCCGCAAATTGCGCGACGCAACGGCACCGGTAAGCACCGGATTGTCGATCGTGCCAACGACATCGACCGCCACGCCGACAGGTCCGGTCATATCGAGCACGCTCACCGCGAGCAGGCGCCACAGCGCGTCCGCCGGGCCGCCATAGCGCACTTGCGCGCGCAATTGCCCGGCGCGCAGGCGATCGAGCAGAATGTCGCCGCGCGGCAGCTGCGATAACCGGGCCTGCAGCCGCCCGCGCACCACGCCGGCGTCCTTGGCCACCGCGCGCAATTGCAGGTTCGTCGCATCGAGCGCGCCGACGAGCGCGAGATCGAGCGGCCGCGAGGAGAGCAGCAACCCGGCGCGGGTCAGCCCCTTGATTTGCAGCGCGGCGTGCGCCGCCGGAACGCCGGTGTGGTCGTTGCGGTAATCGATCAAGCCCGAAACCAGCCCGCCGAGGCCCAGATCGGGCAGCACGATATCCAGCACCGACAGCGGCATCTGCGACACTTGCAGGTTCACTGCGGTCGGCCCGCCCAGCACGATGCCCGAAGCGATAATCACCCCGCGGCCAAAATCGATCTGCGTCGGCTGGAGCCGCCAGCCGCCCGGCTCGCGGTCTAGCACCGCGCGGCGCGGCATGGCGATGCTGCGCCCGCCATAATTGCCCGCGACATAGGCGATCACTTTGTCGGGCTCGAAAGCGGCGGTGCCTTGCAGCGCGAAATTGGTGCCGCGCCGCCCCGTGAGCGAGGCTGTGACGCTGCCCGCGCCGTTGACCAGGACAGCGTCGCCCGCGAACCGGCCGATGAACAGTTTGCCGCTGCTGATGCCCTCGGCCTTGAGCGAGGCCTGCACTGTGGAATTGCCTTTGGCGAACAAGCCATCGAGCTCGAGTTTGGCGAGGCCGATGCGGATCGGGTTAGCACCGCCGAATTGCGCCTGCTGCGCCCCCAGCTGGGCGGCCACGCCCTGCCCGCCGTCGCGCGGCGTGAAGCTCACGGTGCCCTCGATGCCGCCGCCGGAAATGGCCAGCGCGCCGGTCGCGCCGGCCTGCGCCAGCGCGACACCGCCGGTGATCTGGGTCTGATAGACGCTGAATTGCCGGATATCGAGCCGCGTCGGCCCGCCCGGGACGGAGCGCAGCCCGATCAGCCCGGTGAATGCGCCGAGGCGGGATTCGCCGCGCGTCTGGATGCGATAGCCGTCCTGTTCGGGGCTGAGCGAGACGTGCACATCGCGCACACCGCCCGCCGGAAATGGATTGTCGAACACCAGATCGGCATTCGCCCCCGCCTTGGTGATGGCCGCATTGATCGCAAACGGCCCGACATCGCTTTGCCGCCCCTTCCCGGTGATCGTACCCCAACCATTGCTGTCGATCCGGCTGCTGAGCGCGAGCGAGAGCTTGGCCGCGGTGAGCGTGGCCGCGTCGATCTGGATCGGTCCGGACTGGCTCAGCCGCACGCTGCCGGCAAAGCGCACGTTGCCGCCGCTGAGCGAGGCAAACGTGGCGTTATCGATCCGCGCGACGTTGCCCGCCAGATTGGCCTTGAGCAACCACGGCATGGAGCTGGCGGCAGTGAACAGGATCTTGGCGCGCGCATTGACAAGGCCCGCGCCGGGCACCGCGATCGCTTGCGCCACAACCGGCCCCGCCAGCGCCACCCCGCCGCGCCGCAGATCACCGCGCAAGACCAGCCGGGCATCGAGCCCGCGGGCCGCCAGCACCAGCGCATCCGAGCTGACCCTGTCGCCATCGAGCAGCACGGTGCCGGTCAAGCGGGCGCCATCGAGCCGGGGATCGATCTGTGCGCTGCCGGTGCGCAGGCGCGCCGCGCGAATTGCTAGGGGCAGGGTCAGCCGCTTGCCATCCCAGCGCGCGGTGCCTTCGGTGCGCAGATCTTGCGCCATCACGGTGCCGTTTCGCAGGCTTTGCACCTGAAGCACATGCGGGATCGAGAGGTCGGCGAAACGGCCGTCCAATGTCGCATCGAGCGTTACGCCGCTCAGTTCGGGCGCGGCCACGACCAGGCGGGGCTGTGTCAGCACAGCTCGCAGCTTGATGTTTTCAGCGCGGTTCGCAGTGAGATCGAGCGCGCCCTCACCCGTTACGCGCAAAGCGGCGCCGACCGCGATGAGGCGTCCATCGAGACGCGCGCGCTCAAGCGAACCGGCGTAACCGAGCGAAATCTTTTCACCCAGCGCGGCGCGCGCGGCGCTGGGGGCGAGCGTGCCGGGGAGGATCTGGCCGGTGAGCTTGTAGGCCCCGGCCCGGTTCTCGATCAGAAAACCCGCCAGCCGGGCACCATCCTGCGAGGCCCAGCCCCACCCGCGCCAATCGGAAAAGTCGCCCGCCCCGGCAATTCGCGCGTGCACATCGCGCTGAACCCCGGAAAGCGCCGCAAGCAGCCCGTTTCTGGGCGCATCATACTGCAGATCGAGGTCGAACTGGTTCTTGCCTGGTGCGCTATCGAGATGCAGCGCGAGCCGGTCGCTTCCGCCGAGCCGGCCGTCGAGATCGATCAGCGCGCGGCCGCCCCGGATATCCGCGCGCGCGGCGACATCGATGCGCCGCTTGGCCCCGGCGATGCCTTCGGCAATGGTCATCGATTCGAGGCGCAGCCGATCCAGCCGAATGTCGAAATCGGGCAGCAGCGGCGCTTCGGGATCAACCACCTTGAGTTTGGGCACACGCAGCAGCGTCGCCCGCCGCAAGGTGAGCGTGCGGATATCGACCACGCCGCGCGCCCAGGCCAGCGGCCGCCAATCGAGCGCCGTCTCAGGCACCGTGAGGAAACGGCCCAGCGGATCGCTGAACGTCACTTCGCGCAGCACCAGCGCGGTGAACAGCGAGCCCTCGATCCGCCCCACTCGCACGCGCAGGCCCGAAGCGGGGCGATAGGCGGCGATCCGGTCGGCCATGACCCGGTGGCCCAGCGGCGAATCGAGCACGACCAGCATGCCGACCAGCAGCGCCGTCACCGCCGCCGCCAGCAAGGCGATGCGCATGCTCCATCGCAGCCACCAGGGCCTGCGCGCGGCCGCCTCCTCGGCCATCAGAACGCCTGCCCCAGCGCGACATAGACACCGATCCGGCTGTCACCCCGCGACGGATTGACCGGAGTGCCAAGATCGATGCGGATCGGACCGAAGCTGGTTTGATAGCGCACACCGATCCCCACGCCGACTTTGGCGCCCCGCAGCGTGGGAGTCGCGGCAGGGCCGATCGTGCCCGCATCGACAAACGGCACAACACTGACCAGACCGCCCAGCAGGCCAGTCCTGATCCGCGCTTCGAGCGCCAGTTCGGTCAGCGAACGGCCGCCGCTCGGCGCATTGTTGGCATCGCGCGGACCGACCGCCTGATAGGCATAGCCGCGTACCGAGGCGCTGCCGCCGGAATAGAGCCGGCGCGACGGCGCGATGCTGGCGGTTTCGGCCCCAGGGATGGCCCCGAGACGAACCCGCCCGGCGAGCACGACCGCGTCGCTGACGGCTTTGTAGGCGCTCGCATCGAGCTGGGTCCGGACATAGTTCGACCGCACCCCGCCCTGCACCGAGATTTCGGGCGAGAACCGCAGCGAAACGCGAAATCCCCGCTTGGGGTCGAACAGGCTGTCGCTGCCGTCATAAGCGCCGCGCAGCGGCAGCGCCGCGATGAAATAGGTGTCGCGCGCCGATGCCGGGCTCGAGCTTTGCCGCTCGCTGGTCGCCACCACTTCGACCCCGAAGGAATAGGTCCATGGCTTCTGAAAGAGCAGCGTGGTCTGCTTTTCGAGCGTGACGAGCGCCGACAGTGTCCGGGAGTTGAACGCGTCGGTCTGGCGGGTCTGGGCGAACAGATCGCCCGTCAGCGCCTGATCGCGCGCGCGAAAATTGCTCTTGCGGATCGTGAAGCCGAGCAGTTGCTCACGCGTGCCGACAACGGCGCGCGCGCGCACGAGGCCCTCGGGCGGGAAGAAGTTGCGGTGCTCCCAGCTGCCCTCGACGCGGAAGCCCTCGCCGCTGGCAAAACCGACCAGACCGGCGATCGTGCGCTGGGGCGCCTTGACCATCGCCACGTCGAAATCGATCACGCCGGGCTCGGTGACATCGGGTCTGGCCGCCTCGCGCGGCTGCAGCGTGACCGAGGAGACCAGGCCGGTGGCAAGGATCGCCTGCCGCAGATCATCCACCAGCGTGCGCCGGTAGGGATCGCCCGGATCGAACCGCGCGATGCGCTGCAAATGGCGCGAGGAGAGATAATCGGGCAGCAAGCTGCGCACGGCACCGAAAGCATAGACGCCGCCGGTAGTGACCGGCACCGCAAGATCGCCGAGGCGCGCTTCGTGATCGATCACCAGCGCCGGCTCGCCCACTTTGGCAAAGGCATAGCCGGTTTCGCCCAGCGCCCGGTCGAGCTGGGTGCGGCCCAAGGTAATCCGGTCGCTGTTGACCGGATCCCCGCGCCGCAGGGCGAATGCTTCGCGCAGCGCAGCGCCGTTGGCTGCGACATCGACATCGCCCAGCGCGATTTCGTCGAGCGTATACTGCGGCCCCGGCACGACATCGAACCGAACGACCGCTTTCTTGGGATCGAACGCCGGCGCGGCCCCGCCATTGGCGAGGCCTCCGGCAGATGCCGTGCCGCCCTCGGGCCCAACGACACTTTGCACGATCTCGGCATCGTAATACCCGTAAAGCCGCATGATCTGCGTCAGCCGGGCGAGATCCTCGCGCCCGCGGCGGCTCAGCTGTGCGAGGTTGTCTTCCCCGCCGGGCAGCGCCTGCAAGCTCGATAGCCCGGCAAAGCGCGTGGCAATCGCATCGCGGTCGACAAAGTCCTGCAGGCCGGGAGGAAACGCGAGTTCGACCTGGCGGTTGACCCGCACCACGTCGGCATCGGCAATCCGGGCAAAGCCGCTGTCGCCATCGGTGGCATCGAGCTCGGCGCTCGCAGCTTTGACCTGATCCTGCGCAATGGTGATGTCCGGGTCGGGGGTCAACGGGGTGATCGCGGCCAGTTCGGCGCTGTCGGGCCACTCCATCGCAATCTCGGGGATCTGCGTCAGCGGCTTGGTGAGATCGGGCGAGAGCAGGCCCGCAATGTCCGGCACGGTAACACCCGCCGCTGCGGTATCGCGTGACCAGTTCTCGGGATTATCGAGCGCCCCATCGGGAATGAGGTCTTCGAGCGCCGGATCGGTATCGCGCGATTGCGCGAGGGCCGCATTCAGAGGCGAGAAAACCAGCAAGATCGGCGCAAGTATGCGCCCGAACCGATCAAATCGATCGGTAATGCTGCTGCGATGCGGCAATGCCATCCTTGCCCGTGTCATCGCCAGTGATGCGCGCTTCGCGCCGAGCGGCGGCGGCACGATCGATCGCGCTGGCCTGATCGTCTGGCGAAAAGCGTTGCCATCCTGCTGGTCCCAACTTTTCGAGCGGCCGATAGCGCACCTTGTATTGCATCCGGGTCGAACCTTCGACCCAATAGCCAAGGTAGACGTAAGCCAGACCAATGCGCTCCGCCTGACGAATGTGATCAAGAATGATGTAGTTGCCAAGGCCGCTGCGTGTCTCGTGATGGGGGTCGTAGAAGCTGTAGATCATCGAGAGCCCGTCGCCCTGCTGATCCGTGAGGCAAGCACCGACCAGCCTTCCCGGAGTTCCGTCAGGGTTGGGCTCCCGATACTCGACCACAAGGCTTTTGACCGGGGAATGTTCCACCATGTCGGCAAAATCCATCTCGTCCATCGCCGCCATCCCGCCGCCCGGGTGGCGCACTGCGAGATAGCGTTGCAAAAGCTCGAATTGTTCGGGGGTGGACCATGGTTTGCAGGTGCTGACAATCAGATCGTCGTTGCGCTTGAGGTTCTTGCGCTGGGTCGCCGAAGGTTCGAACTCGCCCGCCACCACGCGGACCGAGATGCAGGCCGAACATTCCACGCAGCTGGGCCGATAGGCGACCGTCTGGCTGCGGCGAAATCCGATCCGGCCGAGCGCGTCGTTGAGCTCGTCGGCATTGGGCCCCTTGAGCTCGGTAAACACCTTGCGCTCGAAGCGGCCCGGCAGATAAGGGCACGGCATCGGGCTGGTCACGAAAAAGCGTGGGAAGCGGACGGGTGCGGTCACGGCGAGCTGGGGCTCCTTTCGTCCGCCAGACTCCCCGGCAGCGCGAAACCGGACAATGCATCAGCTTTGCAGTTCGTGAAAGACCCTTAACCATCATTGGTGGGCAAGAGTTAGGGATTTCTTGGTGCGTGCGGCACCTGTCCCGCTACGGAGCAAGCGCGCCCCGCCGGGTTAATCAACCAAGCTCGACCTGGCTGACATCATAGCCCTTGCCGCGCAGCGCGCCCATCAGGAGATCGATCTGCTCGCGGTCGCGCGCTTCGCATTCGATATCGGTGATCAAGCCCTTGGCCGGCAGATGCGTGAAAATGCGCTGGTGATAGATTTCGATGATATTGACCTGGTGCGCGTTGAACTCGTTCATCACCTTGAACAGCGCGCCGGGACGATCCTGCAAGGTCAGCCGCAGCCGCGCGAGACGGCCTGAACGCGCGAGATCGCGCAGCAGCACATTGGCCAGAAGCCGGGTATCGATATTGCCGCCGCACAGCACGATGCCGATCTTCCGCCCGGCAAAACGCTTGCGGTGGGTCATCACCGCCGCCAGCCCTGCCGCGCCTGCACCCTCGACCACGGTCTTTTCGATCTGGAGGATCACCGCCACCGCCGTTTCCAGCGCGGCCTCGTTGACCAGAACGACATCGTCGAGAATGCGCGCCAGCACGGCGGAAGTAAACGCGCCGGGTACCTTAACCGCGATACCCTCGGCCAGGGTATCGCCGCCGCAGGGCAGATCGAGCGATTTGAGCTGCGCGTACATCGAGGGAAACAGCGTGGCTTGAACCCCGACCAGCCCGATCGACGGCTTTATCCCCCGGGCCGCGACGCCCATGCCCGCGAGCAGACCGCCGCCGCCGATGGGCACCACCAGCGTCTCGATCCCGGGCACATCCTCGAGCATTTCGAGCGCCAAGGTGCCCTGCCCCGCCGCGACATGCGGATCATCGAACGGGTGCACGAACGTCAGCCCCAGTTCCGCCTCGAGCTTGCGCGCATGGGCGTAAGCTTCATCATAAGTCTCGCCTTCGAGCACCACTTTGCCGCCGACGCTCTCGGTCTGCATGATCTTCACGGTCGGCGTGGTGCGCGGCATCACGATCGTGACCGGCATTCCCAGCCGGGTGCCGTGATAGGACAGACCTTGCGCATGATTGCCGGCAGACGCCGCAATCACGCCCCGTGCCCGCTGCTCGTCCGACAGCAGCAACAGCGCATTGAGCGCGCCGCGCTCCTTGAACGCAGCGGTGAACTGAAGGTTTTCGAACTTGAGCCAGATCTCCGCGCCGGTAATCTCGCTCAATGTCTTGCTGTAGAGCGTGGGGGTGCGCACCACGTGGCCCGCGATCCGCTCGGCAGCGGCGCGGACATCCTCCAGCGTCAGTAGCGCGGCAGCGCTGGTTTGCGCAGACGCGGACGGCGCGCCAGATTGCAGAGCAGAAGGTGCGGTCGAGATATCCATCCGCTGCGCCCTAATCGAAAGACGCGCCCAAGGAAACCATCATGACGGCGGCGCTTCGGCCCTCGGCAAGCGCAGCAGATGGAGCGCCCCCAGCACCAGCACGATCGCCGCCGTATCGGCAAGCCAGTCGTAGATGTCGCAATTGCGATGCAGCGCCGGGATCGACTGCGCGACTTCGACCAGCGCGCCCAGAAACGACAGGCGCTCGCCCAGCCGCGCCTTGGTCATGCGGGGAAAGGCGAAGCTGCCGATCAGCGCCAGCACGGCGAACGCGAGCATATGCTGGGTCTTGTCGCCCAGCTCCTTGATCTGCGGCGGATGCGGCAGCAGCGCGAGCGTGACCGCACCGACCAGACAGAGCCAGAAGGCCAGCGCTGCAAGCGTCGTCAGTCTGGTGCGATGCTGCATGGCACAAGGCGCTAGCCCGGCAGGGATGCCCGCACAAGCGCCATTTGCTGCTGTATGCGGCGATCAGGGACTGGCGCAAGGCAGCAAACCGGCTAGAACCCGGTGTCATGACCGAACCTCTCAATGTCTCGTTCCTTGGCCTTGGCACGATGGGCGGCGCGATGGCGCGCCATCTGGGCGAAGTGGGCCACAAGCTCACCATCTACAACCGCACCCCCGCGCGCGCCGCGGCGTGGCAGGCGGCAAATCCCGGGATTGCCGTGCGAGTCGCATCATCGCCGGCGGAAGCTGCCGAACGCGCCGACGCGGTGATCACCTGCGTGGGCAACGACGATGATTTGGCCGATGTCGTATTGAGCCCGACTGGCGCATTTGCGGGCATGAAGCGCGGCGCGGTGTTCATCGATCACACCACCGTCTCGGCGCGGATTGCCCGCCAGATCGCGGTCGAGGGGCGCGACAAGGAGCTGCTGTGCGTGGATGCGCCCGTCACCGGCGGGCAATCGGGCGCGGAAGCGGGCACGCTCTCGATCATGTGCGGCGGCAGCGAGCAGGCGGTTGACGCCGCGCGCCCGGTGCTGGCGGCCTATGCCAAGCGCGTGGTCCATGTGGGCAAGCCGGGCGCGGGGCAGACCGCAAAGATGGCCAATCAGATGTGTCTGGCTGCCACCATTGCGGGTCTTTCAGAAGCGATCCGCTTTGCGCAGGCCGCGCGCCTCGATCTCGACAAGGTGTTCGAGGCGATCTCGGGCGGCGCGGCGCAATCGTGGCAGATGGACAACCGCTGGCACACCATGGCCGAGGACGAGTTCGACTTCGGCTTTGCCATCGACTGGATGCGCAAGGATCTGGGCCTCGCGATTGACGAAGCGCGCGGGCTGGGTGCAAGTGTGCCGGTGAGCGCGCTGGTCGATCAGTTCTACGCCGATGTGCAGGCACTCGGCGGCGGGCGCGAAGATACCAGCGCGCTGATCCGCCGCCTGCCGCGCAAGGGAAACCAATGATCCGCTTATCGATTGCCGCCGCTCTGCTCGCCACCGCCGCGCTGCCCGCCCACGCCGATACCCTTGTCGACAATGTACGTGGCCAGACCGTGGGCGAGGATGGTCAGGTCCAGACGTTCATCGCGCTGCTGTTCGACGATGCGGGCGTGATCAAAGCGGTCGTGCGCGAAGGGCAGAAGAAACCGAAGAAGGGCTTTCAGTACCGGGTCGATGGCAAGGGCAGTGTGATGCTGCCCGGCCTGATCGATGCGCATCTGCACGTGATGAGCGTAGGTTTTGGCGCGCTGACGCTCGATCTGCAGGAAACCAATTCGCTGGCCGAGGCGCTCGAGAAGATCGCCGCTTATGCCAAAGCGCACCCGGATCGGCCCTGGCTGATCGGGCGCGGCTGGAATCAGGAGCGCTGGAAGCTGGGCCGCTTCCCCACTGCGGCAGAACTTGACGCCGTGGTGCCCGGCCGCCCGGTGCTGCTGGAGCGGGTCGATGGCCATGCCAATTGGGCCAATAGCGCCGCGCTGAAGGCAGCGGGCGTGACCGCCGCGAGCACCGATCCGGTGGGCGGCAAGATCGAGCGAAACGCCGATGGCACTCCTGCGGGCGTGCTGGTGGATACCGCGCAGGATTATGTCAACAAGGCCGTGCCACCGCCCGGCCCGCGCGACTATGATCTCGCCTTCGCCACCGCGCAGCGGCTGTTTTTCGAGCGCGGGCTGACGGCGGTGGCCGACATGGGCTCCTCGATGGCCGATTGGCAGACCTTCCGCCGCGCGGGCGATGCCAACCAGCTCTATGTGCGGATCATGGCCTATGCCTCGGGCGTGGACGCCATGGTGCAGATCGGCGGACCGGGGCCGAGCCCGTGGCTCTATGCCGACCGGCTACGGCTCAATGGGGTGAAGCTCTATATGGACGGCGCGCTCGGCTCGCGCGGCGCGTGGCTCAAAGCGCCTTATGCCGACGCCCCCAGCACCAGCGGCTTGCCGCAGCTGACCCAGACGCAGATCGGCAATCTGATGAGCCGCGCCGCGATGGACGGGTTTCAGGTCGCGGTGCATGCCATCGGCGATCAGGGCAACGCCGTGGTGCTCCATGCCATCGATGATCTGACCGCTACATACAAAGGCGACCGCCGCTGGCGGATCGAGCATGCGCAAGTGGTCGAGCCTGCGGACTGGCCGCTGTTTGGCAAGATCCAGCAGAACGGCGGCATCGTCGCCTCGATGCAGCCGGTGCACCAGACATCGGACCGCCTGATGGCCGAAGCGCGGCTGGGGCCAAACCGGCTGGCCGGGGCCTATGCCTGGTCCTCGCTCAAGGCGACGGGCGCGACCTTGGCGCTGGGCTCTGACGCGCCGGTCGAACTGCCCGATCCCTGGGCGGGCCTCGCCACCGCGATCAGCCGCGAAGACGAAGCCGGCGCCCCCCCGGGCGGCTGGCAACCGCAGGAAAAGGTGAGCCGCACCGCCGCCCTTGCCGGCTACACCTCCGCCGCCGCCTACGCCGGCTTCGCCGAAAAACGCTTCGGCCGCCTCGCGCCGGGCCAGCGGGCCGATTTCATCCTTGTCGACACCGACCCGATGACCGCCACCCCCGCGCAAATCCGAAAGACCAAAGTGCTGGAGACGTGGGTTGGCGGGGGGAAGGTGTGGTCGGCGGCTTCGCCGAGCGGCGCTAAGGCAAACTAAGCATATCGCCCTATGTCGCCTCATCGATCTCTTTCAAATGCATAGATCGCGGCGGCAATAGCGCGCGACTAAGGCGGCTGCGGATGGGAACATCCAAATGGGTCGCGATAAGCCAGGAGACTACGCACAGCAGAGTTATCAGTGCCAAGGCAGGCCAAGGCGCATTTTGCTCCAAGAAGGCCGTGCCCTGCGAGTTGTTGTAACGGAACGCGAAGAGATAGATTGGCGCATGAATGATGTAGAGTGGATAGCTCATCACGCCGAGCCCGTCGCAGATCTTCCGCCACGCGCCCTTTGCTGTGCTTCCGGAGCCGAGCCAAACCATCATTGGCATCCACACCGATATAATCAACAATTCGTACAGCCAAGTATAGGCCGCGTCCTGTTCAGGACGCCAAAGCAGCGGCAACACCATCAGTGCGAAAAGCAGTGCAGGATGCAAGGCCAAACGGACGGGGTTGCCTTGCCGAAGGCGATACAGCGCAACCCCAGCAAAAAACGAAAAGGTCACGCGCGCTAATCCACCCTCTATGCTCGGTCGCCAAGTTCCGCGGTCAAGCGTTCCCTCAGCGAGCCCAGTGTGGATGAGCGCCGCAAAACCTAACGCGATGACGAATGCCAGCGAGCGGCCGGTCAGGTGGCGGACCAGTACGGCGAACAAGGTGTACGCGATCAACTCATAGAAAAGTGACCAGGCTGGAAAATTGAGCGGGAATAAATCGTCAAACTCCTGTGGGTAGGCGAGCGGATAGGGCAGCATAAACAGGTTGAAACCGACATTACCCCAGTATGTCACAGGATCTTGGGGAAATGCATAAAGCGCTTTCGAAATGGCACCAATGACGAGTCCAAGAAAGAATAGTGGGTAAAGCCGAATGAATCGTGCCAGCAAGAAGTCTCTCCGTCGGTAGCCGCATCTAAATTTTGATTCATAGGAATAGGCAATAACGAAGCCACTTAAAACGAAGAAGAAATCGACGGCGACCGAAACGATGGCCGGATGTAGGCCTTTCAGGAACCACTGAATGTGCATCGTTGCCACGGCTAATGCAGCCACGCCGCGCATTCCGTTTAACGTGTCAAACGTTTGTCGGTCGCTTGCTTCAATTCCTGACATGTCGCATCCCCCATCCAATTTGTGGGAACGTTATCATGTGAACGTTATCAGACAATCGATTTTGTCTCGGTTCTGTTAGTATGGTGGGGTCAGCGCGCCGATTTCATTCTGGTGGACACTGACCCGATGACCGCCACCCCCGCGCAAATCCGCAAGACCAAAGTACTGGAGACTTGGGTCGGCGGGAGGAAGGTTTGGTCGGCGGACAAGCCTGCTGGCGCAGCGCAAAGCGCGGCTGCCGCGAAACCGTAGGTTATCACCTAAGCCATTCGGGCGATTTTTCGATCAGTTCGATCCGGTAGCCATCCGGGTCGATAACAAATGCGATCAATTCGGACGGATCGCCTTTTAGCGGACCGGGCGCACGTGCAATCGTCGCGCCGCGCGCGGCCAGCATTGCGGCAAAGGCATGGATATCCCGCACACCGATCGCGATATGGCCATAGGCCGTGCCCTGGTCATAAGCGGCGGTGTCCCAGTTGTGCGTCAGTTCGATCACTGTGCCGGTACGCTCCGGCGCAAAGCCCACGAACGCGAGCGTGAACCGGCCCTCGGAAAACTCCTGGCGGCGCAGAAGCTGCATGCCGAGCGTATCGACATAGAAATCGAGCGCGCGGTCGAGATTGGCGACGCGCAACATCGTGTGGAGCAGGCGGGGATGGGTCATGAGGTTTGAATCCGGGCGCAGAATGGGATTGGCCGCCCGGCGCATCGGGCGGCCAATCTGGTTAGCGAAAGAATGGCGAGTTCAGCGGGCGGCTAGCGTCCTTGACCTTCGAGGCATCGAAGAGCCGCGTGGTGTAAGCAACGTCGAGCCCCTTGGCTTCGGTCGGGAAGTAATCCGTGGTGAATCGCGTGGCATTTTCAATTGTGTCGAAGGCATAGAAGCCGCCGACCGAGTTGGTGTGGACGCCTGAAAGCCAGGTCTTGTGAAGCAAGCCGGGCTGCGCTTTCAGCACCGGGTTCATCGCGGCCCAAGGGGCTTGGTCGAACGGGGCCGCAATCTGCGCTTCGGTGTAGACAAATGCGCCGGGCTCGTCGCCAAGCGCGCCGCCGAAGTGCAGCGAATTGAGGAAGCGGCTGGCCTCTTCCACGACTGCGCCATCGAATACTCGCGTGGTCTGCGCTACGCCGAACTTTCTGGCTTCGGCGGGGAAATAGCCCGTCACGAAGCGCTTGGCGTTTTCGATCGTATCGAATTCATAAAAGCCGCCGAGCGAGTGGTTTGCGATCCCGGCAAGCCAGGTCTTGTTGCGGAAGCCCGGCTGCTGAAGGATCGCCGGATTGATCTCGCGCCACGGCGCATCGGCAAAGGGCACGGAAATTTGGAGCTCGGTATAAACAAAAGCCTTGGACATGGTTCTTCTCCTGCTGGGGCGCTTACGGACCCGGAAGCGGAGCCTTGCGTTTGCGCCACGATCGTTATATAACGACCGTGATTTACGAGATACATAGCGATCGTTATCTAGTCAACAGAAAAATAACGGTCGCTATATTTTCTTGAGGTACGACAGTATGGGCAGACCCAAAGGATCGACATCGGACGCGCGCGAGCGCCTACAAGCAGCGGCCGGTCGCGGCTTTCGCAAAGGCGGCTTCGGCGGCATCGGAGTGGACGGGCTGGCCAAAGAGGCCGGCCTGACGTCAGGCGCGTTCTATGCGCACTTCGGATCAAAGGCGGAGGCATTCCGCCAAGCAGTGCAAGGCGGTATCCGCGATCTGGCGCAAGGCATCGCCGCGTTTCACGAGTCCGGCGGCGCCTGGGTCGATCGCTTCGTCGACTTTTATCTAACCGAGCGCGTCACCTGCGATCTAGCTGAAAGCTGCGCGCTGCAGAGCCTAACCGCCGATGTAGCGCGCGCCGATGCGCCAACGCGCAACTTCTATTCAGAAGGCCTCGATGAAGCCATTACCGCGCTCGCTGCGGGCACAAAAGATCGTGCCGCCGCGATTGCGATGCTTGCGCTGCTATCGGGCGGGGTTTCAATGGCGCGAGCCGTCAGCGACCCCGCGCTGGCTGGCGAAATTCTTGCCGCTGTGCGCAAATCGGCTGCGCAGATTGGTCAGAATTAGAGCGGGTTTTCCACGACGACTGTTTTGCAAAGTTTATGGAAGCTCGCTTGCAGGTGCAGCAATCAACGCAGCCGCCTCAGCCGCCTCCCGCGCAGCGCGTTCCTTTGCATCCGCGCGCTCGACAAAGCGCATCAGGATCAGCGTGCCTTCGAACAGGATGACCAGCGGGATGGCGAGGCTGAGCTGCGAGATCACGTCGGGGGGCGTGATCACCGCCGCCAGCGCGGTGATGCCCACGATCACATAGCGCCGCGCCGCGACCAGTTGTGTACGGTTCACAATCCCGGCGCGGTTGAGCAGCATCAGCAGCACCGGCAGCAGGAAACTTATCCCGAAGGCGAGGATGAACTGCATGACGAGATCGAGGTAGTCGCCGGTGCCCGGCAGCGCTTCCAAGTGCAGCCCGCCCTTGTCGCCCTGAAAACCCAGGAACCATTTGAAGGCGGTGGGCATCACGACGAAGTAGGCGAGGCTCGCCCCCATCGTGAACAGCACCGGCGTGGCGATCAGGAAGGGCAGAAACGCTTTTTTCTCGCGCGCATAGAGCCCCGGCGCGACAAACGCCCAGAGCTGGTTGGCGATGACCGGGAAGCTCACCATGAACGCGCCGAACATCGCCACTTTGACTTCGACGAAAAACGCTTCGTAAAGCTTGGTGTAAATGAGGCGGCCCTGCCCCGGCGGAAACGCCTCCATCAGCGGGCGCACCAGAATGGCGAAAATGGTGTCGGCAAAATAAAAGCACAGCACGAACGCCGCTGCCAGCGCATAGACGCAGCGCAGCAGCCGGGTGCGCAATTCGATCAGATGATCGAGCAGCGGGGCCTGCGTTTCATCGAGATCGCCGACGATCATGGCGCGGCGGTGTCCTTCACCGGCTCACCTTGCGCCGGAATGTCAGCCAGCGGCCCGGTCATCAGCGGCGGATAGGGCGCTGTCGGCGCGACAGCGGCTATCGCCGGATCGATATCCTGCGCAGCATCGATGGTCTGGCCCTCGGACGCCGGATGCGCTGCCATGATCGCGGCGTTTTGCTCGCGCCATTTGCGCTCCATCTCCTCCATTTCCGCCTCGCGGATCATGGTCTCGATGCCGGAGCGGAAATGATTGGACACCCGCCGAACTTTGCCCATCCACCGCCCGGCGGTGCGCAGCGCCAAGGGCAAATCCTTGGGGCCGATCACCACGATCGCGACAATCGCGACCAGCAGCATTTCGGACGGGGCAATATCAAACATGGCCGGTCCCGGTCAGTGCAGGCGCGATCAGGCGTGCCCGCCCGGCTTTGTCTGATCGCTCGTCGCGCTTTGCGGTGCGGCTGGCGGCGGCGCTGCCTGCTGCAGTTGCGCTGGCGGAGCTGTGACCGGACGATCGGTCTCCTCGCTCATGCCGGCCTTGAAGCTTTTGATGCCCTTGCCAAAATCGCCCATCATCTCGGAAATCCGGCCACGGCCAAACAAGATGAGAACCACCAGCGCGAGGATGATCAGGTGCGGAAGCGATAAGCCACCCATGACAAATTCTCCTTTGTTATGCTGAGATAGGACATCTTGCGCCAAACTGCCAGCAAGCTCACGAAATTTCGTCGCGTTCCTGTTCGTCCCCGTCTCCAGGGGCCTCTTCGGCTCCGGTCTCGCCTTCCATGAGGCTGGCAAAAACATCGTCCACCGGATCAAGCAGACCGGCTGCGCGCAATTCGTCGATGCCGGGCAGATCGCGCCGCGATTCGAGCCCGAAGTGCGCCAGAAACGCAGGGGTAGTTGCATAGATCGTCGGCCGTCCCGGCACCTCGCGCCGCCCGGCCACGCGCACCCAGCCCGCCGCCATCAGCACATCGAGCGTGCCCCGCGCAGTCTGCACGCCCCGGATCGCCTCGATCTCGGCGCGGCTGACCGGCTCGTGATAGGCGATGATCGCCAGCGCCTCGGTTGCCGCGCGCGAGAGGCGGCGCACGTCTTCCTTGTCGCGGCGGAGCAGATGCGCCAGATCGGGCGCGGTCTGGAAATGCCAGCGCCCGCCGCGCGAGACCAGTTCGATCCCGCGTCCGGCATAGTGCGCGGCGAGCTGCGCGAGCGCATCGTCCACCGCCGCGCCGTTCAGATGGCGCGATAGTTCGTCCGGCGACAGCGGCGCATCGGCGGCAAACAGCGCGGCCTCCACCGCCCGGGTCAGATCGTCCATCAGCCGCGCGCCTTGCGCAGCAGCAGGGGGCCAAAGCACATGTCCTGTGCGATCTCGGCGCGCCCCTGCTTGGCGAGTTCGAGCGCGGCGACAAAGCTGGAGGCCAGCGCCGAGCGCGCGAGGCGCGGGTCTTGGGCCTGGCCGCTGCCGCGCGGGGGCAGAAAACTGGACAGATCGGTCCATTCGATCGCGGTGCCGAGCAAGGCCGAGATCCGCGCGATCGCCGCCTCCAAGGTCATCACCGGCCGCTCGCGCACCATGTGCACCACCGGCGCCGTGCGCACCTTGATCTGGCCATACGCTTCGATCAGCGCGAACAGTTCGCATTGCCAGGTGACATGCCGGTCGGTGCGCAGTCCCTCGGCACCGGGCCGGGCGAAGACATCGCGCCCCAGCCGGTCCCGCGCCATGAGCCGCGCCCCCGCCTCGCGCATCGCGCCCAGCCGTTGCAGCCGCAATTGCAGCTTGAGCGCCAGTTCCTCGGGGCTCGGCTGCTGCTCGGGGTCGCGCGGCAGGAGCAGCATGGATTTGAGATAGGCGAGCCACGCTGCCATCACCAGATAATCGGCCGCCAGTTCCAGCCGCAAGGTCTGCGCTTGCTCGATAAAGCCGAGATATTGATCGACCAGATCGAGGATCGAGATCGTGCGTAGATCGACCTTCTGCCGCCGCGCCAGATCGAGCAGCAGATCGAGCGGCCCTTCCCAACCATCCAGTTCGAGATGCAGCGTTTCGTCCGCGCCGGGCACCAATGCCGCTCTCTCCCCCATCGGATCGGAACCCGGCAGAACGAGCGCTTCGCCGGTGAGCTCCATTGCTAGGCGAGCGCAAGCAGGCGGTCGCGCGTCTCGAAAAGCGCCGCCTGCCGCGTCCTGTCCGCTCCGGCAACGGGGATGGCGGTGGCGGCCAAGGCGCGCTCGAGCCGTGCTGCTGTCTGCACGCTCATCGGCTCCAAACCCCGCGCTATGCCCACCATATCGTCCATCTTGGCCCAGCAATTGAGCGCCAGATCGCACCCGGCGGCCTGCGCGCGCACTGCGCGCTCGGTCACAGTGCCCCCCAGCGCTTCCATGTCGAGATCATCTGTCAGCAGCAACCCGGCAAACCCGATCGACTCGCGGATAATCCTTTGAATGACGAACGGCGAATGCGTTGCGGGGTGGTCCGCATCCCAGGCGGTAAAGCGGATATGCCCGGTCATCGCAATCGGCGTGTCGGCCAGCGCGCGAAAGGGCGCCAGATCGTGCTCCAGCTCATCCGCACGCACGGTAACTTCGGGCAGTTCCTTGTGGCTATCGGCAAAGGCGCGGCCATGGCCCGGCATGTGCTTGATCACGCCCGCGATCCCCGCCCGCGCCAGCCCACTCAGCACCGCACGGCCCAGCGCCGCCACGCGCAGCGGCTCCGCGCCCAGCGCACGGTCGCCGATCACATCGTGCGCGCCGGGCTGGCGCACATCGAGCAGCGGCAGGCAATCGACCGTGATCCCGGCCTCGGCCAGATCGAGCCCGAGCGCCTCGGCATTGGCGCGCGCAGCCTCGATCGCGCTGATCGGCGCGCGGTCATAGAGCCGATCGAAATGCGCGCCCGGCGGGTAGGCGGGCCAGATCGGCGGTTTCATCCGCGCCACCCGGCCGCCTTCCTGATCGATGCAGATGAACGTCCGCTCGCGCCCGTGCAGCGCGCGCAAGTCATCGGTCAGCGCGCGCAACTGCGCCCGGTCCACCACATTGCGGCCAAACAGGATGTAGCCCGCCGGATCGGCATCGCGAAAGAATGCGCGCTCGTCATCGCTGAGTGCCGGGCCGGAAAGGCCAAAGATTGCCGCAAGCATCCGCGCAGATTCGCGCAAACCAAAGGCGCGCGCAAGCCCCGCTCCGGCCAGCCTCGGCCGAATGCTGGGGATAGGCTCCGCCCCCTGAAAACAATGCGGTCCGCGTCAGCTTACCGCTTCACCTGGCACTTGAGCCCTTCGGCCTGGAGCTTGTTGCACAGCGCGCTGGCTGCGGCCAAATCGTGGGTCACGGCCTGCAGCCGGTAGACCGTGCCGATATCGGCTTTGCCCTCGACCGCGCGGTGGGTAAGGCCTTTCAGCGCATCATGCTGACCAACCAGCTTGGCCCAGGCCGCCTCGGCGCTGGCACTGCTGCCGAAAGCGCCGACCTGCACTCCGACACCGCCGACGGCCGAAGCCCCGGTTGCGCCGCCGCCTGTGGCGGAACCTGCCGCGCTGGCAGGAGCCGCAGGACCTGGCTTGGGCGCAGGCGTCGCCGCGCTGCCCGCCAGATTGGCACCCGGTTTCTCGCCTTCGCTCACCTTGAAGCTCGAATCGCCGGTGCCTTGGAAGGTCTTGCCGCCGGGGTTCTGCGGCGCGATCTTGTAGGGTTCCTTGCTCGCTTCGATCAGGCTGCCGTCGGCGGCGGTTTGTGTCGCACCGCGATGCGACAACCAGTAAATTCCTCCGATGATCGCTGCGAGCAGCAGCACGGCCAGCGCGATGAACGCGATCACGCGGCCACTGTTTGACGCGGGCTGATCATAATCGACATCGTCAGCGCTTTCCAGCCAGGGCAGGCGCTCTTCGTCGCCGAGCGCCAACCGCGAAGTCTGCGCCGCCTCGTCAAACTCGCTGGAACCGATCGGTTTGGCGCCAAAGGGCGATGCCTCTTCGGCCGCCGTCGCCACATCGTGCCAATCGGCGTCATGCACATCTTCGCCGTCCGGTCTGCTCCCATTGATCATCGCGTCATAACTCCTCGGCTGCTTCCACCCCAAGCAGAGCGAGCCCATTCTTGAGCACTTGCCCGATTTGCTCCGCAAGGAAAAGCCGCGCCGCCGTCAATGCGGTGTCTTGTGCCACAATGAAGCGCTTTTCGGGCCGGTCATTCCCGACATTCCAATAGGCATGGAGCGCAGCCGCCAGATCATAGAGGAAGAACGCCATCCGGTGCGGCTCACGCGCGGCCGCCGCGGCTTCGACAATGCGCGGAAACTGCGCCGCGAGCTTGATCAGGGCCAGTTCCTCCTCACCCAGCCGGGCAAGGTCCCGGTCCGACGGTACAACGCCTTCGGCCGCGCCCTTGCGCAGCGTCGAACGAATGCGGGCATGCGCATATTGCACATAGAACACCGGATTGTCCTTCGACGCCTCGACCACTTTGGCAAAGTCGAAATCCATCTGCGCATCGGGTTTGCGGCTGAGCATGGTGAAGCGCACCACATCCTTGCCTACTTCCTCGACCACATCGGCCAGTGTCACGAAATTGCCCGATCGCTTGGACATTTTCACCGGCTCGCCGTCGCGCAGCAGCTGCACCATCTGCACCAGCTTGATTTCGAACGGTTTCGCTTGCCGCCCATCCGCGCTGGTCAGCGCCGCAACGGCGGCCTTTATCCGCTTGACCGTGCCCGAATGGTCCGCGCCCCAGATGTCGACCATCGCGTCGGCGGTTTCGGCCTTCTGGAAATGATACGCGAGATCCGCGCCGAAATATGTCCAGCTGCCGTCGGACTTGCGGATCGGGCGGTCCTGATCATCACCGTAGCGGGTCGAGCGGAACAGCGGCAGCACGACCGGCTCCCAATCGTCAAGCGTCTTGCCCTTGGGCGCTTCAAGCTCGCCATCATAGACCAGATCATGCGCGCGCAGCCACGCTTCGGCCACTTCGGGCTTGCCTGCCGCCTGCAATTCGGCTTCCGATGAAAACAGATCGTGGCGGATGCCGAGCAAGGCAAGGTCGGCCTTGATCATCTCCAGCATGGCCGCGACCGCGCGCTGCCGAAACGGCAAGAGCCATTCGCTTTCGGGGGCGGCAGCATAGCGATCGCCAAATTCCTGCGCCAAAGCCTGTCCCACCGGCACGAGATAATCGCCCGGGTAGAGCCCCTCCGGCACCGCGCCGACATCCTCGCCGAGCGCCTCGCGATAGCGCACGTGCGCCGAGCGGGCGAGCACGTCGACCTGCCCGCCGGCATCGTTGACGTAATACTCCTTGATCACCTTGTGCCCGGCAAAGGCCAGCAGCGCCGCCAGCGCATCGCCGACCACTGCGCCCCGGCAATGGCCCATGTGCATCGGCCCGGTGGGATTGGCGGAAACATATTCGACATTGACGACTTGCCCGCCGCCCATACCGGACCGGCCATAATCGGTGCCGGCCAGCGCGATCAGCCGCAGTTCGGCCAGCCAAGCGGCATCGTCCAGCCGCAGATTGATGAACCCCGGCCCCGCCATCTCGGCCGAGATTATGCGCGGCTCTTTCGCCAATTGCACCACCAGCAGCGCCGCCAGCGCGCGCGGATTGGTTCCTGCAGGCTTGGCCAGCACCATCGCGGCATTGGTCGAAAGGTCGCCATGGCTCGCCTCGCGCGGCGGCTCGCAAGTGATTGCCGCGCGCGCGAGCCCCGGCGGCAGCGAACCTGCGGCTTCGAGCGCATCGAGCGCGGCATCGATCACTTGGGCAAATGCGGCGAAAACTGGCTGGGCTGGTTCGGTCATCCGCGCGCCATTAGCGGATCGCGGCGCGCAATGAAATGCCTGCCCGCCAACCGGCTTACCGGGTGACGTTGTAGGCCAACTGGCGGTCGGTCAGCTGAAAGCCGATCAACTGCTCGAAGCTCGCCTTGGCGAGCGCCGCGCGCACATCGGGCTGCGCCAGCGGATCAATCGCCGCATCGACTTGGCCGGCCTTGCGCCGTTTGGTAAGACGCTTGCGGATGTCGGCAGGCAGCACCGCTTCGGCGCGATCGACTTGCGAGACCGCGGCGGCGCGGGCAGAGGCGCGTTCCTGGCCGTCGGCGAATTCGATCCGGACCGTGCCGATCCGCTTGGCGATGACCACATTGCCGCCGCGGATCACGGTTGTGAAATAAGGCAGATCGACCTGGCGCGCGCCGCGTGTGTCGGTCCGGCGCGCAAACACATCGAAGGTCACGTTCGTGGTCAGCTTGCCCGCCGCTGCCTTTTCATTGCACGAGCTGCGCAGATTGGTGATCGCGGCGGTGACGTCGATCGCAGCCGAATCGGTGCGTCCGGGCTCGGTGAACAGCGTCACATCCCCGGTCATTTCGGGAATGGCCACTGTGGGGCACGGGCTGCGCAGCGCTGTGACACCCACGCTGTCATCGACCACCAACTCACCCGAGCCGCGCGAACAGCCGCCGGCCAGCAGCACCGCCATCAAGGAAGCGCCAAAAGCAAGGCTGCGGCTGGGAAAGGCAGTCATGGAGCGGGTTCCTCGCGGCTGGTGCCCAATAAGGCGACATCGACGCGGCATAACCAGCGCGCATCGTCCGTCCGTCTCTTAGTCACGCCGGAACGGTTCGGCAATGCCCGCAGCCGCCCTCCCTCGAAACGCGCGCAACCCGGTGCCGCGCGATGCCGCAAAGGGCACAACCGGGTCGGATGGCTTTCCGAGCAGCGTCAGCACTGCTATGTTGAAGCATGACTAACAGTTATTCGGATATCGCGCCGTCGCCGCCCGCCCCCAAAGCGCCGCTCGGGGTACTCGCGCCGCTCAAGATGCTGATCGCGGCACCGCGCGGGTTTTGCGCTGGGGTCGACCGGGCTATCGAGATCGTCGAGCGGGCGATAACCCGCTACGGCGGACCGGTCTATGTGCGCCATGAGATCGTGCACAACCGGTTCGTGGTCGACGAGCTCAAGGCCAAAGGCGCGGTGTTTGTCGAAGAACTCGAGGAAGTACCCGACGGCGTGCCCTTGGTGTTTTCGGCACATGGCGTGCCCAAAATGGTGCCGCAAGCCGCAACCGAACGCGGGCTGAACTGGCTCGACGCGACCTGCCCGCTGGTCAGCAAAGTGCACCGCCAGGCCGAGCGCCATGTCGATGCCGGGCGGCATATCCTGTTCGTGGGCCACACCGGGCACCCCGAAGTTGTCGGCACGATGGGCCAGGTGCCCGAAGGCGCGATCACGCTGGTCGAAACAGTGGCCGATGTCGAGGCGCTCAGCTTTGCCGATGGCACGCCGCTCGCGTTCCTGACCCAGACCACGCTTTCGGTGGATGATACCGCCGAGATCGTGACCGCGCTGCGCCGCCGGTTTCCCGGGATCGCCGGGCCGCGTGCCGAAGACATCTGCTATGCCACCTCGAACCGGCAGGCGGCGGTGAAGGCGATTGCCGCGCGGTGCGACCTTCTGCTGGTGATCGGCGCGCCCAACAGTTCCAATTCGCTGCGGCTGGTCGAAGTGGCGGAGCGCGCGGGCACCGTCGCGCGGCTGATCCAGCGTGCCGCCGATATCGATCCGGCCTGGCTCGAAGGCGTGGCCACCTTGGGGCTGACAGCGGGCGCATCTGCACCCGAGGTCTTGGTGCGCGAAGTCGTCAATCAGCTGGGCCAATGGCGCGCAGTCGAAGAAGAGACCGTGACGACCACGGTCGAAGACATCGTGTTCAAGTTGCCGCGCCAGCTCGCCGATTGAGCGCTTGATATGGCGGTTTATACGCACCTCGGCGCCGAGGACATGGCGGCCTTGCTCGCCGAATTCGATGTCGGCACGCTGATCTCGGCCAAAGGCATTGCCGAAGGTGTCTCGAACAGCAACTGGCTGCTCGAGACGACGGGGCCGCAGAGCGCTGCCCCCGCGCGCTATATCCTCACGATGTACGAGTTTCGCATCGAGCTTGGCGATCTGCCCTATTTCCTTTCGTTGCTCGATCATCTGGCGGCAAAGGGCTGCCCCGTGCCGCGCACGATCCACGACCGCCAAGGCAACCTGTTTCGCATGCGCGGCGACAAGGCGCTGGCGTTGATCGAATTCCTCCCCGGCGTTTCCGTCAGCAGGCCGAACCCGGCGCAAGCAAGGGCCGTGGGCGCGGAAATCGCCCGGATGCATCTGGCCTCGGCCGATTTTGCCCTGGTGCGCGCCAATGGAATGGGCATTGCCGAATGGCAGCGGCTTGCGGCGGCTTGCGGCGAGGCCGGCCTCGCCAGCATCGATCCGGCGCTCGCGGCCATGGTGGCGGGGGAGTTGCCGCGCCTTGCGGCAAGCTGGCCTGCCGGGCTGCCCAGCGCCGTGATCCACGCCGATCTTTTTCCAGACAACGTGCTGGTGCTTGGCGACCGGATCGCCGGCCTGATCGACTTCTATTTCGCCTGCAACGATCTTTGCGCTTATGATCTGGCGATCACCCATCTGGCCTGGTGTTTCGATGAGACGAGCGGCGCATTTCGCCCTGAATTGTCGCGCGCGATGATCGAGGGCTATGAAACCTTGCGCCCCTTGCGCGCCGACGAGCGCGCGGCAATGCCGCTTTTGGCGCAAGGCGCGGCCATGCGCTTTGTTATGAGCCGCGCGTTCGATTGGCTCAACACCCCCGCCGATGCACTGGTGACGCGCCGTGATCCGATGCAGATCGTGCGCCGGATGACGTTCTACCGCGACAACCCCGGAGTTTTTGCATGAAGCATGTCGTGATTTTCACCGACGGCGCGTGCAAGGGCAATCCCGGAAAGGGCGGCTGGGGCGCGCTGCTGCGGATCGGCGAGCACGAAAAGGAACTGTCGGGATCGGAGCGGCTGACCACCAACAACCGCATGGAATTGATGGGCGCCATCCGCGCGCTCGAAGCGTTGAGCCAGCCGTGCCGCGTCACCTTGCACTCGGACAGCAAATATGTGCTCGACGGGATCACCAAATGGGTTTTCGGCTGGCAGAAAAAGGGCTGGAAGACCGCCGACAACAAGCCGGTCAAGAACGAGGACCTGTGGCGCGAACTGCTCAGCGCAGCGCGCGGCCACGAGATCGAATGGGTCTGGGTCAAAGGCCACGACGGCCATCCCGAGAACGAGCGGGTAGACCGCCTTGCCAGCAATGCCGCGATGGCAGCCTGAAATATTCAGTCGCCCAGCACCCCCGCCATGGCCGGAGCGCTGGATCGCGCATCAATCGGCAGTGGTGGTGTCGACTACTTCTGCGGTGGGGCCGTTCTTGAGAATCGATTCGATCGCATTCTTGGCGCTGGCTTTGGACGAATAGCCCTCGGTCCAGAAAATGCTTTCCTTGTTATAACAAAAATAAGCGACGAACTCGCCGGCCTTGTTTTTGCGGATCTCGAAACGGTGTGCCACTGCTCTGACTCCCCTCATGCAGGTGTTCGATGGTAATACTATAGCACGCGGGCCAGACTGCGCGAGGGGCAATTTTCAGCCAAACCTGGCGGGCGCATAGCGGTTTGCATCGAGGCTTTCGGTCATCGCATCGGCGGGCAGGCCCAGCAGCAATTGCGCGCCGAGCCGCGCGGCGGCCGGCGCGGTCTGGATGCCGAAGCCGCCTTGCCCGGCAAACCAGAACAAGCCGGACTGCTCGGCATCGAAGCCGTAGACGGGCAGGCGATCGGGCGCGAAGCTGCGCAAGCCGGCCCAGCGCCGCTCCACCGCCGCAACGGTCCAGTCGGTTACATGGGCCAGCCGGTCGATGGCCAGCGCCACTGCCAGCTCTTCGGGCGCGACATCGCGCGCGACATCGGGCGTCTCGTCGTGCGGCGAGAGCCACAGCCGCCCCGCCTGCGGTTTGAAGTAGAAGTCCTGATCGATCCCGAACGTCAGCGGCAGGTCTTCGCGCGGTGCCGGTTCGACCCGCACTTGCGCCACCGTGCGGCGCAGCGGCAGAATGCCCAGCGGCATTGCCCCTGCGGTCACCGCGACCGCATCGGCCCAGGCACCCGCCGCGTTCACCAGCAGCTCCGCGCGCGCCTCGCCGCGATCCTGCGGGCTGCCTTGCCACCACAGCCGCCATTCCGCGCCGTCGCGCTCGATCTGCTCGACGCGGGCGCGCACCCGAACAACGGTCCCCGCCTGCCGGCTTTGCGCGAGATAATGCGCGTGGAGCGCGGCCACATCGATATCGGCGCAGCCCGGCGCGTGCGCGCCGACGCACCAATCGCCGCGCAGGCCCGGCACCATGGCCTCCAGCGCCGCGCGCTCCAGCAGCTTGATGTTGACCCCCACCCCGCGAAATGTCGCAACGAAACTCTCGATCCTTGCCCGGTCTGCCGCGCGGCCGATCGTCAGCGCCCCGCGCGGCGCGAGAAAGCCGCCTTGGCGCAGAAACGCGCCGGAGGCCAAAGTGAGCGGGACCACGCCGGGCCCGCCATACGTCTCTTCCCAAAAAGCCGCCGAGCGCCCGGTGGTGTGGTACCCCGGCGTATCCTCGCCTTCGACCAGCAGCACGCGCGCATAAGGCGCGCATTCCGCCGCCAGACTGGCGCCCGCCATCCCCGCGCCGATGATCGCGATATCGAACGAACCGTCCGTCATGTCGTCAAGCGACGCGGCGGGGCCGCGCGGGCCAGAAACGCATCGATCGCCGACAGCACCGCGTCGCGCACCGCATCGGCTTCACGCAACAGCTCGTGGCGCGCCTCGGCGCCCCAGCTGACCAGTTCGGCATGGGGCAAGCGCTGCGCAGCACGCTCGATGGCGGCCCAGGTGACCAGACGGTCTTCCCGCGCGGCCAGCAGCAGCACGGGGGTGTCCACCGCTTCAAGCGTGCCCGGGGCGTTCAGCGCGGCGAGCGAGGCAGCAGCGCGCTCAACCCATCGCCAACTGGCCGGGCCCATGGTCAACACGCTGCGCGCCTCGCGCCACCACATCTCGTCTTCATAGCGATCGGGATCGAAGGTGAGCAGCTCTGCGCGGCCAAGCACGGATGAACCGGGTTTCTCGCTCGCTTGCCACGCGGCGCGCGCGGGATTGGCGATTCGGCACATCAGGCGCGCGGCGAGATGCTGCACCGACGCCGGAATCGCGCTGACAAAACCGAGCATCGGCGCGCTGAGCACCATGGCGGCGGGATCGACACGCCGCTCGGCCAGCGCGCGCAACACCAGGTGGCCGCCCATCGAGTGGCCGATCAAGACGTGCGGCGCAGGCGTTTGCGCCTTCCAGTCTTGCCACAGCACCGCCAGGTCATCGATCCAAACCGCGAAGTCGGCAATGTCGCCGATCAGCGGATCGGCGCTCATCCGCCCGGACCCCGCCTGACCACGCCAGTCCGACGCGGTGACGCGCCAGCCCTGCGCGCTCCAGCCATCCAGCGTTTCCAGATACTTTTCATAAAAATCGCCGCGACCGGGCAGGAACAGGATCGAACCGCGCGCCGCTGCGGCCGATTGCGCATCCCAATCGATCCGCCGCACGGCATGGCCATCGCGCGTGCTCCAACGCGTTTCGCGCGCGGCGGCGGGGATTGAACGCCTGTCAAACGCGGAAGTCATGGCTGGCCGGTTCTCCTGTTTTGTCGCGCCGGGCAAGAGACCCGCGCGTCCCATCTTGGTTACCATTTGGTAAGTGGTTGTCCCGTAAGAGGACCCCATGCAGGGAACTTACATCGTTTACGGATTGGTCGGAGCCTTGGCAATCGCGCTGCTGATTGCCGCTTTCACCGATATCCGCCGCCGCCAGATCGACAACTGGCTCAATGCCGCCGTGGCTGCTGGCGCCCCCCTGTTCTGGTGGGCAAGCGGCCTCAGCCTGTGGCCCGATGTCGCGCTCCAACTGGGTGTGGCAACGATCGCGTTCTTCGCGCTGACCGGGCTGTTTGCGCTCAAAGTGATGGGCGGCGGCGATGTCAAGCTGCTGACCGCGCTCGCGCTGTGGCTGCCGTGGCTGCAGTTCATTCAACTTCTGCTGATCATGTCGATCGCTGGCGGTGTGCTCACCGTGGTGATGGGCATGTGGCACATCATGCAGCGCCGCAAGGACCGGCTCAAGATCCCTTACGGCATCGCCATTTCGGGGGCCGGTCTGTGGATAATCGGATCAACCTATGGGGCGGGCATGACCGCCGCAATGGGCGGCTAGGTTAATTTTAATGAATTTGCCCCACAGTAACGGGCGAAAACCACAACAGGCAACACGTCAGGATTGAAGCGATGGACAGGAAAAAGCTGCTGCTGCTGCTGGGCGCACTGATCGTGGCGATCGGCACAGCCTTCGCCGCGCGGAGCATGCTCATGGGCACCGGCACCCCGCAGGCCATAGCGGCGGCGAAAATGCCGCTGGGTGACAAAGTGCTTGTCGCGCAGCGTGCGCTTCCTGTCGGCACGATCATCACCGCCGATGCGCTCGGCTTTCAGCCCTGGCCCAAGGATCTGGTGCAGGACGCCTACTTCGTCGAAGGCACCGCCGATATGGCCAAGCTGCTCGGCACGGTCGTTCGCCACCCCATTACCGCAGGTGAACCGGTCACCCAGGGTTCGCTGGTCGCACCGGGCGACCGCGGGTTCCTTGCCGCCGCGCTCGGGCCGGGCCTGCGCGCCGTGACCATCGCGGTCAGCGCCCGCACCGGGGTCGCCGGTTTCGTGTTTCCGGGCGATCACATCGATCTGGTGCTTACGCAGGCGATCAAGGCCGAGGGCAGCCAGCTCAAAACGTCGGAAACCATCCTGCAGAACCTGCGCGTGCTTGCCACCGACCAGACTACCGATCAGGAGACAATCGAGGGCAAGACCCGGGTCCGCGCGTTCAGCACCGTTACGGTCGAAGTAACGCCCAAGATCGCCGAAAAGATTGCGGTGGCGCAAACGATCGGCACGATCAGCCTCTCGCTGCGCGCGCTCGCCGACAATTCGAGCGAGCTTGAGCAGGCGATTGCCTCGGGCGCGATCAAAGTGCCGGCCGGTGCCAGCAAGGCGGATGAAGAGAAAATCCTCAAGCAGGCGATGAGCAAGCCGATCGAAAGCGGCGTGTCCTTCACCACCGGCGGCGACGTCTCGCGCTTTCAGCGCAAGCGGATGTCGGGTCCGGTCGATGGTCCCTCCGCCGCCGCCCGCATGGTTGCTGCGATGCCTATCGCAGTTCCGCAGGCGCTCGGCCCCTACATCCAGATGGGTCCGGTGGTCCGCGTGACCCGCGGCAAAGAGACCGAGACCGTTCGCCTGGGGAGCAAGTGACATGGCCAACACCGCCCCGCATCCGCCCTTGAAAGGCAAGACCATGACGTCCCGTATCGCTACCCGGCTTATCTCGGCTGCCGCACTCGCGCTGCCACTTGCCACTCTTCCCGCCATGGAAGGCGCCTGGGCGCAAAGCGTCACCAGCCCTGCGCGCAGCATTGCCCTGTCGATCGGACGCGGCCAGTTGGTCACCGTACCCGGCAGAATGGCGGATGTGTTTGTCGCCAACGACTTGATTGCCGATGTGCAGGTAAAGTCGACCAACCAGCTGTTCGTTTTCGGCAAATCCGGCGGCGAGACCACGGTCTATGCCAGCAACAGCGCGGGCGATGTGATCTGGTCGGCCAATGTGCGCGTCGGCACCAACATCGACAGCGTTGAGCAGATGCTGCACCTGGCCATGCCCGATGCGAAGATCGCCACCTCGACGATGAACAGCACGGTCCTGCTCACCGGCACGGTCGCCGCGCCCGAAGATGCCGCCGAGGCCGAACGCCTGGTCAAGGCGTTTGTCGGCGACAAGATCAATGTCGTCACCCGGCTGAAGATGTCGACCCCGCTGCAGATCAGCCTGCATGTCAAATTTGCCGAAGTCAGCCGCACGCTGGTGCGCGAGATCGGCACGAATCTGACCTCGGCCGACCAGACGAGCGGTTTCAAGTTCGGCGTTGGCCAGGGCCGAGCATTCTATCCGCAATACATTCCTGGCGCCCCGTTGGGCCTGGGTACCGTCGTGTCGCCCGGGGTCACCACGGTCTCGCCGGTGACCAAAGGCACGACATTGGCGCTGGCCGGCAAACTGTTCGGGCTGGACATCCTGAGCGCGCTCGATCTGGGCGAATCGGTTGGCCTCGTCACCTCGCTGGCTGAGCCGAACCTCACCGCGCTTTCGGGCGAAACCGCCGAGTTTCTGGCGGGCGGCGAATATCCCATCCCGATCTCGCAGGGCCTCGGGGTCACTACCATCGAATACAAGAAATACGGCGTCAGCTTGTCCTACACGCCCACGGTGCTCGCCAACGGGCGCATTTCGATCCGCGTGCGCCCCGAAGTGTCCGAGCTGACCTCCGATGGCTCGATCACCACGGGCGGCGTTACGGTGCCGGCCCTGACCGTGCGCCGCGCGGAAACCTCGATCGAGCTTGGCTCGGGTCAGAGCTTCATGATCGCCGGCCTGCTGCGCAACACGTCGCAGGATGCCATCACCAAGATGCCGGGCGCAGGCGACTTGCCGATCCTGGGCTCGCTGTTCCGCTCGACCGCTTATCGCAAGGGTGAGACCGAGCTGGTAATCGTGGTCACGCCATATCTGGTCAATCCGGTCGATGCGAGCGAGATCAAGTTACCGACCGACGGCTTCCGCACTCCCACCGCGCTGCAACAGATTATCGGCAATCTCGACAACGACGGGATCAGCGGCGGCGAACGCAACAAGCCCAGCGAAAAGCCTGGCACGCTGAAACCGGGCCCGAAGATCGGCCTGCTCGATAATTCGCGCAGCCCTGCGCCTGCAACCGCCCCGGCGGTCGCCGATGTGCGCCGTTCGTCCAAACCGCGCGCGAAAGAGCGTCAAGCAGCCGCCGCAACGCCCGGCTTCAGCCTCAAATGAGAATGGAAACCGTCATGAACCGCCAGCTTCCTCTCCGTCATCGCCGCCTCGCCGCAACCGCGCTGGCCCTGCTGGTCGCGCTGCCGCTTGGTGCGTGCAGCACCGCCGGCACCTCGAACCGTTCGGTGGAAAGCGTTCACCAGCCCGTGGTCGAACGAAACGCCTATGTCTTCGACGTTTCCACCTTGCCCGGCGGCGGGCTTGCCATCTCCGAACAGCGCCGCTTGCTGAGCTGGTTCGATGCGCTGGACTTGCGCTATGGTGATCGCATCTCGATCGATGATCCGGCTGATTCCAGCACCACGCGCAGCGCGGTCGAGGCGGTCGCCGCCCGCTTTGCCATCGCTGTTGCCGATCCCGCACCTGTGCTCGATGGCCAGGTAACCCCGGGCACCGCGCGGGTGATCGTCAATCGCTCGGTCGCATCGGTTCCCGGCTGCCCCGATTGGTCGGACAAGAAGGACTCCAATCTCGCGAACGCCACATCGCCCGGTTACGGCTGCGCGGTAAACGCCAATCTTGCCGCGATGGTCGCGGACAAGGACGATCTGGTGCGCGGCGCCCGCGGTTCCGGTTCGACCGTGGTCATGACCTCGACCAAGGCGATCGAAACCTTCCGTGCGAAGATCCCGACCGGCGCCGCCGTCATCAAAGATGTTTCCAGTAAGTCAGGGGGTAACTGATCCATGAGTGCGAACTGGAAAGGCGGCAATCGCGATATGTTCGCGGCTTTCGTGTGCGACGATGCGGCGCTTGATGTGCTGCGCCCGCTGGCGGTGGACATGGGGTGGCAGCCTGAAAAGGTGGCCAAGGGCGGACTGCGCAACGCGATCCAATCGCTGTCGGTGGCCGCCAGCCCGGCCATCCTGATCGTCGATCTGTCGGAAAGCGGTGATCCGCTCAACGATATCAACGCGCTGGCCGAAGTGTGCGAGCCGGGAACCGTCGTGATTGCGATCGGTCAGGTCAATGACGTACGGCTGTACCGCGATCTCGTCGCCTCGGGCATCCAGGACTATCTGCTCAAGCCGCTGTCGTCGGGCCAGGTCCGCGACGCGGTCATTCAGGCGCAAGCCATTTTCGCCGCCCCCAAAGGCGATGCAAGTACGCTCAAGCGCCACATTTCGACCGCCGTGGTCGGAACGCGCGGCGGCGCGGGGGCCTCGACGCTCGCCACGTCGCTCTCGTGGCTGTTCAGCGCCGATCACCGGTTGCCAACCGCGCTGCTCGATCTCGACGTGCACTTCGGCACCGGCGCGCTGACGCTTGATCTCGAACCGGGCCGCGGCCTGACCGACGCGATCGACAACCCCAGCCGCATCGACGGACTGTTCATCGAGCGCGCGATGATCCGCGCGAACGACAATCTCGCGATCCTCTCGGCCGAAGCACCGATCAGCGCGCCGCTCATGACCGATGGCAGCGCGTTCGTGCAGCTGCAGGAAGAGTTCCGCCACGCTTTCGAAATGACCGTGATCGATCTGCCGCGCAACATGCTGATCAATTTCCCGCACCTGCTGACGAGCGTCAACGTGGTGGTGGTAGCCACCGAACTGACGCTGGCGGGCGCGCGCGATGCAATCCGCCTGCTGTCGTGGCTCAAGACCAACGCGTCGCATGCCGAACCGCTGGTCGTGGCGAGCAAGGTTCATGCCGGCGTGGGCGAAATCAGCAAAGCCGACTTCGAGGCATCGATCGAGCGCAAGATCGATTTCACGGTGCCGTTTGATGCGAAGGCAGCCTCGAATGCCGCCAAGCTCGGGCAGACGTTTGTCGGTGCCAATCGCGGCACCAAAGCGGGCGCGGCTTTGCGCGACCTGGCCGAGGCCATCGTGGCAACCGGCAGCGAGCCCGACGCCGATTCCGACAAGGGCGGCAAGGGCAGCAAAAAGGCCGGTGCCAAGACGTCGCTGCTTGGCAAGTTCGATCTCAAGAAGATGCTCCCCTCCAAGGCAAAGGCAGCGGCACCGACCCCGGCATGATCCGATCTGCCGCAGCCGCGCCGCAAGGCAAAGCTGCGCGCCTCATGAGCAACCGAGTAGAGCAGGCAGGATAAGCCGATGGACATGATGCAATTGCTGATCATAGGCGGCGGGGCAAGTCTGGTCCTGTTGCTGGGCATCATTGCCTTTGCCGGTCCGTCGCCCGCGACTCACAGCGCGCGCCGCTTGCAGGCCGTGCGCTTTCGCCATTCCGACAGCACCAACGACCGGGTCGAAGCGCAATACCGCAAGGCCGTCGCATCGCGCAAACCGCGCACCCGCTCGGTTGCCGGCTCTTCCTCGCGCCTCGATGCGCTCGAATTGCGGCTGGCGCAGACCGGCAAGAAATGGACGATCAGCCAGTATCTCTACATTTCCGGCGGCATCGCGCTGGCCACCGCGTTGTTCGTTTTCTTGAGAACCGGCTCGCCAATCATCGCGCTGCCTGTCGGCATCATCGCCGGTGGCGGTCTCCCGCACTTCTGGGTCGGTCGGACGATCGCCAAGCGCCGCAAGGGCTTCGTCTCGCGCTTTCCCGATGCGCTCGAACTGCTCGTGCGCGGGCTGCGCTCGGGCCTACCGATCACCGAAACGATGAACGTGGTCGCCACCGAACTGCCCGGACCGGTCGGCGAGGAGTTCAAGCTGGTGAACGACCGCGTCAAAGTCGGCCGGACCATGGACGAAGCGCTGCAAGTGACGGCCGACCGTCTCGACATGCCGGAATTCAGCTTCTTCTGCATCACCCTTGCGATCCAGCGCGAGACCGGCGGTAACCTGGCCGAAACGCTCGCCAATCTCGCCGATGTGCTGCGCAAGCGCGCGCAGATGAAGCTCAAGATTGCGGCGATGAGCTCGGAGTCCAAAGCCTCGGCCTATATCATCGGCTCGCTGCCGTTCATCGTCTTTGCGCTGATCTATTCGATCAATCCGCCCTACATGAGCCAATTCTTCGTCGATGAGCGCCTGATCATCGCAGGGCTTGGCGGTCTGGTCTGGCTGGGTCTGGGGGCTTTTATCATGGCCCAGATGATCAACTTCGAGATCTGAGCGAGGAACGCGAGAACCATCATGCAGCCACTTCCTCACCCCACCCTGCTCGGCGTCGATGTCATCTTCGCAGGCACAATCCTCGCCGGGTTTGCTGCGGTGGCGGTCATGCTGGCAATCTATGCCGCGCTGACCATCCGCGATCCGATGGCCAAGCGGGTCAAATCGCTGAATGCCCGGCGCGAGGAGCTGAAGGCCGGGATCATCGTCGTCAATGCCAAGAAGCGCCAGAGCATCCTGCGCCGCAATGACACGACCGATACTATTCGCACCTTCCTGCAATCGCTTAAAGTCTTGCAGGACAGCCAGGTCCAGGTCGTGCAGCAAAAGCTTGCCCAGGCCGGCATCCGCAAAAAGGAATGGGCTGTTGCGATCATCCTTTGCCGCATGATCGGTCCGATCGTGCTGGGCGCGGTATTTGGCGCGTTGATCTATTGGGCAGATTACTTTCCCACCTGGTCGAGCTTCAAGAAGTTCGGTCTGTTCGCTTCCATGGTCATCCTTGGCTACAAGGGCGCCGATATCTGGGTCGCCAATCTTGTGACCAAGCGCACCAAGGAGATCCGCAAAGGGTTGCCCGACGCTCTCGATCTGCTGGTCATCTGCGCCGAGGCAGGCCTCACCGTCGATGCCGCGTTCAACCGCGTGGCGCGCGAACTGGGCCGGGCCTATCCGGAACTGGGCGATGAATTCGCACTGACCGCGATCGAACTGTCATTCCTCACCGACCGCCGCCATGCGTTTGAAAATCTCGCCTACCGCGTCAATCTGGAAGCGGTGAAGGGCGTGGTCACCACGATGATCCAGACCGAGCGTTATGGTACGCCGCTCGCGTCGGCGCTGCGCGTGCTTTCGGCTGAATTTCGCAACGAGCGCATGATGCGCGCCGAAGAAAAGGCCGCGCGTCTCCCCGCGATCATGACCATCCCGCTGATCCTGTTCATTCTGCCCACGCTGTTCATCGTGATCCTGGGCCCCGCAGCCTGCTCGATCAGCGACAACTTCCTGAGCAAGCACTGACGACACCCGCCCCCGCCGCCGCGCGCGGGGGCGGGGGCTTGTCAGCAGTGCGCCACCTCGTGCTCGATCGCGCCGAAGAGGGAATGCCCCTTCGGATCGCGCATTTCGATGCGGACCGTATCGCCATAGCGCAGGAATGGCGTGACCGGCGCGCCCCCGGCGTTCATTTCGACCATGCGCTGCTCTGCGATGCACGAATAGCCGCGCCCGCCTTGCGCCACCGGACGCCCCGGCGAGCCATCGGGATCGCGGTTCGAGACCGTGCCCGATCCGATGATCGAGCCTGCCATAAGCCGCCGCGTCTTTGCCAGATGCGCAATCAGCACACCAAAATCGAACGTGCAGTCCTCGCCCGCCTCGGCCCGGCCAAAATGCTTGCCATTGAGGTCGACCAGCAGCGGCAGGTGCAGCTTGCCCTCGCGCCAGTGCGCGCCAAGCTCGTCCGGCGTGACAAACACCGGCGAGAAATGGCTCGCCGGCTTGGACTGGACAAAGCCATAGTCCTTGGCCAGTTCGTCGCGAACGAGATTGCGCAGCGAGACATCGTTGACCAGCCCGATCAGCCGGATGTAATCGAGCGCGTCGGCCGGGCTCACGCCTTGCGGCACATCGTCGGTCACGACCACGATCTCGGCCTCGAAGTCGCAGTCCCAGGCCTCGTCGGCCAGCAGGATCGGATCGCGCGCGCCGCGCAAGTCGTCGCTGCCGCCCTGATACATCAGCGGATCGGTTGAGAAGCTCGCCGGCAGCTGCGCCCCCCGCGCCTGCCGCATCAGTGCCGCGTGATTGACATAGGCGCTGCCATCGGCCCACTGATAGGCCCGCGGCAAGGGCGCCGCGGCCTCGCGCTCGTGAAAGCGTTTGCGCGGGATGGCGCCATGTTCAAGCTCGACTGACAGCGCTTCCAGGATAGGCGCAAAATGGTTCCACTGGTCGAGCAAGGCCTGCATTGTCGGGATGATATGGTCGGCATCGGCATACCACGCCAGATCGCGCGAAACGACGATCAGACGGCCATCGCGCAACTGCGGCAAGCTGGCTAGTTTCATTTGCTGGAGCTTTCTATCACGCGCACCGCTGCCGACAACTTGTCGAGCAGCGCGCTCAGCTTCTGGGTATCTCGCGGCGAGAATGCGGCGAAGATCTTTTCGTAGGCCGCGACCGCCTGCGGCCAGATCCGCCCATGCATCGCAGCGCCGTCGTCGGTCAGCGCAAGATAGTGCGAACGCCCATCGGCCGCGTTGGGTTCGCGGCGCACCAGTGCGCGATCTTCGAGCGCCTTGCTCGCGCGGTTGACCGCGACTTTGTCCATCAAGGTAGCGCGGACCAGATCGCGCTGCGTCAGCGGCCCGGCATCGCCCAGCACCGCCATGATCCGCCATTCCGGAATCTTGAGCCCGAACTGGCTGTTATACTCACCAGAGATCAGCGCGCTGACCGCATTGGAAGTGATCGCCATGCGATAGGGGATGAAATCAGACAGCCGGGTTTGGTTTGCAGCCATTTGCGCAATGTCTACTGAAACCGTACCGCCGCGCAAGCGAAACGGTGGATGTTGCGCAGCATCGGCTGCACTCAAACCACGTGGGTCGCGGGCGCTCTCACCTTAACACGCGCCCGGCGACCGCATCCAGCATCGCAGCGAGCCTCGTGTCACGCTGCGCGGGGGCGGTCATGATCGCGCCGTCCAGTGCGTGATCGATCGGGCTGGCGCTGCGCACCGGCGGCAAACCTTGCGCCAATTGCGCAATCGCGGCGCGTGCGCTCGCGGCATTGGCGCGCATCACTGCCAGCACTTGCTCCACCTCGACATGCTCGCCCGCCCGCCAGCTGTCATAATCGGTGACCATGCCGATCAGCGCATAGGGCAGTTCGGCCTCGCGGGCGAGGCGGGCTTCGGGCAGCGCGGTCATACCGATGACATCCGCGCCCCATTGCCGGTAAAGTCTGCTTTCGGCGCGGGTCGAGAACTGCGGGCCTTGCATCGCCAGATAGCAGCCGCCGCGATGGACCACCGCCCCTGCGCGCTCCGCCGCATCGGCGAGATAGCCCGACAGGCGCGGGCACACCGGATCGGCCAGCGAAACATGCGCGACCAGCCCCTCGCCGAAAAAGCTTTGCGGGCGGCCATGGGTGCGATCGATGAACTGGTCGACCGCGACGAAGCTTCCCGGCGCATAATCCTCGCGCAGCGAACCGATCGCCGAGACCGCGATCACATCGGTGACCCCGCAGCGCTTGAGCACATCGATATTGGCGCGCGCGTTGATCGCCTCGGGCGGGATGCGGTGCCCCGCGCCGTGGCGCGGCAGGAACACAAACCGCACTGCCCCGATCCGCCCGATCGTAACCGGGCCGGAAGGCGCGCCAAACGGCGAGGAAACGGCTATTTCCTGGGCCTCCTCCAGCCCGTCAAAGGCATAGAGGCCCGAGCCGCCGATCACCCCGATCGTCCAGCCAGACTCAGCGCTTTCGGCTTCAGCGCGCAAGAATGCCTGCCATAATGAAATCCACCGTGTGTTCGCGGTATCGGTCGCGCAAGTTTTCGGTGAGCGTATCCTGGCCGAAGCAATGCCGCAGCACCAGCCGTGCCGAGAAAAAGCGATCCGCCGCGCCGGTGACGGTAAAATAGAACAGCTGCGGATCGATGTTGCGAAACACGCCTGTCTTGATGCCCGCGCTGATCAGGCGGTCGTAGGCCTTGTTGAGCGGCAGGAGATACTTTTCGGCAATCCGACGCGCCTCGCCCTCATCGCTGTCGCGGACCAGCCGCATCAGCAGGCGGTTTAGATAGGGATAGGCGTAGTAAGTATCGATGCAGCGCGCGATATGGAGGCGCAGCTTGGCTTCGGGGGCCATCTGGTCCTTGGCGAGCAGCGCATCGACCGACTTGATGATGGCCACCATATCGCGGTCGAGCAATGCGCTGAGCATGCCCGCCTTGTTGCCGAAGTAGTATTTGACCAGCGCCGAATTGAGGCCGGAGCGCAGCGAAAGCTCGGACAGCGAGATATCGACCTGATCGCCCTCGCGCATGATCTGCGATGCGGTTTCGAGCAGGAGTTCGCGCGCGCCGATCTGGTCCGGCCCCTGCTCTGGATTGCCCGCCTCGGCGCGGGTTGGCGTATCCGCGATCTCGTTCATTCCCAAACCGGTTCATCCCACCACGGGTAAAACGACGGCATATCCGAAGAAACGCGCCCCGGGTAGCTCGGCGCGCGCTTTTCCAGAAAGCTGGCCACACCTTCCTTCACATCATCGGTGCGCGCCATCGTATAGATCGCGCGGCTATCGACCCAGTGCGCCTTCATCGGGTGATCGAGCGCGGCGTTGCGCCAGAGCATGGCCCGGGTCATCGACACCGATACCGCGCTGGTGTTGTCCGCAATCTCGCGCGCCAGGGCATGGGCGGCGGGGAGCAGATCCTCGGGCGCATGGAGCGAGCGCACCAGCCCGCCGCGCAAGGCTTCCTCAGCGCCGAAAATCCGCCCGGTCATGCACCATTCAAGCGCCAGCGGCATGCCCACGATGCGCGGCAGGAACCAGCTCGATGCGGCTTCGGGCACCAGTCCGCGCCGCGCAAAGACAAAGCCATAGCGCGCGGTGGTCGAGGCAAGACGCATGTCCATCGGCAATTGCATGGTCGCGCCAACGCCGACCGAGGCACCATTGATTGCGCCGATCAGCGGCTTTTTCGATTGAAACATACGCAAGGTGATCATGCCGCCGCCATCGCGCACGCGCGTGTCGGAAAGGTCCTCCACCGCCTCCGCGCTGGCAAAGGGCACGCCGCCATGCTCGGGGGTCAGGTCCGCGCCCGCGCAAAAGGCCTTCTCGCCCGCACCCGTCACGATCACCGCACGCACGCTGTCGTCGGCATCCGTGCGATCGAGCGCATCGATCATCTCGGCCATCATCGTGCGCGTGTAGGCGTTCATCTTGGCGGGGCGATTGAGCGTCAGCACCGCCACACCATCGGCAACATCGAGCAAGATCTGCGAATATTCGGCCATGCTGTGCTCTCCCACCAATAAATGGGGACAGTCCCCATTTATCGCGCCCCCATTAAATGGGGACTGTCCCTATTTTTTACCTTGGCGCCATGCGGATTGCACCGTCGAGGCGTACGTCCTCGCCGTTGAAATAGCCGCATTCGATCATCGTCAGCGCGAGCTGCGCATATTCCGCCGGCTGGCCGAGCCGCTTGGGGAACGGCACCGACGCTGCGAGCGCGTCCTTCACCGGCTGCGGCGCGGCCTGGAGCAGCGGGGTATCGAAAATACCCGGCAAGATCGTGTTGACGCGGATGCCCTCGCTCATCAGATCGCGCGCGATAGGCAAAGTCATGCCGACAACGCCGCCTTTTGAAGCCGAATAAGCCGCCTGCCCAATCTGGCCGTCTTCGGCCGCGACCGAGGCGGTATTCACGATCGCACCGCGCTCGCCGAACGCGTCCACCGGATCAAGCGTCATCATGCCCGCCGCCGACTTGGCGATGCAGCGAAAGGTGCCGACGAGGTTGATCTGAATCAGCCAGTTGAACGCTTCCAGCGGGAAGTGCTTGATCGAGCCATCTTCCTTGCTGCGGCTGGCGGTTTTCACCGCATTGCCGGTGCCAGCGCAGTTCACCAGCACGCGCTCTTGCCCATGCGCCGCGCGCGCTTTGGCAAAGCCGACGTCCACGCTCTCGTCGCTGGTTACGTTGACTTCGCAGAAAATCCCGCCGATCTCGGCCGCGAGCGCCTCGCCCTTTTCCTTCTGCAAGTCGAAAATCGCGACTTTCACGCCTTTGGCCGCCAATGCGCGCGCGGTTGCCGCACCCAACCCAGACGAACCACCGGTGACGACCGCAGCAACAGTATTATCGAGAATCATGGCATTTCCTCTTGAGTGATCGGATCAAAGCAATTCGACAATGGTGACATTGGCCACGCCGCCGCCTTCGCACATCGTCTGCAGGCCATACTTGCCGCCGCGCGCTTTCAGCGCATGGAGCAAGGTCGACATCAGCTTGGTGCCCGAAGCGCCCAGCGGATGGCCCAGCGCAATCGCGCCGCCATTTACGTTGAGCTTCGCCGGGTCCGCGCCGGTGTGCTTGAGCCATGCCAGCGGCACCGAGGCGAACGCTTCGTTCACCTCATAAAGATCGATATCGCCGATCTTCATGCCTGCCCGGGCCAGCGCCTTGTCGGTGGCGAACAGCGGCTCTTCGAGCATGATCACCGGATCGCCCGCGGTCACGGTCAGAGTGTGGATGCGCGCCAGCGGGGTCAGGCCATGCGCTTTCAAAGCCGCTTCCGACACGATCAGCGCCGCGCTCGCCCCGTCGCAGATCTGGCTGGCGCTGGCGGCACTGAGGAAGCCATCGGGCGACAAAAGCTTGACCCCTGCAATGCCTTCAAGGCTGGCGTCGAAACGAATGCCCTCGTCCACCGTATGCATCGCCTCGCCCTCCGGCGTTTCGATCGCAATCGGCACGATCTCTCCGGCAAACGCGCCCGCATTGGTCGCCGCGATCGCTTTCAGGTGGCTGTTGTAGGCGAACTCATCGAGCTGATCCTTGGTGAAGCCGTGTTTCTTCACGATCATTTCCGCGCCCATGAACTGCGAGAACATGATGCCGGGATACTTTTCCTCGAGCCCCGGCGACTTGTAGTGGCCAAGGCCTTCCTTGATGTGAAACGTGGCTGGAGTGCCCATCGGCACCCGGGTCATGCTCTCCACACCCGCCGCAATCACCATGTCCTGCACGCCGGACATCACCGCTTGCGCCGCAAAATGGATCGATTGCTGCGAGGAACCGCACTGCCGGTCGATCGTCACCGCCGGGGTCGATTGCGGCAGCAGCTTGGAAGCCAAGACCGCATTGCGCCCGACCTGCACCGCCTGCTGCCCCGCCTGTGAGACGCAGCCCATGATGACGTCTTCGATTGCCGAGGGATCGATCCCGGTGCGCGCCACGATGGCATCCAAAGTTGCCGCCGAGAGGTCCACCGGGTGCACCCCCGCCAGTCGCCCCCCGCGCCGCCCGCCAGCGGTGCGCACTGCATCAACGATATAAGCTACAGCCATGACAATCGACTCCCGCAAATCCATGTATTTAACTGAACGATTAAGGGGCAGGAGGCGCGCGGTCAAGGGAAGCCAGCACGTCTTCCGGCATTACCCATGGCAGCGAGAATGGCCGAGCGCGGCATCAGTTCGGCACTATGTACCGCCAAAAGCGCATGGTAAGCCCTCAGGCCGGGAGAGGACCCATGACATTGAATCAGGCCAGCGGGCTGGCGCTGGCGGCCATGGCGCTTTTGTTCGCGGTGGCGGCCTTGATGGAGGCGCGCGGCGAGCAGGCGACACGCCGTCCGCGCCTGCGCCGCACGGCCTATACTATGGCACTGGGCGTCTATTGCACGAGCTGGACGTTCTATGGCGCGGTCGGCAGCGCGGTGCGCGAGGGCTGGACGTATCTGCCGATCTACATCGCGCCGGTCGTGCTTCTGCTCGCCGCGCCAAAGTTCCTCGCGCGGCTGGCGCAGGCTGTGGCCGAGGAAAAGGCGATGACCGTGTCGGACTTCATCGCCGCCCGCTTCGGCCATGATATCGTCGTGGCGCGGCTTGTCACGGTGATCGCGCTGCTCGGTACGGTGCCCTATATAGCCCTGCAGCTGCGTTCGATCGGCAACGCGCTCTCGCTTGTCTCGCACGAACCCGCCGCCGCGCCGGTGATGATCGTCGCGGCAATCTTGCTCGCGCTCTTCGCGATCCTGTTCGGGGCGCGGCGGTTCGAAATGGCGGGGCGGCATGAGGGGCTGCTGTTCGCCATCGCGTTCGAATCGCTGCTGAAAATCGTCGCGCTGCTGTTGGTCGCGGGGCTTGCAGTGGTGCTGATCCTGCGCACGCCGCAGGATCAGCTTGCGAGCGCGGTGCGGGCCTTTTCCGGGCAGTTCGCCCCATCGCGGCTCTCGCTCGAATTCTGGGTGCTATGCCTCATTTCGGCGATGGCTATCATCGCCCTGCCGCGCCAGTTCTACATGGGGCTGACGCATGCTGAAGATCCATCCGATCTGCCGCGCGCGCGCCTCGGCTTTGCGCTCTATCTTGCGGCCATGGCATTGCTGGTCCTGCCTATTGCGCTTGCCGGCTTGGTGCTCTTGCCGGGCAGCGAAACGGTGGACCTCTATCCCCTGCTTCTACCCAGTCACAGCGGGGGGCAGGATTGGCTGGTCATAGTCGCGCTGCTCGGCGGGATCAGCGCGGCGGCCTCGATGGTCGTGGTCGATTCGATCGCGCTGGCGACAATGGTCTCGAACGATCTGGTCTTTGCCGCAATTCTGCGCGGTGGCGGCGCGGTTGCGGCGGGCGAACTGGGTCGCCGCATGCTGCAAGTGCGCGGCGGTGCGATCGCCGGAATCATCGCGCTGGCGCTCGGCTGGGCGCTGGCTATCTCGCCCAACAATTCGCTCGCCTCGATCGGCGTGGTCGCCTTTGCCGCGATGGCGCAGTTCACCCCGCACCTGATCCTCGCGGTGCTGGGCAAAGGCCGCGATCCGATGGCCGCGCGCGCCAGCCTCGCGGTGGGGCTGGTGCTGTGGCTCTACACGCTCGGCCTGCCGCCGGTGCTGCCCGCAGCATGGCTGCAGACGCTCGCTGGCGGGCCGTTCGATCCGCTGCGGCTGCTCGGCATCGGCCATGCCGCGCCGGTGGTCCACGGCGTGGTCTGGAGCCTGGGCGCCAACATGCTGGTCCATGCCCTGGTCGCGGCGCGCAATGCGCCGGTGAATCCGCTGCCGCGTCTGCTCCGCTCGAACCGGCAAGTCACTGATCTGGCCGAGCTCAAGCAGCTGACCGCAAGTTTTGTCGGTGAGCAGCGCGCCGAGGCAGAATTCCCCGCCTCCGCCCCCGGCACGCTGATCGACGCGCGCTCGGCTGCGCGCGCGCAGCAGTTAATCGCGGGCGTGGTCGGCGCTTCCTCGGCGCGTGCGCTTGTCGCTTCGGCGCTGGCGGGCGGGCAGATGAGCCTGGCAGACGTGACGCGGCTGCTCGACGATGGCGGCCAATCGCTGCGCTTTTCGCGCCAGCTCCTCGCGGCGACATTCGAGAACATCGATTCCGGGATCAGCGTGATCGACGCCGAACTCAATCTGCAGGCGTGGAACAGCCGCTATCTGGAGCTGTTCCCCTATCCGCCGGGCATGGTCCGCGTCGGCGTGCCGGTGGCCGATCTCATCCGCCACAATGCGCTGCGCGGCGATTTCGGGCCGGGCGACGCAGAGTTCCATATCGCCAAGCGCCTCGGCTATTTGCGCGCCGGGCTGCGGCACAGCTTCGAGCGCGTGCGCCGCGACGGACGCGTGATCAAGACCGTAGGCGGCCCGATGCCCGGCGGCGGCTATGTCATGAGTTTTACCGACATCACCGCCGAGGCACAGACGCGCGACGACTTGCAGCGCACGCTCGAACAGCTCGAGCAGCGCGTGGCCGACCGCACCAGCGCGCTCAGCGATGCCAACCGCCAGCTTGCCCGCGCGATGCACGACAAGACGCGCTTCCTCGCCGCGGCGAGCCACGACCTGCTCCAGCCGCTCCACGCGGCGCGCCTGTTCACCGCGGCGCTGGACCGCGATGTTGCGCCATCCAAGCGGCCGCTGGTGGGGCGGGTCGACCGCTCGATCGTCGCCGCCGAGGATCTGCTGCGCGCGCTCCTCGATATCAGCCGGATCGACGCCGGCGGGGTCAAGCCCGATTTGGCCAGCCTTGCGCTAGGGCCCTTCCTCTCAGATCTCGTCGAGAACCTGCGCCCTTCGGCGGAAGGCAAGGGTCTCAGCCTGCGGCTCGGTCCGGCACGCGGCGCGGTGCTCACCGACGCGGGGCTGCTGCGCTCGGTGATGCAGAATTTCCTTGCCAACGCTGTGCGCTACACCCCCGCCGGCGGTGTGCTGGTCGGGGTGCGACGGCGCGGCGAGACCTTGCGGATCGACGTGGTAGACAGCGGAATCGGCATTCCGGCTGACAAGATCGACACGATCTTTGGCGAGTTTACCCGGCTGGGCGAGATCGAGGCGGATGGACTTGGCTTGGGCCTCGCACTGGCAGAGCGCATCGTGCGCCTCCTCGGAGGGACAATCGAGGTGCGCTCGGTGCGCGGTCGGGGCAGCCGGTTCAGCCTCGTGCTGCCCGCGCTGGCCGATCCCGGGCTCCCTGCGCCGCCGATCGCACGAACCCCGCGCGCAAGCACAGCATCGCGCCCGCTCACCGTGCTGGTGGTCGATGATAATCCGCATATTGTCGAGGCCAGCGCCGCGCTGCTCTCGCGGCTGGGGCATCGCCCGCTCGGTGCGGGAACGCCGCAAGCGGCGCTGGGCCTGTGCAGCAAAGCCGATGCGGCGCTGATCGACTACCGGCTGAGCGAGAACGAGACCGGCCTTGCATTGCTGCGGGCCATGCGCGCGGTGCGCCCCGGGCTGCCCGCGGCGCTGATCACAGCCGAAGACTCGGCGGTGATCCGGCTCGAGGCGGCAGCAATGCGGGTCGAAGTCTTTGCCAAGCCGGTCGCCGCGAGCGCGATCGAAGAATTCCTCGCGCGGGTCAGTGGATGAGATCGAGACCCAGCGAGCGCGCCACGAGTGCCGCTTGGGTGCGGTTCTGGACATCGAGCTTGCGCATGATCACGGTCATGTGCGCCTTTACCGTCGCCTCGCTCATGCCCAGGCTATGCGCGATCTGTTTGTTGAGCTGCCCGTCAAGCACCGCAAGGAGCACCTTAAGCTGGGTCGGCGTCAGGTCCGCCACTTCGCGGCGCACAAGGTCGAGGCCGCCATTCTCGCTTATAGGCGGCGACACGGCTTGCGGCATCGCACCCGCCAACGCGCGCGCAATCGCGGTCTCGATCGCCGCCAGATCGCTGTCCTTGCGAAGAAACGCGACAGCCCCAAAGCTGCGCGCTTCCTCTGCGGCGGAGGCACCTTCGGCACTCGAGACCACGAGTATGGGCACCGCCGGCCGCTCGGCATGCAACAGTGCGATCCCCGAATAGCCCACCGCGCCCGGCATCTTGAGATCGAGGATGACAAGCGCGAGGTCATCGGCATCGCCCGCCGCGCGGGCGGCGGCGGCGAGCGTTCCGGCTTCCACGATCCGCGCCTCCGGTCGCACCCGCATCACCGCCAGCGTCAGCGCCTGGCGGAATAACGGGTGATCGTCGGCAACAAGGATCGTCTCGGTCATGCCTCAGCCCATCGGCCGGTTTGCCAGGAGATGCTCCACGACAGCAGGATCGGCAAGGGTCGATGTGTCACCGAGGCTGCCCACATCGTTCTCGGCAATCTTCCTGAGGATGCGGCGCATGATCTTGCCGCTGCGGGTCTTGGGCAATCCGGGCGCGAACTGGATCACGTCGGGCGTTGCGATCGGGCCGATTTCGTGGCGGACCCATTGCACCAGTTCTTTCCGCAGCGCCTCGTCGGGGTCGATATCGGCGTTGGTCGTCACGAACGCGTAGATGCCCTGACCCTTGATCTCGTGCGGCATGCCGACCACGGCAGACTCGGCGACTTTGGGATGCGCCACCAGCGCGCTCTCAATCTCTGCCGTGCCCATGCGGTGGCCAGAGACGTTGATCACATCGTCGATCCGGCCGGTGATCCAGTAATAGCCGTCGGCGTCGCGGCGGCAGCCGTCGCCGGTGAAGTAGAGCCCCGGAAAGGTCGTGAAGTAAGTCTGGAAGAAGCGCGCGTGATCGCCCCACACGGTGCGCATCTGGCCGGGCCAGCTTTCCGCAATGACGAGGCAGCCATCCGCCGCGCCTTCGAGCAGCGCCCCCTCCCCTGTGACAAGCATCGGCTTCACCCCGAACATCGGCAGGCTGGCCGAGCCGGGCTTCAAGGCGGTCGCGCCGGGGAGCGGGGTGATCATCGCGCCGCCGGTCTCGGTCTGCCACCAGGTATCGACAATCGGGCAGCGGCCCTCACCGACGACCTTGTGATACCACTCCCACGCCTCTGGGTTAATCGGCTCTCCCACGGAACCGAGCAGGCGCAAGGATTTGCGGCTGGTTTTCGTCACCCAGTCATCGCCTTCGCGCATCAGCGCACGCAAGGCGGTGGGAGCGCCGTAGAAGATCTCGACACCGAACTTGTCGACTACTTGCCAGAACCGGCTCGGATCGGGGAAATTGGGCACGCCCTCGAACATGACCGTGGTCGCGCCATTCATCAGCGGGCCGTAGACCACGTAGGAATGCCCGGTGACCCAGCCGATATCCGCCGCGCACCAGTAAATCTGACCCGGACGATAATCGAACACGTATTCGTGCGTCATCGAGGTCCACACGCTGTAGCCGCCAGTGGTGTGGAGCACGCCCTTGGGCTTGCCGGTCGATCCCGAGGTGTAAAGGATGAACAGCGGATCTTCCGCGCCCATTTCTTCGGCAGGGCATTCGGCGCTCTGCGCGGCAATCCCGGTCATCCAGTCCACATCGCGGCCTTCGACAAGGGGCACATCCGCGCCGGTATGCCGCAGCACGATCACGGTATCGACTCCGGGGCAATGCGTCAGCGCCTCATCGACATTGGCTTTGAGCGGCACTTTACGCCCGCCGCGCAGGCCCTCGTCGGCAGTGATCACCACGCGGCTGTCGCAATCGGTAATGCGGCCCGCGAGGGCATCGGGGCTGAAGCCCGCAAACACTATCGAGTGAATTGCCCCGATGCGCGCGCAGGCGAGCATCGCGACCGCGGCCTCGGGGACCATAGGCAGATAGATCGTCACGCGCTCGCCGCGCTTTGCGCCGCGCGACTTGAGCAGATTGGCAAAGCGGCAGACCGCCTCATGCAACTCGCGGTACGTGATGCGGCGGTCGGGCGCCTCGGGAGAATCCGGTTCCCACAAAATCGCGATCTGGTCGCCGCGCTCCGCCAGATGCCGGTCGAGACAGTTGGCCGCAAGATTGAGCGTGCCGTCTTCGAACCATTTGATGCCGAATTCGGCTTCGTGAAAGCTGGCGTTCTTCACTTTGGTGAAAGGCTGGATCCAGTCGATCCGCTGCGCTTCCTCGCGCCAGAACGCGTCAGGCTCGTCGACCGAGCGCCGGTACATCGCCTCATAGCGCGCCGTGTCGATCAACGCGCCTTCCGCCCACGCGGCGGGAACCGGATAAACAGTATCAGCCATGTCAGTCTCTCCCGGACATTGTCCCCTGCGGGCCTTGCGCCCTTGCAAGTGGTCTAGCGTTTTTCGCCGCGCTGCGCCTCTTGGACCAAGGTCGTAGCAGAATAGACCATGGTCGTCCTATCCCCGGCGCGGCCCCGGCGCGAATGTCCGCCCATCGCAAGGACCCGCAGCAATGGCGGGATGCGAGCAGGACACATCGCTCAGGAGAGGCTCGATGGCCAAGAGAACGCAAACGGCGCGGAATTGCATTGCCGCCCTGTGTCTGGGCACCGCACTGGCCCTGCCGACAACAGCCCATGCCGATACGGCGCGCGAGGCCTCGCTCGAGGCGCGGTTGCAGCAGCTGGAAGCCGCCATGGCGGAGCTGCGCGGCGCGCTGGCGGCAGCGCGGGCCGCCCCCGCGACAATCGTTCCCGCAACAGCAGCAGCAGCGCCGCCTGCAGCGCTGCCTCCCGAAGCGGAAAAACGGCTGGCAGCGCTCGAGGCCGCCAAGCCCGCCGATGGCTTCAGGATCGGCAACACAACGGTCAAATTCGGCGGCTTCATTCGCGTCAATGCGTCGAGCACGCGCTATCATGACGGCGAGGTCGTGGTCGGCGGCCTGGGCAAGGAGTTTTATCTGCCGCAGCAGATCCCGGTCGGCGGCACGTTCTCGAGCCAGGATTTCCTCGTCCACGCACGCCAGACCCGGTTTGCCATGGACACCGCGACACCGGTCGGCGACGAAGTCCTGAAAAGTCATCTCGAATTCGATTTTGCGCTCTCGACTGCACCGATAGGAGCGCAGCGCGCGACCAACCCCTATTTGCCGACTTTGCGCCGCGCCTTTTTCACCTATGGCAATCTTCTGCTTGGCCAGGAATGGTCGACCTTTCAGAATGTCGCGGTGCTGCCCGAAACCACTGACTTCGTCGGCCCGCTCGAGGGCACGGTGTTCGTGCGCCAGGGCATGGTGCAGTACAAGCTTGCCCTTGGCCAAGGGCTTGATCTGCTGATGGCGCTCGAAAACCCCGAAACCGAGCTGCTCGACAACACCTCGCCAGCGCTTGTCGATACGGACGACGACCGCCTACCCGATGTCGCCGCACGGTTGGTGGCCAAGACCGGCCTGGGCGAGTTCTCGCTCGCCGGCATCGTGCGCGAACTGCGCGCGAACAGCGCGGGCCGGGGCGATGCCGCGCTGGGCTGGGGAGTCAGTGCCTCGGGCCGGGTGCCGCTCGGCGCGCGCCACGATTTCCGGTTCATGGCCACGTATGGCGACGGGATTGGCCGTTATCTCGGCCTTGGCTTCGCCCCCGATGCGATCTTTTCCGGCTTGCCAGGCGCGCGCCTAGCCCGGGTCGGCAATTTCGCCGGTTTCGCCGCGCTCAAACTGGGCTGGACCAGCAAATTGCGCTCGACTTTCATGGCGAGCTATCAATCGGCCGACTATCGCAACAGCCCCGTGGCACCTCTTGCCAACAAGCAAGCCTGGAGCGCCGCGGCCAATCTGTTCTGGACCCCGGCGAAAAACTTCGACGTCGGCATCGAATATCGCCGCGGCGTGCGCCGCCTCGTCAACACGCAAAGCGGCAGCATGGACCGCATCGAAGCCGCTTTCAAATACAGCTACTAACCAAAATGCAACGGGAAGGATTTGAACGTGACACCTGACATTGGCATCGACGACGGTGCGGGGCTGCCAAAGCACCACACCGTCACCCAGAACGAGAAACTGGTCATTCTTGGATCGGCGCTCGGCACGGTGTTCGAGTGGTATGATTTCTATCTCTACGGGCTGCTCACCGCCATCATCGCGGCGCAATTCCTCACCGGGCTCAATCCCACAACCTCGTTCATCATGGCGCTGCTTGTCTTCGCGGCAGGCTTCATCGTCCGCCCGTTCGGCGCGCTCGTGTTCGGGCGGATCGGCGACATGGTCGGGCGGCGCTACACGTTCATCATCACGCTGCTGGTGATGGGCACCTCGACTTTCCTCGTCGGCTGTCTGCCGACCTACAAGACCGCCGGCGTCGCCGCGCCGATCATGCTGGTCGTGCTGCGCATGTTCCAGGGCCTCGCGCTCGGCGGCGAATATGGCGGCGCGGCGACCTATGTCGCCGAACACGCGCCGAACGACAAGCGCGGGCTTTACACCAGCTGGATCCAGATCACCGCAACCGCGGGCCTGGCCATGGCGCTGCTGATCGTCATCGCCGTGCGCTCGCCCGTGACCGGCGTGGGTGAAGAGGCGTTCAAGGCATGGGGCTGGCGCATTCCCTATCTCTTGTCCGGCCTGTTCCTGATCGTGGGCCTGTGGCTGCGGCTCAAGCTGCACGAATCGCCCGTGTTCAAGAAAATGAAGGCCGAAGGCACCGCTTCCAAAGCGCCGCTCACCGATGCCTTCGGCAAGTGGGAGAACCTCAAATACGTGCTCATCGCCTTTTTCGGCGCAATCGCGGGCCAGGCGGTGGTGTGGTACACCGGCCAGCTCTACGCGATGTTCTTCCTTGAAAAGATGCTCAAAGTCGAAGGCCTCACCGCCAACATGCTGGTGATGACCGCGCTGATCATGGCCACGCCGTTCTTCCTCGTGTTCGGCTGGCTGTCGGACAAAGTCGGGCGCAAGCCGATCATTCTCGGCGGTTGCGCGCTCGCGGCGCTCACGCTGTTCCCGGTGTTCCACGCGCTCACCGATGCGGCAAACCCCGCGCTCGCCCATGCCCAGGCGACCGCACCGGTGGAAGTGATCGCCAATCCGGCCGAATGCTCCTCGCAGTTCGATCCGGTCGGCCAGAACAAGTTCGACACCACCAGCTGCGATATCGTGAAGAACGCCCTCGCCAAGGCGGCGGTCAACTACACCAATGTCGCCGCGCCTGCCGGCACGCTCGCCTCGGTCAAGATCGGCGGCCAGCAGTTCACCGCCCCCGATCCCGCCAAAGTCCAGGGCGACGCGCGCAAGGCCGCGATTGCCGCCTTCACCGCGCAAATCGCCGGTGCTCCAGCCGTCGCTGCCAAGCCGGCCGAGGGCGACAAGCCCGCGGTCGCAGCCAAGCCCGCCGTCGTGGGCGAGCTGGTCAAAGTCGGCTACCCGGCCAAGGCCGACCCCGCCGCGATCAACAAGCCGCTGGTCGTCGCGCTCCTGTTCTACCTCGTGCTGCTGGTGACCATGGTCTACGGCCCCATCGCGGCGATGCTGGTCGAGCTGTTCCCCAGCCGCATCCGCTACACCTCGATGTCGCTGCCCTATCACATCGGCAACGGCTGGCTCGGCGGGCTGCTCCCGGCCATCGGCTTCGCGATGGTCGCGGCCAACGGCGACATCTACTACGGGTTCTGGTACCCCGTCGTGGTCGCCGCCGCGACCGTGGTGTTCGGCCTGATCTTCCTGCCCGAAACGCACAAACGCAACATCGACGGCTGATAGCCAAGCTGTCGGGCAAGAAATCTGCCGCGCCTTGGTCTGGATCAAGGCGCGGCAGATCCGTTTTGTCGAGGGCTCGGCTCACCAGTTTGTTTGCTGATTCAACGACTGCCCAGCCACCTCTTGCTCCTCCCCCGTTCGGGGGAGGCTGGGTGGGGGTGAGCAGCCGAACATGGCGCCCAGGTCGAAAACCTCTCCCCGTTCGTATCGAGCGAAGTCGAGACACCAGGCGCGGTGGGGCTTTCAATGGCGGTGCGAGGCGCGTCCGGCCAACTGGCCGCTAAAGCAATCGTAACCATTGGTGTGCCAGAATTCTGCGCGGAGAATCACCATGACCACGCTGTACTACAGCCGCGCAAAGCTTGTTTTCAGCGGGGCCTTTCTGCTTATACTCGCGCCCTTGCTGGGGCTGTTCTGTCTGTTTGCGGGCCCCATCGGGATTATCATCGGGCTGCTTCTGATTTTTGGCGGACCGCTCATGTCGCTCGGCAGGATCGGCCGGGTGTTCGGCGATCTCAAAGCGATCGAATACGACAATCGGCAGCTACAGCTGCATCCGCTGGGTTCATCGCGGAAGCTGAACTGGCGCGAGGTTACCGCGATCGAGGTGCAGACCCTGACGCAGTATATCTATGGCTTCATCCCTGTCAGCAAACAGCATTCCATCCAGATCAGCCATACCGGCGGCACATTCGGCACGGCCAAGATCACCATCCCCTTTAATCTGCTGACCGATGACAAGGCCACGGTGATCGCAAGGCTGGGAGACATGGAGAAGATGCGCGGCGGCGACGGGTTTGTCGGCGGCGCGGCGCGAGTTTCCAAAGCGGCGCAGTCCCGCTCCCCTTCCGCGCCGAGCGAAGATCAGACCCCCGCGAGTGACTTCGACGCCGACAAAATCATGGCCCGCTATCTGGCAGATCGCGATGCAGAGCCACAGCGGCAAGAAACCGCCCCGCCCCAAATGCCGCCGCGCGTCGCCGGCTTCGGCCGCAAGCGCGCCTGAGCGTCAGGCCCCGCAAAAAGCCCCCTCTTGCCCCTCCCCCGTTCGGCGGAGAGCCCCCTCTTGCCCCTCCCCCGCTCGGAGGAGGCTGGGTGGGGGTGCGCGGCACTTGCCGGAAAGGCTTAATCCCCTCCCCCATCCCCTTCCCACCGGGGAGGCGCGGAGCCAAGGCATGGCGGTGGGGGATTACAGAGGTGCAACTTGCAATGTCCTCGAACGCCGACAAAGGCGACGCTCACGGCCTCAAGAACGCCTGCCGAAAGCGGTTGTTGGTTCGGTTTTGGGGATGTCCATAATCCCTTGCCTTGGTATGAGTTCGTTCGCGACAGAGCAAAAAAGGGGGGCAAATGGCGAAGCATCTAACCCATCCTGCTTCTTGCAAAGAAGAGCAGCGGCGCTGCACATATTGCTTGAACTCCAAAGCCCTAAGTGAATTTAATCGCGAGCACATTTGGCCCGACGGCCTTGGCGGCAATGCACTTCCGAAGCCATGGATAACGCAAAACGTGTGTAGCCGATGCAACGAACTATCTGGACGGTTTGTAGACGGCGAATTTATCAAGAGCTGGTTTATAGCGCACGAGCGTTCGAATGCTGCGCGCGAATATATGGACATTAAAAGACCGGAGGCAAATTGGCTTCCGCTCTCATATATAGGGCTTTTGCCGCACTCAGACCTAGGTGAAAACGAAGTAGCCGATGTCTGGCTCGGCCCATGTGGCGATCATATCGTTCACATTCGGCCAAAGCAGGAGCCATCTTGGGATACGTATGTCGGTGGCAAGCCCACGCGAAAGCGACTTGAATGGGGTTCGGCTTTTCTCCAGTTGTGCAGTGAAGAGCCATTCTGGATTTGGGCAGCGGTTAACTCCTTTCATCGGCACTTTAAGCTGGCTAACCGGTATGTTTTGAACATGAACAAACCCCAAGGTTTCAGTCCCCCTTTTTCCGACCTTGATCCTAATAATGCTGATCAAGTGAGAAGAGCGAGCATTGCACGATTTTTGCAGAATAAAGCACAAGTTGGAGAACAGGTGCGTACAAAGACCATACATAATATGGATTTTGGTAAGCGATTTCTTTCTAAGCTTGCGCTCGGCATTGGCCGGGAATTTCTTGGAGAAGCATTTTTAGACACCCCATATGCCGATACCTTACGGCGTGCGCTATGGGAGCGTGATTTTGTCAAGCGGGCCCAGCTTCCTGTTCTAGGAGTCGGGTATCTGGGCGAGGCGAGCAGCGCACCCGAAATGAGCTTCCTTCAATGGCCAGGTGCATGGGTGATCTGGGTGAACGCTTTAGGCAGTAAATTGAGTGTCTCCGTGATCTCGCCCGGTGGGCATGCCATGATTGTCCAGGTCTCCGACGACGCCTCATTGGTCAGAGATTGGACGGCTTCATCACCCCAAGGCGCAGTTTATATCGTCGTCGCGGCAATCGAATGTGCTGTGGGTCCGATAAGTGGCGACAGATTTCTCGCACATCAACTCGGCAACATTGCCGTTCCCGAGTTAGTCGTATTGGGCAACCGGCGCACGCATGCCGCAGCATTGCCTCGTTGTAGGTAAGCTGGTGCGGTGACTTAATAATCAGAAATCGTCTCTGACTGAAGTGGCAGCTACGCAAGCTCTCAGCGGCCTGAGGGACCGTTCGGGTTTGTCCGCAAAGATCGCCATTGAATCACGCAAGACATTCAGCAATCAGCCCAGTCCCCCAAATCAACCCACCAACCGGTCCGTCCGCGCAGCCATTTCGCGCCACAGGCCGTGCCCGCCCAGCCCGGCCACACGCCGCCCCAGCCGCTCCGCCCAAAACGCATCGCCGCCGAATTCGCTGCGCCAGCCCATCAGGCGGCGGGTCAGGTGGTTGAGGGCGTATTCGATGGTGAAGCCGATGGCCCCGTGCATGCGGTGCGCGATCGGCACCGCGCGGTCCACGGCGATCCCCATGCGCAGTTTGGCGGCCGCGATTTCGAACGAGGAGTCGCCATGATCGAGCGCCGCCGCGCAGGCTGCGGCCGAGGCGTCGACCGCCGCCGCTTCCTCGGAAAACTCCGCCATCGCCTGCTGCACCGCCTGAAACTTCGCCAGCGCCCGGCCAAATTGCACGCGCGTGTTCACATGATCGATGGCGAGCGTGAACGCCGCCTCCATCGCACCGCTCGCCTGCGCCACGCGCGCAAACGCCCCCAGCGCCAGCAGATCGGCCTCGCACGCAGCCGACGCCGCCGCCGCGCCGGTGAAGCTCACCGCATCCCAAGGCTCACCCGCAGGCGAAAGCCCTTCGCCGAACGTGCAGGCATCGGCGTGATAAAGCGACAGCGTGCCGCCCTCCACATGCACAATCGCCGCCGCATGCCGCCCATAAGGCACCCGCTGCCCCGGCGCGGCGATGGAAATCAGCCCTTCGGGCGCGGCAATCCCTGCTGTGGCCAGCAACCAATGCGCAATCACCGGCTCGGCCAGCGGCGCGGCAAGCGCATTGAGCCCCGCCAGCCGCAGCACGGCCAGCACATCGCCCCAATCCCCGCCAAAGCCGCCCGCATCCTCGGGCACCAGCAGGCTCGAGAAACCCGCCTCGGCCACTTGCGGCCAGGCCACATCGAATGGCTTGCCTGCCAGATCGGCGAACAGGCCTGCTGCCATATCGGTCAGCAAAGTGCGGTTATCGCTCATCAGCGGGTATTCCTCATGAAGATTTCAAGCCCCTCTCCTGAAGCCAGGGCAATCGCATGTAAGTTAAAGGGAGGTGTTTCGCGCAGAGACGCAGAGGAAGCAGAGGCCGCAAAGAGGCCGGGTTTGCGGCGAAGCCGCTTTTCGCGTCCGCGTTCAAGCACACCCCAAACGTCGCAATGAGCATGAGTCTCCGGCGCGGGTATAAATCTCAGCGCTCTCTGCTCCCTCTGCGTCTCTGCGCGAAACAAATCTTCACTTGCGATCCCCTTGCCTCTGAAGGGGAGCGGAGAAAAATGCCATCGCACGGTCCGCATCACCGCAGCCCCAATCCTTTGGCGATAATCCCGCGCAGCACTTCGGGCGTGCCGCCGCGCAGCGAAAAGCTCGGGCTCGCGAGCAGCAGCCATGCCAGCAGCCGCGACAGATCGCTCTTGCCCGCCAGATCCGCATCAAGCGCCGCCTGCACCATGCGCGGCAGCGCCTGTTCATAGGCATTGCCCAGATCCTTGACGATCGCCGCCTCGACCACCGGGTCCTCGCCCGCCGCCAGTTTGGCGATGGTCGACATCGACATCTGCCGCAAGGTCCACATCTCGGCGGTCAGCCGCCCGATCAGTTGCGCGGTCGGCTCATCGGGATCAGGCCCCACCGCATCGATCAGCGCGACGAGCAGCATATGGCTCGACAAATAGCGCTCCGGCCCCGAGCGTTCGAGCGCCAGTTCGGCCACGACCTGCTTCCAGCCATTGCCCTCGGTGCCCACCAGCGCGTCGTGCGGCAGCAGCACATCCTCGAACCAGATCTCGTTGAAATGGTGCGTGCCGGTCATGTCGATGATCGGGCGGATCGTGATCCCCGGCGTATCAAGGTCGATCATCATCTGCGAGAGCCCCGCCTGCCGCTCGCTGCCCTCTTCGGTGCGCAGCAGGGTGAGCGCGGCATGGCTCTTGTGCGCGCCGCTGGTCCACACCTTCTGCCCGTTGATCCGCCAGCCCTCGTTGGTCTTCTTCGCCGAGGTGCGCACGCTGGCAAGGTCCGATCCCGAGCCGGGCTCGGACAAGCCGATGCAGGCATAGATCTCGCCGCGCGCCATGCCGGGCAGATACTTCTCGCGCTGCGCCTCGGTGCCATAGCGCAGCAGCAGCGGCCCGGTCTGGCGGTCGGCAATCCAGTGCAAGCCGGCGGGTGCGCCCAGCGCCAGCAGCTCTTCCAGCACGACATAACGCTCGAGCAGACTGCGCTCGTGCCCGCCATATTGCTTGGGCCAGGTCAGCCCGAGCAGCCCGGCAGCGCCCAACGCCTTCGAAAACTCCTCGTCGAAGCTGAACCAGCAATTGGCGCGCAGCTCGATCGGCCAGTTGACCTCGTGCTGCGCCACCAGATCGCGGACCTGCTGGCGAAGGGCGGGAATATCGCCCTCAGGGCGAAACGGATGGAGCGGGAATATTTGCATCGGGGGCATCCCTATGGCAGCGGCGAAGCCATCGCAATCGCAAGATTGTTAGTGCACCAGCCCAGAGGGGCAAAAGGGAGAGCCTCAGTCATGACCCCATTCCTCAGCGTAGAGCGCCGCGGGCGTGTCGCCATCCTCACCATGGACCGCGCCGAATCGATGAACGCGATCGGCACGATTGAAGACTGCGACAACATCGTCGATACCTTCTTTTCCCTGTCGAACGACCGATCGATCAGCGCCATTGTCTTGACTGGCGCGGGCCGCGCCTTCTGCACCGGCGGCAATATCAAGGGCATCCGCGACCGGCAGGGCATCGGCCCGCTCGACCAGCCCGACTCGACCTGCTCGAATTATCGCCGCGGCGTCCAGCGCGCGACCCGGGCCATGCTCGATTGCGAAGTGCCGATGATCGCCGCGATCAACGGACACGCCATCGGTCTTGGGCTCGATCTGGCCTGCGTGTGCGATCTGCGCATTGCTGCCGACACCGCAAAGATGGCGGCAAGCTTCATCAAGGTCGGCATCGTCCCCGGCGATGGCGGTGCGTGGACCCTGCAGAAAATCATCGGCTATTCGAAAGCCGCCGAACTTTTTCTCACCGGCCGTACCTTCGATGCACATTATGCCGCATCGATCGGCCTTGTCGGCTCGGTCGTCCCCGCCGACGCACTGATGGAAACCGCGCTGGCGCTGGCCGAGGAAATCGCGGCCAACAGCCCGCGCGCGCTGCGCCTCACCAAGCGCCTCCTGCGCGAAGCCCAGCACGGCCGCGCGCACGATGTGCTCGAGCTTTCGGCGGCCTATCAGGCCATTGTCCACGAAACCGGCGACCACAAGGAAGCGGTCACTGCGATCCTCGAAAAGCGCGCGCCGGTCTTCACGGGGGACTGAAGCAGCGTGCGCAACACCTGCCCAATCACCCCGCCCTACCCAGTCCCGCTCGCCTTGAGCTTGTCGAAAGGTGTACAGCGCGACCGCTGCGCCAGCATGCTTCGACAAACTCAGCATGAGCGGGGTTTGGGGAATTTTGCAGGGAAATGGCGACGTAAGCGCGGATGAGCGCCGAACTCGCCTTCATCGCGGCCTTGCGCGGCCTCGCCACCAGCAGCGCGGCGCGCGGTCTTGCCGATGATGCCGCCGTGCTCGAAATCGGCGGCGAAGCGCTGGTGCTCACCCACGACATGGTGGTCGAGGGAGTGCACTGGCTGCCCGGGGCCGACCCGGCCGACGTCGCGTGGAAGCTGGTCGCAGTGAACCTGTCGGACCTTGCCGCTAAGGGCGCGGAACCGCTCGGCGTGCTGCTGGGCTACATGATGGGCGCAGACGATGCACGCTTCCTGGAAGGACTGGCCGAAGCCCTCGCAGCCTTCGCCGTGCCGCTGCTGGGCGGTGATACCGTGAGCGGCGGCGGCGGCGCGCAGACCATCGGGCTCACCGCCATCGGCCGCGCTACCGCCCGCCCGGTGCCCTCGCGCAGCGGCGCGCGGCCGGGCGACACCGTGTGGCTCACCGGCCCGGTGGGCGGCGCGATGCTCGGCTTCGAAGCGCTGCGAGACCGAACCGAAGTAGACACCGCTGCCTTCCGCCGCCCCGTCCCCCGCCTCGCCGCAGGCCGCGCCCTCGCCCCGCTGGTCAGCGCGATGATGGACGTGTCCGACGGGCTGCTGCTCGATGCGCAGCGCATGGCGCTGGCCAGCGGCGTAACCATCGCCATCACCTCGGATGCGGTGCCTTTCGCCCCCGCGCTCCCGCCCGAGCGCCGCCGCGAGGCGCTGGCCTGGGGCGATGATTACGAGCTGCTGTTCGCGCTCCCGCCAGCCATCACCCCGCCAACACCAGCGTTCTGCATCGGCACAGTGAACGCCGCTGGCCCCGCCCCCATACTGCTCGACGGCACCGCGCCCGGCGGCGCATTGGGCTATGAGCACGCTTAAAAAGGCTTGCACCAAGGGGCAAGCCCGCACTAGGTCACACGTCAATACGAGAAACTGACCCGCAAACAGCGGGCTGCGCAGCACTGCTTGCGCACAAATAGGGGATGTCCGGATGAGCTTAACCGTAACCGCCATTGTTCTGGGGCTGCTGGCGATTGTCTATGGCATTATCACCAGCCGGCAAGTGCTGGGCGAGTCCGCCGGCAACGCCAAGATGCAGGAAATCGCCGCCGCGATTCAGGAAGGCGCGCAGGCCTACCTCAAGCGCCAGTACACCGCCATCGCGGTCGTCGGCGTGATCGTCGCCGTCATCGTCGCCTGGGCGCTCGGGCCGATATCGGCGGTGGGCTTTGTCATCGGCGCGGTGCTTTCGGGTGTCGCCGGGTTTGTCGGCATGAACATTTCGGTGCGGGCCAACGTGCGCACCGCCGCCGCCGCGATGAAAGGCCTGCAAAACGGCCTGACCCTGGCGTTCAACGCCGGCGCGATCACCGGCATGCTCGTCGCCGGCCTCGCGCTCCTCGCCATCGCCGGGCTGTTCTGGTACCTCACCGGCCCAGGCGGCTACACCGTCGGCGGCGAAGACCGCACCGTGGTCCAGGCGCTCACCGCGCTCGCTTTCGGTGCCTCGCTCATCTCCATCTTCGCGCGCCTCGGCGGCGGCATCTTCACCAAAGCGGCCGACGTCGGCGCGGATCTTGTCGGCAAAGTCGAGGCCGGCATTCCCGAGGACGACCCGCGCAACCCCGCCGTGATCGCCGACAACGTGGGCGACAACGTCGGCGATTGCGCCGGCATGGCCGCCGACCTTTTCGAAACCTACGTCGTCACCGTGGGCGCCACCATGGTGCTCACCGCGCTCCTCCTCAAATCCGCGCCCAACCTGCTCGATCTCATGGCCATGCCGCTGCTCATCGGCGGCGTGTGCATCGTCACCTCGATCATCGGCACCTATTTCGTCCGCCTCGGAGGCGGCAAAAACATCATGGGCGCGATGTACAAGGGCTTCCTCGTCACCGCCGTCCTCTCCGTCCCCGCCATCTGGTGGGCGATCAGCCACTCGCTCGGCGGCGACATGGCCGCCCCCATCGCCGGCCAGGACTACAACGGCCAGAGCCTGTTCTTTTGCGGCCTTGTCGGCCTCATCATCACCGGCCTGATCATCTGGATCACCGAATACTACACCGGCACCAACTACCGCCCGGTCCGCTCCATCGCCAAGGCATCAGAGACGGGCCACGGCACAAACGTCATCCAAGGCCTCGCCATCAGCCTTGAATCGACCGCCCTCCCTACGCTGGTCATCTGCGCCGGCATCATCATCGCCTTCAAGCTCGCCGGCCTCATGGGCATCGCCTATGCCGCCACCGCGATGCTGGCGCTCGCCGGCATGGTCGTCGCGCTCGATGCCTACGGACCCGTCACCGACAACGCCGGCGGCATCGCCGAAATGGCCGGGCTCGACGACTCGGTCCGCGAAAAGACCGACGCGCTCGATGCCGTGGGCAACACCACCAAGGCCGTGACCAAAGGCTATGCCATCGGCTCGGCCGGCCTCGCCGCGCTGGTGCTCTTCGCCGCCTACACTGCCGACTTGCGCGAATTCTTCCCCGATCTGCAAGTCTCCTTCAGCCTCGAAAACCCCTACGTCATCGTCGGCCTCCTCCTCGGCGCGCTCCTGCCCTATCTCTTTGCCGCGATGGGCATGACCGCCGTGGGCCGCGCCGCGGGCGACGTGGTCAAAGACGTGCGCGACCAGTTCCGCGAAAACCCCGGCATCATGACCTACGAGGTCAAACCCGACTACGCCCGCACCGTCGATCTCGTCACCAAAGCCGCGATCCGCGAAATGATCGTCCCCTCGCTCCTCCCCGTCCTCGCCCCGATCGTGGTCTACTTCGCGATCGCGCTCGTCGCAGGGCAAGCCAACGGCTTCGCCGCGCTCGGCGCCCTCCTCCTCGGCGTCATCGTCGGCGGCATGTTCGTCGCCATCTCGATGACCTCGGGCGGCGGCGCCTGGGACAACGCCAAGAAATACATCGAAGACGGCCACCACGGCGGCAAAGGCAGCGAAGCCCATAAAGCCGCCGTCACCGGCGACACCGTAGGCGACCCCTACAAGGACACCGCCGGCCCCGCCGTAAACCCCATGATCAAAATCACCAACATCGTCGCCCTGCTGCTGCTCTCCGCGCTGGCAGCAAACGCGGTGCACTGATCTCCTGACCTGAACGAGCCCCTCCCGCCCGCAGAAGGGGTTGGGGTGGGCCTCCCTTCCCCCCTCCCGCCTGCGGGAGTGGCATCTCCCTTCCCCCCCTCCCGCCTGCGGGAGTGGCATCTCTCTTCCCCCCTCCCGCAAGCGGGAGGGGCTGGGGGTGGGCCTTATCCTTTCCCCACCCGCTCACCCCGATCCCGCCAAAGGATCGAAGAAGGCCCCTTGAGCCTCCGGCGGGCAAGGGCCACCGCCCTTGCATCCCGGCATCGCAAAACGCCGCGCCCTGACGCCAGAATCACGGCGGGCGGCATCAATTTAGGGGTTTACTCACATGTCACAGCAATTCGAGGTTTGCGTAGAAGTTGCAGCAGGATATTTAAGGAAGGTGCACGGTGGCGGACGCCTGTCACTAGCCAGCAAAAGCGCGCCGCCGATTATATGACCACCCTTCAGCGTTCGTCTTTCTGATTCGGTAGTTGAGCAACGTCAGGCTGACCCCGTAGTGCGATGCTGCCGCGTTTCTGTCTCGAAAAGACTCGATCGCGAACAAGGCAGCTAGCTTAGGCACCAAAATCGTGAATCCCAGTTCGTTTGCTTCTCTCTCCATGATCGGATCGAATGATCGGCAGGTATCGCCCAAAAACGGCGGCTTTGGCGGATGCCCAAGTACGATATGCGCAATTTCATGCATGATGCTCGAAGCACGGCGATTTTGGTGTTGATAGTCGTTGTGCAGAATTTCCCGATATGATCCGTCTGCAAGCGTCAAAGCTGAAAAACTAGATTTTCCGCGTCCCGCCAGATGGCGCTTCACATCATCGGGAATCGTGGGATGAGTTGATATCGGCGCGACAGGAATCTCGAGGTGTCCCGCCAATGCATATGGGCAAAGCGGGACGTGTTCAGCCAAGCCAAGCTCCTGCCTGAACTCGACTGCATATTCTTCGCTTTCCTTCACGAAGCCCCGTCTAAGCTTTGCCACGCTTAACCCTCAGATGCTCATAGGCACTCTTGATCATCGACTCGATGGCTATAGCACTTTCCGTCTCAAGGTTTTTGTCTGCGCGAAGCAATGCAGTGATTTGAGCCAGTGGTTCGGCGTTTAACGATACCGCCGAATCGATGCGGTAGAAATCGCTCACATCAATCCGTGACCAAGCCGCCAATGCGGCCAGTCCGTCAACATCAGGGCGTTTCCCTTGCCCCATCCTGGTAAGCGTGGAAGCCGCAACCCCAGAGCCGTCCGCAACCTGTTTCCAAGTGATTCCCTTGGCTTGCCGGACGCTATCGAGGGCCGCGTAGAAGCCTTCGGCATCGAATTTGCTATTCGACATTTGCTCTCCAATTGCTATCTTGCAATTCAATTCTCCCTGCGCCATAAGGCGCTGATTGCGATGTAGCAATCGCATGTCACTATGGCAAGAAAGGATCCAAGATGGGCCCATCACATGAAGTATCGACCGGAAATGTTGCAGTGGCGGAACGCCACAGGAAGCTTGTCGAAATCAAAGTCAACGGCATGAGCTTCAACGTCCCGAAGGGGCGCATGACATTCGCTGAGGTGGTTGTGCTGGCATTCCCGGATGCGGGCTCCAGCCCGCAGAACATCTACTCGGTCACTTACAAGAATGCCGACAACGAAAAGAAGCCCGAAGGTGTGCTGGTTGCCGGTGCCTCGATCAAAGTTAAGGAAGGAACGCGGTTCCGTGTCTCGCAAACTGGTCAATCTTAATCCTGACCTCAAGCGGCTCGCTGATGAGGGATATGTGCTCCAGTGCCCTCCGGGCTATCTGGTTGTGTCGCATATCCCTTATCTGAACAGTCAGAGGCAGGTCGCTTTCGGCACCCTGGTTTCGGTCCTGACTTTGGTCAGCGAAAACCAGATCGGGCCGCCCCAAGATCACCAACTTTACTGGTGCGGGGATCAACCCTGCAACCTTGATGGAAGTCCGATTGTCCAGCTTGGCGGCGGCCCAAACGTCACTGACTTTGGTAACGATTTGAGGTCGAATTTCCTCTGGTCGAATAAGCCTCCCGAGGGGTTTGCCAATTTCTTCGCAAAGATTGAAAGCTATTCCAACATCGTGGCCGGACCTGCGATGGAACTCGATCAGGACGTAACGCCAAAGTGCTTCATTGAAGTCAAATCGGACGATCCAGATTCGCCTTTTCTTTTCCCTGACACAATGTCGAGCCGGGCGGGGATCTTTGATCTTAATCGCCCCTTCGAAAAACTAACCGTCTCAATAATTGGTCTTGGTGGGACCGGCAGCTACGTTCTTGACTTCATTGCCAAAATGCCCCTGGCTGAGATTCGGCTTTTTGATGACGACAAGTTTTTCGTTCACAATGCATTTCGCCGGCCGGGAAGCACTGTTGAAGAGGACTTCAAACGACCCAAGGTCGAGATGTTCGCTGATGCCTACAGCACATTTCACAAGAATATCCGGGCATTTCAAAAGCGCATAATGTCCGACGACCACGATGAAATCCTAGGCAGTTCCTTCGTTTTTGTCTGTGTGGATCGCGGTCCTTCGCGGCTCGCAATTACCCGCGCATTGATGGACCTGGGCATTCCCTTTGTGGATGTAGGCATGGGGCTTTCGCGCACAGAAGCCGGGCTGGCTGGCCTCATCAGGACGACGCTGGTAACGGGCGGCGATTGGAACAACTTCGTGGAGAGCGGCTTTCTGCCAATCGCAGACGCAGAAGATGACGTGTATTCGAGTAACATCCAGATCGGCGAACTGAACGCGCTAAACGCGTGCTTGGCTGTGATGCAGTTTAAGCGCCTCTTTGGCTTCTACGAAGAAGACGAAAGTGGCTTTCACTCCCTTTTCAATATTGGCTCAAACTCAATCTCCACTCATGGCGAGGATGACGAGGATGACTGAAACGAGATTGGCTTTAGAGTTAGTCGAAGAAATGCCGAACGAAATATTGTCCGGTATTCTCTACGTAAGTGACGAGTACGAAATTGCCTGCCATCGCTGCGCTTGTGGGTGCGGCAGCTTGGTATACACCCCCTTGGGGTCAACTGAATGGCGCCTTTCCAACGACAATGGAAAGCCATCGTTAAAACCATCAATCGGCAACTGGGCTTTGCCATGCCGTTCGCATTATTGGATATCCAAGGGTCGTGTGATTTGGGGTGGTGCCTTTACCGACGAACAAGTGCGGTTAGGGCGCGAAGCAGAAGCCGAACGTCGGAATGAGTATTACTGGAAGAAGTCAGTCCTGCAGCGGCAACGGGCCATGCTGGCAATGGCGAAGCGCGCATTTGAGTGGATGTTTCGGCGCTAGAAGATCGCAACGGAGGTATAGGACAGGAATTGAGAGGACAGTAAACTAATTGCCCCACGCCGCGCAGTATTCCTGTCGATGACGCGCCTACTACAGGGAGGCAAGGGCGATGGCCCTTGCATGCCGGAGGCAAAATCCCCTGTCCTAAAGAATTCCGGGGACAGAGAATTCCGGGGACAGCAGAGAATTCCGGGGACAGCAGAGAATTCCGGGGACAGGAATTCCGGGGACAGCGGGGAATTCCGGGGACAGCGGGGAATTCCGGGGACAGTATATTGGAATTCCGGGGACAGTGGAATTCCGGGGACAGTATATTAATTGCGCGCCCCACTCCTCGCGGCGTTCCGGTCGATGACGCCCCAGTTAACGGGATGCAAGGGCGATGGCCCTTGCCCGCCGGGAATTCCGGGGACAGTATATTAATTGCGCGCCCCACTCCTCGCGGCGTTCCGGTCGATGACGCCCCAGTTAACGGGATGCAAGGGCGATGGCCCTTGCCCGCCGGAGGCAAAATCCCCTGTCCTACACGCCCCCGCCCCGCTACACCGCGCGCCTGCTCTTTGAACCCTTGTGAAATTACCCCAGCCCCCGGGCGGCGCGGCGTTTTTGGTCCCGAAATCCGGGCTGTTTGGGCCTGTGGCGGGGCGCGGGAGGGGGCCTGAGTTTCTATCTGTGGACAGTGTAAACTTTGTAAACTTAGCCCCCATCCGGGACGCCAATGATGGGGATGCAAGGGCGATGGCCCTTGCCCGCCGGAGGCTCTTTTCCCCTTCCCGGCCCCCGTCCAGCCCCTTCCCGCGCGTTAACCGCATCTTGGCAGAGGGGTGTTAGGTCTGCTGGGCGGAGGCCCGGTTTTGAACGACGAATCCTTTACATTTCGCGGAGGAACGCGCGGGCCGGGCGAGGGCTTTGCGGCGGGGCCGTGGGGCGATTGGTCTGGCGCGGCGGCGCGCGGGGCTTGGGATGGGCTGGCGGGGCGGCTTTCGGCGCCCAATCCGTTTTTCGAGAGCTGGTATTTGCTGCCCGGTCTGGCGCGGTTCGATCCGGGGCAGCGGGTTTTGCTGGGCGCTTTGCAGCGGGGCGGGGTGCTGGAGGGGCTGGTGCCGGTGCAGCGGGCGCGGCGCTATGGGCGCCATCCGGTGCCGCATCTGGCGGTGTGGCTGCATGCCAATGCGTTTCTGGGCGCGCCGCTGGTGGCGGTGGGGGCCGAGGCGGCGTTTTGGGAGGGCTTGTTCGACTGGGCGGACCGGCATGCGGGGGCGGCGCTGTTTCTGCATTGCGCGGCCATGCCGCTGGGTACCGCGCTGGCCGAGGCGCTGATCGCGGTGGGGGCGCGGCAGGGGCGGCGGGTGGCGCTGGTGCACCGCGAGGAGCGGGCGATGCTGGCTTCGGCGCTGGGGCCGGCGGACTATCTGGAGCAGGCCGTGCCGGGCAAGAAGCGCAAGGAATTTCGCCGCCAGCACGCGCGGCTGGCCGAGCAGGGCACGCTGAGCTTTGCGCGGGCGCAGGACGGCGCGGATGTGGACGCATGGATTGCGGCGTTCCTCGGCCTTGAGGCGCGCGGGTGGAAGGGCGGCGCGGGCAGCGCGCTGGCCTGTGCGCCGGAGACGGAGCAGCTGTTTCGCGAGGCGGTGGCCGCGGGTGCGGCGCGCGGGCGGATCGAGCGGCTGAGCCTGACGCTCGACGGGCAGCCGATCGCCATGCTGGTCAACATGATCGCGCCGCCGGGGGCATTTTCGTACAAGACCGCGTTTGATGAGGATTTCGCGCGGTTTTCGCCGGGGGTGCTGCTGCAGCTCGAGAACCTGGCGCTGCTGGAGCGGGGGGATGTGGCGTGGGCGGACAGCTGCGCCGCGCAGGGCCATCCGATGATCGATTCGCTGTGGCGCGAGCGGCGGGCGATCGGGCGGTTTTCGATTGCCATCGGCGGGCGGGCGCGCCGCGCGGTGTTCGAACGGCTGCTGTCTCTGGAACTATCGCGCAATCCGGCGGGGATCGTATGACAGGCACCATTTTTGACGAGGCCGCGCGGGCGGCGTTTGCGGCGGGATATCCCGAAGTGCCGCACAAGCTGGCGCATGGGCTGCGCGGGCATCCGCTGCTGGAACTGGAAGCGCTGGCGCAGCTGGCCGAGGCGCTGCCCGAGGCCTCGCGCGAGTATAACCGCGCCGATCTGCCGGTGGGGCTGAATGGCGCGAAGGCGCCCGCCAACGGGCTGGGCATCGGCGAGACGATCCGGCGGATTGGCGAGACGGGCAGCTGGGCGGCGCTCAAGAACATCGAGCAGGTGCCCGCCTACCGCGACCTGCTGTTGGCCCTGCTGGAGGAGATGCGCCCGGTGATCGAGGCGCGGACGGGCGCGATGCTGCGGCCGCAGGAGTTTGTGTTCATCACCAGCCCATCAGGGGTGACGCCGTATCACTTCGATCCCGAGCACAATATCCTGCTGCATCTGGCAGGCGCCAAGACGATGACGCTATTTCCGCAAGGGGACGCGCGCTATGCGCCCGATGAAACGCACGAAGGCTATCACACCGGGGGGGCGCGCGAGTTGTTCTGGCGCGATGATCTGGCGAGCGGCGGGCAGGAATGGCGCCTGGCCCCGGGCGAGGCGCTCTATGTGCCGGTGATGGCGCCGCATCATGTGCGCAACGGGCCGCTGCCGGGCCTCTCGCTGTCGATCACGTGGCGTTCGAGCTGGAGCTTTGAGGAGGCCGATGCGCGCGCGTTCAACGGTGTGCTGCGCCGCGCCGGGCTTTCGCCGCGCGCGCCGGGGCGCTGGCCGGGGCGGAACCGGCTGAAGGCGGCAGGCTGGCGGGCGCTGCGCAAGCTCAACGTGGGGCGTTGACGTTAACGGCATGGCGCGGCATGCGCTGCGGCCATGACCGATCCGCTTGATCCAGCAACGCTTGTCGCGCGCTTGCTCCACCTGCTCGATGTGCAAGATAACGGTGCCGATCATTTCGAGGGCCGCCGCAAGGATGGCGGGGTGGGCCGTGTGTTTGGCGGGCAGGTGATCGCGCAGGCGCTGGCGGCGGCCGAGCGCACCGTGGCGGACGACCGCCCGGTCCATTCGCTCCATGCCTATTTCCTGCGCGGCGGCAATGAGGATTTTCCGATCGATTTCAAGGTGGAGCGCGATCTCGATGGCGGGAGCTTTTCCAATCGGCGCGTCGTGGCCAGCCAGCAGGAAAAGCCGATCCTGACAATGGTCGCCTCGTTCCACCGCGCCGAACCCGGCGTGCACCACGCCGAGGCGATGCCGCCCGTGCCCGCGCCCGAAGATCTGCGCAGCGATCACGAACTGCGCATCGAACACGCCGACAAGCTTCCCGAGCGCGCGCGGCGCATGATGCTGGAGCCGCGCCCGATCGAACTGCGCTCGGTCGAGCCGCGCCACTGGATGGATCCCGATCCGCAGCCGCCGGTCTCGCACACCTGGATGCGCGCGGTCGCGCCGCTGCCCGACGATCCCAAAGTGCACCGCGCGGTGCTGGCCTATGCCAGCGACATGACCCTGCTCGGCACCGCCACCTTGCCGCATGCGCTGAGCTGGATGAAGGGCACGATGATGGGGGCCAGCCTCGATCATGCGATCTGGTTTCACGAGCCCTTCCGCGCCGATGAATGGCTGCTCTATGTCTGCGACAGCCCCTGGGCGGGGCACGCGCGCGGCTTCAACCGGGGCCGCATCTTCACCCGCGACGGGCGGCTGATTGCCAATGTCGCGCAGGAAGGGCTGATCCGGCCGATAGGCGCGGCCAAGCTGGCGTGAGCGTCAGGCCGAGGGATTGTAGAAATCGTAGACCACTTGCGCCACGCCGGCGCTGACGCCGCGCGCGCGCTGCAAGTCGGCCAGGCTGGCTGCGCGCACTTTGCCCGCGGTGCCGAAATGCAGCAGAAGCGCGCGCTTGCGCGCCGGGCCGATGCCCGGAACCTCGTCCAGCGGACTGGCGCTGATCGCGCGGCTGCGCTTGGCACGGTGCGCGCCGATGGCGAAGCGGTGCACCTCGTCGCGCAGCCGCTGCAAGTGGAACAGCACGGGCGAGGCCTCGGGCAGCATTTTCTCTCGGCCATCGGGGAAATGAAACACCTCGCGCCCGTCGCGCCCGTGGTGCGGCCCCTTGGCTATACCGATCAGCGCGACATCCTCGATGCCGAGCGCTTCCAAAGTCTCTCGCGCGGCGGTCAACTGTCCCTTGCCGCCATCGATCAGCACGAGATCGGGCCACATGCCCTGATCGCGCTCGGGATCCTCCTGCTGCGCGCGGCTGAAACGGCGCTCGAACACTTCGCGCATCATGCCGAAATCGTCGTTGGTCTGCGCGGTCTTGATATTCCACTTGCGATACTGGCCGGTCATGAAACCGTCCGGACCCGCCACGATCATTGCGCCCACCGCATGCGCGCCCTGCACATGGCTGTTATCGTAAACCTCGACCCGCTGCGGGGCTTCGCCCAGCTCGAGAAACTCCGCCATCTCGCGCCAGGTCCGCGCCTTGGTGCCGGTCTCGGCGAGCCGCCGCTCGAGCGCCTCGGTCGCGTTGCGCTGCGCCTGCTCCATCAACCGCCGCCGGTCGCCGCGCTGGGGCACCGAGATCTCGATCTTGCCGCCAGCCGCTTCGCCCAATGCTTCGGCCAGCAGGTCCGCCTCGGGCAAGGTGCGGTCAAGCAGGATCAGGCGCGGCGGCGGCACTTCCTCGTAGAGCTGCGCCAGCACGCTGGTCATCACCTCGGCTTCGTCGAGCCCGTCGGTATGGCTCGGGAAAAACGCGCGGTGGCCCCAGTTCTGACCGCCGCGGATGAAGAAGGCCTGGATCGCGACATGCCCGCCCTTTACCGCCAGCGCGAAGACATCGGCATTGCCCACGCCCTCGGCGTTGATCGCCTGGCTGCCCTGGATGAACGTTGCCGCGCGCAGCCGGTCGCGCAGCATCGCCGCGCTTTCGAAATCGAGCGCGGCCGAAGCCTGCGCCATTTGCGTCTCGATCTCCTTTTGCACCGCGCCCGATTTGCCGCCGAGAAAATCCTTCGCCTGCCGCACCAGCTCGCCGTAAGCCTCGGGCGTGATCCGGTCGACGCAAGGCGCGGAGCAGCGCTTGATCTGGTAAAGCAGGCACGGCCGGTCGCGCCGGGCCATGAAGCCATCGTTGCAGCTGCGCAGCAGAAACAGCTTTTGCAGCGCGTTGATCGTGGTGTTCACCGATCCTGCGCTGGCAAACGGCCCGTAATAATTGCCCTTTTCGCGCCGCGCGCCGCGATGCTTCTGGATGCGCGGGAACGCGTGATCCGAGCGCAGCAGAATGAACGGAAACGATTTGTCGTCGCGCAGCAGCACGTTGTAGGGCGGGCGGTAGCGCTTGATCAGCTGCGCCTCGAGCAGCAGCGCCTCGGCTTCCGAATTGGTGGTGACAATGGTCAGCGCGCGGGTCTGGCTGACCATGCGGCGCAGCCGGTTGGGCAATCGCTCGACTTGCGTATAGTTCGCCACACGGTTCTTGAGCGCGCGCGCCTTGCCGACATAGAGCACATCGCCGCGCGCATCGAGCATGCGGTAAACTCCGGGGCGCGGTCGCAGCGTGCGCACCACTTCGCGGATCGCGGCGATCCCCACCTCGAGATCGGGCTGGTCCGCGCCGCGCAGGGTATGGCTGGCCTTGTCCTCGTTGAAACGGTCGGAGGACTGCCGGTCCGGAGGTGATTGCGCGTTGCCCATATCCTCCTTGCAGATAGGCCGCGCGCGCGCTTTTGTGGAGGGGAGCCGTGCGGTTTATCCCCGCGCCGGTCTGTCCTTGCGAGCACAGGAATATGCGTGATCGTCCCTAAGCTGCGGCCCGGGACTTTCAACAATTCGCGCTTATCTTCGGCGCATATGTCCGCACCCGCCGATCTGCCACTCGACCCGCACTTTCGCATCATTCGTCGGAGCGATCCGCGCGTCCGGCTGGACGTTCCGGCCAAAGTCCTGTTTCTGAGCGGCCTCAAGGCCTGCCGTCTGGACAACCTGTCGCAGCGCGGCGCCCGCATTCTGCTCGCCGAGCGCCCGCCGCCGACCGGTGCCAGCGGCTTGCTGAAGGTTTGCAGGATCGAGGCGTTCGCCGAGGTGATCTGGTCGCGCGGGATGGAATGCGGATTGCGGTTCGACGACAGGCTCGCGCTCGAGGATGTCGTCATCGTGCGCCATTTCAGCGACCAGCAGGTCGAGATCGAGGCCGCCGGGCGGCGCACGATGGTGCGCAATTTCGTGCAAGGTCGCCGCGGCAACTGAACTGCGTGGCCCGCGCCGGGCAGCAATTTTCACGCGGGCTTCCCTTTTGCGCAACGCCGCGCTAATGGCGCGCAACCGTGTGGGTGTTTGCCCGCCCGTTGCCCGTTCGCTGCCGACCCGCCAAAATGCGGATGCTCCCACCAAGAAGGCCACTGAAACCGCCTATGGCGAAAGAAGAACTCCTCGAGATGCGCGGCCAAGTGGTCGAACTGCTCCCCAACGCGATGTTCCGCGTGAAGCTCGAAAACGATCATGAAATTCTTGGCCATACAGCAGGCAAAATGCGCAAGAACCGCATTCGTGTGCTGGTCGGGGATGAAGTTCTTGTCGAATTGACCCCTTACGATCTGACCAAGGGCCGCATCACCTATCGCTTCATGCCGGGTCGCGGTGGTCCCGGCCAGTTCTGACGCTCCCAGTTCCGAAGGGGCCAAGTCTCATCCGCGCGGCGCCATGATGCCTGCCGCGCCGGGGGCCCCTTCCCTTCCCCCTCCACCGCTGGTGCTGGCTTCGGCGAGCCCGCGCCGCCGCGATCTGCTGGCGCGACTGGGCGTGGCGCCGGATCGGGTGATCGCGGCGAATATCGACGAGACCCCGCGCCCGGACGAACTGCCACGCGAACATGCCATCCGGCTCGCCGCCGAGAAAGCGCGCGCGGCGGCCGCGCTTGCGCCGGGCTGCCTGATCCTGGCAGGCGATACCGTGGTCGGGGCCGGACGCCGCATCCTGCCCAAGGCCGAAGACGCCGCGACGGCGCGCGGCTGTCTCGCAGTGCTTTCGGGACGCCGCCACCGGGTCTATTCGGCGGTCGCGCTGCTGACGCCCGATGGCACCCTGCGCAGCGCGCTCAGCGAGACGATCCTGCGCTTCAAGGTGCTCTCCGCCGCCGAGATCGACAGCTACATCGCGGGCGGCGAATGGCACGGCAAGGCGGGTGGCTATGCCATCCAGGGCACGGCCGAGGGTTTTTGCATCTGGCTCTCAGGCAGCCATTCGGGCGTGGTCGGGCTGCCGCTCTATGAAACCCGGCGGTTGCTGGTAGGCGCGGGATTGTCGCTTGGCTGAATGGCTGCATGAGGCCGGGATTGGCGAGGAGCGCGCGATCCTGCTCGAAAGCGGCGCGATCCGGGCCGCGCGCGTGGTTTGGGACGAGCCATGGCGCGCAGGCGCGGTCGCCGAAGCCATGCTGCTCAGCCGCTTGCCCGGAACGCGGCGCGGCGTGATGCGCCTGCCAGGCGGCACCGAGGCGCTGATCGACGGGCTCGACCCGGCGCTGACCGAAGGCATGCGGCTGATGGTGCGCGTCACCCGCGCCGCGCTGGCCGAGCGCGGGCGGACCAAGCTGGCGCAGCTGCGCCCGGCAGCCGAGGGAGAGCGCGCCGGGCCCGCGCCGAGCCTGCTCGAGGAGCTGCGCGGCAGCGGCTGCGCGGTGCGCAGCGTGGCCGCGACCGACCGCAGCTTTGACGAGGCGGGCTGGTCCGATCTGGTGAGCGATGCACTGACCGGCGAAATGGCGTTTCCCGGCGGCGGGCTGATTGTCAGCCCTACCCCGGCGATGACCCTGATCGATGTGGATGGCGCGCCGCCGCTCCCTGCGCTGGCGCTGGCGGCGGTTCCGGAGATCGCCGCCGCGCTCGGCCGGTTCGACATCGGCGGCGCGATCGGCATCGATTTTCCCTCCCTGCCCGACAAGCGCGACCGGCATGCGGTCGATGCCGCGCTTGCAGCCGCGCTAGGCCAATGGCGCGGCGAGCGCACCGCGATGAACGGCTTCGGCTTCGTGCAGCTGGTCGCGCGGCTTGAACGCCCTTCGCTGATTGCGCGCTATGCCCAGGCGGGCGCGGGTGCGGCGGCGCGCATCCTGCTGCGCCAGGCCGAACGGATCATCGCGCCGGGCACGATCCTGCTGAGCGCGCATCCGGCGGTGCGCCGCGCCATGCGCGCAGAGTGGGAAGCGGAACTGGCCCGGCGCACCGGGCGGCTGGTCCGCTGGCACGAGGATAGCAGTCTTGCGCTCAGCGGCGCGTTCGCCCAAGCGGTGGCCACATGAGCTCGATTCCCGCCCGTCCTGCCACCATCCGCAAATGCCCGATCTGCAGCAAACCGCGCAGCGCGGCGCACAGCCCGTTCTGCTCGCAGCGCTGCCGCGACCGCGATCTGATGCGCTGGCTCGACGAAGGCTATGTCCTGCCCGGTCCGGCAGTCGATCCCGAAGACGCGGAATAGCGAGCGCAAAAGCGTCATCTAGGGGCTGGACAACCCCCCCGCGCTTCGCCATACGCGCGCTTCCATTGCGCACCGAGCCTTGCAAAAGACGGTGCCACGATGCCCGGGTAGCTCAGTTGGTAGAGCACGTGACTGAAAATCACGGTGTCGGCGGTTCGACTCCGTCCCCGGGCACCATTGCCTTATCCGCCAAGCCCCGCCATCCTTGATGTCGGTTTGAACGTTGATGCTTGCCTTTGAATGCCATGAAGCGGGTGGTTTTAGGGGCCACATCGAAACTGGCGAAAGGCGTGGCCCCCAATTTGCACTGAACGGCACTGCGATCCTCAACGGGAAGCCCAAGTCGAAACCCTTGAGGCGGGCCAACGAGAAGGGCCTGTTCCTTGCGGGAAGTCACCACGCATAGCTTGCGCGCAAAGGTGAGCACGCTGCTCAACGAATTCGGAAAATGGCACCCTGACGCGATCGGACGCCAACTCGCCCACATCGATAGCCACGCTGTCAGCCTCGTTCGCAGATTAAGGTCGAGCTACTCACTCTGAGGCCTTCGATAGAGCGATTTGGAAGGTTGGTGGCGGCAGGCCGGCCTTGTCGTAAAGGTTGCAGACCGGCGCATCGGCCCAGCAGAACCGGACAGTTGCGGGCGCTTCGTCCGTCTCGAGCGGGATTGTGATCTGGTCAGAGCCACTGATGCGCCCTTCTGCGAAGCGGCACGCGCCGTTGGCGCTACACAGCTCGAAGCCGATCGCGATACGCGCGCTATAGGTCGCCAGAGCACCTTCGACGTCGGCAAAGGACACTGTAACCGCATCCGCCGCGCGCCGCGCCATGAGCGGGCGCGGGCCGCTGGCGCTGATCTTTTCGCCATAAGCCGCTGCGCTGGCGGCCCGGGCGAGGCGCAGCCCCACCTCCTGCTTGTTGGCGGGATGGATGTCGGCGGGCTCGCCCAGATCGTGCGTGACGACAAGCGCGGCATGCGGGTCTGCCAGAACCGCGCGGCGCTGAAGGTCGCGCTGCCCGCCCCAGAAATCAGCGCGGGGAGTATTGGCCGCAGGGCTCCCAAACGCGGACAGTTGGACAATCAGGAACGGCAGGTCCGGCTGCGCAAAGCGGGTGCGCCAGTCTGCCATCCACGCCGCCAGCAGCTTGTCGTAACCCGCCTTGTCGGCCACATTCGATTCGCCCTGATACCAGGCCACTGCCTTGATCGTGTAGGGCGTGAGCGGGGCCAGCATCCCGTTGGTGATCGTCGAATAGCCGGACATCGCCGCCCAGGGCGGGCGCAGCGACCATTCGGTTCCGGGCGGCGGCCGCCGATAATGCCATGGCTGCGCCAGCTCTGCCCGGGTGCCATCGGCGAAGACGATAGCCTGGCCATCGGCGGGCGCGATCATCCCGCCTCCGCTCCAGCCGTCGAACACGTGGACCACGATATCGTTGCTGCCGGCCTTGAGCGCGCCGGGCGCGATGACATAGCGGCGCTCTTCCCCGCGCGCCTCGGTGGTGCCCAGAGCCTGCCCGTTGATCCAGGTGTGGTCGGCCTCCTCGATCCGGCCCAGCGCGAGCGTCGCACCTTGTGCCGCCTGACCTGTGGTCAGCGTGACCGACGTGCGGAACCACAGCGAGCCATGATAGTCCTCAAGAGCGCGGTCGCCCCACGTCTGCCACAGGCCTGCTGCCGGGACCGGCAGCCAATCGGGCGTGACGGGATCACGCCACGGCACGCCCTGGCGGCCGACAGAGGCATCGTGCCACCATCTTTCCCACATCGCGGTCCAGTCGGCGAGGATGGTGCCGGGCGCCCGGCCCTGGCGTTCGACCAGGCCGATTTGCGCATCATAGCCGCCGAACCGCTGCAAGGCAGCCCTGCTCATCCAGCTCTGGATGGTCGACCCGCCCCAGCTTGCCGCGATCAGGCCGATAGGCACGCGCTTGGTCTTGCGCAGTTCCCGGCCCATGAAATAGCACGCCGCCGAAAAGCTGCCGACCGTTTCCGGCCCTGCGGCAACCCATCGTGAGCCATCGGGCAGAACGGTTTGCGGCGTGGAGGCAATGCGGCGCGCGACTTTGAGCAGGCGCAGGTCGCCATCAAGCGATTGCGCACCGACCCGCTCGAAATCGAGCGACTGCGCCACGGCCCATTCCATGTTCGACTGGCCCGAGCACAGCAGCACGTCGCCCACCAGAATGTCGGATACCGTCTGGCGCGTGCCGTCGCTTGCTTCGGCAGTGAGTGTGTAGGGGCCTCCAGCAGCATGTGCCGGCAGAGCCGTGCGCCAGGTACCATCGGCCGCAATTCTCGCCGTGGCCACCGCCCCGTCCAGCCGGAGCGTGACCCGCGCGCCGGGTTTGCCGCTGCCAAACACGGCAACAGGCCGGTCACGCTGGAGCACTGCGTGATCCTGAAACACGCTGGCGAGCAGCGGCGCTTCGGGCGCGGCCCATGCCGGCGCGGCGGCGATGGCAAGAAGCGCAGCTGCCAGCCTTGGCATCCGCTTGGCCGATCGGGTCACTGGCCGCCTTCCTGTTTTGCGGGGGTGAGATGGATCAGCGCCCCGCCGGTCGCCGCCATCGGCACGGTCAGCCGCGCGGCGCTGGAGACCGGCAACTTGCGGGACGCAAGGCTGGTCGGCGCGGTGCCGTCCTCGCGGATGTCCGCTGTCCATGCGCCGCGGCCGAGAAAATCGAGCGAGAGGCGCAGCGTGGCGGGGCTGGCACCTGCCATTGCGCCGATCCACCAGTCGGACCCGCGCCGCCTGGCGATGGCGATGGTTTCGCCGAAGGTGCCGCCGACAAAGCGCGTTTCATCCCAGCTCGTGGGCACCGCCTTCAGCATATCGAAGCCATCGGGGCTGTCGGCGTAGCGGTCCGGGCTGTCGGCCACGAAGGCCAGCGCGCTGTCGTAGACCACATACATCGCGAGGGCGTGGGCACGGGTATAGGGCACCAGCGGCAAGGTCCAGCGCTGGGTAAACGCGGCGGGCGCGACATTGCCGAAACCGCCGGGGGTGTAGTCGGTCGTGCCCAGCAGATTGCGGGTATAGGCAAGGCGCACGTTATGCGCTGCGCTGATCCGCGAGGAGAACTTGTTGTATTCCGCGCCCATCACACCCTCCTGCGTCACCAGATGGGGGAACGTGCGAGTGAGGCCGGTGGGTGGATAGGCCCCGTGCAGATCGACCATCAGCTTGCGCCGCGCAGTCTCGCGCAGCACGCGGTGGAACCAGCCGACCATCTCCTGATCATCGCGGTCCATGAAATCGATCTTGAGCCCCTTGATGCCCCAGCTGGCATAGAGATCGAGCGCTTCGTCCATCTGCGCATCGAACGCGCGCCAATTGAGCCAGAGGAACAGGCCGACATTGCGGCTCTTCGCGTAGGCAACGAGCGCGGGCATGTCGATTTCGTCGACCGTGCGCGTCACGTCGACCCCGCGCCGCACGATCGCCCCGCCGCCTGCGCCGGCATACCAGCCCTCATCGACCATCACATAGGGAAAGCCGCTGGCGCTGGCAAAATCGATGAACCCGCGCAGCGTTGCCATGTTCATGCCCGGCTGCGCCGCCGTGCGCAGCGCCGGGCCGCTCCACCAGTCCCAAGCGATCTTGCCGGGCTTGATCCAGCTGGTATCGGCCACGATCGAGGGCGGATTGAGCGTCTGCACCAGCATCGATTCCGCCAGCTTGCCAGGATTTGCAGCGAGCATGACGACGCGCCAGGGCGACACGATATCGCCGCCAATCCGTGTTTTCACCGCCACCACCGGATCATCGAGGCGAGGCGACAGCGCGGATTCGGCGCCGCCATGGCTGCCTTTCAGGTACATCGCGCCCCAGTTGGCGAGGTCCGCTTCGGTTATGGCAAGGCCGCTGCCGGTGGACGTCTGGCAGACGAAGGGCCGATCATAGAGGTTGTGCAGCCGCAGCGCCGATGGGCGCACGGGATCGAACTCGCCTTCATGGCTCGACTGGAATTTGCCGACATTGAAGCCCAGGCAATCATAATCGCCGCCGAACTCGAAACGCGTGCTTTCGCTCAGGATATCGACGGCATCGAGCCCCGGCTGCCTGACCAGCACATAGCGGAATGCGACTCCTGAATTGTACGCGCGGAACTCCAGCCGGAGCAGCTTGCCGCCCGGTTCGATGAGATCGACGGTAGCGGCGCGGTAGTTATCGCGCACGGTTGCGGTCTTTGCCGCGACCGGTGTCCAGCTGGTGTCGCTCTCGCTCGTGGCAAACCCCGCGATCTTGAGCCCGCCTGCGATGCGCCCGCCGACACTGAGTTCGAGCCCGACCGTGGACGGCCTGAGCACTGCCTCGCCGCGATATGTCACCGCATAGCGAAACGTGCCATTTGTATCTGACAGGCTGATGCGAACCTGACCATCAGGCGAGACAAGCTCCGCCTCGCGCGCGCAGACGGGACGGCCAAGCGCCAGGCTGGCAAGCAGGGCGAGCACAAGGGAAAGCGGTCTGATCATGATCGGTGGTTCAACGCTGCCTGAAGAAAGGATTTGATGCGCGTGACCAGCTGCGGACCGAGCGCGCCGAGCGCGCCGCGCGCAGGGACCGGCAGATGGGCGCTCGCCGTCTCGGGCGGGCCGAACGCGTAATGATCGAAGTAGGCACGCCACGCGGCGCGCTGCGCCGAGGGCAAATGGCGGATGGTCAGCAAAGCGTGCGCCAATGCCTCCATCGGCGCGCCCACTTGCGGCGGCAGCGCACCCCACCAGTAGTTGACCAGAATATTGAAAGGCGCAAACGAGCGGACATGGTGCCACCACAGCGCCGGGATATAGAGCGCATCGCCGGGCGCAAGGTCCGCAGTTTCAGCGGCCGCCAGTGCCTCGGCATAGCGGGGGTAGCGAGACAGATCGGGGCTGTCGAACAGCGCCATGCTGACCGGCTGGCCGGCCAGTGTGAATTCGAGCGGGCCGGGATAGAGGTTGCTGATCTGATCGGGCGAAAACAGCGTGAAGCGGCGCGAGCCGGCGACGACACACGCAAGATTGTCGGTCGTGTCGAAATGCGTCTGGACCTGCAAGGCATTGCCGATCCAGATACGACCGGTGCCAGGAGGCACAAACCCGGCGAAGTTGTGCTCTGCGCCGAACCCGGGCATCTGGCGATCGAGTGGCACGGCGCCAGCATAGAGCGCGGGGGGACGGGCATCATCGACCATGGCCAGAAGCTGGTCGATCAGCGTGGGCAAGTCCATTTCCCCGCGTTCGAAGTTGAGGCCGTCGAGCGCGTCGTTGTAGAAAAAGCGCCCTTCTACCTCGGGCGGGGCGGCGAACATCCCGACGGGATGGCCGGTATCGAGAGCCTTGAGTGCGGCTGCCAGTTCACCAATCGAACGCTCTCCGCGCTGCACGAGCGGCCAGTGCGCCGCGATGCCTTCGAGCACGACCGGCACCCCCCCGCCCACAATCTCGCTGCGAAAGCGCTGCGCATCGACCCCTTGAAGCCGCGCAATCATGCGACCGCCGGAGCCGCGCGCAAAGCATCGGCGATTGCGTTACGCAACGGCTTGGCCTTGAGCTGCGCATCATAGGGCAGGCAGCGCTGCGGCAGCTTGTCGGTGCGCGCGCTGTATTGCTGCAGCCAGCTGCCCTCGTCATCAAGACCCCAGCAAAGCAGATCGTGGATGTTCCCCGCCGCGAACGATTCATCGAGGAAAACGCGGGCAATCGCGGCGACCGCTTCATCACGGCGCGCAGGATCGGCGGGCGCATGGCGGTCGTCCACGTCGAATTCGGTGATCGCAATCCGGTAGCCCATCGCACGCACGTCGCTCAGGAACCGGCGCCAGATCGCCGGGCGCGTGCCGATACCGTCGTCGGGCACCGCAATGTGCCCCTGAATGCCCAGCGTGGTGCAAGGGACGCCGCGCATGCGCATGCGTTCGAGCAGCTTGAGCACGCCGGTGCGGTGCTTTTCCTCGTTCGGATTCCAGCCCATATAGTCGTTGTAGACCAGTTCGGCGGCAGGCGCCGCGCGGTGCGCGGCTTCGAACGTGCGGCCGATGATGGCCTCGCCGAGCAAGCGCGTGGCGATCGTATCGCGCAGCGCACCGGTTTCGGGCTCGATCGTTTCGTTGATCACATCCCACGATACAACGCCGGGGAAGCGGCGGCACAAGCCATCGGCATGATCGAGCAGAATTGCATCAAGTTCCGCTGCAGGCCGCGCCCCAAGGTTCGCCTCGGTGAGCCAGTTGCCGATGTACTCCTGCTTGTTCCACAGCAGATTGTGGCCGCGAAGCGCCAGCTTGTGATGCTTGGCGAAGCTGGCAATCGCCTGCGCATCGCCAAGGGCGGTCGTTTTCGGATCGGGCCGGAGGTAGGCGAACTTGAACTCGTTCTCGGCGACGATGATGCCGCATTCGCTGCGCACCAGCCGCGCTTTGCCCGAATCGGCGATGGAACGCACATTCACCGCGCTGCCGAACCGCATGCCTTTTTCTGTGGCCAGTGCATGGAGCGAGGGTTGCGGGGGTTGGTGGGTCGCTCTGGCGACAGCCGGAAACAGCAGCGGCGCAGCAAGGCCCAGCGCCACGAATTCCCTCCGCGCCATCGCCGATGACAGCATGGTTTTGCCGCTTAGCTTCGCGCCATTCCCGGTCGACAAGACGAACCTCTCCCGTTCTTGTTGAAATCGATTACATCAGTTATCCCAAGCGTTCAACCGGCAAACACATGTCGGGCTCGATGCTGCCGCAGGAAACCGCGATGTCACTTGAACCACCCAGTACCACGCGCCGCACCTTTCTTGTCGGCTTGGCCGCATCGACGGCTTTGGCCGGGGTCGCCCGCGCCGCCGTGCCCATGCCGCCATATCGGCAGGCAGGGCTGCCGGTAGCCTTGCGCGTTGCCGACCTGCTTGGCCGCATGACCATCGCAGAAAAGGTCGCGCAGATGCTCTGCGTCTGGACGACCAAGACGAAAGTACTCGATTCGCAGGGACAGTTCTCAAAGACAGCTGCGCAGGCCAGCTTCCCGCATGGCATCGGCATGATCGCCCGCCCTTCCGACCATGCGGAAATCCCGCCGATCGGCTCGGCCGCCAGCCGATCACCGGAAGACCGCGCGCGGTTTGCCCGCGCCGCGCAGCGCTGGGCAACCGAGCAGACGCGTCTCGGCATCCCGCTGTTCCTCCATGAAGAAGCGCTGCACGGCTTGGCAGCCCCTGCGGCAACCAGCTTTCCGCAAGCCATCGCGCTCGCTTCTTCGTTCGATGTCGACCTGGTCGAGCGCGTATTCGCGCTCGCCGGGCAGGAAGCCGCCACGGGCGGAGCGAACATGGTTCTCGCACCGGTGGTCGACATTGCGCGCGATCCGCGCTGGGGCCGCATGGAAGAAACCTTTGGCGAGGACCCTTGGCTGGCCGGGGAAATGGGTAAAGCGGCCGTGCGCGGGCTGCAGGGCGCATCGCTGCCGCTGGCCGCAGACAAAGTGCTCGCCACGCTCAAGGCCATCGGCGCGCATGGCCAGCCGGACAACGGCACCAACGCCGGCCCTGCTCCAATTGGCGAACGCACATTGCGCGAGGAATTCCTGCCGCCGTTCCGCGCCGTCATCGACGCGCTGCCGGTGCGCTCGGTGATGGCAGCCTACAACGAGATCGACGGCGTTCCCTCGCATGCCAATGTCTGGCTTCTGCAAAAGGTGCTGCGCGAGGAATGGGGTTTTGGCGGCATTGTGGTGAGCGATTACGGCGGCCTTTCCGATCTGGTGGGTCGCCACCATATTGCAGCGACTCGCCGGGATGCAGCGCGGCTCGGGATCACCGCCGGGGTCGATATCGAGATGGCCGATCCCGACATCTATGCGCAGGTCGCCGAACAGGTGGGGACGGGCGAGATTGCGCTGGCTGATATCGACCGCATCGCCGGGCGCATCCTCAAGGTCAAATTCGAGGCCGGCCTGTTCGAGCGGGGCTTTGCCGACCCCGCCGCGGCGGAGCGCCAAACCAGCACGGCCGCATCGGCGGCGCTGGCGCGGGAGGCTGCGGTCAAATCAATTATCCTGCTCAAGAACCGCAACGAGACGCTGCCGCTCGACCGGGCGCGGCTGAAAAGGCTGGCGGTGATCGGCCCCAACGCGGCGGACGTCTATCTTGGCGGCTACAGCGGCACACCGCGCGACGCGGTCTCCCTGCTTGCGGGCATCCGCGCTGCAGCGGGCGCGGTAGCGGTCGATCATGCCGAAGGCGTGCGGCTCACCGAAGGCGGGCACGACTGGCTCAAGGACCAGGTGACGCTTGCCGATCCTGCCGAAAACCGGCGGCGGATCGCCGCAGCGGTAACCATGGCACGCGGCGCGGATGCCATCGTACTGGCTATCGGCGGCAACGAGCAAACCTCGCGCGAGGCCTGGGCCGACGAACATCTTGGCGACCGGGCGCGGCTCGATCTCGTCGGCGAGCAGCAGGAACTGGTCGACGCGCTCGCAGCGCTCGGCAAGCCCCTGGTCGTGGTGCTGATCAACGGCGGGCCGCTCGCCATAGAGAAAACCGTCGAGACCGCCGATGCGATGCTCGAATGCTGGTACGCCGGCGAGCAGGGCGGGCACGCCATCGCCGATGTCCTGTTCGGGCGCGCCTCGCCCGGGGGCAAGCTGCCGGTCTCGATCCCGCGTTCGGTGGGCCAGCTTCCGGTGTTTTACCGCCGCAAACCAAGCGCGCGGCGGGGCTATCTGGATGGCAGCACGCAGCCGCTGTTCCCCTTCGGCTTCGGGCTCAGCTATGCGCGCTTCGCTGTCTCGGCGCCGCGCCCGGACCTTACCAGCATCGCCCGGGACCAATCGGTCGGGATCGCGGTCGATGTCAGCAATCTGGGCACCGTTGCGGCAGACGAAGTGGTGCAGCTCTACCTGCGCGACGAACAGTCATCGGTCACCCGGCCCACGCTCGAGCTCAAGCGCTTTCAGCGGGTGACGCTGGCGCCCGGCGAGACGCGAACCGTGCGCTTCACGCTCGGCCCTGACGACTTCGCGCTGTGGAACGCCGACATGGTCCGCGTGGTCGAGCCGGGACGCTTTGCCATCATGGCGGGGGGCAACTCGGTCGATCTGAAAACAGCTACGCTGGACGTCACCTGACCGTCAGATGCCGCAAGTAGGCGGCGTTGCGCTGCGCCGCTGCCAGCCGCCCGTCGGGGAACGGCGGTTCCTGCTCGACGAAATAACGCCGCACCCCGCCTGCCCAAGCCGAAGGCAGAATGCGCGACCAATCGAGGCGGCCCTGCCCGATCTCGCGCGCGTCCATCTGCAGCGCATAATCGGGAGCCGCGCGCGCGGCCAGGTCCTTGATGTGGATCATGCGGAACCGCCCGGGATGGCGCGCGAGCCAATCCGCCGGATCATGGCCCGCCGCCGCAACCCATCCCGCATCGAGCTCGAAATCGACAAGAGCCGGATCGGTCTCGCGCAGCAGCACCTCGAGAGCGCAAGTTTCGCCTTTGGGGGCCAGTTCGATGTTGTGATTGTGGTAGGCGATCCGCAGCCCGCCGCCTGCCAGCACTTTGCCTTTGGCGTTCAGCACACCTGCGATCCGCCGCCAGTCATCGAGCGTGGTCTGCTGGGCCAGCCGGGCGGCATAGACGAAGAAGTCCTCCTCCTTGCCCCGTTCAAGCCCGGCAATCGGGGGGGGGAACGACATCACTGCCGTGCGGATGCCGATGGGTGCAAGCGCATCGGCCACCCGCGCCGCGCCCTCGCCCAGATTGATCGCGTCGCCATCGAACGCGACATGCGCCGAGCGCGCCTTGAGCCCCGCACGCGCCAGCATGTGCTGCCAGTCGCGCGGTGCATGGCCGAGCAACCCGGCGAGTTCGACCGCGCCGTATCCCATCCGGCCCAGCGCTCGCAGTGTCCCGGGAAGATCGGCCCTGGCGAGATCGGCGACCGTATAGAGCTGGATGCCGATCGGCACTTTGTGGCGAGCAAAGAATCCGTTGCGGGCGTGGGGCCGGGCAGCAGCCGAACCGGCAAGCAGCGCCAGCGTGCCGCCCAGCACCGCGCGGCGGCTGAGCGCTGCGTTCATGGTTTCACGCCCGATGCCGGAAGCGCAAACGCGACGATGCTGCCGCCCGGCGTGCCCTTGGGGTTCTTGCCGCCGCCTGCTGCGATCACGATGAACTGGCGGCCCTTGGCGCGATAGGTGGCAGGCGTCGCGAGGCCCGCGGCGGGGAGCGCGGTCTGCCACAGCAGCTTGCCGCTGCGCTTGTCGAAAGCCCGGAAGCGGTTGTCGAACACTGTCGCACCGATGAACAGCAGCCCGCCCTTGGTAACCACGGCGCCGCCGTAGTTCTCGCTGCCGGTCTGGCCAAGGCCGGCTGCCGCGAGCTCAGGGTAGCTGCCCAGCGGGGTGCGCCAGACATAGCGCCCTGTGCTGACATCAATGGCGCTGAGCGTGCCCCATGGCGGTTTGATTGCCGGATAGCCGTCCGGATCGAGAAACCGCTGGTAGCCATCGAACATGAAGGCGGGCCGCTGCGGCGCGGGCGCGGCGGCCTTGGCCAGCGCGCCTGCCTGCTTGTCATCTTTGCCGGTGAGCAGATAGCCCACCACTGCCGTGATTTCCGCCTGCGACAGAGTCTTGGCAAAGCCGGGCATGCGCCCCTGCCCCGCAGCGATCAGCGCCGCAATATCCTGTTCGCCCAACCTGTCGCCGATCTCCAGCAGGCTGGGGAACTCCGGCGGGCTGCCCGCGCGGGAGGCACCGTGGCAGGCGGCGCAATTGTTGGCATAGACCGCGCTGCCCTCGCCCCCTTGCGCCAGCGGCGGCGTCGGTTTCAGCTTGAGCGTCCAGGCCATTTCGTTGGCGTTGACATAGAGCAGCCCGGTCTTCGGGTCCCATGCCGCCCCGCCCCATTCCGCGCCGCCGTCGAGGCCGGGAAGCAGCATCGTGCCCTGGCGGCTCGGCGGATCAAACGGCCCGCGATGGCTGGAGACGCTAAAATGCGCGAGCGCCGCCGCCGCCGCCGCAGGCGTCCGGTTGGTGAGATCACCGGCGGTCAGCGCCTGCCGCGAAAACGGCGCCGGAGCAGTTGGCACCAGTTGGTTGGGTGCTGCCCTTTCGCCGGGGACATCGGACGCGGCGACCGGCTGCGATTTCAGCGGAAAAAGCGATTCCCCCGTCCGGCGGTCGAACACATAAAGCAATCCCGCCTTGGTCGGCTGCGCCACGGCGGGAATATCGCGGCCATTCCGCTTGATCGTTACCAGGGTAGGCGCAGTGGGCGGATCGCGGTCCCACAAATCATGCTTTACAAACTGGAAGTGCCAGCGCCGCTTGCCGGTCAGCGCATCAAGCGCGACCAGCGATGTGCCGAACAGGTTGTCGCCGTGGCGGTCCGCGCCGTAGAAATCCTTGTCGCCCATCCCTGCCGATGCGACCGGCAGGAACACGGTGCCCGTCTCGGGATCGAGCGTGATCCCCGCCCAGACATTCGCGCCATTGGCCGTCTTCCATGCCTCCGCAGGCCAGGTATCATACCCGAATTCGCCGGGCTGCGGGATGGTGTGAAAGGTCCAGCGCAGCTTCCCGGTGCGCACGTCGAACGCCCGCACATGGCCCGGCGCCGATCCAGTCGAGCCCATCACGATCAAATCGCGGTACACTGCACCTGGCGTGACGTTCGACACCGAGATCGCTTCCGGATCACGGCCCAGCCCTTCGCGCAAGTTGATCCGCCCGTTCTCGCCAAACGAGGCAATCGGCTTGCCGGTCGCGGCGTCAACCGCGATCAGGAACCGCCCGAAGGTGAACAGCACGCGCGCGCCGCCATCCCCGCGCCAATAGCTGACCCCGCGCAGCCGCTGCTTGGTCAGCACCGGACGCCCCTCTGCAGGATCATAACGCCACAGCAGCTTGCCGGTGGCGGGATCGAGCGCGATGAGGCGGCCCTTGGGCGAGACGAAGAACAGGCGGTCGTCGGCCACCAGCGGGTTGCACTGCATGTCTGACTGGCTGCCGCCTTCGCCGAAAGCATCGCCGCTATCGAATTGCCAGGCCACCGCCAGCGCGCCGACATTGGCGGGCGTTATCTCGGCCAGCGGCGAATAGTGCGTGCCCTGCGGATCGCCGTTGTAATAGGGCCAATCCGCGCCGCTTTCAGCAGCGCCGCATCCGGCCAGGAGGAGCCCTGCAAGCAGAGCTGCGCCGCGATTCACTTGTCCAGCCCGAGCATCACGGCATTGGCCGAACGATCAGTTCCGCTGGACGCGAAATCATCGAACCCGTGCTCCGACACGTGGATGATATGATCGCGGATGAAGATCGCTCCCTCGCGCGCGCCGTCCTCAGCGTTCTTGAACGCGCATTCCCATTCCAGTACGGCCCAGCCTGGGAAATCGTATTGCGTAAGCTTGGTGAACAGCGCCTTGAAGTCAATCTGCCCGTCACCGAGCGAGCGGAACCGGCCCGCCCGCTCCTGCCAATCGAGATAGCCGCCATAGACGCCGGTGCGGCCGTTGAGGCGCAGTTCGGCGTCCTTGATATGCACCGCCCGGATGCGCGGGTGATAATGATCAAGGAACGCCAGATAATCGATGTGCTGAAGCACCAGATGGCTGGGATCATAGAGAATGCCCGCGCGCGGATGCTGATCGACCGCAGCGAGGAACCGTTCGAACGTGACACCGTCGTGCAAATCTTCCCCCGGATGGAGCTCGAACGCAAGATCGACCCCGCAGGCATCGAACGTATCGAGCAGCGGCTTCCAGCGCGCGGCGAGTTCGGCAAAGGCATCGTCGATTAGGCCGGGGCTGCGTTGCGGCCAGGGATAGAAGTAAGGCCAGGCCAGCGCGCCAGAAAACGTGACATGGACCGGTAATCTTAGATTTGCGCTGGCCTTGGCTGCCAACTCCAGCTGGCGCTGCGCCCAAGCCTGCCGCGCAGGTGGGTTGCCGCGCACTGCTTCGGGGGCGAACCCGTCGAACAGCAGGTCGTAAGCAGGGTGAACCGCGATCAATTGCCCCTGCAGATGGGTCGAAAGCTCGGTGATCGCGAGTCCATGGCCCGCGAGCATGCCGGCAATCTCGTCGCAATACGCCGCGCTGTTTGCCGCGCGTTCGAGGTCGAACAGCTCCGGCAGCCATGTCGGGATTTGAACCCCGCGGTAGCCGAGGCTTGCCGCCCATCCGGCAAGGCCGTCAAGGCTGTTGAACGGGGCGGAACTGCCGGCAAATTGGGCGAGGAAGATGGCGGGCCCTTTGATTGTCTTCATGGCAGATCCTCAAGCGCGTCGATGCGGGTCCAGCATTGCTCGCGCGATGACCGAAGCGCGGCTTCGACGAAGGCCATGCCGCGCACGCCATCATCGATGCCGGGAAGCATGGCGGGACGCGGCGACCCGGCAACGACAGCGGCAAAATCGAAATAGAGCGTCGCGAAGGCTTCGATGAACCCCTCGCCATGTCCCGCAGGCAGGCGGGTCGGAACCCCGGTCCCGGCCGTGCCGCTGTGATGGACGACGTGTTCACCGCCCGCGCCGAGCTGGGTCATCCGCTCGGGCTCGGTATTTGCCCAGCCCAGCGTACTGCGATCGCCATGCACCCGGATCCTCAGATCGTTGATCTCGCCGGTCGCGACCTGCGAAACCGAAAGCACGCCCGGTGCATCGTTATCGAGCCGGAACAGCACGTTGGCATCGTCATCGAGCTCCCGACCGGGCACCAGCACGCTGACGTCGGCCAGCAAGCGATCCACCTTGTGCCCGCTGATGAATTCGGCGAGGTGGAAAGCATGGACACCGATGTCGCCCAGCGCGCCGCCAGCGCCCGAACGCGCGGGGTCGGTTCGCCAGTCGGCCTGCCGGTTGCCGTCCCGCTCGATCGCCGAGGCGAGCCAACCCTGCGTGTAGCTGACAATGACCTTGCGGACCTTGCCGATCGCACCATCCGCCACCGCTTTGCGCATCGCGCGGACCATGGGGTAACCCGCATAGGTGTGGGTCAGCGCGTAAATCCCGCCGTGCCGCGCCACCGTGCGCCGCAAGGCCAACGCCTCGGCCAGGCTTGTCGCCGCAGGTTTGTCGCAAATGACGGCCATTCCCGCCTCGATCGCCATCGTGGCAACGGGAACGTGCAAATGATTGGGCGTAACGATCGCGATGGCCTGCGCGCCGTCGCTGCGGGCGGCCTCGGCTGCGATCAAATCGCGCCAATCATTATGACAGCGCTCCGGTGAGACGTCATACATCTCCGCGCCCCGTTGATTGGCGGAAGGGTCACGGCTGAACGCACCCGCGACCAGTCGCCAGCGGCCATCGAGCCGCGACGCCATGGCATGGACCGGGCCGATGAACGCACCCGGCCCACCGCCGACCATGGCGAGCCGCAAAGCTTGCGTGGTAGTTGAGCTCGAAATCGGCGGCACGATGTTCAGGCAGGCTGCGTCGGCAAGACGACGGGACGATAACCCCCGCGTTGACGAAAAGAAAAGATCAGGGCGAGATAAGCCGCCAACATGAACAGCGGAAGCAGCGACACATCCCGCAGCGCCGCGCGCTTGCTGTCAGCCACAATCGCTTCGATCCGTGCACGCTCGGCTACTGGCGCATTGGCAACGGCAGCGAGATCGAGCGCTTGATAGGTGCCGAGCACGCTGCCGCGCTCGACAAGATAATGGCGCGCGACGTTGGAAGCGTTGATGCTGCGCGCGGTCGACTGGTCCTGGATATAGCCGAGAAGCGTGGACCCGACGATGCCCGCCGCCAGCATGCCGGCACCTGCCATGACATTGAGTGCGACCGCGCCGCCCTTGGGCACCTGATCGCCCGCCACACCGAGGCTGGTTCCCCAAAAAAAGCTCTTGCCCGCGCCATAGAGCGTGGCAGCGCCTAGAAGCGCAAGGCCGGTAGAGGAGCTCAGCAGGTAGAGCCCTGCCGCCGCCGCTGCCGAGGCTAGCGCGAGCGTGCCAAGCGGCGTGAGCCACGCGAGGATCGGCCCAGCGAAAATGCGCAACACGAAAACGATCAGCGAAGTATAGATCAGAACCCACCCGGCTTGCAGTCCGAGTTCTTCCATTTGCGGGGCCATCAGCGAGGATATCCAGCTGTCGGTGCTGAGTTCGGTGGTCGCGAGCGGGATCATCAGCAGCACGAGAATGACGTAGATCGGCCGCCCCGCCGAGCGCGCATACCACGCGAACCCGGCTGTCAGCGCTGCAATCGCGGCCACTACGGTAATGCCGGAGAGGCCGGTCAGCCGCCCGACTTCCAGCATCACCAGCGCAATAATGACAAGCGCGCTGAGATAACCGACTTCGGCCAGCATATCGCGGTAGCTAACTCCCGATGCCACGCGTTCGCTGATCGGAAACTTCGCGCGCACGAGCATCACGGCGTAGACAGCGATCGGCAGCGCCATCAGCGCCACCTTGAAGCGCCAGCCCGCGTTTTCGCCAAGGCCGATCGCCAGCAACCCACCCATGATCAGCCCGGCAGGCCACGCCGCATGAACGCGGTTGAGCCAGCGAGGCTTGTCGTGGCTGTAGATCGTGGCAATGGCAGGATTGGCCGATGCCTCTACAGCACCGTTGCCCAGCGCCATGATGAAGGTCCCTGTCCAAAGCGACCAATAGCCGTCTGCCATCAACAGGATCGCCAGGCCGACAGCATGACACGTGGCGGCCAGCACGAAGGTCATCCGGAAGCCGATGCGGTCGATGACCATGCTCAGACAAACAATCGTGAGCGCAAATGGCCACAGACCGACACCCAGAAGTTCGCCCTTCTGCGTTTCTGACAAAGCGAACTCTGCGCCCCAGGCATCGATAACGAAGGCTCGCAGCACGAAACAGAACGACGTTGCCATGATCGCGGCAAAACTGGTCGCAAACAGAGTGGAAGCAGGGCTGATCCCGGCTTCGGCCTTCGCCATCACAATGCCCCCCTCATCACCTCGAACCAATTCTGTCTCGCCCGCAAGCGCCAGACGAAGCGGCGATCCACCCTGCACTGAAAACGATTACAGCAACAAATAACAGACGCATTTGCATCCGGCAAGGCGTGTCGGATCATTTGCGGCGCGCGCGCTGCGGCGGAGACCAACCTGCGGGAAACGTGAATGCACTCACCCGGACAACCGCTTCCGCGCGCAGATCATCCGCCGCCGCACCGAGCGAGACGCGGTACTTCCCGGCGGCAATCCGCCATTTCCGCGCTGCTGAATCATAAGTCGCCAGCAGACGCGGATCGATAGTGACAGACACACGTCGCGCGCTTCCCGGCGCGAGCCAGGTCTTGTCCCAGCCGCCCAGGCGTTTGGGAGCCTCCCAACCGCCTGCGAGCGGCGCGACATAAATTTGCGGCACAGCCTTGCCTGCGCGCTTGCCTGTATTGCGGACGGTGAAATCTGCCGAAATCTCTGGCCCGGCAACGCGTGTCGCCAAGTTCGAAAATGCAAAACCGGTATAGGAGAGCCCGTGGCCAAACGCGAAGAGCGGTTTCATTTGGCGGCTGTCGAACCATTTGTACCCGACAGTTGCACCTTCCGAATAGACGATCTCGGACTTGTCTTCCTCCATCAACCCTTGCGGATCGATCGGCCCCGGCCGGACCAATTGGTCCAAAGTGCGGGGAAAGCTTGCAGGCAGACGACCGGACGGATTGACCGCGCCGAACAACACGCGCGCAATGGCCGGTCCGCCGGCAGCGCCCGGATACCATGCCTCAAGCACTGCCCCGACCTGCTCAGCCCAAGGCATCAGCACGGGTCCGCCGGTTTCCAGCACGACCACGGTCTTTGGATTGCCCGCGCTCACGCGCGCGATCAGCTCGTCCTGACCATCGGACAGGGCCAGCGGCACATCCTTGGTTTCGGTCGCCCATTGGGTGGCGAACACCACCGCAACATCGCTGCTGCGCGCCAGTTCGGCAGCGGCTGCAGGATCATCGCCCGAAGCGAACGTGATCCGCGCATTTGGTGCCATTTTGCGGATCGCTTCCAGCGGCGATGACGGATTGTAGACGACCGGCCCGGGCCAGGTCGTCGGAGCCAGCCCCGGAACCGCGTTTCCGCCAACGGGATAGACCTGCGACGATCCGCCGCCCGAAAGCACCCCCTTGTCGGCATGGCCACCGATCACCGCGATGCTCTTGATTGTGGGAGAAAGCGGCAGCAACGCGCCCTCGTTGCGCAGCAAGACAATGGCTTCCTCAGCCACTTTCTGGCTGATGCCCGCATTGGCGGCAAAATCGATCGGGCGCGCTTTCGCTGGATGATCGATTGCGCCGACGGTGAGCATCGCACGCAGGATGCGCCCCACCATTTCATCGAGCTTCGCAGCGGGCACCCGGCCATCGGCGATGGCATCGCCAAGCGGCTTGCCGAAATAGTATTCCTCATCGAAGGGAACACCCGATTGCTGATCCAGCCCCGCCTCGACCGCAGCAACAGTGCTGTGCGTCGCACCCCAATCCGACATGACATAGCCGTTCCAGCCCCAATCGCGGCGCAGAACATCGTTCAACAAGTAAGGGCTCTCGCAGGCATAAACCCCAGCGACGCGGTTGTAGGCGCACATCACCGATCCGGGCTTGCCGCGCTCGATCGCGATCTTGAACGCCAGCAGATCGGACATGCGCGCCGCGTCATCTGCCAGCACGACGCTCGATTGCCTGCGCCCGGTTTCCTGATCGTTGAACGCCAGATGCTTGACGGTCGAGACGACATGCTGCGACTGGATTCCGGCGATCTGCGCGCCTGCGATCGTGCCCGCGAGCAACGGATCCTCACCGCCATATTCGAAATTGCGCCCACCCCGCGGTTCGCGCAGCAGATTGACCCCGCCCGCCAGCATCACGTTGAAGCCCGATGCATGCGCTTCCGCGCCGATCATCGCGCCTGCCTCATGCGCAAGCGCCGGATTCCAACTCGCGGCAATGGCAAGGCCCGAAGGCAAGCCCGTGCGTTCGCGCTTCAATGTCGAGGAATGCTGCGTCGCGACCCCGGCTCCGGCGTCGGTCTGCCACTGCGGCGGGATGCCCAGACGCGCAATTCCCGGCACATAGCCTGCCGAACCGTAGTGCGCCTCAGCCGGTGCCTTGAACGCCTTTGGCGGGAAATCGGTCGCATAGTAACCGAGCACGAGGGTGAGCTTCTCCTCGCGCGTCATCGCCGCAAGCAGGCGTGCGATTCGTGCCTCTACCGGCGCGGCCACAGCTGAAGCGGGCTTTGCGCTTACATCTTTGCATTGCCCGGAAACGGGCGAAAAAAGCAGTGAAAGGCAGACGGCGGAAGCCGAAATCGTGCGTGACATCAAGTCGATCCTCCGTGATGGATATTGCTCGTGTAATGCATTACATCGCGGCAACCAAGTTCAAGTTCAGGGGGAAGGCGGCTTTGCCATTGCAGCGACTGCGCAGCCTGGTCGGGGCCATTGCCACAGCGCTGCTGCTGGTCGCAGCGAGCACTTTTGCTGCCGCTCCTACCTCTGCCACCCTACAGGCAGACCCCGGCGGCCACTTCCTGATGCAGGCCGATGGCCGGCCGTTTTTCTGGCTAGGCGATACTGCGTGGGAGCTGATCCATTCGGCCACACTCGATGAAGCGGACTATTACTTCCGCACCCGCCAGCGCCAGGGCTTCACCGTGGTGCAGACCGTCGTGCTGGCCGAGCTCGACGGGCTCACCAGACCCACCCCGGAGGGCTTTCTTCCGTTTGTCAAAGGTGATCTCGCCCGGCCGAACCCGGCCTACTTCGACAAAGTCGATGCAATCGTCGCGATGGCCGCCCGGCGGGGGCTCTATGTTGCGCTGGTGCCAAGCTGGGGCGACAAACTCACCGCGCCGTGGGGTGCGGGGCCGAGGCTGTTTCCGTTGCAGGAGCCCGGCAAGGCAGAAGCGTTCGGGAGGTTTCTCGGGGCGCGGCTCAGGACTCACCGCAATATCATCTGGATGCTCGGCGGCGATCGGCCCGCGCATCTGTGCGGCCTGGAAAATCCCCATTGGCAGAAGGCGGCGACCGAGGCCGGGTTTGCGGCAGACACCGACTGGACCCCCGTATGGGAGGCGATGGCAGCGGGAATCAGAGCGGGAACAGGCTCCAGGCCGATGATCGTCTACCACCCGCAAGGCGGTCCGGATTCATCGTCGGTCCTGCTTCCGGGCGCAAACTGGCTGACCATCAACGGCATACAGAGCGGGCATGGCGGCGGACATGACGTGCCGGTGTGGCAGTGGATCCGGCGCGATTTCGCCCTTACACCGGCCAAGCCGACGCTCGATCTCGAACCGAACTATGAAGACCATCCCTACAATCCGTGGCCGGTCTGGGACCCTGCCACCGGCTTCTTCGATGCCTACGATGTGCGCAAGCAGGCCTACCGTTCGGTTTTTGCAGGCGGCGCCGGTGTGACCTACGGTCACCATTCGGTCTGGCAGTTCACCGGTGATCGCAATCCCCCGAAAAATCACGCGATCCTTGATTGGCGCACGGCGCTGCATCGCCCGGCAGCCTCGCAAATGCGCCATCTCAAGGACCTGATCCTTTCGCGGCCTAGCCAGGACCGGATCGAGGATCCAGCCCTGCTGGCCGGGCCGCCACAGCCCGCCGCCACGACGATGATCGCGATGCGTGACCGGCACGGGCGCTATGCCATGATCTACATCCCCCGCGCAGACGCGCCGGTCACGGTCAATCTCGCCAGGCTTGATGCCGCTGCGGTGCGGGCATGGTGGTACGATCCGCGTCTCGGCAGCGCGCTGCCCATCCCGCCGTTTCCCGGCATGCAACTCCATGCCTTCCAGCCGCCCGCGACCGGGCCCGACTGGGTACTTGTCATTGATGACGCCGCGCAGCACTATCGCGCGCCTGGCAGCGATCTTTAACCGCATGGCGCGCGCAATTGCCCTGTGCCATGGCCGTTCAAAGTGCCAGGCGGCAGCGCAAGGGAATAGCAATGGCAACAATCCAGGATGTCGCCCGGCACGCGGCAGTTTCAACCGCGACGGTTTCCCGCGTGCTCAGCAATCCCGCCATCGTGACGAAGGACACCCGCGACCGGGTCACGCGCGCGATCGCCGAACTGAATTATGAACCTAACCCGGCAGCCCGCACACTGCGCACATTGCGCAGCGGGCGCATCCTCGTAACGGTTCCCGATATCTCCAATTCGTTCTTCTCCGAGGTGATCCGGGGGGTCGAGGAGACCGCGCAGGAACTGGGGTATTCGGTTCTGCTGGGCGACACCCGCTATCAAGTCGACCGCGAAGAGCAGTATGCTGGTTTCCTCAAGCGGCGCGAAGCGGACGGGCTGATCTTTCTAGGCCACCGCCTGCCCGCGCTGCTGGTCGATCTGGTTGAAGCCGGAAAGGGCCGCGCGCCGATTGTCAACGGCTGCGAATACAGCGCCGATCTGGGTGTATCGAGCGTCCACATCGACAACGCGGCCGCAGCGTCGGACGCGATGACCCATCTCTATTCGCTGGGCCACGAGCGCATCGGCGTCATCACCGGGCCGCTATCAAGCCCGCTCAGCCGCGACCGGCTGGAGGGCGCGCAGAGTGCCGCGGCGGCGCATGGTCTGCTTGATCAGATGACCGTGCAGCCGGGCAATTTCACGATCGAAGCCGGGGAGCACGAAGCGGCGCGCATGATCGCGCTACCGGGTGCCCCCACGGCGATCTTCTGCTTTAGCGACGAAATGGCGCTCGGCGCGCTGGCAGCGGTCCGCAAGGCGGGGTTTGTCTGCCCCGATCAGATATCCGTCATCGGTTTCGACGATATCCATTTCGCGCGCTATATGGTTCCGTCGCTCACCACGATCCGCCAACCCATGGCGCAGATCGGGCAGGAAACAGTCCGATTGCTGCACAATATCCTGTCTGACGGGCATTCCCGGCCAGTCTCGTGCACGTTGCCCCACGAACTGATCATTCGTGAAACAACCGGGCCGGTTCGGTTCTGACGATCGAATTTTGGCCCGATCAGAGCCTGTTGTACCGGGCAACATTGCCATACCAGTGCGCTGAATCTTTTGGCCGCCGGGTCCGTGCTGGATCGGCAAAATCGACGTGTACCAGACCGAAGCGCTGCGAATAGCCGGAGGCCCACTCGTAATTGTCGAGCAAGCTCCACGCGTGGTAGCCCCGCACCGGTATACCCTCGGCGATGACCTTGGCAACTTGTGCGAGGTAAGCGCGGAGATAAGCGATCCGCGCCCTGTCGCGCGTCCGTCCGGTAGCGTCGGGGCCGATGTCGTATGTCGCACCGTTTTCGGTAATCTCGATCGGCACGCCCGGTGCGACCCGGTTCACCTGGCGCAAAATCGCGCCGAACGCGGGGGGATAAATGTCCCAGCCAAACGCGGTCTTGCCATGCGGGCCCGCGCCGGGCGCCCTGCCCCAGTCGACTTTGCAGCCCAGGTTCATCATCTCCGGATTTTCCGGAACCGCCGATACCGTGATCGGCGTGTAGTGATTGACTCCGATGAAATCGTAGCCGGCCTTGACGCGGACCTCCTCTCCCGGTCGAAGATCGAGCATCGCCGCCATGCGGTCATCCGGCAGCGCCCCCCTGGGATAGGTACCGGTCAGCGGGGGAACGAGATACCAATGGTTGACCAGGGTATCCCACCGCTTCGCCGCCGCGACATCGGCTGCGCTCCCTGTCAGCGGATAGATCGGTGCGACATCGAGCGCATTGCCGATCTGCAGCCGCGAATCGATGGCCTTGAGCGCCCGCCATGTGTCGGCGTAGGCAAGGTTGACCACATGGCTGGCCCTGAGCGCCGCCAGCGGGTCTTTGCGGCCCGGGGCGTGATAGCCTTCCCAATATCCCACTTGCACGAATGTCTTTGGCTCGTTGAACACGGTCCAGTTGCGCACCCGGTCTGACAGCGCGCGCGCCATGATCATGGCGTAGTCGACAAACCGCTCCCCGGTTTCGCGCGATGGCCACCCGCCGGCATCCTCCAGTTTTTGCGGCAGATCCCAGTGATACAGCGTCGGCATCGGGCGAATGCCGCGCTCCAGCAGCGCATCGACAATGCGCGAATAGTGATCGATCGCGCGTTGCACCGGCTGGCCGCGTCCTTCCGGTTGAATGCGCGGCCAGGCGATCGAGAAGCGGTAACTGTTCAGTCCCAGCGCGGCGAGCAGCGCAATATCCTCCGCCCAGCGGACATAACTGTCGCAGGCGATATCGCCGGTATCGCCGTTCAGCACTTTGCCCGGTATGCGCGCAAACACGTCCCAGATGCAGGGTCCCCGGCCATCAGCCGTGACGCTGCCTTCGATCTGGAACGCGGAAGTTGCCGCCCCCCATTTGAAACTGTCGGGAAAGCGAACTGGCTGGTGATGTCGTGCAAGCGCGGTCGGCGCCAGTGGCAGGGTAGCGCCAAGGCAGATGCCGGCCCCGAGTACGGTTCGACGATCAATCGGCAAAGCATGTCTCCATCTGAATGAAAGGATGCGAACGCGGCGGTTTGGTCGGCGTCAGCGCAAGGTTGAGGTCACCCCGCGCGGGGCGACGGGCTGAAGCACCTGATGCAGTGTCTGAGCGTGCGAGGGCATGGCCGCGGCCGCCTCGCGCACCATCGCGCGGATTTTGCTGGCTTCGGCGCGCAGCATGTCGATCGGCACGGCATCGGCAATCAGGTTATAGAACTGCGGTGTGATCTCTTGCCCCAGCATTACTGCGGTCCAGTTCGATTCGCCGAACAGCTGCTCGCCAAAGCGAAGGAAACGCGCCGCCCCGCGGAAAACCTCGATCCGGGTCGCCAGCGATTCCGGTAATTCCAGATCGCGCATCCGATCCCACAGCGGCTCTCCGAGGCGCTGGTTTGCGTGGTAGTGCAAGATCAGAAAATCCCGGATATGTTCGTATTCGCTGATCGTATAGCGGTTGTATTCGTCGATATCGGCCTGTCGGAACGATTTGTCGGGGAACAGGGCGATCAGCCGGGAAATTGCGGTTTCGACTAGATGGATGCTAGTCGATTCGAGCGGCTCCATGAACCCGGAGGCGAGCCCGAGCGCGATGCAGTTCTTGTTCCAGAACTGCCTGGGCCGCCCCGTCGTAAAGCGCAGCTGGCGGGGCTCGGCCAACGCCTGCCCGTCCAGATTGGCCAGCAGCGTTGCCGCTGCCTCATCATCGCTGATGTGCCTGTTCGAATAGACATAGCCATTGCCGATGCGGTGCTGCAGCGGAATGCGCCACTGCCATCCCGCCCTGCGCGCCGTCGACCGGGTATAGGGCAAAGGCGGGTCGTCGCTGGCGCAGGGCACCGCGACCGCGCTGTTGGCGGGCAACCAATGCGTCCAGTCGAGATAGCCGGTACCCAAGGCTTCCTGGATCAGCAAGCCCCGGAAACCCGAGCAATCGATGAACAGGTCGCCCTCGACCCGCGTGCCGTTTTCAAGCTCGACCGCCTCGATAAATCCGTCTTCGCCGCGCAGCGCGACATGCCGGATGCGGCCTTCATGGCGACGCACCCCGTGCGCCTCGGCATAGCCTCGCAGCCAACGACCATAGAGAACCGCATCGAAATGAAAGGCATAATTGATGCTGGAGAGAATGGATCGTTGATCGCCGGTCGGTCGCGCAAATTTGCCCTGCGCCGCAGCAACGCAGCACAACGAGTATTCATCGAGATCGCCCCCTTCGCCCAGTTCCTTGAGCCGCAACCAGTACTGGTGAAACGCCATGGCCTGGATCGGGCGGCCAAAGCTGCCAAAGGAATGGAAATAGCGGTGCCCCGGGCGGACCCAGTCGACAAATTCAATGCCGAGTTTGAAGGTTGCCTTTGTAGCGCGCATGAATGCGTTTTCGTCCAGCCCGAGAAGGCCATTGAAAACGCGGATATGCGGGATCGTTGCCTCTCCCACCCCGACGATGCCGATCTCTTCGGATTCGACCAGCGTCACATCGAGCACACCTTTGCCCGAAAGGCGCGAGAGCGCGGCGGCGGCCATCCAGCCCGCCGAGCCGCCGCCGACGATGACGACCTTGCGAACCCGATTATCCGACATTGTGTCCTGCCTGTTGTGGAGGGCCTGCGCGCCATGCCGCAACCGCAGCCGCAAGCGCCGATTGGTGGGTGGGAAGCTGCGCCGCGGCGCTACGCACGGCGCTGGCCGCGTTGCTCAGTGCAGCCGAGATTGCGGCATCCGGGATTGTTGCGGCAAGCGCATTGCCGAGCGGACTGCGCAAGCCAAGGCCGATAAACGCCGCTGCCCAGTTCGCCTCGGAGTATGTCTCCTCGTCGATCAGCGACACTTGCGCCGTGGCTGCAAACAGCGCGCTCTTCCTGTCAAGTTCTGGGGTGTTATCCACATCGCCCGCTGCCTTGTTAAGCAACGTATGAAAATCAGCCATCCGGCCTGCATAATCACGCAGCAGCCGATTCAGGTAGCGCGTCTCCGCCCCGCATGCGCGATCAGGCAGCGCGGTGATCAGCGAGGCAATGCTAAGCTGGACATGATGCAGCCCGCTGACTTCGAGCGGATCGAACGCCGCCGCCGCCTCGCCCAGCGCGAGCACATTGTGGCTGAACAGCGCGGCCCGCCGACCGGGGAGAATTGCGGCCGATTGCCGCGCACCGCTGGCTTGGCTTGGGCCCTTATCGGCATTGTCCTCAGCGTTTCGCGTCAGCTGCATTTCGACGTCGTGGTCCAGCAAGGGTAGCGTGATCTTCCAGCCCGTCGGCGAAGCGACCGCCGCCGAACACGGTGCAGGTGGATCTGTCCTTGGCACACGCACTGATCGTATCCAGCGGTGCGGCATCTGCTTTTCCCAGCTTTCCCAACCCGTCCCGATTATGCCGCTGCTCAGTACTGCCGCGCTGCCGCTGGCGTCGATGAACAGGTCGGCCTCGACCCGTGTGCCATTGGCGAGCGTAACGGCCGTGATAAAGCCGGTATCCGCTGCTCGTTCGCCTCCGCAGAAGATGCCGCTGATCATCGCCACCCCAGCGGACTTTGCCGATCGCCGCAGCAGCATCTGATAGGCCGCGCCATCGACGTGGAGGCCCGCGGCCAGCCAGCCAAGCTGGCGAGGCCAAGCCTTTCCGTCGGGATCAACGCGGCCAAGGCTGGCGGCAACCGCCGCCGGCATCAGCTCGCCATAATCAAACGCGCCGTTCGCACAGTGCAACCAATGCTGATGCGCGGGGATACCCTGCAAGCCGCCTCCCGGCGCGCCGACGCCGATGAAAAACGCCTCGCAGTTTGGCGCATTTGCCAGGAAACGCGTGCCCAAACGGAAGGTGGCGCCCGCGACTGACGCCAGCTCCCCGTCGCTCAATCCCAGCGAGCGATTCAACGCGCGCATCGGCGGCAGCATGGCCAGTGCGAGGGGCGGAGGTGGATCCTGATCGAGCGCTATGAGAGTGATTGCAAGGTCGAGCCGCTTGAGCGAGCGCGCCAGCGCAGCCGCTGCCAGCGATCCCGCGATCCCGCCGCCAAGAATGCAGATGCTGCGCAGCCGCATATCGGTCATGCGGCCATCGCCGCGGTCAACCCGTGGCGAGCGAGGTAGTCGGCCTGCATCGGCAGCGTCTCGCGCGCCGCCATGATTTCCTGCCGCATGGCGGCGAGCGCGCCTGCAATCCAATCAGCCGGAATGGGATCTGCGCGTGGATCCCACCGCTTCGGGATCACGCCCTGCCCCATATAGACGGCATGCCAGCTCGGCTCGAGGAAAGGCCCGTCCTTGTAAATGCTGACAATGCCGCGTTCGCGGTAGAGTTCCAGCTTCTCGGCGAGCGAATCGGGTAGCGTCATCGTGCGGACATGATCCCACAGAGGCGAATCGCTTCGCTCGGTGGCGTGGTAGTGCAGGATGATGAAATCGCGCGTGCGCAGATATTCCGTCTCCATCCGCCGATTGAATTCGGCGACGGGTGCTGGATCGATCACGCTTTCAGGCCAGAGTTCGACCAGATTCATGATCGCGGCCTGAATGAGATAGATGCTGGTCGATTCCAGCGGCTCAATGAAACCGCCCGCCAGCCCGATGGCAACGACATTGCGGTTCCAGCCAAGCCGCCGCATTCCCGCCTTGAAGCGCAGATGGCGCGGCTCGGCAAGCGGTGCGCCCTCGAGCGTCTCGATCAGCCGCTCTTCGGCATCGGATGGATCGATGACATGGCTTGCATAGACATAGCCATTACCGACGCGGTGCTGCAGCGGGATGCGCCAGCGCCAGCCCGCGCGATCTGCCGTTGCGCGTGTAAACGGTGCGGGCGGTACGGCCGATGGGCACGGGACGGCCACCGCACGGTCGCAGGGCAGCCAGTGCGACCAGTCGAGATAACCTGTCTTGAGCTGCTCCTCGATCAGCAGGCCGCGAAAGCCCGAACAATCGACGTACAGGTCGCCGGCGATGTGCCGTCCGTCCGAAAGCATCACCGACGCGACAGACCCCGTATCCGCCGCCAGCGTGACATCGACAATGCGTCCCTCGATCCGCCGCACCCCGCGCTCCATCGACCAGTTTCGCAGGAACGCGGCATAGAGCGAGGCATCGAACTGGAACGCATAATTGAATGTCGATTTGATCGATCGCGGATCGGGATCGGGCGTGCCGAACCGCCCGGCCCGGGCCAACTGGACCGGGAACGAAAAATCCTGAAAGTCGTACCCGGCGCTGTGCCCGCTTGCCGCCTGGCAGTTGAACGCATGATGGAATGCGACGTCGCCCATCGGCCGACCGAACTCGCCGAAAGGGTGAATGTAGGAATCGCCGATCCGCCGCCAGTCGCAAAACTCGATGCCCAGCTTATAGGTCGCCATCGTTTCACGGATCAGGACGGCTTCATCAATGCCAAGGCGGGCGTTGAAATGCCGGATATGCGGCAGGGTCGCCTCACCCACACCAACAGTGCCGATCTCATCCGATTCGATCAGCGTGATGGCCCACCGTTCCTTTGGCAGAATGCGAGCCAGCGCGGCTGCCGTCATCCATCCCGCGGTGCCCCCGCCGACGATGACAACCGATTGTCCAGCATCCATAATCCGCTCTCCCGGTCGCGCAATGTTATCGCTACCATAATTTTCTTGACCGCGCGATCATGATCTTATAGCATCATGTAATCGATTTCAAGAATATTGAAACACCAGCATTGGGGAGGCGTGATCATGAAAGTGGTGAACGAATGTGCGTTTGATTCTTCAAAGGCCCTATTCAGGGGCGGAGTATCCGCTCTGGCGGTCCTCGCGGTTGCCTTGGCTTCGCCAGCCTTAGCCCAACAAGCGGACGCCGAACCCAAGCCCGCAACCGCGCCAACGTCGCCCGAGGATGAAAAGGATACCGCGATCGTCGTTACCGGCATCCGGTCCAGCATCGCCAGCGCGCAGGCCATCAAGCTCAAGGCAGATACATTCGTCGACTCGATTACCGCGAGCGACATCGGCGCCCTTCCCGACAGGAGCATCGCCGAAGCGCTGCTGCGCGTTCCCGGTGTCAGCATCAGCCGTTTTGCAGCGGGCAACGATCCCTCACGGTTCAATACCGAAGGCAGCGCGGTCCTCATTCGCGGTCTGAACAAGACCCGCACCAATTTCAACGGGCGCGATTCTTTCTCGGCCAACGTGTTCGATGGCCGCGGCCTTTCTTTCGAAGACGTGACGCCTGAAATTACCGCCGGCGTCGATGTCTACAAGAACCAGACCGCCGACATGATCGAAGGCGCAATCGCCGGCACGATCAACATCCGCACTCGCCTGCCCTTTGATTCAGCGAAAGACTTTTACGCCTTCTCCATCGATGGCAGCTACGGCGATCTGCGCAAGCAGGTAACGCCGACGGTGTCGGGCGTGATTTCGAAGCGCTGGGAGACCGGGATCGGCGATATCGGCATTCTGCTGAACTTTGCCTATTCGAAACTGAAAACGCGCGTCGACGGTGTACTGATCGAAGGGTTCTTCAATGAAACCGGCCTCGTTCCGGGACGCACTCTCCGGGTGGCAGACAACACCGAAATCACCCGCCAGGATTATGATCGCACCCGTCAGGGCCGCTCGGCCGCACTGCAATGGCGCAGCACCGATCAATCGCTGGAACTGACGCTTCAATACTTCTATTCCAAGGGCAACGAAACGGGCCGCGCGCGCAATTTCTATGTCGATGGCAATCAGGGTGGATTCCGTGTCTATCCGGGAACGACGCTCGAGCTGGACGGCGACAATGTGGTTGCTGGCACGTTCATCGAAAACAACGGTTATTCAAACCCCGTTTTCCCCTCGAATGTGCCCTATCCCACCAACGACGTACAGCCACTGCTGGGGCCCAACTTGCTGGTTCAATCCCGCGTCCAATCGACCCAGCGGGTCACAGCGGATTATAGCGCGCACCTCGTGTGGAAAGCGACCGATCGGCTCAAGCTAACCTTTGATGCGCAATACGTTGACTCAAAGCGCGAGCAGACCGACTTTTATGTGACCATGCTTAACAAGGGTACCTACAGCTTTGCCGGCATCAACGGGAACGCCATCCCGAACATTACCATTTCCGCGCCTTATCCGGGTGCACCGGCCAATTACTTCGCAACACAAGGCAATTATCTGCCCTTCACCGCGCTGGATCACATAGAGGACATTTCCGGTCGCGAGTATGCCGGACGCTTCGACGCGGAGTATGATGTCGGAAGTGATTGGCTTGAATCGGTTCAGGCGGGATTCCGCATCAACGATACGGACCAGACGGCAAAGTGGTCAGTCTACAACTGGGGCGTCATCAACCCGTTCTGGGCACCTGAGGCAAGCTACCTGCCCAACCCCGGCCTGAACGTCGAAGCCGATACGGTGAACAATCTTGGGCACACCGGAAACAGCTATCCGACGCTGCTGTTTCCCGCGTATGACGATGTCGAAGAATACAACACGCTGGCAAATTCAATTGCTGCGCAAAGCGCCAGATCGACGGTCAACAACTCGTTTGCGCGGTGGTTCCCGGCGGCGCAGCGCGCCGGCGCAGTTAATGGATACCGCCCGGCCGAAGTCAATCGCACGGCCCAGCAGGACAAGGCCGCGTATGTGCGCCTGAACTTCAAGGGCGAAATTGGATCGGTGCCGTTCAAGGCCAATGTCGGCGTCCGCTACATCAATTACAGGAACTCTACTGACGGCGGCGTTTCGTTCAGCAATCTCGGCGGCCGGCCGATCTATTGCCTGGGCAACGATCCAGGTCTTTCGCCAGAAGCAAATGCCCGCAACCGCATTACTGATCCGCGCTGCTTCATCGCGGATGATGAGATTGCTTTCGCCAACGGCGGCTCAACCACCCTACCGGGGACGCGCAACACTTATGGCAGGTTCCTGCCCAGCTTTAACATCCGGTTCGATCTTCCAAACAACATGTATCTGCGCTTTGCTGCATCGAAGGCCATCAGCCGGCCGGGTCTTGGCTTCTTGCGCAATTTCTCGACCGTCAATGCGGCGCAATTGCAGGGCCTCAACTCGGCTGGCGTCGCTGTCAGCACGATTCCGGCATGCTCCAACGTGCCACTTGATCAGCCACTGCCGACCCAGTGCGTCCTGACTTCCGCGGTTTTGCGCAATCAAGAAGGCAGCGCCGCCCCCTATCGGGCAAGTTCGGTTGGCAATCCGAACTTGCAGCCCGAAGAATCGATCAATCTCGACGCTTCGTGGGAATGGTACTTTGCCAAAGATGGTTCTTTGACCATCGGCGGTTTTTACAAGACGCTGACCAGTCAATTCCAGCAGGGCACGGTTGTGCGCAGCTTCACCAACAACGGCGTTACTCGCAATGTCGAATTCACAACCGTGCAAAATGGTGCCGGGGGGACGATCAAAGGCGTGGAAATCGGCTATCAGCAGTTTTACACGTTTCTCCCCGGTCCGCTGAGCGGTCTTGGCTTTCAGGGCAATTATACCTACATCGACAGCAACGTGATAACGACGGCAGCATTCCCGGTTAATCAGGCGGGCGGCGTAATCCTGCTTTCGCCCAGCTTGAGACTGCCGCTAGCTAACCTGTCCAAGCACAACCTCAACCTAGTTGGCATTTATGCGAAAAAATGGTTTGAAGGCCGCGTCGCCTATGTCTGGCGCTCGCGCAACCTGTTGACCGAAGTGGACTCAGTTACGCCCAATCTGCCAGTCTTTGCTGAGCCCTATGGTCAGCTCGATGCCAGCGCTGTCTTCACGCTGACAAAGTTCATGAAGCTGGGTGTGCAGGGCGTAAACCTGACCAACTCGATTACCCGCACGACGCGAACGACGACGAGCACCGATCCCACGGCGCTGCCAAAGGGCTGGTTCTCGGCCGACAGGCGGTTCTCGGCGTTCCTCCGGGCAACGTTCTGAGGCCCCACTTTGCGCACCCGCTAGATATCCCGTCCCTCCGGGCTTGTTCCAGCGGCCGCAAAGGCGGTTCGGGATCATTGGGCGGCTGGTCTTGAACCAGCCGCCCTTTGGTTATTCAATCGTGTGCAACTTGCACCCGCAAAGCCATCAGATCGGCAGATTTTGGTGAAGCGATGTCAGAATATCTGGCTATGGCTTGCAACGACCACTATCAGCGGCAACGATATCGACATGATTGGCCAATGCCCGAACCTGTGAAAGACGAGAACAACCGGCGGGCTGGCCGGCGCGGTACGTCTGCGATCACGATAACCGACGTGGCGCGCGAGTCCGGCTTTTCTGCCATGACCGTGTCTCGCGTCGTCAATGACGACCCGCGCGTTCGGGCCAACACGCGCAAAGCGATCCTGAGAGCGATCGACAAGCTTGGCTATGCGCCCAACCAGGCCGCGCGTATGCTGGCCGGCTCCGGGCCAATCCGGATCGGCCTGCCGTTCAGCAATCCCAGCGCCGCATACATGAGCGAATTCTTCATGGGCGCGCTCGATCAGGCGCAGATCGGCCATTGCCAACTCGTCGTCGTCAAATGCGAGCTGGGCGAACACGAAGACGAGGTTGTCAGATCGCTGATGGCCAGCGGGATCGATGGACTGCTCTTGCCTCCCCCACTATCGGATTCCCTGGCCATCGCGGATGTCATTGCCGAGTTTGCCCTGCCCGCAGTGGCAGTGGCGGGTGGTTCGGCCCAGGATAGCATTTCGACCGTTCAGATTGACGACTTTGCTGCCGCCCGCACGATGACGCATCATTTGCTGGGTCTCGGGCACCAGCGCATCGGTTTTGTGAGCGGCGATACGAACCAGGCGACCTCGACACGCCGCCTTGCCGGCTATTGCGCGGCGCTAAAGGATGCAGGATTGCATTATGAGCCGGATCTGGTCGCGCAGGGCTCATTCACCTACCGATCAGGCCTGGCAGCTGCCAATGTGCTGTTTGATCTGCCCTCCCGGCCAACCGCGATTTTTGCCAGCAACGACGACATGGCCGCGGCTGCCGTTGCGGCCGCACATCAGCGCCACTTCGATGTTCCGGGCGATGTCACAGTCTGCGGGTTTGACGATACGATGTTTGCCCGGTCGATCTGGCCGGAACTGACGACGATCCACCAGCCGATCGCCGCAATGGCACGCGCTGCTGTAGCAAAGCTGAGCGCGGAAGTCGGTGCCACCCGCCGGGGCGAAGCCCGGCTGCCCGAGCAGACGGTTCTCGAATATCTGTTCGTTCAGCGCGACTCCGACGCTCCGCCTGCATCCTGAGCAGGAACGGCGCGCAACACGATCGCGGCGGTGAAGGCCTCTCCCAGAGCAACCACCGGCATCGCGCCGAGCGCAGGCATGCGGTTCAGCGCATCGTTCACGTGCGGTACGGGCTCGAAGCAAAACGCACCCGGCGGCTCGGGGATACAGACGACCGCACCCGGCAGGTCGGGCGTCTGTTCGATCCGCAGGCTGTACGACCGATCAATCCAGCTGATTGTTGCGGGTTCGGTGAGCCCGGCATAGCAGTTGTCCAGCCGGCGCCCCTGCACCCGGGCGCCGGCGGAAAAGTCGAAGTTGCCTGCCGGGATCTGTTCGGCGTCAGGCAGGTTGTCCTTGCCATTGGTCCACATTGCTTCGGCCGTGAAGCGGAGCGAAGCGCCCGTCGTATCGAAATAGGGATGATGACCAAAACCGAGCGGGACAGCCTGATCGGCGAGGTTCCACGCGGTGAGCGCTAGATGCAAGTGATCCTCGCCAAGCGTGATGCGTTGGCGCGCCAGAAACGGCCAAGGCCAGTCGGTGTCGCCCCGGTGATGCAGGACCATGACCGCGGTGCATTTGCTCTGCTCGGTTACGGTCCAGGCACGCTTCCACCCCACGCCATGAATTGCGTGCGGCTCGGGCGCGAAATTGGGGCGCAGCGCAATCTGAGCGCCTTGCCAGTGGAACCGTGCGGCACCGATCCGGTTGGAATAAGGGACCAGCGGAAAGCTGGCCATTCCGAACGGTTCCACATCATCAATCGCCTTTGCGCTGGCCCGGCGAAGCAGATCCTGCGTGCCGATCGACCAACGGCCGAGGCTGCCGCCGATTTCTGGATAGAGATCGACCTGTGCCGCGCCGTGAACCAGCGTCAGCATGCGCGGGTGATGATATTTTCCAAATACTCCTGTCGCCCCGATTTCGGTTGCGGAGCTACGCCTTGCGCCACAGCAGCATCGGACAGCGCGGCAAGGCTGGTCGAGCCTTCCAGAATGGATTTGCCCACTCCGGACTGCCACCCCTTGTAGCGATCCGCCACAAAGGCAGACAATTCGCCCGCCTCGATCAGCGCCGCTGCATTGAGCAGCCCGCGCGCCAGCACGTCGACCGCGCCGATGTGCCCATAAAACAGATCGACCGGGTCTATGCTCTGGCGGCGTACTTTGGAATCGAAGTTGTTGCCCCCGGTGCCCAGCCCGCCGCCTTGCAGGATGTAGAAGAGCGCGGTGGTGATTTCGCGCACGTCGTTGGGAAACTGGTCGGTGTCCCAGCCGTTCTGCGGATCACCCCGGTTCATGTCGATCGATCCCATGATGCCGAGGCCGACCGCGCTCGCGATTTCGTGCTCGAAGCTGTGGCCTGACAGCGTGGCGTGGTTCGCCTCGATGTTGACCTTCACTTCTTTCTCCAGCCCATGGTGGAGCAGGAAGCCGTAAATCGAGTCTACGTCGAAATCATACTGGTGTTTGGTCGGCTCGTGCGGTTTGGGTTCGATCAGTATCGTGCCCTTGAAACCGATCTTGTGCTTGTGTTCCACCACCAGTTTTAGAAAACGGCCAAGCTGTTCCTTTTCCTGGCGGATATCGGTGTTGAGGATCGTGTCATAGCCCTCGCGTCCGCCCCACAGCACATAGTTTTCGCCGCCCAGCCGGTGTGTCGCATCCAGGCAATGGCGCACCTGCGTCGCGGCAAAACGGACCACGTCCGGATCGGGATTGGTCGCCCCGCCGGCCATGTAACGCGGATGGCTGAACAGGTTGGCCGTGCCCCAAAGCAGCTTTATGCCGGTTTCCGACATCTTCCGTTCGAGATTGTCGACAGTGACAGCAAAGTTGGAGACATGCTCGCCGATGGTATGGGCCTGCGCCATGGCATCGACATCGTGGAAACAGAAATAAGGCAGGCCTAGCCGCGTGAAGAACGCGAACGCCTCCTCCATCTTGTGATCCGCCGCTGCCTGATCGAGCACGCCGCCATGCCACGGACGGTTGAATGTGCCCGCGCCGAACACATCGAAGCCATCCCAGCAGAACGTGTGCCAATAGCACACCGCCATGCGCAGATGCTCTTCCATCGTCTTCCCCAGGACGACGCGGTTCTTGTCGTAGTAGCGGTAAGCAAGCTGGCTGGTCGCCTCCGGGCCCTCGTACTGAACGGGGGCAATGTCGGCGAAATAGCTGGCAGTCATGCGGCATTCTCCAGGAAGGACGGTTTGAGATTGCGGTAAAGCGAGCGGAACAGCGGCTGCCGCGCGGCAAAGCGCTCGACCAGCGCGGCATCGGGTTCCGTCACGCTCAGGATCGGCGGCGGCGGGCAGATCTCGTCCACGCTGCCGCGCTCGATGCCCAGCCGGGCGAGGCGCGCCGCGCCATAGGCGGGGCCAATCTCTCCGCCATCGCGGTAGATCAAGGGGCGATCGAGAGCGGCGCTGAGGAGGCGGCCCCAATAGGCGGAACGCGCCCCGCCGCCGATCACGGTTATGGTGTCAATCGCCGCGCCGCTGTCGATCAGGGCATCAAGTGCATCGCGGAAGGCGAACGCCACGCCTTCGAGGACCGCCTGGCCGATCGCCGCGCCGTCCGTCTCATGCGTCAGTCCAAACAGCACACCCTGCGCAGCGGGATCGTTGTGCGGGGTCCGCTCGCCCGAGAGATAGGGGAGGAATATCTCGGTCGCGGCCGGCGTTCCACGTGCTTCGACCAGGCTGAACAACGCGGCGGCATCGCCCACGCCGCAAATCTGCACAGCCCAATCGATGCAGGCCGCCGCACTCAGAATCACCGACATCTGGTGCCAGCGCCCCGGCAGCGCATGGCAGAAGCTGTGAACCCCGCCCGCCGGATTCGGACGATAGGCATCGTTCGCCAAAAACAGCACGCCCGATGTGCCGAGTGAAAGGAACGCCTGACCTGCATCGACCACACCGACACCGACAGCGCCCGCCGCATTGTCGCCGCCCCCCCCAACCACAGGCACGCGCGGCACGCCCCAGGCTTGAGCCACATCAGCGCGAAGTTGGCCGGTTACGGCATCGCCTTCGTAAAGCGTCGGCATCTGCGTGCGATCAAGGTAGGTCGCCGCGAGCATCTTGGCGGACCACGCGCGCGCGGCAACGTCCATCCACAATGTCCCCGCGCTGTCCGACATGTCCGACGCGGCATCGCCGGTCATGCACAGGCGGACATAATCCTTAGGGAGCAGGACCAGCGCGGTCTTGGCAAAGATGTCCGGTTCGTGCTCGCGCACCCAATCCAGCTTGGGCGCGGTGAAGCCTGGCATTGCCTTGTTGCCGGTGATCTGCGCGAGCGCAGGCACCCGCGCTTCCAGCGCCCGGCACTGCGGCGCGCTGCGCCCGTCGTTCCAGAGTATGGCCGGCCGCAGTGGCTGACCGGCCGCGCCGAGCAAGGTCGCGCCGTGCATCTGCCCGGCCAGCCCGACCGCGCGTACCCGTGCCCGATCCCGCGGCTCGAGCTGGGAAACCGCGCGGCAGGTTGCATTCCACCAATCTGCAGGATGCTGTTCGGACCACAGCGGATAGGGGCGCGAAATCGGCAGCGGCGCAGTTGCCTGGCCCACCAGATTATCGGAATCGTCGATCACAACGGCCTTGACGCCCGACGTCCCGATATCGATCCCGAGATACATGTGCCAGACACTCCCCGCGTGCCGATCCTTTCTAGGACCGACCGTCGCATGCAGGTTACCCCTAGCATGTGAAAAAAGGTAGCGCTAACATTGATCGTGGTACACAGAGAATTTTTCGCCGCCAAGCGAAACGGACGCGGATCGGCAGGATAGACCGACCGGCAACGCGATGGGAGGATGGGTTAGTGAAAGACACAGCAACAAGGCAGACAAATCTGCTGCTGATTGGGGCCATCGTAGGCGTTGCAACGATCGGCGGCTTCATGTTCGGCTATGACAGCGGTGCGATCAATGGAACGCAGGAAGGGCTGAAATCAGCCTTCGGGCTGAGCGAGGCTGCCCTGGGATTGACCGTCAGCGCGCTTCTGCCCGGCTGTGCGCTCGGTGCATTTGCGGCGGGTCAGCTTGCCGATCAATTGGGCCGCCGGCAAGTGATGATGATCGCCGCGATCCTGTTTCTCGTCAGCGCGCTGGCATCGGGTGCGGCAGGCAGCGCGCTCACGCTGGCCGCCGCGCGCTTTTTTGCCGGCGCTGCCGTCGGTGCGGCAAGCGTACTTTCTCCCGCCTATATCAGCGAGGTAACCCCCGCTGCCATCCGTGGCCGCCTTGCCAGTGTGCAGCAGGTCATGATCATCGGCGGTTTGACCGGGGCCTTCCTCGCCAACTACTATCTCGCTGAGGCTGCCGGATCATCGCTCGGCATGCTTTGGCTCAGCTATCCGGCGTGGCGCTGGATGTTCTGGGTTCAGGCTGTTCCCGCGCTGCTTTTCCTGCTCACGTTGCTGTTCATTCCCGAAAGCCCGCGCTACCTCGTCGCCAAGAACCGCGACAGTGAAGCGAGAGCCGTGCTTGCTCGATTGATCGGGCAGGCCGAAGGCGAACGGAAGTTCCGCGAAATCAAGGCTTCGTTGAGCGCCGATCAAGCCGCCGATTTCAGCGCGCTGAGCGATCCTGCCACGGGCCGCTGGCGACGGATCGTATGGATCGGGATCGGCCTGGCTGTGTTCCAGCAACTTGTTGGCATCAATGTCGTGTTCTACTACGGGGCAGTGCTTTGGCAGGCCGTCGGCTTCAGCGAGGCAGACGCGCTCAAGATCAATATCCTCAGCGGGATGCTCTCGATCCTCTCCTGCCTCGTTGCCATCAGCCTGATTGACCGCATCGGCCGCAAGCCGCTGCTGCTGGCGGGATCGATCAGCATGGCCGTGACTCTCGGCGTGCTCACCTGGTGCTTTTCGGTCGGCACTTTTTCGAATGGAAAGCTGTCGCTGCCCGATGGCGTCGGTACGATCGCGCTCTATGCCGCCAATGTCTATGTCGTGTGCTTCAATTTCAGCTGGGGTCCGGTGATGTGGGTCATGCTCGGAGAAATGTTCCCCAATACCATGCGCGGATCGGCGCTCGCCGTGGCAGGCGCGGCCCAGTGGCTGGCCAACTTCCTGATCAGCTTCAGCTTCCCGTGGCTCGCGCAGAATATCGGCCTGCCGATCACTTATGGCGGATATACGCTTGCCGCTGCCGCTTCTGTCTTGTTCGTGTGGCTGATGGTCTACGAAACCAAGGGCACCGAACTGGAAGACATGGCGGGGTAATGCGGTTATCATTTCCCGTCCTCTTTCCCAAGCATGGAACCCCGCTTGCCACACAGCATTGCCGCGATGGCCGAAACGCCGCACCGGCGGAGCGATCCGCTCACCGGCCGCCACATCCTCGTCTCGCCGCACAGAAGTCTGCGACCATGGCTCGGGCTGCGCGAGGAACCGCCGGTCTCCGCGCAGCCTGCCTATGATCCGCAGTGCTATCTTTGCCCCGGCAACACACGCATCGGCGGGTACGCCAACCCCGCTTATGATGGTCCGTTCGTGTTCGAGAACGATTTTCCCGCGCTGCTGCCAAGTGCTGTGACCTTGCCTGCCGGGGTGACTGATCCCCTGTTCGCAGCGGCCATGGCGCGCGGCACGAGCCGGGTGATCTGTTTCTCGCCCGATCATTCGGCCACGCTTGCGCATCTCTCTGTCCCGGCCAACCGCGCGGTGATCGATTGCTGGTGCGCCCAAACCGAAGCGCTAGGCCGTGATTTCACGTGGGTGCAGGCATTCGAAAACAAAGGCGCGATGATGGGCTGTTCCAACCCCCATCCCCATGGCCAGGTCTGGGCGACGGACTTCCTGCCCGATGAAGCCATGGCCGAAGACACCCGTCAGCGCGCTTATTTCGCCGCGCACGGACGCGCAATGCTCGCCGATGTGGCCGAACGCGAATACGCGGATGGTTCGCGCATCGTGCTTGCCAATGAGGACTGGCTTGTGGTCGTGCCATTCTGGGCGGCATGGCCATTTGAAACGCTGGTGCTTCCACGCTTTCAGGTGGCGCGGATGCCCGAACTGGACGGACCGCAGCGCGACGCGCTGGCGCAGGCCGTGCAGGCCCTCACCCGCACGTATGACGCACTGTTCGGCGTGTCATTTCCCTATTCGATGGGCTGGCACGGCGCGCCGTTCGGCCAGGCAGACATCGCGGGCTGGCAGCTCCACGCGCATTACTATCCCCCGCTGCTGCGCTCGGCAACGGTGCGCAAATTCATGGTGGGTTTTGAAATGCTGGCCGAGGCGCAGCGCGATCTGACCCCCGAACAGGCCGCCGCGCGTTTGCGCGAAGCCTATCTCAGGCTGCAACCATGAGCGCCCGCGACCGCGCGGTGGCTGCCTACCGCCAGGCCTATGGCACCCAGCCCGCGCTCGTCGCGCGCGCGCCCGGCCGAGTCAATCTGATCGGCGAGCACACCGACTACAACGACGGGTTTGTCCTGCCACTCGCCATCGACCGGGATACCGTGGTCGCGGCGGGGCCGTCGCCCGATGGGTGGATCGAGGCGATCGCCTGCGATCAGGGCTATGCCCGCGATCGCTTTGATCCGCACGCACCGATTGTCCCATCTGCCGATGGCTGGGCGAACTACGGGCGCGGGGTCATCAAAGAACTTGTCGCGGAGGGCGTGTCAGCACCGGGCGCACGGCTCGCCATCGCAGGCGATGTGCCGCACGGATCCGGCTTGTCCTCGTCCGCCTCGCTTGAACTGGCGCTGGCGCATGCGGTGCTGGGGCTTGCAGGGACCACGATCGAGCCCGCCCGGCTCGCCCGCATCGCGCAGCGGGCGGAAAACACTTTCGTCGGCTGCGCCTGCGGGATCATGGATCAGCTTATCTCGGCGAAAGGTGTGGCCGGCCACGCCTTGATGATTGATTGCCGTTCGCTCGACTGCACGCCCATCGCTATGCCGGCTGGAACCGCCGTGATCATAGCACATTCGGGCATACGGCATGCCCATGTCGAAAGTGCCTACAACGAACGCCGTGCACAGTGCGAAGCTGCCGCGCGGCATTATGGTGTCAGCGCCTTGCGCGATCTCGATCTTGCGGCCCTTGCTGCAAGGCGGGGCGAGCTTGATGAACTAACTTATTGCCGGGCGCGTCATGTCGTGACCGAGAACGCCCGCACCGTCGCGGCGGCGCAGGCGCTCGCAGCGGGCGACCTTACCGCGCTGGGCGTGCTGATGGCGCAATCGCACGCCTCGATGCGCGACGATTTCGCCATCACCGTCCCGGCGATCGATCGGTTCGCCGAGATTATGGCCGCATCATTGGATGGCGAAGGTGGTGCGCGGATGACCGGGGGAGGCTTCGGCGGCTGTGTCATTGCCATCGCGCGCACCGAGCGGGTCGACACGGTACTCGATGCGGTGGCTCGCAACTACCGCACCGATAAAGGAGACCAAGCCGAAGTGTTCGTTTGCACGGCAAGCCAGGGCGCGGGGCAATTGTGAGGCAGCGGCATAGTCTCAAAAGCGCCAAGCCCGCATTTGCAAGAATTCGTCTATCCCTGTTGCCCGTAGAATTACGTAGGGTAATTCTGTAAACAACGCTGAGTCGGCGAACTTGCCGTTCCAACAGTCTTACTGCGGGACATCAGCGATCATGGCGACCTTTACCGGCCAAGCGGCCACCAACAACACGTTCATCGGCACGGCTGTTGCAGATACGTTCAACTTCACCGTTGCGAACCTTAACAGCGGCGACACGCTGACCGGGAACGGCGGGACAGACACGCTTGCCTTGACCGGCGCTGGTGTGGTGGCGGCTGCCAGTTTGGCGGGCATGACCTCGATTGAGGCGCTGACCTTTGGCAATGGCGGGATTGCGGTCACGTTCAGCGATGCGGTGGCGGCGGCCAACGGCGGCGTTCTTGCGGTCACCGGTTCTTCAGGGAACGACACGCTCGATTATTCGGGCGTCACGCTCGCGACGCGCTCGTTCAATGTGCTGGCGGGCGCGGGCAACGATGTGTTTCGCGGCGGTGCGGGCAACGATGTGTTCCGCTTTGCCGCCACGCTGCTGACGGCGG